>JAJCZJ010000063.1 GCA_029262455.1 Deltaproteobacteria bacterium | reverse complement strand
ACGCCGACTTCGACGCCAACGGACACGCCGACGGAGACACCGACGAGTACCCCGACCGATACACCGACCAGTACACCGACAGACACGCCGACGAGTACGCCGACGGATACGCCGACAGACACGCCGACCGAGACGCCGACGAGCACGCCGACAGACACGCCGACGGATACGCCGACGGCCACACCGACGGATACGCCGACCGAGACTCCGACCAACACGCCGACCAACACGCCGACGGACACGCCTACGAGCACACCGACCAGCACACCGACGAATACGCCGATCATCGTCAATATTGACCTCGGAAGCAGCATCGGTTTGCCTGGTGGCATGGCCGACATCACGTCGACTCTTTCGGCCAACGGACTGCTCGTGGCTGCCGGCGGCAACGACATCGCCTTCGACAACACCGCGTTCACGTGGGACATCTCGGATTGTTCGGCGAGTGTCGCGGGTAAGTCTGTGAGCGGTGCCGTACTTTCGGTTCTCGGATCGACGACCACGGTGAGGGTGACGGTTCTTGGCGCGCCGGCAAATCCGGATCCGATTCCGGACGGACCGTTGTATACGTGCGGTTTCGGCATCCTTCCGTCCGCGCCGCCGGGCGTCTACGATCTTGTGACCTCGAATCACATTGCACAGGACCCATCTGGCGTTAACTTGAGTCCGGTTCAGGGCTTGGACGGACAGCTTACGGTCACCTTGATCGGACCGACGGAGACTCCAACCGATACGCCGACGGTTACGCCGACGTCGACATCTACGGGTACACCAACGGACACGCCGACCGTGACGCCAACGAGTACTCCGAGCGACACGCCGACGATCACCCCGACGGATACACCGACGGAGACGCCGACCAGCACGCCGACTGAGACGCCGACAGGTACGCCAACCGATACACCGACCGAGACGCCGACCAGCACACCAACCAGCACGGCGACGAGTACCCCGACCGACACTCCTACGAGCACTCCGAGCGACACGCCGACGGAGACGCCGACCAGTACGCAGACCGATACGCCGACGGAGACGCCGACCAGTACTCCGACATCGACACCGACAAACACCCCGGTCTTCGTCAATATCGATCTTGGCAACGGGCTGGGTCTGCCAGGCGGAGTAGCGGATGTCTCGACGACACTATTTTCGAACGGTCTTCTCGTCGCTGCCGGCGGCAACGATATCGCCTTCGACAACACGGCGCTCACATGGGACATCAACGACTGTGTGGCGAGCGTTCCCGGAAAGTCGGTTACCGGAGCGGTGCTCTCTGTCGTGAGCAATATTACGACCGTTCGCGTCACCGTCCTGGGTGCACCTCTCAATCCCGATCCTATCCCAGACGGAATTCTCTACACCTGCACGTTTGGGATCTTGGCCTCGGCGCTTCCGGGGAATTATCCGCTCGTGACCTCGAATCACGTTGCGCAAGATCCGTCTGGCGTGAGCTTGGGGCCTGTCACTGGCCTCGATGGTGTCATGACCGTTACGCTGATCGGGCCGACCCCGACGCCGACGGACACGCCGACGATTACGCCGACATCAACGCCGACCAGTACTCCGACCGAAACACCGACGGTGACCCCGACGCACACGCCGACGGATACTCCCACAGTCACGCCGACGAACACGCCGACGGATACCCCGACGAGTACCCCGACCTCGACAGCGACGGATACACCGACCGAGACGCCTACCTCGACGCCGACGGACACACCGACCGCTACGCCGTCGATTACTTCGACGCCGACCGATACGCCGACCGAGACGCCGACGGACACGCCAACTTCGACGCCGACGGATACGCCGACGGTGACGCCTACCTCGACGCCCACCGACACGCCGACGGACACGCCTACGGTGACTCCAACTTCGACACCGACGGATACGCCCACTCAGACTCCGACGGCCACCGCAACCGACACGCCGACAGTCACTCCGACTTCGACAAACACCTCGACACCGACGGACACACCGACACCAACAAATACTTCGACTCCGACGGATACTCCGACGGCAACGAATACTCCGATCAGCGTCCTGATCAATTTGGGGACGGGCTTCGGTTTGGCCGGGACGACAGTCGATATCGACGCAACTCTCGACGTTTCGACAGGTAGCTTTGTCGTTGCCGGTACCGGCAACGACATCACCTTCGACAACACGATCTTGTCGATCAATCCGGCGAATTGTTTCTCGAATCCCGCACAAGGGAAGGCGCTCTCAGCCGCCATCGTGAGTGTTGTAGGTACCCAAACGACTCTTCGCGTGTTCGTCCAAGGGCCACCGATCAACAACGACCCGATACCCGACGGACTGCTCTACACCTGTTCCTTCGATATTCTGGGTGGAGCTTTGCCGGGTACGTATGCGTTGCTCGGATCGAACTATCTGGCGCAGGATCCGGATGGCCTCAATGTGACTCCGGTGTCCGGTTTGGACGGGGCTGTGAATGTGACTCTCATCGCAGCGACAGCGACGCCGAGTGACACGCCGACCATCACGCCAACGTCCACACCGACATCCACGCCGACGGAGACTCCGACCGAGACGCCGACATTTACGCCGACGGCGACTCCCAGCGACACACCGACCGAGACTCCGACGTCCACGCCGACCGATACTCCCACAGAGACGCCGACGGCAACGCCAACGCAACCACCGCCGGTTCTCGAGATTCAGGCATCGGCAAGCGGCGACCCGGTTTCGGCGGGGGATCTGGTCACGTACACGTTGACCTACAGCAACGCAGGTGGCCTCGGCGTCGGTATTACGGTTACAGCCGACACTCCCCCGAATACGTTCTTCGTCAGTGCGAAACCCGCGCCGTCTTCTGCGCCTGGCTTCGGTGGCACTGGAACGGTCACTTGGGCTTCTCCGGATCTGCCGAACAGTGGTGGTGGAGTGGTGTCCTTGACCGTCGCGGTCAATGGCGGGGTTGCCGACGGGACGGATATCGTCCTGAGCGGGTATGACATCTCCGCGACGGCTCCGATCATGGTGACCGAGGTTGGTCCGGATGTAGCGATCACCGTGCAATCCGATCTGACCTTGGGGCTGCGCAAGCTCGACTCGCCCGACGCGGTCGAGCCGGGCGATATCCTTTCCTACGATATTCTGATCTCGAACACGGATGACGAGGCGATGGAGGGGGTCGTACTGCGAGAGCTCTTCGATCCGAACTTGACGATCCTATCGTCGGTGCCGCCGGCTGATCCCGGGACCGAGGATCGCTGGAGTATCGGGTTCCTTCCCGCCGAAACCAGCGTCACGATCACGGTCAACGCCCAGGTGGATCCGGACACGAGGGCGGGTGTCTTGATTCGCAACTTCGCGGAGGTGACGGATTCCACCGGACGCGCAGCGAGGGCGTACGAGGATACTCAGACGGCAGCTCCCGCCTCGCTAAGCATGTCGATCGACGATCTTCCGGATCCGGTTGGGCTCGACGAGGACCTGATCTACGCGATCACCTTTGCGAACTTGACCGAAGAGGATCTCACCGGAGTCGTTGTCTACGCCGATGTCGATCCGCGACTGGACTTCCTGTTCTCGAGTCCTGCCGCCGACGCCGGATCCGCCTTCTCTTGGACGATTGGGCCGATGTTCGCTAGCTCCGCGGATCGCATCTTCGCGACATTCCAAGTTACGGACCCCACAATCGCGGATGGCACGTTGCTACCGGTTCGGGCGTGGGTGACCGATGACGGTGGCCATGTCGCGAGCGGTGCTGAAGTGACCGTCTTTGCGGAGGAACGAGGGCCGGACACTCCGTATCTTATGAATATGTCCGGGGCGCCACGTTCGTTGCGCATCGGTGTGGTTGAGGAGGTCGTTTACATTGTCAAGATCCGCAACCAAAGTGCTGCGACTACAACCGGCTTGGTGGTGAACAATGCACTTCCGCCGGGACTCGACTTCGTCGAATCGCAGCCGCCACCGAGTGAGACCGACGGCAACCTGCTGACGTACAACATTTCGTCGTTGGCCTCAGGTGCGTCGACTCTAGTTGTCATCAAAGCGCAGCTTGGCCCGGACGCATCACCCGGTGTGAGCCTGACGAACCGCGCAACATTGCTCGACGATTTTGGTAATTCCGCGCAGGCTAGTTTCCAAGGAAACGTCCGTGCCGGTACAACGACGAGCTCCGGGAAGTTGTCTGTGAAGCTGACAATGCCGAACCGAGTCACGATCGCAGGTGGTCGTGCCGGACGCTTGCGATCGAGTGTCTCGATCGTAAACGGTGGTCGCGGCGAGTCGCAAAACGTCGTGCTGACGCTCACGGGTCCAGAAGCTGCAGCGCTAACGTCAGCGATTCCGGGTCCTTCGACGACGAGTGTTTCGGAGGGCATCGTGACTCTGACTTGGGTGTTCCCGACTTTTAAGGGGCCGGGCAATGAGACGATCAAGGTCAATCACGACGTGGCAGCTAGCACTGCGAACGGAACGTCCCTCAACTTCACTGCGAGTGTCAGCGCCGGAGACGGTCGCAATGACAGTCAGAGCGATAGTGTCGAGGTGAATAACCGCGATCAGTAGCGCGCCTGGCGCGGCGATCGATAGAAACGGGAGCGGGGGCATCCCCCGCTCCCGTTTTCCGTTGCGTCCTGGCCTGGACAGTTGGTCGGTTTCGGCGTGTTGGCGACAACCAGGATGGACTACGGTGGTTCGCGGACTGTCGGGTCTAGTCAGCCCGTTGGAGAACAGGACACGCGCTGCCAATACTCAGTTCGCGGCACAGCTGGGTTGGCAAACCCTCGAAAAAGCTGAGGCTTTCCCTCCCACCTCAGCCAAGCCTTCGGCGGACCGGCCGGTTCGCCGCCTTGCTGCGACACGAAAACCCTCGTTTTCCCTTGCGCGCCCGTTTTTCAACGGACCCTAGAGGGTTTTGCAACGGGCCTCGCGCGGTGTCGTTCGTTGGCAGCGCAGCGTTTCGGTCACGCCCGATGTCAGGTTGGCACAGGCATTGTCGATGCCCGTGCGCAGTCCCTCGACCTCCGTCTTGCCTGTAACGGTCCGGCAGATGCTGCGGCCGGCGAAATCCATGCACACGGTGCACTCGAAGTCGCTGACCTGGAAACTAGAGTAGATGACGTAGCCGAATACCGGACCCAGGAATCCTACGGTGACGGCGGCGTTGCGCCACGGGTGCTTTTTTCTCATCGGAAGTTGGATCAGCGGGCGCCAGCATTTGGGATACCGGCGCCCGCCAAATCGTTTTGATTCTTTAGAGCTTGGACAGCACGGACTCGGCGCTCGACGCGTCCAGTCCGGGGCCTGGCTCGACCAGAAGATGCTCGACTTTTCCCTTGTTTGCGATCAATGCGTAGCGTTGCGAGCGCTCGCCCAATCCGAAGCCGCTGCCGTCCATGGTCAGGCCCATGGCTTTCGTGAAGTCGCCGTTGCCATCGGCGATCATGCGGACTTTCCCGGCCGCGCCCTGATCCTTACCCCATGCGCCCATTACGAAGGCGTCGTTGACGGACAGGCAGACGACTTCATCGACACCCTTGCCTTTGATGTCCGCTGCTTTCTCGACGAATCCAGGTAGGTGTTTCATCGAGCATGTTGGAGTGAACGCTCCGGGAACGGCAAATAACACGACCTTCTTGCCGCCGAAAAGATCGCCGCTGGTCACGTCTTGCGGACCGCCATCGCCCATTTCCTTGAGCTTGATGTCGGTGGGGATTGAATCTCCTGCTTTGATGCCCATCTGTGAACCTCCTGTGGTCGTTTGTTGGATGCTTGCTTGTCGTCAATCGGTCGCTGCTGTTGCAGTGACTCGGTGAGGCTCAGCCGTCGTTGAGCTCGCCGAGCAAAGGAAGGACTTCGGGCTGACCGATGCCGCAAATCATCGTGGTTACCGGTGATTCTTTCCAGACGGCGATTCGGTCTCGAATGCGCTCCTTGGGCCCGATCAGAGCCACCTCGTCGACGAGCTGGTTCGGAACCTTTGCACTTGCTTCCTTTTTTTTGCCATCGAGGTAGAGATCCTGGATCTCCTTGGCCTCGGCGTCGAACCCGTAGCGGCAGGCGAGATCGTTGTAAAAGTTCTTGCCGCGCGCTCCCATGCCCCCGACGTAGAGGGCGACCATCGGCTTGATCATGTCGATGCCGGCCTGGACGTCGTCCGTGAGAATCACGTTGGGATTCACTGCGATGTCGAAGTCTTTGTACTCCTTGTTGTTACCGGCCTTGGCAAAGCCTGCTTCGATGCCCTCTTTGTAGATCTTCATTCCGCGCTCGGGAGAAAAGAAGATGGGCAACCATCCATCGGCGATCTCGGCCGTCTGTGAGACACTCTTCGGACCGATCGCAGCTACGTAGATAGGGATCTGCCGGCCGTGCAGGATGCTCTTCAGAGGCTTGCCCAGGCCGCTAGCGTCAGAGCCCTGATAGGGAATCTGGTAGTGCTGGCTTTCGTACGTTAGAGGCGCTTCGCGCGCGAAGATCTGGCGCAGTACCTCGATATACTCGCGCGTGCGCTTCATCGGCTTGCCGTACGCGACCCCGTGCCAGCCTTCGACGACCTGCGGGCCTGAGGCCCCGATGCCGAGCAGGAAGCGCCCTCCGGAGAGCTGATCAAGCGTCGTTGCCGTCATTGCTGTCATCGCCGGGGTTCGTGCAGGAATCTGCATGATTGCGGTGCCGACCTTGATTTGCTTGGTTTGGCCGGCGATCCACGCGAGTGGCGTTACCGCGTCGCTGCCATAGGCCTCAGCGGCCCACACCGAGTGCAGTCCGAGGTCGTCCGCTTGCTTGATGACGTCCATGTTGACCGACATCGTTGACCCCGAGTAGCCGACGTTGATGCCAATTCTCATACGAATTCTCCTTATTGCGAGGACTATTGCTCGATCGCGCAAGTTTGGGGCAACTCCGGAACGGAAGCTTTCCCGGGTGCGATGCTGCCCCTTTTTGCTATGCCTCGCCGCTGGCGAAGTCCAGAGTCCCGCCCCAACATTCAGAGTTCGCCTCGTCGCAATCCGGGCGCACGGCGAGTGTCTACCCGGGCTGGCGCGCTCTGTCCACGTTCAGCGGGATTCGAAGGCGTTGGATTTTTCTCCGCTGGTCTGAATACACTCGCTGTTCAAGGCCGACTTCGCGGCCGAATCGATTCAGGAGGTCTAGGGATGCATTTGATCCGTCGCACACTAGCGACAGCCGCTGCCGTGGGGCTGGGCTTCGTCGCGATCGTAACGAGCGCACATGCCGAAGGGCCGGAGCCCGGAGTTGTGTTGAACAAACAAACTTGGAAGCTCGCGGAAGGATTGCTGCCGCCCGAGATTCTCAAACATTATCGAGAAGGTGATTACATCAACAAGATCGTCGCCTGGCCGACCGACATCTATACTTGGCCGGAGGATTTCAAGGCAGCGAGCGACGCGAATGCCGGCAAGTTCGATATTGGCGACAAGGGCCAGATCATCGACAAGGCGACGGGGAAGCAGCCCGACTACATTCTTGGTTTTCCGTTTCCGAAGGTCGCCGAGGATGATCCGAAAGCGGCTTCGAAAGTCATTTGGAACTTCTTTTATCGAACTTGGTATTTCGGTAACAGCAAGAACGAGTCTCAACTCAACTGGGTGAACCGCAAAGGGCTAGAGCGGCGTACCGACGTCGAGGCGAGTTTCCGGTACTTTGACGGTGTCCCCGCTGAGGATCGAGACGAGAACCCGCTCAACTTGCTCAATCAGTTTCTTACCGTCGTGAAGTCGCCGGTGGATTTGAATGGTACCGCGGCTCTCTCGTGGCGCTATCGCGATCCGGGGAAACGCGACTCCTCGTGGTCCTTTGTCCCAGCCTTACGGCGTGTCCGCGCCGTCAGTCCGGCGAATCGCTCCGACGGCTTTCTCGGCTCCGACATGAGCCAAGATGACGGGCCGTTCTTTGACGGAAAACCGGAAGACTTCGACTGGAAGTTCAAGGGTACGAAGAACATGTTGCGCATTGTCGATCCGCTGAGCCTCGAGTCGAAAGCTGAGCTCGACTGGCTAGAAGATGGCGGCTGGCGCGCGCAGTGGCCCGACCTGCCATTCATTGGGTACATGGACGATTCTTGGAAGGGTGTTCCCTGGGCGTCTGCGACCGGGTCTCTCGCGCTGCGGCCGCACTATATCTTGGAGGCGGTTCCGAAGGACAAGTATTACCTTTTTGGCCGCATGGAAATGTACGTAGATGCGATCTCGTTCCAGGGGTCGTGGGTATCGAAGTACAGTTGGAAAGGGGAGTTGCTCAACTCGTACCAGGTCATGGCGTTCATCCCGAAAGAAGTGAAGCGTCCGGACGGCAAGAAGGACTGGGTGCAAGGCTCCAATATGGCTTTCCAATGCGCTGAGAACATCAAACGCGATCAGGCTACGATTGCCGGCGTCAAATCGACACCGCGCTCGGGTTTTGATTCCAACATCAAGTTCGACGCCAACTTTTTCGAGATGTCGTCCCTGAATCGCTACGGCAAATAGAGCGATTGCGTTACCTCTCAGTCTGGCGCCGCGCGGATCCTTCCTGTCCTCGCGGCGCCAGACCAACTGTTTTTCGACTGGTGGTGGGTACTTGAACGCGGCGGTCGCCGAGATCCCCGCCGACCAGCGGACTTTTCGTAGACAAGAGCCGTGACTCGCTTCCTTCTCCCAGGACTCGTCCTCGCTGTTGCCTATTTCGTTTGGCGGAATCCGCAAGGCTGGGCTGGATTGACGAAGTCGCTCCGTCCGTTTGTTCTGCTCGCTCTGGCCCTGTTGTACCTGGGAAGCCCAATCGATCTGATTCCAGATGGGCTCCCTGCGGGTTTCGTCGACGATCTTTTGGTCCTGTTGGCCGCGATCTACTTTGGAAATCGACCGATTCCGGGGATGAAGCCGCCTCGGCGGCCGGCGGCAGAACCCAGGGCAGACCGGCAGCGCCTGGATCCGTATGAAGTTCTCGGCGTGCCGCGTGGTGCGTCAAGAGAGGAGATTACGAGAGGGTATCGCGACCAAATGAAGAAGTACCATCCCGATCGCGTCGCCGGGCTGGGGGAAGATCTGCAGAAGGTCGCGCACGAAAAGTCGGTGGAGATTCGCCGTGCTTACGAGTCGTTGACCGGCTGATACCCTGAGGCGGACCATTCAGTAGCGCTGAACCGCTCTTGGCCGGTTGTAGTGGTCTTTGCTACTTCGACATTCGTTCCGAGACATCGACGGGCATGCCGTTGTTGGCTGCAGACGCGTACGCGGCGTCGACCAATTGGTGAGCACGAATTGCGTCTTTGAAGTTTGGCGCGGCGGTTCCGCCGCTCTGGATGGCCTGCAAGAAGCGATCGTGGGGATAGCCGATCTGAATATCGCGGTCGTTCAGCCAATTGGTGAGCGCCTCGCCGTCGAGGGACCCGCGTTCGTCGCTGCCACCTACACGTTTCTCCCATCGAATGGGTCCAAACCACTCGCCCTCAAGGACATAGAGCGCTCTCTCGCAAAAGATTTCGATGCGGCGTTGGCTCGGCCGTGAGAGAATATCGTGCCAAACCGAGGACAGCGTTGCGGTGGCCCCGCCGGCGAAGGCGAGGAGCGCGGTGACGGAATCTTCGATGTCCTGAATCCCGTGGAAGAACGCTTCTCGCGCTGCAACGCTTTGGACCGGGCCGACGAGCCATTCGAGGATGTCCAGGTCGTGAATCGAGTGCTCGATGAGGCTACCTCTGCCGGCCCGCTTTGGGTCGGCACGCCAGTCCGAGGCGTACATGCCTTGTGTGGGAAGGTATTGATCGTCGCGAAAAACGATGTTCATGACCCTACCCGAGGTTGGATCGTGGATCATTTCGCGCAGAGCCAGCATCGCCGGAGTTGAACGCAAGACGAGACCGACCATGTTGACGATGTTGGCACGCTCGACGCAGTCGGTCATGGCAATGGCTTGTGCGCAGTCAAACGCGAGGGGCTTTTCGCAAAATACGTGGACACCGGCCTTCGCCGCCGCCTCGACGAGCCGACGATGTTCGCTTGTCCAGGTGCAAATGAAGACGGCGTCGACACATTCCAAGACCGCATCGAGTGATTCCACGGGCAGCGATTCCCATTTTTCAGAGAAGCGGTCTCGCCGTGGTCTGTCGATATCGTAGGCGGCAGAAATCTGATGTGGGTGTTTGCATTGTGCGAGCAGCATCGCGTGGAAGTCGGCGATAAATCCACAGCCGACGAAGCCGATGCGTACGGGTTCAGTGCTCATATGTGTTCCAGTCTGTCTGCTGCTTCCTTCGCGCCGGCGATGATGAGGGTGTCGGCTTCCCGGATGAGGGTTTGGGGTCTTGGAACTTCGAGGTGGCGCTCGCCGTCCTTGTCTCGGCCGCGGCGGAGAAAGACGATCTGGACATCAAAGCGTTGGCGGACAGCGAGGTCGCCGATGCTGTGGCCAATGAAGGAATGGGGGGCGGGGATCTCTTGGACGACATAACCATCGCCGATGTCCACCTGCCGCACCCGTCCGGCGATGCTGACAGAGCTCGAAACGCTGCCGACGAGGTCTTGTTCTAGCACCGCCTGGTTGCGGGCGTGGATGACATCCCTTTGGCGCACAATGCCGAGAAGAACGCGTGGATGTTCGTCGTCGATCACGGCTAGCCCGTCGAAGTCGGCGTGACTGAAGAGCTGCATGACGACATCGAGATTGTCGTCGAGCCGGACGGTAGGCCGCGTCGCGTCGACGAGATCGCCTGCGACCGCGATGCCCTTGAGATCTTCACTTTCCGCGATCAGTCGTCGGACTTCTGGGAGCGACACAGCGCCGAGCATTTCCTGTTGGTCGTTGATGACAAAGAACTCGTTGTGATGACTTGCCAATACCAAATCGAGTACTTCGGCGAAACTTGCCGAGGCCGGGATTGTTTCGGGTTGGCGATCTACAACGTCGCGAACTCGGACGGATCGCATGACGTTTGGGTCGTCTTGCTTGCCGATATCGATCCCCGCTGCGCGTAATTTGATCGTGTAAATGGAATCTTCGTGCAACCGCGACGACACCAGAGTGCTGACCACGCAAGCCGCCATCAGGGGAGGAATGATCAAGTAGTCTCCGGTCATCTCGAAGATGATGATGATTGCCGTGATTGGGGCGTGGGTTGTCGCTGCGACCACGGCTCCCATCGTAACGAGTGCGTAGGCGCCGGATGTCGCTGTGTACGACGGGAAGAACTGGTGAATGTAGGTCCCCAGTAATCCCCCGGTCATAGCTCCGAGGAAGAGAGAAGGAGCGAAGACCCCACCCGATCCGCCGGAGGAAAGAGTGATCGAGGTGGCGAATATCTTGGTTAGGAGAAGTGCCGCGAGTAGGCCGGGGCCGAGGGTTCCGGTCAATGACGCGTGGATGGTGTCACTGCCGCTGCCAAAAACTTGCGGGAACCAGATGCCGACGATGCCGACGATGAGCCCGCCTAGTCCGGCCTTGAAATACTCCGGCGGGAAGGGGCTATCGTCGAAAACTGATTCGAACCAGTCGAGAGTTCGGATGAAGCAGATGGCAACGAGGCCCGCTATGACGCCGACGACGGTGTAGGGCACTAGCTCAAACGGACTGATGAGCTCGTGGCCGGGCACCTCAAAGGCCGGTGAATCGCCCAGCATCAGTCGCGAAACGACGGTAGCGACGACGGATGCGATGACGATCGGACTGAATTGTGGAACGCCAAAATCGCCGAGTAAGACTTCGACGGCGAAGAGGGCTCCGGCGATTGGGGCATTGAATGCGGCGGCGATTCCCGCCGCCGCGCCGCAGCCGACGAGGGTGCGCAGTTGCGTTGTCGATACGTTCAAAGCCTGGCCGAATGCTGACCCCAGCGCTGCGCCGATCTGAACGATGGGCCCTTCTCTACCAGCGGATCCACCGGAGCCGATCGTGATTGCCGAGGCGATTGCTTTGACGACGACCACGCGCGGACGAATTGCGCCGCCGCGCAGGATGATCGCTTTCATGACCTCGGGGACGCCATGACCCTTCGCTTCGCGGGCAGTCCAGTAGACGAAAGGACCGACGATCAGCCCTCCGATCGTTGGTGCAAGGACTCGGTGCCAGGCCGGAACTGCTTCGACAGCCGCGAGGAACGAGTGGCTGTTTCCGTAGAATAGAACCTGGGCCAAGTGGATCAGCTTGTGTAGCGCGACCGCGCCCAAACCACCGCCGAGCCCGCATACCATCGCGGCCGCAACCATGAATACTTGGCCGCGGCGTACGGGAATCGAATGGGAAACAGAGTCGGCCACGGGGTCCTCGGTGCGGTTGAGCTTGGAGTGATCTCGACAGATTCAGGCCTGTCTGATCGCTACCATAGCCGAGCCGACACGGGGATCAACGAACCCTGCGTTGGGACCGGAAACTGGGTGCCGCGGTTGCGGCACCCTGTGCGACGATTCGATCCTTTCGGAAAGATTCCGGCCGGACTGTTAGAGCACTTCCGCCCAGGACGTGATCACCATCGGTCGTGGGACGAGGTTCCCGGGGCCTGGGACGATGCCATCGACAAGCTCGAGGCACTCTCGGCAGTAGTTGACGATGGCGCTTCCGCCGACTTTGATTTCGAAGTTTCCGGTCCAAAGAGAACCGAGAATCGTCGCGTTGCCGAGGACTGCTGTCTGGTCGTCGTCGCTCGAAGTCGTGTTGATGATGGTGTCGCCGCGCACGATGATCCAGCCAACAAAGTCGAGCGTACCGTTGATCGTGACGGACCCGTCGGCGATCAGGATCCCGGCACCGGTGGCGTTGCCGTTCAACTTCACATTGTCATCGGTCATGTACGTAATTTGCGGTGCTCCTGGAGTGCCGAAGACGTTACTGCCGTTGAAGTTGCCTTGGGGAGTTTGGACAACTCCCGGTGTTGCCAGCAGGTCGGCCACGATCTGGTCGAGATCGCTTACCCCGGGACCGTTGGTGGGGATCACACTCGGTGTCAGTGGGGAAGCCGAATAGCCAAGGCCTTGGACGTTGTCGGCCTGGTTGTTGTTGAGGCTGCCCGCTACGTCGTCTGCCACTGTGTCGTTTCGGGTGGAGATCCCCGGGACGGGGTCGTTGGCGGTCGGGTTGCCGAATTGATCGTGATCGTTGCCGTCGACATCGAATGCGTTGCCGGTGAACTGACTATCGACTGCGTCCGCTGCAAGATGGATCGCCCCTGGAGGCCCGGTGAATCCTCCTTTGGCTAGCTGGACCTGTACGATACGGCGAGCTTGTAACGGCGCGCGGCCGACGGCAGTCAGGGTGCCGCGGTTGAGGGGATCCGCGGGATCCGCGGCGACGACCACATCGTAGGTGTAGTCGTTGAAGTCGTCGAAGCTCTTGGCGCCGGCCCCGTAGATTTGCGCCCATCGATTGGCGATGTCGGCATCGAAGCGGACGACGCCGATCGAGTTGATCTGGCGCAGTGAATGGGCGAGACCTGCCTCAGCGCTGAACAGTGCTTGGTTCCCGGTGATCTGATGTGATGTCGAACGCAGGTCGAGTTGGCTCACTGCGAACGTGCCACCTGCGAGCACGAGCCATACGACGAGGATGAGAAACGTTGCGGACAGGACGAGTCCCCGTTCGTCTTGATGCAGCGGCGGGTGGTGCTGGGTCATGAGATCTCCTGTCGCTGTGCACCGCGTCACCACTATCCCACATCACCCCCCCACTTTCGGTGCTAATTCTGATTAGCTTGTCAGTCGTTCTTCGAGATTGGTTTTTGCGATCGGGCCTACGGGCACGCTTCGCTTCCGAGGAAGTAGCGGTTTCGGAGGTCGACGTCTGTCGCGACCCGCGTGCGTAGCGGCTGCTCTCGTCCGTGTCCCGGTTCGGCGAACGCTAGCTCGACGCGCACTCGCCTGACCTGATCCCGGTCGGCCGATGACAGACCGGCGCTGCCCGGAAGCAGCTCCGTTCCGTCGGCGCCGAAATAGCGCAATGAGCTGCCGGATATCGAAACGTCCGTCATCAAGGTTTGCGCGGTCCCGCCGGAGACCCGTTCGATCGCGTTGTCCTGGTGATCGTATCGATACGTAATGCTCTCTTCGGCTGCATCGATGAAGCCGCTGCCGTCGAAGTCTGATTGAACCCTGATCTCGCCCGGCTTTGCGATGGCAATCCCGTCAAACGCTTTCCCGCATGTCGGGTCCATCGCAGCTCGGCGTATGTCTCGAGCCACGACCTCTAGCATTGAGCGAGCCGTGGATTGGACGCTGATCTGCGTCGCCTGGTTCTGTAGACTCGAGAGTTGGGATTGGCTGAATGAGTGAAATCCCAAGAGCACAGCGGAGCCGAGGATCGTCGAGATAAGAACCTCGAGCGAGGTCAGACCGCGCTGATTCTTGACCCTGCCGTGGACACTCATGTGCAGGATGCTCCATCGCACAGGAAGGTGACGCCAGACATTGTCTGGTGCGTTGGTCCGTTCCACGAGACGGTGATTACGACTTCCGACATTCCGAGAATCGGAGTGTCCTCGGTTACGGTCCAGGTTCTCGTATAGGCGCCACCACTTTGACCGAATTGATCCATCGCGCCGGCTGCATCGCTGTGTGATCCGACCGTTAGATCGGCCGGATTGGTGGATGGGTCGAGCGATCGAAGCTGTTCGATCTTGTCTTGGACGAGAAAGCTCGCGACCGTGACTTGATTGCTCACCGCGCCGGTCTGGATACTTCCGATCGTGGAGGCCGCCATGCCTGCGCTAACGAACAGGATCAGACCCAGTCCGACTACGACTTCGAGCAGGCTGAATCCTTTTTGATCGGTCATCATGATGCGGTGACTCGGCCGAGGACGTTTACGTGTAGGGTGCGGTACAGGCTGTTGCCGCCGACCGAAATACTGGCGGGAGCCGCCGTCAGGCCGGTACGACTAAAGGTCGGGTGATTCCCTTCGACGCTGATGCTCCAGCCTTCTTGCAGGTCGAACGGTCCGTCGACGATTGTGTAGGTGCTACCGTCTTCGCTTGTCTCGACGACGTACCCGCCTTCAGTGATGCGGACTCGCGAAAAGACTCCCTGTCCGACGGCCCGTATTCTTGCTTTGCCAATTTCCATGGCAAGCTGGTCGGTCGCGGCGCGCAGCTGGTAGTTGCTCACAATCTTGGACGCGGTCGGTGCCGCCATTGCACTGACGACCAAGGTCAGGCCCAAGGCGACGAGAAGATCCAGCAACGAAAATCCTGCGTTCGATCTCGACTTCATCATACGCAGAGTCAAAGCAATCGACGGGCCAGTGACAAATTCTGACGTGCGTAAGAACGGGATGTCAGTGACTTACGGGTGGTGGTGACGCCACTGGTACGTCGTCGTCGAAAAAATGACGCGGGCTTTTGCGAAGTCTATGCGTTGTGATCTTTGAGCTGACCAAGCTGCTGGCAAGGGGTTTGTTTTTCGAAGTCGTTTGCGGGGGTGCAACTCCACGCTTCACTATCGAATCAGGGCAGCGGCGATGATCAAGATCATGGTGACACCAATGCCGCTTTTGAGTACGAAGCCCAAGAGCTTGCCGCGGAGGGCGGCGAATCCTGATTCGAGGGATTCGCTCATCGTACCGCCGCCAGTGCTGACGGCGAGCGCTGCGCCGAGAAAGGCGCCGGCCAACGCGCCGAATAGAGACCCGATCCCGAAGAGGAACGGGGTTCCGACGATGCCCCCGATGAAGGCCCCTGCGATGGTGCCTACAGTAACACGGCGGCTCGGTTGTCCGGCGCCTGTGCTGGCCGCTGCGGCGGTGATCGCGAAGTCGAGGACTTCCCCCACGGTCGCGAGACCCAGGAGCCAGAGACAGGTCGCGAACTCGATGGTCGCGAAGCCGGTGAGCCAGGCGTAAATCAGGTTGGCCGCGGCGATGATGAAGGTGCCGGGGAACCCAAATATGAGAGAGACGAGGCTGGCCAGACAAACGGCGATGAAGATCAAGGTTCCGACGATACTGAGTGCTGTTCCCATTATTGTTCCTATCTCGCGACCTTTCTTAGCAGTCCGTTCTCAGCTGGACGAGGGCCAGGCAGGCTGGGCGCGCCTTGACAAATCGACGATGCTCGTCGATGCGAGATACAATGCCAAGAGTATTATACTTCGACACCTTCTCGGGTGTCAGCGGCGATATGACGGTGGGCGCGTTGCTGGCGCTTGGCGTGCCATTGGATGAACTCCGGTCCGAAGTGGCGAAACTCGGAGTCTCCGGCTACGAGCTTGCGTCGTCCCCGAGGATGGTCAATGGGATCAGCGCGACTAAGTTTGACGTCGTGTTGAGCGGTGCTTCGGGCGCTGATGGCCGTCATGAGCGTATGCACGGTCAGCGTAGCGATACGCACAGCCAACACGATCCCTCCACCTCTGAGCATGCCCATGGCGGGCACCATCACTTCTCTGAGATCCGCGACCGTATCGCAGGAAGTGGACTGCTCCCGGGTGTGCGGGACCGCGCGATCGAGATCTTTACCGCCCTAGCCGTCGCGGAGGGGCATGTGCACGACAAACCAATCGAGGACGTTTCGTTTCACGAAGTCGGCGCGATCGATTCTATCGTCGATATCGTTGGGGCCTCGATTGGCATCGAGTTGTTGGGTGTGGACGCTGTTTTCGTCGCGCCTTTGCCGCTCGGGTCTGGATTCGTCGAATGCCAACACGGGTCGATGCCGGTCCCCGCGCCGGCGACGGTTGAGCTGTTGAAAGGCTTTCCGGTGCGCTACTCTGACGGCGAGGGCGAGTTGGTCACGCCGACGGGAGCGGCCATTGTCGCCGCCTCGGGGCGGCCTGGTTGCCCGCCTGGCTTGCGGATCGAACGAGTTGGGTACGGCGCCGGCACCCGCGTTTTGTCGGACCGTCCGAATCTCTTGCGACTGGTGCTTGGCGAGGTGGACGCTCTCGAAGGGGAGCAGGACCTGATCGTCCTCGAAGCGAATATCGATGACTCAAACCCCGAGATTTTCGAATACGTGATGGATCTGCTCTTTGAGGCCGGTGCGCGCGATGCATGGTTGCAGTCGGTGGTGATGAAAAAAGGCCGACCGGCGGTTGTGCTGTCCGTGCTTGCCGATTCTGCGAAGCGCAGTGCTTTGGAGACGATCGTGTTGCGCGAGACTTCTTCCATCGGGATACGGCGGCACTCGGTGGCGCGCACCGAGGCGCCGCGAACATCGCGCACCGTGGTCACGGAATACGGCGACGTGTCGGTCAAGGTCGGCGTTGCGCCAGACGGGACGGTCAACATTGCGCCGGAGTATGAAGACTGTCGGCGTGTTGCGCGGGAAAAGGGCGTCGCCCTCAAGTTGGTCTACGCCGCAGCGAGTGCTGCGGCGCGCAATTGAGGAAGTGCCCAGCGGCTAGCCCATGAGCGCGGAGATAGCGAGCGAGTGTGCTCCGACCTCGGCGAATCGCATCCGATCCTCGGGGCTGCGTGCGATCGGACCCATCCACGGGAGCACGCCGATCGGCGGGCCGAGTAAGTCGGCCAAAACATCGATGTTGGTTCGCGCCGCCAGATCTTCTTCCTCCTGCAACGTATTGATGATGTACCCGGCGGTTTCGAGGCCGACGGCGCGGGCCCAACCCGCCGTCAGCTGGGCGTGATTGATGGCACCCAGCCTGTTCCCTACGACGATGAGGAGGGGCAACTCGGCGAGCTCGGCGAGGTCTGCGAAGGTGGTATCTTGCCAGATGGGGACCAGGAGCCCTCCTGCCCCCTCGACCAGGGTGAGGTCGTAGCGGCGCCGGAAGTCGCGGATCGTATCGACGAGGGCCGGGATCTGAATGTCGTGGCCGTCGCGCAGTGCGGCGATACTCGGAGCCAGTGGGTCGGTGAAGCGATACGGACAGATCGTATCAATCGATTCCTTGCACCCAGAGAAGTAGCGCAGCATTTCCGCATCCTCTGGAATCAGCACTCCACGCGGATCAGGTCGGCAGCCGGTCTCCACGGGTTTGAGGACTCCGACCTTACAGCCACGGGCAGCAGCAGCAGCAGCGATGGCGCAAGACACCGTCGTTTTACCGATGCCGGTGTCCGTCCCGGTCACTAGGAAGCAGCGTTCTAACAAAATGGGGCCCGCCGAAATCGACGGGCCCCATTCAATCAGCTCACTAGAGCGGGGGGAAGGCCTCTCGTGAGCTTCGGGGGGAGCTTGTTTAGAAGTTGCGTCTTATACAGAGCAAACCCAATGCCAACCGCGTTGCTTTGCTGCTTAGAATGTCGGGCGCGTAAAAGTTCGGTCAGATTCGCCGTCAAGAGACAAAATTGTGTCACAATCTGTACGAAAGTGTCACGAGTATAGACACTTACGACGTTATGGATGACACGGCTTCCGCTGTGACCTCTGCCAAAAGGGCGAGTTCCGCCTCGGTGATACTGAGCGGCGGCATCATGATGAGGACGTTGCCGAGCGGACGGATCATGACTCCGTGGCGCCGTGCCTCGGTGATGACACGCGCCCCGACTCTTTCGGCTGAATCGTACGGGGTGCGTCGCTGGCGGTCGCGCACGAGTTCGATCCCCGCCATGACTCCCCACTGACGGATGTCGCCGACGTGCTCGAGCGGCGCGAAGTGTCGTTCGAGGAGACCGCTGAGGTGTTCGGCGCGATCGCGCACGCGGCTGACCACGGCCTCGTTCTCGAAGACTTCGAGGTTGGCGACCGCGACTGCTGCTGCCAGTGGGTTGCCCGTGTACGTGTGACCGTGAAAGAAGGCCTCGAACCGGTCATACGGCGCCAGAAACTGCTGATAGATTTCATCGGAGACCAGGGTCGCTGCGAGTGGCAGGTACCCGCCGGTGATTCCCTTGCCGAGGCACATGAGGTCGGGTGCGATGTTTTCGTGTTGAACGGCGAACATCTCGCCAGTTCTACCGAAGCCAGTGGCTACCTCGTCACAAATCAAGAGCGTGCCGTGTTTTCGCGCGAGCTCCTGGATCGCAGGCAAGAATCCAAGAGGCTGAGCCCACATTCCGGCGGCGCCCTGCATCAGGGGCTCAACGATGATGGCGGCGGTTACGTTGCCGCACGCCTCGAGCACTTCCTCGGCGTCAGCAATCGACGACTGGAGTGCTTGATCTGCAGACTGACCCTCGATCCATCTATAGTAGTGCGGTGGCTTGATCTGCCGGGACGGTCGCAAGATCGGACGATAGAAGCGGTGGAACGCTTCGCTGTATCCGACTCCGACGGCCCCGAGCGTATCGCCGTGGTAGGCTTCCGTCAGTGAAACGAAGCGGGTGCGTTGTTCCTCGCCGCGAAGACTCCAGTACTGCAGAGCGAGCTTGAGAGCGATCTCGACGGCGGTGGCCCCTGCGTCGGAGTAGAAGACGCGTTGCAGAGGCGAAGGTGCCAGGTCGACCAGCTGCTTGGCGAGAATTGTCGCGGGTACATTGGAGAGCCCGAGCATTGTTGTATGCGCGATTCGCTCGGTTTGCTCGCGGAGCGCTTCGTCTAGCTCGCGCTTGCGGTGGCCGTGGACGTTGCACCACAGGGAAGAGACTCCGTCGAGATAACGATTGCCCTCAGTGTCGATGAGGTAGTTGCCCTCACCCCGCTCGATGAATATGGGCTGGTCTTCGACCCATTCCTTCATCTGCGTGAACGGGTGCCAGACGTAGCGGTGATCCCAGTCGCTCAGGTCTTTCTTGGAGACGCCCATAGAGCGGCAGCGTACGCGGCCGGACTAATGCCGTAAAGGCGTGCGTACCGGTGGTACCGTTCAACGGTGGGCGATTGGCTCTGCCGCGCGCCTTAGTCGGCGCTGACCTGGAAGGCTTCGATCGCGCTCTCGATGTCGGTTGCGCTGTGCGTCGCCATTACGGTCGCCCTGATGCGCGAAGTGCCGACTGGGACCGTGGGCGGGCGGATCCCGTGCGCGAATACGCCTCGATCGAGGAGTCCTGCCGAAAGTTGCATGGTTTCGTCGGCGTCCCCGATCATGACCGGTAGAATGTGACTATCTGGCCCGGGGATCTTGAATCCCGCATGACGCAGGCCCTGTGCGAGGCGGGTGGCGTTGGCGCGTAGCTGGTCGCGTCGCCACGGTTCGGACTCGACGAGGTCGAGTGCAGCTGCGGAAGCGGCGACAGATGGCGGTGGCAGCGCGGTGGTGTAGATGAAGGTCCGAGCGTGGTTGACGACGTGGTCGATGATGTCCTCAGACGCGGCGATGTAGGCACCGAAGGTTCCGAGGGCCTTGCCGAGCGTGCCCATTTGGACTGTGACGCGCGCTGAAACACCCATTTCTTCGGCCAATCCTCCGCCGCGTGCGCCGAGCACTCCGGTTGCGTGGGCCTCGTCGACCATCGTCATCGCGTCATAGCGCTCGGCAATATCGCAGATTGCTTCTAGCGGCGCGGCGTCTCCGTCCATCGAGAAGATCGAGTCGGTGACGATCAATCGCTTTGGTGCGCTGCAGCGCTCGAGTTTGTTCTCGAGCTCGCGGATGTCGTTATGTGCGTAAACCTGCACCTCTGCGCGTGAAATTCTGCAGCCGTCGATCAAGCTGGCGTGATTGAGCTCGTCGCTAAAGACCGCGTCGCCGGGGCCGACGAGCGAGGAAATCGTGCCGATGTTGGCGTGATATCCGGAGGTGAAGAGTAGGGCACGCTGCGTACCCTTGAGCGCGGCGAGGCGATCCTCGAGGTCGTGGTGAATGCGCATGGACCCGGAGATGAGTCGCGATGCGCCCGATCCGACTCCGAGCTCGTGGGCAGCCTTGGCAGCTGCCTCGGCCAGGGCAGGGTGGTCTGCCAAGCCGAGGTAGTTGTTGGAGCACAGTGAAAGTACTCTCCTGCCGTCGACCAAGAGATGTGTACCCTGGGCTCCGTCGACTGGCCGCATCGATCGATGCAGGCCTGCCTCTTGTCTGCGCTTCTTCTCAGTCTGAAGGAAACTCATCGTGGTCACGCAGGGACGGTATCGCGCTGGATAGGGCGGTACCAGCCCGACGGACCGGACGATGGCCCGTGATGTGCCACCCGGTGCATGCGATGGCGCGTGATGTGCCACCCGGTGCATGAAGCGAGCAATCGCCGGACAAAGGGCGAAAGAGTGATTTGCTGTCATCGTCGGCGCTCCTCGTGCGGGCGCTGATTGTCCACCGACTATTGCAACGCACTCGTGATCCAGGACACTAGTGCTCAATGGCGAAGGATCGCAGCGTATTTTCCTGTCAGAGTTGTGGCACTCAGTCGGCGCGCTGGTTGGGGCGTTGTCCAGGGTGTGATGAATGGAACACTTTGGTCGAGGAGAAAGTGCTGGCGCCACTCAAGGCCAAGCGGAGTGGCTCGGTTCGATCTGCACCGCCGCCGCAACCGATCGGCGAGTTGCAAGCAATCGCCGAAGCGCGATCAAGCAGCGGGATTGCCGAGCTCGATCGGGTTCTCGGCGGCGGCGTCGTTCCGGGCTCGGTGATCTTGATCGGTGGAGATCCGGGGATCGGCAAGTCGACGTTGGTCCTGCAAGCGCTGGCATACCTCGCTACGAAGGGCGCCGCTTTATACGTGTCGGGCGAGGAGTCGCCGCAGCAGATTAAAATGCGGGCTGATCGTTTGGGTGTCGATGCCTCTAGCCTCTTGGTCTTTTCGGAGACCAATATCGAGACCATTCTCGACCAAACGAAGAAAATTGACCCCGTGATCTTGGCTGTGGACTCGATTCAGACGGTGTTCACCGACGATCTGCAGGCAGCGCCTGGCAGCATCGGTCAGATCCGCGAGAGCGCGGCGAGGATCGTCCAGTTCGCCAAGCGCCAGGGGTTAGCGTGTGTGTTGGTGGGGCATGTCACGAAAGAAGGTTCCTTTGCTGGACCGCGCGTCTTGGAGCATATGGTCGACACGGCGCTCTACTTCGAAGCAGATCGTGGACACCCGTTCAGGATCCTTCGGGCAGTCAAGAATCGCTTCGGTTCGACCAACGAGATCGGCGTTTTCGAAATGAAGCAGGAAGGACTCCAAGCGGTCGAGAATCCCTCGGCCCTGTTTCTTGCCGAGCGACCGGTCGACGTACCGGGATCGGTAGTCATTGCCAGCATCGAGGGCACGCGACCGATCTTGGTAGAACTACAAGCGTTGGTGTCCGCGACCGCGCTCGGGACGCCGCGGCGCACGACCTTGGGCATCGACCACAATCGCGTGGCGCTCTTGGTCGCGATTCTGGAGAAGAAAATGGGGGTCCAGCTCGGCGGGCATGACATCTTCCTCAATGTTGCTGGCGGTGTGAGGATCGATGAGCCGGCCGCTGATTTGGGGGCCCTACTAGCCGTGGCGTCGAGTTTCCTCGATCGGACCATTGATCCGCAGACCTTGGTCATTGGAGAGGTCGGGCTGGCTGGAGAAGTACGTGCCGTTGGGCAGGTGGAGGCGCGGGTTCGCGAGGCCGCAAAGCTAGGCTTCTTGCGGTGTGTCGTACCGGAAAGCTCGAAGCGCCAGATTGCGGAAGTCGAGGGTGTCGAAGTGCGCGGCGTGCAATCGATTCAGCAGGCCTGGGATTTCCTTCTATAGCCCTGATCCGGATGACCGGGCATTGGTGTTCTCCTCATGCCCCGGGCAGTCCTGAACTGGTAGCGGAGGATATCGAAGGTAGCTCGGTTCAGAGGCGGCGCGTCCGCAAAGCAGAAAGGCAGAGCCGCGTCCGCTTACGATCTCACGGGCGTGCTTGCACGAAGAGCAGAGGCCGGCGGACGTCGCTGCGCGCCGGTCATTCCCTGCGGCGATTGCCTGGGAACCGTTAGGAGTCTGCCTGGGTGAAGTCGTAGCCTTGCCCGATCTCGATTTCGGACGCGCTCCGCAGATCGTCAATGAATTTGCGGACGACCTCGCCTTCTTTTTGAGCGCGCAGTCGTTGGACCAAACGCTCCTTGTCCTGCTCCAGCCGGTCAGCCGGCGCGCTTACTTGCTCCGCCAGAACTGCGATCACCGCGTCGCCGTTGAATTCGTACACTGCGGGCGCAATGGGTTGGCTCTCGGTCAGATTGAATGCGTCATCTTTGAGCGCCTGTACGGAACCGAGATTTGGGATGTACGCTCCAAAACGACCCACCTCTCCGGTTTCGGTAATTTCGATCCCCTCGCTGCTGGCAACGTCGTCGATCTTCTCGCCAGCTTTGATCCGAGCGAGCAGCGATTCTGCTTGCTGCTTCGCGGCTTCGCTGGCGCGGGCATCGCGGTATGCGCCTTCGACCTTGGCCTCGATATCGCCCCGTGCCGGAATTCGGCTCGCGATTCGGTCGGCGACCTTGAAGATGAGATAACCGCTGTCGAGGTTCATGATCTCGCCGATATCGCCCTTGTCGGTCGCAAATGCGGCCTCGGCGATCTTCGGTTGTCGCCCCAAAAGCGGGATGACCTCGCCGCGACCGAATGGCGCGGTTGTTTTGACCTCGACGCCGTAAGCCTCTGAGATCGCTTCAAAGCTGTCGCCATCCAGTAGCTTTTCGAAGGCCTCTTCGACTTTGACGAGGGTGACTTTTCGTGACTCCCTCTTTTGCACCTTCTGGCGAATTTCGTCGCGAACTTCTTCGAGGGTCTTTTTTCGGGCCGCGATTTTCTCTTCGGTCTTGATGATGTGTATGCCGAATTGAGTCTCGACGAGATCGCTGATCGTGCCTGGTTCGAGTGAGAAGGCCGCTTCTTCGAACGGGGCGGCCATTATGCCTCGGCCAAAAGGGCCCAAATCGCCTCCGAGGGAGGCGGTGGAGTCCTCTGAGTGGGCTTTGGCGAGCTCGGCGAAGTCCTCGCCATCAAGGGCTCGTTTGCGAACATCCACAGCCTTCTCGCGAATCGCCTGCTTCTCTTCGTCGGTGGCTGTAGGGTTGACGCGGAATAGGATGTGCCGGGCACGGACCTGCTCTTTTACGTCGTACTCCGCCGTGTGACCGTCGTAGTAGACTTGGAGATCCTCTTCGGTTGGCTGGACCTGGGACTCGAAAATCTCGGGTCGAAATGCCAGATAGTCGATGGCGGTTCGCTCGGGTTCGCGAAAAGTCTCTTTGTTTTCATTGAAGTAGGTCTCGAGTGAGGCTTCGTCGACAGTGACTGCCTCGGCAAACGAGTCGCGTGGTACGCGCAGCAACTTCAACTTGATCCGACCGTTCTCGAAGTTGAAACGCTGGCTGATCTCACCGTCCGACACATGGACACCGGCGCGGACGAGTTCCAGGAGCTTGTCGGTCAGCAGCTGGCGCTGTTGAATTTCCTCGAAGTCACTGGGTTTTAAGCGATTTGCCGTAAGCGCTTCGATGTATCGCGTCTTGTTGAAGCGACCATCAATTTGAAAGTCCGGGATCGCGGCAATCGAGTCCCGCAACTCCTGGTCCCCGACTTCCAGGCCCAGGTTTGTGGCCTCTTGGACGAGCAGCGTCGTGTTGACCAGCTGATCGAGCGCTTGCGATTGCAGTTGGGCGACCGACGGAGCGTTGTTTGGCGATGCGTTGCGGTAGAATCGATCGAGATTCTGAAGGGCTCGGTCGAACTCCTTCTTCGTAACGCGTTCTTCGTTGACCAACGCCGCCACCTCGAGCTGGCTAAAGCTCGCCGTCCCGACGTAGAAGAAGACGAATACCAAGGCGATAATCGCGAAGAGCACCTTTAAAACAAAGGAATCGGAAGCGTTCTTTCTTATCGAATCGAGCACGGTGTGAGATCTCCCGGGAAAGCCGAAAACGATAGTGGAGGGAGTGTGCAAAAGCAACTCGCAGGGGGGCGGGGTTGACCACTCGTGACCCCGATGGTCGGTTCCGGCGCCGGGAGCGCAAATTCTTATTGGAATCACCGCGGCCATTGTTGCCCTACCCGGGGAATCTTGTTACTTCACGCGCCTCTGGTTGATTGGTGATCTAATGGTTCTAAACTTCCTCTATGGAATGTTCTCGAATGATCTCGCGATCGACCTGGGAACAGCAAACACCCTGATTTACGTCAAGGGAGAAGGCATCGTTTGTAATGAGCCTTCGGTTGTCGCGGTTCAAAAGGAAGACCGCGGCGGGCGTAAGGTGCTAGCGGTCGGTGCCGAGGCCAAGAAGATGCTCGGTAGGACTCCCGGGTCGATCGTGGCGATTCGGCCGCTGAAAGACGGTGTGATCGCTGATTTCGACGTGACTGAGGCGATGTTGCGCTACTTCATCACCAAAATTCACAATCGCAAAGCTCTGGTTCGGCCGCGTATTGTGATTTGTGTCCCGTTCGGCGTCACGGAGGTCGAGAAGCGGGCAGTCAAGGAGTCAGCGGAGTCGGCCGGCGCGCGTGAGGTCTATCTCATGGAAGAGCCGATGGCCGCGGCGGTTGGCGCCGGGTTGCCGATTACTGAGGCGACGGGAAACATGATCGTCGACATCGGCGGCGGGACCACCGAGGTGGCTGTGATCTCGCTGAAAGGCATCGTTTTCTCGAAATCGGTCCGAGTTGGCGGGGACAAGATGGACGAGGCGATCGTTCAGTATATCAAGCGAAAGTACAATCTGTTGGTCGGAGAGAGGACCGCGGAGCTGATCAAGCTGACGATTGGATCGGCTTACCCCGGCAATGAGATCCAAACCATGGAGATCAAGGGGCGCGACTTGGTTGCGGGTGTTCCCAAGACCGTGGAAGTGTCGGATGAGGAGATTCGCGACTCGCTGCTCGAGCCGATTTCGCAAATTGTTGACGCTGTTCGGGTCGCGTTGGAGCGAACACCGCCGGAGTTGGCCTCCGATATCGTCGACAAAGGGATCGTGTTGGCCGGAGGCGGTGCCCTGTTGCGCAACTTGGACACGCTGCTGCGCGAGGAAACCGGCCTGCCAGTTTTGTTGGCGGAAGATCCGCTCACCGCGGTAGTGATGGGCGCGGGCAAAGTGCTCGACGAACTGGCGCTGCTCAAAGACGTCACGGTGAAATAGTCGCGCGTGGACTTCCTGCGGCGGAATCGAGTCTTGGTGAGCGCGCTGTCGCTGCTCCTTTTGTCGGTTCTATTGCTGTCCTATAGCGTACGCTCACGGCCCTACCGCGACCCTTTGGCCGGGGCCGTTTTAGTTGGGTTTTCGCCGCTGCTGGGCGCCGCACAGTGGGTCAGCCGAAGTGTCTCGGACGCTTGGTACGGCTATTTGTTTCTCGTTGGCGCGCAGCGCGAGAACCTGCATTTGCGCAGCCGCGTCGCTACCCTCGAGGCGGAGATGGTGCGGCTCGCAGAGCTCGAGCAAAGCAATCGGCGGTTGGCTGAACTGTTGCGCTTCCGCGCATTGGTCGATGGCCCGGTGCGCGGTGCGCGCGTGGTTGGGCGAGACCCATTGGCGCTGTTTCGATCGTTTGTGATCGATCTCGGTCGGCCGGACGACATGCGGCCGGGGCTGGCGGTAGTTGCGCCCGGGGGGGTCGTAGGTCGAGTCACCGATGTCAGCGGGGTGGCGTCCAGGGTCATGCTGCTGACGGACAACGACAGTGGCATCGACGCGATCGTGCAACGCAGCCGGGCACCTGGCATCGTGCAGGGGGCCCGGGATGGCGGTTGCCAGATGAACTACCTCGAGCGGGATGTCGACGTAGTGGCCGGCGATCGGGTCGTTACCTCGGGGTTGGATGGAATCTTCCCAAAGGGTTTGCTGATCGGGACGATTGCTGAAATTGCGCTCGAACACCGTGGTTTGTTGCTCTCTGCCCGACTGGTCCCAAGCGTCGATCTCGATGAACTCGAGGAAGTGCTGGTGGTCGATGCTACGGTCGGCTTCGATGAGCCACCTTCTTGATGCGGGCCGTGGTTGTCATTGGGCTGGTTGCTTGTGTTGGGCTGCTCCTGCAGTCGACCTTGCTCCATGACCTGGCACCGATCGCCATCGTCCCGGACATCTTGCTGGTGCTCTGCGTCTACCTCGGACTGAATCACCACTCGATCGGCGGCGCTTTGGGAACGTTCTTGCTGGGCTACTTCCAGGACTCTGCTTCGGGTAGCCCGACCGGGCTCAATGCTTGTGGAATGCTGATTGTGTTTGTGATTGTCTATCTTACCTGTCGTCGGCTGTGGGTGGATAATGTGGTGTCGAAGTTGGTGCTGGTGTTTCTTGCGTCCTTGGTGAAGACCACGACTGTGATCGTGCTGCTAGCATTGGTGGTGTCGTCGGGCAGTGCTGTGTCGTCGATTCCGGCGCACGTGCTGGCACAGTCAGCTCTGACATCCTTGGTCGCTCCGCCGGTCTTCTGGTTGCTGGCGAATACTGGAATTCGGTCGAACCGCGAGAGCGAGTGAAGGATGTTTGGCTCCCACGAAGTTCCCGCCGAGTTGCGCCGAAGGTTGGTGTACGCGAGCGCGGCGACTTCGATGGCCCTGCTACTGCTGGTCTTGCGGCTGTGGTCGCTTCAGATTCTCCAGGGGGAGAATTTAGCGGCTCTTTCGGAGAACAATAGGATCCGGCTGCGACGAATCACTTCGACCCGGGGGCGCATCGTCGATCGGTACGGTCGAGTCTTAGTCGAGAGTGAGGCATCCTATGACGCGGTGCTCGTGGCCGAGGATACCACCGATCTCGAGATGACGGTCGAGACGCTGGCGCACTTTCTCGAGCAGAGCGCAGCCGATACACAAGCCGTGCTCGATCGCGCCGCGGGCCGCCCGCGTTTCCAAGAGGTCGTTGTCAAACGGGATCTTTCGTGGCCAGAAGTCGTAGCGATCGAAACCCATCAGACCGATTTGCCGGGAGTCAGTGTTCGGGTTGCGCCGAAGCGCTACTATCCTGAGGGGCCGACTCTGTCTCACGTGCTCGGGTATGTCGGCGAAGTCACGCGTGGAGACCTCGAGCGCGAAAGCCTGTACCGCGGCGGTGATCTGATCGGAAAGGCTGGGCTGGAGCAGGTTTTCGATGGGCAACTGCGTGGCGTCAACGGCGGTCGCCACGTTGAAGTCGATGCCGTCGGGCGGGAGTTGAGAGTCTTGGACCAGATCGACGCCGAACCCGGAAGGACCCTGGTCCTGTCGGTAGACATCGATCTGCAGCGGGCAGCGGAAAAAGCGCTGAGCGGGCATGTTGGTGCGGTTGTGGCCGTCGACCCGCGCAACGGCGATGTCCTTGCGATGACGAGCCAGCCAGCCTTTGACCCAAATCTATTTGCTGGTGGGATGCGCAAGAAGCAGTGGAGCGAGCTGCGGCAGCACCCGCGCAAGCCGATGACGCAGCGTGCCATTAGCGGTCAGTATCCGCCGGGTTCTACTTTCAAGTTTGTCGTTGCGGCGGCTGCGCTTCAAGAGGGGATCATCAACCCCTTTAACACGATTGATTGCCACGGTTCGATGCGCTTGGGCAATCGCGACTTTCGTTGTTGGCGCAGTGGCGGACACGGCAGGATGAATGTCGTAGACGCCCTGACCCACTCCTGTGACGTTTTCTTCTATCAGATCGGCCAGAAACTAGGCGTCAACACCATCGCTCGTTATGCCCGGGACTTTGGGCTCGGTGAACCGACGGGCATTGTGCTGAATCACGAAAAGGGTGGTCTCATCCCGGACAAGGCTTGGAAGCGCGAGCACAATGGCGAGCCTTGGTACCCGGGCGAAACGCTGCCGGTATCCATCGGGCAGGGGGCTGTGGCGACCACGCCGTTGCAAATGGCGCACGCGGTCGGCGCCTTGGCGGTTGGGCGGCGCTATCGACCGCGGCTCGTGTTGCGGCTCGATCGGCCGGACGGCGGGGTAGCCGAGGAGGTGCCTGCGGAAGAGATCCCGGGTCTCGAGATTCGCCCCGCGGTTTTGGCGGAGGTCCGCCACGGGATGGTGAACGTGGTCAATCACCCTCGCGGGACCGGCAAGCGGGCGGCTGTCGATGGGGTCTTGGTTGCGGGCAAGACTGGCACGTCCCAGGTCGTCTCGATGGGACGCACGCGTGTGAAGTCGGCTGATTTGCCATGGCACCAGCGTGATCACGCGTGGTTTGTTGCCTTTGCCCCAGCGATCGAGCCGGAGGTGGCCATGGCCGTACTGGTCGAGCATGCTGAGGGCGGCGGAGGGAAGATCGCTGCGCCCGTGGCGAAGATCGTGTTAGAGGAGTTCTTTCGGCTAAAGAAACTTCGCGATCCGGTGCGATATGCTCAGAATTGATCGACGCTTGGCTGCGAATATCGAGTGGCCGATGCTGCTTCTCACCCTCGCTCTCGTCGGCTGCGGGTTGATGACCATTCTGAGTGCGACCTATGAAGAGTCGCGTCCGTTTTCAGCGTTCTTCATCAAGCAGGCAGTGTGGGCAGGAGCCGGTCTCGTCGGTCTGGCGATTGCCATGATCTTCGACTACCGGCTACTACATCGCTACGGGTACATTGTTTACGCTCTCGGGGTGGGTCTGCTCGTCGTGGTTCACTTCGCGGGATCGACCGGTGGGGGTGCCCAGCGCTGGATCGGGCTGGGACCGGTGGCGTTGCAGCCGTCGGAGTTCATGAAGATCGCATTGGTCGTGGTACTTGCGACGAACCTGCACCGTTGGGCAGGTAGCGCCCGGCTTTATTGGGGCAAGCTGTTGGCCCCGATTGCCCTTTTTGCCCTGCCCGCCTTCCTGATTCTGCGTCAGCCGGACCTCGGCACCGTGATCCTTCTCGGCTTGGTTGCGTTTTCTGTTCTACTCGTCGCCGGATTGCCCTTGCGGTTGGTGATGTTTGCGGCGCTAGTCGTTCTGCCCGCGCTGCCTTTTGGGTGGCAACATCTCAAGCCCTATCAGCAACGGCGGATTGTCAGCTTCCTCAATCCCGACGAGGATCCGCTCGGCGCCGGGTACCACGTGCTGCAATCGATGATCGCGATTGGATCGGGAATGGTTCACGGCAAGGGATACCTGAGGGGAACCCAGAACAATCTGCATTTCCTACCGGAGCAGCACACAGACTTCGTCTTCTCGGTATTTGCCGAGGAGTGGGGCTTCGTCGGGTGTACGCTCTTGCTCAGCTTGTATGCTGCCCTGATCCTTCGGGGCCTTGTGATCGCTGGAAAGGCGAAAGACAATCTCGGGGCTCTGCTGGCGGCCGGGTTGACGGCGACCGTCTTTTGGCAGGTGATCATCAACATTGCGATGACCAGTGGTGCGTTGCCCGTCGTGGGGATAACACTTCCATTTCTGAGCTATGGAGGGTCGTCCTTGTTAGCGTTGCTCACGTCGATCGGCTTGATCATGAACGTCAGCATGCGGCGGCATTCGTACTAAGGGACCGGTTTCGCGGGGCCGGAGGTTGCGCGCTGGAGATATCGGGCGCCGGATATTGCGGCAGGGAGCGGAACCTGTGGCGCCGCTCCCTGCCGATGCTCAGACGATCACGCTGTCGATTGCCTTTGCGAGTTGGGGTTTCGGTGCAGCTCCGACGATCTGTTGGGCGACTTGTCCGCCCTTGAACAGAATCAGGTTGGGAATGCCTCGTACGCCGTACTTGGCCGGCGTCTCTGGGTTTTGGTCGACGTCCATTTTGACCACTTTGAGCTTGCCATCGTATTCTCCGGCAAGCTCTTCGACCACCGGAGCGATCGCCTTACAGGGGCCACACCACTCGGCCCAAAAATCGATCAGTACAGGCGTGTCGGATTTCAGGACGATCTCATCGAAAGAGCTGTCATTGACTTCGAGCACTTTGGCCACGATCCACTCCTTTTCTTGACGACCCGGCTAAATCCTCGGGAAACGGAGGGTCTTTCTGTGCCTCTGGGTCGTGGAGGAAACGATAACCACGCCGCCTGGACGTTACAAGGTGGTGGCCTTTCGACGTTCGTCGGCCGTGGCCTTTTTTCCTGCGCGGCCGCGGCCGCGGTGTTACCCGACTGCGGCTTCTGGCTCGGTGTGCAGATCGCTTTCGACTTCGCTCATCTGGGAAAGGCGGCGTCGGAGCTGGAGCTGATCTCTGATCGTTGCCAAAAGGCGCTCGCGATCAACCGGTTTGGGGACGAAGTCCGCCATTCCGGCGCGCATGGCCCGCTGCTTAAAGCGGGTTAAGTCGTAGCAGCTGAATGCGACGATAGGGATGGACTTGAGATTGTCGCGAGTCAAAATGTTTTCGGCCAGGCAGTAACCGTCCATTCCGGGCATGTGCAGATCCAGTAGGATGAGGTCGACCTTCTGCTCTTCCAGAATTCTGAGCGCCTCCCATCCTCGGTCGGCGCAGTGGCAGGAAAACCCCTGTGTCTCGAGGAATCGGCTGGTGATGACGAGGTGATCTTGCTCGTCGTCTACCAGGAGAATTACGTTCTTGTCGAAGTCGCCCATGAGTTAACCCCTAAGTCGGATAGTATTGTCCAATAGACTTAGCAGGGTCCGTACCAACTCGTCGGGACATGGCCTACGTGATTGAAGTAGGGCCTCATTGAGCTGCGGGAATGCGCAATTCTTGCCGGATGTCACTGCTTGGTTGGCTGCCGGATTTAATGGTGCAAGGCACCTAGCATGCAACCCCTCCGACGATTCGACGATGGATTGCCGCTTCCGCCGGTCGGCTTTCTTGGCGCTCGCGGCACCGCACACCATGTGGCGTGCAAAGGTCGGCGCTCGTGCGGAGAAATCCTCGCCTGGCTCAACGCCGCAGCGGCGGCGGGACTTGATCGGGAGGGAAGCCTCCGGGCGCGCCTGGTGCCCGAGACGGTTCGTACTCCAGCAACGGTTGGGTGTTCGCCCGGGCGGCGGGGGACAGACGATGCAATAGGGTGTCTCCCGGGACGCGCGGGTCGAGGTAGGACACGGCCCGGCCTTGTGCCGAGTCGCTGTCGCCCGTCGTGCTGGGCGCGCTCGCGACGGCTGAAATTGCCGATGGCTTTTCGTCAGAGCGTGTAAGCGTGCCGACCAAGGCAGGGTGGCTAGCGGCGATCCCATCTTGCCGTCCGGTTCCAACGACCTCTACGTCCGCGCTGAGCTCGGCAAGCTTGGTCGTGTCACTCACCTGTGCAGGTTCTGGGAATTTGCCTTCTTGCACGCGGGTCTGTTGTCCAGGGCCAACTTTCAGGGTTGGTCCAATGAGCCCGATCGAGCCCTGCACATCGACGATACCTTCAACGCCGAAGACTCGGGTGAGTTGTTCGGAGGAATCGTAGTCGACGACGAAAATGGTTCCTTGGGCGCGTACGACGGCGGTTGGAGTTTCGACTTCGAAGGAGCGCCCCGAGGCGGCCAAGGTGTCGGACAGGAATACGCGGATTCGCCCTGAGCTGACTCCGAGAACATTGTCGTTACCGGCAACCTGAAAGCGCTTGATGGACATCTCCGAACTGCGCCCCAGATCGACGACGGCATCGTCTCCGAAGAGCAGCTTGGCACTACCCTTCTTGTCGCTTCTAATCTCGTCCGAGGCGTATAATGGCGCCCCCAGAGAGGCCGGCTTCCAGTTGCCGGCGCTGGCGCGGCGGACCTCGACGGTGCCGCGGGTCGCGACGACCTGTCCAACCTCCGTGGCCGCCTTGGCCGCGGGAACGATCAATAGGGTGACTGCGAGTGCAGAAAATATGCGTTGCATGCTGTTGTTGGCTCGCATCATGCCCTCCTAGAAGCTCATCCGAACGCCGGCGGAGACGATGTGTCGATCGTATTCGAACTCGTTCAAGTTGGAGTGATTGAGGATACCGTAGTAATCGAGTCCCGCCGTTAAGTATTGGGTGATGGGGCGATCGATGTGGATTACGATCTGCTGCTGCGTGTCGTTGCGGCCGAAACGAAATCCGGTGCGACTGTTGGGATGCTCGTAGTCGTCGATGACAACCGCATAGCCGAGTCGGGTGTTGAACCAATCGCGCACCGCGGCTTCCACCTCGATGTCGAACTGATGCGACATGTAGGCAAAATCAGTGCCGTCACTCGAGAGCGGATCGTTGTCGGACCACTGGTAGCCAACCGAGATCGCTCGGTCCACTGCGCCGAGCAAGAACATCTGTCGGATTCCGATCCCGTTGTTGATGGCATCGCGGAATGGGTCGAATGGGACACCTGAGAAGTCGCGCGCGCGCAGGCGATAGTAGATCTGCGTAGCCGCGACGTCACCCTCGTAGAAGACGACCCAAGGAACTGCCGTTCCCTCGTGAAAGTCGATGTCGAACGCGTAGTAATTGTAGAATGTGCTCAGACCGAATTGGTACCAGCGATCCGGCCTGGTGCTGACGTCGAATCGCAAGCGGTGGCTCGATAGGTCGAAGTCGCTCTCTCCGAAATTGAAATCCTGGTAGAGGTCGTAGCCGATGGTCCCGACGAACATCTCTGTGTCGAGCACGCGGTACGCCGCGCCGAGGCCGAGTTGAGCTCGCCCCGCACTCTCGCTGCCGATGCCCCGGCTGTTCTTGATCAGATTGCTATCGGGGGCTAGGGCGACGTTTGAGTCATACGCGAAGCCGAGGTCACCGTAGACAGACCAAGGTTTGTCGTCCGACCCCTGATAGATCGGGGGGGCCGAACCTTGGTATTCGGCGACTGCGTTTGCGAAGTCACTGTCCGGTAGGGCACGACGCGAGTTGGCCATGAGCCTCTGTGCGGGCGCGCCCTTGCCCTGGCGCAGCAGAGACAGCCCTTCGTAGTAGTTTGCGCTGGGCCGGATGCGCGGGTTCTTGGCGGCGGTCCGGAGGTATTCCTGGGCCGCTTTGTCGTCACCGCGTCGGTAGTTTGTGATACCGAGGAAGAGTGCTGCGCGAAAGCGGTTCTCGGGGATCTTGTAGGCGCGGGTAAGCCAAGATTCGGCGCGTTCGTATTCGCCGGCTTCCAGGTAGAGCACGCCGAGATCGAGTACCGCTTCTTCAAGGTCGGGACGGAGCTGCAGGGCTCGCTCGAGGTCAGCGATCGATTTCTGCGTGAATCCGAGCCGAGATCCGGCGACTCCCCGGTAGTAGAGCGCAACTGCGTCCGATGGGTCGGCGTTGGCGGCGTTGGAGAAGCTCGTATAGGCGCTTTCCCATTTCCCGGCATGGAATGGCAAGAGGCCCTTGGCATAGTGCTGTTGCGACAGTGTGTTGGCGCTAGCCAGTGCGGCGGTCATCGTCGCAATGGCGACCACGACCGTCCGAGTTTGCAGTTGAATCCGTCCCACCGTTCCTACTCCTCGGTTGACCTGTGCAGGTCATCGTGCCCGGCGCAGGCGCTGCCGGAGATCTCGTCCCCATGCAGCAGCGCGCCCGCAAGTACGCGTTCTGTAAGCATATACGCCCGCTTTCCGGCTGTGGTCAAGCGAAAATTTTCTCAGCGGGCTAAGGCGGGATTGGCAGCGGAGTCGATAGAAGAAGCAATTCAGCTGAGTTTTACTTGAATCGGTCGAGGTCTGGATCTGGACTTCGAGAGCTAGGTTGTGGGCGCACGGGGTTTTTCAGGCCATGGGCAGCGTTGGGAACCCCTCGCGACCATCGGTCTGAGCCTGGCTTCGTTATTCGGGTCTGGTCGTTGCAGCGAAATTCGCGTTTTTGCTTCTGTACCTCTTCTTCAATGGAGCAGCTCCTATATAGTAGTGGGCGACGTGGCTCAGGCGCCTGAAAAAACCATCCGTAGGGCGAAAAAACTGCGGGCTGCGCTCGAGCAGCATTCCCATCGGTATTATGTCCTCGACGATCCGACCGTGTCGGATTCGGCTTACGACGAGATGTTCCGTGAGTTGGTTGGGCTCGAGGGCCAGTATCCCGAGTTGCAGAGCGGCTCGTCGCCAACACAGCGCGTTGGCGCACCGCCGGCGGACAAGTTCGAGTCTGTGCGGCACGCCCGGGCGATGTTGTCGTTGGATAACGTGACCAGCGCCGAAGAGTTCCTCGAATTTGACGAACGAGTTCGGCGCCAGGCCGGCGAGAGTGCTCTCGTTCAGTACATGGCAGAACCCAAGCTCGACGGAATTGCCGTCGAGATCGTCTTTGAGAACGGCGAACTGATCGTTGCTTCGACCCGTGGCGATGGTGTCAACGGTGAGAACATCACTGCAAATGTGAAGACGATCCGATCGGTGGCCCTGCGGCTCCGCGAGAGTGATGCGAGGTGGCCGGTGCCGACGCGTCTCGATGTGCGCGGCGAGGTGATTTTCGGACGCCGTGATTTCGAAGAGCTCAATCGCCAACGCGAGCTCAATGGCGAGCCGCTCTTTGCCAATCCCCGCAATGCGGCGGCTGGTTCCCTGCGCCAACTCGATTCGCGCATCACGGCGACTCGGCCGTTGGACGTCTACTTTCACGGGCTCGGGCTGGTCGAAGGTGTGTCCTTCGACTCGCTCGTGGAGTTGTTCGAAGCCTTTCGGTCTTGGGGGCTTCGGACGAATCCGCTCAACCGATTCTGTCCAGATGCGACGGATGTGGTGGGGTACTTCGGCGAGATCACCGAAGGGCGCGATGCGCTTCCTTTCGAGGCCGATGGTGTGGTGGCGAAAGTCAACTCGTTCGCTGTGCAGCGGCAAGTCGGGGAGGTGTCCCGTTCGCCGCGGTGGGCGGTTGCGTTCAAGTTCAAGGCGCAACAGGGGACGACTCGTGTACGCGATATCGTACCGTCGGTCGGCCGTACCGGTGTAGTCACCCCGATCGCAGAACTCGAGCCGGTCGCCGTCGGAGGTGTCACGATCTCCAATGCATCGTTGCACAACATGGACGAAGTGGAACGCAAGGACATCCGGATTGGGGATGTTGTGCTCATTGAGCGCGCTGGGGACGTCATCCCGTATGTCGTCAAGTCGATACCGGAAGAGCGCACTGGAGACGAGCGCGAGTTCGTCATGCCGCAGCAGTGTCCGGTCTGCGGATCACCGGTGAAGCGGGAAGAGGGGGCCGCCGCGTTTCGATGTATTGGAATGCAATGCCCGGCGCAGCTGCGAGAGTCGCTGCGCCATTTCGCTTCCAAGCATGCCGTGGATATCGATGGTCTCGGCGAGAAGCTGGTGGCTCAATTGGTCGAGCGCGGATTGGTGCGTGATGTTGCTGACATCTATGCCTTGACGGAGGAGCAGGTCGCTGGCCTCGACCGGATGGCGGCGAAGTCGGCGCGCAATCTGATCGCTGCGATCGAGGCGAGCAAGGGAACGACCTTGGCGCGACTGATCAATGGTCTGGGCGTCCCCCAAGTTGGGGAGCACGTTGCGACACTGTTGGCCGAAGAGTTTGGTTCGGTCGAAGCGCTGCTCGGGGCGACCGAAGAGACTCTGATTGGTGTCCGCGAGATTGGCCCGCAAACCGCTCGCGAGATCGTGGCCTTTTTCGGGGCCGAGCAGAATCGCGATGTCATCGGAAGGCTGCAGGCAGCTGGCATCCGACCGACGCTCGCATCGCGGCGGCGCGACGATGGACCGCTCAACGGCAAGACGTTTGTACTGACGGGGGCCCTTTCGGTGCCACGTGATCAGGTGGCTCGGCAGATTTCCGCGGCCGGTGGCAAGGTGACGACCAGTGTCAGTAAGAAGACCGACTATCTCGTTGCTGGTAGTGACGCAGGTTCGAAACTCGAGAAGGCTCAGCGTCTCGAAATTGCGATTCTCGACGAGGCGGGGCTCGAGGCTTTGATCGAGGGCGGGGGACAATGAAGTCGGATCGGCGTCGAATCCGGATTGCGGTGACGGGTCGGGTTCAAGGTGTTGGCTATCGCTACGCTACCGTGCAGCGTGCGCAAGCCCTCGAGATCGTCGGCTGGGTCCGCAATTGCCGCGACGGGTCGGTCGAAGTGGCGGCTGTCGGAGAAGGCCCGGCATTGGCGAGTCTGATCGAGTGGTGTGAGCACGGACCCGGTGCAGCCCGGGTCGATACTGTTCGCGTTGCTAGCGACAGCGGTGATGAAGAGTGGCAGGACTTCGAGGTGCGCCGGTGAGTCGAGGGCGCAGCTTCGTGCCATCGCATCGCGGCGCCGACAAGAAGCGGGCGGCCAGAACCGTTCGCGAGGCTCTTGATGCGGTTGCCGCGCGCCGGCGAGGATACCGCGAACGGTCGTTGGCGATGTACGGGTGGATATGTGCGCGCTGTGCGCGAGAGTTTGATGCCGCCACTCTCCATCTTCTGACGGTCCACCATCGCGACGGAAACCATGACTACAACCCGGCGGACGGAAGCAACTGGGAAAACCTCTGTGTTGACTGCCACGAGGCTGAGCATAGCAAAGAGATATTGGCCGACTACTTGAGCGGCGACGAGTGAGTTAGGGCGCAGCCTATCACCTGCTGACGCAGAACGAACTCAATCCGTCGCTGTGGCGACGCTGTCGTCGGATTAACACCGTCTCCCTGCGGATCCGCCCCACACGATTGGCCTGGGCTGGGCCTCCGTGGATTGGTCTATCGCTTGCTTTATTTACCCCTGCGCAATTCGCGCTGGTGCAGGAGGCAAAGTGATGGCAAAGGGGCTGACAAAGCGTTTCGGAAGCTGTGGGGGGTACAGCATCATCGAGCTGCTGGTGACGGTATCGATCCTCGGCATCGTGACGTTGGCAGGTATTCCACACGTCGACTCGAGGCGGGAGGACATAAACACCGTGGCTCAGAGGCTAGTCTCCGACCTGCGCTATGCGCGCGGCCGTTCGATCACATCGGGCGATCACTTTGCGGTGGAGTTCGAGGGCGATGGCTACGAGATTCAGCGCCTGACCTTGAGCGGGCAGAATTGGGTGTTCGACACGGTCGTCCGCACCGGTGAGATACCGGAGTTTCTCACCCTGTCTTTCGACGGTCAGGTAGACCGAGTCGAGTTCAATACACGGGGCATGGCTGTCTCGACCGACGAGCCGTTGTGGCCAACGATCGCAGACAGTGCTCACGGTGCGAACCGCGTGTTGGCGATCTGGCCGTCTGGGCAGATTCACTTGGAGGGTTGATAACGATGATGTGCAAGACGAAGAGATTGAATTGTAGGGGTACGTCGCTGCTCGAGGTCATGGTCGCGCTTGGATTGTTTGCCCTTGCTGCAGCGACGACCGGTGACTACCTGGTCCAACAAATCCGCACGACCTCTCAGAACAACCACTACACGGTCGCCTACGCGGTGGCGGAAAGGCACCTCGAGACAGTCCGAGCCGAACCCTATTCGACGATGGCTGCGACGACGGAGCAAGTCGTCAAGGGCTCGGTCGTGTTCGACGTATCGACAACGGTCGAAGCCGATACACCCGAGCCTAATCTGAAGCAGGTGACGGTAAACGTGGAGTGGGGTGAGCCCGGCGGGCGGGCCGATGTGGAGGTGCAGACGATTTATACGGCAGTTAGACGTTTCTAATGCGCCGCACGGCACGGATTCGTGAGGCGACGGGTTTTTCGTCGCTGGAGATAATTCTGAGTATCGCGCTGACTAGTATCGCGATCGCGGCGACTTCGGCGATGTTTCTGGCTGGGAAAGGGCACGTCGTCATGAAAGGACGAGAGGTCGAGACTACGCAGGCGGCGCGCGCGGCTCTCGATGTCTTGGTGCGCGACCTGCGTCTCGGCGGTGCCTGCCTTCCGGTGACGGGTGAATTCATCTCGTTGGAGGGCGTCGACAGCAACGAGCAGGATGAGATCACAACGCGTACCGGACTGACGCGTCCGGATCTGTCGTGCATACGCAGCGCGACGACAGGAATGACCACTTCGTCGGACCCGACCATCTTGGTGGAAAATTCCCAGGGTTTCGAAGCCGGCATGCGTGGTTACATTCGGCATCCGAATGGTACGGGAGAGTACTTCGACATCGTCGCCGTGTCGAACTCGACTTCGATTGTTCGCGCCGGCGTTCTTTCGATCGACTATCCGCCGACGAGCGGAATCTACGCGATCGACGAGCGTCGATTTTTTCTCAGCACGTTTACGAAGCCGAGCGGCGACATCGTCCCGCAGTTGATGGTCCAGATTGGGGCCAATGATCCGACGTCGTTTGCGGTTGGCGTTGAAGAACTGGATGTCGGCTACCGGTTACGCTCGAACTGCAACCCGGATTGCGATGTGGTGGACCTTCCGGCCGACAACAGTGAGTGGCAACTCGTCGACCAGGTGCTTCTTTCGATCACCGCCCGCTCCGAAAGGACGGGGCCGAATGGGGTCTACTATCGGCGAAAGTTCCAAGTGGCGGTCAAACCGCGGAACATCTTGCCGTAACTCGAGGGTTGATGGTCATGGTTCTGTCGATTGAATTCTTGCTTGCCCGCGCGACGTGCGAGGGGATTGTGTCTCGAATTCTACAAGGCGTTTGCGAGGGGGAAGTACGATGAGGGGAGATCTCAAGCGCAGTGAGCGCAGGATCGCGCCCAATGAGCGCGGGATCGCGCTCATTGGGGTCGTCGTTCTGGTGGTACTGCTAATGGCGTTCGCGGCGACTTTTGCGGTCGCGGTTCGGTCGGATACGCAGATGCGGGGTGTTTTCGCGTCCTCGATTACTGGATTCTATGCTGCGGAGTCTGGTCTCAACCGGGGCATGGGTGAGTACAGGAATATCTTCCTAGACTACAATGTGCCGTCTGGCTCCGACTTTGCCCTGCGCACGTTTACTCTCGGGGAACGGACGGTGTCATACCAAATGACGCCGCGCCCCTCGAACCCTCAGCAGATCGTTATTCCTTCCGGAGAGTTGTTCTCTGGCCTGAATGCGCTGCAGTACCGGTACACCGTGAACTCGGAAGCAGAGAATATCACGGGTGCGATCGAAGCGCGTGTCGGTGCGGAGTTCCTGGTCGGTTACATTCCGCTCTTTCAGTTTGTCGCGTTCTACCGCAACGATCTCGAGATCTTGCCCGGTCCTACGATGAATCTGATGGGCCGCGTGCACACAAACGGCGACTTGTACATGAACGCCAACAACCAGCTGAACATTGTCGACAATCCACCGGTGGGTGTATTCACCGTGCAAGTGTCGGCGGGCGGCGACATCCATCGCGGCCGCAAGGATACTTCGGACTGCCGCGGAGCCGTCAACATCGACAAACTGGAAGATGTCGTCGCACCGTTTGGTGACCTGGATCCCAAGAGCCTCCCATGTAACGGATCGGCGACTCGTCAGATCAACGATGCGGAGTTGTCTGCCTGGCAGGGTTCGGTCATCAACAAAATTGGCAACATCGCGATACCGGAGCCGGATATCATCGAGGTGGGAACCGGGGTCTTCTGGGAGAAAGCGGAACTCCGGATTGCCCTGCGGGTTGGCGCCGCGGACAATCTCCCAGGCCCGCCGGTTGTGCCACTACCCCACTCGATCGAGATCCAAGACAGTGGGGGGAATCGCGATGCCTCTGCGACTTTCGACCTGCACGCGTTCATGTCCGATGCGGCGTGGAATTCAGCCAATAGCTCGTACCCGGGCACCATGCCTGCGTTCTATACGGATGTTCCCGGTTGCGATTGCGCGGACGGTGTAGAGGACTGCTCGAACGAGGTCGTCAACTGTTATTTGCCGGCGTTGCCGGGGTCGGCGCAGCGCACGAGTGGCGGCGGCTCGGGAGCGTATAGCGACATCATGGGGACGGGGCTCGGGAATTTCGATTTGGATTATCGACGCGGTGGATTCTACAACCACCGCGAAGACAAGTGGATGCTCTTGCTCAATCTCAACATCGCCGATCTCATCCAATGGAATGATGACAATGGCGAGCCGTTCTTTGCCACGGCGGACGCGTCGGACGGTGGACTGGTCCTCTTTCTGACCGTCGATGGCCCGCAGTCGGATGTCGTCAATAACTATGGTGTTCGTGTATTTGGCAGCGCCGACATTGCGTTGCCCGGCGGGATTGGTGTGACTGCCGATCCGACGGGTGTAACCGTCGTGAGCGACCAGGCGATGTATGTTCTGGGTGACTACAATCGGGGCACTGTCGGGGGCGGCATCCCACGCCAGCCCTCGGCTCTGATCGGCGATAGCGTCAACGTGATGTCGCAGAGATTTTGGCGCGGGAGTGCAAACACCGGGTGCGGGGCAGACTGCTGCACGGGCGATTTCTGTCGCGATGGACAGAGTGTGCGAACCCTCTCGAGTAGCAGGCGCGACGCGGAGACCACTTGGGTCAATGCGGCGTTCCTCGGTGGTGTTGATACGACGGCAGTAGGCGACTACAACGGCGGGCTCGAAAATTACCCACGCTTCCATGAGGATTGGAGTGGTGGTCGCGCGCTGAACTACCAAGGTTCCTTCGTGTCGCTGGGCGAGCCGCAGCGGGTCGATGGGGACTGGTGCGGTACAGGTGGTTCGTCGACGAGCGGATGCAACATCTACAAGCCGCCAGTTCGAAATTGGAACTTTGATCCGGCCTTTGGTGACGTCGCCAACCTACCCCCTCTGACGCCGCGATTCGTCTACGTGCAGCAAGTCCTCTTCACCGAAGATTTTCGCTGAGTTGCGTGACGGTCGACGCTTCCGACTGTGCCGCGGGGAAGCGCGCCATCTGCAGATTGCGGTGAGGCATGCGAGAGTCTTGCAACGATCGCTTGCTACATCGTTGGTGGCGTTTGGTGTGTCGAGTCGAACCCGGAGCGTCGTCGCCTTGACGCAGTTGTGTGATTGGCACCCGCGATCTTGCTCAGATGAAAATCGTCGCGCGACGGGACTTGCGATCGCGGATTGGTCCGGCACTTGCACAACAATAACTTCGTACGATGCGTGATTCACATGGAGGTGAATGATGACAAGGGGACTGACAATGCGTCTTAGCAGGATTGCAGGTTATAGCGTAATCGAGCTCGTGGGGGCCGTATCGGTCTTGAGTATGGTTGCGGTTGCTAGCCTCCCGAGCCGTGATTCTGGGCGCGAGCGGATCGATTCGATGGCGAGCAAGGTCGTCTCCGATCTTCGCTACGCGCGGGATCAATCGATTGAGTCCGGTGATCATGTCGCTGTCGAGTTTTTTGGCGACTCGTATGAAGTTCGGCGATTGGTCGTGAGTGGAGACGATTGGGTGTTGGACCGCGTCCTTCGCACCGTGGAGCTGCCGGATCATTTAGAACTGGATTTCGACCGAAGAGTTGACCGGATCGAGTTCGATGCGCGTGGCGTTGTGATCTCAACAGACGATCGGCTTTGGCCAACGATTAGGGATGGTGAACGCGGCTCGGTGCGGTTGCTGTCGATCTTTCCGTCGGGCCAGATTGGCGCCTACCAGCAGCAAGCACGGTTCACGGAGCAGGTTCGCTGAGGATTGTCTCGATGTCTCGCAACAAGCGCTTCGAGATGTTGGCTAGGGATCGGCTCATCGCGGCGACGAAGTCCTCGACGTCGTTGGTACGGCAGGTTTCGGACGCTTCGTAGGCCTTTTGCAGGAGCGGTACGTCGACGCCGATGCTCGGGGTTCGACTAAACAGGAATCGGATCTTTAGACTGGCGCTGCAGCCGTCTGTGTCGATTTCTTCGATTCTCTCCACGACGCCACTCAGAAGGAGGTCGTTGGCGACCGGTGATGCGCCGCTGATCACAGCTCTAAACACACCCGACGCCGCGAGATCGCGTTGCAGCAGATCAAAGATCATGCGTGCGGGTTTGGTCGCCCAGCGCCGATATTCGTAGTGATCGACCCGGTTTTTGCCAGTACGGACAACGATCCTGTCTCGCGCGTAGAGCCCGTCCGTTGTCAGCGGGGATATTCGCAGCGTCACAGGGAAATGGGATTGCGGAGGTGTATTCTCCAGTGAGTAGTTGATTTGAAAGCGCTGCGGTGACGGTGCTGGGCTGTTGCCGAAGTTCATGCAGCCACTGAAGAGTGCCAATGACGAGAGTGCAGCGACACCGCGGCGCACGCTCATCGGCCGCTCCTGTCGTGCGGCCGGCGCGGTGGCGGAGGTTTCGAGAAGAGAAGCTGCGAGGGGTGGCTCGATAGGTCGTCGGTCAGGGATTCGAAGTTTTCGAGTGACTGATCGAGTTTTTGGATCGAATCTTGAAGCCCGCTAAGGAAATTCTTGGTTGATCTCGCGACCCCTCCAAAGTCAGAGAGGGTCCCTCGGATCTGTTCGCCGAGATCCTGTTGGCGGAGCTCTTGGAGAAAGCCGCGCGCTTCTGCCGTGATCCGCTGCAGCTCTTCGATTGCCGGCGCTACCTCGACCCCTTCTGTAATTTTTTCGACGTTGCGGGTGACACGAGCAGCCGACTCGGAGAGATCAGCAAGGCTCGACAAGAGTCGCTGCATGCGATCGTCCCGCAAGAATTGGTCAGCGGCGTTGAGGGTGGTACGGATGTCGTTCGAGATGCCCTCGAAGTCTACCGCCATGACATTGTCGTAGATGGCCCCAAGCCCCTCCTGGATCGCCGAAAAGCTCGACGGCGTCGAGGAGACGACCTCGTAGGCGGGTGAGAATTCCAGCGCCGGAGACTTGCGCAAACCGTCTCCCGACTGATGGTCGATCTCGACGTACCGCAGTCCGGTAATCCCGGCGAGCTCGAGGCGTGCACGCAGAGTGTCGTCATTGCGGATGAGTGTTGCGACGGACGTTTTCACGTGCATCACGACCTCGATCAGCTTTTCGTCGGGGGCGATCTCAATGGCGTAGACGCGGCCGGCTGGGACCCCGCGGTACTTGATGTCTGAGCCAGGATCGAGTCCTTGAACCGACTCGGCGAAGTAGGTCACCATAATGACTTCGTCCGCGAAAAAGCGATTCGCGCCGAGCCAGATTGCCGCACTTGTGGCGATTGCTGCGGCTCCGAGGACGAATACGCCGACCTGCAACTTGCGCGTGTCAGATGCCATCTTGCTGGGATCCCTCGCTGTGCTCGGATTTGCGATTGAAAAACGAGTGCACGACAGGATCGATCGCGTGGTCGCGAAGCTCGCGCGGGTCGCCCTCGGCGATGATGCGGTGGGACTTTCCGTCCAACATAATGATCCGATCGGCAATTGTGAAGATACTGGGTAGCTCGTGAGAGATGACGACCATCGTCGTGCCGAGGCTCTTGTTGATCTGAACGATCAGATCGTCGAGTTCTGCGGAGGTGATCGGGTCGAGACCGGCCGAAGGCTCGTCGAAGAACAAAATCGCGGGATCGAGGGCCATTGCGCGGGCCAGCGCCGCCCGCTTTTTCATACCCCCCGACAACTCTGAAATCCTGAAATCTTCGAACCCTCCAAGACTTACCATGTCGAGCTTGATCCGGACGAGCAAGTCGATGGTGTCGGGGGGCAGGCTTGTGTACTCGTGCAGGGGGAGTGCGATGTTCTCGCCCAGCGTCAGCGAGCCAAACAGAGCTCCCGCCTGGAAGGTGACGCCGAGCCGTCTCTGTACGCTTCGCAGTCCGTCCTCGTCGAGGTTCGTGATGTCATCGTCGCCGACAAGGATACGCCCGGCGGCGGGCTTACGCAGGCCGATCATGTGCCGAAGCAGAGTCGTCTTGCCGCACCCCGAGCCTCCGACGACGACAAAGATTTCGCCTTTGCGCACTTCGCACGATACGCCATCGAGGATGGTGTTGTCGCCGTAGCGGGCCACGAGATCCTCAACCCGGATCGCCGTATCACCAGTCATGGAACAACACCGTGAAGATCGCATCGGCGACGACGATGGCAAAGATGCTGGAAACGATGGCGGAGGTGGTGATCCGCCCGACGCTCTCGGCGCCTTCTTCAGCTTGAAAGCCGCGCAGACATCCGACTCCTGCGATCAAGATCGCAAAGACGACGCTCTTAATGAGGCCGATCTGGATGTCTGTGAACGACATGAACAGGGACATCTGGCGGAAGTAGACCTGGGTGGGGATATCCAGTCCGACGTTGGCGACGAACAGGCCCCCGAGAATACCCACGAGATCCGCGAAGAGGGTCAGGCACGGTAGCATCGCCAGCAGCGCGATGATCTTGGGCGTCACCAAGAAACGCGTTCGATCGAGCCCCATCGCCGATAGTGCGTCAACTTCTTCCGATACTTTCATCGTCCCGATTTCAGCGGCGAATGCGGCTCCGGACCGGCCAGCGGCGATAATTGCGGTCATGAGCGGTCCCAATTCGCGTGTGATCGACAGGCCGACGAGATTGGCGACGTAGATATCGGCGCCAAATTGTTGGAGCTGAACGGCCGCCTGAAACGCTGTGATCAGTCCCATGAGGAAACTGATCAACGCGACGATGGGTAAGGCATCTTGGCCGGCGCGAGCCATATACTCCCAAGTGTCTTTCCAGCGGATGCGGGTCGGGTGGCGAATCGCGTCGCCAATGCCGAGAACGACCTCACCGGCAAATCGAACGGTCTCGGCGGCGTCGGCTGTCCAGCCGATTGCCGTCCCTCCGAGGCGAACGAGCACGGGTGTCCGCGGTGCGGGAACTTTGGACGGAGCCAGGAGACTTTCCTCGTCTACAAGCCGCAAAAAGCCATCGATGTCGGGTGTAGAATGCGTCACCTCGAAGCTGGCACCGCGTTCCCCCAGCCTCTGGCGCAGTTGCAGCAGCAGAGCTCCGCCACCGCTATCAAAGTAAGTGACTCCCGAAAGGTCGAGGAGCGCCCTGCGAGTTTCCCCGATCAGGTCGGTCAGGTCGGTCAGTAGGTTTTGGATATTGCCGATCTCGACGCGGCCGACGATCGCGATCGAAATAGCGTCGGCGACCTGACTGGCCAACAGCTGGTACCCGGTTTCGGAAGCCACGCCGCGAATCTACTCCATGAAGCGGTGCGGGGCGAGTGCTGGCTGATCTGGTAAGGATTCAGATAACCCCCTCGTCTCGGAGTTCCTGCATCCTGGCCGCGCTCAGCCCCAGTAGATCCTCATAGACTTCGGCATTGTGCTCGCCGAGGCGCGGGGCCGGGCGGCGGATTTCTCCTGGAGTTTTTGACAGGCGCGGGTACACCGCGGGTTGTTTGATTGGGCCCGCGACCGGGTCGTCGACGGTGACGTAGCTCTCTCGTGCTTGGTAGTGCGGGTCGGCGACGATGTCCGCGATATTGAGGGCTCGGGCCACGGGGACGTCTTGTTCGACCATGATCGCCTCGATTTCTGCAGCCGAGTGTTGTCGACACCACTCCGCTACGATTTGGTTGATCTCGTCTCCGTTGGCCGCCCTCTGCGCTAGCGTTGCAAAGCGTGGGTCCTCGACCAAATCCTCGCGTCCCATGGCCTTGGCCAGCCTGGGGAATAGTTGATCGCCAGGTGCGGCGATCGAAATATACTCACCGTCCGATGTCTCCCAGTTGTCGAGCGGGGCCGAGTTGCGCAGACGGTTGCCGGCCCGCTCGCGGACAATCCCCAGTTTGTCGTAGGCCGGCAGAGTGTGCTCGAGAATCCTAAAGAGTGACTCATAGAGCGTCAGATCGACGGACTGACCGCCGCCTTTGTGCATGTCGCGATGGTAGAGAGCCATCATGATCGACAACGCGTTGAAGACTCCGGTGAGGTAATCAGCGATGATAATACCCGGCCGCACGGGGGGGCGGTCCGGGTACCCCGTCAGGTAGAGTAACCCACTGAAGCTGATTCCATTGCGATCAAGTCCCGGACGGCGACTGTAGGGGCCGCTTTGGCCGTAGACCGAGGCTCTCGTCAGGATGATCCCGGGGTTGATCTCCGAGAGTTCATCGTACCCTAGGTGCCAATTCTCGAGCGTCCCCGGGCGAAAGTTTTCAACCACGACATCGCTCTTTTCGACCAGCTCGAGAAAAAGCGCGCGGCCTTTCGGCTTTCGAAGATCGAGGGTGATCGACTTTTTATTGCGCCCTTCGACCGACCACCATAGAGAGTAGCCGTCGTCGAATGGTCCGATATTCCGCATGAAGTCGCCGCGTCCAGGGAGCTCGACCTTGATGACGTCTGCACCGAAATCAGCCAGCAGGGTTGCCGCAAACGGTGCGGCGATGCGGGTGCCGATGTCCAGGATCCGGACTCCCTCCAGAGGAAGAGTGCTCATAGCTCCAGAAACCGCGGTCTACCGGCATTGTCAAAGGCGCGACCCCCTGGGGTTGGAAGGCTGCCGGCCACGACTCCAATAGAGGGCGAGGACTGAGTCGGCGAGAGTGGCTTGAGATTCATGAATAATGCGGGATACATTCGAACGATTGTTCTCTTAGGCCGGATTCTCGGCCACAGCTTTTCGGGGGTTCCATGGTACCAATTTTGGACGGACTTTCGCGCGAGTTCCTCAATGTCGTCGAGACTGCCGCCATCGCCTGTGCGCGGACGATGGGGCAAGGCGATCGGCATAATTCCGATCGGGTGGCGGTCGAGGCGATGCGCAAGGCGATGGATACCCTCCCCATGCGTGGGACGGTGGTGATCGGCGAGGGCGAGCGTGATGAAGCGCCGATGTTGTATATCGGCGAGTCGGTCGGGCGCGGCAGAGAAGAAGATGTCGAGGTCGATATCGCCGTCGATCCGCTCGAAGGGACCAATCTGTGCGCCCTCGGCACACCGAATGCGATCGCGGTTCTCGCCGCGTCCAACAAGGGTGGCCTACTGCACGCCCCCGATTGTTACATGGAGAAGATTATCGTCGGTCCGGCAGCCAAGGGCCGTGTTCATCTCGATGCAACCGTGAAAGAGAACCTCGAAGCAATCGCCAAGAGTCTCGGACGCAAGGTGAAAGACCTCGTCGTCATCGTACTGGATCGCGAAAGGCACGAGAAGCTCATCGAGGACATCCGCAGTGCCGGAGCCCGGATCAAGCTGATCGGCGATGGGGATCTGTCTGCTGGAATCAGTGCGGCTGTGCGGCGTACAAATGTGCACGCCGTGATGGGAACCGGTGGTGCTCCAGAGGGCGTGTTGGCGGCGGCCGCGTTGCGTTGCCTGAATGGCCACATGCAGGGCAGATTGGTACCTGCTCGTGACGACCAAGACGATGAACGGTTCCGCAAGATGGGAATTACCGATCTCTCACGAATCTACAACGAAAGGGATCTGGCTCCAGGGCCCGACCTTCTCTTCGCCGCGACCGGCGTGACCGACGGGTTTCTAACCGGCGTGCGCTTCTTCGGTCATGGGTGCAGGACCTATTCGCTGCTCATGCACAGCACAGAGAATCTGATTCGTTTCGTCGACAGCGTGAAACTCGATGGCGATCCCGACGCCGTCATCGAATTCTAGAAGGCTTCGCCAACGCCTTCGGCGGTCCCAACGCTTCGCCTGTCTCAACGCTTCGCGGTCCCAACGCCTTCGGCGGTCCCAACGCCTTCGGCGGTCCCAACGCCTTCGGCGGTCCCAACGCTTCGCGGTCCCAACGCTTCGCGGGGTCTCGAGGCTGCAGCAGCCCGCTTGGGACGGGAGCGGAGCGAGTTTGGGACGCGGAGCGCAGCCCGCTTGGGACGGGAGCGGAGCGACTTTGGGACGCGGCGCGTAGCGCCTACCCCCTGGGTAGGCCTAGTACACGCTGCGCGATGATGTTGCGCTGCACTTCTGAGGTGCCTGCGAAGATCGTTGCGGCGCGGTAGTATTGGTAGGAGCGGAGCCATCGTCCGTTCCACTCGGCGCGTGGCGCACCCATCCAATGGACGGCGTGGGGCCCGAGGATCTCGATCGCTACATCGTGGAGTCGTTGGCTCATTTCGCTCCAGAATAGCTTGACCATCGAGCTTTCGGGTCCCGGTTTTCCGTTGCGGCGTATCTGGGTCAGCGTACGCCAGTTGTGTAGCTTGAAGATTTCGACCTCGGAAAACACGGCTGCGATCTTTTGTCGTATGATGGGGTCGTTGGCGGCGGTCGTTTCGCCGCGTGGCGTGTTGTGCGCCAGCTGCACTAGGGCGTCGAGCAATATGTGGTGAATCACCAATTGGCGCGGTGAAGTCCCTCGCTCATGGCTTAGGGTCGTCTGCGCGATCTGCCAACCTTGGTTCATCTCGCCGACGAGGTTCTCGACGGGAATGCGAACATCTTCTAGGAATACCTCGTTGAATTCCTGGCTGCCGGTCATCTGCCGCAGTGGTCGGACCGTGACGCCGGGACTCTTCATGTCGACGATCAGGAAGGAGATGCCGCGGGACTTGGACGCTTGCGGGTCGGTGCGGGCTAGGAGGACACCCCAGTCCGCGAACTGCGCGTAGCTGGTCCACGTCTTCTGACCGTTGATCACGAAGTCGTTGCCCTCGCGTTCGGCACGGCAGCGCAGTGAAGAGAGATCGGATCCTGCGTTGGGCTCGGAGAAGAGTTGGCACCAGATCTCCTCGGCGGCTAGAATTTTGTTTAGGTGGCGTCGTTTCTGCGCTTCGGTGCCGTGCGCAATCATCGTGGGCCCGACCAGATTGATTCCGATGCGGCCGACGATTTCGGGAGCTTGAGCGCGGCCGAATTCTTCTTGGAGAATGAAGTTTTCGACCATGGTCGCTCCGCGACCACCGTACTCGCGCGGCCAGTGAACCCCGACCCACCCGCCGGAGTAGAGGCGCTTTTGCCAGTTCACTAGGACGCGGAACTCCTCTTCCAGGCTGGCGAACTCGGAGGTTACCTCGCTGCTGACGTTGTCTTGCAGCCAGCTGCGCAGCTCGCCGCGGAAGCTCTCCTCTTCTGGACTAAAGCTCAAATCCACTGGAGTCCCCCGAAGTCGAACGATGCGGCGGGGCTGGGGAGTGGTCCTTGCGCGACTTTCTTCATCTGTGTCGCTTACTCCCGCGGTAGTCCGAGAAGTCTCTGCGCGATGATGTTGCGTTGAATCTCGGAGGTTCCGCCCGCGATGCTGCCGCAGCGGGACCACAGCATGCGTTGCTGCCACTTGCCGTTTCCGGGTACGCGGCTGTCGCCGACGGCCAATTGGGATGCGGGGCCATTCGCATCGAGGGAAAGCTCACCCATGTGTTTCGTCAGGTCCGCCCAGAAGAGTTTCACGATGGAGCTTTCCGGTCCGGGAAGCTCGCCCTTCGAGAGGCGAGTCATCATGCGGCAGTTGTGGAGGCGCATGATCTCGACCTCGATGAACCGCGCCGCGTAGCGCTGCCGCGTGACGGCATCGTTGGTCGCGCTGTTGTGGGTCAGTAGGTCTCGAAGTTCGTCGGCGTAGATCCGGTGAAGGACCTGTTCCTTGAAGGGAAAGGATGTCCCGCGCTCATGGGCAAGAGTTGTGCTGGCGACCCGCCAGCCGGCGTTTTCATCTCCGATGAGGGAGTTGCGAGGGATACTGACGTTGTCGAAGAACGTCTCGCTGAACTCTGCGCTCCCGGTGATTTGTCGCAGTGGGCGAATGGTGATTCCAGGCGCATGCATATCGGCAATGAGGCAGCTGATGCCCTTGTGCTTCGCCACCTTGGTGTCCGTTCGCGCCAAGAGGATTCCGAAAGCGGCGAACTGAGCATAGCTGGTCCAGACCTTTTGGCCGTTGATAAGGAAGTCGTCGCCGCGGGCGTCGGCGCGAGTTCGCAGGGAAGCGAGATCTGAGCCGGCGTCTGGTTCGGAATAGAGCTGGCACCAAATCTCTTCGCAGCTCAGAATCTTTGCGAGATAGCGATCCTTCTGTGCAGCGGTCCCGTGCTGGATCAATGTGGGGCCGACCAGATTGATGCCGACTCGATTCATCATTTGGGGGGCGCGCGCCCGGGCCATCTCTTCCTGAAAGATTGCCTGTTCGGTTAGAGAAGCGCCGCGTCCGCCGTATTCGCTCGGCCAGTGAACGGCAGCCCATCCGGCATCAAAGAGCTGGCGCTGCCATGCCGTCAGGTATTCGGCTTCCTCCTCGAGAGTCGAAGGCTGGAGGCCCCGGGGAACGTTGGCGTTCAGCCAAGCGCGTAGCTCGAGACGGAACTCCGTTTCTTTGGTTGTATAGGAGAAGTTCACGGTTATATTGCCTTCTCGCTCCGCAAGGTCTGAATCTCTTCATCGCTCATCTTCAGTAGGTCGCGCAAGATCGCGTCGGTGTCGGCGCCGAGTCTGGACGCGGGCCCGTACACGGGCGTCGTGTCCATGATTTTTAGAGGAGAGCCAACCTGGCGGAGTGTGCCGAAGGTCTCATGTTCGTACTCCACGACCATTTCGCGGTGCAGGACTTGTTCGTCTTGCATAGCGGCGGAGACGTTGTTGACTGGCGCGCATGGGACGTAGCCGCGCAGTCGTTCGATCCACTGTGACGTCGTCAGCTTGGCGAACTCGGCTTTGAGTAGAGGGACGAGAAGTTCTCGGTTTTCGTAGCGTGCCGCCAGCGTCTCGAAACGCGGATCGTCTGCGAGATCGGGACGTTCCATGCGCGTCGCGAGACGCTGCCAGAACTTTTCTTTCATGCACATGATGACGATGTAGCCGTCCGAGGTAGGGAAGTTCTGTGCCGGTACGAGCGAAGGGTGGGCCGAGTCTGCGAGTCTTTGCGGTTCGGCTCCGTGAGTGAGGTTCCAGCAGGCGAGGTAATTCAGCATCGAGATCGCGGTGTCGAGTAAGCTCACGTCGACGTCTCCGCCGAGGCCGGTTTCACGTGCGCGAAGCAGTCCGACGGTCAGTCCCAATGCCGACATAATACCACCCGCAAAGTCAATGATGGAGACTCCAGCTTTGGTCGGCGGATTGTCCGAATCGCCGGTGACGCTCATGTAGCCCGCGATGCCTTGCAGCATGTAGTCGTAAGCGGGCTCGGCGTGCCGCGGACCGCTGCGGCCGTAGCCGGTGAGCGAACAGCACACGATGCGGGGATTGACGTCTTTGAGGTTGGCGTAGTCGAGACCGAGCTTGGACGGGAGGTCCCCACGCGGATTTGCGTAGACCGCGTCGCACTTCTTGGCGAGTCGCGCCAAGAGGCGCCGCCCAGCGTCGACGCGGAGGTTCAGGGTGATCGATCTTGCGTTTCGGTTGAGCGATTGGAAATAGAGGCTGTCGCCGTCGTCGGCGTAGGGGGGAACGTTGCGTGCCTCGTCGCCGCCGGTCAGAGGGTCTTCGACCTTGATAATCTCAGCGCCGAGGTCGCCGAGCAGGGACATCCCGTATGGACCGGCGCCGAGCTGAGTAAACGCTAGGATCCTGGTGCCATTCAGCGCCGGCTGCGTCATCGTTCGTACCTCATGACTCCGAGGGGGATTGGGAAACGGTGTTCGTGGTGGGGGCCCGAGCGGGGTCAACAGTTGCGGCGCTTCTGGTTGAGTGTGTGGACTTCAAGGCCGTCTCCGGGCCGGCTGGGTTGACGGTGTGGATGGCGCCGGATCTCGGCGGACCCGAAAGTAGCGGACCGTGCCACCGAAGGCTGCAAACGGTAGCAGCTGGCGCCCTGCGTTCATGGTGGCGCTCAGGATATGGGTTTCGGATTCGACCCATCCGACGTGATAGGGCTCGCCGTTTGCGTAGTACAGAGCTAGATCACCCTTCTGTGCCGTCGAAACCTCATCGAAGTGTGGCGAACTAGGAATCGACCTCACCGGCGTAAATGGGATGTCGCGGCCGTCTTCTTGGAAAAACTGGTGGATCATGCGGGAGGCACTCTCGTAGGAGCTGTTCTCACCCAGTAGTGCCGCGATCGCCTTGGCATCGGCGAAACTGTCAAAAACGTGAGGCACAGGCGCAGCGCCAATGATGTGCCAAGCATCAGATGGATCCCGCGCCAAGCGCAAGGTGATCGATTCTTGGCGTTTCTGTCGGCTGATCCTGTCGGCGCGGATCTCGCTCGTAATCTTGTAGGTTATTTCGACCAGAACCTCTTCCCCGTCGCGCCGCGGGGTGCCGATCTCGTAGCCGTTGATCACGAGGATGCGGTCCCAGGCAGGATCGATCTCCCACCCGACAAGGGGGGCAATCTTGGGCCAGGTCGATGGACTGAGGCGGTGGCCTGCGCCATCGATCCTGCAGAACTCTCTTACGGTAGCGAGCGGGTCAGCAGCGCGAGCTGGTAGGCAGATCAGCAGAGCGAGAAAGATGAATGCGAATACGCGAGGATGGCAGGGCATTGTCAGACACAAGAGCGGGGAAGTGGGCAGTCTATTCGATAATGGTGCGGCCATCCAATCCAGCCCCGTGGAACGATGTTCCCCTTGTGTGCACGACTCTTTCACGTCATGTGAATCGCATGGCCGCCAAGAAACCACGCGATCGAAGACGGCGCGCGACCGGTAGCGGTGGCGGTAAGAGCAGCGGTTACGACCGCAAGGACGCATACTATCGGAGGGCGAAAGAGGAGGGCTATCGTTCTCGCGCTGCTTACAAGTTGATCGAGGTCAATGATCGCCAGCGCCTGATACCGCGCGGTGGGAGGATCCTCGACCTCGGGTGCTGGCCGGGTGGTTGGCTGCAGGTCGCGACGGCTGCGGCAGGGCCGAGCGCAACCGTTGTCGGCGTCGATTTGCAAGAGACCGATCCGGTGCCCGGCGCGACGATATTCTGCGGCGACATTCTCGAGCAGGACGTGCGTGTGAAGATAAGGGCAGCCACGCCAGGGGGGCGGTACGACTTGGTGCTCTCCGATCTCTCGCCCAATCTCAGTGGTATCCGCGCTCGCGATGAGGCGCGGGGCGCTGAGCTCAACGACATGACCTTGTCGGTTGCGGCAGAACTTCTGGCACCGGGTGGAAAGCTCCTGATGAAGACGTTCATGGGTACCGAGACCGAGGAAATGCTTCGCAACGCGAGGCAGATCATGGCTGGAGTGCGCATGACCGCGCTGCATGCGAGCCGGAAGGGATCTGGCGAGCACTATTTAATCGGGCGACTCAAACCAAAGTCGCGAGAAGATCTACTTGAATAGTATATTTCTCTATGGCACCATTGCGCCATGAGGAAGAACGATACGCCCGATGGACCGCCGCATCCCGGCCCCTGGCGCTCGCCGGCCCTGTGGCCAAGGGGGCTGCCGTTGCCTCACCCGGGTCCGATGCCTCATCGCGGTATCCCAACCCGACCCGGGCCAGTGCCACCGCATCCCGGTCCGCGGTTACCGCGTGGCCCGCGACCGCCACTCCCGTTTCCCGGTCGTGGAAAGCCCTGGGGCACACCCTAAAAGGAACTGAGCCAGGGTTCATCTGTTGCGAAGTGATAGGCATGCGCCATTTTCTGGACGCTGACCTACCATGCGGCAGCGAATCTGCTCACCTAGATGCCCAATTCTCAGGGGTTTTCGGCCATGCAGCATGTCAGCAGGCAGGTTCTTCGACATTTTCGTGCCAGCCGACGGTTATTTGTGTGCCGGGGCATGCTGTTGAGAGCGACAAATCATGTGGCCAGTCCCATGAACTTTGTCGCAGGTGACTTGGCCCGGATTTCGCTGGTTAGCCACCTTGCCTGGATCTGGCTGGGTTATTTCGGATCTTAAGGCGGCTCATGGGGCGCCAAGGTCAATCCAAAAAAGCTTGTACAAAAACTGCATGCGACGTGGTATGCGATTACGGGACGATAATGAAAGGTGATCAATGAGATGGCGGCACTGCCGGACAGCGTAAAACGCCTTTTTACAGTATCGCTGGGGGACCTGAACCCTTTCAAGCGTGAAGAGAACTATGTCAGCATCGACATAGGGTCGAGCTCGATTAAGGTGATCGAGGCGCGCACGGGGACCCATGGCTTGGAGGTCCTCAATTATGGATCGGTAGCGACTCCGACCTCGGCGATTCACAGTAATATGGTCACCGAGCCGGACATGGTCGCCGAGGCGCTCAAAGGGCTGCTCGAGCAAAGGGGTATCAGGGCTCGCAAGGCAGTGACGGCGGTTCCGGGTCCTGCCGTCATGATCAAGCGGGTCAAGCTGCCGAACCAAGGACCTCAGGAGACCGAGCAGGCCGTCATGTATGAGGCCCGCAACTTCATTCCGGAGGAGCTCGAGAACGTCAACCTCGATTTTCAAGTGACGGGGACTGAAGGAGACGAACTCGAAGGCGAAGAAGTGGAAGTCCTGATGGCTGCGGCCAAGAAGGACATTGTCAGCAGCTACGCCGACACTCTACGGGTTGCCGGGCTGATTCCGGTCGTGGTCGATGTCGATTACTTTGCGCTCGACAATATGTACGAGCTCAACTACGACCCGCTTGAGAATCAAGTCGCCGCACTCGTCAATATTGGGTCGCGCTATTCTTCGATCAATATTCTCAAAGAAGGTCGATCGACCTTTACTGGAGATGTGCCGGTCGGCGGTCGCGACATCACCGAAGCGCTGGTCCGCGATCTCGGCATTCCGACCGACGAAGCGGAACGGATCAAGCTTGGCGTTGCCGCGGGCGACTTTGATGAAGAGCAGGTCAGCATGGCGTTGCTCCCTGCGGTCGACGCTCTGATTGAAGAGGTGCACTACGCGCTGTCCTTCTTTTGGACTGCAGCGACAGACGAGCGCATCGACGTACTCTACTTGAGTGGCGGCGGGGCGCAGACACCGGAGCTAGCTAATCGGCTTGCCGAGCGGGCCGAGGCTCCCGTCGAAGTTTCGGATCCGTTTGGAAGAATTCTGATCGATGACGGCGTGGACGTTGCTGCGTTGCGTCGTCGCTCCTCAGAGTTTGCCATCGCGGTAGGACTCGCGGTGAGAAGGCCGGTGGACAAATGATTCGCATTAACTTACTGCCGCTTCGCGATGCCGAGCGTGCCGTCGGGCGGCGAAACCAGGCGTCGCTGGTTGCCCTCGGGGCGACCATTTCAGCCCTCATTATGATCGTGCCTTACATGATCCAGGGACGGCAGATCGCGGAGATCGAAAAAGACATTCGCGATACGCAAGACCAGATCAAGATCTACAACCAGAAGGTCGAGGAAGTGAATGATCTCGACCGCGTCCGTCTCGATGTCCAGGCTAAGCTCCAAGTCGTCCAGGATCTCAACGACAAGCGGGTCGGCCCGGCGCGTGTGTTGCAGGACTTGAGCGTCGCAACGCCGGAGAATCTTTGGTTGCTCGATTTCAACGAAGGCAATGCCAATGCGACGCTGACAGGAATGGCCCTGGACAACGAAACGATTGCGCGTTTCATGCGGCAATTGTCGTCGTCCCAATACTTTGTCGCCGTTGACCTCGTGGAAACATCGCGACGGTCGGCCGCGAACCTGCCCAAAACTGCGGGAGCGCCGGTGTCGTTCACACGCTTCATCGTCAAGGCGACGATCGACTACTTCGGGCGCAACGGTGTCAAGCCGGAAGCTGAAGGCGTCAAGGAAGCTGGTGCCGATCGAACCGGTCGGGAGAAGAACGCATGACTGAACTCCTCGAACGCTTGATGGATATGCCTGTCCGGCAGCGTGTGTTGATGCTGGTGGGCAGTGTGTTCCTGGTCTTCTTTGGTTACGCCTACTTCATCTACTGGCCGCGCGTGGACCTGATTGATGCGCGACGGGTCGACCTGCAGGCGAAGGTGGACGACCTCAGCAAGAAGAAGGCGTTGGCTGCGAACCTCGGTAAAGCCAAGCAAGAGCTCGCCGACCTGAGGGCTGCGCTACGCAAGGCCGTCGCCCAGTTGCCCGACACGAAAGAGATCCCAGATCTATTGAGTGGCATCTCGGCGGTTGCCCGCGAGTCTGGGCTAGAGATCGCTCAGTTTCGGCAACGTCCGGAGATTTATCAGGACTTCTATGCCGAGGTCCCGGTCGAGATCCTCGTGCGTGGCACGTACTTCCAAGTCGAAGAGTTCTTCAACCAAGTCGGTGGACTGACCCGAATTGTGAATGTGAAGGACATCGGAATGAAGGGGCCGAATGTAGTCGAGGAAGACCCCGTGAAGTTGCAGACTTCGTGCTCGGCGACCACCTTCCGATTTCTCGATGACGAGGAGCGCGAAGAGATTCGCTTACAGAAAGAGCGCGAGAAGAAGAAGGGGAGAAAAAAGCGGTGAACTACGCAGCGATTACTCTCGGTGTCGTGCTGACCAGCTTGGGTGCACTACAGGCCCAAGAAGAGGTCGGCGAAGTTGCCCCTTCGGCCCGACCGGGCGTCGAACACGCTTCTCTGCGCCCGGTGGAAGACGGAGAGCGCGCTCCTGTGCCGGCGCTACCGCCGGACCTTCCTTCGGACTTGCCTGCGGTTCTCTTGCCCGACGAGCTTGGACGAGACGGTGCGGACAATTCGCGAGCTGCGGTACCAGACCCGCGTGATCGCGATCCGTTTCGGCCGTTTACTCTTGACTTGAAGCCGAAGAAGGTTGCCGACGAAACGTTCCTGACGCCTTTGCAGCGCTATGACTTGCAACAATTGACGGTGGTTGGAGTTCTGCTCGATCTGGAGCCGCCGCGCGCGATGGTCCAGGACGATGCGGGGATGGGCTACATCGTCACGCCGGGGACTCAGATTGGTCGCCGCAGTGGTGTCGTAACCGATGTGCAACCGAGACAGATCATCGTCGAAGAAACCTACGTCGACTTCTACGGGCGCGAGCAGGTTCGCAAGGCGATCCTCGAGATGCCGCAAGAAGAAGAGGTAGGGAAGAACGCGAAGCCAGGCCGCAACAAAAAGCCGGGACGAAAGTAGGGTTGAGGAGAGATGATGACGCGACGGGCTATTGGGATGGGTGTGTCCAGGGGGGTAGCGGTTGCCATAACCGCCGCCGTGTTGTGGGGCTGTGCTCCAAAGCCACCTCTACTAGAGGAGGAGTCGACACGAACAGAAGTTAGCGGTCCGGTTGTTTCGGCGCCCCCAGCTGGCGGGTTTGAAGTAGCGCCGGCTGCTGGGATGCTCGAGGTTCGCGAAGTGCGAATCATCGAAGACAACGGACAGCAGGGAGTCTTTGCCAAGCTGACTGGACCACCGCGGGATGTGTCGTACATTACGCTCGACAATCCGAGTCGTTTGGTGGTCGAGCTGTATGGGGATACGCCCGGCGACATCGCGTCGCAGCGCTTTCCTGTTGACAACGAGTTGATCGATCAGATCCAACTCGGCAGTGATTCTGGAAAGATTCGCCTAACGATTCAGATGCGTGGCTCGAGCGTGCCGCCGTATACGGTGGACAGCCTGAGCGACACTCTCGTTGCTTTCATTGGTGAGCCGCACGGCACCATGCTGCCGGTTCGCGAGCAGGTTGTGTTCAGCGATCGGCCGCTGCCGGGCGCTGTTCCACCACCCAACCCAGTGGTCGCCGCTTCGGGCGTCGCTCCGGCGGGACAGGCGGCGGCTCCGGGGATTCGTGTTTCCCCTGGGGTTGGTGCGTCACCCAGTCGAGCTCCGGTCGTTTCGATCTTTCAGGATCGCGAGCCAATCATCATTCCGCCGTCGGTTCCGCAGACGCTTGAGACGGTTGATGATTCGCCGGCTCCAAGGCGGAGTTTCGAGCACGACACCGGGATCGTGCTTGGAGGCATTCTTGCGACACCTGGTCGTGGTGGGGCCAATCGAAAAGCTTACTACGGCCAGCCGATCTCGCTGGACCTCAAGGACGCCGACATCAACAACGTGATCCGCTTGTTGGCCGACGTGTCGAATCTCAACATTGTCGCAACTGATGATGTGCAAGGCACGATCACACTCCGCCTCTTCGATGTGCCGTGGGATCAAGCACTCGACATCGTATTGCAGGTGCAGAGCTTGGAGAGCGTTCGAGAGGGAAACGTCGTTCGCATCTCGACCATCAAACGGTTGCGCGAGGAGCGTGAAGAGATCGCCAAGGCGCAAGAGGCTGCACGGGAAATCGAGCCGCTCGAGGTCGCGTATCTCCGCGTGCACTACCACAAGGCCAAATTGGTTGCCGATTTGATCAGTGGCGCGGCGCGCTCGATTAGGTCCCGGGGCAATTCCGGTGGTGGTGGCGGTGCACAGGACCAAACGGATGAAGTGGGTGTTCTGTCGAATCGCGGTAGCGTCATGGTCGATGAGTTTACGAATACTTTGATCGTGCGAGATGTTCGCAATGGAATCGACTCGGCGCGGGATCTCGTTCGCCGTCTCGATGTGCAAATTCCGCAGGTGATGATCGAGTCGAGCATCGTCGAAGCGACGACCGACTTCACCCGCGATCTCGGTATCCAGTGGGGATACAATGCCAACGTCGGCCCGCAGAGCGGTACCAGTACTGGCTCGGACTTTCCGGGCACGGTCAATTTTGGTGGTAGCGGTCTCAACAACGGTTCGGGCGGTGTGCCGTTTCTTTTCGATTTTCCCGCCAACGTCGCGGCCGGTAACGGAGCCGCGCTCGACTTGGCGCTGGGTTCTTTGACCGGTGCTCAAGCCCTCGATCTGCGCATCTCAGCGCTCGAGACGAAAGGGAAAGGTCGGGTCATCTCGCGACCGCGCGTCGTTACGTTGAACAACGTGCCGGCGACCATCCAGAGTCTGACCGTATTGCGCGTACGTTTGCCTGGCACCGGTACTGTCATCAACACAGGTGCCGGTGGCGCGGCTGGGGCCGGTCAGTCGGCAACCGAGAAGATCGAAACGGGAATCACCCTCGAGGTGACTCCGCAGGTCTCGGGCGACGGGTTCATCCTGCTCGACATGTTCGCCAAATCGAGTCAGGCCGACTTTGCGCGCCAGGTTGATGGCATTCCGACGGAAATTACGCGGCAGACGACTTCGCAGGTCTTGGTGCGCGACGGGCAAACCGTCGTCCTCGGTGGAATCTATCGTGACAACAACTCGATTGCGCAGAACGGACTACCGTTCTTCGATCGCATCCCTGGGTTGAGTTGGCTCTTCAAGAACAGCTCGCGCGTCAAGCGTCGTGAGGACCTGCTGGTCTTCATTACTCCGCGCGTGCTCGGTCCATACCGTGTCAAGAATCTTCCCAGTGCGTCGCAGCTCTGGCAGCGACGCGGCGGCGGCAACGGCTGAGTCTACGTAGCCGATAACAGGAGAACTGGACGAGAGTGAGTGATGGTGCTCGGAGACTGGCTGATCCGCCGGGCTGAGTGCTGGGGATGACGATTGTGGTGATTACGGGATTCATGGGAACGGGCAAGAGTACAGTTGGTCGTAGTTTGGCTGATCGTCTGGGTGTGCCGTTCGTCGATACCGACGCTCTCATCGAACGTGATGAGGGACGTCCGGTGTCGGAGATCTTCGCGAACAGCGGCGAGGTCTACTTTCGTAGTGCCGAGAAGCGCGCCATCACTTCGGCGCTAGGGTTCAAGGGCGCCGTGGTTGCAACCGGCGGTGGGGCGATCGTTGACGCTGACAATCGGGCGCTTCTCAAGGCAGCCGCGCCAATTGTTTGCCTGACGGCGCGTCCTGAAGTCATCGCGCGCCGAGCGCGCGCAGAGGGCGACACCCGTCCACTTCTCTCAGGTAATGATTCAGTGGATCGGATTCGCGGGCTTTTGGCTGAGCGAGCAGACGCTTACGGGCACGCGGATCTACAGGTCGATACATCGGATCGCGAGATCGACGAGCTAGTCGATGAACTCGCGAGTTTTTTGAGAACGCAACAGTAGACGCACGAGCGATGGCGAGTACGGAGGCAAAGATGCGGTGGTTGAGCGGAATGACAATCGTGGTTTCGGGGTTGAGCCTGGGGTTGTGGGGCTGTGGTTCAGATAGCTTCGGCGGGGCTGGGCAAGGGACGTTGCAGCTGGTTCGTGTCGTCAACGGAGCCGTGAATCCCGTGGACCAAGTGGCCAGCGGCGCGGCGCAGATCGATGTGTGCTTTACGGACTGCTCTGCTGTAAGCGGTGGCGGCGGCGGACAAACAACCGTCGAACCGTTCGGCCAGACGCTTGCGGCAGCCGTCTTAATCAATCGCGGCAAGTCGGACATCTTTCTCGATACGATTGAGGTTAGCTATCCCGGTTCTGGGATCGCCGGCCAGAACACGAACTTGGCTGGTGGGCTGGTGATTCCGGGGATGCGTTGTTCAGATGATGCCACGAAGTCTTGCTCCGCAGCCTTCGAGTGCGGGGGCTCTCCGTGTGTCCCCCAGGAGACTACGATCCCGTTTACACTGTTCCCCCTGAGCCGGAAAGAACTGGTCGGGGGAGAGTCCTGCAATGTGACCCCGTTCGAGACGGAACTCGTGAGAGCGTTCGTGAGCCTCAGCGGGCGCGACGCCAACAATGAAACGTTTGGAGTCACGACCGGTCTCGGGATGGAACTCACCGAGTTCAACAACTGCGAAGCTTAATTGTTTGGAATTTGACGAAAGACGACCAGCGGAATGGATCGATTGGGAGGTAATAGGATGGGCCGACAGGTAGCAGTGATATTCGCATTCCTGGCTTCGGCGGCGCTGAGCGCCTGTGGTGGTGGCGGCGGAGGTGGCGGTGGATCCGCCAATCCTCCGAGTACGCCGATCCCCGGCGGTGGCGCGGTTGTGCCGAACTTTGAGGTATGCGACGGCTCCGGCCAGTTGTGCCTCGGCCTCGACGATCTGACTCTGGCCAGTGGCCAAGAGACACGCTTTGTCGTCACCGCGTTCGATCAGGGCGGCCGACCGATGTCGGGTGTGAGCATCGAGCTGAGCGACGGTACGAACACCGAGGTGACCGGTGGCGATGGGGCGACCGATTCGAACGGTCAGTTGATCGGTTCGGTTAGCGGCGTGTTTGATGGTCAGTCTGTGATCCGAGCGCAAGCCCCGAGTATGAACAAGGAAGTTTTCTTGCGTGTTACGGTGCGCGGTGGAATTCCGCCAACACCACCTCCCGGTTCTACCGGCACGGTGGTTCGCCCAACGTTTACGCAGACACCCGACCCGGTGGATGACGTGCAGACAATCTTCATGGAGCTCTCACCGTTTGCGATCAGCTCGGCGGCTGGCGGCCGGGTGACTGTCCGGGCGATTGTGTTTGATTCCAACAATGAGCCTGTCGACAACGTCAATATTCTCTTCGACTTCGAGCCGAAGGTCGGCACGCTACGTCCGATTACCGAGAGGACGGTGTCGATCATCGAGCCAGATGGTCGAGAGCTTGGCGGTGTGGCTGAGATCGTTATTGACATTCCCGCGGGGGAAGCCCCTCCAGGGGAAGTCCGTGTTACAGCCGCCGTTCCCGGTGGCATCGAGGGTTCGGCGTCATTTTCGATCGTACCTGGAAACGCGCCGCGCCCGGTCGGCACAGTGCTGGTCGAAGCTTCGGATACACGCTGTGGAAGTGACAGTGGTGGTTCGATCATTATGCGAGCAGTCGTCTTCGACGCTGACAACCGTCCTCTGAACGGGGTCAATGTCCTGTTTCTGACCGATCAGGGTTTGGGACGCTTCCTGCCGCTGGTTCAGACGACAGAGGATGTCGGCAACCAGGGCGGCGTCGCCCAAACGACACTCCAGATCCCGATCGGCGCTCCGGTTCGAGTCGACTCAATGGGTGGAATCATTCCGTATGAGTATCGAGCACGAGCCGCAGGCATCGAAGGGACTGCGCAGGTCTTTATTGTACCGGGTACTGAGCCGTGTGATGGAAACACGGTCGAAGGTACGGGCGAGCCGTCGTCGATCTCTCTAGGAGCGAACAATACAGTCATTCGCACCCGCGGCAATGGCGAGCGGGAACTCACGCAGATTCGAGGGATCGTCCGCGACAGCGGCAATAACGAAGTCGTGGATGCGAAGGTTCGATTCTTCCTCGACGAATCACGCAGTGCTGCTGGTACAACCCTGCTCCCTGCCAACTCGGCTGGGGGATTCTGTTCGACGACCATCGAGACATGCGCTTCCAACGCCGAGTGTCCGGCGGGGGAGACCTGTGAGATTGATCCCGACAACCGCTTCGTTTCACTGACGGATCAGGCCGGAAGTGCTCAGATCACGGTGCGTGCTGGTACTGAGATCGGGACGATCACGATCGGGGCCGAGGTTGTGTCCGGGGCGGACGCCGGTGAAACTGTGCCGTGCTCTCATCCGGACGACGCCGGTTTGCGGTGTATCCGCGCGACGAGTGTTGCGATAACCGTGACAGGCGGTGCGCCGGGCCGTATCTCAGCCACAGTGAATAGCGTTTCTGTCGTCAACAACGATGGCACGCTGACGACAACGGTTGCGGTCTTCGTGACCGATAACAATGGTAATACGGTTGCGGACGGAACCCCTGTCTCGATTTCGATCGGCTCTTTCGGTGTTGATTCTGCGGTTCGAGACCGCATCTCTGTGGTGGGTTTCCCGGTCACGAATGGACCGCCTCCCTGCGATACCTCACAGTTTCCACCGCAGCAGACGGTGCCGGTTGTGCCGCAGCCAGGTACTGCGATCACTTGCGTCAACTTCCCGTCTGTCCTCGAGGGAGCGAGCTTCTCGCTGGTCGTCAGCACGGACGGGATTTCTACCAACGAGATCCTTGTTCTGCCGGGCATTGTCGATGACCTTGTGGTGGCGCCCGCACCCTCCCGGGTTGTGGTGACCCAAGAGCAGCCGGGGGTTTCTTTGATCACGGCGGTCGTTCTCAATGGCCAGGGTGATCCGGTCCCGAACGTTGAACTCTCGTTCGAGACAGACCCTGGCCTCGGCAGCTTTGGTGCCGGTGCGGTTCCTCCATGGATTATCCGGTCGATTACCGATGGGAACGGTGTCGCGACCGCGACGCTTTCCATTAGCGCCGGGTCTGTGGCGGAAGGAGCCGTAGACGTACTCGTGTACGGTGGAGGGATTGGACGATTTGCTGCAGCTACGACTTCCGTCGAATTCACGGCCACCGGCGTCATCCCGGGCGGCGGCGGTGAGCCGCGGTCCATTACATTTCAGCAGGCCGTTCCATCGGTCATCGGTGTTCGTGGGGCGTCAAGGACCAGTCAGTCGATTGTGACCTTCTTGGTAACCGACGTTCAAGGCGAGCCTGTGCCGGGCGTTGCCGTCAACTTCTTTGTTGGTGGCGTGGGTGGAGCTATGGTAGACCCCGCATTGGCTGTGACGAACTCGGACGGACTCGCTCGAACCTCTGTTTTGGCGGGTACCCGAGCGTCTCCTTTAGGGGTAACTGCCTCCGTTGACTCCGACGGAAACGGAACCGCCGACTTGGTGGCCCGATCTCAGCCGATCAATATTGTCGGCGGCAGGCCCAATGCCGATCGTATTAGCCTTTCGCCGGAATTTCTAAACATCGCCGGAAGGGCCCGAGACGGCCTTACGGACATCCTCACTGGATTCGTCAATGATGCTTTTGGTAACCCCGTTGTCGAAGGAACGGTGGTCAACTTTATATCCAATGGCGGAGCGGTGGCAGATCAGTCGGTCACAGACGGGAGTGGTATTGCGACCGCGTCATTGATCTCTGAGTCGCCGATCCCCCCGAACGGGATTGTAAGTGTCCTTATGACGGTGATTGGTGAAGAGAGTTTCGTCGATGTTGACGGTGACGGAGTTCGGGGGGCGGATGAGCCCTTCACTGACTCTCCTGAACCTTTCATCGATACAAACGGAAACGGACAATTTGACCCCGCCGTCACAGAAGAGCGCTTTGTGGACGTCAACGGCAACGGGCAATGGGACCGGGCTCAGAGTCCTGGTCAGTGGGATTCGGAAGCTCTTCTCTTTGCCCGGCGAGATGTGACGTTTTCTGGCGCACCCATCGTGTCGGTAGATCAGGAGCTGCTGAATGTGTTTTTTGGGGAGCCGGTAGATCTCCTGGTTTCCCTGGCCGATGCCGACGGCAACCCGGTCACGTCGGAAACGAGTGTATCGTTTCTTGCAACTCGGATTAGTGGGAATGTTCTCCAACCGAACCTTGCGGTCCTAGGCCTCGGGGAAGAAGGCGTCATCATTGTACCGGATGCGCAAACCTTCGGTGCGGTTGAGGTGGGTGTAAACTTGTTCCGCGTTTCGGTGGTTGTGACCGAGGGGAACTTTCCCGACGTTGACGACAGACAGACGTACATTCTCGAGCTCAGTACCGCGTTCCGCGGTCTGACCAATAACTCGACGTTTGACTCGCCTCCGGCGTTTAACGGGAATGCTTCGACGAGTCTTAGGGTCGAAGCAAGGCAGCCAGCGACACCGACACCGACGCTGGTTCCCACCAGTACTCCTTCGCGGACACCAACCGCTACGGGAGTGCCGACCGATACAACGACTCCGATGGATACTCCGACGCCAACGCCGACCCTACAGGACACAATCACGGCGACCGCGACCTTCACGCCGCGGCCGGCAGCGATGGCTTTCGTCGAAGCGGACCCAACCAGTGTGGGTGTGCGTGGCTCTGGAATCGCTGAGCAGTCAGTGGTTACGTTCCGCGTAACCGATCCTCAGGCACAGCCGGTCGCAGGGATTCCTGTGCGCTTCAGTGTACAGTCGCTTGGCGGTGAAGCTGTTTCGCCAGGTGAAGGCGTTACGGGCCCGGATGGAACAGTTTCTACGGTTCTCACTTCGGGGCGCCGGACCTCGAGCGTTCGGGTTCGTGCCGAGCTCGTTTCGGATCCAACCATCTTCACTCAATCTGGCGGCGTCCGGATCGTTGGAGCTCCTCCTGCCTTTGACCGCTTCAGTCTGGCGGCCGCTTTCGTGAACGTCGCCGGTGGCGTCACTTTGGGTATCGAGGATACAATCACAGCGTTCTTGAATGACCGTTTCGGTAACGCTGCACCGGAAGGTACGGTCGTTAGTTTTCAGTCCAACGCATCGTCAGTCGTCAACCCGACGTTGTCGGACTCTGACGGGCGGGCGAATGCGACGTTAATCACTGAGGGTGGTCGTTTCCCGCCGGATGGTATCGTCCGGGTCATCGGATTTACCCGCGGTGAAGAAGCGTTTGTCGATGCCAACGGTGACGGAGTCTACAACCTCGGTGAGACTTTCAGCGACGTTCCCGAGCCTTTCATCGACGCCAACGGCAACAATGTCTACGATCCGGAGAACCCGTTCGAGACTCTTGTTGATGTCAATGGCAACGGTGTTTGGGATAGTGCCCAAGGCCCAGGTGTATGGGACAGCAATGCCCTGATCTGGCGCGATATCGCGATTACGTTCTCGGGCAACACGATCTTGGACATCCAACCGAGTGGCGGGTACACCATTCCAGACGGTGGCAGTCAGGCGTTTACGCTCTCGTTGTCGGACTTCTTGGACAATCCGATCGTCGGCGGTTCAACGGTGGCGATCACGGTCAGCGAGGGGCTCGAATTGCTCGGGCAACCCGCGTCGTTCCAATTGCCTGACGCACAGTCCTTTGGCAATCCGATCTTCGGTCTGAATCGGTTCTCCTTTGCCGTAGCAGACGCGGAGCCGGGTGTTGGTGACGTCAATGTGAATGCCAGTGTTACGGTGACGGTCACGTCAGATCCGACAACGGCGGCGCCCGGAGGAAACGGCAGCGTGAGCCGACAGGTGATCGGCGTTCTTCTTGCCGCGCCGACGCCGACTCCCGAGGACACACCGACGAGTACTCCAGTCGCAACCAGTACACCGACCAGCACCTCGACAGCGACGGACACTCCGACAGTGACGAATACGCCGACGTCCACGAGTACATCGACGTTTACCAGCACGCCGACGTCCACGAATACGCCGACGTCTACCAGTACATCGACGTCGACCAATACGCCGGTGCCAACGGATACGCCGACGGCCACAAACACCGCGACGGCAACCGACACCCCAACGTAGATTGGGTTCGAAACACAAAGAGAAAGGGCGGCTCGTAAGAGCCGCCCTTTTTTTGTATTCGCCGATCTAGTTCCTTTGCGCGGGAGCCATCGGTGTTCAACGCACGGCTAACCCGCGTTACCCAGGTACACTGCCAATTTCACAAATCTTGATGGCTGCGTCGTACATGTTCCGCTTCAACGCTGCGTAGGCACCACGGTGCTTTCCCGACAGGGCTTCGGCCCGTTCTATCGCTCGGGCAAGAACTTGGTTGCCGTCGGCGACTTCATCGACAATCTTGTAGTGCAAGCATTGCTCGCCGCCGATCCGTGCTCCGGTCAACAGCAGCTCGCGAAAGACGTCGTTGGGCAGCTTGGCGCCCAGAACGGCTGCCATTCCGTCAGCCAACGGCAAGCCGAGGTCTACTTCGGGAAGGCAGAAGTACCCACGGTCACGGCGCATGACGCGGAAGTCGTGTGCCATCGCGAGCATGCCGCCACCGGCAAAGGCGTGACCGTTCATCGCTGCCACGGAAGGTACTCCGCTGGCCATGACCCGCCCGAAGATGCGGATCACGTCGCTCACCATCGCCTGCGCTTCATCCTTGCCATCGCCCATCATCCAGTCGAGGTCCAGGCCGTTGCTATAGAACTTCTCGGTGCCACCGGTCGTAACCAACGCTGCTGGACCGGTGGTTGCCTCGACTTCGTCAAGAGCCGCATTGAGGGCGTCGACGGAGTGTCGATTGAAGCGGTTCTCACCTGCGTTCATGGTCAGAACGAATACGTGCCCGTGTTTAGTGATTTCGATCATCTACTCGTCTCTGAGTCCGTACTCTTTCATCTTCTTCTGCAGCATGACGCGGGATAACCCTAGGACCCGAGCGGTCCTCGAAACGTTGCGCTCGTTTTGGCCGAGGGCCTGGCGGATGAAATTGGCTTCGAATGTCGCCCGCGCTTCGCGCAGTGGAGTCGGATCTTCGCCATCGGAAATTGCTGGCGCTGCCGGAGTTGCGGTCACGCTGGCGGCGGGCGCCGCGTTGCGCACTTTGGCGGACAAATGCGCGATCTCGATGACTCCACCTCTTCCAGCGAGAACGGCGGAGCGCTCGATCTCGTTCTCTAGCTGGCGAATATTGCCGGGCCAAGCGTGACCCATCAGTTGTTCACGGGCCTCGTCGGTAATCCCGTTGCAGCCGCTGACCGTTCTCTGCTTGGCCACCATGTGCTGACACAATGCGGGGATGTCTTCGCGTCGTTCGCGCAAGGGGGGAACATGAATGGGGAATACCGCGAGTCGGTAAAATAGATCCTCGCGGAAATTGTTTGCCTCCACCTCCTCTTCGAGATTCCGGTTGGTTGCCGAGATGATGCGAACATCAACCTTGCGCGGCTCGGAGTCGCCGACTCGGATTACTTCGCCTTCCTGGAGTACGCGCAACAGCTTGGCTTGCATCGACGTCGGCATCTCCCCGACTTCGTCGAGGAAGACTGTGCCGCCTTGCGCAGCTTCGAAGAGTCCGCGGTGGTCCTGTGTTGCGCCCGTGAAGGCGCCACGGCGATGCCCGAAGAGTTCGCTTTCGAGAAGGGTTTCGGAGAGAGCAGCGCAGTTGACGGCCAGGAATGGTGCGTCGGCACGTGGACCGGCGTTGTGGATTCCGCTGGCGACGAGTTCCTTGCCGGTTCCGGTCTCACCTTCGATGAGAACCGTGATCGGTGATGCTGCGGCGCTTTCCATGAGCTGGAAGACTTCGTTCATGGCCGGGCCATTGCCGACCATGTCCGGGAAGCGGTTGCGGTGCACGATGTCGCGGCGCAACGCACCGACTTGAACGCGTAGCAGCTCCTCGGACGCCTTCACTTTCGCGTAGAGGCGAGCGTTCTCGATCGCAACGGCTGTGCCGCCCGCCAGCGCTTCGAGAAACTGGAGGTCGTCGTCGGAAAATTGCTCCTCAGCGCGTCGGTTCACCACTTGTAGAACGCCAATGACGCCCTGATGTGTGCGCAATGGCGCGCACAGTACGTTGCGCGTAGTGAAGCCGGTGGCCTCATCGACGACCGCGAAGAATCTTGAGTCGGACGCCACATCGTCGACCCGGACCCCGTTGCCGCTGCTCAAGACCGAGCCTGCGATTCCCTTGTCCGAAGGCACCCGCAGCTGACGCAGACGATCGGCGACGCCCGGATCGGCGTCTGCGACGTAAGGAAAGAAAAGTTCCGTTTCCTCGTCGTTTAGCAGCAGCACCGAAGCGCCTTCCGCGTCAAAGACTTCGCGGCACTTGTTGACGATGAACGGAAACAGCTCGTCGAGCTCGATGCGCGCCGCAAACGCGCAGCCGAGGTCATACAGCAACCGAAACCGACCGGTCTCCGCTGGTTCTATTTGATTTTTTGCGTCCGCCATTGATTCCAAAAAAGTTGCCCTTCCAAAAATTGGGCGGTCAAAGGTTGTTTGTCAGATACTCATTCCGAAAAGTCCCTCCTCCTTACCGAGCAGGCGGCTAGGGGGTGGTCTTTGCGGCAATCGGTCACTAGTGAATGACCCTCTTACTTAGCCCTGGCAGCGATCCAGGCCAGTTCCTCGTCAATGATTGCCTTGAAGGCATCGAAGGGCTGTGCGCCGTCGAGCATTCGGCCATTGATGAAGAAGGCTGGCGTCCCATTGACGCCGGCTTTCTCGGCCGCAGCGATATCGGCCGCGATCGCGTCTTTGTGCTGCCCGTTGTCGATACAAGCGTCGAACTTGGCGCGATCGAGGCCAACCGCACCAGCAACCGACTTGAGCGTGTCAGTGGACAGCGAGTCGCTGGCCATCAACTTCTCGTGATACTGCCAGAATTTGCCCTGCGCGTCGGCGCAGTGGGCAGCCTCGGCAGCCGGTCGGGCGTTGGCGTGAAAGTCCAGCGGGTAGTCGCGGTAGGCGAGTCGAACACGGTCACCGTAGGTGTCCATCACCTTGTTCACTGACACTTCGGCCCGCTTGCAGAATGGGCACTCATAGTCAGAAAACTGGACGATCGTGATCGGCGCGTCAGCCGGCCCGCGGACACGAGTACCAACTTCGACCTCGACAGTCGGAGGGCGCAGGGATACGACCGTTGGGAACTTTTTCTTTAGGGTCGATAGAAAGGACTCCTGGCGGGCGGCGAGATCGACCTGTTTCAGGTAGTCGATCATGCGTTCCCGGACTTCCTCCAAGGGTGCCCCTTGGAGTGTGCTCTTGTGTTGCTCGTAGAGGGCCTGGATTTCCGCGTTCGTCGGTTCGCTCGACTTTGCAAAGATTTCGGTCTCGACGACCTGCTCGACAGTGGTTTTACGGTCCGCAGCCTCGAGCTCCAGGAGTGCTTCGCTGACGACCATTTCAAGCCCGTCGCGCAGGACCTGGTAGCGACGACTCTCCAGCTCGGCGAGTTCACTCGCGACAGCCTTCTCCACTTCGGTGCGATCAATCGACCGACCACCGACTGTTGCTAGTTGCTCAGCCGGAGAGGGAGTTGCCAGCGCAGTGGCAAACAACATAGATAGCGCCAGGTTCTTCATCGTTCCTCCACCGCCAAACGCTATCCTGGATCCGACCCAGAAGCCAAGTAGCGCGCCTGCGGCGCGAGCCTCAAGGGCGGTGCGTTCCGCGTTCCGTTAAAAGTGCACCAGGCGCGGCGCCTGGGTCGAAGCGCCTGGCGGGCCCTGGGTCGAAGATGGGCTGACTTTCGACACAGGCGCGCGGAGCCGCTTGTGACCTTCGACTCTGAGGATCGAATCAACGTTTCGCGTTGACTCGATCCTGCAGCAATTTTTCGAGATTGTTCGCGCTGTTGCTGCGGTCGCCGTATTCGCGCGCTAGACGAACTTCGTCGCTGGCGGCGCCTTCTTCGTCGAGCAAGTAGTGTAGCGCCGCCAACATGAAGGAGTGATCGATGCGGTTGGCGGGTTGGCGTGCATCTTTGCGATAGGCGCTGAGCAGGGCGCGGATACGGCCGGCAATGCGACGGTCGACGGGTACGTAGCGAACTCCGCCTGGATCGACGCGAAAGGCGCGGCGCATGGACCACACGCCCCTGGCTAGGTCACCGGTCTCGGCGGCGGCGAGTCCAACGCCGACCTTGGCTACACTGTCTTCTGGATCGTCGCTCGCTGCCTGCGCGAATGCGCGGAGTGCGTCGTAGGTGTTTCCCTCTCCGTACAGTCGCCACCCTGCGCCGTACTCGAAGATGGTCTCCTGCTCACGGTCGGCCGGTTCTTCGTCGTGCTCGTGGTGATCCGCATGGCGGCAATCTGCGCGATGGCGGTGCGGCCAACCGAAGCCGAAGCCGAAGGGTGCCCAGTAAGAATAACGCCTGAAGCCGTAGCGATAGGGACGATAACGGTGTGGGTGATGTCGGTAGTGGCGGCTGTGCAAGTGTCTTGGATTGTGGCGGAAGGCCAAAGGAGGTCCGAGCCGGCGCCGAGGAGAGTGACGGCGCTCGTGGCGCACCCGGGCTCGACCGTCTTTAGCCTCGGCGATGGGTGGTGCCAGGAGCAAGGCTAAGGCACCGATTGGGAGCAAAAACAGCGCAAGTTTCTTCATCGGCGGACCTCCGATTCCGTATGTTCCATGCTGCACGCCTCGCCGGCCTAGGTCAAAGGCGGCTCGCGGGCGGGTGTCGGGCTGCCCGCTGCCCCATCTTGTGCTATCTGATCGCGATGGTTTCGGTCGTCCTTCCCCACCACTCTTACGAGGTAACGGTCGAGTCTGGCGCGCTTTCCGGCTTGGGCGAGCAAGTTGCGGGGCGGGCTTCGGCCGCCCGCTGTGTTTTGGTGACTGACGCGAATGTCGCCGGGTTGCACGGTGAGGCGGCGAACGCTTCGCTACAGTCAGCCGGTTTCGAAGTGCTGGAGGTCGTGTTGGCGGCCGGCGAGGCCAACAAGAACTTGGATACAGTTCGCTCGGTTTACGACCAACTCCTCGACGCCCGGCTGGAGAGGCGCAGCCCAGTCGTCGCTCTTGGCGGCGGAGTTACGGGCGACACGGCAGGTTTCGTCGCGGCGACTTATCTTCGCGGTGTGCCGTTTGTACAGGTTCCGACGACGTTGTTGGCGATGGTCGACTCGAGTGTCGGTGGCAAGGTCGGGGTTAACGTTCCCCAGGGTAAGAATCTGATTGGCGCCTTTCATCAACCGGTGGCGGTCGTAGCCGATCCGCTGACACTGAAAACTCTACCGTTGCGCGAGATGAGGTGCGGCCTCGCCGAATGTGTCAAGCACGCGGTGCTGCGAGACCCAACACTCTTCGACTTTATCGAAGCCAACGCCGACGCGATCCTAGCGATCTCGCCCGGCGTGATTGCCGAGCTCGTCGAGCGTAATGTCGCGATCAAGGCAGCGGTGGTGATCGAAGACGAACGCGAGGCGGGAGTTCGCGCCCACCTCAATCTGGGTCACACCTACGGTCATGCCATCGAAGCGACGACCGGCTACGGCCTGATCCAACACGGCGAAGGCGTGGCGCTGGGCTTGATCGCGGCGGCGACAACGGCAGCGCAGGCGGGCATCTGCGATGCGGCGGTGGCGGTCCGCATCAGGGCCCTGATCGACCGCCTCGGATTGCCTGTGTCCGCGGATCTGGCCGACGATGCGACCTTGGCGACGGCGATGCAGCTCGACAAGAAGGTCATGGATTCCAAAATCCGCCTAGTGCTGCCGACAAAGATGGGAGCTGTAACCATCCGCGACGACATCCCGGTCTCGCAGATCAACGCGGGTTGGCGGGCGATAAGAAAATAGCGTGCCTGTGGCGCGCGTGTGCCGCGCCTGGCGAAGGCCGCGCAGCGCGCGATGCCCGGGGTCGAACGCCACTTTCGACCTTCGACTCGGGCGCGAAGCGCCTTCGACCCGAGCCGCGCGCAGCGCGCTTTCGACTTTCGGCCAGTGCGAAGCGCGCTTTGGACTAGCGTGCAATAGGCGCGCTATACGTCTCCGATGACATGGACAGCGAACGACATTCCGGATCTGTCTGGCAGGACCATCGTTGTCACCGGCGGCAACAGTGGGATCGGCTACGAGGCAGCGCTTCAACTGGCAGGCAAGGGGGCGGATGTTGTCTTGGCTTGCCGCGACATCAGAAAAGCCAGTAAGGCGGCGGAGGCGATTGCCGAGACTTATGCCGACGCGGCGGTGGAGTGTATGGAACTCGATCTCGCCTGCTTGGCGTCGATCGAGACCTTTGCCAAGACCTTTCATTCCAAGCGCGACCGGTTGGACGTGCTGTGCAACAACGCCGGCGTGATGGCGTTGCCGAAGCGTCAAACGGCCGATGGCTTCGAGATGCAGATCGGAACGAATCATCTCGGACACTTCGCACTCACGGGGCGATTGCTCGAGCGATTGCGAGCGACACCACAGTCGCGGGTCGTTACGGTGAGCAGTACGATGCACAAGCCGGGGAAGATCGAGTTCGACGATTTGCACGGCAATCGCTCCTACTGGAAGTGGACTGCCTACATGCAGAGCAAGTTGGCAAACCTTCTCTTCGCGTACGAGCTGCAGCGGCGTCTTGCCGCCAGCGGTGCCGAGACCATCAGTGTCGCTTGTCACCCTGGCTACGCCAGCACCAATCTCCAGACCGCAGGGCCGCGCATGGACGGCTCGTCGCTGATGGAAGGCCTCTGGGGCTGGATCAACCGAGGCTTTGCTCAAAGCTCAGAGATGGGCGCTTTGCCGACTTTGCGCGCGGCAACCGGCACGGATATCCAGGGCGGCGACTATATCGGTCCGGCCGACCTGGGCGAGATGCGCGGTCACCCGATCAAAGTGAGGTCGTCGGCGCGCTCGCGAGACGAAGAAGCAGCCAAGAAGCTGTGGGCGATCTCTGAGGATCTCACGAATGTTCGGTACGCCCTGTAGTGCGACGCACTTGCGCTACAGCACAAGTCGACAGGCCGCGCTGAAGCGCGGCGTCAGGGGCGAAAGCGCGCTTCGCGGCCTTCGATGGCTTGCGATCCAAGGCTTAGGAATCAGCGCACGGAGCGCGCCGTTGGAATCAGCGCACGGAGCGCGCCAAGGCTCGCTTCAACTCTGCCAGCGAATGATCGACACGCGGGTCCATACCCCCTAGCGACAGACTGCGAAACGGAGAGCTTTTTACGGTCGCCCGTTTTGCCAGTAGATCACGCAGCGCCCGGTCGACCAGCTCGTTGAGAGTGAACCCACCCTCGGCCGCCCGCTTGCGAGCCTGCTCCAACAACCCCTCATCCAGCACCACCGATGTTTGCTTCATGCAATATCGCATAGAAGCTTACAACTTTTTTAGCAAATGGCGCGTGCCGCGCGCGCGGGTCGACAGGGCGAAAGCGCGCTCCGCGCCGCTGGGGTCGAAGGCATTTCGCGTACGCGACGAAAGTTATCGAGCGCGAGCCCTATTTTTCCGCCGGCTACGCGATGCTTGCCTTGGCGCACTATGCCGATCTGACGAATCAATTGACCGACGATCCGCAACGGTCCACTCAAGAGATGTTGGTGGCGGCGCGAAGGAGCGTCGAGCTGGGCACCAACGACGGACTCGCCTATGCGGCTCTCGCACTGTCGCTGAGTGCGACCGGGCAGCAAGAGAAGATGCGAGCGGCGGGGGACCAAATCAAGGGCTGATGCGCTACACACGACAGATGTGGTGTCGATTTGGCGCCCTATCTAAGGACGATGCTTCGATCCAATTTGTTCGCTGACCGATCGAAGGAGACGAGGCGATCCGCCTTGCGCAAGTAGCCAGCATGGATGACTCGGTCCACGAACCCTGGTTTCGCGCTCGCAAGTCGTGGCGTCTGTAACACTTCGGGAGCGCAGCCGCTCGAAACGATGTCGGCCGACTCGAAGAAGTTGCGCAGTTGCCTGGGCGCCTCTCCCTTGGGGACGCCGTAGTGATATTGTAGCGCGAAGTAGGTTTCGCTCACGACGATGTCTGAGACGACGGTCTCGTCGCCCCTGTTGCGTGCTTCGGACACGAATCCGAGCGCTCTTTCTGCCTGCGGCCGAGGTTCGCCGACCAATAGTCGGAGGACCACGGACGTGTCGAGTCCTACCCTCAACGAGATTTCTTTCGCGGGCGGGAGCGACGACGAGCGATGCTCTGGCGAATAGACTCCATGTCGTGGGGCGTGTCTGTGCTACCCGCGTAGCGCCGCAACGAGCCGAACCATACCGGCGGCTCATCGGCCGATTCTGCAGACGGGTCGGTTGGCGACTGCGCTTCGCCGCCTTCGACCCAACTTCGGAAGAGCCGGATGGCCACTTCCCGAACCGGGAGTCCCTGCATGGCGCTCTTTGCCTTCACCCGACGGTACAGATCGTCGGGAATGTCGATAGTCGCTTTCACGCGTTCCATGAGAACCGTATGCCTGTATTTCCGTCAAGTGCTAACTGCTGCGGTGTTCAGTCGGTTCGTCGGCTTGGCGAATGCGGTGGCCAATGCGGTAGGGTTCGATCCCGGTCGTGCGGACGTCTTTTCTTGGCGGGTAGGGGGTCGCTCGGGAAGTCAGCTTGCCACGCCTCTCGATCTTCCTCGGTCGCGTAATACGTGAGCCAGAGTTGGATATGCTCCTCACTCCCGGTCGAGGTCAGATCGATCATGCAGGTGATGTTGGGATTCTCGGGCACCGTGGTCTCGGGCTGGCGGAGGGTGTCGTGCCAGAGGAGGTCGTAGAGATCGCGGTCGCTGAGATGGTCGGTCGACGTGACATAGACTCCGAAGCCCGCGAGGACCTCGAATACCCGACGCAACGTCGAGTCGAGTTGCGGGTCGGAAAGTTCGCTCGACGGGGGTAGGGCGACCCCCGCTTGGACCAGTTGATCGAAGAGAGGCGTTGCTCCGACCTGCTCGATGGCAAGCACCTGTTGGAGGAACTGCTCTTCCACGTCGGCGGGGCAATCAGAGGAAACTCCCCAAAGGGCCCGCTCTCCCGCGGCCTCTACAATCTTGCGCCGCAGCGCCGCAATTCGATCCCGTTGTTGTGCGTCTCCGCTCTTTCGTCGTTTTCGTTTAGCCATACGCCAGCATGGCCGAACCTAAATCTAAATGTCAAGTATGCAACATGATATTCTCGGCGTATCCGGTGCCGCGACCTTCGACCCGGCGCCGCCAGGCGCTTCGACCTTCGACCCCAGATCAGTCCGAAGCACAGTCTTCGACCCTGGCGCGCCAGGCGCTTCGACTTTCGACCTTCGACTTTTGACTTTTGATCTCAGTCCCGACTTTCGACCTTTCGCCAGCGCGCAGCACGCTCCTCGAAAATTCCTCCGCGATGGATTGCCAACACCTGTGTTGCTAGGTTCGCGGTATGGGTGTCTGCGTTTGTCGGCGCTGCGTGAAAACACTTTCGCAGTGTCGCCTCGTACGACCGGGCCCGGCCATTAGAAAAGCGAATCGATGAACGAAGCTGCCGCCGCGATCGCGGAATCCACCGTCGACCGCTGGCATCGCGAGTGCGACGTCATCGTCGTCGGGTTCGGTGGCGCTGGCGCATGCGCGGCAATCGAATCGGCGCGCGCTGGGGCTCGAACCCTGGTGATCGAGAGGGCCGGCGGTGGTGGCGGTACCACGGCGCTTTCGACGGGGGTTCTGTACCTCGGTGGCGGGACGCGGGTCCAGAAGGCGTGTGGATTCGAAGACAGCGTGGAGGACATGCTCGCGTATGTCCGGATGGCCGCCGGCAAGGGCTGTGACGAAGAGCGCATTCGCCTGTTTTGCGACAGCAGCGTCGAGCATTTTGACTGGCTCTGCGCGCTGGGAGTGGAGTTCGCCGACGCCTACGAATCGGAAAAGACGACCCACCCCTTCGGCGAGGAATGCCTTTTTATTAGTGGAAACGAGACCGTGCACCCGTTTGTCGCGCATGCACGACCGGTACCGCGCGGACACAAACCCCGACAGGCCGGCGAGGCTGGTGCGTACTTCATGCGGGTACTCAACGCGGCAGCCGAAGGCAGTGGTACGACGGTTCTCTACGATTGCCTGGCGAAACGCCTCGTCGTTGATTCGGATCGCCGTATCGTCGGTATGATTGCCAAGATCGACGGTCAGGAGATCGCGATCCATGCTGAACGCGGTGTCATCCTGTGCGCCGGCGGCTTCATCATGAATGACGCCATGCTCGAGGCGCACGCTCCCATGGCCCTCCGTTGTAACTACAAGGCCGGATCACCCGGCGACGACGGCTCGGGAATCCTGATCGGCCAAGGCAGTGGCGCGGCGACGACGAATATGGGGGAAGCTCTCCTACTGAACGCCTACTATCCCCCCGCCGGCCACGTGAAGGGAATCCTGGTGGATGCGAACGGACAACGCTTTGTCAGCGAGGATGGCTACATCGGCCGTGTTACCGATGCGATGCTGCAGCAGGCAGATGGGCGGGCTTGGCTCATCGTCGACAACGAGCTCTGGGGAAAGACTCAGGTTCCGCACAAGCTGGTCGCAGTCGAGGACAACTTCCCGAACCTCGAGAAGGCACTGGGAATGCCTGAGGGCCGACTGGTCGAAACGATCGAAATCTTCAATCGCAATGCCGAGCGTGGCGAAGACCCGCTCTTCCACAAATCGAAGGACTACCTGCGACCGCTGCATGTCCCTCCATACGCAGCACTCGATTGCACGACCGAAGGCTCGATCTACGGTGCGCTGACTCTTGGCGGCCTGTCGACCAACGCGTCGGCGCAAGTGCTCGACGAGAATGGGAAAGTTATCGTCGGTCTCTATGCGGCCGGGCGCAACGCCGCCGGATTGTGTCGCGAGGGGCGAACCTACGCCAGCGGTTTGTCGATCGCTGATGCCACGTTCTTCGGCCGAGTCGCTGGTCGTACGGCGGCAGCGGAATCGTGAGAGGAGAAGCAGCGCAAATTCTGTCCGGGCGCGCAAACAAGGAGAACTCTATGGCTATTTATGCAATGACGGGCGGCGCCACCGGTATCGGTGCGGCGCTCAAGGAACAACTGCGCGAGCAGGGGGATACCGTGATCGTCGCGGATATCAAAGAAGGCGATGTGATCGCGGATCTGTCGACTGAAGAAGGACGTCTGGCAGCCGTCGACGGCATTCGCGCTCTCGCTCCCGACGGCTTGGATGGATTCATCCCCTGCGCCGGACTGGGACCGCACTTTGGTGTCCACTCCACGGTGGCAAAGGTGAACTATTTCGCAGTCATCGCCACCATAGAAGGGCTGCGCGACTTGGTGGAGAAGAGGAAGGGGAGCATTCTCCTTGTGTCGTCCAACTCTGCGCCCATGATTGCTGCCGATGACCCCTTCGTACAATTGTGTCTGGCCGGGGACGAGGCCGCTGCCTGCGAGTACGTTGACAGCAAAGATGGCCACACGGCCTACGCTGGTTCGAAGCGTGGCGTTACAGTGTGGATGCGGCAGAACGTCAAAGACTACGCTGCCAACGGTGTGCGCATGAATGCTGTGGCGCCGGGGATCACGGTCACCCCTTTGACCGAGGCGGGCCTCAAGGATGAGGCCTACGGTCAGTCAATGAAGGACTTTGCCGCCATGACCCCGGTGGGGGGATCGGCGCAGCCTGGGCAGATCGCCAACGGCATGCGTTTTCTGCTCAGCGCCGAGGCGAGCTTTATATGTGGCGCGGTGCTCTTCGTTGATGGCGGGACAGATGCCCTCATGCGTCCCAAAGAATTTTGAACGTATGGCAGGACATGTGATTCGTGTCACCGATCTCGCGCACCCCGAGCTCGATGACTTCCAGCGTTCGGCGCTGGCTTATGGCGACACCCTCGATCTCGACCTTAGCGTCGGCGCTGTCTGCTCCGCGGCGGTCGAGCAGTGTGGACTCGATGACTTTGGTGCCGACGACTTTCGTGAGCGGCTTTCGCTCTGGCTCTCAGAAGTTGATGAGGATCCGAACCGCACCAATCTCGGGCGTCTCATTCACTTCAATGATTGTGTCCGATACGCAGTCAACCGACTTCGCATTCACGATCTGCTGACGCGCCACCCGGAGATCCACGATCTCGAGATCAAGGCGCCGATCATCGTCGTCGGCCTACCGCGCTCCGGCACCACGCACCTGGTGAACCTCATGGCTGCGGATGGGCGGCTGCGCTCGATGCCGCTGTGGGAGGGGCAGGCCCCGGTCGCGGAGGACAATCCGACACGCGGCGAGGATGATCCGCGCTTCGTGCGTTGCGCGCAGGCTTGGGAGCAGATGCAGGCTGCTTCGCCGCTGGTTTCCGCCATGCACCCGATGAGCCCGAACCACATCCACGAGGAGCTCGAGCTCATGCTGCCGGACTTCTCGAGCTACCAGCAGGAATGGGTCGCGCGCGCTCCGAAGTGGGTCGAGTACTACCACGCGCACGATCAAAGACCCCATTACGCTTACATGAAGATGGTCCTGAAGATCCTCCAATGGTACATGCCGCGCGACCGCTGGGTACTCAAGTGTCCGCAACACCTCGAGCAGCTCGGGCCGCTGATTGAGGCTTTTCCGGATGCGACGATCGCGGTCACACACCGCGACCCGGTCGCGGTCATTCAGTCAGCTGCCACCATGACATGCTACGGCGCGCGGATGAGCTACAAGTCGACCGACCCTGAATGGTACCTCGAACATTGGGCGACCCGGTCCGAACAATTGCTCAACGCATCGATTCGCGATCGGCACTTGCTGTCTGCGGAACGCACCATCGACGTGCGTTTCGATGAATTCATGGCAGACGATTTTGCGATGGTAGAGCAAATCTACGACGTCGCCGGGCTTCCTATGACCGACGAAGCGCGCGCCGAGATCGAGCAACAGCTCGCCGGCCGCCGGCGCGGCAAGCATGGCCGGGTCGTGTACGACCTGCGCGAGGACTTCGGCGCCGACCCGAAACAAGTCCGCGAGCGATTTGGATCCTATATGGAGCGTTTCGGCATTCAGGCCGAAGTGCACTAAGACGATCACACACGCGGTTTGCCGCCGTGAAGTTGGATTCCCAAGAGACTCGATCAGGAGAAGACCATGACCCACGAATCACTCGCCGCCGAACTCGGACTGCCGCCGATCGATCAGGTTGGTTACGTGGTGCGCGACCTCGACGCCGCACTGCGGACCTTCGGGCCGATCTTCGGGCCCTTTCAGTTGATGGAGACCCCACTCGAGGGCACGAACTACCGCGGCCGGTCCTCCGACGTCACGCTCAAGATGGCCTTTGGGCGCTCGGGCTCACTCGAGATCGAACTCATCGAGTGGGTCTCGGGCGATAGCCCGCACAAGGAGGCTCTCGACGCGGGCGGCGAGGGCGTGCACCACGTGCGCTTCAAGGTCGACGATCTGGCGACCTATCGGGCGCGGCTCGAGGAAAAGGGCTTCTCGGTCGTGTGGTCGCACGGCTTCCCAGAGGCCGACATCGCCTGGGCGTACCTGGAGGGACCGGCCGAGCGGGGTGGCGCGTTGGTCGAGCTCTACCAAAATCCCCACGCCTAAGAGATCGCGGAATCCCGATTTCAACTTGGGCCGCCGAATGCAGAAAGGACGATGTTAATGGAAGGTGTGAGCTTCGACTTTGCGCGGCGTCGCGTACTGGTGACCGGTGGAACTTCGGGAATCGGCTTTGCCATCGCCACGGCGTTCGCCGACGCTGGCGCCAAAGTCCTCATCACCGGCCGCAAGGCGTCCGCGGCGGAGTACGATCGCGACCTCGCGCGCTTCGAATACGGTCAGGCCGAGATGACCGATAAGGCGTCCCTCGACGCCCTGGTCGCCGGGATCGATCGGCTCGACGTGCTGATCAACAATGCCGGTGGCAACCTCGCCGCCAGGGACGAATGGAATCCCGACACCTTCGCGGAGGCCGTCCAGCTAATGCTCGTCAGTAGCTTCCGGCTCTCGGTCGCTCTCAAGCCGCTGCTCGTGAAGAGCGATATCGGTGGTGGCGGGAGCATCGTCAACTGCGCCAGCATGTCGGCGTTCCGCGCCGTGCCGATGGTGCCCGGATACGGCGCGGCAAAGGCCGGGATCGTCCAGGCGACTCTCAACATGGGCGTGGCCTGGGCACGTGAGAACATCCGCGTGAACTGCGTCGCGCCGGGCCTCGTCTCAACAAGTATGACCGCGATTATGAAAGCGGAGGGCATGGAGGCGGTGGAAGCGGCCGAGCTCGCCAGGGTTCCGATGGGACGTTGGGGTGTGCCCGAGGAGATCGCCCCAGCATTTCTCTTCCTCGCCAGTCCTGCAGCGCGCTTCATCGTCGGCCAGACCGTGTGCGTCGATGGCGGCTTTTCGGTGATGTAGCCCGACCAACTAGAACCGCGGTGCATCGCCAACCCAACTCAACGAATCAACGCGCGAGTCCCAAAAGGAACCAAATGACCAAACGAGGCGAACCTCTCTACAAGACTCGGCCGACCGGCCCGAAGGCGGCGCGCTTCGGATGGTGCAGTCGTTTCAACGACTTCATCTCGATGTCCGAGGGCAATTCCAACACCTTTTTGATCGAGACGCCTGACGGGAACGTCCTGATCAATTCGGGTATGGGACTCGAGGCGCCGGTGCACCACAGCAACTTCAGCGATCTCGCCGGTGAGATCGACGGCACGATCAAGTTCCTCGCCGTGACCCAGGGCCACGTCGATCACGTCGGCGGCGTGCAGTACTTCCGCGATCGCAATCCAGGTCTTCAGCTGATTGCCCACGCCAACAACGAGGAGCACCAGTCCTACGACGGCCGCCTCGCCCACTTCCGCGCCGCGCGCTCGGCCTTTCGCTTTGCCGACGCGTTCGCCGAAACGTTTCAGTCGTACGCCGACGCCGGCTACACCGACATCAACCCGCAGGACCGGCCGACGGCGGACATCGTCTTCTCGGACCGACACGAGTTCTCGATCGGCGGACTCGACCTCGTGTTGATCGGGCAGATGGGCGCCGAGACCAACGACTCTCTGATCGTCTGGCTGCCACAGCACCGCATCTGTTTCACCGGAAACTTGTTCGGCTGCCCCTTCGGGCACTTCCCCAACATGGTGACCATCCGGGGCGACCGCTACCGCGATGCCCTGACCTGTGCGCAGGCTGCCCAGACCGTACTGGATCTCGAGCCGGAAGTGATCCTGTACGGTCACCACGCCCCGGTCGTCGGCCGGGATCTGATCCAACGAGAAGTCACGGCGATCCGCGACGCAACCCTGTACGTGCACGACGAGGTCGTGAAGGGCATGAACGCCGGCAAGGACCTCGTCACTTTGCAGCAAGAGATCGAGCCTCCGCCCGAATGCGAAGTAGGGCAGGGGTACGGGATGGTGTCGTGGAGTGTGCGAGCGATTTGGGAGAACTACGCCGGTTGGTTCAAGCACCAGTCGACGACCGAGCTCTACACTGTGCCGCAGACTGCGATTCACGCGGACCTGGTCGAGCTTGCCGGTGCCGAGGCTCTCGTCGTGCGCGCCGGCCAGAAGGCCGCAGCCGGCAAGCGCGAAGAAGCGCTGCACCTGCTCGACATCGTGCTGTCAACCGAGCCCGAGAACCAGACCGCGATAGCATTGGCGATCGAAGTGCACGACTCACTACTCGCCGACGCGCAGACCTTCTGCACCACCGGAAACTTCTGGCTAGAAGGCTGGCTCGAGCACCAGATCAAGCGACTGAAAGGTGCTGGCAAGAGTTCCCTCACCGCCTTGCTCAAGTAGTTTGTCGATTGATGCCGCGGAACGAGTCCCGCGGGAAACCCGAAAGCCTTCCCCTCTACCTCCGGGAGAGGGTTAAGGGTGAGGGGATCAGAAAACGGAGACCTCCTCTTGGCGTTGTGGCACAAGCGTTCCCAGCGCTTCGGCTTCATGCATCACTGCCTTTAGATCTCGGGGAAGCTCATCGACCAGGGCGCCATTGTGGTCGATCGCGGTCGCGAGTGCTAAGGAGGAAGGATCGTGATTACAATCAGTCTAGTCCCCCAGGTCGTGAAATGTTCGTCGCTATCGCCCGCAGCCTAGCGATCACGGGCTGTCTCGCCGTGGCGCTCGCACTTCCCACGCGGGCTGCGGACGACCAGCCGGTACCGGTTCGTGTCGCACGCGCCCTGGCTGCCGAATCGGACGGGACCTTGCGTCTGACCGGCACGGTTGCGGCCGAGCAGCGAGCCCGTCTGTCACCGCGCGTGAGTGGGCTGGTCGCGAAGGTTCATGTCGATGCGGGGGATCGAGTCGAGAGCGGCGACATCCTCGTCGATCTCGATCACACGTTCGCTTCGCTGGCAGTGAAGCGCGCAAGAGCCACCTTGGAAGAAGCGCGGGTGCGTGTGGCGGAAGCCAAGCGATTGAAGGCCGAGGCGGTGGCGTTGCTCCCGAAACAATTCATCCCGGAATCGGAGGTTCTGGCACGGTCGTCGGCCGTCGACCTTGCCGTCGCTGCGACGAACCGTCTCGCGGTCGAAGAGCTCGAGGCACGCGAGGTGTTGGAGCGTCACTCCGTGGTGGCGCCGTTTGCGGGCGTCGTCGCCGGGAAACTCACGGAGGTCGGTGAATGGGTGCAGACGGGTAGTCCACTGATCGACCTCGTTGGTACGAAGAATCTGCGTTTCGATGTGCGGGTTCCACAGGAGCGCTTCGGCGACGTCGAGGTCGGGAGACCGGCGACGATTCGTCTCGACGGCTCTGCCGGACGTGCGATCACGGGGAAAGTCGCGACCAAGGTTCCCGTCAACGACCCGCGCGCCCGGACGTTTTTAGTGCGGATTCGCCTCGGCGATGGCGATGCATCGATCCTGCCCGGAATGTCCGGCGAAGCCCGTTTCTCGCTCTCGGGCGATGCCGCCGCCGTGCTGGTGCCGCGCGACGCCTTGGTGCGCACAGCGGACGCTACGCACCGGGTTTGGGTGGTTGAACCGGCAGGCGATGTTCTTCGAGCATCGTCGCGACCGGTGACGGTCGGACGTTCTCTCGCCGAGAGTGTGGAAGTCTTCGGGGACCTTGCGGCCGGTGTTGCCGTTGTCGTCCGCGGCAACGAGACGCTCGGCGAGAACCAGTCCGTGCGGGTGCTCGACGGGGACTGAGCGATGTTCGAGGGCGCCATCCGCCACGGCACTTTGCTCGCCGTCGCCGTCTTGATCGTCTGCATACTCGGCATCGTCGCTGCTCTGCGCGTGCCGGTGCAGATGATCCCCGACCTGGAGATACGCACGATCAGTGTCCGTACGACCTGGCCCGGTACGACGCCCCAGGACGTCGAAAAAGAAATCGTCATCGAGCAGGAGGAGTATCTGCGCGATATCCCGAGCTTGTTGCGCATGGTTTCCGAGGCCGGCATGGGAGGCGCCACGGTCGAGCTCGAGTTTCCTTTCGGCGTCGACATCAACGAGGCGTTGATCCGGGTCAATAACGCTCTCAGCCAGGTGCCATCGTATCCGGAGAACGTCGACGAGCCGCGCCTGTACACCAGCTCCTTCTCCAACAACGCCTTCATCTTCCTCAATGTCGGCCCGTTGCCTGACGCGAACATCGACATGACGATGATGCGCGATTTTATCGACGATCACGTCCGCGTCCGGCTGGAGAGGGTCCCCGGCGTGTCCGAGGTCGGCTTGCGCGGCGGTGCCGAGCGTCAGGTGCAAATCGAGGTCGACGCCGGACGCTTGGCCGAGCGAGGGCTCACTCTTGGTAACGTGCGTGACGCGATTCGCTCGCGCAATCGCGACGTTTCGGGTGGCGACCTGGAAAGCGGCAAGCGCCGCTACCTGTTGCGCACGATCGGGCGATTCGAGGACCTGAAGGCGATCGAGGACTTGGTGATTGCCGAGCGCGATGGCGCCTTCATTCACTTGAGAGACATTGGAACGGTGCGTCTCGATCACTACGAAGAGGGGCAGCGCGGCTATACCAACGGCAGGCAGACCATCTTGTTGGCGATCTATCGCGAGACCGGCTCGAATGTCATCGAGATCATGGATGCCGTGCTGCCGGCGATCGACGAGATCAACCGCGAGGTGCTCGAACCGGCCGGAATGAAGATGGCCCTGAGCAGCGAGGACGTTCGCTACGTGCGCGACTCGGCGTTGAACGTCTGGCAGAACCTGGTGCTCGGCGCACTTCTCGCAACCGGGGTCATGTTCTTGTTCCTTCGATCGGCGCCGTTGACGTTGATCGGGGTCATCGGCATCCCGATCTGCACTCTCGCCGCTTTCCTTGGCTTGCTGCTCACCGGACGCACGATCAACGTGATCTCTCTCGCCGGGATCGCGTTCGCAATCGGCATGACGCTGGACAACAGCATCGTCGTCCTGGAAGCGATCGAGCGCGCCCGGGCCGAGGGCTTGCAGGCGATGGATGCGGCTTTGGCTGGAGTCCGCCGTGTGTGGCCGGCGGTGCTCGCCTCGACGCTTACGACAATCCTGGTGTTCGCCCCGATTCTCTTCATCGAGGAAGAAGCCGGACAGCTCTACGCCGACGTCGCCGCCGCGATCTCGGCCTCGATCTTGGCCTCGATGATGGTCGCGATCACCGTACTGCCGAGCGCCAGCGCTCGCTTGTCGGGGGCGGCGTCGAGCCCGACCGATTCGCGACGGGGGGCAATCGCGCGCATCTCAGGCATGGTGGGCTGGCTGATCGACAAGCGTCATCGCCGGCTCGCGTGCCTGGTGGCGACGATTGCCGCGGCGGTATCGGCGATCGTCTATCTGACACCACCGGCCGAGTACCTACCGGAGGGGGAAGAAGCGAAGACGTTTGCGTTGATGATCCCGCCTCCCGGCTACAACTTCACCGAAATGAACGCCATCGCCGGCGAGCTGAACGAATACTTCACGCCGTTCCTAGATGACGAACCCGCGAAGTTTGAGGCCGGCGAGAGCGAGGTTCCGGCCTTGCAGCTCTTTCTCGCGATTTGCAGTCCGCAGTTCGTTCGGGTGATCGCCGAAACCAAAGATCCGAAACACATTGAAGCCCTGATGCAGGTTCTCACGGCGCGTTTTCGCACGTATCCAGGGATGCGCGCCTTTGCGTCGCGCGGATCGATCATCACCAGCAACGACGGCGGGACGCGTAGCGTCAACGTCGAAGTAAGCGGGACCAACTTAGAGGACATCTACGCCGCTTCCCAATCCGTCTACCAGACCGCACGGGAAGTGTTCGTGGGAGGCCAGATCAACTCCACGCCGCCTTCGCTCGCGATGGGACAGCCGATGATCGAGATTCGGCCGCGCTGGGATCGCGCCGCCGAGTTGGGTTTCACGACCCAGGATCTCGGTTTCACGGTGGCGGCGCTCACGGATGGCGCCTACGTGGACGAGTTCTACCTCAACGGCGACGACAAGATCGACATGTTTCTTTACAGCGCGGAAGGCACAGAGCAGCAGCTTGGCAATCTGCCAAACTTACCCATTCACACGCCGAGCGGCGCGGTCGTGCCGCTGAGCTCCGTCGCCGACATCGTCGAAATCGTCGCAACCGACAGCATCCGTCGAGTCGACGGCCGGCGCACAGTCACGCTCAACATCATCGCTCCGCGCGAGGTCGCCTTGGAGACGGCCGTCGGCAGGGTGCGAGAAGAAGTCGTCGCAAAGCTACAACAGAGCAGTGAAATTCCCGCCGGCGTCACACTGGAAATCTCCGGAGCAAGTGACCAGCTCGACGCGACGCGCGAAGCGCTGTCCGGCAACTTCGCGATGGCCCTGGCCCTTTGCTATCTACTTCTCGTCGCCATCTTCACCCACTGGGGTTACCCCCTGGTCATCATGGCAACAGTGCCCCTCGGGATCGCCGGCGGCATCATCGGTCTGCAGATTCTCAATGTCATCGGCGCCGGTTTGCCGCTGATCGGGCTCAGTGGCTTTCCTCATCAGCCGTTCGACATGATCACGATGATGGGCTTTCTCATCCTGCTCGGAACCGTCGTCAACAATCCGATCCTAATCGTCGACGAGATGCGAAACCGGTTGCGCGAAGGCAAGGTCGAGCCGGTGGACGCGGTCCGGCAAGCCGTCGAGGCGCGCCTGCGCCCGGTGCTGATGTCGACCATCACGACACTCTTCGGTCTAGCGCCGCTCGTGTTCCTGCCCGGCGCTGGAACCGAGCTCTACCGCGGCTTGGGGGCGATCGTCCTCTTTGGCCTCCTGTTCGCGATGGTCGTCACCCTGACCTTCCTACCGTCGCTGCTTGTAACGATGATGGATCTGCGAAACGCACTCGGATCACTCATTCGAGGCGAACGGCCGTGGAGCGCGACGCCAGAACGAGAGCCCGTGGTCTCGCGCGAGAAGGCTTAGTTCCCGGCTTAGGCTGAGCTGAAGACGACCCCGCGAGTTGTGCGGTATCGACACTTCACCTAATTAGGTAACCAGTATCCCGCCAATGAAGAGCGTCCAGTGAAGAGCGTCCAGACTGTTCCCGCCCGTCCAGCCGCGGAATGGCAGCGCGCCCGTCGTCCGGAGCAAAAGGCGGAGCGCCGCGATGCCATTGTGGCTGGGGCGTTGTCCTTGCTCGACGAGGAAGGTGTGGAGGGGACGACGCTGTCTGAGATCGCGCGACGGGCCGGTGTGTCCAAAGCCAACTGCTACCGCTACTTCGAGAGCCGCGAAGCGATTCTGCTGGCCGTCGCGATCGACGAGGCGCGGGGATGGGCCGCGGAGCTGGCGAACCGCCTCGGGCCCCTGCCCGCTCGGGCGACGTCGACGCCGTGGCGGAGACCTTTGCTCGCACCACCGCCGAACACCCGAGGTTGTGCATGCTGATCAGCTCCCTTTCGTCCGTACTCGAACGCAACGTCGGTGCCGACTCAGTCGCCGACTTCAAGCGTACATTCCATGGCTTGATCCTGGGTTCGGGCGAGGCACTCCGATGCGCGATCCCAGACCTATCGATCTATCAGGTCGGTGCGCTTCTCCACTTTCTCGGTCTCTCGATCGCCGGCACGTGGCCGAGCGCCAACCCCGTGCCCGCCGTCGCCGAAGTACTGGCGCGCGAGGAATTCTCGTCCATGCGTGTCGACTTCGAGGCTACGCTCTGCGCACACGCTCGCGTCGTGCTCCGCGGACTACTCGCAGAGCCCACCTGAGGCCGGGACTTCAGCTACCTTCGCGCGGTCGAGGGAGCGCTGAGTCCGGCCGAATGAAGGGAGATACGATGAACGAGCATATTCTGTTGGCGTATGTATTTGATGGGAAAGGAGGGGGTGTGCAGTTTTCTGGTGATTCCGTGGCTGAGCAAATTGCCGCAAAGGACAGCTTTGCGTGGGTACACCTTGATGCCAACCTTCCAGACGCAAAACATTGGTTAGAGCAGGAACTAAGCTACCTAGATCCCTTCATTGTCGAGGCTCTGATAGCAGAAGAAACCCGCCCGAGGATGATGCAGATTGGTGATGGCGCTTTGCTGATCTTGCGCGGCGTAAATCCCAGTAAGAACGCCACCCCAGAAGATATGGTCTCGATCCGACTTTGGTTTGATGAGAATCGGGTAATCAGCTTGCGCAGGAGGAAGATTGGCGCCGTGGCCGACATTGCGAAGAAAGTGGCGGTTGGGAAGGGGCCGAAGAACGCGGGCCACTTTATCGGAATGCTCATTTCGCTGATGTTGGCCCGCATGGAGCCGGTGCTGGCAGACTTGAGCGAAGAAACAGACGACATTGAAGAACAGGTCTCGGAAAATCGAGGCACGGCACTGCGAGAGGGCATTATAAACATTCGTAAAAAAGCCATCATGTTGCGGCGTTATCTGGCTCCGCAACGAGACGAAATAGGGCAACTGAGAATGTCTGATCTGGACATCTTGGACGACATGCACAGGCGCCAGTTGCAGGAATGTTACAACCACGCGGTCCGCCATGTGGAAGACCTGGATGCGATACGAGAACGGGCCCAAATCGTCAAAGATGAAATAGCCAATCTGCTCTCTGATAGGCTAAACAAAAACATGTACGTGCTCTCCGTCATAGCGGCGATATTCCTGCCGCTCGGCTTTTTGACCGGACTTCTCGGCATCAATGTCGGAGGCATCCCTGGAGCGGAGAACGATATGGCGTTTTGGGTGTTCTGCGGAATGCTGATTACGTTGGTCGTCTTGCAAATATGGCTGTTCAAGAAGCTGAAATGGTTCTAGGTTTTGCCGAAGGAATCCAAGCTCCAAACGTCGGCCAACGGACCAACTAACAAGCCACCAGCACTTCGAGGTCCACGGGCGGTTCGCGCCGGGTTGGGACGGACCAGCGCAAGCAACTGTCGTTGCAGAGTCTCGTGGCGATTGACAGGCGGCTTTCGGGCTACGACCGGTTTCGGGTGCGGAAACCGCATTGTATGGAGAGCTCACTGCTCGCAGAGGCCGGCCCGCGCGCTACCTCCGCGCGGTCGGAGGAGTTGAGTCCGCTAGCTCCGTGGTAGGCACGAGATCGCGCACCCGAACTTCGTCCAAGACGCCTAGAAAGGCGGAGTTGGCGCGATCGAGTAATGGCGCGAGGCGACAGCCCTGGACCAGCGGACAGCTGTTCGTCTCTTCGTTGAAGCACTCGACCAGCTCGCCTTGAGGCTCGAGGTTGCGAACAATCTCGCCGACCGTCACGTCGAGGCCCGTAGGCATCAACTTGACTCCGCCGTGTGGCCCGCGCTTGGCCTCGACAAACCCGAGCTCCGATAAGCGGCGTACCACCTTGAGCAAGTGGTTCCACGAAACGTTGAAGTGGCGGGCCATGTCCGCACTCGCGACGTGTTCGCCAGGGCGGCTCGCTAGATACATCAGCACGCGAAGGCCGTAGTCGGAAAAGTGCGTGAGCCTCATTGGGCCGCGTTCAACTCGTTTCTTCGCAAACAGTTGGTTGACATAGATTTTCTATTCTGGCATTTCAAATACCACAATTCAAACATCAGCACAGGATGATCCGCGCATCCTATCCGGGGAGGTGGTGCTTCGTATGATTTCTAGTTGGGTTCGGGTTTCGACGATCGCCAGTCGCACGGCGTTGGTCGGCCTGTTGGTCGGGTATCTTGCGGGATCGACGCCCCCGGCTCACGCCACCGACGCGCCTGCTGCGGATCTCCGAGGTCTCGGGTGCGGGGGCTGCCACCAACTCGACGAGCCTCCCGCCGAATCCCGCACACTCAAGAGTTACCGCGAGCGAAAAGGGCCGGACCTGTTCTATGCCGGTAGCAAGTTTCGCCCGGAATGGCTCCGCGAGTGGCTCCTTCACCCGACTGTGATCCGTCCCGCCGGACTTGATCCCGCGAGGCGCACGACGACCTCCGCTGGCGCCAGCGACGCCGTCGTCGAGCGACCGTTCGCTCACCCCAGCGTACCGGAGGATCAGATCGAGCCCGTCGTGCGTGCGCTGGTTGCCTTGGACGCCCTCCAGGAGAGTCTGGCCGGCGAAGCGGCCAAACCAGTGAAGGTGCCACGCATGCTGGCCGAGCTGAACTTTGCCAAGTTCAAGGGCTGTGGGTCGTGCCACCGCACCGATGACGAGTCCCCGCCCCTGTCGGGCCCGGACCTCCACCGGGCGTATGATCGACTCCGCCCAGAGTTTCTTTCGAGCTACATCGCTCACCCACAAGACTGGGATCCAGCCGCGCCCATGCCGGGCTATGGTCTGGCGCCCAACGAAGTCGGCAAGCTCATTGGGTACCTGCGCATTCTCAGTGAGGAAGATGACGATGCGAAGCGTTGAGATAGCCAGAGTCGCGTTCGGGATCGCTGTCAGCCTGTTCCTTGGTGTCGCGCATGCCGCCGCGGACGAGTTCGACGCCAAGCTCGGGTACGACACGTATTGCACGCCGTGCCACGGGGTCGCCGGTAACGGCAAGGGCATCAACGTCGTTGCGATGGCGGTGCAGCCCCGCGATCACACCGACACGCGCGAAATGCGAACGCGCAGCGATCAGGACCTGTTCAACGCCATCAAGAATGGCGGGCCCGCGGTCGGAAAGTCTGTCCTCATGCCGGCTTGGCGGGCAATCCTGAGCGACGAAGAGATCGAACGGATGGTCGAGTATCTGCGCGAGTTGTCGGACAGCGAAGGCGCGCCCGTCGCCGTTGCGGCTGTCGCGGCGACACCTGCACCGGCGCCGTCCTCTGATCGCGCGCAACCGATCGCCGTCGCCGCAATCGACCCGGGCCCGCTCGATGTGGTTGCGCCGCCGCCGCCGGGTGCCGTGAAGAGCAGCTACGCCGCGAGCGTGCTCCACCAGTTCGAGGTTCGCGTCGAAGAGGTCGAGATCGACGTTGCTCCCGGGTTTAGCGCCAAGGTTTGGGGGTTCAATGGGCAGGTGCCGGGCCCGCTGATTCGCGTTCGCGAAGGCGACGAAGTGAAGGTCAACTTCGTCAACCTAACGTCGATGGAACACACCATCCACTGGCATGGAGTGCATCAGCTGGGCAGCTGGCAGAGCGACGGAGTGCCCAACGTATCCCAGCAACCGGTGCAGCCCGGTGGCAGTTTTCTCTACCATTTCATCGCCACGCGGCCCGGGACACTCTGGTACCACTGCCACGTAAACGTCGCCGAACACGTCGGGCTCCGCGGTATGTGGGGGCCCCTGATCGTCGATCCGCTCGAGCCAACCATCCTCGAGAAGGAAGTCACGAAGGACGCTATTCTGATGTTCTCGGGCTGGAGCTCCGCCTCCGCCGATCGCTACGGCGTCGGAGGACACCCGGGAGAAGTCCGCGACTACTACTCGATCAACGGCAAGTCGTTCCCGCTGACGCAGCCACTGCGGGTGCGCGAAGGGGATGTTCTGCGCTTGCGGCTGTTCGGGGCCGGGACTGATCTCGCGTTCCACCTACACGGGCACGACATGCTGGTGACCCACAAGGACGGTCTGCCGTTGGCCAGCCCGTACTGGGCTGATGTCATCCATATCGGCGAGGGCGAGCGCTACGACGCGATCGTTCGGATGAACAATCCCGGGATTTGGATGACCCACGATCACGTCGACCACCATGTCACCAACGCCGGCAAGGACATGGGCGGATCGATGCTAATCGTCGAGTACGAGGAGATCGAGAAGCCCTCCTGGTACGTCTGGAAAGACAAGCACTACGACCCAAACTTCTACTACAGCGAAAGCCTCGCGGCCGGTTCAGGTCTGTTCGACCACCCGGGCTTTCGTGGCACCGACGCACTCAGCGCAAAGTGAGCGGCAGACTTCGTCGCTCGTACCCGGCAGATCCGCCGACAATGGAGGAGCAACCATGATCACCAAACTATCCGTTCGCCCACACGTTCTTGTGCTGGCTCTGGGATTGGCCACAAGTTTTGCGCCGACGGCCTGGGCCAAGACCGTGAAGGTCGAGATGACCGTGAAAGAGGTCGAGATCCAAGTCGACAACAAAGGGACCAAGCAAAACATGTGGACCTACGACGGGACCATCCCGGGCCCCTTGGTGCGAGTCACCGAGGGCGATGTCGTCGACTTCTCGCTCACCAACGACGCGGCGAACAAGAACAGCCACTCGATGGACTTCCATGCTGCGATTGTCGACGTCCTCGATGAGTTCGCCGAGATCAAGCCAGGCGGCACGAAAAAGTTCACCTTCGAAGCGAAGTACCCGGGTGTGTTCATCTACCACTGCGGCGCCTCGGCAATGGTGGAGCATATCGCGCGCGGTATGTACGGGGTGATCATCGTCGATCCCAAAGAAGGATTTTCCAAGAAATTCCCGAAGCCCGATCGCGAGTATGTCCTCGTCCAGGGCGACCTCTTCCGCGAAGGCACCTCGGTCGACGATCTGCTCGATGGAAAGAACTGGGTCGGGTCGCTCATCAACGGGCGAGTCTTCAAGTACGATCCAGTGCACGATCAGGATGCGACGCAGACCTTGCAAGCCAAACCCGGAGAGCGGGTTCGGTTCTACTACGTCAACGCCAACGTCAATGACCCGGTTGCGCTGCACCCGATCGCGGGGATTTGGGATCGGGTGTATGATCACGGCAATCCGCGCAACGTTTCGGAGGGCGTTCAGACCTTCACCATCCCCCCCGCATCGGGTGCCATCTTCGACCTGGTCCCTCCAGCGAATCGACCGACCAACAACGCGATTGTCGACCACGCCATGCGCCGCGCGCTACGTGGTGCCATCTCGGTGTTGATGACCAACGACGAAGCCGATCCAACCCTCGGTCGTGCTGACAAGCTGATCTTGCGTTGAAAATGGCAACAGGGACGCGGCGGCCACGGAAACTCGTGGCCGGTGCGTCTTTTCTTATTGCGACCTTGGCGACCGTTGTGATCGTTGCGATCTTGGCGACGTGGTCGTGGCAGGCACTCGATACGGGTGAGGTACCGTCGGCCAGGGCTGCGGTCGACCTCACTTACCAGTGCTCGATGCATCCCCAGGTGATCGCCGATGGTCCGGGGCAATGTCCTATCTGCGGAATGAACCTTTCGAGCGTCGAGCCCGAAACGACGAGTGCGCCGGGGGGGTCGGACCATTCGTCCGTGCACGCGCCGATCGTGCTTTCGGCGACGCGCGAACAGTTGATCGGCGTCAAGACCTCGACGATCGGTTACCGCGAGTTGAGCCGCCGAGTCCGCACCGCCGGAACCGTGGCCTACGATCCCGAGCTCTACGGTCTTCTGAGTGAATACCGGGCTCTCTTGCGGGTCGCGGAAGGTCCTGGCGGCCAGACGAGCGAGGAGCGTCGGGTGGCCGCCGATGGCCGAAGCCGATCGTTGGCTCTGAACCTCCGCCAACTTGGTATCTCCCGCGCTCAGCTCGACGCCTTGTTCCGGGCTGGCAACGACCCCGTCACGTTGTTGCTGCCTGGACAAAGCGCATGGGTCTACAGTCGGGTTTACGCACAAGAGATCGATCACCCACGCGTTGAATACGCCGTCACCGTTACCTCGCCGGCATCGCCCGGACGGAGTTTTCGGGGACGTGTCGTGACGGTCGACGCGACCAGCGATCCGGTTGCGCGCGGTGTGGATGTCCGTGTCCTCGTCGCCACGCCGGGTGGCGGTCTACGCCCGGGAATGCGCGTGCACGTCGAGATCGAAGTCCCGCTCGGGCGGCATCTGGCGCTTCCCGTAGAAGCTCTGCTGGACACCGGCACGCGGCAGATCGTTTTCGTACGCGACGACGGAGGCCACTTCGAGCCGCGCGCAGTCGTAGCTGGGATCGAGGCGGACGACTACTACCAGATCCTCACCGGTCTGGCGGCGGGTGAGCAGATCGTCACTTCGGCAAACTTTTTGATCGACTCCGAATCCCGATTCCGTGCGGCGCTGGCGGCATTTGCCGCGCCGCGCCCTGAGCGGGCTCCCGAGCCAGCAGACACCTCGCCAAGCACCCCCAGATGATCGAGAGGATCATCGACTTCAGCGCGCGGAACAGGGTCGCGGTCCTCCTGGTCACCGCCTGCGCTTGCCTCGTAGCGCTCTGGACCCTCGACAAGCTTCCGGTCGACGCGATCCCCGATCTGTCCGACACCCAGGTCATCGTCTATTCCCGTTGGGATCGCACACCCGACGTGCTCGAGGACCAGGTCACCTACCCAATTGTCAGCGCTCTTCTCGGCGCCCCCAGAGTGAAGGCCGTCCGCGGTTTTTCCGACTTCGGCTACTCCTACGTCTACGTCATTTTCGAGGATGGTACGGATCTCTACTGGGCACGCGCACGCGTCAACGAGTACCTCAGCAAGGTGCTGGCGCGGCTTCCCGAGGGTGTTGAAACGGTGATGGGACCGGACGCCACCAGTGTTGGTTGGGTGTATCAGTACGCCCTGAAGGACACCTCGGGGCGACACGATCTCGCCGAGCTGCGCAGTCTCCAGGACTGGCACCTGCGCTATCGACTGCAGTCGGTGCCGGGGGTTGCCGAGGTCGCAGCGATCGGCGGCTTCGTCAAGCAATACCAGGTGGATGTCGATCCGGACCTACTGCTTGCCTACGACGTTCCGCTGGTCGGCGTGCTCGACGCCGTGCGCCGGGGCAATCAAGAAACCGGCGGCCGCTTACTGGAGCTCGCGGGGACCGAGTACATGGTGCGAGGTCGCGGCTATCTCCGCTCCAAACAGGACATCGAAAAGATCGTCGTCGGCCTCGACCCCGACGATGCCACACCGATTCTGGTGCGCGACATCGCCCGCGTTACCCTGGGCCCGGAGATCCGTCGCGGCGTTGCCGACCTCGACGGCCTCGGCGACACCGTGGGCGGCGTAGTCGTCATGCGCCAGGGCGAGAATGCTTTGGCGGTGATCGACCGTGTGAAGGTCAGACTTGCGGAGGTCGCTCTGTCCCTTCCCGAGGGCGTTGAGATTGTCACGACCTACGATCGCTCGCCGCTGATCCGCAGCGCCATTGGTACCCTGCGCAGCGCCCTCACCCAGGAAATGATCATCGTCAGCGCGGTGATCCTCTTGTTCCTTTGGCACCTGCCGTCGGCAATCGTGCCGATCCTGACCATCCCAGTGTCCGTCCTGCTCGCCTTCATTCCGATCTATTTGATGGGCATCACGGTCAACATCATGTCCCTGGCGGGCATCGCGATCTCGGTCGGCGTCCTCGTCGACGGCGCGATCGTCGAGGTGGAGAACGCCTACAAGCGGTTGCAGGAATGGTCGACTGGTGGGCGGCGGGGCGATGTCAACGCCGTGCGTCTCGCTGCCCTCAAAGAAGTGGGCCCATCCGTTTTCTTCTCTCTACTGGTGATCGCGGTCGCGTTTCTGCCGGTCTTTACGCTGGTCGACCGGGAGGGGCGGATGTTCAAACCGCTCGCCTATTCGAAGACACTGACCATGGCTCTAGCGGCGCTGCTGGCGATTACCCTCGACCCCGCGCTACGCATGTTCTTCACCCGTACCGAGCCGATCCGCTTTCGACCGCGCTGGGTGTCGGCGGTCGTCAACACCATCACGGTCGGACACTACTACCCCGAGGAGCAGCACCCTATCAGCCGGCGCCTCTTCCGTATTTACGAACCGATCTGCCGTTGGGTCTTGCGCCACCCGAAGACGACACTGATCGCCGCCTTCGGGTTGGTTCTGTCGACCATCCCGATCTATTCGCGGCTCGGGTCTGAGTTCATGCCACCCCTCAACGAAGGCGCCTTTCTGTACATGCCGACGGCCTTGCCCGGAATGTCGGTTACCGAAGCCCAACGAATTCTCAATGTGCAGGACCGTATCCTGATGACGTTTCCTGAGGTCGCCACGGTGTTCGGCAAGGCCGGTCGCGTCGACTCATCGACCGACCCCGCGCCCCTGTCGATGATCGAAACCACCATTCTCCTGAAACCCGAGTCCGAATGGCGCCAGCGCGAGCGCTGGTATTCTGCGGCTCCGGAATTCCTCCGCTATCCGCTTCGGCTGCTCTGGCCGGAGCGAATTTCGTTTGACGAGCTGCGCTCCGAGATGGACGCGAGGTTGCGGTTCCCGGGCATTCCGAACATCTGGACGATGCCGATCAGGAATCGAATCGACATGCTCTCGACCGGAGTGCGTACGCCCATTGGTATCAAGGTCATAGGGCCGGACCTGCGACAGATTCAGACAATTGGTGAGCAATTGGAGGTCCTCTTGCGAGATCTCCCTGGCACCCGCAGCGTCGTCGCCGAGCGCTCCGCTGGCGGATACTACCTCGACTTCGAAGTGAACCGGGACGCGCTCGCCCGCTACGGTGTGAGCGTCGACGACGTGAACGTCATCATCGCCAGTGCCATCGGTGGAGCGCCGGTCACGACGACCATCGAAGGGCGCGAGCGTTACTCGGTACGGGTCCGATACGCTCGCGATCTGCGCGACAGCGTAAGCGACCTCGAGCGCATTCTCGTGCCGGTTCCATCCGGCGGACACGTGCCCCTTGCCGACCTCGCCGATGTCTGGAAGTCGGAGGGTCCCAGCATGATCCGCAACGAGAACGGACAGCTGGCTGGGTTCGTCTTCGTCGACCTGGAATCAGGAGACCCCGGAGGCTACCTGCAAGAAGCTCGACAGGTCGTGAACGACGCGCTGCGTTTGCCGCCCGGCTACAGCCTGGTGTGGAGCGGTCAATACGAGAACATGAAACGCGTCGACGAGCGTCTGCGCGCCGTCGTGCCTTTGACGCTGTTCCTCATCGGCGTGTTGCTCTACCTCAACATGAAGTCCGTGGTGAAAGTCGGGATCGTCATGCTCGCCGTGCCGTTCTCTCTCATCGGCGCGGTGTGGTTGCTGTACGCTCTCGACTACAACATGTCGGTCGCTGTCTGGGTCGGCATGGTGGCGCTCATGGGGCTCGACGCCGAAACCGGCGTGTTCATGCTGCTGTTCCTCGACCTCGCCCACGAAGAGCGGCGACGCAACGGCCGCCTTCGCAACCGCGCCGAGCTCCACGATGGGATCGTCGAAGGAGCGGTAAAGAGAGTCCGTCCCAAGATGATGACCGTCCTGGCTTCGTTCACGGGGCTGTTGCCTCTGATGTGGTCAGCCGGCACGGGGGCCGACATGATGAAGCGCGTCGCCGCTCCGATGGTCGGTGGTCTCGTCACTTCCTTCGCACTGGAGCTCCTGGTTTACCCGGTGCTTTACTCGCTCTGGAAAGGGCGAAGTCTCGCTCCGCCGCGAAGCTCAGACCGGGTTGGATAGCAACGCATAGCCGCAACCGCGCTCAGCTGCTCAGATCGAGTAGAAATTTCAACTTCCGACGAGGTTTCGTCAGGTCGGCGAGGGTATGTCGGTCGAGCTCGCCCAGAAATGCGCTGAGTGAGTCGCGCAAGACAGATTGAAGTCGACAGTCCGGTTCGATCGCGCATGTGTTGCGCGCCCGGTCGAAGCATTCGACGACCGTCATGTCCTCCTCGAGATTGCGGACGACATCCCCCAACCGGATCTCCGCGGGCTCGCGGATCAATCGAATCCCGCCACCCTTTCCCCGTACGGTTTCGATATACCCGCACTGCGCCAACTTCTGCACCACCTTCGTCAAGTGGTTCGACGAGATGTCGTAGCGTGTGCTGATCTCGCCGATTGTGACTAGGCGGTCGTCGGAGAGACCGAGCAGAATCAAAACGCGCAGGGCGTAGTCCGTAAATCTGGTCAACCGCATCGAGAGCTCAAAAGTCCAATTGGCAGCTTTCTCTCTATAGGAGTCCTGCCCCCGCCGGAAGGGCTCTGCGGGTTGCTCGCCTCGCTGCCCGAGTTCAGGCTACCTGCCGGCGTGTGTTTTTCTCTCTGCCGGCGCTCTCTTCGACGCGGAGGTGGGCGGGCTCGAGCTTCTCGCCGGTCAGAAGATCTTTGCGCTCACGCCGATCAAAGGAGCGAATGAAGAAGTCGCCGAGCCTCTCGCCCGGTCGGCGGCGCTCCATCCAGAGGTCGAGCAGCGGCTGTAGCGTTGGCGCCACATCGCGCGTCTTCACCTGCTCGGCGTAGAGCACGGCCAAACGCTCGCCCGTACCTCCGATGAACACGTCGTAGTGATCCGGTTTGCGGCCGACAAATCCAAGCTCGGCGTTGTAGGGTCTAGCACAACCGTTGGGGCAGCCTGTGATACGAACGTCGAGTTCCGCCGCCTCGCCACCGACGGCCGCCAGTGCTCTCTCCACCTCGCCGAGGATCTCCGGTGCGACCCGTTCGGCTTCGGCCAGCGCAAGACCGCAGGTCGGCAAGGCCGGGCAGGACAGGCTGGACCGGCGAAGCGGGGATAGAGAAGAGGGTAGGGGCACACGGAAGCTGCGCAAGACCTCCTCGATTACGTCGACGTCTGCCGGGCGCAAGTTGCCGAAGATGAGACTTTGTTGGGGAGTGATGATCACCTCGGGTTGCAACATTTCGACGAGGACTCGAAGAGCGCTCTTCGTTCGGGTGAAGGTCCCATCGACCACTCGACCGCTGGCGATGGGCAGCCCGTAGAAGACTCGGCCGTCGCCCTGTGGGTGGGCTCCGAGCCAATGGCGCGTTTGGAGGGGCGGCGTCTCCTGCCAGGGCTCGATCGGGAAATCGACGGCACGAGAGACAACGGTGCGTACCCGGTCGATCCCCCATTCTTCCACCAGATACTTGAAGCGCGCGTGCCTCCGGTCGGAAAGATCGCCGTGGTCGCGAAACACGCGCAACACCGCTTGGGTCAAGGGCACTGCGTGCTCAGCCGCAATGGATCCCATCGGCGTTGCCAGGCGAGCGTAGGTTGACGCTTTGCGGTGGGTGAGCCCGCCGCCGCCACCGAGGAGCACATTGAAACGCCGGATGCTTCCGTCTTCGACGAGCGCGACCAGCCCGACGTCCTGATCGCGCACGGACACCGAGTCATCGTCCGGTAGCGCCAGCCCGGTCTTGAACTTGCGGGGCAGATAGCGGTCGCCGTAGAGCGGCTCGCTCTCTGCGCTCGAAGTGACGAGCTCGCCGTCGAGCCAGATCTCTCTGTAGGCGTTGGTCATCGGGGTCATCGCCTCGGTCAGAGCCCGCGTGAGGGCGCGCAGCTCTCGGTAGGGCTTCGCGGCGAACGGTGCCGGCGGAGCGACGATGTTTCTCTCGACGTCGCCGCAACCGGAGAGGGTCGTCAGCAGCACTTCGTCGATGCGTCGGATCGCTTCCTTCAGGTCGCCTTTCAGGACGCCGTGTAGCTGTACGTTCTGTCGGGTCGTCAGCCGCATCGAGCGGTTGTAAACGACGTTCTCAGCGAGTCGGTCGAGTGCCAGGTACTGATCCGGAGTGAGAACGCCGCCGGGAATCTTCACCCTCATCATGAAGGTGTGTCGGCGCGGCGCACCGCTCCGGCGTGTTGCGCTGCGGTGATCGCGATCTTCCTGTTGGTACGCCCCGTGAAACTTGAGAATCTGCGAATCGGCCTCTGAAACGCCGGTCGCGTCGTCGTTCAACGCCTCGGCTAGGGTCCCGCGGAGAAGCCGACTTGCGGCTTTCGCCTCCTCGACGCGGGAAGGCTTGGCCTTGCGTGGAAGCGGCTTGGTGTCGTCGATTGCATCTCGTCCCATGGGCGAATACCTCCGGGGCGCGAAGCGATCGAGCCCGCTTGACAGTAGTAGAGGTATTTGACATACCACTTTAAGACACACGAGTCCCATCGCATGCCAATCCAACGACCTCCAGCCGCGTCGCCCTCGAACAAGGGGGACGCCTCGCCACTCGCCGCCATCATCCGCGACGATTTTTCGCGGCTGTGCCGTTCGCTCGTCGAAGATTGTCCGGACGCGATTCTCGTTGCGGATCGCGAAGGTGTCGTGCGCTACTGGAACCGTTCTGCAACGAGATTGTTCGGGTTCGAGGTCGACCAGGTGCTCGGCCAGTCGCTGGACCTCATCATTCCCGCTGCGCTCCGCGAGCGCCACTGGTTGGGGTATGATGCGGTGATGGGCGGGGCGGCAACTCGCTACGCTGGGGACGCCCTTTTGGCGGTTCCCGCTGTACACCGTGACGGGCATCGGCTCTCCATCGAGTTCAAGCTGACGGTTCTCCGCGACGAGCGGGGTGCGATTCTCGGCGTCGCGGCATACGTGCGCGATGTCACCACTGCCTGGAAGGAACAACAGGCGCTGAAAAAGCGGCTATCTCTTCTCGAGTCGAAGGGAGCGCCGGGAAAGGAAGTTACGCATGAGTGAATCGGCCGATCGATTCAGCGCGATCTTTCGCGACGAACACCGCAGCGTTAGAGACGGAATTTTGGAGCTGATCGAGGCGTTTCGGAATCGCGAGCCGGAGACGGCACGGGCGTTGTTGGACCGGGTCGCGGCGCTTTCTGGTCCGCATTTTCGCTACGAAGAGGAGGTGATGTATCCGGGGCTCGTACAGATCTTCGGACAGAGGTACATCGACCGTCTCTTTCGCGAGCACGACGATGTCATTCGTTTTGCCGAACGTCTCGTCGACCTGGCCTCCCAGGACACCTGGTCCGACGCCGATGTGGACGAGGCCGCGACTCTCTGTCGCGACATTTTGCCGCACGTCAGTGACTGCGATGGCCTGTCGCTGATGGTCGAACGCATCCCGGAGAGTGACATCCAGGCAATCTTCGATGCGCGCGAGAAGTCCCTGGCCGAGGGCCTCGACCTCCTGCGCTGGGCCCGCGATGTTCGCGGGAGCGCGGTACGCGCAAGCGCGTGAGCCAGGCGACTCGACGGTAGGTGCTGTGGCGGCCTACCGTCGGGTGTTCTTTGGCGACGCAGGGTGGGATAACACCTATTTGCGAGAACGAGGGGGAAACCTATCCATGAAAGCACGAGCAGCCGTCGCTTTTGGCGCAGAAAAGCATTGGAAGTTTGTGAAGTGGACCTGGAGCGCAACCCTGAGCACGCAATTCGGTATGACCGACTTCGTCCATCCGCTTGATCGGCACCGGCCACGATGAACCTTGAGCAAGTCAGCGCCAAAAAGACGTTCGGCGGCACGCAGATCAAACTCAAGCACACCTCTGAGGTGCTGCACTGCGACATGACCTTCTCCGTCTTCCTGCCGCCCAATGCCCTAGCCGGCGAGGACGTTCCAGTGATCTATTGGTTGTCGGGACTGACCTGCACGGATGACAACTTTGTCGAGAAGGCCGGTGCGCAGCAGTATGCGGCCGAAACGGGCGTTGCCATTGTGTGTCCTGATACCAGTCCGCGTGGCGATACTGTGCCTGATGATGCCGAGAAGGCCTACGACTTCGGTCTGGGTGCAGGCTTTTACGTGAATGCCACGGAAGCACCCTGGTCCACCCATTACCACATGTACGACTACGTGACGAAGGAACTGCCGGCCGTACTCGAAGGCAGCGAGCTGCCCCTGGACGCCGGCAACTGCTCGATCATGGGACATTCCATGGGTGGCCATGGTGCCCTGACCATCGCGCTGAAGAACCCCGGTGTCTACAAGGCGGTTTCCGCCTTCTCCCCGATCTGTTCACCACAGAATAGCCCCTGGGGAGAAAAGGCTCTAGGCAACTATCTCGGTGCCGACAAGGCGAAGTGGGAACAGTACGATACCTGCGCGCTCATTCCCGGCGCGGAAGAAAGGTTGCACATCCTGGTAGACCAGGGCCAGGACGACAATTTCTTGGTGAACCAGCTGAAGCCGGAACTGCTGCAGGCAGCCTGCCTTGAAGCGAAACATCCGCTGACCCTGCGCCTGCACGCCGGCTACGACCACAGCTACTTCTTCATCGCGACCTTCATCGTCGATCACATTGCGCATCATGCTGATGCGCTGTGGAGCTGAGAACAGCCGAGCAGACCAGGATGACTCACGCAAAACACTTTTGGGGGCCATTTCACAAGCGCTGGTGTGCAATTCGCGCCCACGTGCCTTACTGTCGCACCAGAACTCGCGCCATGCAGCCTGAGTGCGGATGTCATTCTTTCGGCGCTGGGGGTCGCGACTACAATGAAAATTCTGCCGGAGCTGATTGAGAACAACCGCCGCTGGGCGCAGGACATGGTGACGCGCGATGCTGGCTACTTCGCGCGGCTAGCGGATCACCAGAAGCCCGAATTCCTCTGGATCGGTTGCTCGGACAGCCGCGTCCCCGCAAATCAGATCGTGGGGCTTGACCCAGGAGAAGTCTTCGTTCATCGCAACATCGCCAATGTTGTCGTCCACAGCGACTTCAATTGCCTGAGTGTCCTCGAGTTCGCTGCTGAAGTGTTGAAAGTGAAACACGTGATCGTGTGCGGACACTATGGCTGCGGTGGGGTCAGAGCAGCCGGAGAGGACCACCACCTCGGACTGATCGACAATTGGCTGAGGCACATCCGTGACGTAAGACAAAAGCACAACGCGACCCTATCCAGCATCGCGGACGAGAGTGACCGCGCGGACCGGCTCTGCGAACTCAATGTTATCGAGCAAGTGCGCAACGTGTGTCATACGACAGTCGTGCAAGAGGCATGGGCACGGGGTCAAGAGTTGTCGGTGCACGGATGGATCTATTCAATCCAAGACGGCCTGATCAAGGATCTTGACGTCACGACGACGAATCAAGCCGAAATCGACGAGGCTTATCGAGTCGTCACGAGCAAAGACTCGTAGTCACCCGAACGTGTGGAGTAGGAGCACTGAAGAAACTTGGCGAAGTCATCGTCGTCGCCAGTGACCGGATGTCGGCAGACTCCGGCACCGTCGCAATCTACCGCTTCTGATGACCGGACCGCCATGACCTTGCTGGCACCGAGGGTGACTGGACCGAAATGGTCAAAGAACGTGTACGGACCTACACGTCTCCTCTTGGGCGCCGGCAAGAGGCGCATAAACGCAAAGTCGCCTATGTCCCGCGTCCCTGCTTTCGATCACCATCGTGAGGTCTGACTCTCGCTCGCTACATTCTGGTGCTCGTGCTTGGTTGTGACTCATTGGTGTTCCTCTTATCCGTAAATGCCTCGGACTACCCAATCCATTTCAAGAAGGCGCTGACATATTTGGCCAGGTGCTCGCGTGTCGCCTCATCAGTGAGTGTACCTTCGGCATCAAACTTCGTATGAGCAGCACCGGCCAGGAAGTCCGGATACGGAAACACGGGCGTGACAGTGCCGCTCAGAATCTGGCGAAGATGCGATTGGGCACGAGCTGAGCCGACCGGGCTCATCGAAGCGCCGAGGATCCCCGTAGGCTTTTGGGCAAGCGGTGATTGATACGCAGGACGCGATAGCCAGTCGATTGCGTTCTTCAGGACGCCGGGAATGCTGTAGTTGTACTCCGGTGTCACGATAAGCAGCGCGCTGGCGGCTCGCACTTGCTCGATCAAGCGAGACACACCCGCCGGCTTGTCATCGCCGTCGAGTTCCGCGTTGTAGTGTGGCAAGTCGCCAATTTCTGCGATGACCACATCGGCGTCACGACCGACGCTCTCGAATGCGGCTCGTAGAAGAGCGCTGTTGAAGGAGGAGGCTCTGAGGCTTCCGCTGATTCCGAGTATCGATTTTTTCATGAGTTGTTCTTCCGAAGTTCTATGCGAGATCAAATAGTAAGAAGTGCAGGTTGCTCAGCTGTGATCTTCACGCTGGCTTCCTCTGTGGGGGTGGTCGCCAGCCTACGACCATCTCGACCCCCAATTCCATTCGTGCCGGCGGAATTGGTTTTTCGAGATCGGTTTCGTTTCGTGAGAAGCGAGTACATGGGCGCGCCTCAGCGAGGAATTTCGCGGTTCTCGTGCTCTCGACAGATGAGCAGCTTGTCGGTCTTCGAGAGCGGTTCTGAGGTGAGCCCGCACCGAAAGCGCCCCCTCGGCTCACGCTCGAAATGCCGACATGTGTGGCAGACGCCGAAGGAGCGCAGCCCGTTGGCCCTTTGAAGTTCTCGGAGAATATTTCCGAGAGCATCTGCCAGGGTGCCGGAATGGCGGCTCTCTCGGACGGCGATCTCCAACGTCTCCTGCCAGCTCGAGCCGGCGATTCGTCTCCCCACGGGTGTGAGCCGAAGTCGCACGACACGACCGTCCTCGGCGTCGGACGCTCTGCGAAGACACTTGCGTTCTTCCAGGCGGAGAATGGACTGGGAGACCGTTCCCTTGGTCAAGTTCAAGTACTCGGCAACGGCCGCCGGGGTGTCGCTGTAGCGATTCGCCCGCTGGAGGTACCGGAGGATGTCGAGCTGGACAGGCTGGATGTCCTCCCTTTGCGCAATGGTGCGGGCCTCGCTGCGCAGCAAGTTTGCGAGGCGCTCCAAAAGCTCGACTTCGCGGACGACATCCATGGTTCGATCATAGCGACTCCATACTAATTTTCCACCAAGGGGATTGACGACCGAGGCGATGACGGCTAAGTGGTATCGAGTCGATACTAATAGGAGGTGCAACCGATGCGCGTACGAATTCTACTGATAGGAGGGCTTTTCATGACACTCACCTCAGCAACGGGATATGCAGGAGGAAGGCCGAGCGGCGACGAGATTCCGGGCTACACGTACGGCTCCGAGGAGCTGCCGGCGGCTCCGATATCGCTTCAAGAGCTTGATCTCCTCAAAGGGGCCTTGCTGTTCGGCGACGAGGACGTGCGGTACCTGCAAATGTCGCGCGAGGTACTGCAGGACCAAGTCGAGGATGTACTCGACGTCTGGTACGGGTTCGTGGCCTCCACACCACAACTGGTCAAGTACTTCGAGAACACGGAGACGGGACAGCCGGATGGGGACTACCTGGGCGCCGTCCGGAAGCGCTTCGCGCAGTGGATTCTCGACACCGCCGCCGCCGAGTACGATCAGGAATGGCTCAACTACCAGTTCGAAATCGGTCGTCGTCATCACAGCGTAGCGAAGAACCGGACGGACGGAGCCAAGAGTGTACCGATCATCCACTACCGATACGTCCCTGCGCTGCACTTCCCGGTGACAGCGACCCTGAAGCCTTTTCTTGCGAAGAAGGGCCACAGCGCTGAAGACGTCGAGAAGATGCACGATGCGTGGCGCAAGTCCGTGCTACTCCAGGTGATTCTATGGTCTTATCCGTACGTGAAGGAAGGCGACTTCTGATGAAGCTGCGACCTGCCCCCGAGTGGCAAACGACGACCTGGCTGAACACCCCGGAGCCCCTCACCCTCGAGGGCCTTCAGGGGAGGGTCGTCGTGCTGCACGCCTTCCAGATGTTGTGCCCCGGCTGCGTGGCGCACGGCATTCCCCAGGCCCAGCGCGTAGCCGATCTCTTCAAGAGCGCACCCTTGACGGTCGTCGGGCTACACACGGTCTTCGAGCACCACGAGGCGATGGGGCCGGCGTCCCTGCGCGCCTTCCTGCACGAATACCGCGTGCGGTTCCCGGTCGGCATCGACGCGGCAGGTCCGGACGGCGATCCGATGCCTCGCACGATGCGTGCTTACGCGATGCAGGGGACTCCGACCACGCTACTGTTTGACGCCCGCGGGCAGTTGCGCCGGCAGGTGTTTGGCGTCCATGACGACCTGCTCCTCGGAGCAGAGATCGGCACTTTACTGCTTGAAACGGAGCAGCGTACCGATGCGACAGAAACGATCTCGGACGAGCTCACTCCAGAGCCCGTTGGGCTAGCCAGGATAGACGCGGGTCGCTCGTACAAGGTAGGCAATTGACGTAACGCCCATTATCGGAGGCGGAAATTTGGAAGGATTGCGGAACCGACGCGGAGGAGTGTCGCCTTGAGACTGCTCCGAGCATTTACGCCGCCGCGGAGGGGGAGCCTTGGCGAAGTTGGGAAGCGCGCGGCGGGCACGCGACCCGCGCCAGATGGTCTCGCTGTTGTGACTTATGTGTGGCCGCGGCTACTTGGCCTCGCCCGCCGCCACTTCACGACCCACATCCGCGCGCGTCCCGAGGACGGACCAGCCCGTGGTGAGACCGACGACGAACCATCCGACGCCCAAGATGCCGGCGGCGAAGATGGTGTCGCCGAAGACGCGAAACCAGCGCAAGGTCTCGAGCGTCGGATCTTGTAGGAACTCGACAGATCGGGCGTACCACATACCGTGCTCCACACTCGCCCAGGTCTGCGCCAGACCGACGGGCAGTAGGCTCAGGAGAACCATCAGCGCCAGGCCGACATTCATGGCCCAGAAGGAGAAACTCAGGGCTCGGGTGCTCCATTCCAGATGAATCGTCAGGCCCCGGAGGCTGAACAACGTCAAGCCGATTCCCAGCATTCCGTAGACTCCAAACAACGCAGTGTGCGCGTGGACCGGTGTCGTGTTGAGCCCCTGCATGTAGTAGAGCGCGATCGGTGGGTTGATCAGGAAACCGAAGAGTCCGGCGCCGACAAGATTCCAGAAAGCCACCGCGATGAACCAGTAAACCGGCCACCGGTAGGCTTGCATCCAAGGCGTTCGGCGCACGATTGTCAGGTTCTCGTACGCTTCGTGACCGATCAACACCAGTGGCATGAGTTCTAGTGCGCTGAACATTCCCCCTAGCGCGATGATCACTGGTGTTGTGCCCGAAAAATACAAGTGATGAAACATTCCGAGGATTCCGCCGGCGAGGTAGAGAATCGTCGTGAAGAGAACGGCCCTGAGGGCGAGATCTTTGCGGATGAGCCCCATGCGCGTGAATAGAAAGGCAATCACTACTAGCGCAAAGACTTCGAAGAAGGCCTCGACCCAGAGGTGCACGACCCACCAGCGCCAATACTCGGCGACGGCGAGGTTCGTGTGGCGACCCCAGAACAGGCCCGGGGTGTAGAACAGCGCGATCGCAGCTGCGGAGAGCGCAAAGATTCCGAGCAACCAGCGCTCCGATCCCTCAGCCTTCTTGAACGCCGGCCAGATGCAACGGACCATGAGGCCCAGCCAGAGAAAAAGACCTACCAGCAGGAAGCCCTGCCAGAAGCGTCCAAGGTCGACGTACTCGAAGCCCTGGTGACCGAACCAGAAGTTCACTTCGTGGCCGAGTTTTTGGTGGATCGCCAGCGCTTGACCGGCCATCGAGCCGGCCACGATTGCGATCAGTGCGATGAACAGAAAATTCACGCCGGCACGTTGGAACGCTGGTTCGTGCCCCGAGACCACGGGTGCCAAGAAGAGGCCGGTGGCCAGCCACGACGTCGCGATCCAGAAGATTCCCAGCTGGGTGTGCCAGGTGCGCGCCAGACTATACGGCACCCACTCGGACAGCGGGAAGCCGTAAAACGCCGTGCCCTCGACGCCGTAGTGGGCGGCGACGATACCCGTGATCATCTGGACGATGAGGAGCGCGCCGACGAGCCAGAAGTACTTGTGGGTGGCCCGCATCGAGGCCGTCACGGTGATATCGAGCAGCGGGTCCTTGAGTGGCGGGGCGTTCTCGTCCTCCCACCGACGCCGCGTCGCCGCGTAGTACCACACGAGCGCCCCGATGCCGCCGAGGAGCAGCACGAAGCTCGCCACCGAAACGACGATCATCTGGCCGGTCGGTCGGTTCCCGACGAGATCGTCGGGGGGCCAGTTGTTTGTGTAGGTGACCGCGCTGCCTGGTCGCTCCGTGACGCACGCCCAGGTCGCCCAGAAGAAGAAGGCCGTCAAGTGCTGTGCGCGCTCGTGTGTCGAAACCGTGTCGACGGGCATCGCGTAGCTCTCACGTAAATCGCCGAGCGTGGCATCGTTCCCGAAGAGACCCTGGTAGTGTTCGGCGACCGCCTGGATCGCCTGTCGGCGGAGTGGGGAAATGAGGATGTCGCCGGTTGCCGGGTCGTACGTGTTGGTTCGAAGCTCGCCCCCCAGGCGCGCTGTGAGCGCGGCCTTGCGTTCGGGCGAAAGCGTCTCGAAATCGGGTGCACCCTCTCCACCACGCGCCCACGCCTCGAGGATCCACACGGCTTCGCGGTGGAGCCAGTCGGCGGTCCAATCGGGCGCCGTGTAGGCTCCGTGACCCCAGATGGACCCCAACTCTTGGCCGCCGATCGAACGCCAGACATCCATTCCCGTACGGATGTCGTCGCCAGTGTAGACGACGTCACCGTCGGTTGTGACCACCCTCTCGGGGATGGGCGGCGCCTGCTGATAGATCTCCCTCCCGAAGTACAGGAGGACGGCGAAGGACGTAACCAACACAAAAATCAGCAGCCCCACCAGGCGCCGTGCATGGTCGTGATTCGCTTGCTCGTCGTTCATCTAGACTCCTCCACCGCCGACCTTCTTTCGAACCGTTCCTTCGCCTGGAGTCGAACCCGGTTTGGTGGATCCTACATGACTTGGGAGCGTCGCACGGCGGAGCTTGTCGACGATGGGCTGCGCCACGTTGTTGATTTGAATCTAGATTGGGCGGCTGCCTTCATCTACCTCTTTAGCTGAGATTCGGGCAGGACGGCGAGATCTCCCGTTGCGACGCACGGTAGCCACCAACGAATCACCGCGCAAACCGAGTCAGCCGCAAGCCGAGTCAGCCGCAGCCGTGTCAGCCACAGCGGTACCAGCCACAGACTCGGGAGTGGGCTTCGCGCAATTGATTCGACACGATGCTGTCGATCCCCGGGACCGAAGGGTGAAGTAGTTTCTTGGGTACTCGCGCTCGACAAACTGCGAGGTATACCGACCTCCGAGGGCGGCGTGGTTCGTCTTGTCGTTCACCCCCGACGACCATATTCGGCGCAACCGCGGTGAACACTCCATCCGGACTGCGAGAAACGATTGCCGGCGCGTCGATGGCGCTGAAGTTCTGAAGAGTCTTCCTTCTGCTCCCCAGGCAAACGCTGGTAGTGTTTCACCCCTGTCATGTCCCCGTTTGGCTCGGTCGACGACTTTTTCTCGTTTTCTGCGACAGGTTTTCACAAGTCGCACGTGTAGCTCGTTGTGGGCATGCAGTGTACTTTGGAAAACGGAGGCCGCAGCGGACGAAGATGGGCTACGGGATGAACAATCCGGCAACACTCGCGTCCGCCAATGGAGATGGTGCAGAAGGTCAAGACTTGAGTCCGCAGAGTGTGGCAGAACCCGGGCTGGAGACAAGCGACCTTGGTTCGCCGCGGCTTCTCCGTTCGGCGCCGCAGGCTGGCCGAGGGCCCGACGCCAAAGTGCGAGCTGCCAGGCACGAGGAGGGCCAACCTGCGGCACCGGATTTCGCCACGGATTGCGCCTGCATGGCTGGGGTAGCCGGCGGTGACGATGCTGCCTATCGGACACTCGTCGAGCGACATCTACGCAGAATTCATGCCTTTGCGGCGCGAACACTCGGCGATGTGTCAGAGGCCGAAGACGTCGCGCAAGAAACGTGCGAGCGGATGTGGGCGCACGCGTCTCGTTGGCAGAGCGGCAAGGGGCAACTCAGCACCTGGCTGCACCGGGTCGCACTCAATCTCTGCCTCGACCGACTGCGCAAACGACGCGAGGAGCCGGCGGACAACATCGAAGTGGAGGACCCCGCACCAGCGGCGGCGGACATCCTCGAGCAACAGGAAATTGCGACCCACGTTCGACGTGCCCTCAATCGCCTCACCGATCAACAGCGCGCCGCGATCGCACTTTGCTATTACCAGGGTTTGCAGAATTCGCAGGCCGCAGAAGTGATGGAGCTGAGTGTCGAAGCGGTCGAGTCGTTGCTGGCTCGTGGACGCCGCTCGATGCGAACCCAACTGCAGGAAATTGCGCCGCAACTCCTGCCCCCCAGTTGAGGAGTTGAGGAGCTTTGCGAATGAATTCCAAGCGAGAAGTTACAGTTTCTAGGTTCGGCGAAATCTTGGACGCCTATGGGGCTGAGCCACAACGCTGGCCCGTGGCCGAGCGCGAGGCGGCCCTAGCTCTCCTGGCCCGATCTGCGCCAGCGCGCCAGCAGCAGGCCTCGGCTGCGGCTCTCGACGCGTTCCTCGATCGAGCTGATGTGCCGGCACCAAGTGCCGACCTCAAATCGCGGGCACTCGCTGCCGGCGCCGCCAACACTGCCAAGGCCGGCCAGGCGCATGCGACCGAGGGCCGGCCGAAGATCGTTTCGCGTCGCCCCTGGGGACAGGCTCTCGGCATGGCGGCCCCGCTGGCAGCCGCGGCGATGTTGGTGTTGTGGTTGGCGCTCCCCGAGGATCCGCATCGCGAAGTGCCGACACCGCTCGCGGCCACCGACTCTTTCCCGGCTCTTCTGCACGCCTTTGCCGACCCGGATTTGACGCGCGACCCGAGCGGCTCGGTGCCGCCCCTGCCGGACGGATACCTCGCTGTTGCGAGCGCCTTCGACGTCCCTGTGAACGACTACTGAATGGAGAACTTGATGACACAAAAGATGGGCTGGATGATCCTGCTCACAGGCACGCTGATGCTCAGTCCGTCCCTGGCGATGGCCGAACGCCGTGGAGAACCTCCCGATCAGCGCCTGGAAGGGCATCTAGAGGAACTCGACCTGAGTGCGTCGCAGGCAGAAGAGGTCAACGCCGCCCTGCATGCGGGCCGGCAAGAGCGAGAGGCTCTCTACGCGCAGAAGCGCAGCGAGATCGAGAAATTGCATTCGCTCCTCGAACGGGACGAGCCGGATGAGGCAACGATCATGAAACAAGCCGAGCAGATCGGCTCCATCAAGATTCGCGCCCACAAAAGCATGTTGCGCACGCTATTGCGCGTGCGGGAGCAGCTCAGCGCGGAACAACGACAAAAGCTCATGTCGATGAAACGCCGCGATTGCGCGGTCGACCGACCGACTGAAGAATCTCGTTCCGAGCGCTGATCGAGCAGCGCCTCGCAATGAACTGTAGTCCCGACCGCACCGTTCGAGGGACGTGCTGTCGCCGTCCGCGGAGCGCTAGCTCTCGATGTATATTGCCACTGTTGCTCGTCCTGAGTGCGGCCGCCTGTAGCCCGCCGCTACGCCAAGCGCCGATCCGCTTGCCCGACTCGTTCTCGCGCAGCGGTGAAGAAGTCGTAGCCGAGCGCTGGTGGACGGAACTCGGGGATCCCGCGTTGACGACGTTGATCGATACCGCGCTGGCAAACAACTTCGACATTCTTGGCGCCTGGAGCCGACTGACACAGGCCGAAGCGGTGGTCCGTCGCGAGGGGGCGGGTCTGTTCCCCTCCATCGACCTCGAGGCGACGACCAATCGAACCGAACTGACGCAATCTGCCCAACAGGGCTCGGGAGCCGGGGGACGAAACGACGTGCGTCTCGGTCTCTCCGCGAGTTACGAGCTCGATCTGTGGGGCCGTATCCGCAGCGTACGCGACGCGGCAGAGGCCGATCGAACGGCGACCGAGTACGAAGTGCACACCGCTGCGATCACCGTGTCGGCCGAGATCGCCAAGGCCTGGTACGAGCTCGTTGAGCAACGCCAGCTGCTTGCTATCACCGCCGATCAAGTGCTGGCCAACGAGCAACTTCTCGAGCTCCTGACGCTACGCTTTCGCCGTGGCTTGGTCCCCGCCGCCGACGTTCTGCGCCAGCGGCAACTGGTCGAAGCCATCCGCGGCGACCGCTACTCCACACAAGCTCGCGCGGATGTACTGGAGCATCGGTTGGCGACGCTGGTCGGGCAGCCGCCGCGCACTGTGTCGCTTCCCCCCGGTGGAGAATTGCTGGCGGTGCCCCCTCTGCCGGCGACTGGCCTGCCGGTAGACTTGGTCGATCGGCGCCCGGACCTGCGCCAGGCTTATGCGTTGTTGCTGGCCGCCGACCATCGTTTCGCCTCCGCCAAGGCCGATCGTTACCCGCGCCTGACCATCAGCGGTTCAGCCGCATTGGCGGCCAAAGATCTGCGCGATCTGTTCGACAATTGGATCGCGACGGTTGCTGCCGGTGTGGTCGCGCCCTTGATCGACGCCGGCCGGCGTTCCGCCGAGGTAGATCGCACGCGCGCTTTCGCCTCCGAGCGCCTCTATCAGTACGCCCAGGCGATCCTCGTAGCGCTGCGGGAAGTCGAGGACGCGTTGGTACAGGAGGAACGACAGCAGCAGCGCAACGCGAGCCTGAATTCACAGTTGGCTACCGCCGACGCCGTGGTAGACCGCTTGCGCGACCAGTACTTACACGGCTCAATCGAGTACCTTGATGTGTTGCAAGCGCTGGTTAGCAAACAGGAGTTGGAGCGGGCCGTCGCGGGCGCCCAACGACAGGTGCTGGCATTTCGCATCGATCTGTACCGCGCCATCGGTGGCAGCTTCGCTCTCCCCGAGCCGGATCTTGTCGCTCGAACACCCACACGATCGGATCGATCCTCATGAACGACGCCTCTGAAACCAACCCACCGGTCGCGGAAAGCAGCGACCGTAGCTTGCGCTCCAAGGTCATCACCGGCCTCGCCGTGGCTGTGATCGTAGTCGTCGGCATCACAGTCTCCGCTCAACTGTTGCAAACTTCCCCACGCGTAGCGCGCAGGGCCCCGGAGCGACTAGCGCGCCTCGTAAACGTACAGACCGCGCGTCTGGGGCCACACGCGACTGTGGTGGAAGCGATGGGGACAGTTCGTGCCGCCCACCGACTCGAACTTCGCCCCCAAGTGAGCGGCCGGGTTGTCGAAATGAGCAGCGAGCTCATTCCCGGCGGCCGCTTCGCTGCGGGGGAGAAGGTCCTGCAGATCGAGACCCGTGATTTTGAGCTTGTGGTCGAGCAGCGAAGCAGTGATCTCACCGAGGCCGAGTCCGCCCTCGCTCTCGAAGAAGGTAGTCAGGATGTCGCCCGCCGCGAACTCGAGATTCTCGGTGCGGTCGCGCCCGGTGCGGGTTCGGATGAACTCGTCCTGCGACAACCCCAGCTCCGCACGGCAAAGGCCCGGGTCGCGCGCGCCCGTGCTGCCCTGGGGGCAGCGCAGCTGAATCTCGAGAGAGCCACGGTTCGCGCACCTTTTCCCGCCGTCGTCGAGCAGCGCAATGCCGAAGTGGGTGCTCAGGTAGATTCGAACACCGTGCTGGGCTCGCTGGTCGGCAGTGAAGAATACTGGATCGAAGCTGCCGTACCTACCGATGCGCTGCACTGGGTATCGGTGCCCGGCGCCGAGGTGCGTATCTACAACGAAGCTAGTTGGGGTCGGGATCGATCGCGCGCTGGACGTGTCATTCGCGTGTACAACGAGCTCGAAAGCGAGGGGCGCATGGCCCGGCTACTGGTCTCGGTGCCGAAGCCGCTGGCAGACATCGGCGACGGCGAAAAGTCGGAGGCGAGGCTATTCCTTGGGGCCTACGTACGACTTGAGATCGCGGGGAGAACCCTCGACAACGTCGCGGCCATCGACCGCCAGGTATTGCGCGGCGACAGTACTGTTTGGATCATGACCGACGACGATCTGCTGGAGCTTCGCCAGGTATCAGTGGTTTTCCGCGGCCCGGACCAAGTTCTGGTATCGAAGGGACTAGCGGAAGGCGAACGTCTTGTAATTAGCGAGCTGGCGACACCGGTAGCAGGAATGCCGCTGCGCATTGCCGAGGAGGAAAACCTTGGCTGAGCTGGCGCCCGAGCGGCAGATCGGCAAGGGGCCTATCGACTGGATGGTGGCCAACCGGGTGACGCCGAACATCCTCATGCTCGTCTTCCTCCTCGGTGGCCTGCTGTTCTCGACCCAGGTGCGCCAGGAGGTGTTTCCGGCCTTCGATCTCGACCTCGCTACGGTCACGATTCCGTACCCCGGCGCCAGCCCCGAAGAAGTGGAGCGGGGAATCATTCTCGCCGTCGAGGAGTCGGTACGCGGATTGGATGGTGTGAAGGAGGTCGTCGCAGTTGCTGCCGAAGGCCTGGCGACGGTCACCATCGAGCTCGAGCCGGGACAGGATCACCAAAAGATCTTCGACGATATTCGCCAGGGGATCGATCGAATCACGACCCTGCCCAACGACGCAGAGGAACCGGTCGCGACGTTGCTGACAAGGCGGAGGCAAGTCGTCGACCTACAGCTCTTCGGCGACACCAGCGAGAACACGCTGAGAGAGCTCGCCGAACACGTCCGAGACTCGCTGTTGCAGGCGCCGGGCATCACCCAGGTGGACCTGATCGGGGCCCGCGAATACGAGGTCCACGTCGAAGTTCCCAACGCCGTCCTGCGCGCTTACGGGCTGACATTGCGCGACATCGCACGCCGTGTCGAAGCCGCTTCGGTGGAGCTACCGGGTGGAGGAATCGAGACGCGTGGCGGCGACCTCCTCCTCCGTCTATCCGACCGCAGCGACTGGGCGCGTGACTTCGCCGAAATTCCGATCATCACTCCTGCCAATGGTGCGGTTCTTCGCCTTGGCGACATCGCGAATGTCGAAGACGACTTTCAGGAGGTCGACGTCTTCGGCACCTACAACGGGCGACGGGCAATCGGCCTCAGCGTGTTTCGGGTCGGCGACCAGACTCCGATCGGTGTCTCCGATGCCGTCCGCCGCGCCTTGGTGGACGTCGAGCCAGACCTCCCGCCAGGCATCGATCTGGCGATCCAGGGAGACCGCTCGGATATCTATCGCCAGCGCTTGCAGCTGTTGGTCAAGAACGCCTTCCTCGGGCTGCTCCTCGTGTTGGCCCTGTTGAGCCTGTTTCTCGAGTTTCGGCTGGCATTCTGGGTCACCATGGGGATCCCGACGTCGTTTCTCGGCGCGCTGCTCTTCCTGCCCGCTCTCTCTGTCTCGATCAACATGGTTTCGATGTTCGCTTTCATCATCGCCCTCGGCATCGTCGTCGACGATGCCATCGTCGCCGGCGAGAACATCTACGAGTATCGACAGCGCGGTATGGACTTCGTGTCGGCGTCGGTTCAGGGGGCGCGCGACATCGCGCTGCCGGTTAGTTTCAGCATCCTCACCAACATCATCGCTTTTCTGCCGCTGAGCTTCGTGCCTGGATACATGGGCAAGATCTGGGGGGTCATCCCCTACGTCGTATCGACGGTCTTCATTATTTCCTGGATCGAATCGATCTTCATCCTTCCCGCCCACCTTGCCCACATGCGCGCGAGGCCGCAGCGAGGTCGCGTAGGTGCGCAGCTGCACAAATGGCACCAGGCCTTCGGGCGGGGGTTCAGCTACTTCGTGGCGCGCTTCTATGGCCGTTTCATCGAGTCCGCACTGCGCCACCGGTACGTCAGCATCGCGCTAGCGGCATCGTTCCTTGCGGTTACCATCGCCTACGCGAGCAGTGGCAGGATGGGATTTATCCTGATGCCCAAAGTGGAGTCCGACCAGGCTGTAGTGACGGCGGTGCTGCCAGTGGGTAGCCCAGATTCTACAGTGATAGCCGTGCGCGATCGACTGGCCGCTGCCGCACAACGCCTGGCCGCGTCCCACGGTGGTGACGATTTGGTGACCGGATCTTTTGCGTTGGTGCAGGACAATAAGATCGAAGTCAGCTTGTACCTGACCGACCCCGAGCAGCGGCCCATCTCCACGGCGCTGGTTGCGAAACTATGGCGCGAGGAGGTCGGAGCCATCCCCGGACTGGAATCGATTCAATTCGAGTCCGACCGAGGCGGACCGGGTCGCGGTCCTACCTTGACCATCGAACTCAGTCACCGGGACGTAGGCGTTCTGGGGCGTGCCAGTGCGGCACTGGCAGACAACCTGGCGGGGATTTCCAATCTCAATGACATTGACGACGGCTTCACCGCGGGCAAGGAGCAACTCGACCTCCGGCTGCGCGCCGAAGGGCGCAGCCTTGGGCTCACGTCGGCAGAGGTAGCCCGGCAGATTCGCGACTCTCTCTACGGTGCCGAGGCGCTTCGCCAACAGCGCGGGCGCAGCGAAGTGAAAGTCCTCGTGCATCTTCCTGAGACCGAGCGCGCGCGCGAATACAACCTCGAGCAGATGACGATTCGCGCGCCGGGCGGTCGCGACTTGCCGCTGCATCAGATTGCCGCTGCATCAGATCGCCGACATCACCCGCGGTCGCGCCTACACGGCCATCACGCGACGCGACGGTCGGCGCACGGTGACGGTTTCCGCCAATGTCGTTCCGATCGGCCAAACCAATCGCGTGTTGAGAACTGTCGAAGAGGAGATACTCCCGGGCATTCTGCGCGACTATCCAGGACTTGCCTTCAGCTTCGAGGGCCGGCAAGCGGAAACGCGGGAGGCGGTACGAAGCCTGCTCCTCGGGTTCGGCTACGCGTTGCTCGGAATCTACGTACTACTGGCCATCCCGTTTGGCAGCTACGGGCAGCCGCTCATCGTCTTGAGTGCGGTTCCGTTCGGCGTCGTCGGGGCAATCCTCGGCCACCAGCTGATGGGGTACAACCTGAGCGTCATCAGCTTGATGGGTATCATCGCCCTGTCGGGAGTGGTGGTCAATGACTCCCTGGTGATGATCGACTACGCCAACCGGCGACGACGCGACGCAGGCGTCGGGCCGTACGATGCGATTCAGGAGGCGGGAATTCGCCGCTTTCGCCCGATCCTGTTGACCACGCTGACCACCTTCGGCGGCTTGGCTCCGATGATCTTCGAAACCTCGCGACAGGCCCGCTTCATGATACCGATGGCGATATCGCTCGGCTACGGCATCCTCTTCGCCACCCTCATCACGTTGGTGCTGGTGCCGTGCCTGTATATCGTTTTCGAAGACGCCCGCGGCCTGTGGGCGAGACTTGCCAACCGGAAATCGGATTCTTTTGTGCAGGACCGAGCCGTTGAGGAGGCCCGCGTAGGGGTGGAGTCACCATAGTCCCCCCCTCCGGAACGAATCGGCGGCCTTTTCGGTTCCTCAACTAAGGAGGGGGTACCTATGCAAACTAGTCGATCTGCGCGCTGCCTGATCGCTGGCTGGGGCTTGGTCGCGTTGGCGCTGACCGATGCAGCCGCCGTAACCATCGCGTGCGTCGGAGACTGCGACACCAGTGGCAACGTCAGCGTCGACGAGCTGATGACCGGGGTCCGTCAAGCACTGGGCGAGCAAAGTGCCGCATGCGAGGCATTCGACATCGACGGCGACAGCTCGACAGAGGTCAACGAGGTCGTTGGTGGGGTCGTCAACGCTCTGCACGGCTGCCCGGCAACGGCGACACCGGTGTTGCCTACGAGGACGCCGACACCGGCGGCGACGATCTCGGTCGCACCCTCCTCCACACCGGACGTACTCGCGGTCGTGCAGGAGATCACACAGGGAATCGATGGAATCGAGACGCTGGAGCGGATCTCGGCCATGGCGATGAGCTTTGACGGCCGGCACCTCTACGTAGCGAGCGCCAGCGAGATCCCACTGAACCTCTTCGAGGTCGACGCCGACACCGGCGAGCTTCGCTGGATCGAAGCAATCGAGGTCGACACTGCGGCTACCTTCATCCAACCCGGGTCGATTACTCTCAGCCCCGACGACACTTATGTGTACACGCACGGCTCGAGGCGCCTATCGATACTACGTCGCGACCCAACTGACGGCCGGCTGACTCCAACAGGGTCGGACGGTGTTCGCGCCGACGGCGGCACCATGGTGGTCGCGCCCGATGGCACGAATCTCTACCGTGGCCTGCCGCCGTTCCAGATCGACGGATTCCTGCGCGATCCCGACAATGGTTCCCTGATTGCCTCCCAGACGGCATTTCCGACCACTCCGCCGGCATCGGCACGACCGTCCGCAGCCAGTGGGCGATTCAGCGACGGCGCCGACTCAATCGCGATCTCGCCCGACGGGCGTTTTGTCTACGCGTCCTCCGACGGCTTCGTCGTCACCCTTACGCGCGCACCTGAGAGCGGAGACTTGTCTCACACCGCCGCGTTGGCGCTGGAGGCGAGCGGGTTCGGCGCGTTCGCGTTCAGCAGCGACGGGCGCTTCGTATACTTTACGAGCGAGGGCGAGGGAGCGCTGTACGCACTGTCGCGGAACCCGGAAACGGGTACGTTGAACGTCGTACAGCGGTGGGAAGAAGTCGCTGGACTCGGCGGGATAGCAGGCGTTTCGATCGATGCAGACGATCGGAACGTCTACACAGCCGGACGAGATGGTGCGGTCGCGGTGTTCTCGCGAGCTGGCGGATCAACAGCCCGGGTATCTTTCGTCGGCGCCGAGCCGTTCGACGGCGTGAAGCTGGTCCTTACAGGGCCTGATTCGCGCTTCATCTACGCCGCCAGCGACAATGAGATCGTGGTGCTTCGGCCACTCCCATAGCCCGCTCCGTTCACGAGCGCCGCTCTCCGCGCAACGACCTAGGAGCTCGCCAGGAGCGATCACAAGGTGCAATTGCAGGGCGGGGCCACAGAGTTGCGCTGAGTTCCGCGAGGATATGCAGGCGAACAGAGATGGGGCCGAGGTGGCCCGGAAAGGACCAAGTCACGCGTCTGAAAACCACCAGACCCAGGCCACCGGGACGGCACAGATTCAACGGTCTCGATCGTCGTTGGTGACGCTCGTCATTCCTTCGTGCCGAAAGACATCGCGCAACCCGAGGATATTGTACCTTTCGATGAAGATCGGCAGGGTCAAAAAGGTTGCGATGAGAGCACCCCCCAGAACGACCGTCGGCCATCCCTGTGAGATGAGTAGGGGACCGGCGGAAACGTAGGTGAAGGTCAACGGCAACATTCCAAGGAAGGTCGCGGCCGCGAAACGGCCAACCGACATCTTCGTCAAGCCCGCGCCGTAGCTCACGACCTTGAACGAAACGAGGGGAATCAGGCGGGCGACAAGCACCAGACGCGTGAGCAGTCGATCTGAGCACGCGGTACAGAAACTGATGTGCCCCTTCATGAACCGCTCGATAAGGTCGCGACCAAGCCAGCGAGCAATCAGAAAGGCCGCAACCGCGCCAAGGGTCGCACCGGTCGCCGCGTAGAGAGTCCCCAGGCCCGGCCCAAAGTAGGCGCCCGCGGCGACATCGACAGGAAAGCTGGGAATCGGGCTGATGACAACCACAGCCATGAGTAGGATGAGTAGAAGGGGCGCGATGGGTCCGCTGGTCACCAGAAGTTCCTCGACGAGCGCCGGGTTCAGATAGTGTGCCAGGTCGGCGTCCAAGAGGAGTAGCGCTCCCAGCCCGAAGATGCCGAGAACAACGAGCCTTTGAACTAGAATCAACATTGCTCTCTCCGCGCTTGGGTCTGTGTCAACGACATGAAGACGGCAGCGCAATCGATGACAGGCGTGACCAGTATGAGATACTTGGAGCCGCCTCCTTTATCGGGCTGTGGCGCTGCGCACCACCGTTGGGGCTTCGAGTACTCGTACGCGATACGCGTCGAATTTCGGAATATCACGGCCGAGAAAAATCATGCGAAAGCTGTCGACGGAACCGCCCGCCAGTGGCTCGATCAAGGGATTGTTATCCTCGCCCAAGGGGACCGGGCTGTCGATGGGGCGTAGCGCTTCGGCGCGGCGATTGTATCCTGGCTCCGCAAGTACGACGCGGCCATCGCGATCGAGAAGCTCGAATACGAGGCGCACGTGATGCAGCGCCTGGGCAGACGAGTTTTTCACGACGCCGCCGACGACGAGGAGGGGGGGATTGTCTCCGGCCACGTCCGCCCCCATCAGCGCAACGGCAACTCCGAGGAGATTGGTCCAATTGGCAGAGTGCTCTTCGATCGACACGTTGTCGATTGTGACGACCTCCCCGCGGATCTGTGAGCGTACGGGGGTAGCGGCGACAGGTCCGCCCCAGAGCTCCGCGTCGGGATGAAAGGCGTCCCATGCGAACCAGTAGGCAACCACCGACGGCAATACTTCGCCGCTGTCGGCTTCCGAGATCGTGGCCCTGCGCGCCACCGGGTCCCAGTCGACGAGTAGGCTGTGCCCCCCCACCTCGTCACGGAAACTTCCTCCCAGCAGGGTCGCGAGCGGGTACGCCTTGGCGGTCTCGCCGATTCGGACTCCCACGACGATGTCCTTGGGCGCCAGACGAGGGTCGATCTCGCCTATTGGAAACATGATCTCGGGCGATAGCCGGTAGTCCGCATAGGGATCGCGTCGATAGTCGCGGGAGTGACCCGTGTCGGCCGAGAGCACCAACGTTTGGGGACGGCGGGCTCGCCAGTCGTGCCAGGTGGTGACCTCGATCGGCAGCGGCCGCAACGTCCTGCGGTTCATCGTGCCGGAGACCGCCCGTTGCGCGAGTTGCGACCACAGGCTCTCGCTCTGGTGATCGTACATCAGCACATTGCTCTGGAAGAGCCTGCCGGAGACCCCGAAGGTGAGTGTGCGGTCGCCGACCTTGCGATCGAAGGCGACTGCGCTGCCTGTCAACGGACAGTAGGTGAGTACGACGGCCTGCCCAGCGACGGTATCGTTGACGATCTCGTGCCAATTGAGAATCGGAATTGGGTAGGCTCGGGCTTCCGTGCCTACCGCGAATCCGACGACGGTGTCGTCGTCGCGGAGAAATGTGGCCTCGCCGGCAGCGACGAAGCGCGGCGCGGTCAGTGCTGGGATACCATCCTTCCCAGGCCCTCCGGACCGGATCTCCTCCTTCGGTATGCTCGTCACCGACAGATCGAAACCTACGGCTGTGGAGCTCCCGGGGGTGAAGGCGATGGCCAAAACGAAATACTTGCCTATCCGCACGAGCGTTCTCGCGTTCATCGTCTCTCCTCGATTCCTTGTTGTCGTCGTCGGGCTCCTCGGTTCCACGCGAGCCAGTGATCGAATAGGCGCTTGACCGTTGGGGTGAGCTTGGTGCGATTGTACTGATCGCCGACCTTGCGGATCGCCTCGCCCTGCGTCGGGTAGGGAAGAATCGTCGATGCAATTGCGCCGAGACCGATCTTGCGAGTCATCGCGAGCGACAACGTCCCGATCAGGTCACCGGCGTTTGCGGCAACGATCGTCGCGCCGACGATCCGATCGCTGCCCTTGGCGACGTGCACGCGGACGAAACCCTCGGTCTCTCCTTCGAGGATCGCCCGGTCGACCTCCTCGAGCTTCTGCGTGAAGGTGTCGATCTCGACTCCCTGCTCGGCGGCCTCGGGGTAGAGTCCGACGTGTGCCAGCTCAGGCGAGGTGTAAGTGCACCATGGAATTGTCAGAGCGCTTACCTTCTTGCGCCCAAAGAACAGCGCGTTCTGAATCACGATCCGCGCCATGAAGTCCGCCGCGTGTGTGAACTGGTAACGCGAGCAGATATCGCCGGCGGCAAAGATTCGTTTGTTTGAGGTTCGCAGTCGGTCGTCGACAGTAACGCCCTTTTTCGCGTCGTAGTTGACGCCGGCTGCCTCGAGGCCGAGGCCGTCGACGTTGGGAGCGCGCCCGACCGAGACCAAGAGCTGGTCGACGACGATGTCGTACTTTTCGCCGTGCGATTCGACGATCATGTGAATCCCGTCGTCGCGCTTCTCGATGCGAAGGTCCTTGCCGCAGCAGCGAAGCTTCACGCCATCGCGATCGAGCGCCTCGCGAACGATCTCGCCGGCGTCCGGTTCTTCGCGGGGCAGCACGCCGTGCATGGCTTCGACCAGGTGCACATCGCTGCCGAAGCGCGCGAAGGACTGCGCCATCTCACAGCCGATTGGTCCGGCGCCGATGATGCCGAGCCGCCTTGGCAGCTCGGTGAGCGAAAAGACGGTCTCGTTGGTCAGGTACGGGACCTGATCGAGCCCCGGAATGGGCGGTGCTGCGGCGCGTGCTCCGGTGGCGATAACCGCCCGGCTGAAGTGCAGCTCCCGATCGCCGACTCGGAGGCGGTCAGGTCCGGTGAAGGTTGCTTCACCGAGGAAGACATCGATGCCGAGGTCGCGAAAGCGCGCCGCGGCATCGACCTCGCTGATATCCGCTCGCAGGCGGCGCATCCGCTCCATGCCGAGGCCGAAGTCCGCCGTCACGCGTTCGGCGCCGACCAAGCCGAAGTCGCTGCCGTTCCGTACTGTGGCGGCAACGCGCGCCGCACTGATGATACCCTTGGACGGAACGCAGCCGACGTTCAGGCAGTCGCCGCCCATCATCCCGCGCTCGATGATCGCGACGCGGGCGCCGAGACCCGCGGCACCGGCTGCCGACACCAACCCGGCAGCCCCGGCGCCGATGGCGACCAGGTTGTAGCGCCCATTCGGTTTCGGATTGACCCAATCAGCGGGACGCACGTTCGCCTGGAGGCGGGCATTGTGCTGGTCGAGAGGTTCGAGGGTTGGGGGGCGGTGCTCATCCATAGGTTTTCCTCATAGGAGTGAAGGTCGAGGTGCTGCTGCTTGTCTTTGAGCGATGCCAGATCGCGCCTGGTGTTTTCATGAAACCTCCGATCGTGTGCCGAGACGGGCGCTTGCCGGGTTTCGTCATTGCGCCTTGTTCATTGTCTTCCCGGGTTAGATGCGTCGGGCGGTAGAGTGTTGCAGCGCACCGAACCTACCAGTGCTCCAACGTTGCAAAGCACGGCGGGCCTCCGGCGTTGCAGCGTGTCAGGGATTTCCTCGGCAAACGGATGCGATCAAGCCTCCGGTCCCTGACCCACACCTCCGATTGACGAAGGGGGCTGTTCTCGATCGGCGCGGTCGCCGATTGCGCGGCTCGATCCGGCCAGTACCGCTTTGCGTATCAGGAGCCGGGCCTCCTCCTGGACGAAGTGGGCCAATGTGCGAAATCCGACTTCGAAATGGTCCTCGACGACGTCGGTCAGAATGGCCGCATAGATCCGCATGCCGACGATCGGTGATGCCGTCACGGCATCGTAGGCGTAGGGGATGCCTCCCAATGCCGCGTCTGCGCCTATCAGGTAACCAGGCCCGGCCCGGAATGCGGCCTTCGGGTCGCCGGGCGCCCCGAGAACCTCACCGCTCGTAAGGACCACGAGAACGTCACCCGGGTCGCCGGTCCGCCACAATGTTTCGCCCGCGTCGCGCCGGAGAACGTCCCCCCCACGAATGATCTGTGCCAAGGCGTTGATGGGCATTTCGGCAAAGAGCCTGGTTCGGCGTAGACAGAGCAGGCGTTCGACGGTACCGAGAGGGCAGTCCCAGCTCGGAAGCTTCGACCGTGGCCCCGGTCGTGAAACCAAAAAAGCCCCCAGCTCACGCTGCAGCCCGACCACGCGTAGCGCGTAGTGCCGGCGGAAGTGGAGAAGAATATCGAAATGATCCTCGAGCACGTCGAGAAAAGCACTGCTGTCGATGGCCAGGACGGTCAGATCGGTCTCGGCAACACCACGGAAGCCGGCTCCCGGTCCTCCGAGTAACCCGTGAATCCCGGCCGCTGCGGGAGCGTCGTGCACATAGATCGGTCTTGCGTTATGTTCGTTCCGAACTGTTCCGCTGACGACCACATGAAGCTTGCTTGGCAGCTCTCCTTGTTCGTAGAGCACGGTCCCCTGGGGGACGTACTCCTCTCGCATGAGCTGGGCGATGATCGCCACATCCGCTGAGCGCAAGTCGTCGAAGATCGGCAGCGATTGCAGGTACAGCGTCCTTTCCAGTGGCCCGACAAGGGGCAAGTCAGGTTTCACGCTGGGTCCCTCCAGGCAATGCAGATCCGTCGCGTAGCATCTCGACCGCTTCGACACGGAGGCCTGCCAGCGGCTCGTCCTGTTCGGCTTCGGCAAGATCGGCCGGAGCTTCGACGCTCAAGCCGATCTCGGCCGCGTGGTAGGTCGCGATCGATCGCAGTGTCGGGCTCGGTTCGACTGCCAGCAGCGCCAATAGCTCAACGTAGTCGAGCCTGTCGGGCTCGTAGTACGCGAGCCCGGCGTCGAGCCGTATGTTCGCTGGCACATCGTCGGTCAGGCCGAGCACGGCGGTACCCAGTCGGAGGGGGAGAGTGCTTTCGAGAAGCTCGCGGCTACTCGATCGCAGCGATGGGCTGCTGCTGGTCAGCCCATCGTAGATTCGTGCAACATCCTCGCTGCGGAATCGCAGACTGAGGGTGCGAAAGAGTCGCTCGATGGAATGCCGCTCCTTGTCCCACAACAGTTGCATCAGGAGCTCATGCCCGGAGGTTCGGCGTTCCGGATCTTGTTTCGCCCCTTGCTCCAACACGGAGCGCCAGTGAACGGCACGGAAGCACGATGTAGCGGTGCGGTGGGTTACTTCGTCGAGGGTGCCCCTGTCGAGGGGTAGTGAGGGATCGTTTGCGATCAGCCGGCCGAGCCCGCGTAGCGTCTTGTAGCGGACCATCCCACGGCGCTCAATCAATAGATGCCGTGCAAGGATCTCGGCGGCGCGTTGGCCCTGAAAGCGCGAGATCGTGCGGGGTAGGTGAACTCGTACGCGAAAGCGAATGGAGAGGTCGGCGAGGGCGGCCTCCAGTGCGGCCAGCGCCGGATCGCCAAGCTCCAGAAGAGCAACGCGCACATCCTCGCGCAGGGAGCGTTCCCGCAGCAGCTCGATGAGAGTGGGAATAAAGCATTCGTCGCGTGCTGCCCGCATCGCCAGCACCGCTTCGCGTCGCGTCTCCAGCTCCGGCGCATGGGCGAGACGCAACAACACCGGCGCGAGCCCGGGTATCGGTCGATACCGGAGGGCGCGGGCGATCATCGGGCGTGCCAGGGCCGAGTCTTGTTCAGCGTGGCGAAGCAGTTCGGCCAGCGCATCTTCCGGCGGTGACCACCCCCCCGCGGTCAGGCCGACCATGGCGGTCACGTTCACGACCGGGCAGTGGTGTTTCAGGGCCCGACGCAGAACGTCCGGGTCGGGCCGCACGGCGGTCATCGCTCGCAGTGCTGCGGCCCGGACTTCGGCGTACTCGTGGTCGGCGATACGCGGCGCGATCGCGAGGAAATCGGTACGCTTCGCTTGCGCGAACAGATCGAGCGCGCGCACGACGACGGTCGGGGAAGGGTGGTAGAGGATGAGGGCCGGAACCAGGTGTGCCTTGCATTTCCGCTCGAGGATGTCGATTGCGGCCACGACCTTCTTGTCGTCACTCGCGTTGAGAGCAGCCATCAGCGACTCCAGGGATCCGACGTCCAGGTCCGGGAAATCCAGGTGCGTCTCGACCGCCCCCTGGCTCAAAGAGTCGCGGAACAAGTCGAGGTACGCCTCGCGTGAAGTGATGGCGAAATAACACCAGAGGCCAGCACCAGCGACGATGAGCGGTCCAAACACCCGCTCGTCATCTGTCACGGCCAACCCGCCTAGAATCAGAAAGGAACCGATCGCTTGGCCGCCCCGGTGAGTGACTAAGTCGATCACGCTTTTGACCGTGTTGCGTAGCTCGCTCGACAGTGGCACGTAGAGAAGCTCCGCGGCTGTCTTGTGTGTCGACCACCGAAAGGCGCTGTCGGCACCCTTCAAGCACGAGGCCGCAAGGATGCCGCCAACGATTGTCATTCCCACGCCGCCCGCCATGATCGCGACGGGTAGGATGGCCAGAGTGCCAGTCACGCCGACTCGGCGAACGAGCGGTGTAGCCACGGTGAGCAGCGCCATCAGTGAAACAGCGTTGAACACGAGGTGGAATCGGGCGAAGAACAGTACCAGGTCGTCGGCCGGAATTGTTCGCGCCACAGTACTCTTGAAAGCGAAGTCCACGAGGGTCACGGTCACGCTACTCAGCAGCAGAATCAGAGCGACTCGACGAACGTAGGGGTGGTAGACGGCGGTCGATACACTGTCCCGCACCCCGGGTCTCGGCGGAGCGACGGGTTTTTCGGCAACGTTCCGGCCGTGCGTGCGCGACCGTTCGAATAGGAGCGGCCCGGCTGCACTCAGCAGAAATATGCCGCCGCTCGCCCACAGCAATGTCTCGGCGCCCGCTCGTCGCGCGATAGCGCCGGCAGCTGCGTAGCCGATCAAGGCACCGACGGCACTACCCGAACCGATGATCGGGAATAGACGCTTCGCCTGCGTTGCCGTGAAGCGCTCGCCCAGATAGAGCCAGAACTGCACCAGGATCGACATCGATGCGACTCCCGACCAGATGTACAAAGCGTAGTACACGTACGTGCTCGAGAATCGCGTCATTCCCCACAAGATTACTGTCCCCACCGCCGCAAAGACCTGCGCCGCAATGACGGATTTGCGCGCGTCAAAGCGGGCGGATCCGCGCGAAGACGCCTCCGCGAGGCCAACCCCGACGACCGCGAGCACCAAGTACATCCATGGCAACCGGGTCACCGGTAGTCTTGCCAGGAAAAGTGCGTCACGCGCCGTCTCGAGGAGGGCATGCGCAAGGAGCACGACGAGGACGGTCAGCGCCGCTCCCATGGTGTCCCGCCATTCCTCGGGACGAATTCTGCTAAAGGGTGGGCGCATTGCTCTTGGCATTCATTCCTCTATGCCGTGCGTACGAGATCGGGTCGGAACGGCGCCCCGACATCGGTCAGCTGGCGAAATCGCCGGTCCGCGTAGGTCGCTGCCATTGACCATGTGGCCAGGATCGCCAGCGTGACCAGTGAGCGTGAGTGCTATCGCGCTGCAGATCCACAACCACCCCGGTGGGCTGACGTCGCCGATGAAGCGCCGCACGACGGTCGACCCAACCACCCCGCCGAAGACGCCGCCCAGGCCGACGAAACCGTACCTTCTCCTGGCGGCGTCCGAGGTGACGCTGTCGTTGAGGAAGGTGAAGAAGGTCGCGACCATCAGTGTGCTGAACAAGTCACCCATACAAGTAGAAGGTTCATACGACGAAGGCTCCGGGGTTTGCCAGGGCGAACGCATATACGACGTAGCCGGCGGCGAAGGCCGCCGTGAATACGAAGGTCATGTCCGGATCCTTCTTTTAGGTCGTCACGGTTCCTTGCACGGGACCTTCCTTCTGATGCTGCCAAAGGCGTGGAATATTGCGTCGTGGCGCAACCCATTTGTTGGTGGCTTCCCGCTGCGTTGGATGCCGACATGGTTCGAGATGTTGCAGACGCGGAGCTAGGAACTGTTTCACCTAGGCTCTCGACATCCTTGATGGAGTCCGTGCCTGCCCTGCGCGGATTCTTCGCCCGTGCGGGTGGCGGATATGCGGATGCTTGCGCCGTGCCTGCAACATATCGGTTTGCCGATCATCCAATCGTTTGTTCCGGCAACGCGAACTCGGCCTGCGAGGCCGAGGCGTCGCGACAATCGTTGGGAAAAAGGAGAGTGAATGTTCCGGAAGGCGTTTTTCGTAGGTGCACCGCTGATATCGGCCGCCGTCCTTGCAGCCGCGCTGCGGTGGCCCCCTGTGGCTTGGGCGTTTCTTGTGATCGGCCCCCTGATTCTACTCGGGCTGTACGATGTCCTGCAGCGACAGCATTCGCTGCTGCGGGTCTACCCGATCATCGGCCACGGGCGATACTTGATGGAGGCCTTTCGGCCGGAGATCCAGCAGTATTTCGTCGAGTCCAACATCGATGGCACTCCGCTGAGCCGTGAGTTTCGATCGATCGTATACCAGCGTGCGAAAGGAACGCTCGACACCCTACCGTTCGGCACGCAACGAGATGTCCAGCAAGTCGGCTACGAGTGGCTCAATCACTCGCTGGCGCCACGGCAGCTCGGGCCGGAGGCCTGTCGAATCGAGGTTGGCGGTCCTGCCTGCACGAAACCCTATGTCGCTTCCCACCTGAACATTTCGGCGATGAGTTTCGGGGCGCTCAGCGGCAACGCGATCCTTGCATTGAATCACGGCGCGCGGATCGGCGGGTTCGCGCACAACACCGGCGAGGGCGGCGTCAGTCCGTACCACCTCGAACCCGGCGGAGATCTGATCTGGCAGATTGGAACCGGCTATTTCGGCTGCCGCACCTCCGACGGCAACTTCAACCGCCAACAGTTCCAGGAGATCGCGCAGACGGACGCGGTCAAGATGATCGAGATCAAACTCTCCCAGGGAGCAAAACCCAGTCACGGTGGCATCTTGCCTGCTGCGAAGGTCAGCCCGGAGATTGCTGCTATCCGTAGCGTGCCGTTGGGCGCCGACGTGGTGTCCCCACCGACCCACAGTGCTTTCGACGACCCGCGCGGATTGCTGGAGTTCGTCGCGCTCCTGCGGGAGCTTTCCGGCGGCAAGCCAGTCGGCTTCAAGCTGTGCATCGGGTATCGGGCGGAGTTCCTCGGAATTTGCAAGGCGATTCTGGAGACGGGGATCGCACCAGATTTCATCACGGTCGATGGTGCTGAAGGAGGCACTGGCGCCGCCCCGATCGAGCTGTCGAACTCGGTAGGAACGCCGCTCCGGCACGGCCTGTTGTTCGTGCACAACGCCCTGCGGGGCATTGGAGTCAGGTCGCAGGTGCGGGTGATCGCGGCCGGCAAGGTCACAACTGGGTTCCACATCTTCCGAAATCTGGCGCTCGGTGCCGACCTTTGCAACGCTGCGCGCGCCATGATGTTCGCAGTGGGGTGCATCCAGGCGCGACGCTGCAACGACAATTCGTGCCCCGTTGGTGTGGCAACCCAAGATCCGGCCCGCAGTGTCGCTGTGGATGTGACCGACAAATCGCAACGGGTTGCGAACTACCACGGCGCCACCATGCGGGCGTTTTGCGAGTTGGTGGGAACAGCGGGATTGAGCAGTCCAAGAGAGATTCAGCCCAAACACATTTTCCGCCAGGTTGCCGCCCTTCAGTTCGAAAACCTGGGCGAACTCTACTCGTTTCCCCCTGAGGGCTTCCTGCTCGAGGATACGGTCCCAGCTGACTGGAAAGCCGACTGGGAGGCCGCGCGGTCCGAACGTTTCGCGTCATGAGATGTGGCCGGACGCGCACTAAGTAAGTCGAAAGCGAGTGAATCATGTCGAAGAAGACGAAACCGAAAATTGCCATGCCGCTGAAGACAAAGCCTGCCGGCAAGAAGACCGCGTTCGTCCTGGCCGGCGGTGGCAGCCTTGGTGCGGTCGAAGTGGGCATGCTCGAAGCGTTGGTCGCGCACGGAACGATCCCCGACCTGGTCGTCGGCTCGTCGGTGGGGGCGATCAACGGAGCCCATTTTTCGGGTGACCCAACGCCGCGGGGTGTCGAGGGCCTGGCCGAGATCTGGCGTGGTCTGCGCCGGTCGGATGTGTTTCCGATCTCACCGCTCGGCGGGATGCTGGGTCTGCTTTGGCAGCGCAACCACCTGGTCGACCCTAAGCGGCTCAGGCGCCTGATCGAGACCAGCCTACCGTACCGTAACCTCGAGGACGCGGTGATTCCGATGCACGTCGTCGCGGCCGACATCCTGAGCGGTCAGGAGGTGATCGTGTCGTCGGGGCCGGCTGCCGACGCGGTTCTGGCGAGCGCCGCGATTCCGGCGGTGTTTCCGCCGGTCGAGCTGGGTGGGCAGTACCTGTCCGATGGCGGCGTGGCGAGCAATACGCCCATCTCGGCCGCAATCGAGCTGGGAGCGGATCGCGTCGTCGTGCTTCCCACCGGCTTTTCGTGCAGTCTCACCGCCCCTCCGAGCAACGCGATGAGCATGGCCTTGCACGGGCTCGGACTCTTGATCTCTCGCCAATTGGTCGTCGATGTCGAGCACTTCCAGAACACTGTAAAGCTGCACATCGTTCCGCCACTTTGCCCGGTGGATACGCTGCCCTCCGACTTTTCGAGAAGTGGTCACTTGATCGAGCACGCAGCCGAATCGACGCGGCAGTGGCTGGACGGTGGCGGGCTCGGTCGGACGGAGATCCCGCCGCACATGCGCGCCCATTCCCATCGCTGATCTGCTGATTCGCTGATTCGACCTGACGGCGCCCTGCGTGCACTGGGAAGTCGCCGCTGCGGCGTGCCTTGCCTCCTTTTCAGCTGGCCTGCGCCTGCTTGCCGCGCGATACCGAAGGTGGATCCAGATTCTACGGCACTACGGCAGGTTGCTCTTCAGCGACTCGACCACATCGCCTGCACCGCCTTCCAAGATCTCTTTCAACAGATACAGACTGTAACCCCTGGCTTGGTCTAATGTGGCCGCCGGCGGCAGGGCTAGCTCGCTCGCGTTTGTGACAACATCGACGAGCACCGGCCCGTCTTCTGCGAAAGCGCGGCCGATTGCAGGACGCACCTCACTGGGATCGTTGACGCGAATGCCCGTCGCCCCCATCGCCTCGGCCACGAGGGCGAAATTCGGGTTCTCGAGATCCGTTCCGAAGTCTCTGAGGCCCGCGACGTTCTGCTCGAGCTTGACCATCCCTAGCGATCCGTTGTTGTAGATGATGACCTTCACGTTGAGGCCTTCCTGTATGAGCGTGAGGAAGTCGCCCATCATCATGGTGAAGCCGCCGTCACCCGAGAGGGAAACGACTTGCCGGTCCGGGAAACGTACCGCGGCGCCGATGGCCTGGGGCAACGCGTTGGCCATCGATCCGTGTGTGAAGGAGCCGAGCAAACGCCGCTCTCGCGTCATCCGCAGATAACGGGCCGCCCAGACTGTGCACATGCCCACATCCGCCGTGAAGATCGCGCTGTCGGAAGCCACTTCGTTTACGGTAGCCGTCAGGAATTCTGGGTGGATGGGCCGTTTTCCCGCAACCCCCTGGACGTGCTTGTCGAGCCCCTTGCGAGACCGGGTGTAGTTCTGCAGTGCTGAGTCCAGGTGGCCGCGATCCGTTTTCTCTTCGAGACGTGGCAGAAGGGCCGCGAGTGTCTCGCGCACGTCGCCCTGCACACCCAGAGCGAGCCCGCAGCGGCGCCCGAGATGATGAGCGCGGATGTCCACCTGAATGATCGCTTTCCCTTGCGGGTACCAGTCGGTGTACGGGAAGTCGGTCCCGAGCATCAACAACAGGTCGCAGTCCTGAAGCGCCCTGTGACCAGAAGCCAATCCGATCAGCCCCGTCATGCCCACGTCATAGGGGTTGTCGTGCTCAACGAATTCCTTGCCTCGCAGAGCGTGCGTGATCGGCGCCTTGAGCTTTTCGGCGAGACGGATCAGCTCGCCGTGTGCGCCGGCGCACCCCGCTCCGGCCAGGATCGAGACCTTCTCAACGCCGTTGAGTAACTCCACCATACGTTCGAGATCGCCGTCGCAGGGACGGATGGACGGGCAGGTCTGGGCCACCGGATGCGCCAGGTGCGTGTCCTCCATCCTTTGCTGGGCGATATCGCCGGGCAACACGACGACAGAAACGCCGCGTTGTGCGATGGCGTTCTGCATGGCGATCTGCAGCGTCCGCGGCATCTGTTTGGGAGACGAGATCAGCTCGCAGTAGTGACTGCAGTCGACAAAGAGCCTTTCCGGGTGTGACTCCTGGAAAAAGCCCGTTCCAATCTCACTGCTGGGGATGTGCGCGGCGATTGCCAAAACTGGAGCCATGCTCCGATGCGCATCGTACAGACCATTGATCAGATGAATGCAGCCGGGACCCGAGCTGCCCGCGCAGACCGCTAGCCGGCCGGTAAGCTGCGCTTCTGCTCCCGCCGCGAATGCTCCCGTCTCCTCGTGCCTGACACGGATCCAACTTATCTCCGGATGCTTGCGGACCGCCTCCGTCACACTGTTCAGGGAGTCCCCGACCACCCCGTAGATGTGCCGGACACCAGCCTCGGCTAGGGCATCGACCAGATGACTCGCTACGCTTGGCTTCCCCATTGCGGCTCCTTCTTCATTCGATCCTGCAATCGACCAGTGTTTCTCATTGGGCTGGACTGTGTGTGCCAACGGCGAATCGCGTTGTTGTTTCGAGGCGCTTCAATTGTCATCGCGATCTGACAATGCTCCTGCGCAAACTGAAACGATTTCGTGGGCCACGGAACCAGATCGCCGGCCACGCCAGCGCCTCGCAGTTCTCTGTGCAGTTCAGTCTGCCATCGTAGGCGTCGATCAGTATTTTGGGTCGTACATCGTGTCGGCGATGGTCCGTTCCAGGTCGCCCGGCTTGGATAGCCGGGCCAGACCTTGCTCGTAGGCGCGTTCTGCAACCGCCGTCGCCACTCGCAGCGAGATCTCTCGAATGTTCGACAACGGCGGATAGACGGCACCCGCCGCGAGGTCGTCGTCGCCGACGAACCCAGCCAGCGTCCGGGCAGCGGTTAGGAACATCTCTTCCGTGATCCGTGTGGCCCTGCAGGCCACTGCCCCAAGGCCCACACCCGGGAAGATGTAGACATTGTTGCCCTGGCCCGGTCGGAACTGCTGGCCCTCGAACTCCACCGGAGCGAAGGGACTGCCGCTGGCGAAGATGGCGCGGCCGTGACTCCACTCGTATGCTTGCGTGGGCGTGCACTCGGCGTGGGATGTGGGGTTGGATAGAGCGAAGATGGTGGGTCGCGGATTGATCTCGGACATCAACTCGATGACTTCGCGCGTAAAGGTCCCAGAGTGACCCGTAGCACCGATGAGCACGTGCGGACGGATCGCACGGATCGCCCCGACGAAGTCTGTATCGGCGTGATCGTGGGCGTAGGGCAGGTTGTGGTCCATCAAATCGTCGCGCCCCTTGACCACCAGGCCGTTGACGTCGACAAACCACAAGCGTTCGCGCGCCTGTTGCTCGGTCAAACCGGCTTGCACGAAGGCCTTCACCAGGAGGTCGGCGATCCCGGTCGCCGCGGAGCCGGCGCCCAGAAACATCACCCGGAGCTCGGCGAAGTCGAGGCGGGAGAGACGCGTCGACGCATAGACCCCGGCGAGCGCCACCGCCGCGGTTCCCTGGATGTCGTCGTTGAAGCACAGGATCCGATCGCGGTACCGGTTGAGCAGCCTGTATGCGTTCGGCGTCAGAAAGTCCTCGAACTGCAGGACCGCTTCGGGAAAGGCGTCTCGCACGGCGACTACGAACTCCTCGACCAAGTCGTCATACTCTTGTCCGCGAAGCCTCCGGCTCTTCGTGCCTAGATACAAAGGGTCGTCCAGTAGTTCCTGGTTGTCGGTTCCCACGTCGAGTGTGACCGGCAAGCCTTGGTCGGGATGGATGCCCGCACACGCGACGTACAGCGAGAGCTTGCCGACGGGAATTCCCATCCCATTGGTTCCCAGGTCACCCAGACCCAGAATCCGCTCGCCGTCGGTGACGACAATGACGCGGATGTCCTTGTCGGGCCAGTGACCCAGAATCTCCCGCACTCTCCCGCGGTCCTGGCAAGAGACGTAGAGTCCCCTGGGTTGGCGGAAGATGTGAGCGTACTCCTTGCACGCCTGACCAACCGTCGGAGTGTAGATCAACGGCATGATCTCTTCGATGTGCTCCAAGACCGTGCGGTAAAAGAGCCGCTCGTTACGGCCAAGGAGGGCCAGCAGGAAGACGAAGCGCTCAATGTCGGAGCCTTTGCGTCGCAAATTTTCCAGAACTCGCTGCATCTGCGTTTCTTGGCTACATCTCACCGGGGGGATCAATCCGCGCAGCTCGTAGCGCTCGATCTCCTCATCGGTGAAAGCCGTCGACTTGTTCAATCGTGGGTTGTGAAGGACGTCGAAGCCTTTCGGGTGATTCATGGTCTACTCTCTCCTCGCGTCGACGGAACCGGACGCCTTTATTGAGCCCCCGAAAGTACCTCCTTCGCCGCTTCCGGCGCGGTCTAATGTATTTTGCAGGTCACCGGGATTCTCCCATTGTTTGGGCTATGAGGTCGTGTGCTTTTCGAATGTCCACAGCGTATCGAGATCGCGTAGTCCATACAGCGCGAAGCATGCCGCCAACATGGGCCAAGCGGCGAAGAACAGCAGGTGATCAAATGGTGCGAGGTATTGGCGATAGGACGACAACGTCGAGATCGCGTGTAGCACGAGCACGACACCGTACGTGAATCGCTTTCGATATCCGGCAACGAACCCGAGAAGGAGCGCCAGCTCCGAGACGGCGAGGACCGCCAGGAAAGAATTGCCGACGCCCGGGATGAAATAGAATTTCTGATAAATGGCAGCGGCATGATTGGGATTTACCAGCTTGTCCAGCGTCCACATCAGCATCACGAAAAAGACGCTCAGCCGTAGGCCCAAGAGCGCCGCGGGGATCCGGTTCTCGTGCGTAGTGTTCTGCATGTCTCGTCCTTGTGCCTTTCTGTCCATCGTCTCCCTGCATTTTCTGATGCGGAGTGACGAAAAGCGTTGCGCTAAAATGCCGTCGTCGGCGCAGTTCGCTACGGCCGGTTCCTCCGCTCGGACCAGCCGTCAACCGATTGTGTGTTGAGCTTCAGACCCGCGACCAGTAGCGCATAGGCCATGAAGTAGCCAAGCTGGAGGCCGGCCACGTCCCAACGTTGCTGTAGCGTGACGCCGATGGTCAGACACACCATCAACGCCCACCCCGCGATGAGTGCCGAGCGCGTGAGGAAGCCGATGATGAGGAGGAGACCGATAAAGAATTCGGCCGGGACGATGATCCAGGCGAATCCGCGCACCAGGGCTTGGGGGGCGATCGTCTGGGCGAAGCTGGTCTGCACACCCTCCACGAAGCCTGGGATCGAGCCGAACCGCGCCGCGCCGTGCATCAGAATGTTCACGCCAAATGCCATGCGGAGCAACGTGTACGCGAGGGACACATCCCCGACATTGAGCGTGGAGCAAGGCCCATTTCCTACATCCGGGGCCGCGGCGGCGGCTGCCTGGTGATGTCCTTCCCGCGGGAGAGAACGCTCTTGCATGGGATCCTCCGCTTGCCTCGGCTTTCAACATGGTCTGGCCGAGATTTACGCTCTGCCTCGTCTTTTCCCGTTCGCCCCTACGTTCAGATGCGGGCAGGAGAAAAGTGTTGCACGAAGGACAGCGAGCGCTCTCGATCGTGCACGTTCTCATGGGGTTTCCTCCGTCTTGGATGTCGCGTGGCGTGTTGGGAGCTTGGATGCCCGTGCCGGAGGAAGTGTTGCACCGGTACGTCGACCGGGGCCCTCGAGGTCTGCAACGTTTCTCCTGCGCCGGCATCCAAGTCGGCATGAATTGGGATGCGGAAAGAACCTCTCGGGGCATGGGCTCCGGATCTCGCCCGCAGCGCCTTCGGTCGGTTGTGCGGTGAAGAGCACGGCAATGGGCACTTTGGACGCGATTGATGACCGGTCCTTTGCTGAGCGGGTGATCAAGAGCTCCCAGCCGGTGCTGGTGCTCTTCACCACGCCAAGCTGTCAGCCTTGCAAATTGCAGGCCCAGTGCCTTCGGTCACTGGCGAAGGAAGTGGACGGCACGATTGATGTCTTCAGCTGCTCGATCGAAGACGCTCCCCGGGCGGCGAGAGAACACCGGGTAACGACGGTGCCGAACCTGACACTCTTCGACGCCGGCAGGCGGCTTGATTCTCACGTTGGCGTCTGGTCGCTTCCGTCCATTCGAGAATGGATGCGAACGCTGCTCCGCGACAGCCGCTCGCCCGACTTCCTCGTTTTCCCGAACACCCGGCGCGTCAGGCGCGAGAAATCGCGTCGCTTCGCGCGCGCATTCTTTAGCCCATATACACGGTGGCGGGCGTTCAGGGTCGCTGCCTTCGTCGCGCCTGTCCTGCTCGTGGTCAACCACGGCGATCTGCTGCTGGAGGCGCCTTTGAGCCTCGTAGTTCTCCGTCATCTCGCGCTCAACTTCCTTGTTCCGTATCTGGTCTCGTCCTATTCCACAGCGAGCACTGCTACGGCGGGTGCGGGTGCGGAGTCCTCTTGAGCAAGGTTGTTGGGCCTACAAGGCGCGACTGGTCGGCCACCGCCGGCACCGTCTCTCGCCCACGCCAGGAGCGCCGCGTGGGCGCTCAGCTCGACGCGACGACTGTGCTGCCTGAGATTCACGAGACCATCGACTCGGAGGAACAGCCGCCTTTCAACGGTGTGGCATCCATCATAGGTTCCCCTAGTAGGTTTCCCTTGGTCACGGTGACGTGGCGTCGCTGGTTTGTGCGCTTCTGCCGAGCAAAAGAAATGAGATACGGTCTGACCGCATGGTGGCGAGGAAGGCAGCCGACGAGTCGCGCGGTTGTCGGGGCGTCAGCTGCCCTGCCAGGAATCTGGTACGTGGTGTGTATCCTCGCGACCGCATTGATGGTCTCCGGCTGCGGGGCTGCTCCACGCTGGCGCGCAGACGATCAGCCGACCCGGGTCGACGTCACCACGCTGTTGTGTGCCACCGATCCTGGCCCTTTGTTCCGAGAGATGCACGCAACGGAGATCCCGGCGATTCCGCTGCGGCAGCACCTCCGCCCCTGCTGCGCCTTCGGCGCGCAGCTCGGCGTGAGTGTGGGCCCGATTCCGATTCCCGGTTACTGCATCGGCAATGTTCTCGGGCCCGACGACGTCGGACGCCACTACTACGACAGCGGTCTCTTGCAAGTCGGCGTGAAAGGCGACGACAGTGGTCTCGTCCACAGCGAGCACAATGGGCTCGTCTACACGTGCCGTGGTGGGTTCATCGACACCGCACACGTCCGGGACTACGCCGACTGGGCGATCTTCCTTGGAACCACCATCGCGCGGAACCTCGAGACGGGTACGCTCATCAACCTCCCGAACGAGGGCGGTACGCGGCAGATCCTCGTCCGCCCGGCGGCCCCGACGCTCGTTGATCAGCTCGGCCCTCGTCGCCTTGCGATTCCGCTGTCTCAATGGCTCGCGTTTCAGCTCTCGATTTGGCACGAGATTGCCACATGGTTCGGCTGGGCGTCGGTCGACGCCTTTCCGGAGCGGGTATCTGCATTTTCCCCGGAGGACCTGTATTCCAACGCCATCGGTACAAAGATCGCCGCCGCGGTGGCGGCGCAACGGGCAGCACGCACGGAATTCTTGTTCAACCGCAGCGTCGATGGGTGGATGAAGCAGATTCTCGGTTACCTGGGCGCGGTCCCCGAGGGTGCCGGGGAGGAAGCGATGGCCTCCGTGGACAAGCTGTGGTGGGATTCGGGCCGGCGGTTGCCCGATCCACACTTGGTGCTGCGCCGCAACATGGATGTGGGACCGGAGATCCGACCGTGGCTCGTTCCGGCGCGGCTTGCGGGTCCAGCGCTGCGTGCGGCGTGCGGTGCCGACACACAACCACTGGTGCTCGCGAATCCCGATGGAATTGGCGGCCGCAGATTCTCCGATGCCGCGACGTTGACCATCGATGTGGACGACGCGCTCGCCGCTCGAGAGCCATTCCGGTCGCTCGGACGCCGAATCACTCAAGACGATTTTCCAGCCATCATCGCGGCGATCCGCGCGCAGAATCGGATCGAGTTCGGCATCGACACCGATCGACCTGATTGAGGTTTAGGGGGCGGGCTCATAGCTGTGTGGGTACGCGTGGCCGTAACCCCAGCGCCAATAGGTGGGCAGCCAAGGCACACCGGCGATCCAGACGCCCGCTTCCATGAATGTGCCAAGAACAGGTCCTCGCCAGTCGTCGAACCGGGCCACGACGCAGTCGTGCAATGCGTTGTCGGCGGCGCGGCGCGCTTTTCTCGATCCACCGCACCAGTAGGCAATGTCATGTGTGACGCAACACTCCGCCCACGAACCGTCGGGCCAACCGTCGGGCCAAAAGGAGCATCCGTCGGTCACGAACGGGCGCAACGGTTTCGTCCTACAGCTGGCCGCCGCATGGCGCTCGATGGCATCCGCGCTTACCGGGTCGTCCCCATACGGCGCCACCCGGTGGCGCATGGGAGCGCAGGCGGAAAGGCTGAGTCCCGCCAGAATCACGACTATCGGACCACGCCTCATCGGCTCGCTGCGTTCTCACGGGTCATGCGAGAGAAACCACCCCGGTCTCCTCGGACACGACCAGTACCGCGGCGCGCGCAGACGGGGCGAACGAATCCCAGCGCGCTGAGGGCCGCAATGAGGCATGCGAAACGTCTGAGCATTTTTCGTCTTTCCTTTCGTCTGGCCGGAATGATGCACCAACCGGCGTTGCTCACCACCTCCTTAGATGCCTCGCAACGGGGGCCGTGGCAGACAGCCGAAGTTGCCCGTTTGAGCTGGACCGGGGAGGGTCTTGTCTGATGACTCGTGCAACACCTCTCCGGCGTCGCGCATCTCATGATCGAGAACAGAAAACACGGAGGATTCGACGGTGGTGAAACGCAAACGCGTTGAAAGGGAACGGGCCAGGTCGAGTTTCTGGAGTATGAATGGACTCTGAACGCCCAGGCGGAGGATTCGAAAAGGGGGGCGGCGGCGCGGAACATCGACGCGTCGCAAGGAAAAGTGTGTGCGATCGACCGACGGGCTCCCCAGTACCCGGCCGGTGAGTCAGGGTACTGCGCCGGCACGTAGAATGGATAAAGGCCCGTTCTCAAGTCGAGATCACCGGGGTGGGTGGCGACGAAACCGGAGCGCCCCGGCGCCGTCAGTCTGGAGACGAAGGGTCTTATCGGATAGGGTTGCCCAAAGCTTATGGAGGAACGTGACGAAGCATCGCTCATTGTCGCCGTTCGGTCCGGCGAGGGCTCGGCTTTCGAAGAGCTCATCCGCCCATACGAGGGCCGCGTCTACCAGGCGGTGCTTCGCATTGTCCGCAACGAGGCCGACGCCGCCGACGTATATCAGAACGCAGTCATGAGAGCGTTCGAGAAGCTCGACGCATTTCGTGGCGACGCCGCGTTTGGCACATGGCTCTATCAGATCGCCGTAAATGCCGCGCTGATGCACTTGCGATCATCCAAACGCAGTCCAATTGTCTCAGAAGAGGATCTACCGCGTTTCAACTGGATGGGCGGCTACGCGCGACCCGTGGAGGATTGGAGCGAATCGGCAGAAGACCAGGCCCAGCGCTCGCAACTGCGCGGCAGTCTGCGCGATGCGCTCGATGCGCTGCCGGACATCGACCGGACTGTTGTCTGGCTGAAAGATGTGCTCGGGCTCAGTCACGAAGAAATCGCCGCCGCGACGGGTTCCACCGTTTTGGCTGTGCGAAGCCGGCTGCATCGTGCGCACCTACGACTGCGCGAACGGCTGGCCCAGCGCTTCGGGGGTGAGCGATGAGACGCGTGATGGCATTCGTAATGCGGCTCATGGGACGACGCACCTGTGAGGATGTCGTGGCCGTGCTGCAGGACTACTTTGACGGGACCCTCGATCCAAAGGTTGCAGAAGCGATCGAGCTTCATTTCCGCGATTGTCCCGATTGTCGGGCGTTCTCGAAGACCTACGAAGAGACGATTCGTATCACCGGCGAGCTCGCGGCCGATGACATTCCGGACGAAGTGCGCAGCCGTGTTCGCGCGGCGCTCCGCGACCACATCGACGCCCAATCGCGGGTGAGCATCGATACGGATGGCCCGGATAAGCTGGAGAGTTAGCTGTCCAGCCTGAAGGCGTTGCACCGCAAGTGTTCGCGGTGTCGTTCGATGTCGCTGCAGAATCGACACTGTGTAAGATCACACTCGTCGGCCCGGGGCGCAGTGCTTGCAGAATACATGGGTTCGAGGACGCTTCCGCAAATCTTCTGAATTTTCCAGGTTGGCGCGCCTGAACTCCGGCGTCGTGCTTGCCCAGACGGGCTACAATCACCGCGCCGAAGAGGTGCGCTCCGTCGACAGTCCTGCCGGGCCGGCTGTCGACGACAATCCTTCGATCGAACCGCTGGCCGGCGGTTCCGTCAATTCCTTTTCGCATGATTCCTATCGGCCATCGGGTCGATCACGTGATTGATGGAACGCAGGTTGGCGCCGAACTCGGCGACCGATCGGAAACCGATGCCACGTTCTTCTCCTCAGCGCATCATACTTGTCAAACAGACCACAAAGGAGAAACACATGACACGACTTGGACGCATCGCGATCGTACTTTTCGCCCTGACAGGATTCGGCGAACCAACGCTGGCTAAGAGCACGGATGGAGTTTTGCACTTCACGATCAACACGGCCGAAAGCACCATCACGGCGGCTGTCGCCGAGCCGATGGCAATGATTCGCGGTGAGGCTGTCGGCAAGTTCAAAGTCCTGGGAGGCGAGGTGCAAGGGAACCCGAGCTCGATCGCAAGCACTGGACAGGTGGAACTGACGATCGACGCTGCCAGTTACGACAGCGGGGACGGATCGCGGGACGAAGACGTCAAGAGAAACAGTCTCGAGGTGCAAACGTTTCCGACGATAAGCTTCCGCGGAGACCGGGCTTCCAGTGTGCGCACGGACGACAAGGGTCGGAGTGAAGTGGAGCTATCGGGCAAGCTGACACTGCACGGAGTGACAAAGGCGATCGTCGTGCCGCTGACAACGGCGATCGACGCCAGTGGACGTCTCACGGTTGAGGGGGAGTACACTTTCAAGTTCGAGGAATACGGCGTCAAACGTCCGTCGAAGATGATGGGCATGATGAAAACCGGAGACGAAGCGACAATATCGTTCCACGTCGTTGCGGACCCAGTGTAGCTGCCCCCCGTGTCGAAGAAATCCGACGATCGAGTCGTCGCTCATCACGGGAATGGAACACGTCATCTCATGACCGCTGTGTGAGAGTATTCAGTGAAAGGAGGGCCGTCACGGCTCGATTGAATGAGCAGGCAAAGGTTGGAAAGCCTCACGAGGTTGTCGTCCACGGTAGTGCAACGGGCTTCGCCCAGCAGATCACGATGGGCGGCCATCAGCTCCTCGCGGACGAGCCGGCAGCATTGGGAGGGACCGACACCGGGCCGGGCCCTTACGATTTCCTGCTCTCCGGCCTCGGCGCGTGCACCTCGATGACGGTGTCGCTCTACGCCCGCCGCAAGCAGTGGCCGCTCGAGGGCGTGACCGTGAGGCTGCGCCACTCGAGGATCCACGCGGCAGATTGCGAGGACTGCGAGAAGAAGGACGGGATGCTCGATCGCATCGAGCTCGACGTCGAGCTGCACGGAACGCTGACCGAGGAACAACGGACGCGGCTCATCGAGATCGCGAACAAGTGTCCCGTTCACCGAACGCTCACATCCGAGATCAACATCAGGACGCAACTCGTGTGACGTGAGGAGGCCGCGATGAGCATCGTGCCCGCAACCGATCCATCCTGCTCGACCGGTCTGACGATTCCTTCGATCGCGACGATCATCGATGCTAGACCGCGCGACGTCGGCGGCTTCAAGGTCGGGCGACTCTCGCCCGCCACAGCGCGGGCTTGTGAAAGTTGCGAAATATAGTGTCTAGACATCTGCCTAGGCAGCGCCTATGATCAGCGGATGGAGAAATTGGCGCAGTCGATTGCGCGAAAGCGGCTTGAATTGGGTTGGACGCAGAAAATGCTGGCCGAACATTTGGGTGTGGATCCGATGTCGGTGTCGCGTTGGGAGCGCGGAGCGACTGCACCGGGTCCGGGTACGGCTAAGCGGCTACATTGGTTGTTGGAAGGTGGCCGAAGGAATGTTGCCTCGAAGGTCTCGCTTAGCGAGCGCCGCCGACCTGATACCGACGCTGGATTGTATCCAGCGATTGCCGAGTTGGTGAGAATCGTCGGTACCGACGTTTCTCTGCGCGTTCTGCGCGAGCGCGCGTTGCTCGATCGTCCGCCGACGGCTACGCGATTCCCGGTAGATCCGGCTGTGCGCTTGGAGGAAGTGGATCGAGCGCTGCGCGAACAGACCCAAGTGATCGAGCGATCGACGATTACCTGAGTCGCCCGGTGGTAGAGAGTCAGAGACGGTCGGGCAACCGACTGGTAGACGCGATTCTGATTGCGCACCAGGTCCTGTCTTCGGTCGGGATCGCGCATGCACTGTTGGGCGGAATGGCGGCGAACCTCTATCGCAAAGAGGCGCGCGCGACGCAGGATGTCGATTTTGCGATGAAGGCGTCAGCGGTGGAAACTGTTGCCGTCATTGAAGCGTTTAGGGAAGCAGGTTGGGAACCCCAAGTGCGCAGCAACCGATCAGAATCGCTTCGCCTGGCGCATCCTGAACTACCGCGCATCGACATTCTGATCGCCGCTACACCGTTCGAGGAGTCGGCGATCAAGCGAGCGGCGACGCTTACGCTCGAGAAGAACGAGATCTTGATCGTTACTCCGGAAGACCTCATCGTCTACAAGCTAATCGCCGGGCGACCACACGACTACGAGGCCGTCGCCGCGATCATCGACGCCATCGCCGACCTGGACGATGCCTACATCGAAGGGTGGCTAAGCCAATTCGGCTTCGCCGACCGCTGGGAAAAGGCCCTGGAAGAGGCACGCAGGCTGAAGGATGAGAGATGAGGCGTCTACTTCAGCAGTCGTGCTGGTCTGGGAGTCGGCTCGAGCCCTCGCGAGAACTGGTTTGCATCGGTTATCGAGTTACCGTAACCTCGCAATATGATCATCAGCTTCGGCAATCGACTGGCTGAGGATCTTTTCGATGACCGACAAAGCAAAGCAGTGCGCGCCTTCCCGCCGGAGATTCGGCGGAGCGCGCGCCGTAAACTACTCTACCTGCACGACGCGGCTGAATTGCGAGACCTGCGAGTACCGCCTGGAAATCGGCTCGGCTCGCTCAAGGGAGAATTCAAGGGGTATCATTCGATTCGGATCAACGACCAATGGCGAGTCATATTTCAGTGGAAGAACGGCAACGCCCTGGGAGTGCGAGTGATCGATTACCATTGAGAGAAATGGAGCAGGAGCGAGATAGATGAAACAGCCGCGCAATCCCTTCCATCCCGGCGAGATTCTCCGGGAGGAGTTCCTCGAGCCCGCTGGCATGACCCAAACAGCCCTGGCGGGGAACTTGGGGTGGACCAGGACGCGGCTCAATGAGCTAGTCCGCGGGAAGCGTGGGATCACGGCCGATGCAGCGTTGGATCTGGCGGACGCCCTTGGTACCACGGCAAAGCTGTGGATGAACCTGCAGGCGACTTGGGATCTGCATGTCGCCGAGCAAAGACGCCGCGCCGCGTGAATTGTCGTCGGGGAATACCCGCTCGTCGAAGTGCTTCGGTCAACCGACTCACGGACCGTTGACGTGTCCGGGTGCTTCCCTCCCTCGGAGGCGTCGGATATAAGCCGGGCTCGGTGAAAGCGGTACCCCCGGATCTTCGGCTGGTGCCCGTTGATTCCAGGTGCGCCACCAAAAATGTCCCGCAGTGGTCTTGGCTTCGGAACCGGCGTCATCTAAGGCTTTGAAAAGCTTCGGTATGCTGACGTAGCTCAGTTGGTAGAGCAGCTGATTCGTAATCAGGAGCGGCGCAACTCACGACAGCTTTCGTCGACTGCAAACCGTTCCGCTCCAACGGATTTGCGCGATCGCGACTGTTGCCGGTTTGCGTTAGTCACTGGCGGTTGTTGGGGGCAACTGTCCCAAGAGTGTCCCATGGGATCGAATTCACGAGGCACCTTCCGACCCACAGTATCGCCCAACAAGGAGATCCTCGATAGCCTACCGAATTGGCGCTGTGTTTGCCCGATTGGTCGAACTGTCGTCATTCGCGCAGAAGGGCAGCAGGATGTCGGAGGTCGGCACGAAATGAGACCCGTTCACCATTGGACTTCTAGAGTCCGATCTCCAAAGTCGTACCGTCGTTCGCGGCGATCAGCTCGCCCGTGAAAATTCTCGACATCGGTGTCGTGAAGAAGGTTTCGACTTGAGGGGAGCCGTTGTCGAAGCCAGGTACGATGTGAGTCAGCACGAGCGTCTGGACGCCCGCATTTTCGGCGAGTTGAGCTAACTCGGTCGTACCGATGTGGTAAGTGCGGACATCGCGGACGAGTGTCGCGGTGCGCGAATTGCCGGCATTCTTCAGCCCGCATTCGAGGGTTTCCGTCAGCTCCTCGCTCAGCACTTCCGCGACCAGCACGTCGGCGTTGCGGCTCGCCTCCAGCAAGCTCTCGGTTTCGGTGGTGTCTCCGCTGATGACGATCGATCGACCTCCATACTCGATGCGGAATCCGAGCGCCGGCTCGATCGGCGGGTGATTGACCCGGAACGCCGAGACGGTGACACCGTCGCGCTCGTAGACGATGCGGGCGTTGCCGTCTGGGTCCTCAATCAGCTCGGGGAGGGCGCCGGCGAACTCCGGCGGCAGCAGGTCCTCACCGTGGTGCGTAGTCCGGTAGTTGTCGTCGAGGGCGTAGATCGCGTTGAACCCGCGGACCACCCGCGAGACTCCGGGCCCTCCGTAGACTGGTAGGTTTTGGCTGCGTCCGAGGATCCAGCTTCGACTGATCACCTCACCGAGATCGGCGATGTGGTCGGAGTGGTAATGAGTGAGGAAGACGGCGTCGATGTCCTGGATCGGCAACGGGTGCTGCTCGATCGAGCGTACGGCGCCGTCGCCGGCGTCGAAGAGCAGGAATAGGTCGTTGACCAAGACCGCCGTGCACGACTGAGCGCGGTCGGATGGAATGGGTGTCCCGGTCCCGCAAGTGACGATGGTGATGGCTTCCTCGCCCGGCAAGCCTGCGGTGGTGGCCCCCTCCTGCGAGAGGCCGGCGAATGCCGCCCCGGCTGCTCTGGACGTCGGCGCGCATTCGGCGTCGATGGAGGGGATGCTCTCGCCGATCGGCAAGGGGGCGGTGTCGAAGCACATCGCCGACGACGCCATCGCGTCCGAGTCGGACCCGCAACCGACCGCCGCCGCGACGACAGAGAGCGCCATGAGCAGGCAGAGCTGCTTTGCGAACAGGCCCGGGCGGGCCGGCGAGGCAACCAGGCGGTGGACTTTGGTCATGAGTGGAACCCCTTTTCGTATCCTTTCGACTCCGCATGCCCTAAGTGTCGTCACCGCCAGTGTCAATACTTGATGAAGACGTATTGTCAGCTCCGGTGCCAATAGGGTAAGGGTTCGGAACTGAATAGAAGGCGAGGTCGGAAATGACACGAGGCAGGAAGTGGGCGATCGCCCTCGGGGTAGTCGCGGCGATCGGTAGCCTGGTATACGCGAATCGCCAGGAGATTGCGCTCAAGCTGGTCGGGGTGATGGTGAAGCGCCGGGTCCCGGTGGGGCCATACCGAGATATCTCGTGGGCTTCCGGGGTCGACCCGCAGGGTAGGGCGCCAAGCGAACGGCCGCCCAACATCATCTTGATCCTTGCCGATGATCTCGGCTGGAACGACCTGACCTTCAACGGCGGTGGTGTCGCCGACGGAACGGTGCCGACGCCGCACATCGACTCGATCGCTGCTGACGGAGTGAGCTTCGTCAACGGTTACGCCGCCAACGGCACTTGTGCGCCTTCACGGGCGGCTCTCATGTCGGGCCGCTACGGCACCCGCTTCGGCTTCGAGTTCACCCCGACGCCGCCCGGCATGATGCAGCTGGCTTCGCTCTTCCAACCTCCGCCCGGCCGACTGCGTGACACAATATTGCACGACGCGGACTCGGTGCCCTTCGAAGAGATGGGGATGCCGGCGTCCGAAATCACCCTGGCGGAGTTGCTCGCGAGACGCGGCTACTACACGGCTCACATCGGCAAATGGCATCTCGGCCGAACGAACGGCATGGCGCCACAGGATCAGGGGTTCGACGAGAGCCTGCTGATGGCGAGCGGCCTGTATTTACCAGAAGACAGCGCCGACGTCGTCAATTCGAAACAAGACTTCGACCCGATCGACCGCTTTCTATGGGCAGCGATGCGCTTCGCCGTGTCCTTCAACGGTGGCGAGGCGTTCGCGCCGAACGCCTACCTAACCGACTACTTCACCGAGCACGCCGTCGAAGTGATCGAAGCCAACAAGGATCGCCCCTTCTTCCTCTACTTGGCACACTGGGCGCCGCATACGCCGTTACAGGCGACGCGTGAGGACTACGATGCCTTGTCCCACATCGAGCTCCATCGCGAGCGCGTCTACGCGGCGATGATTCGCAGCCTCGATCGCGGCGTCGGACGAGTTCTCGACGCTCTCGAGCGCAACGGCCTCGAGGAGAACACGCTCGTCCTTTTCACCTCGGACAACGGCGGTGCCGGCTACATCGGCTTGCCGAACGTCAACCAGCCGTTTCGCGGCTGGAAGATCACGTTGTTCGAAGGCGGCATCCACGTCCCGTTCTTCGCCAAGTGGCCGGCGCGAATTCCGGCCGGTCGTACCTTCGATCCCCCGGTGCACCATTTCGACATGTACGCCACCGCCGCGGCCGCCGCCGGAGCGCAGCTGCCTACCGATCGAAAGATGGACGGCGTCGATCTGGTTCCCTTCGTCACCAGCGCGGCCGATGGCGTTCCCCACCGATCCCTGTTCTGGCGAAGCGGTGCCTCGCAGAGTGCGCTCGTCGACGGCTGGAAGCTCGACCTCAGCGACCCGCCCGGGCGACGTTGGTTATTCGACCTGAAGAGCGACCCCTACGAGCGCAACGATCTGTCGGCGGAGCGTCCCGACAAGCTCGCCGAACTGGAAGCGGCGCTGGCGGCGCACAACGCAGAGCAGGCGCCACCGGCCTGGCCGGCGCAGATCTCGACGGCGATCAACCTCGACAAGGACCTGAGCCAAGCGGACGCTCCTGACGACGAGTACATCTTTTGGTCGAACTAGCGCCTTGACGAGAAGTTTCTCGGCGCTAGATGATGAGAGTCTACGAACACACCAGCGAGTCGACGCGCGCCAAAAATGGGTCGCGCTCGGAGAGGTAGAAGTCGAGGATGGATGCAGCGAGGAAGGCGACCGACGGACGATTCGCCCGCTCCGAGCGGACGCGGGCGGCGGTAGCGGAGGCGATGCTGGATTGTCTCGAGGATGGGATCCTGCGTCCGTCGGCTGAGGTGATTTCGAAACGGGCCAACGTGTCGACGCGTGCCGTCTTTCGACATTTTGACAACCTCGAAGCGCTGCAGAACGAGGTCGCCGAGCTCCACACCAAGCGAATTCTCAAAGAGCTACCGCCGATCGTCACCGAGGGGACTTTGGACGAGCGCCTCGATGGGATGGTTGCCAACGCGGCCCGACGCAACGAGTTGATCGCGCCCGTACGACGTGCCGCAGCGCTGTCCGAACCGTACTCAGAGGTAATCCGGGAGCGCCATGCTTTGCTACGCTCGAAGGTTCGCCGCGGCGTCCGGCGCGTCTTCGCCAAAGAGCTCGACGCGCTGACGGAGGCCGAGCGCAGCAGCCGCGTCGCGGCGCTGCGAGTCTTACTGTCCTTCAGTTATTGGGAAGAGCTGCGCCGCCACGAGAACCTCTCCGTCGCTGCGGCGACGCGGGTGCTGCGCGGAGCGACGCACGCCGTGTTGCAGGCCCCCACCGGCAAGCGCTCGAGAGCCGGCAATCGCAGGGCCGACGCGGTCTCGTAGTCCGTCGCTGGCTCACGGCTTCGGGCGAAACACGCGTCGAATCGACAAGGGCCGCTCCTCCGAGTCGGCGCGCAGGGTCAGCCGGAGGGTTTCCCCGACGCGAGCCCAAGTGGAAGTGACTTCGACGACGCGGTCGGCCTCGATGTGGTTTTTCTGAGTGACCACGAGCTGCCCCAGTGTGTCCCAGGTGGCGCTCTCAATGACTTTACGGCCGAGGGCGTCCTCCGTTTCTCGCTCGCTACCGTCGGCGACGATGGTGCGGTCGGTCGTTCGGATCGCATTCTGATTGATCATGCGCAGCTTGCCGTCGCCGCGTGCACTGATCGTGAGGGTCGGAGTTGCGACGGCTGCCATCTTGCGTACGAACTACGATACCTCCATCAACTTCAGTAGAGGTTCAATCGGTTCGGAAGCGTCCCGATCGAGCAGCCAGACCCCGACGTAAGTCGAAGCCGGGTCCACACCGGCAACATGCGTGCTTTCCCCCAACTGCGTAGACCTGGAGTCCTACGCTTCGGCGTTGTGACCCGGATCCTCTCGGTCAACCTGCCCGAAGCTGCATCACTCCATCGGGTCTCGCTATGCGCCGCGCGGATACCGCATGATACGCAGGATCAGCGCGTCGCGCACCCGATCGGGTAGAAATCGCGTCATCAGAGCCTGAAACTTGGCGTCGATACCGACCAAATAGCGGGGGCGTGGCTTCGCCGTCGAGAGTGCCTCCTCGACAACCTTGGCGACGGATACCGCACGGCGCTCCATCATCGTCGCGCCCTCCCTGAGAGCATCGAATGCGGCGCCCGCTGCCCGTCGAAGCTCCCGTGATGAGAACGCTCTTCATGGTCTTCCTACCTACGGTGTCTCGCCGGTCTCGTCAGCGCGTGCCCGCGCTGCCGCGACGAGCAGTAACGGCATCACCACTTCGGGCAGGATGAATTGGGGCGCGAAGGGCGCATGACCAGCGACGAAGACGAGTGTTCGCATGACGGCGGCGCATCCCACCAGGATTGCCGGGACGAGCAAGAGTCGCGCCTGCCCCGGCCGCTGGGCCAGCCCGACGAATACCGCCACGGCAAGGAAGAGCGCCCCGATGTCACCGAGCTGAGTGCTCGCGCCGACCCCCTCGAGTACCGGCATGCCCAGCCTCTCCGCGACGCGGGCCGGCACGAAGACGAATTGCATTGCGGTGGCAAACGACAGCACACCGATCGCGATGGAAATGACGCGCAAGGCTTTCTTCATAACAGAGTTCCTTCTGCTGGGGCTCTAGCTTCCGAACCCGCGTCGAATCGACACTACGGGGCACCGGCGTTTCCCAGCAGGTCGGCACCCTCCTCCGAGGACCCTCCGATAGCCGGTTCGGACTGTGCATCGGAGTCGACTAGATCTGCCCAGCTCGGCCCGTCGACGATGAAGTCGGAGATCCAGTCGGTCAGTTGGGTACCGTCGATTGCCAGCGTGTACAGGGTTCCCTCGGTCCCGAAGCCCTCGGGGCCCCGTCCGGCGCCGAGCAAGATGGTGTGCGCTCGACCGGTCACCAGAAAACGCTTGAAGCGATTGGGATGGCGCATGTGGATCTCATCGGTGACTTCGCGCATCAGCTCACCGTACTCCTCGCTGCTCAGCGCCAGCGCGTCGGCGATGACGAAGTCCCCGAGGTAGCTGAACAGCCCGACTCGAAGCCGATCGTCTCGTTGCAGCCACCAGTCGATGAGGAAAGCGAGCTGATCGGCACAATCGACACAGCTCGAGGGCACGATGTCGCGAGAGCGCGTGTTCTCCTGACGCTCTGTCCGGGTCTGCTCGTCGTCGTTGCCCAGACCGGGGCCGGAATCGTTGAGCACCAACATCGGCGTGTCAGGATAGGCAAGCCGTATCACTCCGTAGCCGGGGAACGTCCCGAACCCGCCTGCGCTGCTGCCGGTCACGGTGATCTCCGTCGGAGTGGGAAAACGATCCCGCATCACGTCGACCGCGGCTGAGAGATTGGCCAGCCCTCGATGGTAGACGCGTCCGCTCGGGTAGTCGACGATGTTGTCGCTCGAGAACGATCCGCCGTCGCAGTAAGGCACGAAGAGAGTATGCCATCCGTCGTAGGGATTACGGTCGTCACCGCTTTCGAGCACTCCGGCGTCGTCGAGAAACGTCAGCGGAAGAATAGGATCCGATCGGTCCTTGGCCGTCGGCATGATCAGGCAGGTTTCTTCGTTCGAGCAAGCGCCGCCGCCCTCGAGGTAGAACAGTACTTTGTTGATCGTTCCCGGCCGGATATAGAGCTTGTAGGGCGTTCCACGCAGGCACACCGGACCGTCGTCGCTGGGCGCGTAGTCGTAGCGCTCCCAGCCATCTTCATCCTCGGTCGGCACAGGGACGGGACGCGAGAGATACTTGCCCAAACCTGTCGCCTCGAGCTCGGCGATGAGGTGGGCGGAGCCGCCATCGTCATCGTCGCCGCATCCTGCAGCAATCACGAGCAGCGTCAATGCGGCAAGGGCAGCCCTCCGCGAACGAGACATCACCAGCATCGGCTTTCCTCGCTCATTGGCAATCGCATTGGCGCTCCCTAGTCGAGGTGCTTCTGAACTGCAGCAAGAACCACATCGGTGCTGGTGCGCTTCTGGTAGTTCTCGGCGAGATCCATCCAGAGTACCTTTCCGTTCCGGTCGACCAGTAGCGTGGCGGGTACGGGAAGGGCCTCCTGCTCGTCTCCGGGCGGCGCCGAATGGAAGAGTGTGTTGCGCAGGCCGAAGGCATCGGTGACCTTCAGGCCGTAGTCGGACAGCATGACTGCCTGCAGGCCGTGCGCGCCGCGCCCGTTCTGCAGCTCTTGGACCGAGTCGGTGCTGACCGTGACTATCCTAATATCGCGCTTGTCCAGCTCGGGCCGAAGCTCTTTTTCCCATCGCCGCAACTCGGCGACACAGTAGGGTCACCAGTGTGCCCGGAAGAACTTGATCAGGACCAGGTGCCCGTGGAGGCTCTCGGAGTCGAAACTGTTACTGAACGCGTCGACTGCCGCGAAACGCGGAATCGTATCGCCCACCTGAATGGCACTCGCGGCAACGTCTTGTCGACTGATGGACATCGTGAAGGGTAGGGAGATGCCGATCAAGATGGCGAACACCGCCGCCAGGCCGCCGTACCATCTGGTGCCGCGCACGAATGAGGCGATGCCGAGGGCAGCAGCGACGAGGAAGCCGACGACGAAGAAGGTTCGGTCATCCGGGATACCGACTTGCCGATTGACTGCGAACCAGGCAACGGCGAACACGATGGCGGTTGCGAGCGCGGCGAGGCCGAGCTTCGTCCCGCGTCTTTCTCTCATGTCGTCGATTCTCCCCTCATTTCGGTTCGAGGCTCAGCAAAACTCAGTGTCACACCGATCGCCCTCGGCCTCCAGCAGGAGCTGGCTAGCCGCCAAACGCGGCGGCTTCTGCCTTTAGTAGAGGAGCCACGGCGCCGTGCGCCTTCACGCGATCGACCAAAGCGGCTACTTTTGGCCACTTCCCCGCGTCGATGGTGTACTGCGCGTAGCCGGCATTGACGAAAGGGGAGGCCAGGGCGAGGTCGGCCACGCTGAGGTCACCGAAGAGAAATCCCTCCGCAGGAACCTGTCCCTCGAGGTAGTCCAGCATCGGCGGCAGCTTGTCGTTGATGATTTTGTTCACGGCGTCTTCGTCGACGGGCTGCTTGAACACGTTGGGCACCATGAAGCGGTGGAAGAAGACCCCGGCCGCCGCCTCGGTCAAGACGGTGCCACCGTACTCCTCGAACCAATCGGCGCGGGCGCGATCCTTCAAATCGCTCGGGTAGACCGGGACGTCCGGGTAGGCGCTCTCGAGATAGCGGCAGATGACCTTGGAGTCGGCAATGTTGAGGTCGCCGTCGACCAGGGCGGGCACCTTCTGGAGGGGGCTGACGCGCGCGAGCTCCTGATCGCCGGAGAACGGCATCGAGGGAATGTGCTCGTAGGGCAATTCCTTTATGGCTAGGACGGCCATGACCTTGCGGACAAAGGGTGAGGCGTTTGCACCGTAGAGGGTGATCATCAGAATTTCCTCTCGTACTTGCTGTTTCGACGGACTGCTGGCCGCTGCGCTCACGATTCCAACGCGAAGCCGATGCGCGGGAAGTGGGTCAAGACGTCACCGGTCTCGTCGGTCGTTCTGCGCACGGCGAATTCGTGCGCGTCCGCTCGGACGAGCTCTCCTTCGACGGGGACGCGGCCGTAATCGGTCGGTGTGACGCGCACGGTGTCGTCCGGCTTCGCGCCGACTCCGATGGCCGCGGGCTCGAGCGGGCGCGGTTCTGCCGCTTCCGCCTCCGCGAGCGCTGCCTCGCCGTCGGACTCGATGACGCGACCGTGGCCAAACGCCTGCATTCGATCGAACCAACGCATCACGTTGGCGTATCCCTCGACCATCGGCGCGTTGTAGGGGTTGTTCCGCAGGAACCAGAGCGGGTGGTAGACGGAGAAGTCCGCGATCGACGGCTTCTCGCCAAAGAGGAACCCCGACCCGACCGAGCTGTCGAGCTCCGTCAGCCAGTGTAGGAGGTCGCTCTCGGCAACCTCGGGCGTCATGCCGATGACATCGGTCCCGCCGGCGAGATCCGCACGGTCCTTGATGAAGTCCTGCAAGCTCGCGCCGCCCGAGCCACCCCCGCCGCCCTGGAACAGTCCTCCGATCGCCTCGGGCCGAAACGAGAGCGCCGCCATGATGCTAAACAATTGGGTGTCGGCGGCATCGGCGACCCGGGTCGCCGCGAAGCCGGGGGCGTACAAGCTGTCGTCGCCTGCGTGCTCGGCGAGCGCGCGGGCGATGATCTTGGTGTCGCAGTAGACATCGGCGCCGATCTGAGCGACCGGAACCCTGCGGTAGCCCCCGGAAAGAGGCATGAGCAGCGGGCGCGGCATGATTACCGAGGTCTCGACCGAGTGCCACTCGAGGCCGAGGTACCCGAGCAGGGCACGGATCTTCTCACTGAACGGGGACGCGGGATAGTGGTGGAGATAGAGATTCGTCATTGGCGGGACAATGCCAATTAGGCGACGCTGGTCGAGCTCGACTGCCTACTTTCTATTGACATCATGGGTGACAATACGAAAGACTCCGCCCCAGTGTCAAGCATGGTCAGGTTTGGGTCTGAGATCGGCCCTTGGGACCCCTAGCAGTCCGTTGAAAGAGTAGGGCGGAAGCGAAAATGAGGGCTTGGGCGATCTGGCAAGGCGCGAAACCGGCATGTCCCCCGAAGCCTTAGCGAAGGGGGGAAGCAAAGTCGGGACTTTTGTTGAGGATTTCGCAACGCAGCCAGAGCGCCCAAGCAACATTTGCAGCCCGGCTTTTTTTTCGACGGGCTGCGAGGGGCGGGTGTGCTTGTGCGCAAAACGCCGACTGCGGCTCCATCTCTTTTTCAACACAAAGGCACGAAGACACTAAGAGGGCCGGCGGATACTCGAGCTCGGCGGGATACTCGCGATAGATCGAATCGAGCGAGTAGCGGCCCTGATATCCCCTTGGTGGCTTTGTGTCGTCGTGCCTTTGTGTTGAAAGAGGCGACTCGCGTCGCCAATCTCTGTGAGTAGCCCCGTCTATTCTTGATTTGGTGTGTGATCCAGCAAGGCACGTAGTGCCTCGATCACACGGTCGGGAGCCCACTCCTGAATCATGCGGTCCGCATCGGGAACGACCTCCCTACGAACGAGTGGCGCGGTGCCGAGAAGCTCGATGTGTCGATCGACCGCATCAGGCGGGACGCCTTCGAAGATGCTTCGAAAGAGCGCGTTATTGTTGGCGAGAAAGACGTTCTCGAAGCCCGGTTGGACGAAGTCGTTGATGTACCCGGACGCCGAAAACTGGCACGAGTCCGGGTTCATCCGCTCGGCGTTGAAGCCGTCGGGGTGAGGAACGGAGATCGGGTTCAATGTGAGCAGGCGGTCGGGGGCGAACACACCGACGGTCCAGGCGACCGCCGCGCCCCAATCGTGTCCGACCAGGTGGAAACGCTCCCAACCGAGCGCATCCGCGGTACCCGTCACGTCGAAAATGAGGTTCGGCATGGCGTAGTCGGCGAGCGGCGTTGCCAGCCTCAGTCGGACGCGGGGCTCGAATCCCGCTTGCTTCATCAGCCGGCGCCATTCCGCGCCGTGCGGTCGTCGGTATCCTCCGTGGAGCTCGGCGACGGCCACGTGCGCGGCCTCGTGACAAAGGACCTCCTCGATCACCTCGCGTGGATGATCGATCAGCCCGGCATGGATTCGGATCAGCTTTTTCGCCGGCCAAGCGCGGCCGAGCGACGATCGGAGTCGTGTCGACAGCTCGACCCGAGTACGGCTCTGCAGGCCGGGAACGCCCCAGAGTGCGGCCCACTCTTCGATACGGTCGAGGCGGGAGCTCGCCAGCTGCTTTGTCGGGAGCCGGTCCACGACGACGGGTCGTATCATAAGAATCCGATCACGTGAAAAGGCGACGAGGCCGGCGCCGGAACCGCGAACTCCGGCCGATCCTCGCAAGATCCTGGGGTGACGCAGGGCTCTTCACTCGACGAGTGTGTTTCGGACAAACGCCGTCGTTGGCATTACCCTGCGGCCGACGGTATCCGCGAGCGGCGATCGAGAATCGGGGTGGCTCCTGATCGGTCAGGTTGGGGGGTCTTGGCTTCCCCCGCGTCATCGTCTAAGTCTCCGAATCACCAAGGGATGCTGACGTAGCTCAGTTGGTAGAGCAGCTGATTCGTAATCACGGCTTTGCCAACTCACCGCAGCTCGCGACAACAGATGATCTTTGCGTAGCGGCACTTTGGTGCTCGAGCGCTTGGGGTTCAGGCTTGAGCGGAACTGAAGATTGTTGGGGGCAACTGTCCCAAAAGTGTCCCACGGGATCGATTCACGAGGCGGCTTTCCGCCCACGAATGGGTCTCACAAAGAGATGCTCGATAGCCGACCGGATCGGTCCTGTGCTTACGCTGTTGGTACGAACTGTCGTTATTCGTGCAAGGGTGGCGGAGGAGGGCATCCCGAGATCCGGGCTAGAACTCTAAAATGGTCAGATCTGCCTCGACGGCATGGCAAACTGCAGCGTCTGGCGGACATCTGCGACATCGAGCCCGTCGCATGCGCCGGCCATCCACAGGCAGAAATCGGCGAGGTCCTCGTCGATTTCAGTGTCGTTGAGCGGGCGCGGCTCGAAGCGGGGCCAGAAGCCGTAGACGATCGCCATCGCCGGCATGCCGCGGCCGAAATCGCCGAGCTCGATGGCGTACAGGGTACCTGCCGAGGTTCGCCAATAGGCGCGGCCGGCGCGGAAGCCCAGGCTTCGCTCCAGCGCCCTGGCGACTTCGGGGCGAACATCCAGCTCCTGCTCGAACAGCAGCGGGTCGGCACGAAGGGTTGCGAGCTCTTCTGCGCTGGGTTTCACCCAGTTCATGAATTGCCTCCCAACTGCCGGCCCAAGAACGCAATGATTGCGGCGACGATATCGGGGCCGCGGTCATCCTGCAGAAAGTGACTCGCGCGCTCGAATCGCACCGGGCCCTCGGCGTGGGGCAGCAGCTCCTGCAGACGCGTGCAGTATTCGATGGGAAACACCGGGTCGGCCGGTGCCCACAGGAGCTGAATCGGCAGATGTCGCAGCTCGCCGAGGCGGCTCTGGATCTGCGCCATGTCCGCCCAGCCGCGGTCACCCGGCTCGAGCGGGATGGTTCTCGGCCAGGTGAGGGTGACGGTCTCGGATTCCCGTTCGTCGTAGATGTGATGGTAGCCGCGCGCCTCGGTCTCGTTCATGCCGCGCTGGGAGAGAACGCTCGGGCCGCCGTGCGACAGCACCTTGAGGCGCTTCATGAAGAACTGGCCGATGAGCGGCGCGTGCCAGGTCGTCCATGGCGTCGCCGAGGTGTGAAAGCTGCCCTTGTAGTCGGTAAACAGCCAGGTGTTCATCAGCACCAGTGCGGCAATTCGGTCGAGCCGCTGCAGGGCCGCGCCGACACCTTGCGGGCCTCCCCAATCCTGACCGACGATCGTCAATCCATCGAGATCCAGCTGGTCGATCAGAGAGACGTGATCGGCGATGTGATGGGCGAGTGTGTAGGCCGTATCGAGCCGCGGTTTGTCCGAATAGCCGGAGCCGATGCAATCGGGCGCGACGACGCGGTAGCCCGCGGCCACGAGCGGGTCGACGAAGTCGCGATACAGGAAGGCCCAGGTCGGGTTGCCGTGTAGCAGCAACACCGGGGGCGCGGTAGCGTCGCCTTCGGCGATGTAGGCCATACGCCGGCCGTTGACGACGACTGACTTGCGTTGCCACGGGAACAGCGGCTCGAGCCATTCCGGGGTCCGACGATCGTCCTCGATCATTGGCTCCCGTCTATCCCCGATCCGGGACGTGATCCAACAGGTCACGCAGAGCCTGTATTACTCGCTCGGGCGCGTACTCCTGAATCATGTGGTCAGAGTCGGGAACGACCTCCCTGCGGACCAGGGACTCGGTGCCGAGTAGCTCGACGAAGCGATCGGCGTAAGGATCGATGATCGAGCCGTCGGACTCCTTGCAGACGTGGAGCTCGTTGATGGTGGCGCTGCACTGCGCTCCAGGGCGCGACGGCAGAAGCTCGGTGTCGCACGTGCAGGTGCTGGAGCCCGGGCATGGCGTGCTTGCCGCCGTGTCGCAGCGAAGCGCCCCGAAGAGGATGTCGCTTAGACCGAACAGCAGGGAATAGGGCTTGCCGCGAAGACTTCCGATGCGCCCCTCGATCTCACCCTGGAAGGCGTCGTCGTCGCCGATGGATTCGGCGAAGATCTGCATCGGCGCGCAGGGCTCGGAGGTTCGATAGTCGCCCGTGGTCGGATCGATTGCCGGAGCGGTGTAGGCGGCGAGAACCCGCTCGTAGAGCTCGCCGCGCGACGGGTCGGCCGCGGCGGCGTTGAGCGCCGACTGACCGGGCAGTGGGAGATCGCAGAAGAACGTCGGGCTGAGTCGTGGGAAGCTCTTGGCCTGGGCGTACCAGGTCGCGACAGCGTGGTACACACCGGGATCATCGGCGTCGATCGACCACGCCCATGTGTTCATGATCAGCATGCGGGCGATCCGCTCGGGTAGCCGCGTTGCCATGCCGAGCCCGATCGGCCCACCCCAGTCCTGACCGACGACGGTAATGTTGCGGAGGTCTAACGCGAGGATCAGCTGCTCCAGGTGGTCGGCGTGCGAGCGGGGCCGATAGTCGAAATCGGACGTCGGCGGAACGTCGCTCATTCCCATGCCGATATGATCGAGCGCGATGACACGGTGACCGTCCGCGATCATCGCCTTGGCCATGTTTCGATACAGGAACGACCACGTCGGGTTGCCATGCACGAGCAATATGGTCTCGCTGGCGTCGCGAGGTCCCTCGTCAAAGTAGTGGATGCGGCCAACCGAGGTTTGGAAGGCACACGAGCGAAACGGGTACTCTTCAGAGTCCACTTCGAACGGGCGAACGAAAGATTCGGAGGCCGGGGGCAGGCAAGTGGCTGGGCTGGAACCACTCGTGTCACCGTCGTCATCGCCGCAGCCAGCCAGAGCCACACACTGAACCAGTGCCAGCAGCAAGAGCATGCTCCTCATCACGGTTTCCCCTCCGTGGTGTGTGCCTCGGTCATCTTTAGGGTACTCGCTGGTAGGTGTTGGTGAGATCGTCCTGCAGGATCTCCGCCATGCCGTCGATGGCTGCCACGTGCAGCGTCTCGGTCAGGACCCGGTTCTCGAAACGCCAGCCATCGGGGAGCTCCAGCTGTTCGCCGAGGGTGGCGAGCTCTTCCAGTGTGAGGTCCGGATCGGCAATGCGGCTGAAGGACTGCATGACGTAGCGGGTTCCGTCGGGGGCGACGAGCTCGTAGATGCGCCGCCCGGCGACGAAGTGCCAGACGTTGTCCCTGGCAACCCTGCTGATTGTGTATGGCGG
>JAJCZJ010000062.1 GCA_029262455.1 Deltaproteobacteria bacterium | reverse complement strand
CGCAACGAATTCCGAATTCCCGCCAGCCTCGGCCAGCGTCTTCGTGATCGCTGCTGTCAACGTCGTCTTCCCGTGGTCAATGTGACCAATCGTTCCGATGTTGCAGTGCGGCTTCGTCCGCTCGAATTTCGCCTTCGCCATTTCCCCTTTTCCTCCCGACCCAAGCCCTAAGAGGCTTCGGCTCCTGTACGCCCGATGATCTCATCGGCAATCGCTGCCGGTACCGGCTCGTAGTGAGAGAACTGCATGGTATAAGTAGCCCGCCCCTGAGTTGCCGACCTCAGGTCGGTCGCGTACCCGAACATTTCCTTCAGCGGCACGTTGGCCGTGATTACCTGCGCCCCAGCGCGCGCCTCCGTCCCTTGCACCTGGCCACGACGACTCGACAGGTCACCGATGACATCCCCCATGTAATCCTCCGGGGACACAACCTCGACGCCCATCACCGGCTCGAGGAGGACTGCATCCGCCTTTCGGGCCGCCGCCTTCAATGCCATGGATCCGGCGATCTTGAACGCCATCTCGTTCGAGTCCACCTCGTGATACGACCCGTCCTTGAGGGTCACTCGCACATCGACCATCGGATAGCCAGCAAGGACGCCACCTTCGAGAGCATCGCGGCTCCCGCGCTCGACTGCCGGAATGTACTCACGAGGAATCGATCCGCCCTTCACCTTATTCACGAACTCGAAACCACCGCCCGGGCCCATCGGCTCCACGTCCATCACGACGTGCGCGTACTGTCCGCGACCACCCGTCTGGCGCTGGAATTTTGTATTTTGCTCGACTTGCTTCCGGATCGTTTCTTTATAGGCAACCTGCGGACGGCCAACGTTTGCATCGACCTTGAACTCACGCAGCAGCCGATCCACGATCACCTCGAGGTGCAGCTCACCCATCCCCTTAATGATGGTTTGACCTGTTTCTTCCGCCGTTTCGACTCGGAACGAGGGATCTTCCTCCGCAAGCTTCTGCAGCGATACACCGAGGCGCTCCTGATCCGCCTTCGTCTTCGGCTCAATCGCAATCGAGATCACCGGGTCCGGAAACTCGATCGACTCGAGGATCACCGGGTGATCCGCCGCCGAGATCGTGTCACCTGTCGTCACGCCCTTCAGCCCGACCGCCGCCGCAATATCACCAGCGTAGACCTGATTGATCTCTTCTCGCTTATTGGCGTGCATCTTGAGCAAACGCCCGATCCGACCAGTCTTGCCGCGGGTGGCGTTCACAATGCTCGCGCCTGTTTCGACCATCCCAGAGTAAACGCGGAAGAAAGCCAACGTACCGACGTACGGGTCCGTCATGATCTTGAAGGCAAGCGCCGCGAACGGTGCATCGTCACTCGCCGCCCGCTGGACCTCTACCCCATTGTCGTCGACACCGGTAACGGCAGGAACATCGAGCGGAGAAGGTAGATAATCGACGACCGCATCAAGCAAGGGCTGTACACCACGATTCTTGAACGCCGTGCCGCACAACACCGGTACGATATCGATCGCCAACGTCGCCTTGCGAATCGCCGCCTTGACCTCGTCTTCGCCAATCGGCTGTCCCTCGAGATACTTCTCCATGAGGGCCTCATCGGCATCGGCGATCGCTTCGAGCATGACGTCGCGAGCGACATCCGCTTCAACCCGCATCTCGTCGGTGATTTCCTCGACCCGGAAGTCGGCCCCGAGACTCTCGTCGTCCCAGATGATCGCCTTCATCTTGACCAGATCGACGACTCCGAGGAACTTCTCCTCCTTACCGATCGGCAACTGCAACGGCACCGGATTCGCGCCAAGGCGCTCACGGATCATCGACACACCGCGGTCGAAGTCAGCACCCACCCGGTCCATCTTATTGACGAAGGCGATCCGCGGGACCCGATACTTGTCGGCCTGTCGCCATACCGTCTCCGACTGTGGCTCAACCCCACCAACCGAACAGAAGACCGCCACCGCACCATCTAAAACGCGAAGCGAGCGCTCCACTTCGATCGTGAAATCGACGTGCCCTGGCGTGTCGATGATGTTGATCCGGTGGTCGTGCCACTCACACGTCGTCGCGGCCGACGTAATCGTAATCCCCCGCTCCTGCTCCTGAACCATCCAGTCCATCGTCGCCGTGCCTTCGTGCACTTCGCCGATTTTGTAGTTGATCCCGGTGTAAAATAGGATGCGCTCGGTCGTAGTCGTCTTACCAGCATCAATGTGAGCCATGATGCCAATATTACGAGTTCGTTCGAGCGGGACTTTCCGAGCCATAGACGATGAACACGCGAACGAAACCGAACGTTCGCGTCTCCCTTTCTCAAGTTGTCGCTAAAGGGGGTTACCAGCGGTAGTGGGCGAACGCCTTATTGGCGTCAGCCATACGGTGCGTGTCTTCTTTTTTCTTCATCGCGGTGCCACGGCCATTCGCCGCGTCGATCAACTCGGCGGCCAAACGATCGGCCATCGACTTCTCACCACGCCCGCGCGAAAACTGGACGATCCAACGCATCCCGAGCGAAATGCGTCTCACCGGCCGCACGTCTACCGGCACTTGATACGTCGCTCCGCCAACACGGCGAGAGCGAACCTCAACATTCGGCTTCACGTTTTCAAGCGCACGCTTAAAAACCGCCAGCGGATCTTCCTTGGTACGATCGGCGACTGTATCAAGCGCGGAATACAAAATGTGCTCAGCGGTACTTTTCTTTCCGCCCTGCATCATCGCGTTGATGAACTTCGTCACCATCCGATCGTTAAACTTAGGATCGGGCAGAATCTCTCTGCGCCGAACTTCTCCCTTACGCGGCATGATTGGCCTCTCAGACTCACGAGCCGTAAACGGCTTGAGTCCAGACTACTTGGGACGCTTGGCCCCGTACTTGGAACGCCCTTGCCTGCGGTCCTGCACCCCGATGGTGTCGAGCGTGCCACGTACGATGTGGTAACGAACGCCTGGAAGATCCTTCACACGACCGCCGCGGATCAGAACCACGGAGTGCTCCTGCAAATTGTGACCGATTCCAGGAATGTACGACGTCACTTCGATGCCATTGGTCAACCGAACACGCGCAACCTTACGAAGAGCCGAGTTTGGCTTCTTAGGTGTCTGCGTGTAGACGCGTGTACAAACGCCACGCTTCTGAGGCGACTTCTGAAGAGCCGGCGCAGTTGTTTTGCGCCGCATCTTCTTGCGCCCATGCTTTACGAGCTGATTTATTGTTGGCATCTCTTCGTCGTTTCTGCGCTAAAAGGAAACAGCACTAAATAGCGGGGCATGCTGGAATAGTCAACTCACCCATCGATGGCTCCAACCACAACGGGGGCGGGCTCTTCCTCCCCGACGTCCTCTGCACCAGGTATCACCAACTCCAGCGATCGATACTTCGCAAGACCGGTACCGGCGGGAATCAACCGGCCCATGATAACGTTCTCCTTGAGGCCGACCAAGCGGTCAACTTTGCCCTTGATCGCGGCCTCAGTGAGCACCTTGGTCGTCTCCTGGAAGGATGCCGCCGAGATAAAGCTCTCCGTCGAGAGGCTCGCCTTGGTGATCCCCAGGAGCAGAGCCTCAGCGATAGCGGGTTCTCCGTCGTTGTCCAACACCGCCTGGTTTTCCTCTTCAAAACGCCATTTTTCGACTTGGTCGCCGATCAAGAAGTCTGTATCACCGCAGTCCTTAATCCGGACACGGCGCAACATCTGTCGGACGATCACCTCGATGTGCTTGTCGTTGATCCGCACACCCTGCAGACGATAAATTTCCTGCACTTCGTCGACCAAATACTTCGCCAGGGCTTTCTCGCCGAGAATCGTCAAAATATCGTGCGGATTCGGCGACCCGTCCATCAGGGACTCACCAGCCCGCACAGAATCGCCTTCGTGCACACTGATGTGCTTGCCCTTCGGAATCAGGTACTCGCGCGGCTCGCCAACTTCAGGCGTCACGACGACCTTGCGCTTGCCCTTGGTATCCTTACCGAAGGACACTGTGCCGTCGATCTCCGAGATAATCGCAAACTCTTTTGGCTTACGCGCTTCGAAGAGCTCCGCCACACGCGGCAAACCACCCGTGATATCCTTTGTCTTGGTGGTCTCACGCGGGATCTTCGCGATCACGTCACCTGCGGCCAGCTCCTGGCCTTCGGCGACTGAGATATGGGACCCAACCGGCAGCGGGTAGCGAGCAAACGCCTCGGATCCTGGAAGCTTCGGCGTCTTGCCTTCCGAATCCTTGATCGATACACGCGGCCTCTTGTCGAGGTCCTTGCAATCGATGATGACGCGGGTCGAAAGACCGGTTCGCTCGTCGAACTGATCCTCCATGGTCACGCCTTCAACGACGTCACCAAATTTCACCGTACCGGCAACTTCGGTGAGCATCGGAACGGTATAGGGATCCCACTCCGCAATGAGATCACCGGCGCTGACCGGATCACCATCGCGCCGCTTGAGCTTCGCACCGTAGACAACCGGGTAGCGTTCACGTTCACGCTCACGCCCCGGCTCTGGCACCTCGACAACCGCGACTTCACCGTTGCGGTTCATGACGACGAGGTCGCCTTCCTTGTTCTCAACCGTGTTGACGTTGATCAACTTCAAAATACCGTCGTTGCGAACCTCTAGGGTCGTTTGCTCGGCACGCCGACTCGCCGTACCCCCGATGTGGAAGGTACGCATCGTCAACTGTGTGCCGGGCTCACCGATCGACTGAGCCGCAATGACGCCGATCGCTTCACCGAGGTTCACCATGTGACCTCGCGCCAAGTCGCGGCCGTAACAACGGACACAAACGCCCCGGCGTGACTGACACGTCAGAACCGAACGGATCCGGACCCTCTCGAGCCCTGCGTCTTCGATCTCCTGGACCTTGTCTTCGTCAATTCCAGCCCCGGCCTCGACCAAGACACCTTCGCTGTACGGGTCGCGAATATCGTCGAGCGCCACACGCCCGAGGACACGGTCCCCGAGGCTCTCGATGATCTCGCCGCCCTCGACCAACGGGTTCATTTCGATACCGTCGAGAGTTCCGCAGTCCTCCTCAACAATGATCGAATCCTGCGCCACGTCGACCAAACGTCGCGTCAAATACCCTGAGTTCGCAGTCTTCAGCGCCGTATCGGCCAAGCCCTTACGAGCTCCGTGCGTCGAAATAAAGTACTGCAACACCGTCAGGCCTTCACGAAAGTTCGCCGTGATCGGGGTCTCAATGATCTCACCAGAAGGCTTGGCCATGAGTCCACGCATTCCGGCGAGTTGCCGAATCTGCTGCGCACTACCGCGGGCACCCGAATCGGCCATCATGAAGATCGGGTTGAAGGAACTAACGGTGTAGTCCTTCCCCTCCGAGTCCGTCACGATCTCGGTCTTCAGCTCGGAGAGCATCTCCTCGGCAATACGGTCCGTAACCTCGGCCCAAATATCGACGACCTTGTTGTAGCGCTCACCGTCAGTGATCAAACCGTTGTTGTACTGCTCCTCAATCTCGCGAACATTGCCACGCGCAGCGTCGAGCAACTCGGTCTTCCTACCCGGAATGACCATGTCACGGATGCCGATTGAGATGCCCGCCTTGGTGGCGAACGTAAAGCCGAGATCCTTCAGCCGATCCGCAAAAATCACCGTCGCCTTGTTGCCAGCCATTCGGTAGGAGAGATCAACTAGATTGCCGAGCTCCTTCTTCTTCATGACCTTATTGACGTCGGCAAAGGTGATCGCCTCCGGAACGATATCGTACAACAAGACCCGTCCGACCGTGGTCTCGACTCTTCCTCCATCGATGCGAACGCTGATGGGGGTGTGCAACCCGATATCGCCATGGTCGTACGCGATGCGCACTTCTTCGGCATCAGAAAACCGCCGCCCCGCACCCACCGCATCCGGCCGCTCGCGTGTCAGGAAATACAACCCGAGCACAACGTCCTGCGTCGGCACGATAATCGGCTTGCCGTTCGCAGGCGACAAGATGTTATTGGTCGACATCATCAGTGCGCGAGCCTCGACCTGCGCCTCGACCGAAAGCGGCACATGGACCGCCATTTGGTCGCCGTCAAAGTCGGCGTTGTAGGCGGCACAAACCAAAGGATGAAGCTGAATCGCCTTGCCTTCGATCAACACCGGCTCGAACGCCTGAATTCCAAGACGGTGCAACGTTGGGGCACGGTTCAGGAGCACTGGATGCTCCCGAATCACTTCGTCGAGGATATCCCAAACCTCGGGACGCTCCTTTTCGACCATCTTCTTGGCACTCTTGATCGTGGTCACATGGCCGCGCTCTTCGAGCTTGTTGTAGATAAACGGCTTGAAGAGCTCGAGCGCCATTTTCTTCGGCAGACCACATTGGTGCAGTCGGAGCTCGGGGCCGACTACGATGACAGAACGTCCGGAGTAGTCGACGCGCTTTCCTAGCAGATTCTGCCGAAAGCGTCCGGTCTTGCCCTTCAACATATCCGACAGAGACTTCAGCGCGCGCTTGTTCGGACCAGTGATCGCCCGACCGCGCCGCCCATTGTCGCAAAGAGCATCCACGGCCTCCTGCAACATACGTTTCTCGTTGCGGATAATGATGTCCGGAGCGCTCAGCTCAGTGAGCCGCTTCAAGCGATTGTTCCGATTGATGACGCGTCGGTAGAGGTCGTTCAGATCCGAAGTTGCGAATCGTCCACCGTCCAGAGGAACCAAGGGGCGCAGATCCGGCGGAATCACCGGAATACACTCCAGAACCATCCAGCTGGGCAAGTTGCCCGAATTGCGGAATGCGGAAACGACCTTGAGGCGGCGCGACACTTTCTTCCGCTTCGCCTCGCTCGTAGCTTCCTTCATCTCTTGGCGCAGATCGACGGCCAAGCCTTCGATATCAATATCGCGCAGAAGGACACGAATCGCTTCGGCGCCCATCTCTGCTTCGAAGCCTTCGCCGAACTCATCACGCGCTTGACGATGCTTTGCTTCGCCGAGAAGCTCTTTGTACTGCAGCGGAGTCTTGCCCGGATCCGTGACCACATACGACTCGAAATACAACACTTTTTCGAGTTCCTTGAGCGTCATGTCCAGCAATGCCCCGATCCAACTCGGCAAGCTCTTGAGGAACCAGATGTGTGCCACCGGGGTCGCCAGCTCGATGTGCCCCATGCGCTCACGCCGGACCTTCGACTGAATCACCTCGACACCACACTTTTCGCAGACGACACCACGGTGTCGCATACGCTTGTACTTACCGCAGTTACACTCGTAGTCTTTCGTCGGCCCGAAAATCTTGGCGCAAAAGAGGCCATCACGCTCGGGCTTGAACGTACGATAGTTGATCGTCTCCGGCTTCTTCACCTCACCGTGAGACCACGACCGAACCTTGTCCGCCGACGCTAGCGAGATACGCAGCGCGTCAAAGTTTAACGGGTTCTTGGGCTTCTCGAACAGAGTGAAAAGATCTTCCATCACTACTCCTCGGACCGTGCCTCCCTAGGAGGCTTCGCCCTCGTCCTTCTCGATCAGCTCGACATCGAGAGCCAAACTCTGAAGCTCCTTGACCATGACGTTGAACGATTCCGGGAGCCCGGGCTCGAGAACGTTTTCGCCCTTGACGATCGCCTCATACATGCGCGTTCGCCCAGCAACGTCATCGGACTTGACCGTCAACATCTCCTGCAGACTAAACGCGGCACCGTAAGCTTCGAGGGCCCAGACCTCCATCTCACCAAGACGCTGTCCACCGAACTGCGCCTTACCGCCGAGAGGCTGCTGAGTCACCAACGAGTACGGTCCCGTCGAGCGTGCGTGAATCTTATCGTCAACCAAGTGGTGCAGCTTGAGCAAATACATGATGCCCACAGTCACATTGTGCGCGAACATTTCGCCCGTACGCCCATCGATCAATCTGGCCTGACCATTGACCGGCAGCCCCGCCCGCTCGACGAGATCAAAAATCTCTTTCTCCGACGCACCGTCGAAGACTGGCGAAGCGGTATGAATCCCCCGAGCCGCTCGGCGTGCGAGACGAAGGACATCGTCGTCCTTCAGGTCGCCCACCAACGTGCCACCTTCGCCGCCGTACACTTCTTTCAGCAACTCGCGCACCTCGCCGGCATTCGTACTTCCGTTGGCCGAGGCCTTCTCTGCCAGCTGTACTCCGAGGGTCCGCGCCGCCCACCCCAGGTGCGTCTCGAGAATCTGGCCGAGATTCATTCGTGACGGAACACCGAGCGGATTGAGAACGAGGTCCACCGGACTACCGTCCTCGAGGTACGGCATGTCCTCTTCCGGCAGAATACGCGACAAGACACCCTTGTTCCCGTGCCGCCCCGCCATCTTGTCGCCGACCTGCAGCCGACGCTTGATGGCAACGAACACCTTGACCATTTTGATGACACCAGGCGGAAGCTCGTCCCCACCTTGCAAGCGCTCGAGGCGCTCTTCGAAAGCCATCCGAATGAGGGAAAACTGCTCCTGCATCGCCTCGGCGATGCGCGCCACCTCATCATCAATCGCCGGATCGCCTACCTTGATTTCGCCCCAGTAAGTCGGCGGCACATCCTTGAAATCAGATTCATCGAGGATCTTGTCCTTGGGCAACAGGACATTCTTCTGGTCATCGGTCAGACGCGTCGCGGTCGACTTGCCGACCAACAGCTTGCGGAGCTGCTTTAACGACGCTTCTCGGATGATTCGGATCTCGTCTTCCTGATCCTTGCCACTCTTGGCGACTTCTTCCTCTTCAATCTGCCGACTACGCTCGTCCTTCGTCACACCCTTGCGCGAAAAGACGCGTGCGTTGATGACCGTGCCCTCGACTCCGGGCGGAACCTTGAGTGAGGTGTCGCGAACTTCTCCGGCCTTCTCACCGAAGATGGCACGCAGCAGTTTCTCTTCTGGAGAAAGCTGCGTCTCGCCCTTCGGCGTGATCTTGCCGATCAAGATATCGCCGGACCGCACCTCGGCACCGGTACGAATGATACCACTCTCATCCAGATCCTTGAGGGCGTCTTCGCCGACATTCGGAATGTCGCGGGTAATTTCCTCTGGACCCAGCTTGGTGTCACGAGCAACGCATTCGAACTCTTCGATGTGAACCGAGGTGAAGTAGTCATCCTTGACCACGCGTTCGCTGATCAGAATCGAGTCCTCGAAGTTGTACCCACCCCAAGGCATGAAGGCCACGAGCACATTCCGCCCCAGTGCCAGTTCGCCCATGTCCGTCGAGGAGCCATCCGCGATGACATCTCCCGCCGTGACACTGTCGCCTTCCTTCACGATCGGCCGCTGATTGATGCACGTGTTCTGGTTCGATCGCTGGTACTTAGTCAAATTGTAGATATCGACACCGGCGTCGCGAATCGAATCCGTCGGCTTGTCCGCCCGCACCACGATGCGGTTGGCATCAACGCCTTGGACGACGCCATCGCGCAGCGCGACAACTGTGACTCCGGAGTCACGCGCGACGACGCGCTCCATCCCGGTGCCGACCAACGGTGCCTCGGTACGGAGGAGTGGTACCGCCTGACGCTGCATGTTCGCACCCATCAGAGCACGGTTTGCGTCATCGTTCTCCAAGAAAGGAATCAACGAAGCTGCCACGCTGACGAGCTGGTTCGGCGAGACATCCATGAAGTGGATCTCTTCCGGGGCGATCATGACGAACTCGCCACCACGCCGCGCCGACACTCGGTCGATCGTAAACTTCCCGTTTTCATCAACCGGCGCGTTGGCCTGAGCGATGGTGTACTGCTCTTCCTCGAGCGCCGACAAATAGAGAACCTCGTCGGTAACCCGACCGTCCGTAACCTTACGGTAAGGGGTTTCGACAAAACCAAACTCGTTGACGCGCGCAAAAGTCGACAGCGATGCAATCAGACCGATATTCGGGCCTTCCGGTGTTTCAATCGGACACACGCGACCATAGTGGGTCGGGTGAACGTCACGAACTTCAAATCCAGCACGCTCGCGCGTCAAACCGCCCGGCCCCAGGGCCGACAGACGCCGCTTGTGCGTAATCTCGGACAGCGGGTTCGTCTGGTCCATGAACTGCGACAACTGCGACGACCCGTAGAACTCCTTCACCACAGCCGAGACCGGCTTGTAGTTGATGAGCTCCTGCGGCATCAGAGTCTCGATGTCCTGCAGACTCATCCGCTCCTTGATCGCACGCTCCATGCGAACCAAGCCAATCCTGTACTGGTTCTCGACGAGCTCACCGACCGCGCGCACCCGGCGATTGCCGAGGTGATCGATGTCGTCAGTTTGCCCACCGCCATTCTTGAGTTCGATCAAGTAGCGAACGACGTGCAGGATGTCCTCGCGTCGCAGCGTGCCCTGATCGAGCGGGGCATCGAGTCCGAGGCGGTAGTTCAACTTGAGTCGGCCGACCCGCGACAGATCGTAACGTTCCGGATTGAAGAACAGGTTGTTGAAGAACGTCGTCGCCGTCTCGATCGTCGGAGGATCACCCGGCCGCAATCGCTTGTAGATCTCCAGGATCGCGTCGTCCGGCGAGCCCACCTTGTCCTGCAAGAGCGTATTGCGCAGCGAAGGACCGATATGGACATCTTCTAAGAGCAAGACCTCGAGCTGCTTCACCTTCATCTCGCGAAGCCGATCGAGAATGTCGACGCTGATCTCCTGGTTGCACTCGACGACGACTTCACCAGTCTTTTCGTTGACGACGTCGCGCGCTGACACCCGCCCGATCACCTCTTCGAGAACGATCGGAATTTCCTTGACACCGGCGGCTTCGAGATTGCGGAGGCCAGCGCGCGTCACCTTGCGCCCCTCCTTGATCACGATGTCGCCGTCTTTTCCTCGGATATCACGCGTCGCCCGATAGCCTGAGAGCTGGTCGGGTTTGAACACCTTGGCCAGCTTCTGACCATCGATCAGAATCGTGTCGTTACGATAGTAGTACGCGAGCAAGTCCTCGGTCGTCATACCGAGGGCTCGTAGCACGACCGACGCGTGGAACTTGCGCCGACGGTCGATGCGTACAAACAAGATGTCTCGCGGGTCGAACTCGAAGTCCACCCACGAACCACGATACGGAATGATGCGAGCGGAGTAGAGCAACTTCCCGCTGGCATGGGTCTTCCCCTTGTCGTGATCAAAAAACACTCCCGGCGAGCGATGCAACTGGGAGACGATCACGCGCTCAGTACCGTTCACCATGAACGTACCGTGCTCGGTCATGAGGGGGATCTCGCCAAAGTAGACTTCTTGCTCTTTGACGTTCTTGATCGATCGTGCCCCGGTTTCTTCGTCCACGTCCCAGATAACCAACTGGATCGTGACCTTCAGCGGGGCCGCGTACGTCATACCGCGCTCGTGGCACTCCAAGACGCTGTACTTCGGATCGCCAAAATCGTAGCTGACGAACTCCAGCGAAGCTGTCTCGTTGAAATCCTTGATCGGAAAGACCGATTTGAAGACACCCTGCAGCCCGGTATCGCGCCTCTCCGGCATGGCCACACCATGCTGCAGAAACTCTAGATAGGACCTCTTCTGAATCTCAATGAGATTCGGAATATCTACGACTCGATGGATCTTTCCGAAGTTCCTTCGCAAGCGAAGGTTGTGCGGCAGACGAACACTCATTCCGTATCCTTACCCTGTCAAAGCTTTGACGAGAAAAACTACTTGAGCTCGACCTGGCCCCCGGCCTCTTCGATCTTCTACTTCATCTCTTCGGCCTGATCTTTTTCGACATCTTCCTTGATCGGCTTCGGAGCACCGTCGACCAAATCCTTGGCCTCCTTGAGACCGAGGCCTGTGATCTCGCGCACGACCTTGATGACCTGAATCTTCTTGTCACCAATCGCCGTCAGTACCACGGAGAAGGCAGTCTGCTCGGCTTCGGCAGCACCAGCACCGTCTCCGGCCGGCGCGGCCGCAACAGCAACGCCAGCGGCTGCTGCCTCGACGCCGTGCACATCCTTCAAGTAATCACCCAACTCCTGCGCTTTGAGCAGGGTGAGGTCCATGATCTTATCGCCGAGATCCTTGACCTCGGACGCCCACTCTCTTGCCTCTTCAGACATCGCTCTTGTTCCTTTCTTAAATTGTTCGATATTCAAAAATGGAGAACCCGGCGTCAGACACCGGGAATAAGAACTATCAAATAGACTGCGGACGAACGCCGCAGCCGCACCAAATCCTACCCTTCGCCGCCCTCTTCCAGCTGGGCGACGCGCGCAGCAATCGCACCCGCGAGACGCGTCGCCGGACCCGTCGTCTGCCCCAGAAGACGGCTCGCCGGCGACATCACCTGGCGCGCGATCCGTGACTGCAACGTCGGCAGATCCGGCATCTTGGCAAGGCTCTCGACTCCCTTGGTCTGGAGCACCTGCCCTTCCAGCGCCCCACCGTTGATCTCGATCTTTGGATGTTCTTCAGCAAACTCGACCAGGATCTTGGCGATCCCGACCGGGTCATCAAACCCGAAGACCAAGCCCTGCGGTCCCTCGAGAAGCTTGGTCAGATCGACGAACCGAGTTTCGACGACGGCCAATCGAGTGAGCGAGTGCTTCGCAACGCGCATTTCGCCGCCAGCCTCACGGATCGAACGACGCAACAAGGTTGCGTCGCCAACCGACAACCCTTTATTGGTCGCGACTACCGCCAGACTGGCGCGTCCGAAAGTATCCTGCAGTTCCGAGACCACAGTCTCTTTCTCTTGTCGATTCACGATGCCTCCAACCTAAACGCGATTACGCCGCGACTTCGCGCGCGACAACGGTGTTCACTCGCACACCAGGACCCATTGTCGAACTCACGCTAACGTTAATCATGTACGTACCTTTCGAGGACGACGGCTTCGCGCGGGTCAAACTCGACAACACCGCTAGCGCATTGGTCTCGAGCTTCTCCCTGCCAAAAGAGACCTTGCCAACCGGTACATGGACGATCCCCGCCTTGTCGACGCGGTACTCGATCTTTCCAGCCTTCATGTCCTCGACAGCCTTGGCCACTTCGAAGGTCACGGTGCCGAGCTTCGGATTCGGCATAAGCCCACGCGGGCCAAGGACTTTACCAATCCGACCGACCGCTCCCATCATATCGGGAGTCGCAATCGCACTGTCGAAGTCGAGCCAGCCCTCTTCGGAGATTTTCTTGACCAAATCGTCGCCACCAACGAAGTCCGCACCAGCCTCCCGCGCCTCGTTTTCCTTATCGCCCTTCGCAAACACTAGCACCCGCACGTCTCTACCGGTGCCGTTCGGCAAGATGACCGTTCCGCGTACGTTCTGATCCGCCTGACGAGGGTCCACGCCCAACCGAACCGCCATCTCCACGGTTTCGTCGAACTTCGTCGCCGAAACCTTGACGACGAGATCGAGGGCGTCCCCGATGTCGTATAATTGTCCGCGGTCGATTTGCTCGATCGCCGCCTTCATTCGCTTGCTCAAACGCGCCATATCGCCCCCGGGCTAGTCCACTACGTCGAGGCCGACGCTACGCGCCGTACCCGCAACCGTCCGCATCGCGGCTTCGACCGAAGCCGACGTCAGATCGGGAGCCTTGAGTTCCGCAATCTCACGAACCTGCTGCTTCGAAACCCTGCCGACCTTTCCTCGCTTCGGATCAGCCGCGCCCTTCGCCACACCAGCTGCCTTTTTCAGCAACATCGACGCCGGTGGCGTCTTGGTGATGAAAGTAAAGGACCGGTCCGCATAGACAGTTATGACCACCGGAATGATCATTCCATCCTGCGACTGCGTCTTGGCGTTAAACGCCTTGCAGAAGTCCATGATGTTCACGCCACGCTGACCCAGCGCCGGACCCACCGGAGGGCTCGGATTCGCCTTGCCCGCCGGGATCTGAAGCTTGATCTCGCCGATCACCTTCTTTGCCACGGAAATACCCCTTTAATAAGACGATGCGACGGCTAGGCCTTTTCGACCTGGATGAAATCCAGCTCGACCGGCGTCGCGCGTCCGAAGATACTGATCAAAACTCGTACTTTGCCCTTGTCGCCTTTGACTTCTTCGACCGTGCCATTGAAGTCCGAAAACGGCCCGTCGATAACCTTCACACTCTCCCCAACCTCGAACAGAATCTTCGGCTTTGGGCGAGCAGCCCCCTCAGCCATCTGATCGGTGATCTCCTGCACTTCGCTCTCGGGAATGGGAGCCGGCCGTGTCGACCCACCAACAAACCCCGTCACCTTTGGCGTGGACTTGACGATGTGCCAAGTCTCGTCGTTCAGATCCATCTCGACCAAGATATAGCCCGGAAAGAACATCCGCGACGAAGTTTTCTTGCGCCCCTTGACCAGCTCCACGATCTTTTCAGCCGGGACCAACACCTCACCGAATTGCTCCCCACGCCCGAGCGACTTGACGCGCTCCTCGAGCGCGGCCTTGGCCTTCTGCTCGTAGCCCGAATAGGTGTGCACGACGTACCAATGCTTGGCCATAACTAAGACATCACCGAAGGATAAAGTTGACGAACTGTGAGAGCAGAAAATCCACCACGCCGAGATACAGCGCAATGATTCCCACCAAAACGATAACAACGACCGTCGCTGCGTATGTCTCCGTACGGGTCGGCCAATGAACCTTCTTCAACTCGGCCCAAACCTCTTGAACAAAGGTAACCGAGCGAGGAACGGCCTCGCGTACTTTGCTTATTTGTCCTTGAGCTGCCATCAGGATGTCGATCTTGCGAAGCGGGCCAGGCAGGGTTCGAACCTGCAACCCCCGGATTTGGAGTCCGGTGCTCTGCCAGTTAGAGCTACTGACCCACGAGGGGACCGCTGCGCGTCAGACCTTCGCCTCCTTGTGCAAGGTGTGACTCCGACAGGAGGAACAGAACTTTTTGAAAGAGTATTTCTCCGTCGACTGCTTCTTGTTTCGCGAACCCATATAATTCTTCCGCTTACACTGGTCACATTGCAACGAGATCAGGTCACGCATTTCCGCCCCCTCAGCTCACTATTCGATGATTTTGGTAACAACGCCGGCGCCAACGGTTCGACCACCTTCACGGATGGCAAAGCGCAAGCCCTCTTCCATCGCGATCGGCGTAATCAAATCCACCGACAACTTTGCGTTGTCCCCGGGCATCACCAT
>JAJCZJ010000061.1 GCA_029262455.1 Deltaproteobacteria bacterium | reverse complement strand
CCGGCGTATCGGTCGGAGTGCTGGTTGGAGGCACCGGCGTATCGGTCGGAGTGCTGGTCGGAGGCACCGGCGTATCGGTCGGAGTGCTGGTCGGAGGCACTGGCGTATCGGTCGGAGTGCTGGTCGGAGGCACCGGCGTATCGGTCGGAGTGCTCGTGGGAGGTACTGCTGTGTTGGTTGGTGTTGGCGTCGCCGGCAACTCGGAGTTGCAGTCGAACGCTTCGTAGTCAGCGCCTTCGCTGAACGCCCCAATTAGCGTAACCACCGCGGTCGACTTGTTGATTATCCAGAGACGATCGTCGGTTGAGCTCGGTCCGGAGAACCCGGTGGTCCCGTAGAGGGTGCTGTCCGGAGCAATCCCGATTCCTTCCATGTCTTCGACAGGGTCGCCGCCGCTCGTCTCGAGGTCGCCGACGAGGGTCGTTGCTCCGGTGCTCTTGTTGACGGTAACGAGCTTGGCGTCGACACCGCCTCCGTCATTGACGACGGCGTACATGATGTCGGTAGCCGGGTCGATGGCCAGGTCGTCGACGTCTTGTCCCCCGGCTACACTGATTACGACGTAGTCTACGCCGGCGCCAAAGGCATTGGGTATGTGAGCGCCCGTGCTCTCGTCGATCATGATAAGCACATCGGAACCGCTGCGCCTGTGGCTACCGTATAGGTCGCCAGTCGTGGCGGAGAATCCCAGGCCGTCGACGTCGTCGAAGTTAATGTTACCTAATGCTCCTGAACCAGTGCCGTAGTCGCTGCTGGTTGCGGTGAAGGCGCCGGTCGTCAGGTTGAGTGTGCCGAGCTGATCGGCGTTCGATCCGTAGAGGATGCCGCTGGAAGGGTCGAGAGCGATGGCTTCGAGGCTGCTAGCGGTGTTGCCGATCAAGGTTTCATTGGCGTTGGTTTCGTCGACTTCCAGTAGCAGGTTGCCAGAGTCGGCGACTGTGTAGCAGTCGAACCCGCTTGACTGCGCAGGTACCAGAAACAGCACAGCAAGTGCCACGAGCGCGGCCCCACGCCCACTGTTGAACCGCCGATGTGAATAACGCATGCCTCACCCCCGAAGTTTGGCGAATCGGTATTTGGTCATCACAGCGCCTTACGAGCGACTGCGAAGATATGTTCGTTCCCCCGAAATTATCGCCAAGATATTGACGATTTAGCGGGATTTTGCTCAAGACCTGAACGATAAGTCAACCCGTTTGTTGGGCTTTTGGGCTTTGACTTGATGAAGCGAACGCGAGGCCGCCCTGTCACTTTATCGCCGACCTTATCGCCGACATTGTCGGCAAGCAATGTTCGACCAACAGGGTCGATTTGCAGGCTAACTATTCAGTCTCACGAAGCTTTTCTTCGTGGCGGTCGGATGCGGCTCGAGGTTTGCAGCCGCTTTGCGGACCGGACCGCTAGCCTTGGACTCTGTTTATCGTCCGGTAGGATCGGCTGCGCTGTCGTGCAGAGCGGTGGCCCAAGAACGAGACGCAGTTGCACGTTTGGGTGCGATTCGCTGTCGGTGAGCAGCAGCTGCCTGGACACGGGCCGCCGCGGATTCGTCGTTTGAGGTGATTGCGCCCGCCCCGGACTCTGGAAAGTGCACCGTAACCATTGGGTTGGGTTCGGGGTGGCCGCGTCGAGCGACGTCGCGAATCGACGGTTGGTAGAGCGCGCCCCAAGCGACGGTGAGTAGCAAGAACAGAACTGCTGCCGCCGTAAATAGCTCCTCTTGCGATGGCAATCTTCTCTTCGGCTTCTCGTCCATGCCCCCTGTTTTTGCAAACCTAGGACCAGGCACTTGGGATACGATTTGGAGTCTCTGACACCTCGAAATCAGGATGATGCCATGCGATTCGGCGTCAGAATGACGACGGTGTCGTCTCGACGATGACGGTGGCCGATACCACGTGGTGCGACACGATAAGGATTGTTGCCTGTTGGATGGTCGGTGGTCGACTGTGTTGTCCGCGGTGGCACGCGAGAGCAAGCAACAGCCTTCGAAAAGGCGTTGGGTCTGTTCACTTGCGCGCCTGTTTCTCGAAGGACTGCTAAACGCCCGTGAGCGCCTGATCCAGGTCTGCGATCAAGTCGTCGGCGTCTTCGATTCCGACGGAGTATCTCACGAGGTTGTCCTTGATTCCGACTTGCAGGCGCTCTTCCGTCGTCAGCTCGTAGAAGCTCATGAGTGCCGGCTGTTCGATCAAGCTCTCGACGCCTCCGAGTGACGGCGCGATGCGCGGGATCTTGCACCCGTCGACGAGTCGGCTAGCGCTGTCGAGGTCGCCTTCCACTTCGAAGGAAACGACGCCGCCGAATCCAGTCATTTGTCGCTTGGCGATCTTGTGTTCTGGATGGCTTGCGAGACTCGGATAATGGACGACGCCGATCTTCGTATGGCTGTTGAGGAACCCTGCGATCTTTTCCGCGTTTTCGTTCTGTCGCGCGACCCGCAGCGCGAGTGTCTTGATGCCGCGGATGAGCAAGTAGGCTGCAAACGGATCCGGCACAGCTCCAGTAATTCCTTGTAGCTCGCGAATCGCGTCGATGAGGGGTTGGCTCCCGACAACCGAGCCAGCCATCAGGTCGTTGTGGCCACCGAGGTACTTGGTTGCAGAGTGGATGACCAAATCGATCCCGAATTCGATCGGCCGCTGGTTGATTGGCGTCGCAAACGTCGAGTCGATGATCGTCTTGACGCGGTGTTGCTTGGCGATCTCGACGAGTCGCTCGAGGTCGACGACTCGGTTGTACGGATTGGTCGGCGATTCGCTGAAGATCACCCGGGTGGTCGGTCGGATCGCTTCCTCGATGCGGTCGAAGTCGCCGGCTGGAACGGTCGACACGTCGACACCGTAGCGGCCCAAGGTCTGATTGAGAAACTGGCGTGTGCGTCGGTAGGCGTCGGCGGTCACGACCACGTGCGCGCCGCGGGAAAGAATCGCGAACAGCGTGGTCGTGATTGCGGCCATTCCACTGGAGAAGAGAAGACCGTCTTCGGCGCTGTCGAGCGCGGCGAGCTTCTTCTCCGCGACCCGCTGTGTCGGGTTGCCGTAGCGACCGTACTCCTCGCGCTCGATGCGGTGCTCGAAATGGTCGCACAGCTCCTGGGTGTCGGCGAAGGTGTAAGTCGACGTTTGCAGCAGCGGCGTCGTGATTGAGTTGAGCGCGTGCACGCGGGGTTCCCCCGCGTGCACCGACTGCGTGCTGGCTCCGCGCTTGTCTCTTGCGCGCTTCTTAGCCAACGGACCGCTCCAGTACTTTCGCCTTGTCTGCAAACCTCTGAATCGCGTCTTTGACCTGTCCCAAGTCTGCGGCCACGTCGACCGGCGCATTGGCGTGGTGCGATTCGACGCCCTCGAGTTGTTTCATGTGATAGGCGATCTTTTGGTTCGCAAATTTCAATCCGTGCGCGGTCGAGATGACGACGACGCGCTGGTCGGAACGAATGACCTTGCGATCGACCAGCTTGCGCAGCGCCGCGAGGGCGACGCCGGTGTGCGGACAATTGAACATACCGGTGCGATCGGCGCGCGCCGCTTCGTCGGCCAGTTCGGTCTCCGTGGCTTGCTCGACGACGCCGTCGAACTCCTTCAAAGCTTTGACGGCCCGTTTGTAGCTCACCGGATTGCCGATTTGGATGGCGCTGGCGAGCGTTGTTTTGGCCTGGACCGCCTCGAAGCTTTCGAAGTTCTTTCGGTACGCCAAATAGAGCGGGTTGGCGTTGGCCGCTTGTGCGACGGCAATGCGCGGCAACTTCTGGATGACGCCAAGATCGCGCATGATGAGGAAGCCTTTGCTGAGGGCGCTGACGTTGCCGAGGTTGCCACCCGGGATGACGACCCAGTCCGGTACTTCCCAGTCGAACTGCTGCACGAGCTCGATGCTGACCGTTTTCTGTCCTTCGATGCGCAAGCTGTTCATCGAGTTGGCCAGGTAGATCGTAGGCTCGTTCGTGATTTCCTGAACGATCTTCATGCAGCCGTCGAAGTCGGTGTCGAGGCTGAGCACAAGGGCTCCGTTGGCAAGGGGTTGGACCAACTGCGCCGGCGAAACCTTGTCTTTCGGCAACAGTACGACAGCGGGGATTCCGGCGGCGGCTCCGTAGTTCGCCAACGCCGCGGAAGTGTCACCGGTCGAGGCGCAGGCAATCGCCGTCACCGGGCGACCCTCAGCGATCATCTGTTTGACCACCGAGACCAGGACGGTCATGCCGAGATCTTTGAACGAGCCGGTGTGAGAGTTGCCGCACTGCTTGACCCACAGGTCCTCGACGCCAATGAGCTTGCCGTAACGCTCGGCCCACATCAGGTTGGTGGCACCCTCGTACGTCGACACGATGTTCTCGTTGTCGATGAAGGGGAGAACCCATTCCTTTTTGCCCCAAACCCCAGAGCCGTAGGGAAAGTCGTTGCGTCTGTAGCGGTCTTCGAAGAGCTTGATCCAAGCCGCCCCAGACCGATCGCGCAGAGCCTCGAGGTCGTGATGAACGTCGAGTAGGTCGCCGCAAGTCGGGCATCGGTAGATGACCTCGGTCAGGTTGTAGCGAGTCGGGCAACCGTTGATGCATTCGAACCATGCTCTGTGCTTGCTCATGATAATTGCTCTTAGCAGGACGTCGCGCGAGGTACGAGAGAGTCGGCACCTGAACGCGGGTCCCGGATATGCGCGCGTGCGTGAACCCAGTTTGGACCGCGAATACTGTACCGTACCGCCTGGGCGCGGTCTTCGAAGATCACTACAGAAGTTTCGACGACTGTGGAGCAGCGATCCGGGATCGGCGAGAAAGTTGACAGATAGCGTCGTTACGCTTAGTATTAAGTGTCATGAAGAAGCGAGTTGAGGAACTAGAGGTTTGGCAGCAGGCGATGGCGCTCGCTTCCGCGATCTATGGGGTCACTTCGCGCGGTGGTTTTTTTCGCGACCAGAGTCTGCGCGACGATATGCGATCGGCCGCGACTGCCGTTCCAGCGTGGATCGCGGCGGCGTTCGACGCGGCTGAGAGTGAGTCACGTCTGGACCTAGGCGTGTCCGAAGCGTCCTACAGCTGTTGTCTGTTGCGCGTCTATCTCGACGTGGCTACCGACCTCGAGTACCTCACGGAAGTCGAGTCGCGCGCGCTCGTCGACCAGACACAGCAAGTACGACGCGGCGTAGTCGGCGTGCGCGAAGCCGCGAGTCACCCGCCCCCCACCTGCGACCGGAGCAGCGACGAACGGGACCATGTGACCCGTACCCCGTAGGCCGTACCCCGCCAAACCCCGCCTAGTCTCTCTCCCTCCAGATCAAGGCTTGCGGTAGCATCAGGCGACTCGAAGTCACCTTCCATTTGTCGCCGTCCTTGATGAGGAAGCTGGTGAAGTAGCCGGCGCGGATGGGGATCTTGTTGCCGCGCGTGTCGGTGACGCCGAAGAGCTCGTAGGTTCCGTCGGCGACTGCGACTCCCTTTTTGGGAAGGCGAACGTGTTCGATAGCGAGGTGGAGCTTGCTGCTCTTGAAGACACTGGCGTGTTCGTAGGCCAGCAGGCGCTGTACCTCTTTCTTGCCAAACACGGTACGTCCGTCGGGTTCCATGTGGTCGCCGTCGTCGGTCCACATGGTGGCCATGGCGCTAGCATCGTGTTTGTTCCATGCCTCGGTGAACGCTTTGTAGGTGTTGTGGACTTCCAGCTCCGCGCCGGTCGGCTCGCCCTTTGGTTCGGGGCCGCGTTGGGCAAACATCGTCGTAGGCGCCATCAACAGAAGCGCGAGTAGTAGTCGGCTCATGGGATCTCCTCATAAGATTGGATGGCTAAGGGTACGCCCTCCAGTGTCCGATGGTCAACGAGTCCGTGCCAGGCGAGTTCCGGGCGGAGCCCGGTTCGGCCGAATTTGACTTGAATTTGATCGGCGTGGTTGTGTGGTCGGATCGGAGGGGGACTTTACAACATGCGTCGGAAGTATCTGAACTTTGTTGCGTTGCTAGCGGTCGTCACCGGTCCCATCAGCTGCGGAGGGTCGGGCGGCGGTGGGGCGCCAACATCGGCGCCGTCGGCGCAGAGGTCGGGCTACGTTCTGTCCTCGTTCCGCTACGTGTTTCCTGAGCACGAGTCCGATCCTTGCCCCGGGGGGTTTACCCTCGGTGCGGTTGAACGTCGCCTCCTGGGTCAAGAGCCCATCCCCGATGACTGCCTCGATCCTGAGGCGAACGCGGATCCGGAGTTCAAGGAACTCCTTGGGCCCGGAACAGTCGACGGTGTTGATCTCGATTCTTTCAGCTCATTCGGTGAGCAGTGCGGCGAGAATGGCTTCTCTGATCCGGAGGGCAATTCTGGAGTCGACTATCAACTCTGGCGCTCGATCGGTTGTGTCCAGGGTTTTCAGGAGGGGGAGATCTCGGACATCGTCGTCGGTGGTGCGGTGGCGAATGGGTCGATGACGATCTTGCTCGAGCTGATCGGGTTCGAGGGGGACGACGATCAGGATCTCCAGGTCCAAATGTTCGCCAGTCAGCAGTCGCCGCCGCTGGGCGCGGATGGCTCGATCTTACCTTTCGGCACGTTGAGCGTGCACGAGGACGAGCGCTATCACAGCACGGTTGGCTCGGCCCAGATGCGGGACGGTGTGATCGTCGCCGGTCCGATGGATGTCCGCATCCGACTCAATATCCAGATTGTCGAGGGCGATATTTCTTTTCGCGACGCCGTCGTCCGTGTGGAACCGATGCCCGACGGGACGATCCGCGGGGCGATCTTTGGATATCAGGAGATCGCGGAGGTCTACGATACCTTTGGAATCCAAGTTGGGCAGGCGGGAGCCCAAGCCTTGTCGTATACCTGCACCGGGCTTTGGGACTCGCTCAAGAAAAATGCCGACGGCGGTTTTGATCCGGCGACGGGTGCGTGCAATTCGATTTCGGTTGCCTACCAGTTTGAAGCGATACCTGCGTTCGTAGCGCGATGAGGTTTGTGGTGATGTTCAACAGGTTTGCGGTCTTGGCGGTAGGTGTCGTTGCGATTGGTTGCGCTGGTGATGGGCCGGGTGCTGGATCTGGGCCGCTGGCTTCGCCAATCGAAGCTGGGCCGGTCGCGATGCGCCGGCTCACGGAGACGCAGTACCGAGCCTCGGTCGCCGACATCCTGGGCGATGGTCTGTCGATCGCGGGTCGGATTGAGCCGGACAACCGGCGGTCGGGGTTGCTTGCGGTCGGGTCTTCTTACGTCAGTGTCACTGCAGCGGGATTCGAGCAGTACGAATCGATTGCCCGCAGTCTCGCCGAACAAGCATTGGCCCCGGAACGAAGAGCCGACTTCGTCCCGTGCGAGCCGGCGGATGGAGGACCGGTCGATGCCGACTGTGCTGCGATGTTCATTCGCAAAGTCGGTGGGCGGTTGCTGCGCCGTCCGCTGACCGATGCCGAAGTCGAATCCCGCGTTGCGATTGCCGCTGAGGCCGGCGCGACGCTCGGCGATTTCTACGCTGGGCTCGAGCTCGTGTTGACGACTTTGCTGGTGTCGCCCGACTTTTTGTTTCGCATCGAAGACGTTGAATCCGGATCGAGCGACGCGCAGCGTTTGACCAGTCGGGCGATGGCGACTCGATTGAGCTACTTCTTGTGGAACTCCACCCCGGATGAAGAGCTGCAGCGGGCCGCTGAGGCGGGCGAATTGATCGATGACGAGGGGGTGGCGACGCAAGTCGATCGCATGCTGGAGTCGCCGCGGATCGAGGATAGTGTCCGCGCCTTCTTTGGCGACCTCTATTCCTTTGAAGACATCGAGCAGGGGTTGGTGAGCAAGGACCCCACATTGTTTCCCGCGTTCACTCAGGACTTGATCGGCGATGCTGGCGAGCAAACCCTGCGGGTGATCGTCGATCACATGCTGACGTCCGACGGCGACTACCGGGATCTGTTCACGACCCGTCAGTCCTTTATGACGCGCAAGCTCGGAGTGGTCTATCGGGTACCGGTCGCTGCGACCGAGGGATGGGAGCCGTTCGAGTTCCCAGCAGATGGCGAACGGGCCGGGATTTTGACTCATTTGAGCCTTCTAGCGCTGCATTCGCATCCGGGGCGTAGCTCCCCGACTTTGCGCGGGAAATTCGTTCGCGAGGTCCTCCTGTGTCAGGATGTACCGCCGCCGCCGGGCGACATCGATTTTGCGAGTTTCTCCGATGCTTCGACGCCGAATCGACGGACTGCACGGCAACGGTTGGAAGCCCACGTAGCCAATCCGGCGTGCGCAGGTTGCCACGGTCTGATGGATCCGATCGGTCTTGCCCTGGAGCAGCTCGACGGAATCGGAGCGCTTCGCACCGAAGAGAACGGTGCGACAATCGACCCGACCGGAGAGCTCGATGGAGTGTCCTACACCGATGCGCGAGGACTCGGTGTGGTGCTGTCGAGGCACCCAGCCCTGGGGCCGTGCTTCGTGCGGTCGTTTTTTCGATACGCCACTGGACGCGACACCGTCGAAGGAGAGGAACCGTTCCTGGTTTCGTTGGAACAGCGCATGTCCGGTTTGGGCTATCGGATGCGCGATCTCATGCGAACGATTGCGTTGAGCGATGCGTTTCGTTTGGCATCCGGTACGCGCGACGCAGAGGTAGTCCTAGAGACTCCGGTTCCGATGGATACCTTCACGCCGAGTCCGACGGCGCCGCCGCCGGACGGAACCCCACGGACAGCGACTGCGACTCGTCCCCGTCCGCCGGCGACAGCGACACCGCAGGCCGCGTCGTTCGCTCAGATTCGGGATGAGATTCTGACGCCGAAATGCGCCACGCAGTTTTGTCACAGTTCCCAGACGATGTCGGGCGGCTTGGTTCTCGAGGGAGCCGGGGCGCGAGACAACTTGGTTGGAGTCGCGCCGACAAATCCTGCGGCTGCCGAGCGCGGTTGGTCGAGGGTGCAGGCTTCGGATCCGGACAACAGTTTCCTCATGGTCAAGATCATCGGACCAAACGAGTCAGCGCTCGGCTCGCGAATGCCTCTCGGAGGAAGCGCACTTTCCAGCGAAGAGGTTGCACTCATCGAGGGTTGGATCACGGCCGGCGCCGGTCGCTGACGCCAGGAAGAGTATTTGATGATGAAGAACGACATCACGAGACGAACGGTGTTGCGCGGCATCACGGGAGGTGCGGCCGTATCGGTGGGACTGCCGCTGCTGGATATTTTCTTGAACGACAACGGCACGGCGCTGGCGCAGGGTGCTCCGTTGCCGGTGCGCTTCGGTACCTGGTTTTGGGGCTGCGGTATGAACCCAAACCGTTGGGCGCCGAGCGAGGAGGGCGACGACTTCGCACTGCCGCCAGAGCTGGAGGTGCTCGCCAACGTGCGGGGTGAGGTCAGTATCTTGAGCGGGTTCTCGACCATCCTCGACGGCCGGCCCAATAAACCGCATCACACCGGTGTCTTGGCAACGCTAACCGGCTCGACGCCCAAAACTGGGGATGGTGTGCCGGGTCCGACCTTGGACCTGCTGATCAGTAGGCAGATCGGATCGGCGACGCGATTTCGCTCGCTCGAGATTTCGTGCACAGGCGTTCCGCGCCATTCGTACAGCCGCGAGAGCGAGAGTGTGGTCAACGCGAGTACGGTATCGCCCTTGGAGATGTACAACCGTGTCTTCGGGCCGGAGTTCTTCGATCCCAACGACGGTGAGTTCGTTCCCGACCCCAAGGCGATTCTCAGGCAGAGTGCGCTGTCCGCCGTAAGTGAAGATGCGGCCCGGCTCGAGGCCGTCCTCGGCACGCACGACAAACAGCGATTGGACCAGTACTTCACGTCGCTGCGGCAGCTCGAACAGCAGATTGAAGTGTCCTTGAGCCCGCCGAATCTCGAAGCGTGTCGCCGTCCGGACCTACCGCGCGGTGAGGACATCGGGACGGATCTGCCGCAGGCATTGTCGACGCATGATCTGATGACGGAGTTGTTGGTATTTGCGCTGCTCTGTGACCAGACGCGGGTTTTCAATATGCTCTTCTCGGCGGGTTTGTCCGGACTGCGCAATCCTGGGGATGAGGTCTCTCATCACGAGCTCACTCACGACGAGGTCGTCGACGAAGTGCTCGGCTATCAGCCACAGGCGACGGCGTTTTCGCAGGCATCGCTGGGTGCGTGGGCCAGCTTCGTTGAACGATTGGCAGCGACGCCGGAAGGTGATGGAACGTTGCTCGACAACTGTCTGGTCATGGCTCATTCCGAGAGCTCCTTTGCCAAGTCTCACGACACAACGAGGATACCGTTCATGATCGCCGGCCGTGCCGGTGGGAGAGTGCAGACGGGCTTTCACGTCCGCGGTGGTGGCGACCCGACCAGTCGGGTTGGATTAACCATGCAGCAGATTATGGGATTGCCGGTTAGCGAGTGGGGAACCGATTCGATGCAGACGTCGCGGTCGATCAGTGAGTTTTTCGCGTAGTTGGTTCTTGACCACCGGCGGATTGCTCAAGGGATGTGTAAGTTTCCAACGCTCTCTGGTTCGCACGTTCGCTAATTCAAAGTGCGAGCGATCTCGCTGACCAGCAAGACCAGGCCGTCGAGAATTTCTTTCCCCTCGGCCGCTCGCCGATTCCTCGCGAGATAAACAATTTTGTTGACAACTCTCATCAGTCGTGTCGACCTGGGACATAGGTGAGAAGGCGAATGGGAACGTCTTCGGAGAGGTAACATGCGAGGCCTAACGAAGAGACGCGTTCGCCACCGGGGCAGAGCGAGAAGCCGTGCGGCACGGGCGTTTGCGGCCGGCCGCCAACGCCTTCAGGTCGGCGGCCGAGGGCTCTTCCTTGCTCTTGCCGTGGCGCTGGGCACTGATCTCTGCCCGATGCTGCGACCGCCAGCCGCCGTGGCGCAGGGCATTTCCTTCGGATGCGTTGGCGACTGCGACCAGACCGGTAAGGTGACCATCGATGAACTCATCAAATGCCTACACGGCGCCTTGTGGGGACGCGAGGTTCCGCGTCATTTGGGCTGTTTTGACTACTGCGATACCGACGGCGACGGCAAGATTCAGATCAGCGAGATGGTCCAGGCAATCAGGTTTTCCGCCGATGGCTGTCCGGCGGACGGGTGAGCGGGAGATGAACGTGCCCCGGAGAGTTCCGGCCTGTTTGGTCGGCGTCCTCGCCCTGTTGCTCGCTGGGTGGTTTGGCATGGGTGTGCGTGCCGCTGCTCTGGACGGCGAAACGCTCTCGTACGAGGATCTGGTGGGCCTCGTCAGTGCGCACGACGTCCGCTCGATCGAGGAGTTGCTGCCCCTCCTGCCCCAAGACTATCGCTCCGAATTCACCCTGATGCACGACTCGCTCAGCCTGCAGCCGTCGACTTTCGAGTCCCCGCGGGTGATTATGACCGGACCGCGCGCCACTCTGGTCATTGCTTTCAGCAGCGACCCGGAGGCATTCCGTTACAACGTGCTAGAGATCATCCAGTTCCGGGAAGATGGCGCCCCCGGCGATCCCCCCAACCCCGCGACACCTGCGAGAGGATTTGAGTTCCGTGAGATCGTGTTTTCAGATCTCGACCCGCCGGGGCCGCCAGCATTCGGTCCTGCGAATCCGCCGTTGTGCTTCAGTTGCCACGGTGGTTCGGATCCGCGGCCGAACTGGGAAGTCTATAGCCAGTGGCCGGGTGCCTACGGCAGTTCAGTCGATCAGGTTCCCCTGCCATTTCCGGGCGACATCGCAAGGTTCTTCGGTACCGCGGAAGCTCCCTGTCCAACACCCGACCAGGGGTGCTTCGCGTACTCGTCGGCGCCATTTGCGTTTCGACCGTTTCATTACCAAGGTTTCTTGCTGGAGGCTTGCGGCGACTGCAGCCAGTGCATGTTTGAATGCGGGCAGTCTTGCCTCACGACAGAATGTCTGCCGGGCGGTACGGATGTCCAGCCGGAGCTCGAGGCGGAATCGGATGGGTTCTTGCAGTTCCTGGCCTCCTATCAGGCTGACCCGCGCCACATGTGGCTAGAAAATGTGCCGGCGCACTACGCCGTCGTGGGCAACCATTTTGAGGGGCGAAACAATGCGGTGCTGACCACGCGCTTTGCCAAGCTCAACTTCCAGCGGCTGGTTGAGAGATATCGCGGCGGCAGCCCAGTATCCGACACGTACACTCACACGAAACGCCTGATCGCTTTTCTGCTGACACGCTGCCTCCAAGACTGGGGCTCCTTGGGGATCGAGAGATCCGACTATTTGCCTCCGGGTTTCTCCAACCTCGTGCCACTCGGTTTTGAGATAGACATGCAGTGCGATGCGAGCCAGTTAAGCACTTACGGTAAATGTAACTACGACCAGATTTTCGGTGCTCTGGGATACGATACGCTCAACTGGCCGACGAGCTTCTTCAAAGAAGTGAACCGCAGCTTCTCGGTCCCCGCCCTCGATGTTCGGCCGGCGACGGCTTTCCTGTACTGGCTGCGCGATCGCGACCTTGGAGACATCGGCACCTACATCGAGGATACTTCTCCACCGACCTGCACTACGCCGGAGGTCGACCATTTGGAGCATGGCCGGACGTCCTGCACCGCCGAGATCACACTGACGGGCGGGAACGCAGATCAGAATGCGTGCACTGCGCTTGCCACGGCGGCGCGCGACGACCTAAGCCAGTGGCTCGATCCACCCGCCACAGTCGCCTGTTGTGTCGGCGACTGCGATTGCGGCGGGACGGTGACCATTGGCGAGCTGATTACCAGTGTCAACATTCTCCTCGGCACGAACTCAGTAAATTCGTGCCTGCCGATAGATCATGATATTTCTGACGGGGCGACAGTCAACGAGCTCATCCTGGCAGTCGATGCAGCCTTGGACCCGCCCTGTTCGGCCCCGAGTGGCGCTGGCGCCAGCGCCGGCGCCCCTGCCTCCAATGCTACTTTGGACGTTCCGAACACGAGCGGCGCGAGTGGGCAAAGTGTAACACTGGATATTACATTGTCGACTACGGGCATTAGTGCGGCGGGGGCGCAGCTCGACCTGCTCTATCCGGCGACCGTGCTCTCGGCCGGCAGTGTGAGCTCGTCGTGGGATCCGGGAGTGTCCGTCAGCAACTGCACGCTGGCGAGTTCCCTTGATCCCGAAGAACATCAAGTAGCCGTGTCTGATCGACCGACTGGAACATCCTTGAGGCAGTTGACTGTAGCAGTTGTGCCCAAGTTCAGCGGCACGATCCAAAATCTGCCCAATGGGACGATCGCTTCATGCACGTTCCAGATCGCCTCGAGTGCATCCCCGGGAACTTATCAGGTGTACCTTGTGGCACCGGGTGCGAGCGATGCGTTCGGGGGTGCCGTAGACGCGACCGCCCGGGTCGCCGCGATGGTGCAGGTTTGTGCGGGGTGCGACTGCGGATAGCCAAACAACAATCGCACCCCATGGGCTGGCGCAGCGGCTACTTCCTCTACGCGGAAGGACCGCGCGGGTCGTCAACCTCTCCTGCCGCCTGACTCAAATCGGCGGCAGGATGTCTCATTCCTTTTTCGAGTGGTGAGTGCTTCGCATTGTTGACGAACGTACGATTGTAACCTTAGGTGGGTGAGCGCCGTACTCTCCTGCGAGGTGATGAGATGATCAGCTACGTGGTGCTCTTTGCGCTGCTGACGGTGTTGCCAGTGGCCGCGTGTGCGGAGTCTGCACGGGAACTTGGTCGAGTGACGTGGGGGCGGGACTTTGATGTGGCCATTGCCGAGTCAAAGGCATCGGAAAGACCCGTGTTCGCCCTTTTTCAGGAGGTGCCAGGCTGTTCGACGTGTATCGGCTTTGGCGATACGATCCTGTCGGATCCACTCTTCGTCGAGGCGATCGAGGTTGAGTTCGTCCCGCTAGCGATTCTCAACAACAAACCGGGACGCGATGCGGAGATTCTGCAGCGCTACGGCGAACCGGCTTGGAACAACCCTGTCGTCCGATTCCTGGATGCGAATGGATCGGATCTCATTGCCCGGCGCGATCGGGTATGGACACCGCGAGAGATCGGTGCGCGCATGGTTGCGGCATTGCGTGCGGCCGGCCGGCCGGTGCCGAAGTATTTGGATCTGGCCGTCCGGGGCACCGCGCGTCGTTCTTCCGGTAGGGTGACCCTGCCGATGCCCTGCTATTGGAGTGGCGAGGCGTGTCTCGCTGAGATCGATGGCGTCGTGGCGACGCGCGCCGGGTGGCTCGAGGGCAGGGACGTGGTGGAGCTGCGCTTTGACTCGACAGCTGTGAGTTACCGGGAGCTCTTGCGTCGGGTCGCGCGAAAGGGCTGCGCCGAGGGTGTCTTTACCCACGACGACGAGCAGATGAAGATTGCCGTTGAAGTGTTCGGAGACCGCGCCGAGCGGGTCAAAGGCTTTGCTCACGCGGCGAAAGCGAGCGACCAGAAATATTACCTCACCGAGGCCGGCGTCGACACGACAGGTTGGACGGATCTCCAGGAGTCGCGTGCCAATGCGTCGCTGGCGCGCGGTGAGGACTTCCGGATGTGGCTGAGTCCAAGGCAGCACGCGCGTCTGACCGCGCAGAAGTCGGCGTCGCGACCAATAGCCGGCACCAACCCGCTGATGAACGCCGGTAAACGCTGAGCCGAGCTCACTGGTGGGACGTTGCTAGTTTGTTAGTTTGTGTGTCACTGGTGGGACGTTGCTAGTTTGTTAGTTTGCGTGGGCGCGTCCCTAGTGCGTCTGGCCCTCTGTGCCAATGGCGATGCGAATACGTTCCTCCTCGAGACTGCCCGAGGAATGACACGATCCGGACACGGATACGCAACAACCTCCGGTAACTATCCCGGCTCACCAAGACTAGGGAGGCCCGAGATGGCTGACGCAGGCAATCCAGGAGATCCCGACGCCCACCCCACCATACCTTTGTTAGGGGGATGGGAACTAGCCGCAGTGCTCTTGGCCTCCCTTGTCGGCCTATGCTTTTCGTTTGTCATCCTCTTGCTTGCTTTTATCGTTCTGCACGGCGGCTTTCCTCCGTAGTGCCGCGTACAGATGGCCGATTCCGACCGCATTGGCGTTCGCGAGGACCCCGACGATTGCGTGATTGAAAATGCTTGCGAATGCTTGCACTCGGCTGTAGTTTAGCGGGCATGGTCACCGTCACTCACCGCATCGACGAAAAGCTCAAGGTGCTCTTAGATCGATTCTGCGAAGAGCATGGGCTCAAGGCACAAGCAGTCGTGCAGGAGGCCATAGCCCAATGGCTCGAGGATGCCGAGGATCTCGAGTTGATCGAGGAGCGGCGAAAGGGGCCTTGGGTAAGCTGGGACGAGGTCCGCGACGACCTATAGACTCGTCCTCCACTCAGCTGTTCCCAAGGAGATTCGCGGCCTACGGCCGTCCACCCGCTCGAGGGTGAAAGTGGTCATCGACGAGTTGCGAACGAACCCAACTCCGCTTGGCTCGAGCCGCCTCCGGGGCCGCGAGAATGCGTACCGTATCCGCGTCGGAAACTATCGCATCGTCTACGAGGTGCATGCGACCGAGATTGTTGTCTACGTGGTCGGCGTGGCGCACCGTCGCGAGGTCTACCGCCGTATCCTCAAAAGACAAACTGAGCTTCGGAGGACATAACGCGCCCTAGCGGGATTGGAACCGCGAACGCCAAATGCGCGACCGTCCGCGCCGCACTCCAAACAAGAAGAGGGTGCGACTTGGCTATTTGCTCGCTTGCGCGACCGTTAGGGGCGTGTGTTGGGTCTTTTGAGCGGATAGGTAGAAACGGCCAAGCGCCGACCGTCGGGGTCGCGCAGGTAGACCGTGTGCTCGGTGTCGCCGTCGAAGCAGCCGGTGTCGAGTGCGCGCTGGCGGATCCGCGATTTGGTTTCTGCGTCGACCTCAAACGCGACGAGTTCCTTGGAACCTGACGGGATTCCGGGCTCGTCGGCGCCACGAGTCTCAAGCATGATGAGGGACCCGTCAGCTAGCTCCAGCCATAGGGCGCGCGGTCGCTCGTCACGGATGACTTCGAGACCGAAAGTATCCCGATAGTAGGTCACCGTCTGATCGATATTGGCGACGCGCAAGGCGAGATGGTGGAGGCGCACACAACGAGGTATGGGCTGCCGGATCGAAATGTTCAAGCGACCGTCGCCGTCGGCCGCGTCCTGTGGTACGGCGAGGGAAGCAAAGGTTTCGTGCTCCTTCTATGCGCCCTTGGACAGTATTGGATAGTGCCGACACGGCAGATGGTCTGCTCGAACTTCGTCGTCGAGGGGACAGTGATTTCCTGATCACGATCGAAGGCCGCGTCCTAATGACGAGTCGCGCTCATAGTTCTGAGGTGGGCTTGGCGCGGCTCGGTTGCCGGGGCCTGTTGAAGGTCTCCAAGCCGGCGGTGGTCATCGGTGGGCTCGGCATGGGGTACACTCTGCGCGCCGCCTTGGATTGCCTGCCGATCACTGCGACGGTCGTCGTTGCAGAGCTGAATGCGCTGGTTCTAAAGTGGTGCAAGGGGCCGCTCGCGCCCTTGACGCAAGCAGCGGTCGCCGATCTTCGTGTCGACGTTCGCATAGAGAATGTAACCGATACCGTACGCGGGCTGGGCGACCGATCGGTCAACGCGATTCTGCTCGACCTCTACCAGGGGCCGGGGAGCAACCGGGGCATCCGCGACGATCCCGTATACGGCGAGCGCTCATTGCGTGAGATTCGTCGCGTGCTGCGTCCCGAAGGGGTGTTGGCGGTTTGGACTGAGCAGCCGAGCTCGGGATTCCAGCGCAACTTGACGAAGGTTGGCTTCGGCGTGAAGCGCCACCGCTCGGGCAAGGGCGGGCTACGTCATCTGATTTACGTAGCTTCCTTGCCGCCGCCGGCGGCGAAAGGCTGAGGCCGACGGTCGTGACCTCACTCGACACGGCGCATCGATCCGCGACTCTAGCCCGCTTGGAGCGCGAGCCCTTCGACCTCGTGGTGGTTGGCGGTGGCATCACGGGAGCTGGTGTCGCACGCGAGGCGTCGCTGCGCGGTCTGCGCGTCGCCTTGCTCGAGGCTAATGACTACGCGTCCGGTACTTCGAGTCGTTCGTCGAAGTTGATCCACGGTGGCCTGCGCTACCTGGCGATGGGCGATGTGCCCTTGGTGCGGGAGACCGCTTTGGAACGCAAGGTTCTCCATCGCATGGCGCCGCATCTGGCCGAGCCGCGCTGGATGGTAATGCCGGTTCGGTCGCGCGCCGGTTTGCTGAAGTTCCGTGCCGCCTTGTCCACCTACGAACAGCTCGGTGCCGTGGAGGAGGCCGACCTACATCAGAATTGGGACGCGGCGGAGCTCTCCCGCCGTGAGCCTGTAGTCAACAGCGAGCACTTTCCTTTCGCGTGTGCTTACAGGGAGTACCTGACGGACGATGCCAGGCTGGTTCTCGCCAACCTTCGCGCCGCGGTTGCCTGCGACGCGGTTGCCCTCAACTACGCGCGTGTTTGCAACTTGGTTTCATCGTCGAATGGGCTGGTCGAGGGAGTGGATGCCGTTTGCGGGTTGACCGGCGGGGAGTTCCGCGTGCGAGCGCGATGCGTGGTCAATGCTGCTGGGCCCTGGGTCGAACAACTGATGGAGCGGGACGATTCGGCCAAGACGATCCTGCATTTGTCGAAAGGCGTGCACATCTGTGTGCCTTGGGAAGTGCTGCCGGTGCGCAATCTGGTTCTGCTCAATAGCGCGGATCGACGAACGTTGTTCGCCATCCCGCGCGGCCGCGTCACATACGTCGGTACGACCGACACCAGCTACGAGGGGTCGGCCTGCACCTGGCCCGAAGTGCTTGCGGAGGACATCGACTACATCCTCGAGCCGATCGCCCGCCACTGCACTGCGACGGTCACCGCCGGGGATATTGTAACTGCTTGGGCCGGCCTGCGCCCTTTGATTGCGAAGCCCGGTAAGGAGCCGAAAGATCTGTCGCGCAAGGACGAGATCTTGATCGCGCCATCCGGAGTGATCAGTGTTGCCGGGGGTAAGTTGACCGGCTACCGGACCATGGCGATCCGAATTGTCGAGGATGTGTTGGGCGTGATCGGCGAGAATCGTCCCCCACACGACAATGAGGATACGGTACTACCGGGAGGCGACTTCGCGGGACCGATCGAGTCTGTCGCGACGGCGCTTTGTGAACGCCACGGCCTGGCGCCGGAGGCCGGACGCCGGTTGGCGGCACTCTACGGTTCGGAAGCGGGGCAGGTAGCGGAGCAAGGCAGCGATGCCCTCGTCGGCTGCGATGTCGTGACCGGTGAGATTGAATGGGCCGTGTCGCGAGAGGGCGCGGTGACCGTGGAAGATGTAATCCAACGACGGACGCGCGCGGCCTTGTACGAACCGGACGAGGCTAAGGCGATGGTTGCGGCCGTCGCGTCACGTATGGCGGCGATCCTGGACTGGGACGAAGTACGGCGGGACTCCGAGGTCGAGAAGGCGCGGCTGACTCTCGATATGTTGCCGGAAGGGCTCTCGCGCGCCGGCGACCCCGCCTTGGTTCGGTAGGCCAAGTCATGCGTAGATTCTTGATCTCCGCAGCAGTGTTGCTCGGCTTGGCGACCGTCGCCGTAGTTGCAGGGCTTCTTTGGTTTCGGTCGACTTACGGGCCCTCTCGCAGTGTCGAATATGCGCGGGTCGGTGATCAGGTCTTGGAATCGTACATCTTCGAGCCGAAGGACGACGGCGGCGATGGCCCGCGGCCGGCTGTGCTGCTGTTTCACGGCGGCGGATGGAGGCACGGCCACCCGTCGCAACTGTTCCACACGGCGACGTTCCTGGCCGAGCACGGCTACGTCGTGCTCTCGGCGGCGTACCGACTCAAAGGCGATGGTGCAACACCGTTCGACTGTGTGGATGATGCGAAGCGCGCTTACCGCTGGCTATGGGATCAAGCCGATAGCTTGCGCATCGATCGGTCGCGTATCGTTGTTGGTGGGTCTTCGGCAGGCGGGCACCTGGCTGCGGCGGTGGCGATGCTGGAGCGCTCGACGGATCCAGTAGACCCACCGGCCGCGCTGATCTTGTTCAATCCCGCGCTCGACACGGCATTCGAGGAGCCGATGCACGATGCTTATCGGCAGTTTGCCGGCGACTTTTTGGGGCGCGGACGCGAGATCTCACCGACCCACCACGTCCGCTCAGGGGCGCCTCCGACGATCGTGTTTCATGGCCGTGCCGATGGGTTGGTTCCGTTCGACCATTCTAGAATCTTTTGCGAACGCCTACGTGCGGTCGGCAGTGTATGCGAGCTGGTCGCGTACCCGGATGCCGGCCACGGATTTTACAATATTGGCCGCACGCACGTCGACGATGTGGATGCGAGGATGGTCGCGTTCCTGGAAGAGCTGCGGATTGCCGACTGATAGGAGATCTCCCATGCCGCGATCGCTAGCCATCGCGATCACCGTTACGGATGTTGCGTTTCTACTGTACTGGACCGTGTCCGCACTGGCATTGGTCGGGGTTCTCCAAATTCCGGCCGAGTGGATGTACGCGAACTACGAGCGGCCCGACGTCGTTGCCTGGAACTGGTCGTTCCTACCGATGGACTTGGCGTTCTCCTTTTGCGGGCTCAAGGCAGTCGCGGCCTCGCGCCGCGGTGATCCCTCTTGGATCCCCCTCGCCATCGTATCCCTGACTCTGACGATGGCTGCGGGCGGGATGGCCGTGAGCTATTGGGCAATTCTCGGTGAATTCGATCCCTCTTGGTTCTTGTCGAATCTCGCTCTCGTTATTTGGCCTCTATTCTTCTTCCGGCCGCTGCTGTCGGGGAGGCTCTGAAGTAGGAGAACGACCGGTGGCCTTCTTGGGGCCCGAACGAGGCTCGGCGGCGCCTCTCCCTCCCGATACGGCTACCCTTTATATATCCCCGCTTGTGTTGGAGGGTGGGTTGTGTCACTTTGCTGGCAGCAAACCAGTAGCTGGAAGTGAATTGGCCCTTCGCTGCTGCGCTCCCTCCCCTTTCCGGGTTGCATTACGATTCATACGTGTCTTGAGGGTGAGACGCGGTACACCGGAAACGGATCGACTAGCGGTTTCGCGCAATTTTCATCTGCAGTTCTGAATAGCCTCGACCTTGTCTTTTTGCGTCTCGAATTCGCAGACGTGTGGGCTGATTGCTCGGGCTATTTGCGTGCATTTTTGTGTGCTCGAGAGTCTTTACCGATGTTCCACAGTGAAAGAGAAGCATGAACTCGAAACAACGTACCAACAAGACCGAAGCTGGCGCGGACCTGCCGCAGAGCTTTGCATCCTTTGATCTGGCAGAACCACTGCGACAGGCGGTGAAGGCGGCCGGGTACGACACACCGACCCCGATTCAGCAGGCCGCGATTCCGCTCGTGCTCGATGGCGTCGACCTAATCGGTTGTGCGCAGACCGGCACGGGTAAGACGGCGGCCTTTGCACTACCGATTTTGCAACGGCTACTCGATAGCGAAGGCGAAGGTGGGCGCAATGACCGCAATGATCGTGGCAGTCGTCGGATCCGTACATTGGTTCTGGCGCCGACACGCGAACTAGCCGCGCAGATCGCCGATTCTTTCAAGACCTACGGGGCACGTACGAATATCGGCACGACGGTGGTTTTCGGCGGTGTGAAAAAGCCTGGGCAGATTCGTGCTCTCAGGCAAGCTCCGTCTGTCTTGGTGGCCACGCCGGGTCGTCTTCTCGACCTCCTTTCCGATAAGGCTTTGAGCCTCGCTCACGTTGAGTACGTCGTCTTGGACGAGGCAGACCGCATGCTCGACATGGGATTCATTCACGACGTTCGGCGCATCCTGGGCAAGCTGCCGGAGCGCCGTCAAACCTTGCTGTTCTCCGCGACGATGCCGCGCGAGGTCGAAAAACTGGCGAAGCAGTTCATGTCCAACCCGAAGAGAATTGCCGTCGATCCGGTTTCGTCGGTTCGCGAGCCGATTGATCAGACAGTCCACTTCGTCGACAAGAAGAAGAAGGTCGACCTGCTGGTTGAAACGCTGCGCAACGATCTGCAGGCTCTCGTCTTCAGTCGGACCAAACACGGAGCCAACAAGGTCGTGCGCAAGCTCGCTAGCGCTGGGATCTCGGCCGCAGCGATTCACGGCAACAAGTCTCAGTCGGCCCGTGAGTCGGCTCTGGCTTCTTTCAAGAGCGGCAAGACCCGAGTCGTCGTGGCAACTGATTTGGCTTCGCGCGGTCTCGATATCAAGGAGCTGCCGCTGGTGATCAACTTCGACCTTCCGAACGAACCGGAGGTCTATATCCACCGGATTGGACGTACAGGTCGAGCTGGGTCTGATGGGACGGCGGTGTCGTTTTGCTCGCGCGATGAGCTGGCCTATCTAAACTCCATCGAACGTTTGACCGGCCACAAGATTGAGCGGATCGGGTCGTCCAACGACTTGTCGAAGAGCGAGGCGTTTGAACAGGGCGAACATACCCGCCCGGCGCGACCCTCGCGGTCGGGGCAGAATCGGTTTGGCGCGCAGGGCGCACGCAAGCGCGATTCGTCGTCTCCGAATCATTCATCGGGACGTTCGAAGAGCTACGGGACGGCGGAGCGAAGTACTTCGTCCGGTCCGAGTGCAACCAGCCAGGGACGTCGCCCGAAACGTGCGCAGTCGAACCGTGCCGACGCATCTGCGTCACCGACGTCGCCGGCAGCCGGCAGGCCCAGACGGCACCGTGGGGCCGCAGCCGGTGCGCAGAAGCCTCCGCGCGGTGGGCGTCGTTCCGACGCTCGACCCGTGGGCAATCGCTAGAAGATTCCCGACCGGCCGGCTCCGCCTTCGTTTTGAAGGGATGCGGAGCCGGTCACGGTCGATCTTACTCGAAGGTGCGTTGATCGAGTGGCGTGGTGAATGCGAAGCCGTCGCTGTATAGATCCATGACCGCTTCCGCTTCTTCTTCCCTCACGCTCTCCAGCAGGTGAAGGCCAACGACGCGGTTGGGCGCGATTTGTTCTTCGACGATCGCCGCGATCTCGGTGGTGAGCTGTTCGGCGAAGGTCGGTAGAAACGCGACGTCGATACCCTCGTTGGCAAGAGTGAATGGCTCGAGGTTTTCCACCGTCGAGTTGATGTCACCGGCGTGGAGCAGGCGCTGGCTCCCGATATCGATCAAGTAGGCGAAGTTCTCGATGTCCGAGAAGTCGAGGCCGAACTGGTTGAAGTGCTCGGTGTGGAGCACACGGATGCGAGCGCCCGCGATCTGGATGTCGGCGCTCATTCCAGGTTCCGGAGCGATGTCGTCGACCTGCTCCGTATCGGCTAGCGCTGCCCGGACCTGGGGCGGCGCGATTAGTCGTGATTGTGGGTTGTTGTCGAGAAACCGCTGCACCGAGCGAGCGTCAAAGTGGTCGGCGTGAACATGGGTGACGAGGGCGAGGTCGACTCCGTCGAACGGCGGCTCACCTCTCTCCAGGCGGTCGAGTTCGTCCGGCGGGACGGGAATAAACGTGGTGGCAATGGTCTGCAGTGCATCGACGACGATCTTGGTATCGCCTGCCTCGATGAGGATCCCGTCGTTGCCGAGATAGGTGACCGAAACCGGCTGCCTGGGGTCGTCGCCGTCGCTGCATCCCGTTGCCACCAGGATCGCGATTGTCCCGAGTAGGATGTTCCTGATTCTCATCGAATTGTCCTCCGGCTCCGCCTATATCGAACGGCCAGAGCTGTTGGAAATCCGTAGCGCCGTACGACCGACCGTCCTTCGTCGGCACGAAGCCGCGTCGGAGTCAGCTCGTGGTGCTGCCGCCGTTGAGGCCGATGGTTTGGCCGGTCATCCAGCCTGCTTCCTCCGACGCGAGATAGACGACAGCCGGGCCGACGTCTTCCGGTCGGCCGAGGCGTCGTACCGGAATACTTTTGACGAGGTGCTCGGTGACGGACGCGTCGTAATGGTTGTCGATCATTCCCAGCGCGAGTGTATTCGCCGTGACGCCGAAGCGAGCCACCTCCGCCGCCAGGTGGCGCATGAAACTGATCCCGGCCCCTTTGCCAGCCCCGTAGGCTGAGATTCCCAGACTGATGCCGATCTGGCCGGCCCCGGACGAGATGGTCACGATTCGGCCCCACCCGCGGTCGCACATGCTGTCGACCGCTACTTTGGCGCAGTTCATGACGCCGTAGGCATTTAGATCGAGGTACTTGCGCCAATCTTCCGGCTCTGTGTCGCGAAAACTGGCGACGTTCATTCCGGCTGGAATGCCGGCGTTGTTGACCAGGATGTCGATCGGCCCGAGGGCGGCGACTGCGGCCTCGTATCCAGCCCGCGTCTTCTCGAAGCTGGTGACGTCGAAGGGAGCTGCCACAGCTCGCTTGCCGCTGTCGCGTAATTCGTTCGCAGCGCTTTCGGCGCGGTCCGGATCGAGGTCGTTGATGGCGACCGCGGCACCCTGTCGTGCGAGGGCGTCGGCGATGCCGCGGCCGACCCCCTGGCCGGCCCCGGTGATGAGCGCTGTCTTGTTGCTGAGGTCGAACATCGGTCAGCTCCTGGTGACAAGTCGGAATTGGGTGTGTCGGATCGTTGGAGGTGAGTAGGTGATCGTCTGCGGATGGCGGCGTGCGAGCTGCGGCAGAGCCGGCGGATCAAGAACGCGCATGTCGATGGGCTCGTTGGAGAGTATGTGACCGATATCCATTGGATCCGTTTTCGAACCGTCCCGCTCCGAATCTTGACCGCGACAGGGCGGCGTGCGAATTTTCGGCCTTGCCGACGCGAGAACTTTGAACGGACTGGGGAAAATGGCAAGAGTGTGGATCTGGCGGAATTTGTCGGCAAGCGTCCTGGTCCATGCGGCCGTCGTCGTTCGCTTCGCCGCAGAATGTGGGCGGTTGCGGTGATGGCTGTTGATTCGATTCGATTAGAGGATTTGGCCGCTCCCGAGTTCAGTCCCGAAGTGACGGCGATGCGCGAGGGCCTCGCCGCGTTGGCCGACGATCTCAGCTTCGACCCTGATGCCATGAGGGCGGAGGCCGTCGAGGAGTTGGGCCTCAGCGACTTTGGTGGTTCGTCGTATGCCGAGCCCTTCGAAGTTCTCGCTGAGGCGGTTGCCAGTGCGCCACTACTGTCGCGGGTTGGGCGGTTCATGGCGCATGCGCAGTTGATGCAACTCCTGAAGAACCGTTTGCTGCTCGCGGACTTGCTGGCGCGGCACCCGGAGATCCACGACATCGAGGTCGTTCGTCCGATCATCATTTGCGGATTGCCGCGAACCGGGACGACCCATCTACACAACCTCGTCTCGTCCGATCCTGCACTGCGTTCGTTGCCTTACTGGGAAAGCCTCGAACCGATTCCGGTACCGTCTGAAGTGGGGACAGAACCCGATCCCCGACTAGCGCGGTGCGACATGGCGTTGCAATTCGTCAACGACTCGATGCCGGAGTTTCGCCGTATGCACGAGATGACGACGTGGCATGTGCACGAAGAGATCCAGCTCTTGGCGATGGATTTCTCGACCATGCTGTTCGAGACGATCTCCATCCTGCCTCGTTGGCGCGACTACTACATGTCACACGATCAGACGCCACACTACGAGTATCTCAAGACGGTTCTGCAGGCGCTTCAATTCCTGCGCGGTGGCGAACGGTGGGTGCTCAAGTCTCCGCAGCATCTCGAGCAGTTTGGGCCATTGTCTCGAACGTTTCCTGACGCCACGTTCGTCGTCACCCACCGTGACCCGGTTGCCGTGGTCACGTCGATGGCGACGATGGTGGCCTACAGCGCGCGCATGAACAACGATCCGGTCGACCCGACGCGGATTGGTGCGTACTGGGCCGAGCGTTTGCGTGGGATGTTGGGAGCGTGTGTGCGAGACCGCTCGGTATTGCCGGAAGAGAGTAGCATCGACGTCCGTTTCAGCGAGTTCATGGCGGATGACATTGCGATGGTGAAGAGAATTTACGCCGTCGCCGGACAGAACTTTGATGCGTCCGTCGAGCAACGAATGCAGGACTACATGAAGGAGCATCCGCAGGGACGATACGGCAGAGTGGACTATCGGCCGGAGGACCTCGGTTTGAAAAGCGATGACCTCGCGCGGCGGTTCTCGTTCTACTCGGAACGATTTTTTTAAGGTCGGGGTACCTAGGTACGGGGTACTTAGGTGCGGGGTACTTAGGTGCGGGGTACGGCCGGCGGGGTACGGGGTGCTTAGGTGCGGGGGAAAAAAACGGGCGGGGTCTCGAAGACCCCGCCCGCGTTTTCTTGAGTGGTGATGCGCTTTAGTTGTTATCGACGTAGAAGGCGCCCATCAGGATGAACATCTCATCCTCCGTGGTCAGTCCGCCAGTCAGTGTGCAGGCGTCGCAGAATCCGTCGCCGGCACCTGGTGTCGAGTCGCAACTCGCGTTCTTGTCTGCTTCGGTCGAGCCGCTACAGCGGGCACCGACCAGGCCTTCGGTGCATGCTTTGGGGTTACAGCCCTTTGGTGAGGTCGAGTTGGTCTTCACTTCGCTCGGGTCCGTCAGGCCGTTGTCGTAGAGGCTGCAGTACGTCAACGTTCGGTCGAGGATCGACCCGTCCATGACCCTGGGTGGATCGTAGAGGACGATGGTCGGATCGTTGTAGACGAAGTTGGTGTAGAGCAAGTCGTCCTCTGCGGAACGGTAGGCCGGCGGTTCGAGAGAGTCTCTTACGAACGTTACGATCTCGGCAACCGACACGCCTCCGTCGTTGTTCGGATCGCCGCCCGGGCAGCGCGAGATATCGGCGGTCCCCAGAGCAATGTTCACGCAGGTGACGAGGTCGTTGACCTGAACCGAGCCGTCTTGGTCGCAGTCGCCGCGTTCGGCGGCTTTCCGCGCCTTGCACTCGCCTTCGCCGCAGATGTCGATTCCCATGCCCGCATCTGGGATCGGTGAGCAAGGATCCCCGGCGTTTGTGCCGCCAACACACGCATAGCTTCCGTTGAAGACGCTGAATCGCTTGCCGCGTTGGTGGGTGTGGGAGTTGATCTCGTAGAGCCGAGTGTTCTGCGGGAACTGGTTGTGTCGGCACACTTCCTGCGCTTCGAAAGGCGGTACGTTCATCGCGAAGATATTGAGAGTGTTGAAGATGCCTTGAAGAGGGAAAATCTGATCTTCGGGTTCGGCGAAGGTGTAATTCAACCACGCTTCGACCTTGCCCGCCTCGTCGCTCAGGTTGAAGGCGTGACTATTCCAGATGATCATGCCCTTGAGGGGAACCGGCCGATAGGCTCCGGCGGGAAAACTCTGTTGAGCGGAGGCCTCCTGAATACCAGAGAACGGAGCGCTATTCGTCCGCGAGTCCTCTGGGCCGAACCCTGAGCAGACCGGCGCACTCATCGCGTCGGTGGAGCAGAGGCCTTCCTCGCCGCAGAACGCGAGGTCGGTTGGCGGGCAGGTTTCCCCGTCTTTGTCTCCGCCGCGACAGCGGAAAGTGCCCCAACTCGGATCGTCGGGTGAAACATCACCGTAGTAGTAGTTGACGATCAAGTGGTGGCTGAGTGGATCTTGGCGAATCTGATTGAGGTTGTAGCGGAAGGTGGTCCCGTCGGGGCTCATGGCGCTCGCCGGAACCTGGCCGGTGACGTCGTAGTAGCTCGCGAAGCACACTTCGTCTTCTGTTCCGGCTTCGAGTGTCCATCGCGGCATCTTCAGCTGGAGTCCGACGCTGGGGTCGGGCTTTGGCAGCGGCGCGATCTCGATCGGTTTGGCGGGTGGCAGGCAAGCGTCGAGCAGTTCCGCTGTGTTTGGTACGGTTCCCGTGCGCGGCGCACCGTGCTCGATCCACTCGCGGACTGCTTCCAACTCGTCGAGGCTGAGTGGTTCGAGTCCCAACGGCATCTCACGCAGCGGTGCATCCCACTGGTCGGGCAGGGTGGCGGCCGCGAGATTGAGGAAGAGTAGGCTTTGGTCCTTCTGCCCCGGTACGACGCGTTTGAGGTTGGGGATCGGAACGTTGAACACGGAGGTGACGTCCTGGTCGACCAGGTTCCCGTGCGAAACGTCAGCGGTCAGAACCAACCCGCCGGCGGCCGCTGCGCCATGACATGCCTGGCTGGTGCAACCCTTGTTCTCGAAGATCGCTTCTTGGATCAGGTCGTAGGTGCTGTCGAAATTCTTGTCGCACTCTTGTGCGGCGACTTGTGATACCGAGCAGCACACCAGTGCTGTGGTGATCCACGCGACCGCGCGTATTGTTGACGTCATCATTCCTCCGGACTGCTTAGGCTGTCTTGGCCTGGTTCTCGGGCGAGAGCAGTACGCTCTGGCCCTTGAGGATTTGCGGTTCCAAACGCTGGAGCACCGCGAGAAGTTTGCTTCGAGTTGGCTCGGTTGCGATGCCGAGCAGTGATTCACACATTGAATAAGTGGCGAGCGCCTCGAAGCCGCGGTCCGTGACGAAGCCGCGTGCCCACGCAATCATCGCTTGCAGATAGGCGCGTAAGATGTGCCCGCTGAGGACTTCGGGGTTGAGGTCGGCACTCAGGAGTTTCGCTTCGATTGCGTCGCGGATCGCGGTGGTGAACGCATCGCCGACGAACGAGGCAGGGCTTCCCGGCGACGGGCCTAGTTCGGTAGCGGCGAGGAGCACCGCGCGATTAATGTGCGCCTGTTGGCCGAGGTGATCGGCGGTCGCAGTGATGATCGCGCTCATTCGTTTGATCGGCTTGCCTTCGGGAACCTCGGCGACAGCCGATCCCAGCATGGCAAAACGATCCCTGATCACCGCCCACAAAATCTCGTCCCGGTTGCCGCAGATACTGTAGATGGTCGCGACCGAGACCTCGGCGGCTCGCCCCAGTTTACGCATGGAAAGGCCGGACAAGCCGTCTTCGGCAATAATTTCGGCGGCGGCGGCGATAATCCGCTTTTGGCGCCGTTCGCGGTTGCGATCCCAGAGAGTCATAACAGTGTGCCAGAACTAGTACACCGTTCCAGTTATTGCAAGTGTAAAACGAGGAAATCTTTCGGAGCTTTTCCTCGGCAAGTCGTACGACTAGTTGAATAGTAGACGTACGTAGTTTACGGTGTCCTTCATGCAGTCGATATCCACATCGAAACTTCGCGCGGACATCTACAGGATTCTGGATCAGATATTGGAGACGGGCATTCCGGTTGAAATCGTGCGCCGTGATCGCCGACTCCGTATCGTTGCGTCAGATTTGCAGAATACTTCAAAGTTGGAACGGCTCGAAGCGCACCCGAACGCGATCGTAGGTGACGTCGAGGATCTTGCCGAGTTCGACTGGAGCGGCGAGTGGCGTCCGTAGTGCACCTGGACACGCATGTCGTGCTTTGGCTGTACGCGGGCCGGGTCGATCTCTTGAGTGACTCGGCCACGGCCGCAGTGGAAGGGCGGGAGTGCGCGGTTTCACCGATGGTCGTACTCGAGCTTCACTTCCTCAATGAGATCGGCCGCGTGGTGGATCATGCGTCCGCCATCATGAGCAGCTTGGCTGCGGCGTTGGGCCTGCGGGTCGCAGAGTATTCGTTTGGTTCGGTCGTCGAGCACGCGCGCGGGCTCGAATGGACTAGAGACCCTTTCGACCGTCTTATTACCGCGCAAGCGCGTGCGGTCGATGCGCCGTTGGTGACCAGGGATCGCTCGATCCGAGCCAATTACTCGGAGGCGATCTGGTAGCTGGCTAGTCACGAAACCGGCGGTGCCGGGTCATTCGAGGTGCCGAAAGTGGCGCAGGAAGGATTCAACTTTCAGGTCAGTCCCGCCCGTCGATGCTCCAGATGCCGGCGCCATGGGCGGCGATGAAGAGGAAGACAAAACAGTAGATCACGGCGAGCTCTCCGCCGTTCTGTAACGGCAAAGCGGCTTTTGTCCCGTGCCCTATCCAATAGGCTACAGCCATTGTGCCGCTGGCGAGGAAGGCGCCCCAGCGGGTGAACAGGCCGATCATGATCAGGGCGCCGGCAATCAATTCGATCGGGCCAGCGGTGTATGCGATGGCCGGCGGCGGTGTGTGCGCGGACGGCGGGAAGCCGAATAGCTTCGAGGCTCCGTGCCAAAGGAAGAGAAATCCGGAGACCATGCGCAGCAGAGCGTAGGTCTGTGCGCTGTAGGGTTTCATAAACACTGCCATCGTGAGTTCTCCTTTGACACCGGGCGAATTACTCGACCGGTTCGCATCTTCCGTTGGCGCATACTCCCGCGTCGTCGCGCACGACGCAAGGAATGCCGTCGTCGACGTTGGCGAAACGGCATCCCTGCCTGGTCGAGGAATCGATCGTGCACTGATTGAGGTCGTCGCAGATCGAGTTGTCCAAGATGCAGACGCCGTCGGTGCACACTCCTGCGAACACCCCTAGCTCGCAGACCGTGTCGTTGGCGATGGGGGTGTTGGCGCACCTTTCCGACTCGTCGCGGTCATCGTTAGTGCACGGGTTGCCGTCGTCGCACGACCCGCCCTCGGGACAGCCGGGACTGCCGGCGACGCAGAACGCCGAAATGACGTTGGGGATGAGCGAGGTTTGAAAGGCGATGGCGGCCGGTGATCCGCCGCGCGCGCCGGTGCCGGCGCCGACGAAGAGGCGTCCGTCGACCACCACTGCCGGTGACGACGCCGGACCGCCGACGCCGAGCCGCACCAGCTCTGCGCCGGTAGCGGTGTCGAAGCCGAAGATGGTGCCGCCGATCGAACCCATGAACGTTACCCCGGGCACGGCGCTGGTTGGTGCAAAACTCGCGATCGCCTCGGGGACGCTCCACGCGACGCTTCCCGTGGTCGTATCGAGGCTCCAGGCAGCCGGGCGCTGCGGCGATGCCAGGTCGGTTCCAATCGCCGTGCTGAAGTAGACGCGACCCTCACCGACAGCGGCGCTGGCGATGATCCCGCCGATGTCGCCACCCGGTACGACCTGCGTGCTCCAGTACGGCTCGACCGTGCCGGTAATTTCGTTGGTGCCGTCGCGATCGAGAACGTAGTAAAACCCGTCCTTGCCGCCGACCCCGACGACGTCGCGCATCGCGCCACCGATTTCGATGCGAAAGAGGTTTGGCACGCCGCCGAAGGCGAGGTCGTCGTTATCCACCTCGCGTGGGCGCCAGCGCCATGCCGGTCGCCCGCTGTCGATGTCGAGCGCGAAGATCGCCTCGTCAAAGTCCGGCATCGGCGGCGGCGGTTTGACCGTGGTCGGGTCGTCGTCGGTGTCGCAGTTGCTCGAGGTCGTGTAGATCCGGCGGCGTTGGACGTCGAGTGTCGCCGACGACCAGACGTTGCCGCAGGCAGTGCCGCTGCGGTCGAAGTCGCAGCCCCTCCGGGTCGCGAAGAAGTTCGCCGGCAGGCCGAGCTGCGCCTCGCTGTGATAACCGTCGAAGCGACGTATGTCGTCATCGCTGTCGACGAAGCAAGTCGCCGCGGTTTCGAGATCGAAGTACCATTGCATGGCACCGGTAGTGGCGTTGACGGCGTAGAATCCTCCCTTGCCTTCCCCGAAGTCGTTGATGTCCATGCCGAAGTACACAGTGTTTTCGAAGACCAGCGCCGACGAGAGAATCTCGTTGCGTTCGGTGAGGAAGTCGCAGTCTTCGCAGCCGGTGCCAGCGTCGAATTCCCAGATCAGGCGCCCACTGGCGGCTTCGAGGCAGTACATGGTCATGCCGCTGGCGATGTAGACGCGGCGAGTGCCGGCGATGTCGGCGACCGCCGCCGATGCCGCTTGTGGGTAAGAAGATCCGGGGTGGGGCTTGAACGAGAAGGTCCAGACTGTGGAGCCGTCGTCGGCGTTGAGGGCGTAGAGCTGTCCGTCCCAAGAGGGCACGAAGACCACCGAAGTGCGTCCGCCGGGCAAATCGATGTTGGCGACGATCGGTGATGCGGTGACGACCGCGCCGGTGCGAAAACGCCACAGTGGGACGAGCTCGGAAGCAGTCTCGCGAGTCAAGATCGTTTCGTCCGGATTGAAGAAGGTTCGTTCGAAACCGCCGCCATACATCAACCATTCGGAGGCTTGTTTGGTTTCGCTCGAAGAGTTGTCGCACCCGGCGAGGACTACAGACGCGCCGACAAGCAAAACGGAGAGGCTCTTCCGAGGGATAGAGATCATAGACATCATTCTGAAACTTGCGTCGATCTGCTGGTAATCGTCAATCGGCGCGCTGTCCAGAGGGTCAGGCGCAGCGTTGACTCGAGCGCTGCCGCGGTGTCAGCGTGCACCGCAAGGAGGGCGAAACGATGTCGCGTATGATTGTTGCGATCTTGGTTCTGGTGCACCCCTGGGTGATTGGTTGCGGAGATGATGATGACGCCGGCAGAGTCGCCGAGCGGATTTTGCTTTCGCCAGAGGGCAATCGATTGCGGGCCTTCGCGATCGACGAACTCGCGCGGCACCAGGTCGTGATCCCGAGCGCTGCCGATGATCCGGTACGAGGGCGTGACATCAATGGCCAGCCGTGCGTGGCACCGGACGGTCGGACCTTCATTGCCGGCGAGGACACCGGTCAGCCCGATCTGCCGGCAGGATGGGGCATCTTCGAGCTTTCGGGCACCCGCGTCGGGGAATTGTCGGCACGCCAGATCGGCAAACTCAACGCGACCTTTTTCACCGGCGCGGGGATGGAAGGTTCGACGAGTGGTGCTGAACCCTACGGCTGTGCGTTTCTCTCGGATGGTCGGGTGATCACCTCCGATGTCGGCAACCAGGCATCGGGACCGCCGAACGGTCAGGTGATCATTTGGTTCCCGCCGCTCGATGTCCCCGTGCCGCGCTTCTGCAAGCTCGATGTCGAAGTCGGAACCGCGGGCGGGATCTACGTCGATGCCGATGATCATGTGTACGTGGCCAGTGCCCGGACGACCGCAGGGGTGCTGCATTACTCGCCGCCGTTTCCAACCTCGGATGATGCGGCGGGTGGTTGTGATGGCCTCGATTTGACCGGCGCGCCGATGGCGACAGCGGTCGATCGTGAGCACTTTCTCGCGGCCGATAGCAACATCCCGACTCCGAACGGCGTCGTCCGTACCCAGGCTGGGACTTTCCTGGTTTCGAGTATTCTCAATGGAGTGATTGCAGAGTACGACGCCGACGGAAATTTCCTGCGCCGTATCCTCGAGCCGCCAGCTGATGAATCCCTCGGGCCCGAACCGTTCTCGACCGGCACACCGCTCGGCATCGCGACTGACTCGGATGGCACGGTCTATTTCGCTGATCTCGGTTTGGTTCTCGATGGAACGCGGATTGGCCCCGGGCAGAGAACCGGCTCGGTGCGCCGCATCCGCTTCGACGGTACTACGCCACAGGCCCCGGAGCAGTTTCTCGATGGGCTATCGTTTCCGGATGGGATCGCCGTGATCGAGCCGTAATTGACTCGACCTCTCGAAATTGAGTCGCCACTTCGAAGGGAGAGACCGATCCTCAGGGAAGACGGGGACCGGCGTGGAATCCGGTCGTGATCCACGTTAGCTTGCGTACTTATGTTGAAGAAAGTTCTTGTTGCCAATCGTGGCGAAATCGCCTTGCGGGTCATTCGCGCTTGCCGTGATCTCGGGATCGCCAGTGTTGCCGTTTATTCTGAAGCCGACCGTCATTGTCGCTTCGTTCTCGAGGCGGACGAGTCGGTACCGATCGGGCCGGCTTCTGCTCGGCAGAGCTATCTCGCGATCGACAAGCTGATCGAAGCGGCTCGTTCGACGGGTGCCGACGCGCTCCATCCCGGGTACGGCTTTTTGTCGGAGAATCCCGCCCTGGCGAAGGCCGTCAAAGACGCAGGGCTTGTCTTTGTGGGGCCGCCAGCCGAGGTCATTGAGTCGCTGGGGAGCAAGCTCGAGACCCGGCGCATTATGACCGAGGCTGGAGTCCCGGTGCTGCCCGGAACTGGCGCATTGACCGACAAAGACGATGTCGAGGCGCTTGCCAGGGAAGTGGGGTTTCCCTTGCTGGTCAAGCCCTCCGGCGGTGGCGGTGGGCGTGGTATGCGGTTGGTTGAAGATGCCGGCGATCTCCAGGACGCTGTCGATACTTCGCGCCGCGAGGCAGCGAGTGCGTTCCAGGAGTCGGCGGTTTATCTCGAGCGTTTAATGACGAAAGGGCGGCACGTCGAGGTCCAGATCGTCGCCGACGGCAAAGGCAATGTCGTCCATGTCGGCGATCGCGACTGCTCGATGCAACGCCGGCACCAGAAGATCATCGAAGAAGCCCCGGCGCCTGGGTTGACGCAGGAGCAGCACGAGCGGGTATGCACGTTGGCCGTGGCGGCGGCGCGGGCGGAGGGCTACGTCAATGACGGCACGGTCGAGTTCCTCTATGACGGCAGGGATGAATTCTTCGTGCTCGAGGTCAATACCCGTATCCAAGTCGAGCACTGCGTAACCGAGGCAGTCAGTGGGATCGATCTCGTGGTCGAGCAGCTGCGCATCGCTGGAGGTGAACCGCTTTCCTTCTCGCAAGAGGACGTGACGATGCGCGGGCACGCTATCGAGTGCCGTTTGTACGCCGAGGATCCAACGCGCAATTTTGCACCCTGCACCGGCACGATTCATGCCGCGACGTTTCCGGCGGGGCCGTGGGTCCGCGAGGATCGCGGCTTCGAGGTCGGCGATACCATCACTCCCTACTACGACGGCATGCTGGCCAAGCTGGTAGTGTGGGGACCGGACCGCGATACCGCGATCGCGCGCACGTTGCGCGCCTTGTACGAGTACGACATCGACGGGATCCCGACGAACAAGGACTTACTGCGCTGGTTGGTGGACAGCGAGGCGTTCCGCAGCGCAACGCCGGATACCGGCTTCGTCGAGCGGGAATTCAAGCCGGAGAGTCTGCCGAGATCTGCGCCCCGGGCAACTCCGGTCGCTGCGCCCGCTGGCCCGTTGGTACCGGCCGCTTCGGCGCCGCGGAGTGCCGCTCCTGCCCGCGTTGCAGCAGTCTCCCTCTACCACTATCACCGGCAGTCGAACGGTGTGGACCAGTCGTACCTCATCCACGTCGTCGATCGAGGAGGATCGTTTGAAGCCATTCCCCTTTCACCCAGCGACAGCTCCTGGGCGAAACCGAAGTATCGTCGGGCTGCGCCGGACGCCGCCAAGGCGGTTGCGGCCTTGATCGATGAAGTGCTGGACGCGCGCCAACCCGATCAAATCTTCTCAGATCTGAGCGTGAGCTACTGATGGCTGCCAAGCATCGAGCGGTTCTCATCCCCGGCGACGGCATTGGGCCCGAAGTGACACGCGCCGTCGTCCGTATCCTCGAGGCGGCGGCTGCGCCGATCGAGTGGACTGAGCATCTCGCCGGAATTGCCGCGCTCGAGGCCACGGGCGAAGTGTTGCCGCAAGCAACCCTCGACGCGGTCGAACGCCGTGGTTTGGCTCTGAAAGGTCCTTGCACGACCCCAGTCGGCAAGGGATTCTCTTCGGTCAATGTCCAATTGCGCAAGCGGTTGAATTTGTATGCAGCGGTGCGTCCGGTGCGTTCCTTGGAAGGTGTGCCGACGCGCTACGAGAACGTCGACTTGGTGATCATCCGCGAGAACACAGAAGGTCTGTATAGCGGGGCCGAGACCCGTATCACCGACGACGTCGTCATCAGCATGAAAGTGGCGACCGAGTCGGCGTGTAAGCGTATCGCTCACTGGGCGTTTCGCTATGCGACACAACGTCATCGTCGCAAGGTGACGGTTTTCCACAAGGCCAACATCATGAAGATGAGCGACGGTATCTTCATGCAAGCTGCTGAGCGGGTTCACGAGCGCGAGTACCCCAACATCGAGTACCAGGATGCGATCATCGACGCGGGGTGCATGAAGTTGGTGCAAGACCCGACGCAATTCGATGTGCTGTTGCTGGAGAACCTCTACGGAGATGTCGTCAGTGATCTTACGGCAGGCTTGGTCGGAGGGCTCGGCGTGGTGCCAGGTGCGAACTTCGGCGATGAATATGCGGTGTTCGAGGCGGTGCACGGCTCGGCACCAGACATCGCGGGGAAGGGAGTCGCCAATCCTTTGGCGCTGCTGATGTCCTCGGTGATGATGCTCAATCACATCGCCCAAGAACGCAACGACGAACGAGCTACAGCAAGCTCCGAGCGTATCAAGACCGCCTACAACGCAGCGCTGAGCGCCGGGGAAAAGACCCGTGATCTCGGCGGCGAGCTCGGTACCGACCAGTTCGCCGACGCGGTGATTGCCCGGCTCTGATCCTGGCGGTGTGCCGCTGCGCCTCCTTGTTTTCGCCGCGATCCGCAACTCTATCGGAAGGGCGAGGCTCCTGAACTCTTTGGGGGGCGAGGCTCCCGAACTCTTTTTGGGGGGCGAGGCTCCTGAACTCTTTTTGGGTCGCGGTAGGGACACCGGTTACCCGGTGCCCCCCGCACAGATCCGGACTTGCGGAACTACCGCATCCGGCTCCTGCCTTAGGTTCTGACGCGCAGGCGTTGATCGGGATGAGGATGAACAACACGGGGCTGAGGGA
>JAJCZJ010000060.1 GCA_029262455.1 Deltaproteobacteria bacterium | reverse complement strand
CGGGAGCGGCGGCGGAGCTGGCCGGTGCCGGTGCGGTAGAGGCGGACGAGGGGGCGGAAGCCCAGCGGGCCCTGGGAGGGCTGCTTGGCGGTCGCGACCTGGCGGAGCGCGTCGTGCGTGAACTCGACGACGCGGTCGGGTTCGTTGGGGAAGCTCTGGGTCTGCACGAGCACGACGCCGTCGGTGTCGTGCGTGTAGGTGGTGGTCTCGCCGTCGCTGGTCTTCGCGTCTGCGACCCAGCCCTCGTCGGAGTAGGTGAACGTCGTCGTGAAGCTCTGGTTGCCGACGGTCTGAGTCTCCTCGGTGACTTCGCCGAGGCCGTTGCGCGCGTAGGTCGTCGTGCTCTGGCCGATCGCGGTCTCGCTGCGCGTGAAGCCGAGCGAGTCGTACGCGTAGACGACGTCGCCGGGGCCGGGCGCGTCCACGGACCTGAGCTGACCGCTGGGGAAGTACGCGTAGCGAGTCGTCGTGCGATCCGGATGGCGGACTTCGGCGACGCGGTCGAGCGCGTCGAGCACGAACACGGTCTCTTGGCCAGTGGGGCTGGTGTGCTTGACGACGTGGCCCATGGCGTCGTGCTCGAACCAGCCCGAGGACGACACGGGTTGCTTCTTGGCCTCGCGGCCCTCGAAGGTGCGGCGGATCACGAGGCCACGACGGCCGGGGCTCGGGTCGCGGGCGAGGAGCTCGGTCAGGTCGTTGGAATGCTTGGTGCGCAGCAGCTGGCCGTCGGTGCCGTAGTGGAAGCGCGTGACCTCGGACTGCCAGCCGGACTGCGCGGGCGGGGGGTGGATCTCTTCGATCAGCCCTTCGACTTCGACCGAGCCCACGGTTCTGGAGGTGTAGCGGTAGCTGGTGACGCGGCCTTCGCGGTCGGTGCTGCTCTGGAGCGTGAAGCCGAGGTAGCTGGCGCGGTCGCGCAGGGGCGGCGTGACGTGGAGCTGGTTGGAGTCGGGGTAGGTGACCAGCGTGACGCGCCCGTCGGCGTCGCGGGTGTAGGTGGTGGTGCTCGTGCCGGAAGGACGCGTTGGGCCGGAAGGAGGCGTTCGGCCACCGGAAGGCGGAGGGGCGCCCAGGAAGGGGGTGTCTTCGCGGTAGAGGAGGCCGGCGCTGCCGAAGTTGCGCTCGGTCGTGAAGACGCCGCGCGTCGTGACCCACACGTTGCCGCCGAAACGGGTGTGGTTCGTCGTGCGCCCAGCGGCGTCGCGGAGGGTGACGCGAGGGAGGCCGCTGCCCGGGAACGCGTCGGTGTAGCTGAGGGTGTGGAGCTGCCCATCTTCCTCGACCTCGCGGAGCGTGTAGGGCACGAGGAACACCGCCGGCGGCGACGCGGGGGTGTGGTACTTCAGCGAGATCTTGGGGCGACCGGGAGGCGTGATCTCGCTGAGCTGGTAGTGGGTCGAGTCGTAGTTGAAGACGTACCTCGCCAGGCCGCTCGAGTGACTCAGGCCGACCAGGCTGTGGCCCCGGTAGCTAAAGGTCCAGCGGCGATTGCCGGGGCCGGGGTAGCTGATCTCCTCCACGAGCTTCGTGGTCGCGTTGAGCGTCCAGCGGATCGTGCGCAGCTGGCTGTCGGTGATGACGACTTCGTGCGCGCTGTGCTGGAGCGTGAGCGGATGCGGATGGTCGCGCCGCTGAAGCTTCACGAGCTGGCCGTCGGCGTCGAAGTGCGCACGCAGCGAGCTGGCGTCGCCCTGCAGGACGAATTCGCCCGCGTCGCTTCGCAGGTGGAGCTGAGCGTAGGGAACCCCGAAGAGGGCGCTGAAGCCGTGTCCCGGGCCCGTGATGGTGTAGCGGTTGTTCTGAGGATCGTAGGTCAGGTCCAACAGGTTCCCGTCTTCGGTCTGGAGGCGCTTCTGGGTGTCGGGAACACCGCCGACGTCGAAGTGCTCGGTGAGGACGCGAAGGGTCAGCGGGCTCGACCAGCCGTGCCCGAAGGGTGCGTAGACCAGCTCGTCGGCGTCGGCGCGGCGTGAGGCGTGGCTCCAGTAGGCCGAGGTGTAGCCGCGGTAGGAGAGGCCCAGGGTGATCGGCAGCCCGGGGCCTTCGGCCGCGAAGAGCGGCACGCCGTAGCGGACGTCGCCTTCGACGAGGTCGGCCGCGACGCCGTTGGGGCTGAGCGGCGTGACCAGGTCGCCGATCGCGGGTCCGAAGCCGCCGGGCGGGAGGGCTTCGAGGGTGTGGCGAGCCCAGAGCGCGCCGTGTTGATGGCGGATCTCGAGTTGGATGCCGGGCTGAGCGAGGGCACGGTGATCGAGGACGGCGACCCTCACGCGGAGGATGAGCGTCGTGACCTTGGGCGTGCCCAGGTTGTGTGTGCGCTCCTGTTGGCCGGGGAGCGGCTCCTTGAGGACGAGGGCGCCGAAGGGAGCGACGCCGCGGATGCGGATGTCGGTGTCGCTGATGCGTTCGAGGCGGTAGCCGAGTTCGCCGGGGTCGTAGCCGTCGCCGGGGTAGAGGGTGGTCTCGCGGATCCGGTTTCCGGGGCCGTGCGGGTTGCGGATCTCGTGGGTGAGGCGGACGAACTCGGCGTGGGCGCCGCCGTCGAACACGCCATAGAACGCGGGCTTGTATGCGCTGCCGTCACGGGCGGTGTGCTCAACCTCGAGGCGCACGCCGCCGGCCGGAACGCTCAGCTTGAAGTCGAGTGCGCTCAGGTGCCGCGGCGTCGCGAACGTGATCGCGAAAGTCTCCTGGACGTCGTGCAACCCGGCCTGGAGGCGGTTGTCGTCCGCGCCGAGCCAGTGGGCGCCAGGGACGACGTCGACAGTGTTCGGATCGACGACGACGTCGGGCGCCGGATCGTTGGGGGCCGCGCTCGCTGCGCTCGCGCACAGGAGCACGGCGAGGCTGAGGGCGGAAGCCCAAGAGGCGGAGGGGGTGCGGTACATGACAGCTCGGGGGAATCCGGGCGGTGGGAAGGAACCGTGGCGACGGTCTGTCTCCCACTCCGGCACCCCGCGTGCCAACGCAGTTCATGGGACTTGGGCGGACGCATAATGGAAAAGTGTCGCGCCCGCGTTGCGGTCTTCCGGGAAATG
>JAJCZJ010000059.1 GCA_029262455.1 Deltaproteobacteria bacterium | reverse complement strand
CAGCGTCGTCTTGTTGGCGCTCGGATTGTTCGCGGCGTACAGCGGTCGTTCGATCAAGCTCCCGGCGTCACTATTCAGCGCCGGGATCGTGCTGTTTTCCGGATCGATCTACTTGCTCCTGCTGACCAAGATGCGCTGGCTCGGACCGGTGACACCGGTGGGAGGGCTGCTCCTGATTCTCGGCTGGTTGTCGTTGGTTCGGGTTGGCGCCGACTGAGGCACCACCCTCAATAGAATCTTGACTGAATGCTCGTCGCAAAAGCCGGCAATGAAGTACTGCGTTTGGTAACGCATGACGAGCAGCTGGCGGCGTATGGCCAAAATCTCGGCGGCATAGCGGGCTTGGCCATTGGGTAGAGAGGGCGAGGTCGAAGGATGAACGAGCCTGACGATCACATCTTGGACGGCCTGGTGTGGATCCGACTGCTTCCGGTCGAGAGCGCAACGGAGGAGCAGGTTGATCTAGTTCGCTCGATCGAGCCGTTGACCGATGGGAATCGCGGTAGGATCCGCTTGCTATTGCGCGAGGGGACCGCACGCGTCGGGCCTGTCCGCACCGAGAACGCGCGCGGGTTTGCCGAGCTGCTCTATGATCCGATTGGCCTGGAGTGGGAGATCGCTCCTTTCTCGCAGAAGGAGTTGATGAACACCTCTGCTCGCCGCCCCCGCTCAGCGCCTTCGCCGGCATCGCAGTTCGTATCGCTGATTCGCGATAGGCGAGCCAATGCGGAGGTGCCGGCCGATCCGGTCGAGCGACTGATTCTGGATCACAAGTGTGGTGTTGGCACCGTAGCGCTTCAGCAAGGGCTAATGGGCTTGGCTGAAGAGCATCCGCAGAGGATTGCGGCGCTACTCGAGAAAACTCTGGATGAGCTGCCTGATGGCGCGTTCTTCCTGCCCGCAGCACTCGCTTTGCTCGAGATCGACGATTTTCCTCGCATTTTGGGACGGATACTTTCCAGTCTCGGCGGTAATCCTGATTCACGCAGCGCGCGCATCCTCCTGGAGGGCCTGGCGCTGCAGAGGCCGAGTGCCTTGCACTCGCGGCTTGGCGAGATCTTCGAGCTAACTCACCGCGATGCGACCTCGGGAGTCCGCTATGCTTGGCGCGAGTCCGGCAGACTGCATCTAGATTTTTTGCGTCGAGTGGTCGAGCAAGAGGGTACAGCGAGCCCGCGGGCGGTGATGGCCTGGCGATGCATGCTCGAAACGCGGGATGAGAGTGTCGTGCGTGTCGCGATGGAGCTCAACGAGTCGTTGGGGCCGTTACTCCCGACGTACAGTATCGACCAAACGGGTCTCAGCAGCGTCGACTTCGAACTCGAGAAGGGTGCCGTGCGGAAGCTCTACGCAGACCGTGTCTACCACTTAGCGCTGAGCGAGCATCTTCTGCGACTGCGGCCGGGCCGCGACCTCGAGAAACGACACCCGACGTGGCGTTTCGATCGAAGCGGCGTGTCGCCCTTGCGGTTCGGCGGAACGACGAACACCCGCTGCGGACTCTGCGAGGAGATGCTGCATCATATCGTCACCCTGGACCCGGTCCCGGAGGGAGTCGGGATCGGCGCAATCGAGCGACTCGTCCTGGCGACGTGTATGTCCTGTATCGGTTGGGAAGAGCCGGTCTTGTGCTACGAGCACGATGAGAGCGGCGTTCCGAAGGCGGTCGCATGTATTTCAGGCCGAGAGCCCGAGATGCCCGCTGAGCCGCTCGAAGAGGGCGAAGCGTGGCTGGTCGAAACGCCCGCGCGGTGGCGGTGGCAAGATGACATCGACTCGGATGGTGAGAACTTATTTCGTATTGGGGGCGCTCCAGCCTGGGTCCAGTCGGCCGAGTTTCCGACGTGTTGCGGATGCCAGCGCACCATGTGCTTCCTGTTGTCGATTGATTCGTGGCTTCCCAACGCGAGTGGCGAGGCGTGGTACTGGGGAGATGCCGGAACCGCTTATATCCATTGGTGCGACGACTGTCGCATCAGCGCCTTCCACTGGCAGTGCTCGTAGAGCGCACCGAGCCGCGACAGCAGCGCCCTACAACGCCCACGAGAGACGCTACGTACGCTAGTTGCTCTCTGAGTGGGCGAACTTTCCGATACTCACGAACGTTGTCCGTTCCGAGGGTAAGCTCTAAGGACAACGCACGTGTGGAACCTGTCAACGACAATGAGACACCTGGATTCGGTAATTAGAAGAAGCCTGAACACCTGTACGTCTTTCGAATCCTTCATTCGCAAGACGTACAAGTGTCACGGCAATCCACAAAGGCCGGCAATCCAACAAGCGGAGTCAGGAAGGTTACGCGAGAGGCAAGGTGGCCCGGGACACCGCCTCGCCTCTGCGATGGGTCTCGGAAACTAGAGCAAGCAGTCGGCGCAGCCGCGTTGCGCGCATCGTATCGCTGCGTGTCGTTGCGCCGGACGTCGCCGCCAAAATCCATGCAAAGTCGTCCACCGCCAGCTGGGCAACCAGGCTACCAATAGGACCGTGCGCCGCTGGCAAGTCCAGTTCGGCGCCAATACACTTGGCAATGATCTTGTTGTGTCGCACGATCACCTTCACACAAGCAGTCGCGCCGCTCTTGTCTCGGTAGTTGTAACCGTTCTTCTTGGCGCTCCAATTGGCAGCGGGCAGATCGAGAATCCGCTGCGCTGCCGATGCCGAGTCTTCGAGAAGCAGTCGCGCACCGTGCACGCTCGGATCTCCGAAACTACCGGCATTACCGACATGAATCAGTTGATCACGAGCGACCAGCTTCAACTTGCGCTGCGACGGAGTCGCGGCGATGCCGGGCCTGCCGGCGCTTCCAAAGTGATCTATGTCGCCAAAGGCAGCACCTTCACGAAGGGGTCCCCCACCGGGCTCGGGCGCGATCTCGGCAAGGATCGCAATCAGTCGTGGTGCTGAACGAGGTAGCTTCGACGTACGTGCGGGAGCAGCGGTCGCGAACGGTGACGGTTGGCGCGAGAACGACGCAACCAGCGCTCGCTACTCGAATCGGGGAAGCCGCCGTCCGCGCTATGGCCGGTTCGCGGAAGGCTCGTTCGAGGCGGCGCAGATTTCGACTTGCGCGCCCGCTTTGAATATGGGCCTAGTATCACTTAGGTGCACGACTTAGAGGGGGAAGAGCTATGAGGCGAATTCGATTGGTCTGGGTCGTCTTGCTGGTTTCCGGATTGGGCGCGAGTGGATCACTTGCCGAACGGAATCCCGCTAAGAAGGCTAACAAGCATCAGGCCTCCTTGGTTCAGGCCGTGGAGGCATGTACCGTCGCCAACACGGTTGAACCGAGTCTCCTTGGCAGCGCCGCGTGTGACCCGGTGGTACCTTCCGACCCCAGCTGTGTATTCGGGGTAAAGGGCTCGGGGCGAATCAAGGCGAAGTCGAAGACGGATGTCGCGCTCCAAGTGAAGGTCAAGGGAATCGATTCTTCTTGTGAGGGAGAGACTCTCTGCCTCATGGCTGATTTCACCATGTCCAGTGACAACTGCGCGTCTTCCGGCGATTGCACATCCGCTGACCAGGACGACTTTGACACGGAGAACGTGTGTTGCACCGTCGTCAATGGTAAGTGCCAAGCCAAGACGACGCTCAACACGGCGATTCACGTTCTAAACCCTGGCAACCGCACGGAGATTGCGCTCGGAGAAATGGCGCTCTATCGGGCAGCACTGTCCGCATCCCAGCCGGCCTTTAGGACCGGCCTCTTGGTCCGGTAGTCAAGGAGATCGAGGAAATGTTGAATCGATTCGCGTTTGGATGTGCCGCCGTCATGACTTGCCTGATCTTTTCCAGTCCTGCCCTCGGGCAGAGGAATCCGGCGAGCAAGGCAAACCTGTTCCAATCGAGCTTGGTCCAGGGCGTGTCGGCATGCACCGCAGCCAACACGACACTGCCCGGAGCAGAAGCGCTGCCGGGTTGTGATCCAGTCGTGCCGGCTGACGCTGTCTGCAACTTCACTGACAAGGGGTTCGGTAGGCTCAAGTTCAAGGCAAAGGACGACGTGAAAATTCAGGTTAAGATCAAAGGCCTGAGTGCGGCGTGTAACGCAGAAGTCTTGTGCGTAGTCGCGGACATGCGTTGGACGCAAGATGGCTGTGCCTCAGGTGGATCGTGTACGACCGAGGAACTCGACGGACTGCCGCTTGGAGCTTCTTGCTGTACCGTGGGCGAGGGCAACTGCCGCATCAAGACGTCCTTGGTCGAAGCGTTCAATGATCAGGCCATCGTCGTGAACGGCAACCGAACTGAGTACGCCTTGGGCAGCATCTCCATCGTGCGTGTCGGACACTTCCCCGATGTGACGTTCCGAGCCGGCCTAATGGTTCCGTAAGCGGATTCTCTGTGGCAGGTCCGTGTGTCCGCGGGGCGTGAATAAAGCGAGCCCACGCTCCTCTACTTCGGAAGCTGCGTCGGCTAAGTTGTCGTCGGGATGCCGAATTAGCTCGCATGAGTCGTCTCCCCGTCGGTGGCGCGAAAAGGCCGAATAAGACGGCCGGGGGCCGAATCGTGGCAGGCAACGGTTGCGCTGGCGGCAAGAGCCGCGGTGGCGAGTCACCGAGCTCGGAAGTCGCAGGTGTCCCGGGATCGGTCCGAAAGCCGCTGAGCACCACGTGTCCAGGGGAGTACGCCCAGTGTCCTCTGGATCGCCTACTCATCGGCAGCGGGTTCCGTCCCGCAGCACTCACGGGGTGAGTCCGCCCCTTGGCACGGACCGTGCCTTTTCTTAGGAGTCCGGGATCGACTGAGTCCTGATCAACTTTTGTCGTGGGGAACCGCGGCGCACTATCATCTGCTCCACAGCGTCGTCTTGTTGGCGCTCGGATTGTTCGCGGCGTACAGCGGTCGTTCGATCAAGCTCCCGGCGTCACTATTCAGCGCCGGGATCGTGCTGTTTTCCGGA
>JAJCZJ010000058.1 GCA_029262455.1 Deltaproteobacteria bacterium | reverse complement strand
CAGCGTCGTCTTGTTGGCGCTCGGATTGTTCGCGGCGTACAGCGGTCGTTCGATCAAGCTCCCGGCGTCACTATTCAGCGCCGGGATCGTGCTGTTTTCCGGATCGATCTACTTGCTCCTGCTGACCAAGATGCGCTGGCTTGGGCCGGTCACACCCATGGGAAGCCTACTCTTGATTCTCGGGTGGTTGTCATTGGTTCGGGTAGGCGCCGACTGAGGCATCGGCTTTCTGCTGAAGTGTGGTTGACTAGACTTAGCTAAGGCGTCATTGTGCGGCCAATGGATTCGGTGAACATTCACGAGGCGAAGACCCAGTTGTCGAAGCTGCTCGAGCGAGTGGCGGCGGGCGAAGAGATTGTGATTGCCAAGAACGGTCAGCCGGTCGCCAAGCTCGTGGCGATCGTGTCGGAGGCGCGCGCGCCGGGTCGCCTCAAGGGGCGTATCCGGATTGGGCGTGACTTTGACGCACCTTTGCCGGACGCGATTGCCGAGGCGTTTGGCGCGACAGAGAAGTGAGGCTGTTGCTCGACACGCACGCGTATCTGTGGTGGCTTCGCGACGACTCGAAGCTCTCTTCGGGCGCGCGGCAAGCGATCGCATCGCCCGCTTCCTTGGTTCACGTCAGCGCAGCGACGATTTGGGAAGCGGCGATCAAGGCCGAGGTGGGTCGGCTACAGATTGATGGTGATCTGGTCGAAGAGATTGAGAACAACAACTTCATCGAGCTGCCGATGACGGCAGCGCACGCCGCTCTGGCAGGAGCGCTGCCGCCGCACCATCGTGATCCTTTCGACCGAATGCTGGTCGCGCAGGCCGGCAAGGAAGCCTTGCAACTGGTTACGCACGACAGCCAACTCGCGGACTACGGCGTGCAGATCTTGGCAACCTGATTCGTGCGCGCATCCCCAGATGGGATCGGCTCGATGGCCAAGCTCCACTTGATTCTTGCGGAACCACCGAGGCGATTCTATATGGAGAGGTGATGTCTTCAACGTATTCCGTGACGCAAGCACAGAATCAGCTTTCCGGACTCATCAAGAGGGCCGAGACGGGTGCGTCGATACGAATTCGGCGCCGTGATGAGACCGTAGCCGTATTGATTTCGCGAGAGCGCCTCGATGCGATGATCGAGACAATGGAGATCCTCGCCAATTCCGACGCCGTCAAGGCGATTGAGACCCACAGGGCGGGGCGGACTAAGTTCGTCGGGCTTTCTGCGCTCGACGAGTGAAGCCGCTTGCGAGTTCGTCTGGCCAACCAGGTCGCCGAGTTCGTGCGGCGGCAGGTACCGGTCCCTCGACGTCGTTTGCGGCAGGCGTCGCGCGACCTTGCGAAAGAGAAGGGCGATCTTCGACCGCTCGAAGGGCCACTTCAGGAATTTGCAGGCTGCGAGTAGGCCCGTATCGAGTGATTGTGCGGTACGCCAGCGCGAAGACCATCGAGTGTGTATTCGCCGAGCACCGATCAATCGTGTACGAAACCTTTGCCGAGGTCATGCTCGATCGCCTACTGAACGAGTCGAACAAGTCGAGCGACGCTGGCGGCTGAGCTCCCTGGCCGCGATGCAGGTTGAAACCTGAGGCTCGAAGCTCGAAACTGTCGTCTGCGCCGGGATGGTGGAACTGGTAGACACAAGGGACTTAAAATCCCTTGGAGCTTAGCTCCGTGCGGGTTCGAGCCCCGCTCCCGGCATTTCTTGAGTCTCAAAGTTCATATCTCATATCTCAAAAGTTGTCGGGATTGAGATTTGAGATCGTGAGATCTGAGATTCTCCCCGGTTCGTCGAGAAGCTGTGCCGGCCCGGCTTGTGCGGGTTGTATGTCACGAGAACAGGGTGTCGTTCGGAACTTCAGATAGCCAGTAGCTGGTGCTGCGTCCGCCGCCTGGGTTCTGAACCAGCGCGCCGGTGTCGATGAGAGCCGTGATGTCGCGAAGAGCGGTATCCGGGGAACACTTTGCAAGCTTCGCGTACTTGGATGTCGTCAGCTTGCCTTCGAATCCGTCGAGTAGTCGGTTGAGTACGAACCGCTGTCGATTGTTCATCGGCTTGTCCTGGAAGCGTTGCCAGAACCCAGCCTTTGCCAGCACGCCGCCCAATGTCGTTTCCGCGCCTCCAATGGCGCGCCCGAGACATCGGAGGAACCAGTCCATCCACGGCGTGATGTCGATCGATCCCATTTGCGTATGCTCGAGAACATCATAGTACGCGGTCCGGTCTCGGTTGATTTGTGCGGACATACTGTAGAATCGCTGCGCACTATTTTCCGAGCGCGCGAGGACCATATCGGCGATAGCGCGTGCGATGCGACCATTGCCGTCGTCAAACGGGTGGATCGTTACGAACCAGAAGTGAGCAAGTGCTGCCTTGAGAACCAAATCAAGATTATCGGTCGAGTTGAACCAGTGAATGAACCGTTCCATCTCACTCTCAATCCGTTTTGCAGCCGGCGCTTCAAAGTGGACTCGTTCCTTGCCGATCGGACCGGACACGACTTGCATAGGGCCGCTACCGTCGTCGCGCCACGCGCCGACCCTGATCTTAGTCATGCCGCTTCGCCCGGTTGGAAAGAGAGCCGCGTGCCAGGAGAAAAGCCGTTCAGCCGTGAGCGGGCTTTTGAACTCTCGTGTCGCATCGAGCATCATCTCGACGACGCCCTCAACGTTTCTGTCTGCTGCCACAAGTGCGCCGATATCCATTCCCAGGCGACGCGCGATTGACGAGCGCACTTGATCAGTGGCGAGCTTCTCACCCTCGATCTCGCTACTCTGGATCACGTCGGCGGTCAGCGTTTCCAGAACGGCTTCCTGTCGGAGCTCAAAGCCAAGGGCTTCCATACGGCCAGTGACGCGCCCCTGCTGGTGCCGAACAGCCGCCAATGGTTCAATCAGACTTTCGCGATTCCACTCAAAGTCGGGCCAGCTATGGAGATCATGGATGTACATTTACCGCATCCCTTGCGGAGAATAGTACGCTTGTGAGCGGCTTTTGGCAATAATCGATGCAGATATTGCGGAGATTAGAAGCACTATTCCCCGCAATGACCACAACGGACAGGATGTTGGGGATTGGCCAAGGTGAATTGAATCTCGAATTCCATATCTCATATCTCAGATCTCAAAACTTCTCGGGATTGAGATTTGAGATTCCTGAGATTTGAGATCGTTGAGATTTGAGGTTCGCTTGTCGGAGCCGCCCAGGTGCCTCGGACCTGGCACCTGGGCTTTCCCGACCTGGCTACTTCGTGGCGATGTAGCCATCAACGAATTGGTCAACCTGGTGAACATCGCCTTGGTGCACCAGTGTCGAGATGATCGAGAAACACTATGCGGCCCGTATTCGCACGACGCTGAATGCGGCGGCGATCAACGTGCTGCGGCGGCGCAGAACTCCAAAGGGGAAGGGGGAGCCTCAGCCCGTGCTGCTCAGCCGCGCCCTGCTATCCAATGGGAGACTGAAAGGAAGTCCTTGTGCCGCTTGTCCAATCAGAAGGTTTCGACGCGGTTTCGACAGAGTTCTAAGACGTCGTCGGCAACCTGTTTCGATCTACCATCATTGCTGATTCCTGCGGGAAGCTCGATGTCCTCAAGCGCGCTTGCGAGTCGATCGCGTAGCTCGTCGATCGCTTCATTTGCTTTGGTCACCGGGATCTGCGCTGTACTGGCGAAGCGTCGGAAATCTTCGCGCGTCAGCTTGTCGTCCTTCCCGTTGAGTTTGAGAGCGAGATGGTCGTCCTTGAGGTCTGGAAAGACACGAGTCGTTACCGCGTCGTAGAGCGGGGCCATTCGGACGCTTCGAAAGCTTGTGTCGCCTGGTTCGGCGATCTTCAGAAGCGCGATGTTCTTGAGGTGCATATCGCCGTCGGCGATGAGCCAGGTGAAGAGGGCGCGTTTCAGGATGAGGAGGAGGTCTTTATCCGGTTCCGTCGAGAGCGATCGCGCGACGCGCGCAATTCTCTCGATGGTGCCGTCGTATTTTGCCTCCGGCGTGAGATCGAGGACGGAAGAGAAGTCCTCAAGGGCAAACATGCGGCAGTCTTCGAGGCTTGTGCGAAGGTCAAATCGTTCAACGACGAGTGCTGGTGGCATGCCGTCTGGGAGGGCGATGAATGCAAAGTCTGGTACGTTGAAGCCTGCCGCCTTGCCGAGCGTGAGCGCAATCCATTCGGCGATCGGTAAGCCTTCAAAGCCGCTGGTTCCTGCAGGCTTCAGGATGTGCGTGAAGGGTTTTGCCGTGCTGACGGAGAGGGTTCCCTTGGTGTCGAGGTACATCGGTGCCTTGATCTGTACGCCGGAGAGCCGCGGTGTCTCCGAGTGGCGGTAGACTTCAGCGAGACCTTGTTCGAACCGCTCTTCGATTTCACCGCGCCCCGGGCCTGCGTATTGGCCCGTGAAGACGCCGCTGCGCGAGTAGTGGGCCAATCTTGTGAGTAGGATATCGGGCGGATGCTCGGCGAGTTCTCTCTCTTGCTCTACGATCGTGACGTTCGACATGTAGCGTTTGCCCGAACGGAGAGTCTCGCGCTCATCCTTGTCGCTGAGCACGCGTTCGAGCCATCCTTCGGGAAGCAAAGAGATGAGGAACGGCGGTAGTTGCCCCGGAGTCGTCTGGCGAACAATCAAAGGCCCGATGTCTTCGCTCGGTTTCCATCGCCACTCGAAACCGTCGTGGACCAGGTGCCCGATTGGCGCGCCATGCCAGGCGACGATGAGATCGAGGGCAGTGGGTGATCTTGAGGGAGTTGTTTCCCTTGATTGCTTGAGAAAGGCTTCTGCACGCTCTGCCTCGCGAAGCCAACTGTTCTCCCGCGCGAGTGCCCAGACGGCATCCGCTGCGGCTGCTGCGCTGCCGTGATCGGCGATCAACCGGCGAGCGATGTCTCGGCGCATTTCTTCGCCAATGGCGCTCCCGTGTTCGCTTCGCACCCGGAAGGCTTCGAGAATGCGTTGTCGGAGTGAGGATGCCTGGATCCGAAACTCGCCGAGATCGTCTTTGACAACGGCTCCGCCGAGTGACGGGGAAGAGGGGGCGGTGTTCTGGATGATTTCCAACCCTCGGATGCGGGTGCGTTGATTGCGCCGGGCGCTGAGGAAGAGTCGTCCATCTGGGGTTGGCCCGAGAAGGTCGGCGCTGGCACCGGAGAGGTATGCCGTCGGGTAGAGGTACTGCGCGATCCGAACCGCGTGATGCAGGACCACCGACTCGACATCGTCGTCTGCTTCGACGTAGATGCCGCGCATGAGCTGGATGAGTTTGCCAGCCTCGGCTTGCTTGTGGCTGCGCTTTTTGTCGAGGTTCTCGCCAACCAGGTAGAGGGGCATTGTGGTAACTTTCCCGTATTTAACGTTCGAGAAGGTTACTGCGATCCCTGCACTTGGTCAAGGAAAAAGGAACTTTTCCGTATTTAAGATGCGAGAAAGTATCCGATTCTAGGCGGAGGGCGGGCTTTCAAACTCTCGTGTCGCCTCGAGCATCATCTCGACGACTCCCTCAACGTTTCTGTCTACTGCCACAAGGGCGCCGATATCTATTCCTAGACGACGCGCGATCGATGAGCGCACTTGATCTGTGTCGAGCCTCTCGTCCTCGATCTCGCTAGTCTGGATCACGTCAGCGGTCAGCGTTTCCAAAACGCCTTGCTGTCGAAGCTCAAGCCCAAGGGCTTCCATATGGCCGTGACGCGCCCTTGTCGGTGTCGAACGGCCGCCAACGGTTGAATCAGACTTTCGCGATTCCACTCAACGTCGGGCCAGCTGTGGAGATCATGGATGTGTATTCGCCGCAGCTGGCAATAATCGATGCAGATGATGCGGAGAATAGAAGCGCTATTCCCCGCATGGGACCGCAACGGACAGGGGGCAACGTCCTCGCGTCCGCGGACTCTTGAATCTCAAATTCGTAGATCCCAGATCTGAAAAGCTCTCAGGGTCAATCGTTGAGATTTGAGATCGTGAGATTTGCGGTTCGCTTGTCGGAGCCGCCCAGGTGCCTCCGACATCTGGCACCTGGGCTTTCCCGACAGAGCTACTTCGAGGACGATCGATTATCGCCTTCCTCGATTTAATGGTCGTTTGCCGACGACATCGGGAACTCCGTTGCCTACGCAGCGGCAGTTTAGGGCTCCGGGGATTTGCTTGCATTGTTGGGCAGCGTTGGGGCACGTGCCACCGCAAATGCCGGTCGCCGGATCGCGGCCGCACGTTTGCGGGATGTCGAAGCATTCACATTCGCCGATCGCGTTGCCGCGGCACTCTTGGTTGAGGAAGGGGCAGGGTCCGCCGCAAGTACCGTCTGGCTGCACGTCGCACCCCTGCGGGATGTCGAAACAGTCGCATTCGCCGATCGCGTTACCGCGGCACTCTTGGTTGAGGAAGGGACAGGGCCCGCCACAAGTACCGTCTGCCTGCACGTCGCACCCCTGCGGGATGTCGAAGCAGTCACATTCCAGGGCTCCTGGGATCTGCAGACATTGCTGGGAGGTGCCAGGGCAGGCACCGCCGCAGGTCCCGTTCGGCCCGAGGCTGCACGGTTGGGGGATGTCGAAGCAGTCACATTGGCCGGTGGCGTCGCCGCGGCACACTTGGCTCGATAGAGGGCAGGTGCCGCCGCAGGTTCCGTTTGGATCGAGGCTGCATGGCTGGGGGACGTCAAAGCAGTCACAGTCGATTGCTCCCGGGGTCTGCCGACATTCTTGGCTCGGCGACGGACAAATGCCGCCGCAGATTCCATTTGGATCGAGGCTGCATGGTTGGGGGACGTCGAAGCAGTCACATTGGCCGGTGGCGTCGCCGCGGCACACTTGGCTCGATAGAGGGCAGGTGCCGCCGCAGGTTCCGTTTGGATCGAGGCTGCATGGTTGGGGGACGTCGAAGCAGTCACAGTCGATTGCTCCCGGGGTCTGCCGACATTCTTGCGTCGGCAACGGACAGTTGCCGCCGCAGATCCCATTCGGATCGAGGCTGCATTCGGGTTCGCTGGGTAGGCACCGGCAGTTGATACCATCGTCGAGGCACTGGTCGTTGGGACTCGGACAGTCACCGCCACAGGTACCGTCGGCCTGGCGTCCGCACAGTGGCGGCGGCATTCCTTTGTAGGCTGGAGTGCAAAGAAGGTCGGGACGCAGTTCCTCGATCACGCGGGTTCCGAACTGGTCGGTGACCAACTGGTCGGGGGGGTACGGCTTGCGACATTTGATCTGGTAACAGATCCGATCGCCTGGGGCTGGCGGGCCAAAGACTGCCAGCGGATCGATGGGTTGCGAGTCGTCGAACGCGTTGACTACGCGCTTGCTGGCCGGCACGCAGAAGAGCTTGGCCTTGTGGATCCGGCAATCCTCCGGACCAAACTGAGGACTGAAGAGATCGACTCGCCCGCGTAACTTGAGCGGGTCTTTGATCTTGTAGCACTTGAGGTGATCGAACTGCCCCGGACACGGCGGGCCACACTGTGCCGCATCGCAGTCGCTGTCCTGGTTGCACTGCTGCGTTGGATCGACACAGCAAAAACCCGCCGACGCGGGAGGTGTCGATAGTGCCACCAGGATTAGTGCAGCTGCACCGATCGTGATCGTTCCGCGAAAAATGCTCTGATGCATGAGCAGACTCCCTTTCTCGAATGCGCGAGGCATCCGAGTCACGGCCCCAGAGTCGCTGACTCCTATGCGAACGGTTTGGCGATCACGTGAGGCGGAAAACGCTCCTCCCATCAAGCCCAATAACCTGGTTGGCCTCTAGCACGAGGCTTCGGTCGCCTACAAGAGGTTAGGGACAACGTGTAGGGAGCACTGGAGATGTCCGGTGGCATAGAGGTTGGTGGTGTGAAATTCCGTATTGGCGCGCGCAGCTTCGGACCGAATCAAACACGATCTAACACCGCGATGGCGTACGCTTTGGTACTGCAGCGCAGGAGATCGCGGTGATCGCTGTCGCCGTCTTTGTGAAGATTCTGGTTGCCCACACTTCCAATAGACTCAACGGTCACGCTAAAAGACGAGCGAATTGAGGGCATCGGCAACGATCGGATCGAGGCGGAAGACAGTGCCTCCACAACGAAGGGGGCGCTGGCACACTCGCAGGTCCCCCTCACGACAATCGCCAAGCCTCGTTGTACTACAAACGCCCTCGGCGAGGTCACAGGACCCACCGCAGCCGAGACAAGAGGCTCCTACTCCGCAGCCCAGGCACTCGTCCACGCATTCCAGGCACAGACGCTCCTCACAATCGACAGACGTGGGGTCGACATCGCAGGGGTTCTGGTCATCCTGCACTACGGGCAGAAGGCGGAAGAGCAAGGCGACCGGGAGAGATCCACAGTTGTCCGGTGAACAGCGACTGAGGCAAGACGAGACTTCCTCATCCACGGCAATGGCGTTGCAGGGGTCGCAGTCCTTCGTGGCAGGTTGCGGTAAATCGAAGCCTGCATCGAAAGGGAGAGCACTGGTATAGATTCCGTCGCCGCAGTCGAGACCAATAAAGCCCTCCAACCCACAACGCCCCTGCTCGGTATCGACGGCTGCGTTCAACTCCCCGAGACAACTCGAGTCGCCTGGGCAGCCGTCGCACTCGTCGATGCAAGTGAGGCAATCCAAACATTCACACGCGATAGTGCGGTCGTCGCTAGGCGCGGCGCAAGCAGCTGAATTGGGGAGCGGCCCGGCGCAATCCTCACTCACGAGAAGCTCATCGCAACCAGAATAGCAGGTGCTGAAACAACTCTCGAAATTGTCAGCAGCGACGCCGATATCGCATTCTTGACAGTCGGAAGTGCCGGGGCGCGGATCGTTCCCTGAGCAGCCGTCGCCGCCAGAACAAGCAATAAACAGGGCCGCCGCAATGCCGAATACAGGCGAGCTCTTCAGAGTCTTTCGAGCCATCCGGCCGGACCTGACGTGGCCCAAAACCGGGCTACTGGAATCTAGCACAAGTTATCTCCAATCTGATCGATGAGCGAGCCGTCTCATTCGTTGAACTGGTTTCCGCCTGGAGCAGCTCGTGGGTAATTGAAAGCTTCGCCGGACGGTGTCCTCGAGGTCTCCTCTTGCGAAGAGGCTGTCGCGCTCGAAGGAACCACAGTTGCCGTGGAACGGATCGGTCATTCGCATCCGCCCAGGGCAGCGTTGACGGCTCGGATCAGCTCGTTGACGGTTACGCTACCACTTCCATTGGTATCGAATGCCAGGCAGTCGGATACTGGTATGCGCCCGAGGGCGATGTTCACTCCCTTGACGAGCTCACTGATCTGTACGGAACTGTCGCCGTTGCAATCGCCAGCGCAGGACGCGACGCCGCAACGATTCTCAATATCCGTCGGACACGGGTCGCAGCGGTCGCCGAGCCCGTCTTCATCCCCATCGGATTGATCGACGTTTCGCTGCAGCGGACAATTGTCGCATACGTCCGGCAGTAGGTCTCCGTCTTGGTCGGTGTCGACGGACTGAACCACATAGGCGAGTCTCACGAGTTCGCGTAGCTCGCCGTCGCGACCGGTTCCCCGGGCCTGGAACAGTACCGGCCCGGTCGCGAGGGTGTCGTTCGGCAGCGTGATGAACGAGTCGAGCTCTCCCTCTGTCGAGGTTTGGTATTCACCCAATTCAAAGGTCTGGCGGCCTTCGACGATCATTCGAATGGAGATCGTCTCGTTGGCGCGAAATCCGTTTCCTTGCACGTGGATCTCGCTGTCTGTTCCGAATCCCCAGGGGGCATCGCACGCCGGTTCGACGACGGTCGCGGCTAAGTTCCCGAGGCTCATGCCAACCCCCGGGGCAGTCGTACCGGATGTAACAGGAATGGCGTTCAGCGAAGCGGACGCTCCGGTGCGGTTGCAATCAGAGGGGCGATCCGCGCGAAGGCATTGGTTGAGTCGATCGGCATACGCCTCTTGACCCTTCTGGTTCGGGTGCAAGCTCGCACGCTTATCGATCTCGTCAAAAACTGCTGGGGCTGGCACCACGCCGATGATCCATTCTCGGTCACAACCAAGGCAGGCGCACAGCTCATGATCCGCGAATGTATCGGCCACGCTCACGAACTCGACCTCCTTGCCGTTGGCAACTGTCGCTATGTTCGCGTTGAGCTCATCCGCCGCTCTGCGGATGAAGCGCTGTTCCTTCGCCGATATGGAAAGAAAGGTGCCCCTGTTCCCGAAAAAATCTAGGTTGACGCCAGCCTTCGAGCACTCGTTGCCTGAGACGAGGCGAGGATATCCCAGGACGACTACACGAGCTTGTGGGGCGAGCTCTAGAATGTCGTCGATTGTTGCCTCGAGCCGTGGCAACAGGTGCCGTATGCTCGAGCCGATGAAATCCATCGCCTCGAAGTCAACGGTGCAATCGGACTCGCCTATGCATTTGGAGGCGACTTTCTCGAAGCCGACGTCGTTGCCACCGATCGTGATGGTGATCAGTGTGGTTTGGGAATCCACGAGGTCCCGGTCCAGTTGGGAAGGCTCGAGCGGAGCTTGGCCTGGGGCGTTCCCGCCGATGATGACGTTCTCGGTCTCCGCGCCGCTGCACGCCAAGAAGCTCCGTTGAGTTTCTGGGATCGCGGTGCTCGCGCCGGGCTGCCTCACCATGGTGGAGTACGCCCTGGTCGATCGGTGACATGTGTTCACGTCCCGTACATTGCTTCCGTCAACATAGGGAGGAACTCCCTCGCCTGACGAATAAGAGTCACCGAGCGCGACGTAACGAACGAATCCGGGTGTCGGTGTTTCAGTCGGCTCCTCGCAAACACCACCGAGGGTTGTCTGCCGCCCGCGAAATGCCTCCCGACAGATCAAGTCTGTCGGGCTTGGGCTCGCTGTCTTGGTTTCCGTAGCTGCCGATGTCTCTGTCGGGGTGGGCGTTGCGCAGATGACGTTGGGACACTGACCGTGGAGGACCTGGCCGCGGCCACAGAGCGGCGGCGTACAGGTGGGCTGTGTCGCCGGAGTCTTGGTCGGGGTGGTCGTTGCGCAGATGACATTGGGACACTGACCGTGGAGGACCTGGCCGCGGCCACAGAGCGGCGGCGTACAGGTGGGCTGTGTCGCCGGAGTCTTG
>JAJCZJ010000057.1 GCA_029262455.1 Deltaproteobacteria bacterium | reverse complement strand
GATGCGGAGCAATTAGCGGCTGGCATGAAGGTCAAGGCTGAGCCTGTTGATTTGGTGCCGTTGATCGATCAGACGTTGAAACTTCATCGCGTTTATTCGGAGGAACTCAAGGTCGACGTGAACGCCGATGTGCCGATGGCTGCTGCTCGTGTTGTAGGGGACGCGGATCGCCTGATTCAGGTCTTGACCAACCTGTTGTCGAACGCGATCAAATTTTCGTCGCCGGGCGGCCAGGTACGAGTGGGGTTACACCGAGCTGGTGATCGGCTCCGGCTGGAAGTCAGCGACAATGGACTCGGTATTCCTGAGTCGTTCCGTCCGCATCTCTTCGAACGGTTCGCCCGCAGCCCGTCAGCAACTTTGCCCCGGCACCGTGGTGTTGGTCTGGGGTTGGCGATCGCAAAAGAGATCATCGATATGTTGGGCGGCGAGATCAGCTACACCACCGAGGTTGGGGTGGGGACAACTTTTACCGTCGAGTTGGCAGAAGCAGAAGCCTAACGGTCGGCGACCGGTCGCCGTTTCGCCCCATCGTCAGGCACCGTAAAACAGAAGGTTGATCCCAGTCCTTTGCCTTCGGACTCCACCCAGATTCGGCCGCCGTGGGCGTCGAGAATGCGTTTGACCAGGCCGAGGCCCAAGCCGACCCCTTCCTGCTGGGAGTCGAGCCGTTCGAAGAGGGTGAAGATTCGCTCGTGATCCCGAAGATCGATGCCGATGCCGTTGTCACGCACCAGGAAAACCGTTTCGCTCGAACCCGAGTTGGAGACCTCTTGCCGTGAGGTGACGTCGATCCGTGGCGCTGGCTGTGTGCCCATGAACTTTCCGCTATTCTCGAGCAGGTTACGCAGCACCTCGAGCAGCTGCGCCCGATCGCCGATCGCTGTCGGCAGGTCCGGGGCGATGACGATCTCCGCGCGGCGATCGGCGACCAGCCCGGTCACCTGCCCTGCGGCTTCGTAAGCCAGTTCGCTCATCGGAACTTCGGTGGGAGCATTGACCATCCGGCCGACCAACAACAGCTTGAGCAGTTTGTCGAGTAACCGGACGACCCGCCCCACGGCGTCGTGGGTGCGGTTGACGTCGGCTTTGAGTTGGTTCAAGTCACCCGCGGCGGCGTCCTGCTGTAGAGCGCCCAGTGAGCTACGGATCGAGATCAGCAGAACTTTGAGATGTTGAGAGACAGCGGAGGTGAAGCTTTCCATTTCGGCCAAGCGGTCCCGGGTGACGGCATTACGATCTCCGAGCGCGGCGATGTCTGTGGCGTAACTTCCCTTGAGCCCGTCGAGCTCGGCGCGAGTTCGTTCCAGCTTTTTGCTTGCCTGATCGAGGGTGGCGCGGTGCTGTTCGAGCTCCGTTGACGTTTCGGCGAGCTGGACAGCCTTACGCTCGAGCAGAGTGGAGGCCAAGTCGAAGTCATGGGTCATGCGCGACAATTTGGCTTCCGACTGCTCCTGGTCACTGGTCGCCCGATTGAGCTCGAAGGTGGCTTGCTCGAGTTTGGTGTGGGCGTCCAAGAGACTGGTTGTCGCATGCTCTAGCTCGTGCTGGCTGCGATCGAAGTCGAGTTTCGTCTGCTGAAGTTGGCGGTCTGTGGCCTCGAGCTCGGTCTGGGTGGACTCGAGCTGATCGGTCGCCTGTTGGAGATTCTCGGTAGCTTGGCGCAACTCCAAGTCGCGATCTGCGATGACGCGGCTCAGATGGCTATGGAGTCGCCGGCGGGCTAGCCACGACAGCAACAAAAGCAGCATCGCGAGGCCGCCGATCGCGACCGAAGCGATCTGCAGACGCCGGAACCTGCGATCTGGGTCGGTCTGATCTCGAGGGGTGGTTACCTTTGCCGGTGGGGGCTGCGAGGCGGCAAGCTCAATCTGTCGGCGAGCGTCCTCGAGCTCGGCTGAGAGGCTGGCGACCCTCGCCTCCGCCTCACTTTCGCCGTCGCCACGAGCATCCTGGACGCGGCGTAAAGCGCGGTAGGCTTCGGCATGACGGCCAGCGGCAGCGTAGGCCTCGGAAAGTGCGAGCTCAATGTCTGCAACGTCGTTTCTGGCGTTCGGCTCGCGGGCAGCGTCGAGGGCTCGCTCCAGGGTGGTTACGGCGGCCGGATAGCGGCCGGCTTGAAGGTGGATCAGACCGATCGACAGCAGATTGTCGGCGATTGCAGGCTGGTCGCTGATTTCTCGAGCGAGCTTGAGCGATGCTCGAAAGCTGCTCAAAGCTTCTGCGACGTCACCGCGCTCCAGATGCGCCAGTCCGGCCTCCCGCTGGTCGCGAACGAGCTGGACTTCAGGCTGGGCAGGCCCCTCAGCCGACGGTTGTGCCAGCGTCACTGGGCAGGTCGCCAGCCATAGGATCAGCAGGCCACGTTTCATGTTAAACCTTCGTCGTCCTTCGATTGCAGCAGGGCGAGTCGAGCGCGCAGCGCTTCTCGCACCGTTGCGGTGTGGACTTCGAGGGTGTCCTTGTCGTCGGCGCCGGCCGGCAGATAGACCTCGACATCACCGTTGAGGTCGATCCGGGTACGGGCCTTCAAACGAGCTGATGCGGGGTCTTCCGGGTCGTGGGTAACGAAGGTCGAGATCGTCAGTCGATCGAGAGCCTCAGACCTCGGACGCTGCTGCCTTGCAGCCGCCCCGGGGCGACTCCCTGCAGGGTCATTTGTCTTCGGCGCAGACTTCGTCGGAGGTTTCTGAGAGCTGATCCACTTGGGCAGATCGATCAGCGCAAACCGCCGGTGGTAGAGCGCAGGGGGGACCGGCGGCAGCGGTCGTTTCCAGTAGACCGGCCGAATGAACGTCGGATCTTTTTGGTTCGCGAGGGGTAAGGCGTGGCGCCACTCTTGCTCGACGAAATCCGATCGACTGGACGATTCGGACCAGAAGAGTTGGAAGATGTCAGCGGCTTCGATCTTCCGCAAGAGCTCATCCGACCAGCGTTCACCGAGCTTCAGGGCCAAGGTCTCGCCAAGGTCATCGAGGCCCAAGGTCTCACCCGCGGCGGCGATTGCCTCGACCAGCGCACTGTCGGCATGTGAGAACGACGGGTAGATCGTCCGGTACATCTCAGTGGTCTGAATTTGCCGCGGAACCGGCGCGCTCGACGGCTCGTCCTCACCGTCTGGCACCATGACCGGCAGGCGCATCTCAGCGATCAGCAGGGGGCCGCAATAACAGGCAACTGATCCCTCGATCATCTGGCCGACATGGTCGCCAGTGGCTTCCATCACAAAGTCGGCTCGTTGCCAGGAACCGGACCAAGTCAGCCGTGCCTCCGGCGGTTCGAACGTCAACCCATCGGCCTGCGGCACGATCACAATTTCCGTACCAGGGGGAAGTCGACCATCGGTGTCCGCGCCGGGCTGGTGGTAGTTGGCAGCGACCATACCAAGCACTTGCCCGGCGTCGGTTGAGATCGCGTCGAGAGCACCTTGCAGATGACTGTAGACCAGCAGCGGATGACGTTGACCCGCGCTCAGAGCACTCGGGTGGTAAGCGCTGAAGAAGAGTGATGTTGCGGGTGCAGGAGAGTTGGATGTCATCGTCGCTCCTCGGACCAGACTTGCAGCCAATGATCTCAGGCCTCTGTTTCGAGCGGTAGCAGCGGCTGGTCAGCGATCCTGGTACCCAAACGCCTCGGTTTCGGCCAGCCGATCAACTTTGATCGGACAGGCGCCTAGTTTTTTTCCTGACGCTCGTCGCTCTGCTCATTGCGTTGACACTTGTTCTATTGCTCGGTGAATAAAGAGCTTCGGATAGCCAAGTTACAGGGTGATACTCACTCTTGAACGTCGGATCCGAGGACCTTGGCGAGGATCTCGTCCGGCACATATTGCTCGAGCTCCTGCCGTAATCGACGTTCTCGCGCCAGCTCGGTTTGCAGCTCCTCGACCTGCCGACTGCGACGGGCTCGTCGCTGGGCGTCGGCGATCACCAAATCGATGACCGTCTTGAGCTCATCCGCCTGCCATGGCTTGGTGACGTAGTGGTCGACACGGCCGGCATTGATCGCTTCGACGATGGCGTCGGTGTCGGAGTAGGCGGACAAGATCACGCGGCCGATGTCGGGATACTCGTCGCGGATTTCTTGGAGCAGCTCGACGCCCGTCATTTCTGGCATACATTGGTCGGTGATCAGCAGATCGATCGACTCGCGACGCAGCGTCTCCAGACCCTCGCGGGCAGAAATCGCGGTGTGGACTTGATAGTCGTCTTCGAAGACCGCCTTGAAGATGAGATGACTCAGGTTCTCGTCATCAACATAGAGGATGGAGGGGAGATCGTTCATGGCGCTGTCGAAGGATAACCGAAATTAGCCCGTTCGCGCCTCGCTTCGAGGCTCCGAGGGTTGGCGAATCGGTAATGTGATTCTGAACTCGGATCCCTCGCCGAGCTGACTTTGGAGCTCGAGGGTTGCCCGGTGTTCTTCGAGAATGCCATGGCTGATCGACAGCCCCAGTCCGGTACCCTCACCAACCGGTTTGGTAGTGAAGAAGGGATCGAAGATCTTCTTCTTGACCTCCTCGGTCATACCGATCCCGGTGTCTCGAATCGTGATGGCGACATGCGAGTTGTCGATTTTTTCGGTGGTGACGCTGATCGTCCCTTTGCCGTCGATGGCCTGAATGCTGTTGACCAGGAGATTCATGAAAACCTGGTTGAGTTGGCTGCCATAACATTGGACGGGCGGTAGGTCGCCATAGTCTTTGACGACGCGAATCCGGTTCTTGGTGAGATTGTGGAGCAGGCTGAGGGTAGAGTCGAGGCCCTGGTTGAGGTCGATGGTCGCGAGTTGAGCTTCATCCTGCCGTGAGAAAGTCCGCAGGCTTTTGATGATCTCGGTGGTTCGGCGGGCGCCTTCAGCGATCACATCGACGAGGGTGATGATTCTTGCACTGACCTTTTGATACCGCGCATCCCGTTGGTTGTCGGGTACCAATGCGCTGAGTTGATCGACATCGCGGCGCAGCGCTGGCAGGCCTGAGGAGATGAAGCTCACCGGGTTGTTGATCTCGTGGGCAACTCCAGCCACCAGTTGGCCAAGGGAGGCGAGCTTTTCCGACTGTACCAACTGTGCCTGAGTTTGCAGGATTTGTTGATGCTGGTCCTCGAGCTCTTGATTCTTGCTTTCGAGCTCGCGAGCCCATTGTTCCGCTGACGCCAGCTCCTGTTGTTTGCCTTGTAATTCCAGGCGTTGTAATGCTGCTACTTCCTGACGTTTGAGTCGACGCCGTTGGGCGACGAAGGCGCTATAGAGAAGCCCGGCGGCGAGGAGGACTTCTAGGGCTATAAAGGCGGGGGTTTTCCACAATGGCGGAGAGATGACGATCCTCACCGAGGTGCCATTGTCGTTCCAGCGGCCGTCGTTGTTCGAGCCTTTGACGCGGAATACATAGTTGCCGGGAGGCACTTTGGTGTAGCTGGCATAACGCCGCGTGCCGGGATCTCTCCAGTCTTCGTCGAGCCCTTCGAGCCGGAAAAGGTAGCGGTTTTTGTCCGGCCGGCGAAAGTTGAGGGCGGCGAACTCGAAGGAGAAGAAATTGTCTTGATAGCTGAGCTCGATCTCGTCGAGGTAGGAGCTCGCACGTTCACTTTCGACTCCCTGCTCGAAGATTTTGAACGAGGTCAAGACCACCGGCGGCTCGAACGTGTTGTCTTGGAACTTCTCGGGCTGGAAGGCGTTGAAACCGCTATTACCACCAAAGTACATGGCGCCGTCAGGGCCGAGGCTAAAGGACCCTGGGTTGAACTCCACGTCCTGCAAACCATCGCGAACGTCGTAGCTGGTCCAGCTTTCCGTAGCTGGGTCGAAGCGAGACAAGCCGCGGTTGGTGCTGAGCCACAAACGTCCAAGCCGATCCTCGAGGATCCCAAGCACGGTGTTTTCGACCAGTTCCTTGGCCCCGGTATGGTGGGTGAAGGTCTCGGCAATCGGATCGAAGCGATTGAGACCTCCACCGTAGGTGCCGATCCACAGTCGCCCTGAACGATCTTGATGGATCGATGACACTGCGTCGTGTCCGAGGCTCGACGAAACCTGTGGATTGTGTCGGTATTGGGTGAACTCGCCAGTGGTCGGATCGAGACGATTGAGACCCCCGCCGTAGGTGCCGACCCAGAGCGTGCTAGCGGTGTCTTCGAGGATCGCGAAGACACTGTCGTGGCTGATGCTGGTGGCGTCTTCCGGATCATGGCGATAGTGGATGAAGGTTTCAGTGGCGGGCTCGAAACGGCTGAGCCCGCCACCCTGGGTGCCGACCCAGAGTCTCTCAGCCCGATCCTGGTAAAGCGCCCTGACGTAATCGCGACTCAGACTGGCGGGGTCGAGGGGGTCGTGTCGGTAGTGGACGAAGCTCTGGCGGACGTCGTCGAAGCGACTGAGTCCGTTGTTGTACATCCCGACCCATAGCTGGCCGGAACGAGTCTCGAGCAGACAGGCGACACGATTATCGGACAAGCTCGTCGGATCGTTGCGGTCATGGCGGTAGTGGCGAAAGCTCTGAGTCGTCGGATCGAAGCGGTCGAGGCCGCCGCCGTAGGTTCCGATCCACAGCCTGCCGTCGGCGCCGGCATGGAGAGCACTGATCTCGTCTGCACTCACGCTGTTGGGGTTGTCGGGTTCGTATCGATATTGACTGAAGGTTTCGGCGGTTGGGTCGAAGCGGTTGACGCCGCCGTTGTAGGTGCCGATCCACAGGCTGCCTGAGCGATCTTCGAGAATCGAGTAGGCGGAATCGCCGCTCAGGCTGTAAGGATCGTCCGTATCGCGCCGGAACCGCCGGAACGTCTCGGTGCCGGGCTGGAACAGGCTGAGGCCGAGCCGAGTTCCGATCCATAACCGCCCCGCGGTGTCTCGGTAGAGAGAACGAATGCGGTTGTCGGTCAGACTGTCGGGGCGTTCTGGGTCGTGGCGAAATCGGTCGAAGGTTTCGGTTGACGGCTCGAGACGCGCCAGTCCGTCGTTGGTTCCGATCCACAGCTGGCCGTTACGATCGATCGCCAGAGCGCGGATTCGGTTGTCGACCAGGCTCTCTGGGTCGTCGCGATCCTCCTGGTAGTGGACAAAACTCGCAGGCTCGCTCGCCGATGGGGCGGGCACCAGGCGATTCAGCCCGCCCCCAAACGTTCCGATCCACAGCGCGCCTTCACCATCCTCGATGATCGCTCGGACATCGAAGTGGGACAGTGTCGCCGGGTCGTCGTCGTTAGGCTGGTAACGGGTGAACGACTCGGTTTCCGGATGGAATCGGTTGAGGCCACCACCCTGGGTGCCGATCCACAACGTGCCCGCGCGATCTTGGTAGATCGCCCGCACGTCGTCGTCACTGAGGCTGGTCACGTCCTCAGGATCGTGTCGGTAATGAGTGAAGGTCTCGGTGACCGGGTCGAAGCGGTTGAGGCCGCCGAGGTTGGTGCCGATCCAAAGCAGTCCTGAGCGATCTTCGAACAGTACCCGGACGAAGGCTTCGGACAACGTGTCGAGGGCATAAGGATCATGGGTAAACGTCTTGAAACCGTAGCCATCGTAGCGATTGAGGCCAACTTTGGTGCCGAACCACATAAAGCCCTGGCGATCCTGCTCGATGCTGAACACCGTGTTCTGAGACAATCCGTCCTCGGTAGACAGATGTTCGAAGCGGACCGTCGCTGGGATCTGCGGCGGCTCGTCTGCCGCTATCGCGAGTTGGCCAGACCAGCTCACGACGATGACTCCGATCAGGTATCTGGCGGTGCGTCGCCAACGGAGGCGGCAGGAGCTCCGTACAGCATGCAGTGGGGCGTGCCGTGGACCTGAACTTGGAGCGGAGCTGTCGATCTGAGTTCGCATCTTCATATTGCGTCCGCACGGGTGCCCACGGTAGGCATCCGCCCCGCGCTCGGTCCCCATCCAAGAAACTGGTGGCCTGAGTTTAGCAGGCCGCCCGGTCGGCGTCGCCGGACGTCGAAGTCCTGGATCGCGCCGCCTCCCGTTCGATCGCAACTCACCGAAGGTTCGCTGGCGCAAGTGTTGCGGAGCCAGTCACGATGAGAATGGCATGCCTGCCGGCACGTGGACTGTGATTTTTCGTCGAAGATCGTGATCGCAGGCGGTGTCGACGCGATGTCTTTTGAAATGTCACGGACGCAGGCGACTTGGGTGTGATGTTTTTGGGAACATCACGGATGCAGGCGACATGAGTGTGATATTGCGATATGCGGAGTGATCTTGGGGCCGTCCAAGGCTTCGTCAGCGTCCTCAGAGGACGGCTGCTGCGCAGTGGATTCGCCAGCTTCGACGTCGTCGAAGAGCTTCAGCTCTCGAAAAGATCAGCGACAGTCTCGGCTCTGAGAATACGCTTCAGCCAAGCCTTGAGCCGCGCCTCGGGAGCCCCGACAATCAACTCGACATAGCGTGAATCCACGGCGCCGAACTTCTCCTCGATCTGCTCCGTCAAGGTCTCCCGCAGGCCGGATCCATAACCCGATCCATAGCCGGTTCCATAACCCGATTCATACCCTTCGGCCATCCACTGCTTCGGCCAGGTCGCTGCACGTTCTTCCAACATGATCTTCGCCTCCTGCAAGTCGTGAAGCTCGGGAACCTCGGCGCCCGGCAGCCGCGTCGGGAGAACCGCTCGGCGCAACCACATCGCCATGTCCCGCCGCAGCTCTCGCAGCTCCGGATCGTCGAGGACCTCGATCAGCGTATCGATGATGCGCCGGATCTCTTCCAGACCTTGCGATTGTTCGAGCCGAAACACTCCCGACACCGGATTGTCGAACGGCTCCAACTGTTCTGGCGGCAGATGCCCTTCGTCGATCACCAGGTACTCGAAGCGAGGCAGAAGAGCCTCACAACCCGGCAGCGACTCGATCAACTCCGCCACTTGCAGCGGCGCTGTCCGTGTTCCATTGTACAGCACGATCGGCAGCACCGGCGGCAGCTTGCGCGAAGCAGGCCGTCGCCCGTCTCGGGAGCGAGAGCTCTCCAGACTCGCAGAGTGTGGCCCCGCCGCGAGCGTCCGGCGGGCGGCAGCCGTCCGCAGCGGAGCTCACCGCCGGCCAGCTGCGCACCCTGATCGATCTTGGGCAGGCGGTCCGGCAGCTGCGGGATCTTTCGGTCTCGGGAGCGTCCGCGGCGGTTGACGAGGACTCTCCACGCTCGTTGCGCGAAGGACTGGATCTGCTCGAGATCAGGGTGGGCAATCTCCAGCGCTCCTTCGATTTGGTATCGATTCCGACCCGCGGCCGGCCGTTCGATGACCGCCTCCACCGCGCCCACGGCGTCTGCCGTCGCGACGACCTGCCCGACGGGCAGGTGGTGGAGGAGGTGCTGCCGGGCTATCTCCTCGGCGATGAAGTGGAGCGGCCGGCCCTGGTGACCGTCAACCGGCTGCGTCCGGCGGCGGACGAGCCCGAGAACAGAGACGACGAGGCGACATGAGCAGCACGATCTACGGTATCGACCTGGGCACCACCAACTCCTGCCTGGCGGTGATGGAACCCGCCGGGCCGCGGGTGATCGAGATCGACGGCCAGCCGGTGGTGCCGTCGGTGGTGAGCTTTGACCGCGGTGGCGGTCGGACGCTGGTCGGGCAGCGGGCCCGCAACCGCCTGTTGCTCGAGCCCGAGACCACCGTGCGCTCGATCAAGCGGCGGCTGGGCCAGTGCGAGATGCTTCAGCTGGGAGACCGGCAGTTCGCGCCGGAAGAGATCGCCGCCGAGATCCTGCGTTATCTCAAACGGCAAGGGGAGGCGGCGGAGGGACACGCGATCGAGCGGGCGGTGATTACCGTGCCGGCCTACTTCGAGGACGCCCAGCGCCGCGCCACGATCCGCGCTGGCGAGTTGGCCGGGCTCGAGGTGGTGCGAATTCTCAACGAGCCGACAGCGGCGGCGTTGCTCTACGACCGGCTGCTGATGCGGGGCGGAGCGGGGCGTCGGGACGACGACCGGGCGGAACGCATTTTGGTCTACGACCTCGGTGGTGGTACCTTCGATGTCTCGGTGGTCGAGATCAGCCGAGAGCTCGATCAGGTGCGTGCGAGCGGCGGCGATGCCCGCCTCGGAGGCGACGACTTCGACCAGGCGATCGTCGCGCGGTTGCTGGAGCACTTGCGGGTCGAGCACGGTCGCGATCTCGCGGCCGACGCCCGGGCGCTGGCCCGTCTGACCGCCGCCGCCGAGCTCGTCAAGATCGACCTCTCGTCGATGCCCTACGCGCGGGTGATCGAAGAGGCTCTGGCGCCCGGTCTCCATCTCGATCTAGAGATCGCCCGCGCGAGCTTCGAGGAGTGGATCGGCGGCCCGCTCGACGGCACGCTGGCGGAGGTCGATCGGGCGCTGGCGGAGGCGCGGCTGGAGGCGTCCGCGATCGAGCGGGTGGTGCTGGTCGGCGGATCGACGTCGATTCCGCGGGTGCGGGAGATGCTGGTAGAACGCTTCGAGTGCCCGGTGGGGCACGCGGTGGATCCGGCGTTGTGCGTTGCCCTCGGGGCCGCCGTCCAGGGCGCGATCCTCGGCGGCGAGCTGTTCGACCACATCCTGGTCGACGTCGCCGCCCACTCCCTGGGAGTGAAAGCCGTCGACGACGCGCCGGGGCTGTTCGGCCGCCGCGAGGCCGACTACTTCGCGATCATCATCCGCCGCAACAGCCAGATTCCGACCACCCGCTCGGAGGTCTACTACACCATGGTCGACGAGCAGGAGACGGTCGAGATCGAGGTCTATCAGGGGGAGCGGCCGCGCTGCAGCCACAATACCCTGATCGACAGCTTTCCGTTCGATCTCGAGCCGGCCCCCGAGGGCTCGCCGGTGGTGGTCGAATTCGCCTACGACACCGATGGCATCATCCGCGTCCGGGTACACCAGAAGGACACCGAGAACCGCCGGCAAGTCACCCTCGACACTCGCCGCCGGACGCCGGCCGCGCCACCGTCGGACGCGCCGCCGTCGGACGCTGTCGACAACTACATGATCCGCAAGGCACGCAAAGTCGGCGCCGAGCTGGCTGCGGGAGACCTGCGCGAGCGTCTGCTCGCCGCCGCTGTCGTCTACGAGACGGCGCTGGCCTCCGAGTCGGCCGATCCGGGGGAGGTCGATCGGCTCGAAGACGAGCTCTTGGAGTGCCTCGAGGAAGCGGAAGAGGCGGTCGTGGCGACGTGAGCCGAAGGCGCCAGCTCAAGAAGCGGCAACGGCGGCGTACCGAGCAGGCGGAGCTGCTCGAGGAACTCTATCTGCGCCAGGACGACGACGCCTTTCTCGCCGCAGCAAAGACCTATGCCGAGGAGGCGGACGAGGCCTTTGCATCCATGTACCGGGAGGTCGCCGACCGCGCCCTCGCCGGCGCCTTGACCGGCGGCGACCTGGCGCGGCTCAGCGAGCTTCTGACGCAGATCCGGCCCGCCGCCGCATCGCCGCTGTTGGCGACTAGGGCGATGGCGGCGGACGATCTGGCGCACGGCCGCTGCGGGGCGGCGGCCAGCCTGCCCGACGTGAGCGCGTCCGAGGTTGCCACGTTCGGCGTCGGTCGTCGCCTGCCTGCCATGCTGCGAGCGCTCGCTGGCGGCGACCGTTTGCCGGCGGTCGAGGGCGGGGATCCGCTGGCGAGGGACATCGACGAGGCGGAGCGCCTGTTTGGCGCTGTCGAAGGGCATGCTGCCGGTGGCGGGCTCCCCAGACGGCTCGCCTTCGCCGATCCCGCCGCGCGGGCGGTTTGGGATCTGTATCGCGCGTTGGTGGCGGTTGGGGCGCGCGGCGGACGACCCGGGGCGAAGACCCTCACCGCCGCCGGCCAGGCGGCGGCGACGGCGGCGCGCGAGGTGCCGCTCGACGGTACAGGCACTGCGCTGCTGCGGGCGGTGGCGCAGCACGTCCAGGCGCTCGAAGGGTTGCACAAGCTCGGGCAGAGCCTGCGCCGCCGTCGCGCGGGTGGTGCCGACGAACAGCTGCTGGCAGGCCTGAGACGCGTGCCGGCGTTCACCGCCAAGCTGTTGCGGGAGGATCCGCCGTCGCTCCTGCGCCCTCTCCACCACGCCCTGCGAGGACGCTGGCGGGACTTGTTGGAGTTGGTCGCAGAGCGCTGCGGCGCGGCCGGACTGGCGAGGCTCCTCGCCGCCCGCCCCGAGCTGCTGGCGGCCGATCTCGAGGTTGACGCGAGCTCGACGGGCGTCGAGCAGTGGTCCGAGGCTGAAACGCTCGCCGCCGACGAGCGATACGGCGAGCTGGCGGGCTTCCTGCGTTCTCAGAGCGCGCGCGACGGGTCGGCCGAGCGCCGGGCGTCGTTGTGGAGCCTCGAGCTGTGGGCCTTGCGCCAGGCCGCCGGAGCTGGTGAGCGCAGCGGTCGGGAGGCGGTGAATGATCACGACGTCCTGTTGAGGCTGCTGGCAATGGCGAGGGCCGTCGCCGACGGCTTCGCCGCGGACCAGCGCCAGCAGGTGGCGCGCTTTCTGCGCTGCGAGCTGGTCGAGCTTTGTGAAGCAATCTACTTCTGCGGTCACGTCCGATCCGCTGCTGAGGCTCTGTCGGAGCACCTGGGGGACGATGCGGTGCTGCTCGCGTTGATCCACGCCGACGCGGTGCTCGCGGACCATGGCCAGGCTCGGTCGCACCACGCGGCCCGCATCTCCGACCATGGCCCGGCGCCTGCCGACCAGGAGGCCTTGGTCCGCCTGGTCGCCAGCGTCGCGGCGGAGCCTCCGAACCGCGCGGTGCCCATCCTCACCGCCTGGCGGCCGCTGTTCGATGCCGGCGGCTGGAGCCAGGCGCTCGACGCCATGGCGCGGGTCGCGGTACCCGAAATGCGGGCCGGACTGATCGAAGCCGCTGCCATGAATCTGGACGATGCCGAGGAAGCTGACTGGATCGCGGGCGAGGTCGGCCGCGATGTCGAACGCTATCGCCCGCTCCTCGGCGAGCATCCGCAACTCCTTGCCCTGGATGTCGCCCTGGCTTGTCGCGGTGCCTCGTCGGCGGTCGCCCGGCGCAACGGATTCTCGCTCTGCCGCCCGGCGCGGAGCGCTGACTCGAGTCGATTCGTGGTCAGGAGATCCGTTTCTCGATTTCTTGCTCGACTTCCCCGGGCTCGAGGTACCGCGTTTTGCGGGGTGCCGGCCCTTTCGATTGGCCGCTCGAGGATGCCTCAGCTCTCAAAAAGATCAGCGACAGTTTCGGCCCTGAGAATACGCTTCAGCCAAGCCTTGAGCCGCGCCTCGGGAGCCGCGGCGATCAACTCGACATAGCGCGAATCCACGGCGCCGAACTTCTCCTCGATCAGCTCCGTCAAGGTCTCCCGTAGGCCGGATCCATACCCCGATTCATACCCCTCTGCCATCCACTGCTTCGGCCAGGTCGCTGCACGTTCTGCCAACATGATTTTCGCCTCCTGCAAGTCGTGAAGCTCGGCAACCTCTACCCCCGGCAGCCGCGCTGGAAGAACCACCCGGCGCAACCAAGTCGCCATGTCCCGCCGCAGCTCCCGCAGCTCCGGATCGTCGAGGACCTCGATCAGCGTATCGATGATGCGCTGGATCTCCTCCAGCCCCTGAGACTGCTCGAGGCGAAACACTCCCGACACGGGATTGTCGAACGGCTCCAACTGCTCTGGCGGTAGATGACCCTCGTCGATCACCAGGTACTCGAAGCGAGGCAGAAGAGCCTCACAACCCGGCAGCGACTCGATCAACTCCGCCACCTGCAGCGGCGCCGTCCACTTCCGTGTTCCATTGTACAGCACGATCGGCAGCACCGGCGGTAGCTTGCGCGAGCGCGTCAGCTGCTTGCGGAGGATCAGATCCTGGTACAGCAGCATCATGTAGGACAGCACGCGGATCGCCATGAAGCGGACCACCCCCGACTGGAATTCGATCAGCAAGTAGACGTAGAACCACTCGCCCGACGGGCCATAACGCAGGCGCCAAACGACGTCACTCTCGCGCTGCTCGAGCTCGTCGCTGACATAGTGGGCCGGCACCATCTCCAGGGTCGAGAAGTCGAGGCGATCGATCCATGCAGGTCCGATGTAGCGGCGAATGAGATCTTCGACCATGCGGGCATGGGAGAAGAGCCTGCGATAGCTGCCGTCGTGCGGCGCTGGCTTCTTGGGGTCGCTGTCCCTAGGGTCGCCCATGATTCCTCCGTCTTGGGTAGATCAACTCGTACCCCTATAAGACGGAAAGCGGGGTGCCCTTACGCCCGATTACTTAGGTTCACGCTGGATCACTCTAACTGTTGACAGACATAAGCTTAGCCGTGTACAAGTGGTGCATGGAGCACGCCATTTCACCCCACAGTACGGCTCCAGCTGTTTGCTCAATGTTTGCTCACCTCCAGGGTGGGCCAGGAGGACACCATGCGGAAGAGACTGACGAAACGGGTTATCGACGGGGCGCGGTATGAGCGGGAGACCGGCGCGCACTACCTGTGGGACACCGAGATCGCGGGCTTCGGGCTCAGGGTCTACCCATCAGGGCGGAAAGCTTTCGTCGTCACCTACCGGGTGCGCGGCAAGCAACGCTTCCTGACAATCGGGCGCTATGGAGAACTCACCCTGTACGAGGCGCGAGGAAAGGCTAACGAGGTTCTCGGTCAGGCGCGACAGGGTGAAGACCCGGCAGCTGATCGCAGCTCCTACCGGCGCGCACCGACGATGAAGGAGTTGGCCGAGCGGTTTATGACGGAATACTCCCCGGTCCACAACAAGCCGATCACCGTCAAGGCACACCAGCGAATCTGGGATCGATTCCTCCTACCGCGCTTTGGTGACCGCAAGGTCGTCGACATCACTCGGCAAGACATCCAGGCACTGCATACCGAACTCGCCGAGACGCCGGGGATGGCCAACCTCGTGCGGTCGCAGTTCTCGAAGGCGCTCAACCTTGCGGAGCTTTGGGGCTGGCGACCGGATGGGTCGAATCCGTGCCGGCATGTCAAGTTCTACAAGGCCGAGAAGCGCGAA
>JAJCZJ010000056.1 GCA_029262455.1 Deltaproteobacteria bacterium | reverse complement strand
GTGGGGGTGTGGTGGGTTTTGTTGGGGTGGCTTGGGGGGGGGGGGGGGGGTGGGGTTTGGGGGGGGGGGGGGGGGGGGGGGGGGGGGGGGGGGGGGGGTTCGGGGGTGGGGGGTGGGGGGTACGGGGCGTCTTGGTGTCAGGGATTCGACTCTCGTGGCGCGTATCGGGTGAGGGCATCGGCCAGGGCTTGTCGCAGATTTTTTTCTCGACTGAAGCCACGTTCCTCGATCAAACTTAGTGCCGACGCGGCTAGCCGTTGTTCGCTGTCGGACAAGATCGCGCCGAGCGCGGCGAGATCGATGCGGTCTTGGGGACGCGCGTCGTCATCTTGCGACAATACTTTCATCGCAAACAAGTGACCGACGCGGGCAACGCCGACGCGGACTCCATCAAGGACCTCGATTTGATCGGCGCTCGCGACAATCTCTGGCTCAATTCCGCAGCTGGCGAAGAGCAGGTCGACCACGACGCCGCCCACCTGCGCCCCCGGCGGCCGAAGGCGTACCGTGGCGAGACGCTTCGTGCGATCCTGCTCTACGGTCGCCACAACCTCATAGTCCAGCGAGATCAGCCGCGAGACAATCGCTTCGGCGGCGGTGTCGTTCTCTACCGCGACCGCGACGTCAATGTCGCGTGTCAGCCGGGGTTCGGCCCGAGCAGAAACGGCGAGCCCGCCGACCAGCGCCCAGCGACATTCCAGAGTGCTGGACAACTCACGTAGAGCTGAACCGAGTATACTCACCCGTGTTCAACAGGGTCTTCGCGCAGACGGAAGTGGCTGGCTGCGGAACCCGTGAGATGCCCCGGGGCGGGGTTGAGCCATTCGGCGACCAATTCGTCGAGTTGGTCGTCCGTCACATCAGGCTGCTCGCGCCGAAGCCGGCAACGAAGCAGATCGACGCCGTCGTCCAAAAGGCCGAGCGCCGTTTCAAGCTTGTGGGAGACTGTATCTTTGGCCACGCTTGATCCTAGCAGGGCCTTTCCGGGGGGAACAACTACAGGAGCGGGGTACATGTTCGGGGTACGGCCTACGGGGTACGGGGTACAGGTTCGGGGTACGGCCTACGGGGTACGGGGTACGGGGTACAGGTTCGGGGTACGGCCTACGGGGTACGGGGTACAGGTTCGGGGTACGGTTCGAAGATATTTTTGATGTAGCGCATTTGTAAGTGTACGCTTTGCGCGGTAGGCTGGGTCCTGATCATGTCCAAGCATCGGGAGTTGCGTGTGTGGCGAGAAGCGATGGCGTTGGCGCGGGAGGTCTACTCGTTTGCGAAGAGATTTCCGCGTGACGAGATCTACGGGCTGACGTCACAGATGCGCCGCGCTGCAGTTTCAATCCCGTCGAACATTGCTGAAGGTTACGGGCGCGGGGGCAGGGACTACGACCGGTTCATTTCGATCGCGTATGGCTCACTACTCGAGCTTGAAACACAGATCGAGCTTTCGGGACAGCTCGATCTGGCTAAAGACGGTCGATTCGTGAGCCTCCTCGAAACGACCGCCAGGCTCGGGCGAATGCTCAACGCACTGCGCCGCGGACTTCAGCGATCAATCAAAAGGTAGCCACACCCGCACTTATACCCCGTACCCCGTAGGCCGTACCCCGCACTTATACCCCGCAGTTAAAATACTCTCCTCCGCCGCATGATGCCGGCGGCGCCCAGCATGAGGAGCGCCAGCACTCCGAATGCGATCATCCGGCTCGACAGGATGGGAGCCGCCGTGGGGGTGTCCGGGATTGCCGGGCCTCCCTGGTCGACGATCAGGCTATCGACCGGGGTGTCGTCGCCAATGAGTCCGTCGGTTAGCGACAACGACGCGGTTGCCACCGTTTCTCCAGCCACCATGGTCGTGCCGAACACGACTCCGGGGAGCGTGTAGAACAGCGGCGTGGCGAACAGCGGTGGCAGCGGTCCGAACTTTCGGTAAGTAGACGCGGACAAGTCGGCGACGCCGTGGAACAGAAGCACGACGTCGGCGCTCGACCCCGGTGCCGGACATGGCAGCTCGAAGCCGATGAGACCGTGCGGATAGAGGAAGTTGGGATCATTGCCGACGTCCTCTTCGCTGAAAGTCTCCACTGCCGTATTCGGCCCGCACGCGCCCGTGGTCACCATGGTGACGGAGCGGCCGTTCGGCAGAGGCAGCGTCGACACATTGCTCTGTTGCGAATCTTGCGTGCCATCGTCGTTGGCGTCGCCGCCGTTCGGTCCGGCGTTCTCGGTCGCATCCGAGACACCGTCGCCGTCGTTGTCTACTGGCGGTGCCGTTGCTGTCGGAGTCGAGGTGGGGGTCTCGGTCGGAGTCAAAGTGGGAGTGTCGGTCGGGGTCAATGTGGGGGTCTCGGTCGGAGTCAACGTGGGCGTGTCGGTTGGAGTCAAGGTGGGGGTGTCGGTTGGAGTCGATGTGGGGGTGTTGGTCGGAGTCGACGTGGGGGTGGTGGTCGGTGTGCGCACGCTCACTTGAAACACCTGCGCAAAGATTCCGTTGGCATCGCCATCTTGCGCGTCGCTCTCCCAACCGACGACGAAGCTAGCGCCGTCCGGCGCGCAGCAGATCAGGGGTTCGTCTTGGTCGTCGGCGGTAGTCGTGTTGACGACGAACTCGCTGCCGATCGATCCTCCGTTGCTGTCGAAGCGACGGGCTACGACCGCACTCCTGTCACCGTCGATTCCGTCACCTTCCCACGCGATGACGAAGTTGCCCTGGTCATCGCAGCTGACTCTCGGATCCGCCTGATCGGCTAAGGTGTAGCTGCTGACGACGAGCTCTGCTCCGAGCAGCGTGCCGGCGCTGCCGAAGCGCTGTGCACGGATCTCGTCGGTAGAGCCGCTCTCCCAGGCGACGACGAAGTTCCCTAGGGCGTCACACGACACGTCGGGATCCTGCTGATTGCCGACCGTATAGGTGTTGGCGGTGAACTCGGTCCCTTGAGGTGTCCCGCTGCTGTCGAAGCGTAGCCCGACGACGTTGTCGTAGTTTCCATCGTCGGCTTCCCAGACGACGACGAAGTTGCCCGAGGGATCGCACGAAACTCGCGGGTCACCCTCCGCCGTAGTGGTGTAGCTGCTGATCTCGAATTCGCTGCCGAGTGCGGTGCCGTCGCTGGCGAAGTGCCGGCCGGCGATTTCGTCGAAACCGCCGCGGTCGTCTTCCCAGACGACGACGAAATTGCCGTCGTCATCGCATGAGATGGCCGGATCGCCTTGGTACTGCGTGCCGTCGCTGACCTGAATCTCCGCACCAACCAGGCCACCGTCGCTGTCGAAGCGCTGCGCCCCTATCGCGAGGGCATTTTCCGTGAACACGCTCCGCGTTTCGTAGGCGACGACGAAACGCCCGTCCGCGGCGCGGCAAGTCGCGGGATCTTCTAGGCTCGGCGAGGTGCACGGGCCGGTCGATTGTTCGACCTCGGCACCCGTCGCTGCGCCGCCGGCGTCGAAGTTTTGCAGTAGGATCGTCTGCAGGGGGTTCGCTGTAGAGGGCCCGTGCCACGCAACAGTACAGGCTCCGGCCGCGGTGCAGGCTGCCGACGGCTCGAGCTGAGCATCGGTTGTGTAGGTATTGACCAGGAACTCGCTGCCGAGCACGCTACCGTCGCTGGCGTAGCGTTGGGCGAAGATTCCGGCCGCGTCGCCGTCGCCAAGACTCTGCCATGCGACGAGCCAGCGATCGGCTTCGGCGGCAACGATCGGCAGCTGTTGGCTATCCGTCGTGTAGGTGTTGACGAGAAACTCAGTGCCAAGCTGGTTGCCGTCGCTGCCATATCGCTGGCCATGCACGCTGCCGTCATCGCCGTCCTGGCCGAAGGAACCCCAGACGACGAGAAAATCGCCGTTGGACCGCGCGGCGACGTCCGGAAATTCCTGCGAGCCGACAGTGAACGTGTTGACTTGGAACTCGCTTCCCTGAAACGTCCCGTCGTCGGCAAAGCGCTGTCCGAAGATCCCGCGGCCGTCGCCGTCCTTGGTGTAACTCTCCCAAACGGCAACGAAATTGCCCGCGCTGTCTGCGGTGAGCGATGGACGGAACTGGAACATCGTGGTGTATGTGTTGACTTGGAACTGGCTGCCCAGGGGGGCGCCGTCACTGCCGAAGCGGCGACCGAATATTTCCCCGTTGCCGCCTCCCGGGTATTGCGAGAACCATGCGACCATGAAGTCGCCGTCGGAGTCCACCGCAACATCGGCCTGTACGGTGTACCCACCTGTAAACTGGTTGATTTGAAATTCGGACCCTGCGGTCGCACCGTTGCTGTCATATCTCTGGCCGGCGATCGTCGCTCCGTAGCTACCGCCCTGTTGCCACACGACCACGAAACCGTCGTCGCAGCCAACTTCCGGGTACCGGAGACCGCGCTGGGAATTCACTTGGAACTCGCCTCCTAGAGTGTTCCCCGCGCTGTCGAAGCGCTGTCCGTGTCCAGTATTCAATTGTTCGTTTTGCCAGACGACGACGGCGTCGCCGTTCGTCTGCCGGCAGACACTGGGTTTTTCGCGAAAGCCGGCGCAGTCGCTCACCGGGACTTCGATCGGCGGAGCGAGCGGTGTTCCGTCGACGTCGTAGAGCCGAGCGAAGACCGTGTCGAAGAAACTATTGCTCGCCGGTGCTTCCCAGGCCATGACGAAGTTTCCGGCGCCGTCGCAGGCGACGGCCGCGTCATGTTGATTCCGTATTGTGTACGTGTTGACCAGGAACTCGTTGCCCAGCGGGCCGAATTGAGCTTGCAGCGGCAGAGGGCCCGACGACCATAGCAATATCGGCAGGATGGCGAGGGCGGGCGCCCTACACTCGGTTCTCTTGAATACCGTCGTGTTCACCTGGAGACCTCCGTTGTCGGCAACTTTCAATTTGTATCGCCCGCGGCCCGAGATGGTTGGGGAAGTACTAGCCGAAGGTCAGGTCAATCCGACCCAAACACCCATTCAAAGCCCTAGTATGGGGTCACCCTGCCGGTCAACCAAAAATAAGCTGGTTGACTTAGTCTGTCGTATTGACTAAGTGCGAAATATGTCAGTGGTGAATGTACACGAAGCAAAGACTCATCTCTCGCGGTTGCTCGACCGAGCGCACGCCGGGGAGGAGATTGTGATCGCGAAGAACGGGAAACCGTACGCGCGGTTGACGCCCCTCGCCGTGCCTGAGGCTCGAAAGCCGGGGCTGCTGCGCGGTGCGGTCGAGGATGCGTTCTTCGAACCTCTCCCCGACGATGAACTTCGGGCTTGGGAGAAGTGAGCTATCTGCTCGATACGCACGCGCTCTTGTGGTGGTTGTTCGACGACAGCCGGCTTTCGCGGCGAGCTCATGGGGTCATGCGCGACCCAGGGAACCAGCTTCGCGTATCCAGCGCGAGCGCCTGGGAGATTGCGACGAAACATCGCCTCGGCAAGCTTGCCTCAGCTGGGCCGCTCATATCCGACTTCGGCGGTTTCATGGTCAAGGCCGGCTTCTCTGAGCTAACCGTCACGTGGGCGCACGCGGTGCGGGCCGGCGCGTGGGACGTCGCACACCGAGACCCATTTGACAGAATGCTGGCGGCGCAGGCTTCGCTGGACGGGCTGACACTCGTCACAGCCGATCCAGCCTTCGACGACTTCGGGATCGCGGCCGTCTGGTGAGCCCGCGTCGCACCCTGGCCCCTGTTCCGATACGGGCGTGCAAGGAGGCGGGCACTGGTGCTAGGGTGCGGCGAAATGAAAACTTCGATTACCCATGTGGATGCTGGGCAACCGGTCGAGGGGCTCGTTGGTGCGCTGCAGGAACACGGCGCTGTGATCGTGAACGGCTTTCTCGAGCCCGGTTTGTTGGCTCGATTCAATGCTGAGCTCGATCCGTTACTGGCCGTCGCGGATCCGGCGCGCAAGTTTCTCAACCCCGCGACCGAGTGGTTCTTCGGAGACAAGACCCGACACCTCGCCGCTGTTGCAGCGCACTCCCAAATCTTCGCGCACGACATCCTGCCGCATCCGGCGTACATGGCAGTCTGCGACGAGATTCTGGCTCCCAATTGTGCCGACTACATCCTCAATATCGCTCACGTGCTCGATCGCGGACCCGGCTCGGAGCAGCAGTTCATGCACCGCGACCAGGCGGTCTGGCCGCACTTGCCCAAGCCGCACGCGGTGGTCCAGCTCGCCTCGATCATCGCTCTGTCCGATTTCTGCGCCGACAACGGCGCAACCCGAATCGTGCCGGGGAGCCATCGATGGCCAGAGGAACGTGAGGCACGCGACGACGAGATCGCCATCGCCGAGATGAATGCCGGCGACGCAGTCATCTACCTCGGCACGGCCCTTCACGGCGGCGGGCCGAACAGCACCGCGGCGGCGCGGCGGCGCGGCATGCATGTATCGTACTGCGCCGGTTGGTTGCGCACCGAAGAGAACCAATACTTGAGCGTTCCTCTCGACGTCGTTCGTACCTTGCCGCGCCGCTCTCAGGAGCTCCTGGGCTACGCGGCGCACGATGCTCTCGAGATCGGTGGCGGCTATCTCGGCACGGTCGACCTTGTATCGCCAATCGACTTGTTGGCAAAAGGACAGCTGTGAGTACTCGAGCCTTTTGCCGGAAAGACGAAGACGAACGGGAGTGAGGCGATATTACGATTAGCCTCATGATGCCTTAGAAGCTCGACGCCCTCGAACGCACCTTCTTTCCTCCGAATCGCCGGATTGCCCGACTTTTGCTACACTTCATGGGTGCGTATTGGGATTCCGAAAGAGGTTAAAGTTCGTGAGTATCGGGTTGGCGCTCAGCCTGCTGGCGTGCGTCAGCTAGTGCAGGCTGGTCACCAGGTCGTCGTCGAGAGTGGTGCTGGACTCGGCAGTGGCTTTCCCGATGCGGATTACGAACGCGCCGGGGGGGTCTTGGTTGACGACGTAGCCGCGGTTTGGGCTTGCGAGATGGTGGCTAAGGTGAAGGAGCCGGTTGGCGACGAGATCGGCCGGTTGCGGCCCGGCCTGATCCTCTACACGTACCTCCACTTGGCGGCGAACCGCGACCTCACGCGCGCGCTGCTGGATCGGGAGGTGCGGGCGATTGCCTACGAGACCGTGCGCGACCGAAACGGCGGGTTGCCGCTGTTGAGACCGATGAGCGAGATTGCTGGCCGTATGTCCGTACAGGTCGGCGCGAGCTGCCTGCAGCGTGAGAACGGCGGCAAGGGGGTCTTGCTGAGCGGTGTGCCGGGAACGCGCAAGGGGCGCGTGACGATTATCGGCGGCGGCACGGTGGGGGCAGCGGCGGCGCGCATGGCGATCGGTCATGGCGCCGAGGTGACGGTTCTCGATGTCAATGCGGACCGCATGGCGTACCTCGAGGACGTCTTCGACAACCGCATCGAAACACTACACTCCAATCCGGAAACCATCGAGGATTGCTGCATGCGTGCCGACTTGCTGATCGGAGCCGTACTGGTGCCAGGTCGCGCTGCACCGAAATTGGTCGACGAAGCGCTCATTGCCTCGATGGCGCCCGGCTCGGTCGTCGTCGACGTCGCGGTCGATCAGGGTGGCTGCATCGAAACTTGCCGACCGACGACGCACGACGCCCCAACTTTCTCGGTGCATGATGTCGTTCACTACTGCGTTGCCAACATGCCCGGCGCGGTGCCGCGCACGAGCACTTACGCACTCACCAATGTCACGCTGCGACCGGCTCTAGAGATTGCAAACCGGGGTGTCGCGGAAGTCGCCCGCCACTCGCCGCTGATTGCCGCCGGCGTCAACACCTGGGACGGGCGTTGTGTCGAACCCGGTGTCGCCGACGCACACGGCCTCGAAGCGATCGAGCTCGCGTCCTTGCTTTGACGGCTCCGGGCGGGAATCGGTGCAGCTCCCGGATCGTCCGAGTCGAATCGGAGTCTGGGCGCGCACCGACGGACATCGGGAGCGAAGAAGTGCTGCTAGCGAGGAGCGCGATCCTCCTGTAGGAATACGGGTCGGCTCGGTTGGCGCCTCGCTGCTGTGGGCTCCAAACCGGTTCTCGGGACCGGGCTTCTTCAATGCCAGGATCTTCCGATTGATCAACGTAGTTTACGGCGCCTTTAGCGATGGTCTTCAGCTCTTCCATTTTCTTGTTCGGGTATTTGCCCGTCGTGCTGCTCGTCTATTTCGTATTGCCGGGGCGCGCGCGAAATTTTTTCTTGCTCGTGGCGAGCTTGTTCTTTTATGCGTGGGGCGAAGCGGGCTTCGTGCTGGTGATGGTGGCCTCGATCTTAGCCGACTATCTGGCGGGATTGTTGATATCGGGCGGATTGGCCGGGCCGTGGGGGGCGGCAGTCCCGCAGCTGGAACCTGGTGGTGAGCGATCGTCCCTGCAGCGCGCTTGTCTAGTCCTGTCTGTCGTTGTCAATCTCGGCATTCTCTTCTTGTTCAAGTACTTCGGCTTCGCCGTCGCGAGTTATAGCTCGGCGGCGCAAGCGCTTGGCGCAGGCGCCCTTCAGTGGGACACCAGTGTGGCGATCGCTCTGCCGCTTGGGATCAGTTTCTTTACCTTCCAATCGATGAGCTACACGATCGACGTGTACTTGGGCCACGTCCGGGCGACGCGCAACCTCATTGATTTCGGCACCTATGTTTCGATGTTCCCGCAGCTCGTAGCGGGACCGATCGTGCGTTATCGAGACATCTCGCGAGAACTAGTTTCGCGGCGAGTGTCGGTCGAGGACTTCTCGTACGGCGTTCAGCGTTTCGTGATCGGACTGAGCAAGAAGATGCTCGTCGCCAACACCTTCGCCGTTCCGGCCGACAAGATCTTCGCTATCCCAACGTCAGAGCTAACCACGGAATTGGCCTGGTTGGGAGTAATCGCTTACACGCTGCAGATCTACTTCGACTTTTCTGGGTACTCCGATATGGCAATCGGGTTGGGGCGAATGTTTGGTTTTACCTTCCTCGAGAACTTCAACTACCCTTACATTTCGAGCTCGGTCACGGAATTCTGGCGTCGCTGGCACATTTCGCTCTCGACCTGGTTTCGCGACTACGTGTACATCCCGGCCGGGGGGAATCGCCGGGGACAAGCCAGGACGTACTTCAACCTCGGCATGGTGTTCTTTCTGTGCGGGCTATGGCATGGCGCCAGCTGGAATTTTGTCGTCTGGGGGCTGTTCCACGGTGCACTGTTGGTTGGCGAGCGTATCCTTCGGCGGTCCTCCGTTGCTACGGTGCTTTGGCGACCGCTTCGGCATGTTTATGTATTGGGCGCAGTGATGGTGGGGTGGGTGTTCTTTCGCGCTGATACCTTTTCGCAGGCGTGGAGCTTTCTTTTCGCGATGGCGGGTTTTTCAGACGGTAGCGGTCAGATCCACTATCCTGCTCTGTATCTTGACAACGAAACGATCGCAGTCTTCCTGATAGCGCTGCTGGCTTGCACTCCCATCGCTCCGTTCCTCAAGTCGCAACTACCGACAGGGGTCGACGAGAACGGAGAGCTTCGAATGGCCCCGGTATCGCAGGCGGTTTGTTTCCTCGGTCTTTCCTCGCTGTTCATTCTGTCGTCGATCAGGTTGGCGTCGACGACCCACAACCCCTTCATATATTTTCGATTTTGATGCGAAGTAAGTCGACGATGAGTGGCAAGGCCCACCTGCTGGTTGCCGCGCTGCAGGCAACTGCCTTTGTCGTGGCGATTTGGTTGCCGCTGTTGGACATGTGGATTGGACTGGATGGTTCGCCGAGAATCTCTGAGAAAAGAGAACTTCTAGAGTGGCCGAAGTCTTGGGATATCGGCGACCTCGACGAATTGCCGGAGGAGTTGGAGGCCTACTACAGTGATCACTTTGGATTTCGCAATGCGTTGATATGGCTCAACGGTCGGCTTCGCCGACTCACAGGGGCCAATCCGCTCGACACCAGGGTGGTCATTGGTAAGAGCGACTGGCTTTACCTCAACTCCGGCGAATTGATGGATGACCGGCGAGCCGTGCTCTTGTACTCGGAAGATGCGCTCGAGCAGCGTGCCCGGACACTCGTCCGGCGGCAACGTCAGTTGTCGGAGATGGGGATCCGCTACCTTTACGTAGTGGCACCGGACAAACACTCGATCTACCCTGAGTTCCTGCCGGATCGTGTCCGGCAGGCAAACGGGTTCGACCGCACACAACAGCTGATCGAGTACTTGAGAGACAATACCGATCTGGAGTTGGTTGATCTTCGCAGAGATCTTCTCGCAGCAAAGCCAGAGCGGCAGCTGTACAACAGCAACGATACCCATTGGAACGAGTACGGGGCTTACATCGCCTATCGCTCCGTGCAGCAGCGAGTCGCCGAGTGGTATCCGGCGGCCACTCCATTCCCGCTCGATGACTTTGAAGTTAGTTTCGAGAGGCGTAGCGGTGACCTGGCGGCGATGCTGGGGCTGCAGGATACGATGATCTCCGAGCACATCCTCGTGCAGCGGCGCCGCCCGTCACGCAGTGTGCGAACCAATCATGGTCTGGCTGAGATGGCCGGTGAGGTGCGCGCGGAGCGGGCGCCTTTCGCGTACGAGAGCGAAGAACCTTCTTTGCCGCGAGCCGTAATGTTCCGCGACTCCTTCGCGATAGCCCTCACACCGCTTCTCAGCGAGCACTATCAGCGCATCTCCTACTATTGGATGGGGTTCGATCTGGAGACTGTGCGTCACGAAATGCCGCAGATCGTGATTGAGGAGAGAGTTGGACGAGAGGCGGCTTTCGTTCCCGACGTAGCTGGCGTCGGCACTAGCATCCCGCCAGGATGACGGCCGAGGCGGCGCGGCAACTACGCTCGGACGAGTGCCCGGGCTGTCGCAAGCCAGCCTTCGCGGGCGCTTGGGTAACGCGGGGCCCATCCGGTTGCTTGTTTGAACTTCCGGTTGCTGACACGCAAGGACCTCGTGAGTGAGGTCGTGCGGTTGCCAAGGAGTAGGGCTGCCGGTCCTGGGGCGCGGAGCCAGGCGCGGGTGTTGGCGGCATGCTCTAGTGCCTTCGAGTAGTCGAGTTTCGTCAGTGGTTCGTCGTCGACGATGTTGTATGTCCCGGTTGGCGCTCCGAGCGCAGCGACCACGGCTGCACCGGCATCGCTCATGTGGATCGACGAAAGATAGGTGAGGGAGCGCCCCATCATGATGCAGATGTGGCGCCGTGCGAGTGCGAAGAACTCCTCACTGTGGGCGGCGCCCGGGCCGTAAAACCATCCGAGACGGAGGACGACTCCGGTGCCACCTGCCTCGGCGAAGTGCTGGGCGTTGCGCTCCGCTGCCAGGTTGGCGCGCGCCATGGGAAACTCGTCGGCTTCTACCGTCTCGTCGATCCATTGGTTGCCACCGTCGGGGTACAGCATGCAGACCGACTCTTGGAGAAGGATTTGAACTCCGGCAGCAAGCGCTGCGTCGACCGATCATTGAGAAAGAAGGCACCCGGCTCGATCATTTGATCGACGAAATGCGCGACGGCGTTAGCGAGCCGGGCTATCGGCTGACCGCCGCCTATCTCGAGCAACGCGGCCTCGGCAAAGGCTGGGATCGCGAAGCGCTAGCCGTCCTACTGCTCGGCAGCTTGGTCAACGTACGTCGCAGTACTTGGACATTCCGACAACCTCCCGCGGGTGTGAGTGACCAGCGGGTGATCGCGACTTGGGTCGAACTCTGTGTTTCGGTGTTGGAGCCGAAGCGCTGAGTTGAGGTGCCAAGGGCGTGCTGTGCGGCGCTAGGGAGCTGGCGGTTTACGCAGGAGGGCCGGTGCGAAAAATCCGAGCCACAGCGCCGATCCGATGAGCCAAATCGCAGCAGCCAGGCCGAGGTGTTCGAAGTAGGTTTCAGATGCGTCGGCCGCAACACGAGTTAGGGCTGCCAACGGAAAGGTAACCGCCAGCGCTACCACTGGCCACGGTCGTCCGATCGCGAGATCGTCCATGCCGAGATGACCGAGCGATACGTGGCTGGCAACTCCGAATGCCATCAGTGCGAAGCCGGTGATGAAAGTCACGTGTAGAGCGGCGACGCGGAAGTCTGGCCAAATTGCGGAGGCGGCGAGCCCTATCGGAATCATCCAAACCGACAACCAGACGAGTTGCCTGTGCAGTCCAGGTTTGCCGGGTGGCCGCAATGCTCGCCCCCCGAATGCAAGTCCGAGCGCCACCACTGTGGCGCGCAGGAGTGGGCCTGTAGCTACCCACCCTAGTTGCTCCAGCAGGAGGCTGAAGAAAATCGCGAGCCCCGCGAAGGCGAAGAGGACAGCCTTCCTGGTCTCGGCCGGTGACGAGCCAAGGTCGGGTGGCGGCGCGACGCCGGACATCAGTGGCAGAATCAGGCTTCCGACACCGATCACAAAACAGAGGAACACGCCTTGCTGAACGAGCAAGTTGCCGAAACCACTCAACCAACTCGACGCTTGGCTTTCGGTGACGATCAAGAGGGCTCCCAGAAGACCGTGCAACACGCCTAGTGGAATGAGGACGAATGCCGCGGGTGGACGGCGCCCGGCTTTCGAGCCAACGAAGCGGGTTGCCGCGAAGCGTACGAGAAGAAGAAAGACGACAGCGTAGCCGATCTGCGCTGCTCTCCAGTTCTCGATGGCGGCGCCGATTGTGGCTGTGATCAGACCGGCGGCGATGATCGCGAGCTCTGATGTGGTGGCCCGTGCCGACTGCGTCCGGCGCGGGAGGGCGGTGAGGAGGAAGCCGACGGCGAACGCCATCATGAAGCCTTGCATCTGAATCAGGCCGTGGGACTCGCACGAGTATGTCTGGGTGACACCGAGCGCGTAGAGCAGCCAGTGGCCGACGCCGACCCAGGAGAGCACGACGCCGAGGATGAAAAACAGGCGAAATGGTTCGGTCCGCCACACCGAACCGGCCGGCGCTTGGAAAGACTGTTCGGTTTCCATTCTAAGGACCGGAGCGAAGCGCGCTCACATCCATGAGACGCGCATCTCCATCGGCTGCTTCAGCAGCCACAGGCTCATGACGCTGAACAGGATCATTGCGAACAGCATCGGCACTTGGCTCCTGGTCGCTGCAACACGGTCGGTGAACAAGACACCTGCCGTTTGTCTGGCGGCAGACAGGCTGTAGATATGGCCAACCAGAACCAACAGGACCTGGATCCCCCAAAGGGCTTCCATGCTGACGAGCGGCGAAGGTGACCACATCGCTGTTCCGAACAGGTTCCATTCCCAGCCGAATGGGTCCGAGGCCAGGGCGATGACCTTCTGTCCCTCCATGAGGAGGTGCTCGCTGTTGTGGGCGAGGTGGTAGAACAGTGCGATTGGCAGTAGCGCATAGGCGTAGCGAAGAAAGTGTTCTCGGTAGCCGCGCGTTTGGTCGCGTGCGCTCCAGCGTGAGACGGCGACGAGCAGCGCGTAGAGGAGTACCGGTCCGACGATGATTGCACACATTCCGAGGCTGAAAGCTGCTGGCTCACCAATCCCCAGCGCCCCGCGCAATGAATCCACCATCCGCCCCCAGGCCGCTGTCATGGTCAGACCGTGGAAGCCGGTGAGCGAAAGCATGATCAGCGCCAGGTAGGCCTCGTCCGAACGTGGCTTGGGGTTTGTGCGGAGGTCTTCGCCCCATGGGCGGAGTCGAACCGCTACGTTGTCGACTTCGCAGCTCTTCACGCACTCCATGCAGGAGATGCAATAGGTGTTCTGGCTCATCGTGCCGAGGTACTGGAAGGTCGGACATGGGTCGCCCTTTTCGTTACCCGTATAGCAGGAGTGCGTCGAGCAAGAGCGGCAAACATCGCGGTCGGCGGCGCGAACCTCGACCGGCGAGAAAAGGGCGTAGAGGCCGCTGATTCGACCAACCAGGCAGCCGTGCAAGCAAAACGACTTGCGATCGAAAATGAAGGCCGAGGCGAACGCCAGGCCCAACATGCCGAGCGCGAGCCACGCCGTCGCTCGTGGCCTCATGGTCACACCGAACCCCAGCTCGACCCAGGTCAGAGCGATGAACAGAATCGTCGCAGGCCAAATGTTGCGCATGAATCTGGGCCAATGCAGCCCGAGAGTGAGGTGCTCGGTGTGGGGGCTTCGCAGCCGTAGCCCTTCGGCCCAGCCCGCGATCGCGTCCCACGGACAGACGTAGCACCAGGCCTTGCCGGCATAGAGGATGATCAGTACGAGGCCGCACCACCATATCGTCCACGTCAACAAAGGCGCAATGTTTTTGGTAGGCAGCTGGTTCCCGAACAAGCCGGCGGCGATAATGAGTAGGAAGAAGGCGATCATGCTGAGTTGCAGGGCGGGCCGTGTTGCTGGGTGTGTGATGAGTTGACGTACGCCGGGGATTTTCAGCACGTCAAAGGTCGGGCGTTTGGCGGGATTCTTGTGTTTAGCGCGCCACTCGATGACACCGAAAGAGATCAGTAGGACCAGCGCGATGCTGCCGTAGTAGAGAGGCGTTGGCAGGCCGCCGAGCTCGTTTGCCTGCGGGTTCGCAGACATGGCTGCGTCGTGGCAGGACATCGTCGGCGTCGTCGCGGCTCCGCTTTGACTCCACAAGATCCTGTCGCCGATGACCAGAGCCAACACAAAGAGTGCGCACAGGTAGGGAAACATGAGTGTCGCACGGTTCTCGTTCGTCATACTGGCTCCGTGTCGGCGAGCGCCGGGCCGATGCGTGCGGGCATCGGAACCAGGGCAGGGGGTCTCGCCCTTTTGGTCCGGCGCCGTTTGATACGAATGGCGCGAACGATGATCAGGAACAGGAACGTTGCTAGCGCGAACCCGCTGAGCACGAGCCAGGGGGAACCGGGCTCGCCGACGACCATCGGCAGGTCGATCGTCCACGGCTCGCCATCGGCTTCGAATTCGATCCGCGTTGTGTAGTTCGCTTCTGACTCGAACTCCGGAAAAAACTTGTACACCGCTTCTTCGAGTCTTGCGGTGACCGGGCCGTAGACGACGGGATCGGTGCCGACAAGCCAGTCCTCGGTTACGGTCAGGGTTACGACGTCGTCGAAGAGCTTGCCTGTTCGGGAGTGCCGGATGTAGACGTGGAGCGAGCAGCGTTCACCGGGCGCCGGTACACCCGGGTAACCGGTCATTCGTACCTCATGGGCTCCGGCGTCGACCCGGTAGGTCAGAACCGGCGTCTGGGGGTACTGCTCATCGTAGGCGTAGTGTGGAATCCCAAGGATATGGTGAGCCCTAGCCGCTAGCGGAGAGACCAATGAAAGGGCACAGAGTAGCGCAGCGATCTTTGGGGCGGACCAGATCGGGGTCTCGACGCCGTATTTGAGCGCGTCGTCGTTGCACGACGAAATGCAGACGCCGCAGCTGTCGCATTCCATTCCCATTTCGTTCTTCATCGGATTGAGGCCCATTGGGCAAGCCGCAGTGCACTGGGCGCAGCCGGTACACCGGCTGGTCGAAAGTTTGACTCGAATTGGCCGGCCCCATCCGAGCAAGCTGTACAGAGCTCCACCGGGACAGACGTAGCGGCACCACCAGCGCCGCGAGACGGTGACTTCGATGACGACGATGGTTGCCAGGAAGGCCACCACCCAGCTGAGGTCCCCGATCCAGAAACCGAAGCGGCCCATTTCGGCACGATCGAACGTCGCGAAGACTAGATCGTGCAGCTCGCGGCTGAGAATTGCCGGTGGGTAGGCGTAGCCCAGCACCGGGATACTGAAGAGCGCGGTCAGAAGTAGGCCGACAGCGAGTAGCGCGTACTTGGTTTGGCGCGCGGCGCGCAGATTGCGCGGGTGTAGCTCGAGAAAGCGCAATCCCTGGCGCACTTTGTCGCTACACTCGAGTAGTAGCCCCATGGGGCAGACCCAAGAGCAAAAGATGCGCCCGAACAGCAGCGCTACAAGCAACGGAATCAGCACACCCGAAGCGAGGACCCATGGGACACGCCGACTGGCGACAGCACTTTCAGCGGCTGCGAGCGGATCGGTCATTGACAGGCCGGCGACCTCAACTGACCATGGGCCGCCGCGCACGAGCTGGGCGGACTGCAACGCACTGCTCCGGTTCCGTTGTTTGCGACCAGCACGGTCGACTTCTCCGCCTGGTAGGGCCCGCATCACCGAGTCGATTGCCGCCAGTGCGCTTCCTGGTAGAGAGCCGTCCCACTTCTTGATCATGCGGTCGAGCTCGTGAGCCGAGAGGTAGTTGGTGTAGCGGCTGACCGACGGGATCGCGAAGATCAGCAGGACCACTGTCAATTGCACGATTTTGCGAGCGATCTGCAGGGCGCGGACACGGCTGAGCTTCATGATCGTTGCCTCAGGACCTGTCCATGTTCGGAACGATACGAATCGCTTGTGGGTAGTGAACGCAACTGCGTTCGCACAGGCCGCACCCGACACATTTTTCGGGATCGATGATGGGCTTTTCCCACAGACCTGCGCGCAGAGCGACTCCCTCGAATGGGCAGGCTCGGACACAAGCGCCGCACGAGGCGCCGTTGAACGAGTAGCAGATGTTCGGGTCGACTTCGGCCGTTCCCATTTTGACTTCTGCCTGGATCGTCTCGGGTTCCTTGCGGGTGAGCTGGAGCGCGCCTGTGGGGCAGGCGTCGGTGCACAGGAGATTTTCGCCGGGGGCTGCGTTGCAGAGGATGCAGGCTTGGCGTCGTGGGAAGATGACCGGTGTTCCGCGCTGGCCGGCGCCGGGCCTGATGGCGACTTCGCGTCCCGAGTCCTCGGTGAAGGCGACGATGGCGCGGTTCGGACAAGCGTCGGCGCATCGACCGCAGCGAATGCAGGTGGCTAGAAAATCCTCCTCCGACAGGGCTCCAGGTGGACGCAAGCACGCTGCCGCCTCGTCGCCTCCGCCGCATACCGCGAGCCATCCACTGCCGGCCACTCCGGTGACGGTCAGGGCTCCCGAGGTCAGTCGTTCGAGAAAACGTCGGCGGGTTAGGTCGTCACTCATTGTAGGGTCCCCGAGTCACAGTCCGAGCTCGCTAGATCCGCTCGATGCGGGCGGCGAGTTTCTTGTAGTCAGCTTGGCCGGAGACGGGATCCCAGGCCCGATGGCTGACGGCGTTGACCAGCCACCGGTTCTTCTTCGGGTCGGCGCTGTCGGCAACCGACAAGTTCCAGGGGCTGAAAATGTAGCCGTCGGGAACCTCGTTGCGTGCCGGGTGAACGATCGAGGTGATACCGATAGAGATTCGGGCCTCGTAGCTCGAGCGCCGGGTCGCGACGCGAACGCGCTCGCCGTCTTCTAGCCCGTAGCGCTCTGCGTCGGCGGCGCTGAGCTCGACGTACTGCTCCGGTACGAGCTTCATCGTGGTCGCACCGCGTATCGTCTTGGAGGTGTGGAAGTGCTCGTAGACAATGCCGAGGCCCAGCCAGAAGGGGAACTTGTTTTCCTTTACGGCGTCTTCGAGCTTCTTGGTCTTGTCGTCGTAGAACTCGATGTCGGGCAACTCTGGTACGAGTGCCAGGTCGCGTGCCTTCTCGAGCAGCTCCTGGTTCTTGTAGAGCCAGGGGCCCTCTCCCTTTTTGGCGCCGTATTGCTTGAACTCCTCGGTTACCTGTTTGAGGTGTACGTTGTCCTTTCCGTAGTCCTGTTCGCACAGCTTGAAACGGGCCTTGCCGTCTGGGTGGCGGAAGTTTGCGTAGGGGGGGTTCTTCCAACCTTCTTGGTGCATGTAGCGGCGCGCTATGCCTCCGGCTTTGGCGACGTCATAGGTCGGCGCCGGCCACTGGATGCCGCGCAGCTGTCGCAATTGGTCGTAGAGTCCGATGCCATCTCGCTCCCGCACTTCGAGCATGCCGGTGAGGTCGGCGTCTGATCCCTTCGAGGCTTTGACGATGTCTTCGAAGATGTCTTCAGGATCATAGAACGCCTGGCCGTAGTCGTTCTTGATGGTCTTTTTGTAAGGTACGACTTTGTCGGCATCGAGCCCGAGCTTGATTGCGATGGACTTGCATTTGTCGAGAGCCAGATCCATGTCGGGGAGTGCTTCAGTGAGCACGTTGCCCTTGGCGTCGCGTCCGACCGAAACCCCGTCGCAGACGTAAACCCGTCGTTCCGACTGAATGTAGGTACCACCCGTCCATTCGCCCCAGGTGATTGCCGGGAATACGACGTCTGCGTAGAGCAGGTTTGGCGCGTGACGATAGATGTCCTGGACGACGCAGAACATCTTGGTGAGGGCTGGACGCACCAAGGTTTCAACATCGGGCATGTGGATGTGCGTCGTGTACATCCAGAACATCGCCTTCAGGTCGCCTTCGAGGGCTCGCTCCATCATGCCGATGGCCATCGGATTCTTGAGTCCAGAGGTCTGTTCGAGGCGCTCTCGCGGAACGCCCCATGCATCGGCGATGTGATCGCGCCAAGTCGCGTTGCTGAGTGGTTGATTGAAAGGGAGGCGATCGGTGAGGCCGCCCATGAGTCGTTCGCTCATGGCGTTGGGTTGCCCGGTTTGCGAGTGAGTACCGCAGCCGGGACGTCCAAGGTTACCCGTGAGCAGATGCAGATTGATGATCGAGATGGTGTTGTGTTGGCCGTGCAACATTTGGTTGTAGCCGATGCCCCAGTACGTCAGGACGCCGCCCTTACCGTTCTTGCGGCCCTTGATCGAAGCTTCGGCCCAGTGTTTGGCGACCTCTTCGATCGTCTCGACGGTGACGCGACCGCGATCGACCAGCTTGAGTCGTTCGATTACTTGTTGCGGCGAGTAGCGTTCCTTGATGCCTTGGATGTACTCTTTCCAGCCGTTGGCGTTCTCGTCCAACCAGTCGGCCGGCATCACCGCTTCGGGGTGCTTGGTGATGATGACGTGTGCGATCGCGTTGAGATATGAGATGTCGCCATTGAGCGTAGGAATGTGGAACGAATTGCGCGGGTTGATGCTCTCGAGGCCCTGCACCGTTCCGGTGCGCCGCGGATCGGCGACGACCGTGGGGATGTCGTTGGCGTTCTTGTGGTCGGCAACGCGCCAGAACAGTACCGGATGGGCTTCGCGGGCGTTGTGTCCCCAAAACGTGATCATGTCGGCGTCGTCGAGATCCTCGTAACTGGTCGGAGGCGCATCGGAGCCGTACGAAGCGAAGTAGCCGGTTACTGCCGAGGTCATGCACATGCGGGCGTTGGCCTCGATCGAGTTGGAAGCGAGTACGCCCTTGAGGAGGATGTTCTCGACCCACTGTGCCTCCATCGTGAGCTGACCGGAGCCGCTCAAGCCGACCGAGTTGCCACCGTACTTCTTGGCGATGCTGGCGATCTTCTCGGCGACCAGCTCTTCGGCCTCCGCGTAGGGCATCTTGACGAAAACATCGTCGTCGAAGCGACCTTTGGTCGCCGAGACGTGGCCGGTATCGGGGTCGGACATATCCTTGCGCACGAGGACATGGGTCAGGCGGTCGCGATACACCGGTTCGTGTGCGTTCAGACCCTTGATGCACTGTACCCCTTTGTTTGTGGGGTGCAGTCTGTCGGGTACGATGCCGACGATACGATCGCCCTCGGTGGAGATCAGTGTACCGCAACCTACGCCGCAGTAGGGGCACGCCGCTTGCAGAGCGCGCCGGCCGCCGCTGGCCAGCCCTGGAAGATTTCTCGCCTCGGCAAACTCACCCGGGAACATGGGAAACGTTGCACTTGCAGTGGCAACGCAACCCGACCACTTGAGGAAGTTTCTCCGGTCCATGAGGGGGATGCTTGGCTTCTTCATCGCTCTTGCCTCCGTGTTTCAGTTTCGCTGCTCAGTCGTTCACTGCCAGGTCCTGATAAAGGACACGATGTCGTTCATTTCTTCTGCGTCGAGCTGCACCATTTCTTCGGCGCCGGCGCCGAACGCACGCATCGCCGTGCCGCTGCGGCCCCTTGCGATGGTTGCCAAGAGGAACCCGTCGGACGCGGCCGCGAGAAACTCCGGATTGTTCAAGCCGGGGGCATAGCCGCTCGCCTCGCTAGTGACTCCCTTGCCGTCGGTCCCGTGACAGCTTGCGCAGTACTGCGCGTACTTGCGCTTGCCTGAGGCGATGGCGCGGGGGCTCATCTCGGTGATGCGGCGAGTCTTGCGCCAAGTCGCCGGATAGTCCCATTGCCTCATGTACGCTACGACATCGCGGACGTTGTCCGGTGGGATCTGTCCGAGGCCTTCGTGGCCGGTCACCATCGGCAGCATCGCTGTGCCGCTACGCCCTAAGACGATGGTCGCGGTCAGGAAACCGTCAGAAGCAGTGCGCAAGAGCGCCGGATTGTTGAGCTGCGGACCGGAGGCGCCTTCGCCGTCCTCTCCGTGGCACGGGGCGCAATTGCCCTTGAAGAACTGGGCGCCGTGGCGTGCATCGCCGGCGCCGGTGCGCAGGACCGGGAGATCGCCCCGCGTACCGACGTTGCGTAGGTACGCGATGACGTCGGCGATTTGTTCCGTCGTCAACTTCATCGGTCCCTGGGCCTCGGGCAAGAAGCCGATCATGCTGGTTCCGGCGCGACCGTGTCCGATCCACTCAAAAAGGGCGGCGTCCGGTACGGAGCTGAGGAAAACCTCGTTGGCTAGCTGCGGCCCGACCCCGCCGATACCGCGTTCGCCGTGGCAGCCGATACATGCGCTGTTGTAGTAGACCTCGCCGACGGCGTGATCCCCAGGGTCTTCCCGAAAGACCGACGCCGGCTGTGTCTGCGGCGCCAAACTCCGGATGAATGCGATCAGGGCACCGATGTTGTAGGCGGGTAGTTGTGGCCAGGCTGGCATGGCCGTGGACGGCCGCCCTTCGGTGATGGCTCGGTATAGATATCGATCGTCGACCGCGCCTAGGAAGCTGGGGCTCGAGAGCGAAGGTCCGATTCCGCCCTCGGCCTCGCGGCCGTGACAGGATGAGCAGTTGTGTTTGTAAATGAGAGCACCGGTTCGTGCGTTCTCCTCGCCAGAGACCGCGTCCATGGACTCTGAGACTTCGGTAAACGTCGGTGGTTTTGCTTGCCATGATCGCAGGTAAGCGAGCAGGTCGCTTACGACGGCGGCATCGAAGTTCTTCCACGACGGCATTGCCGTCCCGGGCCGGCCGTGAACGATCGACTCGGCCAAGAAGCGGTCGTCGGCAATGGCTAAAAAGGTTTGTGAATTCAGCGCGTTGCCGACGCCACCTTCGCCTTTGATTCCGTGGCAGCCGGCACAGTTACCGCGGTAGTAGGCGCGGCCGCGATGCGCGTCTCCAGAAAGCGCGCTGACGTCTGTGATCCGCGCGCCTTCTGGTTCCCAGCTGCGGATATATCCGACGATGCGGTCGATTTCGTCGCGTGAAAGGTTGCCGCGTCCCTCGCCCCATGCGGGCATGTGGCTGCCGCTGCGTCCGGTCTTGATGATGTGTCGAATGTAGTCGTCGTCAGCGACGGCGAGAGTGTCGACGTTGTTCAAGGCCGGGGTGTGAATCCCGGCAACGCCGCTCTCGTGCCCGTCTGCGCCGTGGCAGGCAGAGCAGTAGCTGGCATACAAGGCTGCTCCCGTTTCGCCAGACTCGGTGGTCGCCGCGGAGGCTTGGTAGAGGTAACGGCCGGCTTCTTTGGCGCGTAGGGAGAGGACGTAGGCGGTGAGCGCTTTGGCTTCTTGTTCATTGTCTACTGGCGGCATGAGACTGCCGGGCGAAACCGCTGCTGGATCGAGAAAATGTGCGGTCAGCCACGTGTCGACCCGCCGTGGGGTGGCGTGATCGAGGTGCGAGAAGTCGTAGTCGTGTCGCGTCTTGTTACCGGTGCCCGTCAGCTCTCGACCTAGGTTGCCTCCCTTGGCCCCGACCACGTGGCACCCTCTGCAACCGCGTTCGGTCATCAGATCTTGGCCCTGTTCGATCAGTGCGATGTCGTGCGAAGAGTCGTCGCCCTGAGCCCGTACGAACAGACCGTCGCTGCCGTAGAGATCGTCTTCGCTGTGGCACTTGGTACAGGAAGAACGGATGTGAGCCGGCTGCAGGCGAGGGTAGTCCCAGTGGGGAACTTCGCCGTGCGCGTCGGCGGTTACAGTGGCGCGTCCTTGCCCCTGGTGGCAGATGGTGCAGCCGAACTTCGCCGGGTCGTGGATATCGAGATAGTTGCCTGGATGAGTCCTGAATGGTTGTCGTTGATCGGTCATGCGCGGGTCGTCGACGCCGCTGTGACAAGTCGTGCATCGGTCTACCGCGCCCAACGCGGGGATGTAGTTCTGCGTAATGCGAACTTCGAAGTTCTGGGCGGCGTTTTGCTCTCTCTGGTTGGTCGCCTTGTCGTTGAGGATCTCGGCATACTGGCTGCGAATCTGATGCCAGTCGGCGAGAATGTTTTCTCTGATCGCAGCGGTCGCCAGTACGGCGATGGTTGCCAGGCCGATGATCAGCAGCCACAGCTTGACGCGGAAGTCGATGGTTTCGAGCTTCGCTTGCATCTCGGTTTGCTGGTCGTGTGCCATGGTTGATCGAGGCCTCTAGTGGACCGGCCAATCTGCTTGGCTCCAGTAGAAGTCCCAGTTTGGCCCGCGCAGGCTGGTGCCGACGTAGGTGAGAATGACGAAGCCCACCACGAAACAAGTAAATAGGGCGATTGCGCCCAGGCGGGTGGAGCCGGTGCGATGTAGGACCAGGATCGACCAGGCTGCGTAGGCGGCGGTCAAGAGAGATCCGGGATTGATCAGGATGACGACCAGCTGGCTGATCCCCGGGAACCAGTTGCGTAGCCACCCGTAGTTCACCGGGATGGCGACTGACAGAACCGCTGCGATCGTAGCGAAAACCGTGGTCCGCAGGGCGACCTTGCGGCCGCGTGGACCGCTGAAGTAGACACCCGCGTCTTCGGGCTCGCGATCGAGATAGGGAATCAGGCCGAGGCCGAGGATGACAACGACTGGGATGATCAGGCCGCCCATGAAGGCCGAGTAAGAGACCATCTCCTGGAGGCCCAAGAAGTACCAGGGTGCTTTTGCAGGGTTCTCGGGCACCGCGGGGTTTGCCATTTCCTTGAGCGGTGCGTCGGAGATCAGAGCGAGCGCTACGCATGCGAACATCGTCACCATGAACACGAGTAGTTCCGCGCGCAGGAGGTATGGCCAGCTGGGTACGGTGTCGATCGGGTCTTGGTCAGTTGCTTCGGATCGATCGCGAACGACACACATCAGCCCGTAGGTCTTGCGCGGAGCGTCTTCTGGCATGGTCGCCGGCACTCCCACGGAAGCTCCTTTGCCGGCGGCCGTCATCGTGACTCCTGGGCGTCCGAGACCGCCGTCTTTACGGATGCGCCAGAAGTGGACCCCTGCAACGGCGCTGAGAGCGAGCGGTAGGACCATGACGTGCAGCAGGTAAAAACGCGTCAGCGCGTCCTGACCTACTGTGCTGGCACCGAGAAGTAGTTCTTTCTGCATGCCGCCCGGATCGAAGTAGGCGGTGATGCCGAGGGCATCGGTGAGCTCGCGCGGTGATGCGGCTATGTTGGCGCCGATGGTGATTGCCCAGAACGCGAGCTGGTCCCAGGGGAGCAAGTATCCGGTGAACGACAGTGCCAGCGTTAGGACCAAGAGGATCATGCCGAGAATCCAATTGAACTCGCGCGGGGCCTTGTAGCTGGCGGTGTAGAAAATGCGGCACATGTGCAACAAGACCGTTGCCACCATGAGGTGTGCCGCCCAGCGGTGAATGTTGCGGATGAAACGACCTGTCGGGACGATGTAGTGGATGTCCTTCATGCTGTTGTACGCGAGATCTGTGGACGGCGTGTAGTACACCATCAAGAGAATTCCGGTGCCGACGAGAATCATGAAGAGCGAGAACGCGGCGACGCCGAGACCGAAGGTGGCGCGTAAGCGGAGGCTGTTGACGTGCGTGCGCGTGGAGTGGATGTGAAGGAAGAGGTTTGAGAAAACCGCTTGTGAACGACTTCTATCTGATGTCGGTGCGTCGTGACGGGAGAACGACGCCTTGAGATTGGCAGGTAGCTGTCGGAGGTTCTCCGCGAAGGCGGGGAGGCCGCTGGTGCGCATGGGATGGACTTTCAGACCTTTAGGTAGGTGCCGGGGCTGACTTCGCGTTTAGCGTCGACGATCAGGCGGCCGTCCACCGTTTGACCGACTTCCAGCCAGCGCAGTGTCCGTGGCGCCGGCCCGGTGACGACCTCGCCGTCGGCGTTGAAGGCGGAGCCGTGGCATGGGCAGGAGAATCCGGTCTCGGTTTTTGCGACGACGCAGCCCAGGTGCGTACATTCCATTGAGATTGCGGCGACGCCGTTCGGGTTCGAAAGGACCAGCACTTGATGTTCGGGATACGCCCGGGTCGTCCCGGATGGGAACTCGTCGGGGCGGCCGATGCGGATACGGCTTCCTGTTTCAGGGAGAACTGAAGGCTTCGGGAGCCGCAGCATGCCGAGTACAGATCCGAGGATCGCCACGGCGGCGGCCCAGATGCCTGCGAGACCAAGAAAATCGCGCCGTTCTACCAGATCGGGCTCTAGGCGTTGCGGCATTCCGGCACCTCCTTGAAAAAGAATCGTTCCATGGTGATGGCTCCGGTCGGGCAGCGATCAGCGCACAGTGCACACCTAATGCAGATGGTTTCGTCCTTGATGATTGCCGACGCGGCTGTCGGGAGTGTCCCGTCGAGTTGCCGCGACAAGAGATCGTCGAGTTCCGGCTCGCCTGTGAGTCGATCGACCGAGACGATGCGTAGGCAGAGCGACGGGCACACATCGACGCAACCGCCGCAGAGAATACATTTCGAACCGTCGAAGATTGTGTTCACACCGCAGTCCAGGCAGCGTCCTGCCTCACGCCGCGCTTCCTCCTCCGTGAGGCCTATTTCTACGGAGGCGGCGTGCGATCGCATCCGTTCGGCGACACTGGTCGCGGACAGCTTGACGCGTGGGATGCGCTCATAGCCGGGCTCACGCGAGTAGTCGGGGATGGCGAGGTGTAGTTCGACTTCCTTGTGCGAAATGCTCCTTTCCATGAGGCTCTCGTAGATCGAGCGCGCCACCTGCTTTCCGGAGGCGACAGCGTGAATCAGGAGCTTCGGCCCGTATGCCAGGTCACCGGCTACGAAGATGTCGGCAGCGTTCGTGCGGCCCGTGTCTGCATCGCAAGCGATGAAACCGCGATCGGTCAACTCGATACCGTCGCGCTCGGGATCGACAAAGCGAATGTCGACTGTTTGGCCGACAGTCAGCAAAACTGAGTCGCATTCGACGGTCTCGCGCTGGCTGTCGTCGAACAGCGGCGCAAACCTTCGGTTTTCATCGAAGACCCGTGTGCATTTTCGAAACACCACTGCGCGCACGGCGCCATGATTGTTGGTTAGGATTTCGACCGGGCCGAGACTGTTGCGGCGAACGATTCCTTCCTCGTCGCCTTCGATGATCTCCACGTCGTCGGCCGGCATTTCCTCCAGCGACTCTAGGGAGGCCAGGTAGACCTCTGTCACTGAACTCTCGCGGAGTGCTTCGCGCGCTGTATCGAGCGATATCTGGCGTAGGACGGTTCTGCCGACGTCGTACGCGACGTTGCCTCCGCCAATAACGACGACGCGCTTACCGAGTTGGGGAGTATTGCCGAGCGAGATGTCGCGAAGGAATTCGACACCGCCCATGACTCCCGGCGCCTCGGCACCCGGAATCGGCAGTGGGCGCGAGCGCTTGGCCCCTACGGCGATCAAGACTGCGTCGTGGCGCTCGCGCAGCTCCGGTAGAGTGACGTCCACCCCGACCTCGCAATTGGTTACGGCTTGGACGCCGAGTTGCTCGATGACCTCGACCTCGGCGCGGATGAGGTCTCGTGGCAGCCGATACTCTGGGATGCCGACGGCGAGCATCCCGGCGAGCACGGGCTCCATTTCGTAGATGACGACGCTGAAGCCCAAGAGGGCGAGATCGTGAGCTGCGGCGAGTCCGGCCGGGCCGCTGCCGATGATGCCGACCGACTTACCGTTCGCCAGAGGAATGTCGCCGGCCATCGTCGATTGCAGCAGCGGCAGAAGTTCTTCAATCCCTTCGCAGAAGCCGTCGCCATGGGCGCGAGCTGCGTCCTTGAGAAAGTTGATAAGTGAGCGATCGTTGGTCGCCAGTGATTCCGGCCCGAATCTCTGGCAAACGAAGCGCTTGAGCGCGCGGATCGCGATCGGCTTGTCGAGGTCACCGCGTCGACAAGCTGATTCGCACGGCGCGCCGCATACTCGGCCACAGATTGAAGCAAGAGGATTGGGCCCGCGCGCGATCAAATAGGCAAGTTCGTCCTGTTCGCTGGCGATCGCTCGCACATAGCCGCGCGCGTCGGTGTGGACCGGGCAGGCGTCCTGACACTTGATTTGGGTCCGCCAGTAGTCGAGGTCAGGGACTGCCAGCTGATCCCCCCCGATCGTTCCGGTCGCTTTCAACCCCATCCCCACGCGCCCCTTTCTTGGCGAACTCGACTCACTTTCATCGCCAAAGAGAGCAAGGTGTGTGCCGTGAAACAGGGAGTCGGGAAAAAGGGTATGTAGTTTTGGTGATTTCTCAGCAAACTACGGCGCTAGGAAGGAATTTTCTCAGGCTTGGGAAGTCGCGGTGGCTTGCGGCCGGGGGTGCCGAGCTGGAACACCAGCGCTTCGTCCGGGCAGTCCCGTACGCAGGCTCCACAATTGTCACATTCGAGTCCGCTGCTTTCGACGTTTGGGTTGAGACCTTCCTCGCCTGCCGGCCGGCAGAGCTTACACGCGTGCATCGATCTGCGACAAGTACGACACGGAGCGCTCGCCCCGCGCCCAGTAGGCCATAGAGCGCTCCGCCCGAGGGTTGTCATACCAGCATCGTATGACCCGCAGCCGATAGGATTTCACGCCTGCGAGTTGTCGATGACCATCGCGTACCAGCGGCCACCCCGGCGGAGGCCGTCGCCTCGAAGTGTTAGCCGAACAGGGCCAGAAAGATGCGGATCTCGCCGGCTATGGCGATACCGAAGGCGAGTGTGCGCACGTACGGAATCCCCGCCGTGTAGATCGCAAAGTGGGCGACGCGACCCCAGAAAAACATTGTGGCGCCGGTTGCCGTCGCCGCGTTCGCGAGGCCTGCGGCGTGCGCGATGAGAACCAGGGCTGCGAAGGGCGCGAGGTTCTCCACCATGTTTGCGTGCGCCCGCTGGGCCCTTGCCGCCCATAGCGGCCGCTCGTCGAGCGGCGTATCGCGGTTGCCCAGGCCCCAGAGCAGGCCGCCGCTCACCTGCAAGAGCCCAGGCACGTAGAATAGAGGCATTGTCAGGCAGAGCGCTGCCGACCAAGCGAGCATCCATAGATCCGTCGTCACTTGAGATCCTCCCCGGAGCACGCTGGGTGCTGCCGTCATTGTTGTTAACAAGACGATTAGAGCGCCAGCATCGCCTGGATGCCGACGTTGGTAAAGGGCGGTACCGGCCATCTTGCGGGCCAATGTCGCCGCCGCGTTTCGCGTTACCCGCCTCGCTTTGGGTGAGAGAGGAAATAGTCAAACACAATATCTTTGAAGTCAGCGGTCGGGAAGAAGAAGTGACCGGAGTCGATCATTTCCCAGAACTCCACCGAACCTCCCGGGCGACAGTTCTGGTACCTGGTAACGCGGGTTTCGGCTCCTGGCTGTGACCGGTCGGCGTCGACGGTGCCGCCGGGCTGTGAGGTTCCGCATTCGTTCAGGTTGACCCAGCGGTCGACGGTTTCGACTGCACTCGGATACGGACCGGAGAAGATGCCGCCGTCGAATTCAATGATGGTGTCCGCCGTGCCGTGGATGTTGAGAATGTGTACACCGTCGCTCGGCCGGCATAGAGTCGGATCGTCGTGGGTTGCGCCGGCGATACTGACGATACCAGCGATCAGATCTGCGTGATCGCAGGCCATTCGGTGGCCCATGAAGCCGCCGTTGGAAAGACCGATGGTGAAGATCCTCTGCCGGTCGACGTTCCAGCGCGCCATGATGTCCTCGATGACCCGGCGTAGATAGGCGGAGTCGTCGGGGTTGGAGCGGTCAAAGTCGCAGCACCCTGAAGTCGCGTTCCAAAACGGTCCGTCCATGAAATTGTCGATCAGTCCCTCGGGTACTGCGTAGAGGAAGCCGCGCTGGTCAGCGACCGGTTGAAGCTGAAACGAAGACTCGGCGATCGTTCCGTTGATTGTGTAGCTGTGCAGCAAGACGAGGAGTGGCGCGGGGGTGTCTGGATCGTAACTCGAGGGGACGAAGACTCGCGCAGGACGGGCTTCGCCACCCACCGAGCCGGTTGGAAGCGGTGTAGGCGTTGGCGGAGGGGGTTGATCGTCGTCGCCACCGCACCCGGCTCCAATTGTTGCGGCCACGATGATGGCCACGATGATGGCCAGGAGGTTTGCCCGTGTCAGCTCAGATACTCGCATTGGTACACCTTCAGTCGTTCGGGGCGCCACGCGCGATCCAAGCACGAACGCGAGCAATGCTTTCGGGAGATAGCATAGAGGATAGCGGCATCGGTTGGCCGCACACGGGAGAGCGCGTCGAGAGCTTGTTCCACAAAAGGCTCTCCACCGGCTGGCCTGGTTCGACGAGGGCCATGCCCGACTCCGCACAAGGCTCACCGGCCGCAGGCTGACTGACCAATGCCGAGTAGGCTTCTTCTTTGTTCGACATCGCTAGTCCGCCAGCGCTACCGCCGTGGCAGAGCGGTGTCGTGCAGCCGTCGGCGACAAAGATTTCGCTGTAGATCGCTGTGAAGCTGCTGTCTCCGCTTGGGTTGATCGGGGGTGCGGTGGGTCTCGGGGTGTTGGTGTCATCGGGTAGCCCGAGGACGTAGAACTGCCGATCGGAAGTGCCGACGATGTGCTGCATGCCGCTGCCGAAGTGAATGCGGCCGCCGACGATGCTGGCGCCGCAGGCGATCGTGCCCTGGGTTTCGAAGCGGTGAAGCTCGGCTCCTGTCTCGACGTCGAACAGTGTCTGAACTGTGTCGGCCGCCACGACACCAATACCGTTCGAGGTCGTGATCGGGGCCCATACCCAGCCGCTCAGCTCGCGCTGCCAGACGATCGTCCCGTCGCTTGGGTCGAGAGCAAAGAGCACGCCGTTGCCGGAAGCGGGACTGTTGTTGGCGACGAGGATTCGTTTGCCATCGAAGGCGCCGTTGTTCAAAACGCCGCCAGTCAATGGGCTGCCGGGTCCGAGCTCTCGCTGCCATACGGTTTCGCCGGTAGTCCGATCGAGCACCCAGAACATTCCGTTCTTCTGACCGGCGCCGACCAGCTTGCGAACCGTTCCGTCGATCTCCGCCTCGAAGAGGATTGGATTGGCGCCGAAGTCGGCGTCCGGGCCGCGCGGGTTGATCGGTGTGAAGACATCGCCGGCGACTGTTTGGTTCGTCCACAATCGTTCGCCGGTGTCGAGGTCGATGGCGAACAGCGCATCGGAGTTTGGACCAGCTTCGCCGGTATAGTTTTGTCCGGATCCCGCGAAGACGACGCGGGCGTCGGTGTCGATGGCTACCGTCGACCACACCGACGCGCCATTGAATGGCGTTTTGGCAGTGTCGTCGCGCCACAGTTGCTCACCAGTGTCGCGGTCAAACGCGGCGACCCCGCCGCGGAACGTCGCTCCTTCGCGAACGATTTCATTCGAGCTCAGGCCGACGACGACATAGCGGTCGAATACGATCGGGGACGAAAGCCCTGTCGCCAAGCGGTGCATGTCGGTTCGGTTCTGCCAGAGTTCTTCCCCCGTCTCCGCGTCGAGCGCGTGCAGGTACGCTTGCAGGTCGTGGACGAAAATCGTCCCGGCGTCATAGGCGAGGCTCGACGTGGCACCGATGTCTGAATTCTCCCACTTCGTCGTTCCATCGGCGTTGAAGGCGAAGAGTGCGCTCGTTGAGGTGATGAAGATGGTGTCGCCGACGACGACTGGGGTCCCGTAGACTTGGCCGGGTGCCTCGAATTGCCACAGCAGCCGGAGGTCGGAAGCGTTTTGCGACGAGAGGTTGGTTTGATCGGGATTGGAGAATGTCGATCGAACGTCGCGTCCGAGCATTGTCCACTCGTCCACCGCGCCGGATCCGGCCGATCCGCTGCCGTCGCACGCCGAGATCGCGGCTAACAGGGCGTACGCGAGCACGTTGATCGAGATGCTGATCAACCGGGAAATTGGATGATCTGGAACTATAGGTGGCAATGTTCGACCCCGGACGAAGTACAGTACTCTCCGTCTTTGACTCGTTCGTTGTCAAGCGACCACACCTCGGGCATTGGGAGCCGCGCTGGTCCTCGATTTCGGGACACTAGTTTTGGTTGACCGGAGGGCCCATATTGAGGTGATGGCAGTGTCGCCGCATCCTTCAATTGTCTCGCTGCCAGCAGTGGATAGACCGTATCCGTCGATCCTGAATTTTCTCGCGCGGCGATTTCCGAATGTTTCTGCTGAGGAGTGGGCGAGCCGGATTGTGTCGGGGAAGGTTCTTTCTGAGGACCGAACGCCGGTGACGCTGGCGACGCCGTACGTCCCGCATTCACGGTTGCTCTATTTCCGCGAAGTGCCAGGCGAAACGAAGATTCCTTTTGCTGAGCGGATCGTGTTTCAAAACCCCGATCTTCTGGTCGCGTGCAAGCCGCACTATCTACCGGTGACACCTGCTGGTCGCTTCGTCCGCGAGTGTCTGTTGAATCGTCTGCGTGAGCGGACAGGGATCGAAGAATTGGCTCCGATTCATCGCATCGATCGGGCGACAGCGGGACTGGTGCTGTTCTCGACCAACCAACGAACCAGGGCGCGCTACTACCAATTGTTCAGGGAGCGTGAGGTGCGGAAGACGTATTCTGCCTTGTCCGCCCTGACGCAACAGCCGGCGGAGGCGGTCTGGACGGTCGAGGATCGCATGGTTGCCGGCCAACCTTGGTTCAGGATGAGGACGGTGCCGGGGATGCCCAACACTCGGTCGAAGATAAGCTTGACCGCTATCATAGAGACTCGAGGACGTTTCCGACTCGAACCGATGACGGGGAAGAAACACCAGTTGCGGGTTCACATGGCCGGGCTTGGCTTTTCGATCCTCAACGATCGATTTTATCCGGAACTGTTGCCGGAACAGGATGACGATTTTGCGAATCCGCTGCAGCTGATCGCTCGCAGTCTAGAGTTCCGCGACCCAGCCAACGGCAGGCTGGTGCGTTTCGAATCCGAACGTCAACTCGAATGCAGCTGATCGTGTTGCTCTACGCTTCTCTGTCTAGATGAAGATCGCAGCCTACGTTTATACCGGGTGGCACTCGGTTCCCGAGCGGGATGAGGGTTTTCGTCCAGGTTTTACAGAATGGGATCTGGTCGAGGCGTGTCGTCCGCGCTTTGAGGGTCATCGACAGCCGCGAGTGCCGTTGCTCGGGAGCTATGATGACCGCGACCCGATCGAAGCCGGTCGAAGACTTGCACTGGCAGCGAGCCACGGCGTTGACGCCTTCGTGTATGGATTTTTTTGGTGCCGCGGTAAGCGTGTCTTCGAGGCCGCTCTCGATCGCGGTTATCTGGGCTCTGTGGAAGGGAATCGTCTGCCGTTTGCTCTGATGTGGGCGAACCGGATGCCGCGCAGGGTCTTGCCGGTGCGACGCTCCGATCTGCCGGTGATCGATGGGAGCCGCCGTGTGCCGTCGGACGTCGATGACTTTGTCTCCTTGATCAAGACGTTGGCGGAGGACTACTTCCACCGCCCCAACTATTTAACCGTCGAGGGGCGAAGCTACTTCTCGATCTATGACTCGACCTTTTTCCTGCGCGAGCTAGGCTTGGAGGGTGCAAAGGAAGCGATCGCTCGCGCGCGTCGTTGGTTATCGGAATCGGCGTACCCCGACCTACACCTGGTGGCGATCGATCCCTCTCTCGCGGTCGTTGGAGATCTTCGCGACATTGGCTTCGACAGTGTGACGCACTATGTGTTTCTGCCCGACTGGAGGGGCCCGGCGTTACAAGACTACCGCGAGCGAGCCGGCATTCGGGCGGACGAGTGGGAGCGCTTCTCGATTGGTTCAAAGTTGCCGTACGTGCCTTCAGTCTCGCCGGGTTGGGATGCGTCGCCGCGCGCTGCCGAGTTCGGCGCCGAGAAGCCAAGCAAGTACCCGTGGTCCCCGGTCGTGACCGGGGACCACCCCGATCTCTTCCATGAAGCTCTGGTGCGTGCTGCCGGTCATGCCAATCGGTCCGCCGTGGCCGAGCCGATGGTGATGGTCGCGTCGCTCAACGAATGGAGCGAAGGGCACTACATTGAGCCGGATACACGGTTTGAGAACGGCTGGCTGGAGGCGATTCGGGCGGCGCGCGACTGACGTCTCGTAGATTGAAGCGAACCGTTGAGAAAGTGACGATGCGCTGCGAAGACTTAATCGCACGCCAGTGGAGATGTCTTGAACGAAATGAGCGGCACGACGAGCACACGACCGACGCTGACGCTGGATTTGTTTTCCGACGAAGCGACTCGTGATTGTCATTGCGTCTATCGGGAGATTCGCGATCTTGCGCCGGCCGTTTGGTTGGAGCGTCACTCCGTATGGGCGCTAGGTCGCTTCGCCGATGTGCGCGCCGCTCTCGGCGCCGACGATGTGCTCATCTCCAGCCGCGGCGTCGGGCTGAACGACTTCGTCAACGATCAGCCCGGCCGAACGACGCTCACCAGCGACGGGGTGGCGCATCGCAAAGTGCGCAAGGTTCTGATGAAGCCGATGATGCCGCGCCGCTTGGCAGAGGCCAGGGGGCAGATCGATGAGTTGTCCGACGCCTTGGTCGTTGACCTGTTGGCGCGGGACTCCTTCGACGGCATCGGCGACTTTGCGCGCCATCTTCCGGTGTCGATTGTGTCGCGATTGGTGGGCCTTCCGGATGCCGGGAGGGAGCGGATGCTCGAGTGGGCAGCTGCGATTTTCAATGGTCTGGGTCCGATGAACGAGCGCTTCGAAGAGGCGGGGCCCGCAATCTTTGAAATGTTGGACTATGCTCGCAAGGTTGATCGACGCGATCTTCCGCCAGGGGGTTGGGCGGCGATGTTGTTTCAAGCCGCCGACAGGGGGGATCTCGAGCCCGGCGACGTTCGCGGTCTCTTGATCGACTACATCGCGCCTAGTTTGGATACGACCCTTTTAGCGGCTGGACACATGCTCTATCGACTGGGCTCGAACCCCGAGCAGTACAACCTCGTGCGTGCGGACCCTGGCCTGATACCGGCCGCCGTTCACGAGTCGCTACGGGTCGGGTCCCCGGTACGGGCGTTCACCCGATTCGCCCAAAGTGATTACACGATGGGTGAAGTCGCGGTGCCTTCAGGTGACCGCGTATTGCTTCTCTATGGATCGGCGAATCGCGACGAGCGCCACTATGCCGATCCGGACGTCTTCGACGTCACCCGGAATCCGGTCGATCATTTGGCGCTCGGTTTCGGCTCGCATCACTGTGCCGGCGGGCACCTGGCGCAACTGGAATTGGAGTCGTTGCTGCGGGCGGTCGTCAACCGTGTCGAGCGAATCAAAGTGGGTGAACCGACGCAGTTGATGAGCAACATGTTGCACGGCTACGCCAGCTTCGAGGTGTCGTTTCGCTGAGTCGGGGCCGCTGCCGTGTGACGCTTGGGAGTTTGTGGGTGAGAGCGACGAAGATGCGTCACGTGGCTTCCCCGTCGATGCGGTTGCCGTAGCGATCGAGAGAGGTGACTTCTCGAACCGGTCTGCGGGTGGTCGGTCCGTAGCGGCCGATCGGCCAACCGAGTGGGATCATGACACAGGGGGTGAGCCCGAAGGGAAGTCCGAGGATTCGTCGCGCCGCGAAGTTGCTCCACAGTGGCATGGTGTTGATGTTGGCTCCTAGGCCGACAGCGCGCGCGGCGAGGAGTAGGTTTTGCACCGCGGGAAAGATCGATCCGTAGGTGCTGGCGGCGACGACTGGCGGGAAGCCCAGCCGGTTGCCGCGAAAGCAGCAGACGACGTAGACGGGAATCTCTTCGAAGTGGTCCACGCCCCACTGTACGGCGCGATTCATGCGTTGCTCGGCGGGGTTGTCGCGTGCCTTATGTGCGGCGATACGTCGGTATAGACGCCACATGAAGCGATTGAGCTGACCGAACTTCCTCTTGACGTCAGGGTCCTTGACGATGACGAACTCCCAGCCTTGCTCGTTCTGCGCTGTAGGGCCTTTGAGTGCCAGCTCGATCAACTCGAGTATCAGTTCGTCGTCGACTGGATCTGGCTTCACTCGCCGAATGGCCCGCTGTGTGGTGATCGCCTCCGCGAGTGGCATCTGAAATCTCGAGTAATCTCCCATGGGTTCTTACTTTTTCACGCTTCCTGCCGATATTGAAACGGCAGTGAGTGACGGTGAGTCGTTGAGACCAGATGGTCGCTGTCGGCATTGGAAGTATTTCTGGACACAAGTCCGGCCGGAGGAGTAGTGTTGACGATACAATCAACAAGGACGGGGGGCGTTCATGAGTTGTCTACTGGGTCGTTACAATTGTTGGGCCTTAGTGATTGGCCTAACGTGCTCGACTTTCGCGGTCGGTGCCGAAGCTGTAGATCAAACCTTCCGCGGTAGGTCGACGTTGGTGCGGCAATCCAGGATCGCGAAGTTTAGTTCCAGGGACGCCTTTGTCATTCCTGCCCCTGGCTCGGCGGACGACCCGACAATGAGCGGAGCGACTCTCGAGATGTTTGATGTCGTCGTCGGCGGTGCTGGCAATGTGACGTTCTCGCTAGACGCCTCGGGTTGGAGGGGATTGGGCAGCCCGGCGGGGAGTAGGGGGTACCGTTACAGCGGATCCAAGGATACAGTTAATCCTAGTGCGGCCTGCCGCACAGTCTTCCTCCGGGACGATCGCATCAGCGCGATTTGCAGGGGGGCGTCGGTGACTTTATCGCCACCTTTCAACGGCAACCAAGGAATCATTCTTTCGACCGGTGGCACGCGTTATTGCGCTGAGTTTGGTGGCAAGATCTTAAGGAACGACAGCCGCGGATTCAGGCGGAAGAACGCGTTCGCACAGCTTACCTGTCCGGTCCAAGGGACTCCGACGCCGACTCACACGCCGACCGTGGCTCCTACGTCAACGCCAACACCCGGGAACCCGCCGGCGTTCATCGGAACGCACCAATGCGACCTGGACTCATTGAACAGTGCGCTACTCCTGCAGTTGGAGTCGACCGGAGTCCTTCTGCGACCGGAGGGGGAGATCGAAGTAGGCTGCGGCGCGGTAGACGGTTCGGGCCAAGCAGTTTGCACATGTGAACTACTCTCGATGAACGCGATCCCATTGCTCGGAATCGGGGATGTTTGTGTCGAGTCCAGTGGACCTTGTGACTCGGGTGTCACGGAGTGTCTCGGTGGGAGTGGCTTCGACTTTGACTCGGTCGGGGACCACAACATCGGCACCTGCGGGAGCCAAGGCGGCTGTGCTTCACAATGCGACGCCCACTGTGGCGGGCTTGGTACAGCCTATTCGGCTCAGGGTTCGAGTTGTGAAGGCTTCTGCCAGGGTGGCGCGAATGAGGACCTGGTGTGCGGCGAAGATGCCGAGTGCCCGGGTGGACACTGCCCGGGGAAAGAGCCGAGCCAGGCCGGGCCGCACGACGGCGTCTGCAACTGCACGTGCCTCGGCGAAGGTCTCGGCGGAGCTGTCCCTGCCGGGTCGATGACTTGTGAGATGGGTGTTTCGATCACTGTCGAAATTGACGGTAATCAGATTTGCGGCGACCTTGCTCCGAGCATCGTCCTTCAGCCAGCATGTGGATCGCTGACGACCGCGACCGCGACGGCCACCCTGTTTCACGCCAACGACGACAACAACGATCGGATCGGTCCCTTGACTGCCGCCGGTCAGCATCAAAGCTGTGAAGTCCTAGCCACAGGAAACACCAGTGGTATGGCGCTGGTTGGACATCTCCAGTTCTACGACTCGGCGCTTGGCGATCTCATCATCGAGGAACGGCTTGTCTGTCAGTAGGATCTGGATCTTCTACCAACCGAGTACCTGCGTGAGTTGAAAAGGTCCCGGACATCCTGTCCGGGACCTTTTTTCTTTAGCACTGTGGATGGCCCAAGCGTATTAGCGCTGCAGAGCTTAGCGCACCGCGAAACAGTCGATACGGCCCGAGCCCGGTCCGGGGGCGTCTCGCGTGCACAAGGGAAGGCTCCCTTTCTTATTTTGGCAACCCCGACCTTTACCCTGTGCATGGTAACTCCCGGAGGTAGAGGGGAAGGCTTTCGGGCTTTCCGCAATACTAGTGTCGATGCATTAATCGGCAGGCTCCGGAGGGAGAAGAGACTTGGACGTCAGGTTGCGCAATTGGTCGACTGCCCCTGGTAAGGAGGGGGGATGCCGCTGCCGTGCTCAGGTTTTCGTCGCTTCGAGTGGTAGGTGTTCGAGGCGTCTTACGAAGATACTGGGTGTGTAGATCGGCGCTTGTCGATCGGCGATGGCGAGTTGCGTTGTCTGAGCGAGCAGCTCTTCGCATACGATCTTGGCTTCCAGCCGTGCGAGCGGCGCGCCGATGCAGAAGTGGGGGCCGCGACCAAAGCTCAGGTGTTGCCGTGGATGTTTTCTGTCGAGTCGTAGCTCGTTTGGGGAATCGAAATGCGCTACATCCCGATTGGCGGACGCCCAGAGAAGCATGAGGCGATCCCCCGGTTCGAGGTCTGCGTCACCAAGCTGGCACTTTGTTCGGACAGCGCGGTAGTGAAACTTGAACGGTGGTTCCAGGCGGGCGACCTCTTCGACGAAGCGAGGGATGAGGTTTGTGTCCGAGCGGAGTTGATCTTCGAGCTGCGCACTTTCGGCGAGAATGCGTGCGACGGAACCGATCAACGCAGCGGTTGATTCCCCGCCTGCGCCGAACATGACCGACGCGATTCCGACTGCCTCGTCGGCGGCGACTTCTTTCTGGTTTACCGCTCGCGCCAGTGCGTGCAACAATGGGCCCTCGGTGTCCGGCTGTAGTTCTGCTCGGGCACGTTCGAGATGCTCGCCGAGATAGTCGATCATCTTAAAGGTCTCGACGGCCAGGGTGGTCAATCGATCCTGGCTTGCGTCGCCGGCGAGCATGTCGCCACCCATCATGGCCCAGGTGCGGTGCCGGGTTACGTCCCCGTCCGGAAGTCCGAGAAGACGAGCGACGACACGGGCTGGAATCAGCTCCGCGACGGGCACGAAGTCGCCGCCTCCTTGCGAAATCCAATCTGCGATAGCGGTTTGGGCCCAGGCGCGGACGGGTTGCTCGAGTTGGGCCGTTTGGCGATTCGCCAGCTGTGGCTGTGCGATGGCGCGATGCACTGCATGGTCGGGTTCGTCCGCTGTCGCGATGACACGTGCCGCTGCGCTTGGCGGCAGCTCGAAGACCGAGGGCTGACCGTCCTGGCCGCGGATGAGGACGCCGGTGAGGTTGGCGGAAAAGTCTTCTTCGCGACCCAACACCTCTTCGATGAGGTCCCAGGTCGAGACCAGGTGGACGCCGGTTTCGCCGATCTGTGCGAGCGGGGTTCGCTCTCTCAGTTCCGCATACAGTCGGTGTGGGTTCTCGATCGAATCAGCGCTGAAGAGTTCGTCGGATTGCTCGGAGTAGGGTGGCGCTCGCATGGTCGATCCTCGTTTTCTCATGCATCGAGATCGGACGCGATGCAAAGGCTGTTCTTCTTGCGCCGCCTCTGTGCTGGAGTGCGCAAGTGTTGCGTTGAGGACTTTGGATGTGCGTTGGTGAGTCTGGAGGTTGGCGATGAACTTTGAGGGATCGAGCGTCGAGGAGGCGCGCCAATTCGCCGCGGTCTGGCTGCCGGCATGGACCGGGAACCGACCGGAGTTGCTGGTGTCTTTCTACGCGGACGATGCGGTGTACTCGGATCCGGCTATCCCCGCTGGAGTCCAGGGCCGGGGGGATCTGCTGAGATACTTTCGGAAGCTGTTGGCGCGCAATCCAGATTGGGTTTGGGTGCAACGGCGCGCAGTGCCTCTGTCCGATGGTTTCTTGAACCACTGGCATGCCTCAATTCCGACTCCGTCGGGTGTCGTGGTGGAGACCGATGGTGTTTGTTCGGTCCAGCTGCGCGATGGCAAGATCTACGCGAATCATGTTTTCTTCGACCGATCCAGTCTACTGGCGCCGTGATCATCGTGCCATTGTGGCTGGCCGCGCGGGTATGGAGTTTGGCCCCGCTCGTCAGTGACGGCGGCGGTGAGGGCGATCTAGGATTTGCTGTGGTCTATGCGAAACGAGTGGAGGCAGCGATGAGAGGCGAATCGATGAAGCTTTGGCTGGTCGTGGCAATCGTGCTGGTAGCGCTCCCGTGCGTCGCAGTGGATGTCCCGATTCCGGGCCGCGTGACCGTGGTCAAGCCGGGGAAGATCACCAAGTTTGTCTCCAAGAGCGATACCCAGTTCGTCTTGCCGAGTCCTGGAAGCGGGGATGACCCGACGCTCTCGGGTGCAGATCTACGATTCTTTGACCTGCACCCCTTTGGTGGAGGCGAAGCGACGTATGGGTTGGACGCTTCGGGCTGGAAGGGGTTGGGAAACCCTCCGGGATCGAAAGGCTACAAGTATCGCGGATCTGAAGACGTGCTGGATCCCGACCCGAAAGGGACCTGTCGCGTTGTTGTGTTGAAGGAACGAACCATCAAGGCTGTTTGCAAAGGCGATGCGGTCACTCTGTCGACGCCTTTCGCCGGCCGTGAAGAGATCCTTCTCGGGATCCCGGCCGGTAGTGCTTCGCTGCGTTACTGTGCGGAGTTCGGTGGCGCCGAGAAACGCAACGATGATCGGTCGTTGAAACGCCTGAACGCTTCGGCTCCAGTATCATGTGAAGATGATCCGGCGCCGGCCTGCGGAGGCTTCGTCTTCGGCGAATGTCCGGCGCCACTTTTTTGTGCGGTGTTTCCTCCGGATGCCTCGACTCTGTGCGTGCCGACGTTCTGCACAGGCGGCGGAGTATTCCCAACCTGCGGTGGCACGTGCAGCGACGGTTGGGAATGTAAGCCCCTGCGTGTGGGAAACAGCTTTGAATCGTGCGCGTGTTCGCCGCCGCAAGCCGACTGCAACTCGATCTGCGGAGGCTATGGTTGCCCGGATGGCGAGGTTTGCCAGGCGGGCGCCTTGTCCGAAGGTTGTGGATGCGAGCCTCTGTGAGACGGCGCCAGGCGAACGAGATGGATCGCTAGCGACCGCGCTGATCGGTTTCGTAGTCGCGGTGGCGTGGGCCGTAGAGCAGGCCATCGCTCGAGTTGAAGATCATTTGTCGGGTCGCTTGTCGCGAGAGGTCGTAGGTTCGATCGACCAACGAGTCGAGCACCTGATCGATCACTGCAGCGACGGCCATCCCGAGCAGCCCGTCGCCTTGACCGCCGGAGCCTTCGACCGCTGACCCAAGCCCTCGCCACAACTCTTGGCCGGTTTCGACATCGACCAATCGCGCCTGCCATTCGACGACTGTGTTCGACGACAGAATTTGGTACTTCTGTCCCCATTCGCTGATGACGACATAGAGCACTGCATCGGCGCCGAGAATGTCGCGCACCTTGTCGAGAGGAACGCCGTGCATCTCGTACGGCGTCGGAAGTCCGTTCTCTTTGAGAAACGCGTCGACCACCGCAACGGGGAACACGTAGTACCCCGCTTCGACCAAGGGGCGAGTCACTGTGGACAGGAACGTGTAGGGGGCGTTGACGTCCGTGGTGTGGTTGAGTGGGGGAAGAACCAGAATCGAATCGGGCATGGTGGCGCGAAACGCAGTGTAGTCGTGCGCCGGCATCGCCGTGCATCCCGTCACTGCGGCGAAGGCCAGTACCAAGAGTGCTCTTCGTCGAATCATTCTGGGTCCGGTATTGTCGCACGACCCGAGAGTCGCTCCATGAGCACCGCTGACTCGGGGTACAGGCGATTCTCGGTCTCGAATTCGCGCTGCGCCGCGGCGAGGTTGCCTTGGAGGTACAGCATGTACCCGAGGTGAGCGTGAACTCCTGGTGGCACCGCGCTACCTCTGCCGTGGGCGCGTTCGATATCCTCGTTTAGTTGGGCGATCTGGACAGACGGGTCGGCCTTTCCTGGGCGGCGGTACATGTCGTAGAGCAGGGCTTCGTAGCGTCCCCAGGAGTAGGTTTGATCGACAGTGCCACAGCCGGCAATGAGGCCCAACGCCAACGCCAACGCCGGCAGGCGCAATCTCAAGGAGTCCACCGACCGCCTTCGAGGTCTCTCACCAGGTTGTTGACGGACTCGCGGATCGCGAGGTCGAGGACTTTGCCGTTGAGAGTGGCGTCGTAGCCGGCAGTCGAGCCGAATCCAGCGACTTCCCGGTTGCTCAAGTCGTACTCACCGGCGCCGAGCACGGAGTGGATGATCTCCGACGTTTGTACGTCGACGACATTGAGCGCGACCTTGGCGTAGGCGAGCTGCTTCTTGCCGTATCCGAGAATTCCGAAGAGTTGTACATCGCCAGTCTCGCGCCTGCCGAACTCCGTGACGTCTCCGGTGATGACGACCTTGGCGCCTTTGAGCTTTTGTGTCTCACCGCGCAGCTTCGCTTCTTCGGCGAGGCGCGCCATGTTCTCGCGATCCACCAATGTGAAGCGACCAGTCTGCTGGAGGTGTGTTTTCAGGATGGTCTTGGACTGGTTGCCGAGTTGATCGGCTCCGTCCGAGAACAGTCCGCGCATGTAGGTCGAGCGATTCTGAAAGCGTCCCACCACCAAAGTGCTCTTGGGACCACTATAGGCCTGGCGGTAGGTCTCGACTCGCTCGGCTTGCACGGCCCGGTGCGATTCGGTGACACAACCGGACAAAGTCAGAGCGGCGAACCCGCCGATGATGGCTGTGCTCGCGATCGTGCTGATCCTATGTCGGCGCATGTTGTCTGCTCGAAGTGGTGTCGATATGTATGCCTGAGCACGGTTTGGGTCTCATTCGGGTCGAAGTCGCTGGCGCTCTTGGGGG
>JAJCZJ010000055.1 GCA_029262455.1 Deltaproteobacteria bacterium | reverse complement strand
TTCCCCTTACCGAGTAATCGGTACCACGTGCCACGTTCCCCGTGCCCCGTACCCCGTGCCCCGTGCCCCGTGCCCCGTACCCCGTACCCCGTACCCGGTACCCCGTGCCCCGTACCCCGTGCCCCGTACCCCGTGCCCCGTACCCCGTACCCCGTACCCCGTACCCGGTACCCCGTACCCCGTACCCGGTACCCCGTACCCGGTACCCCCGGTAGAGGAGAAGGCTTTCGGGTTCCCTGCAACACTAGTGTCGCTGCATCAATCGACAGTCTCGTAAAGAGGGGAAAGACAATCTCACCACTTCGCGCCCTGCGTAACCCGGATCCGCTTCTTCGAATCGCGCTGGCGGCGCATCAAGACGTAGAGCGCACCGGCGCCGCCGTCGCAGGGGCGGGCGCTGGTGAAGGCAAGCACCGAGCGCGCCCAGGCGCCGCGTGACAGCCAGTCGACGAGATGTCTCTTGAGCACGGGGACACCAGCCGGCGAGTTCAGGCCGCGCCCGTGAACGATCAACACACAGCGGTCGCTCTCTCGGATCGCCTGGCGCAGGAATCCATCGACGGCAGCACGCGCTTCGTCGACTCTCATTCGATGTAGGTCGAGGTGGCGACGAAACGCAAAGTGGCCGCGCCGCAACTTGCGCACTAGCCCCGGATCGACACCTGCCGCTGCGCCTTCGAGGAACTCGGTCGTGTCGGTGATGTCGAACGCGCCCTCACCCGAAACGAGATCGGAGAGCTCGGCTAGCGCCTCTGCATCTTCCTTTTCGATCGGCTGTGGTCGGTTGGGCGGAGCCGGGCGGGGGACGACCGCCCGCTGCTCTTCCGAAAGTGGCGCGACGTCCGACATCGCGGTAGCGAAGAGATCTTGCTCGGTCGGTACGACGGCTGGCGGCGGGGACGGTGCGTCAACGCTGCGTTTGGTGCGCCGTTGCAGCTCGTCGGCCTGTTCGCTCGCTGCCGCGGCACGGGTTCTGTGCAGTCCACCAAACGGATTGTTTGAAAACGAAGGCGGCTTCGCTACAGCGGCCTTTTGTTTTTTCTTCTTGCGGCGCACGGCTCAATTGTCTCATTGATGCCTCGGGGTTGCTATTGCCGGCGCGGTGGGCAGGTGGTTCAATCTGGCCGTCTATGCCTACCGAGTCCAAAGAAGCAGCCATCGTCATCCATCGCGACGCGCCAATCGCTTGGCTGACCATCAACCGACCCGAGGCCCACAACGCACTCAACGCCGCCGTTTGGAGTGGGCTCAAGGAGGCGGTCGTCGATCTCGATCGCGCACCCGAAATCCGCGTCATCGTCGTGCGTGGAGCCGGCGACAAGGCCTTTATCTCCGGTGCCGATATTCGAGAGTTCGAAGAGATTCGAGGGGACTCCACTGCGGCCCGCGCTTACGATCAGCTCTCGGAGGAAACCTGGGGAGCGCTGGAGTCCTGCTCCACGCCGATTATCGCAATGGTCAACGGCCTCTGCTACGGCGGCGGCGTATCCGTCGCCGCATCCTGCGACCTGCGGATCGCGTCGGCTGAGGCACGGTTCGCCATCCCGGCATTGCGGCTCGGACTCGCCTATCCACTACACGCGGTGGAACGTCTGGTGCAGATCGTTGGCGCCGGGACGGCGTCGGATCTGTTGTTGACTGGTCGCGTGGTTGGCGCAGACGAGGCGGTGCGGCTCGGGCTCGTGCACCGAGTCTCGCCCGCGGAACAACTCCAAGATCTGGTGCGTCGCGAAGCGGAGGGCATGGCTTCCGGAGCTCCGCGCACCCTCGCGGCACACAAACTCGCCATTCAGCAAGTCGCGAAAGCGTCCGCGGAACGCGATACCGCGGCAATTCGAGACGCGATTCGCCACTGTTTCGATAGTGAAGACTATCGCGAAGGAGTCCGGGCTTTCCTCGAAAAACGCCCGCCCCGCTTCAGCGGCTGCTGAGGCATCCGCCACAGCAGCGGCCGATATCCGGCCTCGATTGGTCATGTGCGCAAAATTGTCGCTTGACGACCCACATGCTCGCCCGTAGCCTCTGCGACGAGGAGGCTGAGGAATGCGATCAAAAACACTGCTGGTGGGGCTCGGTACACTCGTACTGACTTGGATTTCTGCGGCGCACGCGCTGGAATTTCGCGAGGATCCGTATCGTGTCGGGATCGTCGATGTCGGCGAGCCGATCTTGCTCGGCTATACCGAGCTGACGAACGAAATGGGACTGAACAGCGAGCTGAGGGACTGGATCAAGGCTTACGGTCGCCCGGAGTACGCTGAGTTTCAGAAGGTCGAACTATCCGACCCTTTTCTGGCGTACGAGGTCCGACTCTACTACATTGAGGGGCGCCGGTACGTGGCGTTCGGGCGGGTCAACGTCTCGCCTTCGATGCGTGACTACGGCGTGCGCAAGTTCATCGGCAAGCTCGACGGGTCGATCCTGCAACGGCTGCTGACAGCGAAGCCGATGAAGGGCTCCGCCTCCGGCGCGATGGCCTCGGCGGCGCCGGTCGTCATCCAAGAGCCGTACTACGAGTCCGCGCCAACGGGGCTCCCCCTGCCGGACGGCGTCGAGATCCCCATCGGCGAGGAGATTGTCATCGAAGAGATCATCGAGATCGAGCCCGAGGGCGAAGCGGTCCCGGTCGAAGTCGGAGCGATGGAAGAGACGATCATCATTGAGCCCGCTGACGAGGCCCGGGTCGTCATCATTCAACCTGAGTCCACCGTAGTCGAAGAAGTCGTCATCATGGACGAGGTCGTCGAAGAGCTCGCCGAGCCGTAGGCGTGGTTAGCTCGAAGCTGCGGTACGCGTTTTCGCGACGAATCGCGGCCTGAAAGATATTGAGTACGCCCGCCGATTTCGGCGGGCGTTTCTCATTGAGCCGGGACAGCTCACTCAGTCGTCAGAGCTCCGGTTGCGAAATCGCTTTTGCAGCGATTCCTTGCGTGCGCCAGCGACTTCGCCTGTCAGTGCTTGCGCGGAAGCCAGGGCGGCGTCGGCTTCGTGTCGCATGGCCTGCGCCAGGGGCATGGCGAAGCCTTCGTCGATCAGTCGCTTGTAGGCAACCAACGTACCCGGATTGCTCGAAATCATGTCATCGGCAAGTTCGTGAGCTGCCGGCAACAGCTGCTCAGGCGCGACGACTCGATTGACCAGGCCCCACTCATAGGCCAGATCGGCGGCGACGAAGTTCCCCGTGAAGGACAACTCCTTGGCGCGGGCAATCCCAATCAACCTCGGCAACCGCTGACTCAGTCCCCACCCCGGTAGGATCCCGACCCGCGCGTGAGTGTCGGCGAACTTGGCCGCGGTCGATGCGATCATGAGATCGCAGGCCAGAGCCAACTCGAACCCAGCCGTCGCAGCCGCCCCGTTGACGGCCGCGATGATTGGCCCGGGATAATCGGCGATCGCCGGAATCAGCTCGGTGCTGAAATCCGCTCCAGCATCGGCAGCGTTGTCGCCGCCGGCGGCGAGCTCAGCCAGGTCGAAGCCTGCACAGAAGGCAGCGCCGGAACCGGTGAGAACAATCACGCGTGACGCCTCGGCGAGGTCGCGAAAGGCTTTCGCCAAGGCCATCCGCAACGAGCGGTTGAGCGCGTTGCGCTGCTCGGGACGATTCAAGGTAAGTCGTGCGACCTGATCGAAGTGTTCGATTGAGAGGACGTCACTCATCGTGCCCATCACGCTCATCGCGCTCATGGTGGAGTTTCAATGTTCGAGCGAACCAATTCTTAGGAAGACTAGGCATTGATTCGAGAGCAATTTCGGCGCAAGACGGAGCCAGCCGCCCCTCGGTCAATCTTGACAAGGTTCGGGGGCGCTGTTAGCCGAAAAGCATTGGAGGGACATCGTGCTTGCTGCTGCCGGACCAAACACACCGCTCGCTCACTTTCTGTATATTCTGACGCTTCCCGACAACATTCCGATTGTCGGGTTGATGGTGCTGTTGTTCTACTTCACGTACCTCGCATTGCGCGAGGCACGCAAGAACGATGAACTCGAGCGGCAGGGCCGATACAACGAGATCATCGACCGCATGCAGGAGTAGCTCAACCCTCAATCCCAAATCCCGGGGGCAAATCCCGGGGGACGGAGCATCGTCTTTGGGACCTGGGATGTTGGCTTGGAAGATCTAGCTCGCTGCCCGAGCTAGATCGGCGCGCAGCTCGTCGTCGATCAGGCCGTCATTCGGCGTGCGCGTCCAGAAGAGATACCAGGGAATGGCCTCGTTCTGCCTTCGTTGGAAGGCCTGGATCGCGTTCACCAGGACCTGGTCCATCTCGCCGCTGACCTCGCCCATATAGTCTTTCAGCGAAGTCAATTGCGTTTGGACTTCGACGATCATTGCTTTCTCGACCTTTTGGTTGAGAGCCGGCACATCGAAGTCTTGGATCGAGGCCCGAATGTCGGCCGCAGCCTCACGCGCTCGGTCTTCGGTGCTCTGCCCCGTACATGCGGCAAGGGCTGTTGCCAGGACGGCCGCCGAGACAACGTGAGCGAGGATCGTGTTTGACGTTTTCACTTCGACTCCTTCAGTCGCGATGGGATGCTAGATCACCTTGTTGAGGGGATACTCGATAATGCCCTCGACGCCGGCTTTGCGCAGCTCCGGGATCAAGTCGCGCACCACGTGCTCGGCGATCACCGTCTCCACCGCGAACCAGTCGCTCTTGTAAAGCGGGGAGACGGTTGGTGCCGTGATGCTCGGAATCTTCCCGACGATCTCGTCGAGCACGTCCTTGCGAACGTTCATCTTGAGCCCAACCTTCGCCTCGGCCTGCAGGGCGCCGTTCAATAGGAGCGCTATCTGCTCAATCTTGGCGCGCTTCCAAGGATCTTCCCACGCCTGCTTGCCAGCGATCAGCTGCGGATTTGATTCACAGATCTGGTGAATGATCTTGAGGCCGTGAGCCTTGATCGTGCTTCCGGTCTCTGTGACCTCGACGATCGCATCGACCAGGCCCTGCGCGACCTTGGCCTCGGTTGCGCCCCAAGAGAACTCGACCTCCACATTGACTCCGTGCTCGGCGAAGTAGCGCTTGGTCAGGCCGACCATCTCGGTTGCGACGCGCTTGCCTTCGAGCTGCTTGATGTCTGATACCGGAGAGTCACCGTCGACAACGACGACCCAGCGGGTTGGCCGCATACTCGCCTTGGAGTACACGAAGTCACCGACGACGTGGACATCCGACTGGTTCTCTAGGGTCCAATCTTTGCCGGTAATTCCCGCATCGAGAGCCCCGTTCTCGATGTAGCGAGACATTTCCTGCGGACGCGCCAACACGCAACGCATCTCGTCATCATCTACGCTCGGAAAATAGCTGCGACTACCGCCCTTGATCTTCCATCCCGAGCGCCTGAAGAGCTCGAGGGTCGTCGATTCTAGACTTCCCTTAGGTATTCCAAACGTGAGCTCTGGCATCCACCTCGCCTATCTTTTTCTCGTGAAGGGCGCCGCCCAAAAGGGGCCTCGCGCCTGACCTTGGATGAAGTCTTGGCGGTTAGCATAGCAATGCGGCGCTAGCAACGGCCGCTTCGCGGCTGGTCGAAGGCGCGCTCCGCGCTTGCCTAGGGTCGAAGGGGGATTTCGGTGGCGGCTGGCCCGCAGGGTCCGACTTTCGACTTTCGACTTTTCGACCTTCGACTTTTCGACTATAAACTTCCGGCTATGCGCCTGGACGAGATCGCTCGAGTACTCGACTGTGAGTTGCAGGGGGATGGCAGTATTGAGGTTCGCCGATTGTGGCCGATCGAGTCGGCCGAGCCGGGAGATCTCTGCTTCGTCGCCAACCCGCGCTACGCGCAGTACTTGCGGAACACCACCGCGAGCGCGGTGATTGTCTCGCCGGACGCCGAAGTCGGTGCGGTCGCGACACTCCGGACAGCCGAACCATACGTCGCCTTTACTCGGGCCCTGAAACTGTTTTACGAGCCGCCGCCAGTTGCCGACGGAATTCATCCGAGCGCTGTGATCGCCACAGGAGCCCACGTGGGGCAGGGTGCTTCGATCGGCCCGTGCACGGTGATCGAGGACGAGGTCGAGATCGGTCGAGATGCGCGCCTCGGTCCAAACGTGACGATCGGCTATGGGTCAAAAATTGGCGACAACTTCGCCGCTCACGCCTCGGCAGTCGTACGCGAGTTTTCGCGCATCGGTGACCGGGTCACGCTGCACGCGGGCGTGGTGATCGGGTCGGACGGCTTCGGGTACGTTCCAGTGCCGGAAGGCCGGCTCGAAAAACTCATTCAGAGCGGGATCGTCAGAATCGGTAACGATGTGGAAGTTGGTGCAAACGCGACGATTGATCGCGCCACGATTGGCGAAACCCTCATCGGCAACGGCGTCAAAATAGACAATCTGGTGCAGATTGGCCACGGCTGCAGCATCGGTGACCATTCGGTCGTAGCCTCGCAGACCGGACTCGCCGGGAGTTCGCGAGTCGGCTCGTGGGTTCAGCTCGGCGGGCAAGTCGGCGTTGCCGGCCATCTTTCTATTGGTGATGGGGCTCGCGTAGCGGGCCGCGCCGGCGTTACGGGCGACGTGGAGGGCGGGGCAACGGTTGGTGGCTTTCCGGCGATCCCGGTCCAGCAGTGGCGGCGTGTCGCTGTCTTGTGGACGCGATTGGGCGACCTATTTTCCCGGTTGAGGAAGCTCGAGAAGCGGATGGACGAGCGCTGACAAAGGCATTGGCCAGCTTGCTTTAAAGCAGGTCGTTGGGTAGGTTCCGAACAGCGTTTGAGGATAGACGCGAATGAAGATACGCGTCGGAGACATTACAGAATCCACCGAGGAGGTCGAGTTCGAGCAAGCCGCGTCTGAGCTGAACCCTGCGCTCAAACAGGGTCATGGAGAGGAGTTTCGCAGCGAGGCTCCGACATCAGTTCGATTGACGTACTATTGCGCAGCCCAAGATCTCTTTTTCGATGGTTCGATCGAAGCGCCACTGCTCGGGCGTTGTGCTCGTTGCATGGAAGAATTTGCGCTGGAGATCGAAGCCGGGTTCCACTTCTTGGTGACCCCGCGCGAGCAAACGAACGAAACGGGTGGGGATGAAGACGTTGATTTCAGCGTATATGAAGGGGAAGAAGTTGATCTCGCGCCTTTGATTCGTGAGCAAATTCTGCTGAACTTACCAACGACGCCGCTGTGCAAAGAAGATTGTCAGGGATTGTGCTCGCGCTGCGGCATCAACCGCAACCGAGAATCCTGTGACTGCCAACAATCAGAGGGTGATCCGAGAATGGCCCTGTTTCGGTCACTTCGGGTTGACCGCTGAGCAATAGAAACAGACAAGAGAAACACAAACACAGGAGCACGCGACAATGCCAGTTCCAAAACGAAGAACATCCACGTCAAAGCGCAACAAGCGGCGCGCGCACGATGCAATCACGGCGACCGTGGCGACAGCGGAATGCCCGGACTGTGGCGAACAGATGGTGCGGCACCGGGCTTGCCCGCATTGTGGTTTGTATCGTGGGCGACAAGTCATCGAGATCGACGACTAAGCGGCGACCTAGGAGGAGTTGGGGATGGGATCAGACGTCGAATCGAAGGTAAGGGAAATCGTTTGTGAGCAGCTCGGAGTCAGCGAAGACGAGGTAACTCTCGAAGCTTCGTTTTTAGAAGACCTCGGTGCCGACTCCCTCGACATTGTCGAGTTGGTCATGGCGCTCGAAGAAGCTTACGACACTGAGATCTCGGACGAGCAGGTCGAAAAGATCCGCACTGTCCAAGATGTCGTGAGTCACATCCAGAGCCAGCAGGCGTAGGTCGAGCACCGCCCTGCGCGTCGTCGTTCAAGGCGGGCAGGCCGACGCACGGGAGCACGAGGCGTCCGGCTATTTGGCGCTGCGCATTTGCAGCGACGACAGGAAGTCGCCGTCGGGGAAAAACGGCTCAGCGCGGCGCAGCACGGTGTCTACAGGTTGCGGCGCCGTCTCCGGGTAGTCGATGTTGTAGTGCAGACCGCGGCTCTCTTTGCGCCAGATCGCCGACGCGATGATCAGCTCCGCCACGGTTGCCAGGTTGCGCAGCTCGATCAGGTCTCCGGTTACGATGAAGTCCCAATAGTATTGCCGGATTTCCTCGTTGAGCGCGGTGATGCGTCGGTAGGCCCGGGCCAGTCGTCGGTTCGAGCGCACGATGCCGACGTAGTTCCACATAAAACGACGGATCTCATCCCAGTTTTGCGTCACTACCACCGACTCATCGCTGTCGACCGCGCTACCGGGGTTCCAGGGTGGCAGCGTCGGGACCTCCGCCGTATCGCTACCGAGCAGGTCGGCCGCGTGCCGCGCCGCTCGCGTCCCAAAGACCACCGCCTCGAGTAGCGAATTCGACGCCAGGCGATTGGCGCCGTGCAGGCCGGTCATCGTCACCTCGCCGGCGGCGTACAGGCGCTTCAACGGCGTCGCTCCGTCTAGGGTGGTCATCACACCCCCGCAACAATAGTGCTCGGCCGGTACGACCGGCAGCGGTTCGCTAGTCAGGTCGAAGCCAAAGCTCAGGCAGCGCTCGTGAATCGTCGGGAAGCGCTTCTTCAAGAACGCTGCATCGTGATGCGAGATGTCGAGCAGGACATGGTCGTAACCACGCACTTTCATCTCGTTGTCGATGGCGCGAGCCACAACATCGCGCGGCGCCAGCTCTGCATCGGCGTGATAGGCCTGCATGAACGGTTCACCGTCCGGCCGCTTCAGAATCGCTCCTTCGCCGCGTAACGCCTCGCTGATCAAAAAAGATTTCGCGCGCGGGTGATACAGGCAGGTCGGGTGGAACTGGATGAACTCCATATTCGCAACCGGTGCACCGGCGCGGTAGGCCATGGCGATGCCGTCGCCGCTCGCGATGTCGGGATTCGATGTGTAGAGGTAGACCTTGCCCGCGCCGCCCGCAGCGAGGAGAGTCGCCCGCGCTGACACCGTACGAACCGTAGCCGCTTCGATGTCGAGGACGTAGGCCCCCCAGCAAGATGCCTCTGCGATGAGCGGATCGAGCTTCGCATCTGTAATGAGATCGATCGCCATGTGGCGCTCGAGCACCTGAATATTCGGCTCCTTCGCGACAGCCGCGGTCAGTGCCCGCATGATCTCCCAACCGGTTGCGTCGGTTGCGTGCAGAATGCGTCGGTGGCGGTGGCCGCCCTCCATCCCAAGGTCGTACTCACTATCCTCGTCACCATCGCGCGAGAACTGCGTACCGAGGTCAATGAGGTCCTGGATGCGCTCGGGCCCCTCACGAACCACCATATCCACCACTTCGCGCTTGCAGAGGCCGGCTCCGGCTCGCTCCGTGTCGGCGACGTGCGAGGCGAAGGAGTCGTCCTCGCTCCACACGGAGGCGATCCCGCCTTGTGCGTGTGCAGTAGCACTCTCCGGTAGGCGACCTTTATTGAGCACGATGACGCTGCCCGACTTGGCAACCCGCAGGGCAAAGGAAAGGCCAGCCAAGCCTCCCCCGATCACCAAGTAGTCAGCGTTCATATTGAGGATTCCACTAGCAGGAGGCCGGACGGGGGTCGAATGGTCGAGTCTCCTAACTCAACCGGTGGGCGATCCGCGGAAACATTGTATTTGCAGATTGACCGAGAACCAGAATGGCCGTACCTTCTTCTTCGATGAGAGGATTGATTGCATTTGGAGCAGTACTGGTCGCAGGCGCGCTGTTGGCCGGAGAGGCCTCGGCGGAGATCTACATGTATCGCTCAGCCGACGGGACGATTCACTTCAGCAACGCCCCGGCGCGGCGTGGTTTCAAACGCTATCCGAAGCGCCGTGGATTTCGCGGAGCGATCGTCGATCGGCCGCACCACAGCGCGTTTGATGCGATCATCACTTCGGTGTCGGCAGAAGAGGGCGTCGATCCCGCTCTCGTGAAGGCAGTGATTCGCGCAGAGTCCGGATTCGTGCCGACCGCACGATCTCCGAAGGGCGCGCTCGGACTCATGCAGCTGATGCCGGCGACGGCGCGGCAACACAACGTTTGGAGTGCGTACAATCCGAGCGACAATATCCAGGGCGGCGTCAAGCACCTGCGTCTGCTGATCGACGAGTACAAAGGCAACGTTCGCCTGGCTTTGGCCGCGTACAACGCTGGCGGTGGAGCCGTAAAGCGCTACAACGGCGTGCCCCCGTACCGGGAGACCATCGACTATGTCCAAAAGGTCTTTCGATACCGCGACCACTATCGAGCCCAGTTTCAGTAGTTGGCGGGCAATGTCCTCAATGTAGCGAACGCCGTTACCGGTTTTCGCATCTTGCTAGTACCGGTCCTGGTGCTGCTCATGTTGGACGATAGCCCGACGCGCAGTCTTCTCGCCGCCATCACATTCTTTGTCGCATCGGTGAGCGACTACGTCGACGGCTACCTTGCGCGGGAACGCGACCTGAAGACGGATGTCGGCAAGTTTCTCGACCCGCTGGCCGACAAGCTGATCGTCGTCTCCGTGCTGATCATGTTGGTCGGTATGGAAACGCCCCGTGTACCGGCTTGGCTGGTCGCCGCGATCGTCGGACGAGAGTTCGCAGTCACAGCGCTGCGTACCATCGCCCTCCAACAGGGGATCGTCTTGGCGGCCGACGAGCTAGGCAAGTACAAGACCATCTTCCAGATCTTCGCTTTGCACGGCCTACTCATTCACTACCGCGTCGCAGGCATCGACTTCCAGACAGCGGGCATGTGTTTCCTGTGGGTGTCGCTAATCCTCGGTATCTGGTCGGCGGTCAAGTACCACGTACGCGTCATCCGCGCCGCCACTGCCTGAGGTGCCGAACCGATCTTTTCAACCCGCAGAGAAACGCGGATGAACGCCGAGAACCTTTGCCCCTCAAATCAGGGCGTTGCCCGCGATCTGCGTTTATCCGCGTTCCTCTGCGGTTCCATTGCTTCGGAAACGCAAGTTCGTTTGGCAATATCCGCTTCCACGAGCGTTCAACTGCGATTTTGGTTCCGCCCATCTTTCATCTGCGGATAAATTCTCTTCTGCTGTAAGCGCCGTCGGGCGCTACGGCTGCGGGCGCAGGAAAGCGTCCGCCAGCAGCCGACCGGCGGTGAGATACCCTTCGGACGTGTAGTGCACCAGGTCGTAGAGCGGTAGCGCCGTCCAATCGGCTGCGAAGGAGTTTGGAATCGCAAATTGCGCCTGCCATTTTTCGATCTCTACGGTGAGGAAGCCCGGCGCCAACCGCACAATCGGCGCAGAGTGCGAGGGCGGGGCGAGAGAGATGAGGTTGTACTGGAAGATGAACGGGAGATCAGCGCCGACATCGCCACGGACCCGCTCGGCCAGGTGGATCATGTTTTCGCCATACTGCTCGGCGGCCTCGATCGTCTTCTTGTCGCTGTTGCCGTGAATCCAAACGAATCCTTCCCAGGAAACATCGGTTTTGGCTTCCGCGGTTTCGATTCGCGCCATCAAGATCGGATAGATGGGGCCGGCCAACGGAGAAATCTCCTCGATCCGATCTTCGTCCCACTCGGGAAACCAGCCCTCAATCGCGACTGCGGGTACCGCAAGTTTCAGGATTCCGATGACCGAATTGGGACAGGCCTGGGCCATGCGCTCGGAGAAGGTCAGCTCAGGTCCGAAATACGATTCCTCGGGAACGAACGTACGCCACTTGTTCCTCAGCCTAAGGACGCGCGGATCGCCGCGCGTGAGACGGAGGGGGAGGTCCTCGGTTCGCCCGATCCCTCGCATATTCGACTGACCTGCCATCAGGAAGCCGTGAATATTGTCGTCCCTCACATCGGGCCATGGGCACTCGGCGGGCGCAACGCTACATCCGTCTAGCGCCGATCGAACAGCGGCCACGAGTTCTGCTACATCGACATCTTCGCTACCGTCGAAGTCGACCTCCGGGCATTCTTTGTACTCCGCCGCTTCGAGCGAAACCTTCACCGAGAGTAAGAGCTCACCGATCGACACGCGTCCGCTGTGATCACAGTCGCCGGGGCACATCGATTGCGCGAAACTACTCGAGGAGATCACCGCGGCGACCAAAGCGCCGAGCACGCACGTGCGAATTGCGCGATCGACCGAAAGCGCCTTCGCTCGGGGACATTGTGCCGTATCGATTTCGTTGCAGCGCACTCGGAGTCGATTCCTTTGCCTTTCAACTTTGCACTATATTCCCCAGCATAGACGACCCCTTTTCGGCCACTCCTCACGGCAAGGAGGGGGTATTGGACGTGTTGGCTATGGTTTGGGGGCCATGAAGACGAGGACACGGGCTCGAGTTTTGGCCTCATTGCTCACGCCGTGGGGCTCGCCGGCGGGCGCTAAGACTGCTCCGCCCTCGGCGACTTCGTGCTCGTCGTCGCCGACACTGATCTTCGGAGTGCCTTCGAGCACTACGTACACCTTATCCGAGTCGGCGTGGGCGTGGGCGTCCTGCCGTTGCCCCGGCTCGAAGCAGTAGACGTCGCAAAACATGCGCTCGGTCGTAAAGATGTTGTTCTTCTTCATCTTCGCCTCGACGAAGACTGAAAGTTCGTCGAGCTGTTTGAAGACTGACATTGCGTTCCTCCTCGACGTAACGACTACGTCAGAGCGCCGGCGACCCACGTGATCACGCCGCAGAGGACGAGGATCACGGCGGCCGTGACTTGCGTCTTGGTGAGCATTCGCGAGATCCACTCAGGTGTCGGCTCTTCGTCGATCTCGCAATGGCCGACGATCCGGTTGCCGAGTCCGAAAGCCATGTAGGAGGCCATGATGATCAGAAGGAAGGTCAAGCCGAACTTCCAGATCAATACAGCGCCCATCTGCTCAAAAAACCTCTCGCGCAGGGCGTCCTTGTACGCAGTCAGGGAAAAGGCTCCGGTCATGACAATGACCCCGAGCACCGCAATGCTGAAAGGGTCGTATATCTTCATCGCGGCAGCGGCTCTGGCCAAGCGCTCCTGCGGGTCGGCTAAGACCCGCGCCCGCGGGATGGCATACACCAAGATCGCCAAGGTGGCGGCGGCGTAAAGAGCGAGTGAGATGATATGCACCCAGGCAGTTGTCACCGGATCACCATGATTCCGAATTTGTAGCCTGCACCATGGGCAAATACTACGGGGCCGACTCTGCGCCAGGCCTCGCCGAGGTGCCCGGAGATGCCCGAAGACTCCCGCGTTGACTGTGTCAATGCTTGCCGATAAGCGTTAAGGTTGACGTAAAAGGGCATCCGCAATGGAACTGAAAACCATCTCCAATTCCGAGGGCGGCGAAGCTCTCATCGAAGATAGCGTGATCCTGACGAGCGTCGATAAGGCGGTCGGTTGGGCGCGCAAGTTCTCTCTGTTTCCGTACCCATTCGCTACGGCTTGCTGCGCGATGGAGTTCATGTCGCTGACGATGTCGCCTTACGACATCGATCGCTTCGGTGCGCTCCTGCCGAGATTCACGCCGCGCCAGGCGGATTTGCTAATGGTCATCGGCACGGTGACTTGCCGTCAAGCGCCGGTGCTCAAGCGGGTCTACGAACAAATGGCCGAACCGAAATGGGTGATGTCGTTTGGGGCGTGCGCGTCGACCGGCGGATTCTACGACAACTACACCACGGTCCCGGGCATCGACCGGGTCATTCCCGTGGATGTGTATGTGCCCGGCTGCCCGCCACGGCCCGAAGCCGTACTCGACGGTCTGATGGCCCTGCAGCGCAAGATCCAAGGCCAGAAGCAGAAGCTGGCGTCCGAAGTTTCGGAACCGGTCTGAGACCCCGACCCAGCATGTCCGAGAAGATCTTGCTGCGCCATGAAGACGTGGCCAACCTGCGTGAGCTCGACGTCTACGTCTCCGACGGTGGCTACGCCACGGCTCTTCGCGTTCTGAAAGAACGCGAACCAGAAGACATCATCGAAGAGGTCAAGGCCTCGGGTTTGCGCGGTCGCGGCGGCGCCGGGTTTCCGACTGGGATGAAGTGGGGCTTTCTGCCGAAGGACAACCCGCTGCGCTACCTATGCGTCAACGCCGACGAAAGTGAGCCCGGGACTTTCAAAGATCGACAGATCCTCGAGCACAATCCGCATCTGCTGCTCGAGAGCATGGTGCTCGCCGCCTACGCCATCAAATGTCACAAGGCGTACATCTACATCCGCGGCGAGTTCGCCCAAGGTGCGAAAATTCTCGAGGAAGCGGTCCGCGAGGCAGTTGCCGGTGGCCATCTCGGCGAGGATATCTACGGCACCGGCTTTGACCTCGATGTGGTCGTCCACCGCGGCGCTGGCGCGTACATCTGCGGGGAAGAGACCGGCCTAATCGAGTCGCTCGAAGGGAAGCGGGCCTATCCGCGAGTCAAACCGCCTTTCCCGGCAGTCTACGGCGTGTTCGGTGCTCCGACCATCGTCAATAATGTCGAGACTCTGTGCTGCGTGCGGCCGATTCTCGAACGCGGCGCCCAATGGTTCAAGACCATCGGACCCGAGAAGAGTCCGGGCCCAAAGCTCTATTGTGTCAGCGGCCACGTCGAGCGACCGGGCGTTTACGAGCTGCCCATGGGAACGAATCTTCGGGAGTTGATCTACGACCATTGCGGCGGCATCCCGGGCGGCAAGAAGCTCAAGGCAGTGATCCCCGGGGGTTCGTCCGTGCCGATCTTCACGGCCGACGAGATCGACGTGAACATGGACTTCGACTCGATCGCCGCGGCCGGGTCGCTGCTCGGCTCCTGCGGCACCATCGTCATGAATGAAGACACCTGCATGGTGCGAGCGCTTCGCATCATTGCGCGCTTCTATCGCCACGAGTCGTGCGGGCAATGCACACCCTGTCGCGAGGGTACGGGCTGGCTCGAACGGCTCATGATCGGGCTCGAGGACGGCGGCGCCAACGACCGCGATGTGGATTTGTTGATGCAAGTTGCTGACAACATGATGGGCAATACGGTTTGCGTACTCGCCGATGCAGCCGCGATGCCGACCAAGAGCTTCGTGACGAAGTTTCGTTCCGAGTTCGAAGAACACTTGCAGCACGGCGGCTGTCCGCAGCGCAGCGCCGAAGCGATGAGGGCCTCGGCTCATGCCTAAGCTCGAAATCGACGGCCAGGAAGTCGAAGTCGCAAACGGAACCAATCTGGTTCAGGCCGCCGAGCAACTCGGTACCGAAGTTCCCCATTACTGCTACCATCCCGGCCTCCCGGTCGCCGGCAATTGCCGCATGTGCCTGGTCGAGATCGAAAAGATGCCGAAGCTCCAGATCGCCTGCAACACGCGGGCGAATGAGGGCATGGTGGTACACACCAAATCGGATCGTGTTTTGCGCGCCCGCGAGTCCGTGCTCGAGTTCTTGCTGGTAAACCACCCCATCGACTGCCCGATCTGCGATCAGGCGGGCGAGTGCAAGCTGCAAGACTACTACATGGACCACGATCGCCAGGAGAGTCGCATTCCGCTGGAATCGAAGGTCTCGAAGGGCAAGGCCATCGATATCGGACCGATGATCATGCTCGACCAAGAGCGCTGCATCCTGTGTACGCGCTGCACGCGTTTTCTCGACGAAGTGACTGGCACGAGTGAGCTCGGGATCTTCGAGCGCGGCAATCACTGCCAGATCGACCTCTTCCCCGGCGTAATGCTCGACAACCCGTATTCAGGCAACGTCGCCGACATTTGCCCGGTCGGAGCGCTGACGAACAAAGACTTCCGGTTCCGGACCAGGGTTTGGTATCTCGAAAGTACGCCTTCCGTATGCCCGGGCTGCGCCACCGGCTGCAACATCGACATCCACCACAGGAGCGGCGAAGTTTTTCGCTATCGACCGCGACACAACCCCGACGTCAACAGCTACTGGATGTGTGACGAGGGTCGGTTGTCCTACAAGCGCTACCAGGGCGAAGGGCGGTTGCTGCAGCCAGTCCAGCGCGCCGGCGAAGACTGGCAGCCGATCGCATGGGATGCGGCAGTGGGCCGCTTTGTCGACGTTCTGAAGGGTGACAAGCGCATCGCTGGAGTCATCTCAGCGCAGTCCTCCAACGAGGAGATCTTCCTTTTCGATCAGCTCGTGCGTGAGCAGCTGTCCGGGCAGGTCGCAGGTCATTCGTGGTCGCCAGAGGGCGCCAGCAGCGACGAACTGTTGATCGATGGCGACAAGAACCCGAACACCGCCGGTCTCACGGAACTCGGACTCACACTCGATGCGCGCAAAATCATCGACAGCGCCCTGGCCGGGGAGATCGATACTCTGGTGCTATACGGGACCGATCTGACCCAAGTGTGTACGGTCGAGGAGATTGCCGAGCTCGGCGACAAGCTCGACGCTGCGATCGTCCTCGATCTTCGCTACGGGCCGAGCCTCGAGATCGCCGACTTAGTGCTGCCGATCGCTTCTTACGCCGAGATCGAAGGATCCTTCATCAACCGGCAACGACGTTGCCAGGTACTCGGCCGATCGATGGAACCGACCGGCCACAGCTGGCCAGGTTGGCAGCTCTTGACCAAAGTCGCCGGAAGCCTCGGTGCGCCGTCCCATGACTCCGCATCCGCGGTATTCGAGCGAATCGCCGACAAGCATGCAGCGTTCCGTGGCCTGACTCTCGCCGGTCTCGCCGGTCTGGGAGCTCCACTCGGAGGCGCGACATCGGGCGACGGATAACGCCACGCATGCCACCAGGTGATGACGAGCAGGCCGAGCCCGGTGAAGTCGAGCAGACCGAGCCAGGCGCCGAGGACGGCGAGCAGGCTCCACCGGGTTCAAAGTTCTATCAGGGACTGATCAGCGAACTACTCCTTGGAGCCGAACGCGGTACGGTTCGCAGCGCAGCCGGCAAGTCGATCGACTTCGACTTTCGTCATGTCATCATGGTTGGCCCGGTCAAGAAGCCCCAAGAACTGCGCCGCGGCATGACCGTCGGCTACGACGTCAGCTGGACCTCAAGTGGCCTGCGGGTGTCGGTCATCTACGCGACCGAGGCGTAAGAGCGTTCCGCGATTAAAGCGGCAAGCCTGTTCGAAACAGCAAGTATCGACCGATGAGCTCACCGACCGTCGCCGCAAGAATCGCAATATAGAAGAGTCCAGTTGCGGCCATCGTCTGCGGGATCAGCAGGGTGCGCCAGATCATCGCTGCCAGTGCTAGCGTTCCAAGCGGGCTGATAGCAGCTCTACCCAAGAAGACGATCCCATAGTCTGACAACGGGCTCGATCCGCCGGCTAGACCGATCACGAGGGCGCCGAGGCCCAGTGCCGCCGTCTGCACCGCGAGGCATATCAAGTAAAAGCGCAGCACATTCCACAGCGGCGTGAGGGACAGGTCGTGGTCAATGAGGTACCAATGGCCGAGCAACATGCCCGAGGCTGCCGTTCCCAGCACCAGGGCGGCCAAAACGAATGAAGTGGGGTAGAGTACCAGGCCCAACGGGACTGTTCCTGCTGCCGCGAAAGTCAGCGCGCTGACGATCAGCGCTAGGAAACCGGACAACCAAGTCGCTACAAAGAGCCACGCCCGCACCACAAAAAACTCGTACCACAACGAAAACAAATACCCCGCGCCAAGCGTGCTGAACAGCGCGCCGGCGATGATCTCGAGACCGCTAATGCCCGAGGACGCAGCCGTGTCAGGTCGCAGCCACAGGAGTAAGTTCCCAATCGTTGCCAGAGAGCCGATGGCCCAGAAGACGAAGGCCGAGGACTTGTAATAGCCCCGATCCATTTCGTGAAACGGCGGGATACTGAGGCAGAACATCCCCCCGACCGCGAGTTGGACGAACACCAGCAGGAAGGTGCGTGGGAAGAGGGTTTCCATCACTCACTTGGTTGGTAGCACTTGGAACTGGCTCAGCCGGCTGCCGGGTGCGACGGGCGATCGCCGGCAAGACGAAACCCTCCGATGCCGGCCAAAACAAGTCCGAGGAGCGCCAGGAGGCGACCGCCGTTGTCGACCAGCACATAGAAGTCGTACTTGGCTGAGGCCATGCTCGCCGTCGCGGGCGCTCGGTGGAGGCGCCTGAGCAGAGAGGCGTTGGTGCGTCCGTCGAGATTTGGGAACTGAGAAAGGTCCGTGCTGGCAACGTTTTGAGTGACTCTCAGGCGCTGCGAGTACTCCGCGACTTTGGCGCGGCTGATCGCGCAGTTGCCGATCCCGAGCACCAGCAAGACGATGCCGATGGGAAGAAGGGGGTGGTTCCAAAACCGCGCTGAAGTCATGAGTCTGTCACAGCTGGAGATCGTCGCTGAGGGGGGTCCTCGCAGAAACCGTTCTCGTCCTGCAAAATCGCTATCAGCGGGCCGATGAGGGAGCAACCAGGCAGCCGTGGGTCTCTGGAATGGCCAGACCCTAAGCGTCAGTACTGCCGGGCCGACGTAGAACCATCAACCGATGCCCGATAAGCTGTGCCGGTAATCGACAACATCGGGTGAGGCGGAGGGAACGGACGCAATGCGGGCAACGACCAAAGATTTAATCGAAAGAATGCTTGCCGGAGAAGGCTTGGCACTGGCCAAGCTGATCACGATCGTCGAGAATCGAGAGCCCGAAACCGCCGAAATCATGAGCGCGATCCACGGTCGCGGGAGTGCGGCCGTGGTCGGAATCACTGGCCCGCCTGGAGCTGGAAAATCGACACTGCTGGACGCGCTGACAGTGCACTACCGCGCGCAAGGTCGCAGTGTCGGAATCGTCGCCGTCGATCCTTCGAGTCCGTTCTCGGGCGGAGCGGTCCTGGGCGACCGAATTCGGATGCAAAAACACTTCCTCGACGATTCGGTCTTCATCCGCTCGTTGAGCGCCCGCGGCAATGTTGGCGGCCTAGCACGCGCCTCGCGCGACGTCGCACGGCTGCTCGAAGCGGCCGGTAAAGACATCGTGATTGTGGAAACTGTCGGCGTCGGCCAGAGCGAACTCGATATCATGCGACTGGCCGATACGGTTGCGGTGGTCTTGGTGCCAGAGGCTGGTGATACTGTGCAGGCCATGAAAGCCGGGCTTCTCGAAATCGCCGATGTGTTTGTGGTCAACAAGGCCGACCGTGACGGGGCAAATAAGATCAAGACAGAGCTCGACCAAATGTTGCACCTGCGACCACCCGACGGGTGGGAAATCCCGGTCCTCATGACCGTCGCGACTGACGGGAAAGGGGTTCCCGAGGTCGTCTCTGCCCTGGATGAACACCGCCGCCATCTACAGGAAAGTGGCAAGGCCGCGACCCGCGGGGCCGCCGGTCGGCAAGGGGAATTTCGCGCGGTATTGCGTGACGAATTGGGGCGGCGTATTGAACGCGCTCTCGAGGATGAGAGTGTGAGTTCGTTGCTCGGACGGGTCGAGCGCGGCGAGGTGGATCCCTACGGTGCGGCCCTCGAGGCGATTAATGACGACCGCCTAGTTGCAATGATTCTCAGTCGCGCGAGTGAGGGAAACCGCTAGGCAAATGGCTGGGCAGCGGATCTTTGCGATAGGAGACATTCACGGCTGCCCGGTTGAGCTCAATGTTCTGCTCGATTATCTGGCCCCTACGTCCAGCGATACGGTCTGCTTTCTCGGCGACTACGTCGATCGCGGTCCCGATGCCCGAGGTGTCATCGAGACTCTGATCGACTTCGCCAAGGGGCCGAGTCGCAACATCTTTCTACGCGGCAACCACGAGGACATGTTGCTCGATTTCGCTGGGCGCGAGGGCCACTTCGGAGATGTGTACCTAGAAAACGGAGGCGCCGTCACTCTGCGTAGCTATGGTCTGGCGCCAGTGGCCGAACCGCAGTTGTACCGGCGCCTCCCCGCGGCACACTTGGCTTTTCTCGAGGGCCTCGAACTGGTGTCCGAACTAGGCAGGTGCTTGAGCGTGCACGCCGGATTGCGTCCGGGAGTCGCACTGGACCAGCAGCGCCCCGAGGATCTGATGTGGATCCGGGAGGACTTCTTCAATCATCCGCACGACTTCGGCCGGCCGGTCCTTTTCGGCCACACGCCGATCCGCACCGTAAAAGTCGAGATGCCGTACCTGATCGGACTCGATACGGGATTGGTCTATGGCGGCAGGCTGAGTTGCCTCGAGCTCAGCAGCGGCCTGCTGTATCAGGTTGCACGGAGATCGCATCAGGTAGCGACCTCCGACCTGACGCCGCGGTTGGGGAATGTCCGACTGGCAGACCCAGCTTCGTAGCTGCGGCGAAGTCGCCGACTGGCAGCCAAAAAACCCAACGATTGTGGCCCCTAGGGCGGCTGACAGGGCCGGGCGGATACGGTAGGGTCGGGAAATCGGCGGCGTAGCTCAGTAGGCTAGAGCACGGGTCTCATAATCCCGGTGTCGACAGTTCGACTCTGTCCGCCGCCACCTCTCACCCCCTCGCGGGTCCTTCGATCAAAGGCTGCGGAAACTTTTTTTCCCAGTGACGCAACAAAGATCTCGTTCGCGGCATCTCATCCCTTAGGATCCCGTTAGCTGTAGCGGGCTTTGGGCCGCGAAAATCGGGCTGGGCGGGAGCATTTGTACTACTTGGTGGTATTCCGGCGGACGTCGGATACCGGAAAGTGAGTCCCGATGACCCTCAACGATACCGCAGCGATCGAAACCAATGGCCCATTGCAAGCCGATCTTTCATCGCCTTGTACGAATATTAAGGGCGATGCAGACGTCAACGTTGGTATGGCAGCCAACAGAGTGGATAAACACGAACTCCCGAAGGGAGAAGTCGCCAAGCATTTGCGGCGCCTCGGCCTCAGTGTCCGGATCATGCCGTCGTCCAGCAGCTTTGACATGCTGGTCAACGGAGAAGTACGGGTCACGCTACGAGTGGCTTATCCGGGCATGAGACGTCACCGCGTGACCGTCGGTGGCCGCAGCTACAACTATCGATATGAGACTTGGCACTTCAACTTCCATCACCACGGCCGTCTCGAGGACCGCTATACGGACTTTTTTGTTTGTATCGCGATGAACCCGAAGCTGGAAGGTGGAGACCGCGTCTTTGTTATCCCTTGGGACAACGTAACCGGTAAAACTTTCTCGTTACATAGCGGGCGAGGCGATTACCGAGGCCGCTATGCTCCATGTCTGAACGATTGGGACGCGATTGTAGACGCCGGTCGAGACGCCAAGTCCCTCGCAGCGGTAGCCTAATCGCGATTTAGCTGACCCTAACCATCAACTACGTGGTGCTTCCTGGCGCTTGGGATGGGCTGCGCTGATTTCGCCGCCAACCTCCGGGAAGACAGGCGACTTGACGGAAAACACTAGGCCGGTGTCAGCCCCCCTTGCGTGAGACGACCCTATTTCGATAGTATCATCGGCTCAAACCTAAACCGGAAGGCGGGCCGATGAAACGCGATCTAAAACTAGAGGACCTAAAGCAGCGTAGCGAACTCGTACCGATGAAACTACTTTCGGTACGCGTACCCGTGGATCTGATTGATCGGATCGACGACGTTGTCGATCTTCTGAATGCAGGCAAGGGCGAGGTTGTCGTCGCATTGTTGAACGAAGGCCTCGGCCGTTACCAGACCGGTGGGGCGGGCGTCGAACGCAGGGTAGGGAAGAAGCGCCGCTAGCCTAAATATTCGTTGTCGGGAAGCGCCTCCGGACCGACTGACTTGAGCAAGCGGGTTCGTGCTTCCGCATTTGAAACGCGGTTGACCCCAACCACGGCGGTACCTTGCGCGCCGTCGTCGTCGCGTGTTAGCTGCAAGACCTTCTGATTGGCGGCGTACCCAAGTGGTTAAGGGAGAGGTCTGCAAAACCTCCACTCAGCGGTTCGAATCCGCTCGCCGCCTCTCTTTTATCACCTGTCACGGGCGAGTTTTCTTGCAAGCGAAGTCCGCGACCAAGCCGTCTGATCGGGCCCCGGGGATGGTCTTTTTTCGCCACCTCTCGGTTGTAGGATCAGGGACACGAGCCTTGGTGTTCCCCCGCCCCATCAGGTCGGGCCGGTTCACCACCTCGCCACAGGCCCGAAAACCCTGATTTTCGCTTACGCGCTCGTGTTTTCAGCGGCTGATAGTCGCTCGGCTGCCCGTCAACATGATTTTTTTTCGCCGATTGGCAAAAAACTCTGGCGAAACTCCGTCTCTCGTTGAAAGCTCGAAGTGAGCTTTCAAAAAGATTCGGGGGGATCAACGGGGGAATGCCAAAGCAGCAACAAGCTGTCGGCGAGGATGTCGACGCACTGGTCGGAGTTTGCGGGGGAGAATCGCGGTCCGCGCCATTCTCGGGGACGCGCGCGCTGATGCTGGCCGTTCTCGAAGACGCGATACGCGCCTTGCTGGGGACAGACAAGCGAGCGCGAGAAGAGGCGGATCACTGGATATTCTCGGTGCAGGTTCGATCGGTATTCTCCTTTGAGGTGGTCTGCGAGATACTCGGCCTAGAGCCGAAAGCAGTCCGGGTAGCGCTGCGCCAGTTGAGTGCGCAGGGCACACCGGCGGCATTGTTGGCTCGTAGCCGGCCCAACGCGAAGGGCAGCGGCATGACGCTCAGTACCGAAAGGTCGGACCTCGACGAACCGGGTCCGACGGAAGATTCGTCACGCCGGCCCCTGTGATAGCCTGGCAGCGACGGGCCGCGCGAACCTAATCGCAAATCAGGCCGCTGGGACCTCGTGTTCACCGAGACGTGGGCCAAGCCCCTCGGAGGGGAAAGGACGAGAACATGAACGATGTAGTGGTTCGCGGTGGACCGAGCGGGTTGGCCCAGAAGATCGAAGTCGGGACGCATCAGTTGATCAGTGACGAGCCCACCGACGTTGGCGGCGCCGATACGGGAGCTTCACCCTACGATTTTCTGCTCGCCGCGCTCGGCTCGTGCACTTCGATGACGCTTCGAATGTACGCCGACCGAAAGGGCTGGCCGCTCGAGGGCGTCTCAGTTCGCCTGCGGCACGAGAAGATTCATGCCCGCGACTGCGAGGATTGCGAGACACGGGTCGGACGGATCGATCAGATCGAACGCTCCATTGAGCTTGAAGGTCCGCTCTCCGACGAGCAGCGCCAGCGCCTCCTGGAGATCGCGAACAAGTGTCCCGTACATCGGACCCTCACCTCAGAGGTGCGTATTAGGAACGTTCTCGTATAGGGCCACTTCGTCGCTCCCATCATGCGGGCCGCGAAGCCACAGCGGTCGATCAGCGGCGGCGACATGTGCTCGGTGCCATTGCCCAAGGGCGATTGCTCTCCTCCCCAATCTCCCTTGTGGAGAGCAATGTCGGCGCCGATCAGAACCCTCACACGACTCGCGAATGCTCGGCTCGCGAATGCTCTTTGTGGCGCTCATCGGAGACCGCGCGGACGACGGCAAGTCGCGCGAACATCCGCTGCACGTGGAGCTCGTCGGGTCGCCGCTCGTCGCGTATCGAAAACGGCAGCTATTAAATATGCCCCCACACTGGTTCGTGTGGGGGCATACATAGCTCCCCGGGCCGGATTCGAACCAGCGACAAATCGGTTAACAGCCGATCGCTCTACCAACTGAGCTACCGAGGAAAACGCGGCCGAGGAATGTCACCGACCGCGAAGATGGAGCTACCATAGGGAACTAGTCTCGGCAAGATACCACAAATTGAAACGTTCATTTCTCGGAAAGCCCGTTCATTGCCGGGCAGCAGCCTGTGGCAGCGGCCTTGACGGTCCGAGATTCCCGGTTAAGATGCCGCCGGACTCCCGAGGCCTCTATGGGCACCTTGTTTCACTGGCTACTTCTTTTTCTCTTCTGGCTGATCCTATCGGGGATTTTCGACCTCAAGCACGTGGGAATTGGCTTGATTGCGACTCTTGCAGTCGCCGTGCAAGCGCGAAGATTGCAGATGGTAGGCGATAATTCCGAACGCGGGATCGTCCGCCACTTGGGTACGCTCCCCTGGTTCAGCATCGCGGGCTACTCGTTCTGGTTACTCCGGCAGATCGTGTACGCCAATTTCCAAATCGCCCGGGTCGTCTTAGACCCACGGCTGCCGATACAGCCGGCGATCGTCCATGTTCCGACGCGCGTTCGATCCGACGCTGGCATCACGCTGCTGGCGAATTCGATTACCGCAACCCCTGGGACGATCACTGTACGTTCCGCCGACGACGCCAATCGCGTTTTCGTGATCCACGCGCTCGTCAACGCCGACGACGTTGCCGCGACGGTATACGAGATGGAGGAGCGAATCATCCGCGCGATGGGCCCACTGGAGCCGATTGGATGACGGTCCTCGTAGGCGCATTGTCTGCTCTCCTGATCGCTTCGATGATCTTGACGCTGGGGCTAGTGGTGTTGCGTACGGACGTCTTCGACCGCATCATTGGGGTCGGGGTCGTCGGCACTAAAACCACGGTCCTATTGCTCTACCTCGGCCTTCTCTTTGATCGACCGGGAGCTTTTGTGGACATCGCGCTGACCTACGCGTTGTTGAACTTCATTGTGACCCTGGCGGTTGCGCGCTACTTCACTTGGCAGGACATGTCTCAATGAACTGGATCGGCGCGATATTCATGCTTGTCGGGGCCTTCTTTTTCATCGCAGGCACCGTCGGATATATTCGTCTTCCGGACTTCTACAGCCGCATGCACGCGCTCGGTAAGGCGGATACGCTCGGGGCATTCCTGTCTCTTCTCGGTGTCGCTTGCTGTACAGGCTGGACACTGCTCTCGCTCAAGATCGTTCTCGTCGCGGTGTTCATTATCATCGCAAACCCAACCTCGACCCACGCAATCGCCCGCGCCGCCTTCGTCACGGGACTTCGCCCCTGGCGCAACGAGACCGAGGCTGGTCCGCAAGTCGAACCGCCGGATCCAGCATGAGCATTGATCTGATATCGCTCGCTCTATTTCCAGCATTGCTCGGTTTGGCCATCGCCGCTTTGAATGTGCGTGACCTCTTGGCCGCGGTATTTCTGCTCAGCGCTTACAGTTTCCTCACCGCACTTCTCATGGCCCATATGGGTGCCGTCGACGTCGGTTTCACCGAGGCTTCGGTCGGCGCTGGATTGACCGGAGTGTTCTTCGTCATGGCAATCGCTCGCACGAGCCGGAGGTCGGGGGATTGAGACCACCAGCGTACCTCGCGCTCGGCCTGCTCAGCGGGCTGCTGCTCTACGCCGTCGCCGCATTGCCGCCCCTGCGCAATCCGGACAGCCCGATTCGAACTGGTGTCGAGCGCTACTTTGTCGAAAATGCGGTCGAGGACACCGCGACCCCAAACATCGTTTCTGCCATCCTCGCTGACTACCGAAGCTTCGACACGTTTGGCGAGACCACAGTCGTCTTCACGGCCGGGCTGGCTTGCTATCTGCTGTTGGGTCGCCGCGAAGAGGGAGAGTCCGGAAAGTGATTCCACCGTACGACAGCGTCACCGTGCGTACGGTGGCGAAGATCCTGATTCCACTCATCCAGGTCTTCGCACTCTATGTTGTCTTCCACGGCGCCAAGAGCCCCGGCGGTGGCTTTCAAGGCGGCGCGATTCTCGGAGCGAGTCTGATCCTGGCCCGACTGACGGCTGGCCCGGGCGTCAGTGTCCACTACCTACCCGGAACCAGCGCTCTGCGCCTCGGCGCCGTCGGGGTGTTGATCTACGGAGTTGTCGGACTGTTGTCATTGTTTGGCGGCGCCGCATTTTTGGACTACAGCGCACTCCCTCTTCCGGGAGCTCACGAAGATGAACTACACGCCATCGGCATCGAGGCGGTCGAAGTCGGCGTGGCCGTCGCAGTGGCGTGTGTGATGCTATCGATTTTCGATGATTTAGCGCCTACCGAGCGTCCTTACAGGCAGGGCCGCTGATGGATATCGCGGCGGCATTGGCGGGTCGATTCGAGTACGTGATGACCAGCGCTCTCATTGTTGTCGGCCTGCATGGAATGTTGTCGAAACAGAATCTCGTCAAGCAGCTCATCGGCCTCAACATCATGCAGACCGCCATCATCTTGCTCTTCATCTCGATGAGTGTGCAGACCGGGGGGACGGTCCCGATCATCGAAAAGGGGACGGCCAACGTCGTTTACATGAGCCCCTTGCCGCATGTGCTGATGCTAACAGCGATCGTCGTGATGGTCGCGACCGCCGGCGTCGCCTTCGCGCTGCTCATTCGGATCCACGCTCGCTACGGTTCTCTGGAAGAAGGCGAACTGCTCGGACGAACGCGGTGACCACTTCGCTCGTTTTCGCGGGGCTCGTTCTATCCCCGATCTTCGGTGCCTTGCTGATCGTGGTGCTCGCCTTGAACAACGCGAGACGAGCGCAGATTTTGGCCCTTCTGAGCCTCGCGATATCGCTCGGTGCTGCAGCTGCCGGAATCGAAGCATGTCGGGACGGCGGGGTGCTCTCGTATTCATACGCCGGCTGGACCGCTCCGATTGGCATCGAGGCACGCCTCGACGGCATCGCCGCTGCCTTGGCGATGCTGATCGCCGCCCTCGCGACTGGTGTATGCCTTTACGCAGGACGATCTCTGCGCGCCGAATTGCCGCGCGATATTCCTGCGTTCTATGCGATGAGTCTACTTCTCGTCGCTGCACTGCAAGGCATGACGACGACCGCGGATCTGTTCAACCTGTACGTGTTTCTCGAAATCTCGTCCTTGTCTGCCTACGCCTTGATCGCGATCGGTGGCGGGGCGGCATCGCTCGCCAGCTTCCGATATCTATTGATCGGGACAGTCGGTGCGAGTTTCTATTTGCTCGGGGTCGCCTTTCTCTTTGCACTGACTGGCTCGCTCAACGCCCACGAAATTGCGACGATCCTACAGAGGACGCCGCCTTCGGCAGCGCTCAACGCCGGACTGGCACTTCTCACGGTTGGACTGGGCTTGAAGATGGCCGTATTTCCGATGCACGGCTGGCTTCCCGATGCCTACACCTACGCGCCGTCGGCAACGTCGGCGCTGATCGGTGGCGTGATGACCAAAGTCAGCGCTTTGGCCCTCTTGCGGGTCTTGTACGCCGTGTTCGCGCCCGGCCAGGCCGAGCTTCTCCCAGCAGTCACGACCGTCCTCGGCATCCTCGGGGCGGCCGGGATCGTCTTTGGCTCTGTGATGGCCTTGGCGCAACGCGACCTCAAGCGCCTGCTGGCGTATTCGAGCATCGCTCATCTCGGCTATATCGCAGTCGGAATTAGCTTGGGGAACGCAACCGCGCTCGCGGGAGCCGTATTTCACATGCTCGCCCACGGTCTTGCCAAGGCGACGCTCTTTTTGGTCGCGGGCGGAGTCGTTTACCGGTTCGGCCGGCGCAATCTCGATTCGCTCGCTGGACTACACCGCACCATGCCACTGAGTACGGCGGCTTTTGTAGTCGCCTCGCTGTCGATGATCGGGATACCGCCGACGGCCGGCTTTTTCAGCAAGTGGTATTTGATGATCGGGTGTCTCGAAGCAGGGCGCACCGACCTATTCGTCCTGGTCGTCGCGAGCACACTGCTCAGTGCTTGGTACTTCCTGCGCCTCTTCGAAGCGATTTTCTTTGTCGAGCCGCCAAAACCGCGCACCCGCGATGAACTGCCGACGGCGATGTTGCTCCCAGTCGGTGCAGCAGCGGCGGCGATTCTGGCGCTGGGGCTTGGCAATCAGTTCGCGATCGGCGAGCTGATCGAGCCGACTCCGCTCCTGCAGGCGCTCGGACAACTCGTGGCGCGCTGATCGAGCTGTGTTTGAATCATGATTGAATCCTGGACCCCCGCGCTTGCGGTCCTGACACCCTGCCTGGCGGCAGCGGTCGTCTTGCGCCTCGACCGAATGCCGAACATCCGCGAGAGCTGCTCGCTGACGGCGGCGCTGCTGCTCTTCTTTCAGGTCCTATCGCTGTTGCCCACCGAGAACGCGACCATCCAGACGCCGCCCCTGGCGATGCTCCCGGGCGTCGCACTTCAGTTGCGTGTCGATTTCTTTGGCGCCGTCTTTGCGACCCTGGCGTCCGCCCTATGGTTCGTTACGACGCTGTACTCGATCGGCTACATGCGTGCGCTCAACGAGCACGCTCAGACCCGATACTTCGCGAGCTTTGCCGCTGCCGTAGGGGCGACGATTGGCGTCGCCTTTTCCGCCAACCTGCTGACCTTTTACCTTTTCTACGAGCTGCTGACCTTCGCGACCTATCCGTTGGTCGCCCACAAGGAAACCGAAGTGGCTTTGGTCGCGAGCCGCAAGTACCTCACCTATACACTCGGTGCCGGTGTCGTGCTGCTGGGAGGGATGGGAGTTCTCTACGCCGAGACCGGCACACTCGACTTCCGCCCAGGCGGAATCGCAGAACTGGAATCGGTTGCCCCGACGGCTCAGTACTTCATCTTCGCCTCGCTGATCATCGGCTTCGGCGTCAAAGCGGCCCTCCTGCCGCTGCACGGTTGGCTGCCGAGCGCCATGGTCGCGCCAACACCCGTGAGCGCATTGTTGCACGCGGTCGCCGTCGTCAAATCCGGGGTGTTCGGCTGCGTACGTGCGATCGCGTTCGTCTTCGGTGCAGACACACTGACGACCATGGGCGCTTCCGATCTACTGGCCTACCTTGCCGCCGCGACCATCCTCTTCGGCTCGACCGTCGCCCTCTCGCAGGACAACCTCAAGCGGCGCCTTGCGTACTCAACGATCTCACACCTCTCCTACATCGTCCTCGGCGCCGCCTTGCTGACCACGACCGCGACGGCAGGGGCTGTGCTCCACTTGGTCAGTCACGCATTCCTCAAGATCACGCTTTTCTTCTGCGCCGGAGCTATCTACGTCACGACAGGCAAGGACAAGATCAGCCAGCTGGCGGGCATCGGTCGCCGCATGCCACTGACCATGGGGGCGTTCGCCATCGGATCTCTCGGGCTCGCCGGAGTACCTCCGCTCAACGGATTTATCAGTAAGTGGTACCTCTGCCTCGGCAGCATCCAGTCGGGTCACACGCCACTTGCTGTCGTGCTCGTCGTCAGCGGTGTTCTGAATATCGCCTACCTGTTTCCCGTGGTTTACACAGCGTTTTTCGAGTCCTCCGATGAGTTCGACGACTACGGAGAGGCGCGTATCGAGATGTTGGCGCCGCTCATGTTGACGGCGCTGGCCTGTATTGTGTTCGGCTTGTGGCCAGACGCTGGCAACGGACCGCTGAGCTTCGCCGAGCTGATTGCCAGGAGTGTGCAGTGATGCCGCATTGGGTGACGGTGCTCGGGGCGATCCTGGTTGTGGCCGCAGCCATCTTCGGTCGCAACCCGCACCCCCATGTGATGTGGGAGTCGATACCGGCCTACGGGGCGGTCTTTGGTTACGCCGGTGCACGTGCGCTCGTCTATCTCGCAAAGACGGTTTTGGCGCCCCGCCTGCGCGGGCCAGCGTCAGAGAAGGAGGCCTAGTTGCTTCCCTACGCTTGGATTCTACTCGCTGCGCTGGTTTTGCCGTTCTTGCCGCTGACGTTGCGACGCACGCTTTGCGTCCTTGCGCCGGCGCTTTCGTTCTACACCGTGGCGACCCTATCGACCCAGAGCGGCGTCAACGTCTCGTTCCTCGGCTACGACCTGACGTTGTTGCGGGTCGATGCCCTGAGTCGCATCTTCGGTCTCGTCTTCGCCGGTGCCGCTACAGCGGCCAACCTATACGGATGGCACCGGACCCGAATCGCCGAGCAGGCCGCGGCGCTGATCTACGCTGGCGGTGGCATGGCCGTGGTCTTCGCTGGCGATTTGTTCACCATGCTCGTGGCCTGGGAAGTCATGGCCGTTTCTTCCGCTCTGCTGGTGTTTCTCGGCGGCACCCCGGGCGCAACCGCCGCGGCGCAGCGCTACCTTCTGGTCCACCTCGTCGCGGGTGGTCTGCTGCTGCTCGGAATCGGTGGCCATGTTGCAGCCAACGGTGGGCTCGCCTTCGACGCCATCCCCCTGAACGGCTGGCCGGGGTGGGCTCTGCTCGCCGCTCTTTGCCTCAACGCCGCCGTACCTCCGGTGCACGGCTGGCTCCCAGATGCGTACCCACGCGCAAGCATCGCCAGCAGTGTTTTCTTGAGCACGTTCACGACCAAGGCGGCTGTCTATTGCCTGGTGAGAGGTTTCGCCGGAGCGGAAATCCTGATCGCCATCGGCGCCGTCATGGCACTGTACGGAGTCATCTTCGCCACCATGGAGGACGACATGCGGCGTCTTCTCTCGTACCACATCGTTTCCCAGGTCGGTTATATGGTCTGTGGCGTCGGAGTTGGTACCGAACTTGCGCTCAACGGAACGGTCGCCCATGCCGTATGCCACATCTTGTACAAGGCCTTGCTCTTCATGGCGGTCGGTGCGGTCATCTACCGGACCGGGAAACAAAGCCTGGCCGAGTTGGGTGGACTCTATAAGAAGATGCCGCTGACCCTGGGACTGTACCTGGTCGGCGCATTGTCGATTTCAGGCGCTCCACTGTTCAACGGCTTCGTGTCGAAGTCACTCGTGGTCAGCGGTGCCGCAGAAGCCCATCATACTCTTCCGGTGTTCCTACTGACTCTAGCTTCCGTCGGCACCTTCCTGTCGGTCGGTTTGAAGCTTCCGTATTTTGCCTGGGGGAACGCCAAGCCGGCCGAGCAGAGTGTCCAAAGCGAAGGCCCGACTGACCTGACCGAAGCACCGCCGCAAATGCTGGCCGCGATGGGGGTGCTGGCCCTTGCGTGTGTGGGGATCGGGATCGTCCCATCGGTGCTGTACAGCCTCCTGCCGTGGCCTCCCGTCGACTACCACCCGTACAGCTCTTATCACGTGTTCGAGATGCTGCTGGTGATGTTCTTGTGCGCCGTTGCCTTCTGGCAGACTCGGCACCAGCTCGCGCCACACCTGGGCATCACGCGGGATCTCGACCAGCTGTATCGAATACCGGCAGCTTGGCTGGCTGGTGGGCTGTCGCCGAGGCTCGACCGATCAGCAGATATTCTGGCCCGGCAAATCGACGGTTTTCGCACTTCGGTGCTCGGATGGGTTCGCGATCCACTCACCAGAGGCGGCGCCGACAAACCCGCATTCGAGGAGAATCGTCATCGCCCGCCGGTCTCCGACGTCCTGGTCGGGATCTTGTCAATCCTGGTGATTCTGGCCCTTTCGCTGTTTGTTTTCAGTTAATCAAGCAGCAAAGGCCGGTCCGCTTGACTATCCCCGGTCTATTCTGGTCAATATGGCCGCGCTCGGTCTTGTGCCGGCTCAACAGACTTATGGGTAGAGGTCCTAAGGAGGGGGTTTCATGAAGCTGCGAAGCACTGTCGTACTACTAGTTCTCGGGGCATTCGTTTTAAACGGATGCGGCGACGACATCACAAACATTATCGAAGAGGTCGGCCCGACGGCAGTACCTCCGACTGCTGTACCGCCTACGGACACTCCGACGCCGGGTCCGACCACGGTCGTCACCCCTCCGTCGGAATGTGGACCGCCCGAAGCGGGCGTGGACGTGGTTTGCGGCGACGGTATCTGCCACACACCTGAGCAATGCGATGTAGGCGGTGTTTGTGCCGGTGGCGCGAACAACGGCGAGCGCTGCAGCAGCCTGGCAGAGTGCCCGGACGGTACTTGCGCTGCGGTTGGTGGCGCGGCTATCCCAGACGAAGCGACAGCCACGTGTTCGGCGAACTGCACCATCGAAACCGTTCGAACGGCGGACTTCGCGCCTGGCACGAGTGCGATCGTGCAAACGACAGGATTTGCGGTTCCGGTGGCGCTGACCGGGAGTCAAACCTTCCGCACTGGAGCAGCAAGAGCTGACGATACGGTTGGCCTGGATGGCGAGGTTACGTTCCGAGCCAACGACTTGCCGGTGGTCTCAGGAGTCGATGATCTACGAATCGATCCAGCGATCGTGCCGAGCTTGGTTTGCGCCTGTGTGCGCGGTGTCGAGGTGCCGGCTTTTGGGCCGAACAACTCGCTAGCCGGCTTCATCTCTTGCAACGAACGAGTCGACAACATCGACTACGTGCTGGAACAGGACCACCGTACGGATCCACTCGAGGGTTTCGCGGTGAACCCAGATTGCTCGTTGCCTGCGGATCCGGACTGCAACGACGTCGTTGAGCTGACGGATGGAGTGTCCTCAGCGCCTTGTCGTGAAGGCGCTGAGCCGGAATGTTCGCTCGTGCAGGAAGACCCGGACGACCCGATCGCCAGCCACCCCGGCGTCTGCAACAGTGGCCGCAACCTGCTCGTGTCGGGAGATGGACCGGAGGGTTCGGCGTTCATGTTCATCAATATTGCAATTGGCCTGCTTTCGGACGCTGGGTCCTGCAACATGGACATCGCAAACCAAAGCCCCTGTCCTGAACCTTCCTACGGTCCCGATTGCATTCCATGTACCGCTGACGATGACGATCTCGGTGTGCCTCAGACAAACCCGATCACAACGGGTACAGCGCGCGCTCAGATCTACAACGCCATCAACATCGCTGGCGGATTTATCGCGCAGGGTTCGTCGACACCGTGTACCGACGATACCCAGTGTGGCTCGACTTGCGGCGCACCGGAAACCTGTATCCAGACCGACCCGATGGACTCGACTTCGGGCGTGTGTAGCACGCGTTGCGGTGGTAGCCGTTGTATCACCGTCCAACAGGGACAACCGTTTGACTGCGACGGGTTGTTGAATACCGACACCGGCGGACTATCCGGCGGATCGCTGGCCGTTTCTTTCCCGGCGATCGATTCGAACCTGATCGGAGACAACACGACGGGTACGGTCTTCTCGTACACTCAGCCAGGCGAACAATAGTCAATAGGCCAGACGAGCAATCGTAGACGAGGGCGGCGTCGCATCGGGCGACGCCGCCCTCTGTCTTTGATCCGCGCGATGACGGTCTGCTCGAACAAGTCCATTTGCCGCGCATGGTCGCGGCGCTTCCGAACCGGCGACTCGTCCAGGTTCTGGCCCGATCGACAGTGACCAAGGCGGGCTTCCTGCCCAGAGGGCTGGTTTGACAGCAACGTGACCCCGCGGCGCGCAGTACTGAGCGTTGCGGGCTTTTCGTGGCTTTGGCGACGGCGCCCCAGCTAGATCGACATTCCGTCCAGGACGTCGTAAACGCCACGCCACTTCGCGTAACCGGCCTCAGCGGCTTCTCGCGATTCCGGGTCCGGAGTGATCTCGGTGCTGCGACACATGGCGCCAGCTGCCTCGGCGACACCCGCGTAGAAGCTGGAGCCGGCGAAGGTCAGTGCCGCGCATCCCACAGCAGTACTTTCGGCTGTGTCCGCGAGTCTGATCGGTCTACCGAGTACGTCGGCCACGGTCTGGACGAGCAACGGGCTGCGCGACATACCTCCGCCGACCGCTAACGTCGCGTCGAAGGATCCGACGACCCTTTCGAGCTGCTCGAGATTGGCCCGGACCGCACAGGCCACACTTTCGATCAGCGATCGCACAAGCTCGCCAGGACCGGGGCGCAGCTGCAGCGCTGGAAAGGGGAAGAACAACGCACCCGGGAGGTCCGGTCGGGTCTTGTTGATGTCGAAGATGCGCGGCCCGATGTAGGAGAATCCTTCGAACGGCGCGGCTGCTTGCGCAGCCGTCAGAGCTCGCTCGTGCCGCCCCTCGTCGGTTCCGATCGTCAGCCCGACGAGCCACTCATAGGCGTCCCCGGTACTTCCCGCATTCGATTCGAGCACCCACGACGCAGGGAGAACGTGGCACCCGGCCCACAAATTCTCAGCCGGATCGAGGCAGGGTTCTGCGACCACACATTGCACGGGGCTGGTCGTTCCCAGCGTGACGGCAACGTCACCGGGGGTTGTCGCGCCAACGCCCAGGAGACCACACTGCGTGTCGGCCCCTCCGGTATAAATCGGGGTCCCTTCCGGCAAACCCAGATCGACAGCCGCTGTAGGACTCAAGGCGCCAACGACACTCCCGTTGGGATGAATCGGTGCAAGTGCCGCTGGGTCGACCTCGAATAGACGACAGACTTCCTCCGACCATTGACGCTCGCGAAAATCGAAGATCATCGACTCCGTTGCGTTCGACGGCTCCGAAACGATTTCGCCGCAGGCACGGTAGATCATCCAGTCGTTGATCATCAGCAGCTTCGACAGCGGTCGTTCGTCATTCGCACGAAACCACAGATAGCGAGCCAGCGGGAAGATGAACGGCGCCGTGTGGCCGGTAATCTGATACAGCCGGGAGGCGCCCAACTCCTCGAGAATTCGCAGACCTTCCATGAACGCACGGCTGTCGAGGTTGGGACCGGCATAGACCTCTTTGCCCGCATCATCGAGAAACACGCAGCCCTCGCGCTGGCTCGTCGTCACGACACCGACGACCTCTTCGGTCGCGGCTTGCGACAGGGCTCGACGCGCACAGCGGCCAATCGTTTGCCAGAATCGATCTGGGTCGAACGCGTATTCTCGAACCATTGGAACCAAGGCATTGGCCACGACCTCGTATTCCCAGCGCTCTGCCGCCGTCGCTCGCACCGCTCCACTGTGGTCCACGACCGAACATTTGGCGCCGCCCGTGCCGGCGTCGAGTACGAGAACGACAGGCATACGAAGGTTTCCGCTAGCTCGCTAGCGAATCCGGGTTTGCCAGGTTGCGCGGGATACGACCGTCGATCCAAGCGAGGATGTCGTCGACGACCATCTTCGACTGGTGTCGAACCACATCTCGGGTGGCGCCACCGAGATGCGGTGCAACCAGAACATTCTCTAGCTGGACGAAGCGATTGGTCGCTCGAATGGGCTCCTCGGCAAAAACGTCCAGGGCCCCACCGGCGAGCCGCCCTGAAGCGAGGGCCTCGTACAACGCGTCGTCATCGACCACGGCGGCTCTCGCCAGATTGAGGAAATAGCTGCCCGGCTTCATCGACGCCAAAAGTCCCGGTGAGATCAGTCCACGGTTGTCGGGTGTATCGGGACAGTGCAGCGTGACGATGTCCGACCGCAGCATCAAATCCTCCAGGGTGACTGCTTCGGCACCGGTCGCGGCGACATCACCCTGAGCGACGAACGGGTCGAATACCAGCACGGGCGCCCCGAAAGCTTGGCAGCGGGACGTCACTCGGCGGCCGATCGCGCCGAAACCAACCACTCCAACCACCCGCCCACCCAGCTCGAAGCCTCCATATCGCTCGTACGCAGTCAAATAATCGGCGATGCTGCCGAAGGTCATCGCGCCCGATTTGAGTCTTTCGTTGACCGTATAGATATTGCGGAGCAGGGCGAGCATGAAGCCGAGAGTGAGATCCGCGACCGCGTCAGCGTTGCGCGCCGGGGCGAAGATCACCGGAATCTTCCGCGCTGTCGCAACCTCGATCGCAACGTTGTTGGGATCGCCGCGACAACTACCGATGAGCTTCAATGCGGTCGACTCGATGACCTTGTCGACGACGAAATCGGCTTCGACGATCAATACGTCGGCCCCGACCTCATTGATCTTGCTGGCGAACTTGTCGGCTTCCAAGTAGATGTGTTTCGTCTGCCGCCAGTCTTCGTGCACGATCTCCATGTGCGGCGTGAGTTGGCTCAATCCAGACTCTGAAAACGAAGCTGTAATGAATGCTTTCAATTGCCAAATCCCTCGCACCAATCATGTTGGATTCGATCCCGTCGTACCGGCAACGCGCTGTGATAGACTTATCTCGATGTGCTCTCGGAGTGTCAACTCACCACGGCCGGCGAGCTGATCGAACGGTCAAATGAGAGCTATCTTGCAACGAGTCAGCGAGGCCGAAGTTCAGGTTGCCGGAGAATCCATCGCCCGAATCAATGCGGGCCTTCTCATCTTGCTCGGGATCGCGGCCGACGACAGCGACACGCAGGTAGAATGGATGGTGGAGAAGGTGTCGCGGTTGAGAATCTTCGCCAGCGACACAGCTGGGATGGATCGATCGATCCTCGACACCGGAGGCGAGATTCTGTTGGTGTCCCAATTCACGCTCTACGCAGATACCAGCAAAGGTCGTCGTCCCTCTTTCAATGGGGCGTGCCCGCCCGATCGCGCTGAGGTCGTTTACGAATCCGTGATCGAGGCGATGAAGCTCGCTGGGGTCCCGACCGTCGGCGGACGATTCGGCGCCGATATGAAAGTCGGGTTGGTCAATGACGGACCGGTCACAATCATATTAGACACCCCAGGTCAGGTCTGACCACCGTCGGTCGAGACCTGGACATTCGGAGATTGGAGGCAACGTGCCTGCGGCAGGGTTTTACGCCATTCACAACTCGGAGATTCGATTCGGAAGCGACGGACTGTGGTACGCCGATGGCGACCCCATCCTCAATACGCGAATCGCGGATCTTTTTTCACGCAGTGTCGAACCAACAGAGGCCGGCGGTTACCGCCTTCGGGTGGGCGACGAAACCGCCGATATCGTCGTCGAAGATACACCCTATGTCGTCATCGACGTGGCGGTCGAGAACACGTCGACGGCGAGCCAAACAGTCGAGAAGGCGTTGACGGCGACCCTAAATGACGGCAGCCGAGAAGATTTGACCGGCGCCGCCCTGGAACAAACGCCCGACAACGTCTTGTATGCTTCGGTGAAAGAGGGGACAGAGCGCGCCCGAATTCTGCGCCACGTCTTCCACCGTCTGGCGCCATTCTTCGAAGAGGTCGAGTCGGGCGGGTTTCAACTGCGAGTCGAGAACTGTGTCATCCCCATCAGAAACGTATAGACACGGATTGCGGGTCGTGTTGGTCGGGCCCGAAATCCCCCCAAACACCGGCAACATCGGTCGTCTTTGCGCCGCGACACGGACTCCCTTGGATCTGATCGAGCCTCTCGGATTTTCACTCGAGGATCGGTACCTTCGCCGCGCAGGTCTCGACTATTGGCCGTACCTGGATTTGCAGACTCACCGTTCGTGGTCGTCGTTCGAGGCAAGTGGCAGCCGCGAAAAGGTCTATCTCTCGGCCCGCGCCGAAACCTCGTACCTCGAAGCGCCGCTCGAGGGAGTTGCCCCCTGCGACCTCGTTTTCGGATGCGAAACCAAGGGGCTGCCGAAAGAAATTGTCCGTCAGGCCGGGGACCGGATCTACCAGATCCCCATCTTCCACCCAGAGGTGCGCTCGCTAAACCTTTCGAACGCTGTGGCGATCGTACTCTACGACGCGTTGAGGCGCCGCGGCTTCACGCAGTCTTCCTAGATTCAGGCCTGCTCGCGGCTACAGCGGCCGCCGCCGCAATCGGGGTTTCCACATCCCTGCAGCTCGAGGAGACCGTATCCAGCGTCGGGAAGGTCGTCGCCGTTGGCCTCACGAAGCTCGTCGGTGACACTCGAATCGCAGTGTACACACCGGCTCCCACCGCCATCGCTTGCATCCGCCGGATAGGTCAGAACCCGCCGCTTGCAATCGGGGCAGTTGCCCAAGAGGAACTCCGCCTCACCAAACTCCAACAACTCTTCGACTGCCATGTGGCTATGCTAGCCCGGAGCGGAGTCGGATTCCAGGCGTGGGCGGGGGGCCTGCAAAGGACTGGTCTCAAGGATCGGGCGCGATTCGCCAAATCGACGTGGCGGAGCAGGAGTTGTTGTGGCACGATTCATTCGTCGACCATGTCCTCAACTCTACTCCGGATTACACTGATCGGCGTCTGGATCAGCCTGCTGGCGATCCTCTGGCGCGGTCCCGAATTGCCCGCACAGCGTGGCGATGTCCATGTGCTCCCGCAAATCGTTGGCGACGCGCACACCGGCTGGATGGGTTTGTACATGAATGGCAAGAAGGTGGGATATTCCCACTTCGAACTTGCCTCGAGCCGGGGCGGCTACCGCGTCGAAGATCGATCCGTATTGCGCCTGCGCATGATGGACCAGAACCAAACGGTTCACGCTCACACAACGGCCAACGTAGATGCGGACTTCGCGTTGCAATCGTTTCGGGTGCGCCTCAATAGCGGCATCGGGCAGTTCCAGGTGAACGGCGAAGTCGGTGACAAGATGTTAGAAATTGACGTGCAAACGGGCGCCAACAGTAATCGTCACGAGTACCCTATCGACGGACCTCTCTACTTGCCGAGCTCTCTACGTGCGCGGGTGGTCGCGGCCGGGCTGCGAGCAGGTCAGACACTGGAGGCGTCGGTATTCGACGCTGCCGCCATGTCAGCCCAGACGATCGAAATTCAAACTGTCGGCCTTGAAACTCTGGAAACACTGAGCGGCAAGACCGAAGCGTGGAAGTTGCTGGAATCGTTCAGGGGCGTTGAGACAACCGTCTGGCTCGACAAGAACGGAGTCGTCCTGCGCGAAGAAGGTCCTATGGGGCTGGTCGCTGTTCGAGAGGATCCGGAACGGGCGACCGAAATTGGGTGGGGTGAGGGTTCTCTGGTCGATCTCATGGACGCCGTCGCGATTCCCGTGCACCAGCCGATCAAGTCCGCACGCCGTTTGGAGCAGCTGGAACTCTCAATCGACGGCCTTGGCTCGCTCCAGCTGCCGACCGACCCGCGCCAGACCTTCAAGGACGGTCGACTGCGCATCGTGCGGGAAGATAGCGCCGCCGCCGGCAGCTATTCGCTTCCCTATCGCGGAGAGCAATGGCGCAGCGAGCTTAGCCCAACAGCCTTTGTGCAGAGCGATCACCCGCAGCTCGTTGCAGCCGCAGAACGAGTGATGGCAGGTGAAAAGGACGCACACAACGGAGCTGTGCGGCTCCGACACTGGGTCTACGCAACCCTGGAGAAGCGCGCAGTGGCGACGATTCCCAATGCCCTACAGGTGCTGGAAATGGGTGCTGGCGATTGCAACGAACATGCGGTGCTCTACGCGGGGTTGGCCCGTGCATCCGGACTGCCGACGCGAGTCGTGGCAGGCATCGTCTACTCTGAAGGAGTCTTCCTCTATCACGCCTGGAACGAAGTATGGCTGGGTGAGGGCTGGGTCTCCGTTGATCCTGCCTTCAACCAAATGCCGGCCGACGCCACGCACATCAAACTCGTCCAGGGTGAACCAGATCAACACATCGAGCTAGTGCCGCTCATCGGCCAGCTCTCCGTCGAGGTCTTGGCCCCTACTGGCTAATCCTAGTGGACCGGGACATTCGTTGGCGGAATCCACATCCTGAAGCCCAACATCACCGGATCCTCGGTGCGCCAGACCCCTAGGGTCCCGCCCAAGATCTCGATCAGCCGCTTGCCGACAAAGAGCGCGAATGGAACTCCCAGGGACGTGTCGTCTTCCGGTAGGCTGACCATCACCGGCGCTTCACGCGGGCCCGGCCCCATTGCAAGAGGCAGGACTTCGATCGCGATACCGCCGTCAAACTCACAGGCGGTGACCTGTAGATCCTCGCCGCGGTTCGTCACAGCGGCGGCGTCGAGGACTTGCCGGGTGGCAACACGCAATTTGAGCGCGTCGGTGTAAAGCGTCAAGGGCGGAATCGGCGCCAGCTCAATTCGACCAACCTCACCAGCGTGCGACCGGATTGCGTGATCCACTTGATCGCGCAAGACATCGGCAACGTTGACCTGGGTCTCGTTTCCAGCGGCGTCACCGACTTCGAAACGACTCACATCGAGAGTCGCATTGATCAGATCGAGGAGCGAATCAGCACTGCGATGAGCGCGGCGCAGCACCTCCAGTTGCTCTTCGCCGACAGCGCCGACGTCTCCGTGAACCAAGAGGTCAATGTACCCAAGAATCACGCTCAAAGGGTTTCGCAGTTCGTGAGACATCGTCGCCACGAACTCCGACTTTGTGCGATCGGCGATACGCAAGTCCTCGACTCGTCCAGAATAAGTTAGCGCCGGGGCCGCGAGAGCGACGACCTGGTCAACCACCCCGACGCCGGTGAGATCGCACGAAAGCAGCCCACCCCCAGCGACGAGAATTCCTCTGATTTCCGGCGAGTCCTCTTGCTGATCGCAGCCCAGCATGACGCCAAGGATGAACTTGCCGCTGTGCGACTCGGACTGTTCGCAAACCACCACACGGGGGCGTTCGTCGCTCCAGCCGAGTGCCGCAGCAAGCCCCCCAACACTGGTCTCCACAGACTCCAGCAAGAATCGCGGGATTGGGCCGATGCTCGCCGTCACCGAGAGAGCGCTGTTCTTGGTCAGCGGATACAAGACGGCGCACCATTCGGCGCAGACCGTCCCAACCATATGATCGACCAGCAGGCGACAAATGCGTTGCGAGTCGAATCCGCGCAGCAACGATCGGGCCAGGGATAGAGCGTCTTCTCGAGGTCCTCTCTCGACCGCCAAGATGATTCTGGCTGGAGCATGGGCATCGCACACTTCGTCGAACCCGGCGGGCGGACCAGCGGACGAATCATCAACCAACGCCAAGATCCGCCGCACCCCGCTTTGCTTGCGACGGAGCACTTGGGCAATGCCGCTGTCTTCCAGGACCCGAGCCGTTTGGCCGACGGCGATCAATATTTCCGCCGGCCACTTTGTCAACAGATGTTCTATGTCTCGCGCATTGAGGGGCGCGACACGGCATTCGTAGCCCGCTTTGACGAGCGTCTCATGCAATGCGGTTGCGTCCGACGACTCCGACTCAGCGATCAATACGCGCCGCGGATCAAATCCATCACTCGACGTGCTCACGTCTGCCTCCACCCCAACAACAACCACACTCGATCGGCTTCACAAAACTTTTTTTGAAGCAGAACCTCAACCCCGGAACTCTGTGCCCCGTCAACTCGCCTCGCTGACTTCCTGATCGCCAGCCACCGTATCGTCCGGCTCGGCGCTGCCCGACTCCGAATCTGTGTGCTCTAACGGCAAGTGAATACGGAAGCTCGCGCCACGCCCGGGGGCGCTCGATACTTCGATCTCCGCGCCCAGGGCAGCCGCCAGCCGTTTTACGATGTAGAGGCCCAAGCCGACGCCGCCTGCATGATTCTCTCCGTCGGGTGCCTGCCGGAACATGTCGAAGATCTGCGAGAGATGCTCGGCCTTGATCCCGACGCCTGAGTCCTGAACCAAGAACGTAACACAATCTTTCGTTGGATGGCGTGCCGCCGACACCAGGACCAGGCCGTTGTTGGTGAACTTCATCGCGTTGTGGATCAGGTTTCGCAACAAGATCTGCAACTTTGACGGGTCTGTGCGAACCATCGGTAGATCTTCGTCGATCTTCCAGTCGAGGTTGACCGTCGGCTTGCGCCACGCCGGGGGAATTCGTTTCTGGAGATCGGAGAGCAGTTGCGCAACCTGAATGTCCACCGGGTCGAGAGACACCAAGCCTCGCTCGAGTCGACTCATGTCCAACGTCGCCTGAATCAATTCCAGCAGCTGGACGGCTTGTTCGCGTACCGTTTGCAAGGTCGAAGAGTGCTCTTCGTCGAGGTCGCCGAATGCTCCTTCGATCTGCATATCCGTGTAGCCGATGATTACGTTGAGCGGAGTGCGCAGCTCGTGCGACATGGTCGCCATGAACTCTTCCTTGAGAGCATTCGCCGACTCCAGATCCGTAATCAGGGCGCCGTGAGCAAGCGCTGCTGCAGCATGGGGCCCCATCGACGACAGAATCTGACCGTCGTCTGCTGACAAGCTGGCTTTTGCGCGCGAACGCCCGAGGAGCAGAACGCCGATCGTCGTCGCACCGCGCCGAAATGGGACCACGTGGACCGCTCGGGCGTGCCATCGTCGAATGATCGAACCAATCACTGGTTCGCGAATTGCGTTCGGCAGGACCGACGCGATCGCCTCGCCACTGCGCGGTTTCGCGCGTGCGATCCAGTCCGGATTGAGTTCCACCTGACGAAGCTCCGCAAGGTCTGCGGTTTCAGGGCCAGACATTGCCTCGACCCGGTAGGCTTCAGCCGACTCGTCCCACAATAGAAGGATCGCGCCAGTCGCGCCGATGGCCTTTGAGACTTCATTGACGATGACTTGGGCAATCTTGCCATGCTCGTGTGAGGCAAAGTGACGCGCCAGTCGCAGCACGGCGGCGGCGGGCCGATTGTCAGCAGCCGTCGCCGGCTTTGCCACAGGGGTGGCCGGGCGCCGGAGACCTCGGGTACCGTTGGCCATCCCGACCAGCAGGGTGGTCAGAAGCGTCGCCGCTGCCAGGTACGAGGTGGGCGCATGGGGCGCACTCGCCAATCCGGGGAGAGCCCCGATTCCGACCAGTGCACTCGCAATCAACAAGAGCGCCCAGTGACGCGGCCAGAAAAGGGCCACCACGAGCGTCGGGGCACAAAGAGCGGCTGTTGCCAGCTCCGCGCCGATTGGAGTGACCGCGACCCAAAGGCCGGCGAGAAGAGAGCCCGAAAGAACCGTGAGTAAGACCACGCCGCGCACCAGGGCGACGAAGAACGCTTTGATCCGAAGGCGTGGCAAGAGCGCTACGAATCCCGCGGTCGCGCTCATTCCAACCGCTACGGCACTCCACATGCGGGGCGAAAGTTCGATCGCCGAGCCGATACCGACGGCGCCCGCCAACGCCGCGCATAGCAGCAGGACGGAGACGGCAACGGTTCGCCATTGGATGGCGCCTTCCGTTGAGGAACTTGCCTCTGTATCTTGCTCGCGAAGGCGGCGAACCTCACCGCCCTTGACGAGACAAACGGCAGGCTCTGTGCCCACCGCTACCTCCGAATCTGTTTCGACCGCATGCATTGTGTTTCCAGCCCCATACCCAATAGAAAAGTGCAAATCGGGCTACCGATGAGAACTCATGCGATCTGCATGCCAGCAATGCACACCACTGAGGCCATAGCCGATCACCGGGAAATGGAAGAGGTTGAGCAATATTCGGCGGAATCAAGGAATCAAGGCGGCGCGGATATGACGCTGTTGATGTGCCGAGCTTGACTCGCAGTGCTGGGCCGACTACCTAGGTGTCTCCTTTAAGACTGGTCCCGTGAGACCAGAAAGGCAGGTCCACATGAATCACCTCTCAACCCAGGCCCCGAGGTAAGGCTCCCTCACAGGGGGCCTTTTTTGCATGAGCGACGAGTCTAGGGTCGTCGTCGACGCCAAGGGAATCGAGCGAATCTTGGCTCGAATCGCCCACGAAGTGGTGGAGCACAACCGCGGCATCTCCAATGTGGTTCTCATTGGAGTCCGGTCACGCGGTGTCGACTTCGCATCCCGCGTGGCTGGGAAGATCGCAAAGATTGAAGACAAGCATCCGCCACTCGGCATTATCGATATCACTCTCTACCGAGACGACCTCATCCGCTCGACCGAGCATCCACCGATGGTCAAGGGCACCGAGATCGACTTTCCCATCGACGATCGCCACGTTGTCCTCTTCGACGATGTTCTCTACACCGGACGCACCGTACGCGCTGCTCTCGATGCGCTGATGGACTTCGGCCGCCCACGCTCGGTTCAGCTGGCGGTCTTGATCGATCGCGGCCACCGGGAGCTGCCGATCCGACCGGACTATGTCGGCAAGAACATTCCAACCTCTCCGAGCGAGAGTGTGCGTGTGCAAATACGCGATCACGATGAGTGCGACGAAGTCGCCATTGTGCGCGCCCGAGCCGTGCCGTGAGCATCGTCGGACGCCACCTGCTCGGCCTGGACGGGATGGGAGCCGAGGAAATCCAGTTTCTCCTCGATTCCGCAGATTCGTTTCGCGAGATTGCCGAGCGTGAGATCAAGAAAGTTCCCACCCTGCGCGGCAAGACCGTTGTCAGTTTGTTCTTCGAGTCGAGCACCAGAACGCGCACCTCGTTCGAGATTGCAGCGAAGCGACTGAGCGCCGATTTCGTTAGCGTGAATGCCTCCGCCAGCAGCGTCAGCAAAGGCGAAAGTCTACTCGATACAGCCCGAAATATTGCGGCCATGAGTCCGGATGCCTTGGTCGTTCGCCATTCGAGGGCAGGGGCCCCCCATTTCCTGGCCCGACATGTCGGCTGTCCAGTGATCAATGCCGGCGACGGTGCCCACGAGCATCCAACCCAGGCGTTGCTCGATCTCCTGACCATCCGCAAGGAGAAAGGACGTATCGCCGGACTCAAGGTCGCCATCGTCGGGGATATCCTGCACAGCCGCGTGACGCGCTCGAATTTGTATGCGCTGCGCACCCTCGGTGCCGAGGTGCGCCTTGTTGGACCACCGACTCTCGTGCCTCGGCAACTGGCTTCTTGGGGAGACCTCCACCACAACTTGGAAGAGGGAATCCGCGACGCAGATGTCGTCATGATGCTCCGCCTGCAGCGCGAGCGTCAGGGGGCTAATTTCCTTCCCAGCCTCGACGAATATTCTCGCTACTTCTGCCTCACCTCGGCCGCTCTTGATGCCGCCAAGCCCGACGCGGTCGTCTTGCATCCCGGGCCAATCAACCGCGGTGTCGAGATCTCGAGCGACGTCGCCGACAGCAATCGCTCCGCCATCCTCGATCAAGTTGCCAACGGAGTCGCGGTCCGCATGGCCACTCTCTACCTGCTCGCCGGCCGCGTGCGCGATACCGAACAACGACAGACCGCCTGATGACGCAGAACCTATTGATACACGGTGGCCGGGTCATCGACCCGGCCAATGATATCGACGATCAGCTCGACTTGCTGGTGCGCGACGGACTCGTCGCTGAGCTTGCCCCGCCGTCCCAAATCAAGCACGAGGGGGCGCGGATCGATGCCAGTGGATGTTGGGTCACGCCCGGCTTGATCGACATGCACGTCCATCTCCGAGAACCGGGCTACGAGTACAAGGAAACTGTCGCCACGGGCACTCTCGCCGCTGTGGCCGGCGGATTTACCGCGGTGGCCTGCATGGCCAACACCAACCCGGTCAACGACAGTGGCGCCGTCACCGAGTACATCATTGAACGGGCGCGCCTGGCGAACCTGGCTCGCGTCCACCCAATCGGCGCCGTTTCCTTCGGACTCGAGGGCAGGGCCCTGGCCGAGATCGGCGAAATGCGTGAGGCCGGCATCGTCGGGATATCCGATGACGGCATGCCGATCGCCGATGGCGCGTTGATGCGACGAGCCCTGGAGTATGCACAGCTCTTCGATCTGCCGGTGATCGTCCACGAAGAAGACCCGTCTTTGGCTGCCAATGGCGTCATGCACGAGGGCCAAACCTGTCTGCATCTGGGGCTGCGGGGGATGCCGTCCGCGGCCGAAGAAGCCATGGTCGCTCGAGACATCGCGATCCTCGAGCAAACCGGCGGACGATTGCACATTGCCCACGTGAGTACGGTCGGCTCGGTGCGCATGCTGCGCGACGCGAAATCCCGAGGGCTGAAAGTAACCGCCGAGGTGACACCGCATCATTTCATGCTCACCGACCAAGCCGTGTTGGACTACGACACCAACGCGAAGATGAAACCACCTCTCCGTGACGCTACGGATGTCGACCACATGATAGCAGCGCTGGTCGATGGCACCGTCGATGCAATCGCCACCGACCACGCTCCCCATCACCGCGACGAAAAGGAAGTCGAGTTTGACGAAGCCGCTTTCGGCATCGTCGGCCTCGAGACTTCGCTGCCGTTGGGGTTGCGACTGGTCCGCGATGCTGGCCTCAGTCCAAACGCTCTCATCCGGGCGATGAGTGTTCACCCAGCAGAGATCCTCAATCTGAATGCGGGGTCGTTGGCAGTGGGGAAGCCGGCCGATATAACCGTCATCGACCCGGAGGATCGCTGGACGGTGGACGTCAATCGACTCCGATCAAAATCAAAAAATTCGCCCTTCGGGGGCTGGGAGATGGTTGGTGCTGCGCGCGCCACCATCGTGGGCGGAGGAATCAAATGGCCACCTCAGGAGGCTCAATGAGTGCAGTACTCGCACTGGCCGACGGCCGTGTCTTTCACGGCGCCGCCTTTGGCGCCCGCGGACAAGCGACCGGCGAACTCGTCTTCAACACATCGATGAGTGGTTATCAGGAGATCCTCACAGATCCGTCTTATTGCGGCCAATTGGTCGCCATGACGTATCCGGAGATTGGCAACGTCGGGGTCAACCGCGAGGACGTCGAGTCCAAACGACCTTTCGTCGAGGGATTCATTGTCAAAGAATACTGGGATATCCCGAGCAACTGGCGAGCCCAGCAGTCGCTGCACTCGTACTTGGAAGAGGCCGGCATCCCTGGGATTCAGGGACTCGATACGAGGGCGTTGGTCCGACATATCCGGGAGCGCGGAGCGGTCAATGCTGTCCTCGCCACCGATGGCAAGGACGACCCGGACACCCTGGTCGACAAGGCCCGCGCAGCGCCGTCGATGGAGGGACGAGATTTGGTTCGAATCGTCACCTGTGATGAGCCGTATCAGTGGACGGAGGGATGCTGGCATCTCGAGGGAGGGTATCAGACCCCGACCGCAGCTCCGAAGAAACGAGTGGTCGCGTACGACTTCGGCATCAAGCAGAACATCCTGCGCAACTTGGTCGACAACGGTTGCGAAGTAACCGTCGTCCCGGCGGACACTCCAGCGGCTCGGGTCCTGGATCTCAATCCCGACGGCGTGTTTCTGTCGAACGGCCCGGGCGATCCCGCGGCGGCGCCGTACGCCGCCGCTCACGTCCGGGACCTGGTCGGTAAGAAGCCGATCTTCGGAATCTGCCTCGGTCACCAGATCCTCGGCCTCGCTCTCGGCGGATCGACCTACAAGTTGAAGTTCGGTCACCACGGCGGCAATCAACCGGTGATGGATCTCACCACCCGCAAGGTCGAGGTGACGAGTCAGAATCACGGTTTCGCCGTCGATGTACAGTCCCTGAAGGGAAGTGCCGATCTGACCCACATCAATCTCAACGACGAGACTGTTGAGGGCCTGGCGCACCGCGACGTGCCGGTATTTTCGGTGCAGTACCATCCCGAAGCCTCACCCGGACCTCACGACGCGAACTATCTGTTCGCGCGATTTATCGACTTAATGGAACGAAACAGCTGATCGATGCCAAAGCGAACCGACATCAAAACAATTCTCCTCATCGGCTCCGGCCCGATCGTAATCGGGCAGGCCTGTGAGTTCGACTACTCGGGCACGCAAGCCTGCAAAGCTCTCAAGGAAGAGGGCTACCGTGTCATCCTGATCAACTCGAATCCGGCGACGATCATGACCGATCCGGAATTTGCCGACAGAACCTACGTCGAGCCGATCTCGGTCCCGATCATCGAACGGATCATCGAACGCGAGCGCCCCGACGCGCTCCTACCGACCATCGGCGGCCAGACCGGCTTGAACGTCTCCATCGCGCTCGCCGAAGCCGGCATCCTCGAGCGCTACGGTGTCGAAATGATTGGTGCGCGCATCGACGCCATCAAAAAGGCCGAGGATCGCGAACGCTTCAAAATCGCCATGCAGTCGATCGGCTTGGATGTCCCGCGCAGTGGCATTGCCCACACTTGGGACGAGGCCAAAGCTCTCGGTCAGGAGATCGGAGCTCCCTTGATCATTCGTCCCTCGCGTACGCTCGGCGGTACCGGCGGAGCGATCGCGGAGACCCTCGACGACTACGAAGCATTGGCGCGACGCGGTATCGAATTGTCACCGATCAACGAGATCCTCGTCGAGGAGTCGATCGCTGGATGGAAAGAGTACGAGCTCGAGGTGATGCGCGATCGCCTCGACAACGTAGTGATCGTGTGTTCGATCGAGAACCTCGATCCGATGGGCGTGCACACCGGCGATAGCATCACCGTCGCTCCGGCCCAGACCCTCACCGACAAAGAATACCAGATCATGCGCGATGCGACGCTGGCGATCATGCGCGAGATTGGCGTCGACACCGGCGGATCGAACGTACAGTTTGCAGTCAATCCTGAGAACGGACGGCTGGCCGTCATTGAGATGAACCCTCGGGTGTCACGCAGCTCCGCGCTGGCCAGTAAGGCGACCGGCTTTCCGATCGCCAAGATCGCCGCCAAGCTCGCCGTCGGTTACACGCTGGACGAGATTCGCAACGATATCACGCGCGAAACGCCGGCGTCTTTTGAACCGACGATCGACTATGTCGTGACGAAGATCCCGCGCTTTACGTTCGAGAAGTTCGGCGCCACTCCCGACACTCTGGGCACACAGATGAAGTCCGTCGGAGAGGCGATGGCGATCGGTCGGACGTTCAAGGAGTCCATGCAGAAGGCTCTGCGTTCGCTCGAAGTCGATTCCTATGGTTTCGACGACAAGGGGCGCGGCGAAGAACTCGATGGCGACGAACTCGAGAAAAAACTTCGCGTGCCGAGCGCCCGGCGGATCTGGTACGTCGGCGACGCGCTCCGCAAGGGCTGGAGCGTCGAGAGGGTGGCTGAGGCCAGCCGCATCGACCGCTGGTTTCTCGACAACATCCAACAGATCATCGACTTTGAGAAAACGATGTCGCTCGAGAGCTCGGTGCTGCGTCGAGCGAAGCAGCTTGGATTCTCAGACATTCGCATCGCCTCGCTGTGCGGCGTCAGTGAGGAAGAGGTTCGACAGGCAAGGATCGCTGCTGAAATCACCCCGGTCTACAAGATGGTCGATACATGCGGCGCCGAATTCGAAGCGCACACGCCGTATCTGTATTCGACGTACGAGGACGAGGACGAAAGCCAAATCACCGATCGCAAGAAGATCATGATCCTCGGGGGCGGGCCGAATCGGATCGGGCAGGGGATCGAGTTCGACTACTGCTGCGTCCACGCGTCGTTTGCCCTGAAAGAGGCCGGTTTCGAGACCATCATGGTCAACTGCAATCCGGAAACGGTCAGCACGGACTACGATACGTCTGATAAACTCTACTTCGAACCCCTGACACGCGAAGACGTGTTGGCCATTGCGGACCGCGAAAAGCCCGACGGTGTCATTGTGCAGTTCGGCGGCCAGACGCCACTCAAGTTGGCCGTCCCGCTCGAGGCGGCAGGGGTGCCGATCGCGGGGACCAGCCCGGACTCGATCGACCGTGCCGAGGATCGCGAACGCTTCGCCGATCTACTCAAGCATCTCGGTCTGAAGCAGCCGGAGAACGGCATCGCGTTCGAACCCGGCCGAGCCTCCGCAATTGCCGCGCGCATCGGCTTTCCCGTTTTGGTTCGCCCGTCCTACGTCCTCGGTGGGCGGGCCATGGAGATCGTCTACGACGACACGAGCCTGCGCTCGTACATGGCGCGGGCAGTCGATGTCGGACCGGGACGCCCGGTCTTGATCGATCAGTTTCTCGAAAACGCGATCGAGCTCGATGTCGATGCGATCAGCGACGGCGAGACCGTTGTCGTCGCCGGTATCATGGAGCACATCGAACGCGCCGGTATCCACTCGGGCGACAGCGCTTGCTCACTACCGCCCGAGACCGTATCGGGCGAGCTGCTCGACGAAGTTCGACGACAAGTAAAAGAGCTGGCCCTGGAGCTTGGCGTGGTCGGACTGATGAACGTTCAGTTTGCCATACAAGCCGGGCAAGTTTTCATCATCGAGGTGAATCCACGCGCCTCGAGAACTGTCCCGTTCGTATCGAAGACCACAGGGGTCCCGGTAGCAAAACTCGCCGCGCGCGTCATGGCCGGCGAGAAACTCACCGACCTCGGTTTCACGAAGGAAGTGGTCCCCAAGCATATCGCGGTCAAGGAGGCGGTGTTTCCCTTCGCAAAATTCCCCGGTGTAGACACACTGCTCGGCCCGGAGATGAAGTCTACCGGCGAGGTGATGGGCATCGACGACTCGTTCGGCGTCGCCTTCGCCAAGGCCCAACTCGGTGCGGGGACCGTGCTCCCGGAGAGCGGGACGGTATTCCTCAGCGTCCAGGACGAGGACAAACGAGACGCCGTCGCTGTCGCCAAACGACTGGCGGATTCCGGATTCGACCTGTGCGCAACCACCGGGACCGCTGCGGCCTTGCAGAAAGCGAAGCTCCAGGTCCGTACCATCAAGAAAATTCAGGACGGCAGTCCAAACGCTGTCGATGCAATCAAGGGCGGAGAAATCGTCCTGGTCATCAATACGCCGCTCGGCAGCGGGGCACAAAAGGACTCTTTTCCGATGCGGCGCGCCGCGCTGGAGAGCCAGGTGCCGTATTTTACCACCATGGCCGGTGCGGCCGCTGCGGCTGAGGGAATCGAGTACCTCAAGCGCAATCCTCTGGGAGTCCGCAGCTTACAGGAGTTCCATCAGCAAACGTTGCGAGGCAAGGGGTAGCAGTCCGTTGAAAAGCAGGGCTAACCGCCCGTGCGAATCTCCTGGGAGATGACGTGTCGCCCGCGCAACGACCGGCCGATTCGCTCGAGGCAATGTTTCTGGCACTGCGACCAGCACTCGAGTACATCCTAGCGGCCCCACTCGGAGCGGCTCAGCGCATCAGCCTCGCGGCTAAGCAGCACGTCGATCAGGCGAAAGCGCTGCGCAGCGTCGTCGACGACCCGTCGTTGGGCCAGATCCTCGACAGCTTGGTACCTCTGCTCGAGTCCTACGCGGAACAGAACGCCGAGGGCAGAGTCGCGGTTGCCCAAGGATCTCTCGCCCTCGTCGTGCAGGGTCTGGACCGTTGCGCAGGCAACCCGGCCACCGCGACGTCGGCATCGCCAGAGATCGCGTACCGGCGTAGCGCCGCGGACGTCAGCGCCGGGTTGGAAGCACTACGACAACCCGTGCAGTTCCTAAAAGGAGTCGGACCGCGGCGGGCTGAAGAGCTCAGACGCATGGGCATCGGGACCGTCGAGGACGTTCTTTTCCATTTGCCGTTTCGCTATGAAGATCGCCGCCGCGTGGTGCCGATCGCGCGCGCCGTGATCGGCGAAAGCGCGAACTTCGTCGGTGAGCTCGTGAGCCTCGACGAACGCACCATCGGCCGGGCGCGACGGCGCATTCTCGAAGGCGTCCTGCGCGACGAGACTGGGTTGCTGGCTCTCACCTGGTTCAACCAAGTCTCATTCTTCGGGTCTCGTTATAAGCGCGGCCAAAAGGTCAGTGCCTTCGGCAGCATCGAATCCGACCAAGCTGGCGGGAAACGCATGGTCCATCCGGAGCTGGAGCCAGTCGGCAGCAACCAAGGGATCGCCATCTACAGTGTGTACGCGAAGCCGGGCAATCTTTCGGTCAAAGCCATGCGCAAGATCGTGCACCAGGCGGTGGCGGTCGCGGCCAAAGACGTCCCGAGTGTCTTGCCGCCGGAAATCACCGGTCCGGCCGGAATAACCGACCAAGAGACGGCTCTCCGGGAGGTACACCGCCCCAGTGCGACGATTGACGCCGAGGCATTGGCGAACTTCTGTTCCCTCGGCCACCGCTCGCTGGTCTTCGACGAGCTTTTCTTCTTACAGCTTGGCCTCGGCATGCGCCGCCGCCGCATGGCTCGCGAGAGGGGCTATTCCATGCAACCCGACGGCCCGCTGACCGGAGCCTTCGAGCGCATGCTTCCGTTCACCATGACCGGCGCACAACAACGGGTCATCCGCGAAATTACCGACGACATGATGCAGCCGCAGCCGATGCACAGACTTGTGCAGGGCGACGTCGGCAGCGGCAAGACCGTCGTCGCCCTGCACGCTGCGCTCGTCGCAGTCCAGAGCGGCATGCAGGCGGCCTTCATGGCGCCGACGGAACTGCTCGCCGAACAACACTTCCAGACCATTGAACAGTTCACCAGTGGCCTCGATGTGCGGGCCGAACTTCTAACCGGCTCACGGACTTCTAGCCAAAAGCGAGATCTGTACGAAGCCCTGGGGCAGGGCGAGATTCAGATCGCCGTCGGCACCCACGCTCTGATTCAGGATGCTGTCACCATTCCGCAACTCGGACTCGGAATCATCGACGAACAGCACCGCTTCGGTGTCTTGCAACGCGCCGCGTTGCGCAATCTCGGCGGGGAATCCGTCGACGCGCCCGACGTGTTGCTGATGACGGCGACGCCGATCCCGCGAACCCTCTCAATGACCGTTTACGGCGATCTGGACGTGTCCCTGCTCGACGAGCTACCGCCGGGGCGAAAGCCGGTCGCGACCCACCTGGTACACGAGGCAGAACGCGGACGGGCGTATGCCACGGTTCGACGAGAAGTCGAGAGCGGGCGGCAAGCCTACATCGTCTATCCGCTGGTCGAGAGCAGCGAGAAGATCGATCTCAGAGACGCCACCACCATGGCCCGTGAGTTGAACCGCACGGTGTTTCCGGATTTCAAGGTCGGGCTGATGCACGGCAAGATGAAAGCTGACGAGAAAGACGCTGTGATGAGGCGCTTTCGCGCTGGTGATGTCCAGATTCTGGTCACGACGACGGTCGTCGAGGTGGGCGTCGACGTCCCGAACGCGACGGTCATGGTGGTCGAGCACGCTGAGCGATTCGGCCTGTCCCAGCTCCATCAATTGCGCGGTCGGGTCGGGCGCGGCGCCGATCGCGCCTACTGCATCCTGGTTTCGACACGACATGCGGCGAATTCCGACACCGACCGGCTGGCGGTGATGTGCGACACCAACGACGGCTTCGCGATTTCCGAAGCCGACCTGCGCCTGCGCGGGCCGGGTGAGTTTCTGGGCACACGGCAATCCGGGTTGCCCGACTTCCGGGTGAGCAATCTGCTGCGCGACACGAGTCTGCTGGTCGCCGCGCGGAGCGCGGCCATCCGATGGCTCGATAGCGACCCAGATCTCTCCAAACCAGATTCCGAGGCAATCCGAAGTGTGCTAGCGCACCGCTGGGCCGGACGACTCGGACTTGCCGAAGTGGGATGATCGTCGAAAGAAGCCAATTGCGGAGGCTGTGTAAATCGGATTTACTACGCCTCTGCAACGCTCCGCGTGGGCGAGAATAGGGTGGTAGGGATGGATTTTCCGCGGATCAAGAGGCTTCCGCCGTACGTATTCAACATCATCGGTGATCTTCGTCACGAGGCGAGGCGGGCCGGTGAGGACATCATCGATTTTGGTATGGGCAACCCGGACGGGGCGACACCGCCGCACGTCGTGGCCAAACTCATCGAAGCGGCCCAGAAGCCACAGAATCACCGCTACTCGGTTTCACGCGGGGTTTACAAGCTCCGAGTCGCGATCACGGATTGGTACAAGCGGCGCTACGGAGTCGAGCTAGATCCCGACAGCGAGGCCGTCGTGACCATCGGCTCGAAGGACGGTCTGGCGCACCTGTCGATGGCGGTGCTTGGCCCCGGTGACGTGGTCTTTTGCCCGAGCCCGACCTACCCGATTCATCAATACTCGGTGATCCTGGCCGGCGGCGATTTGCGATCGGTCCCGCTCGTTCCCGGTGAAGATTTCTTTGGCAACCTCGCCGAGGCGTTGAAGCAAACCTGGCCCAAGCCGAAGATGCTGATCCTCAACTTCCCGCACAATCCGACGACCTCGGTTGTGGACCGAACCTTCTTCGAACGCATCGTCGAGTTCGCCAAGGAGTACAACTTCCTGGTCGTCCACGATCTGGCCTATGCCGACATCGTCTTCGACGGGTATCAAGCACCGAGCTTCCTCGAAGTACCGGGCGCTAAAGACGTCGGCGTCGAATTCTTTACGCTGTCGAAAAGCTACAATATGCCCGGCTGGCGCGTCGGCTTTTGCGTCGGCAACCCCGAAATGATTGCGGCTCTGGCGCGCATCAAGAGTTATCTCGACTACGGGATCTTCCAGCCGATCCAAATTGCGGCGATCCACGCTTTGAATGGGCCTCAGCATTACGTCGAAGAAATTCGCCAGGTGTACCAAACCCGTCGAGATGTCCTCGTCGATGGCCTCAATCGGGCAAGCTGGCCGGTCGAGAAACCGGTCGCGACCATGTTTCTGTGGGCGCCGATCCCCGAAGAGTTTCTACCGATGGGTTCTTTGGAGTTCTCGAAATTCCTGCTCAAGGAAGCGAAGGTCGCGGTTTCGCCCGGCGTTGGCTTCGGCGCGTACGGAGATAAATGGGTTCGCTTCGCGCTGATCGAGAACGAGCAGCGAACCCGTCAAGCGATCCGCGGGATTCGCCGTGCCCTCGCCGCCGGACCGGGTGGCGGCAGCACTTCCAGTGCCGAATAGGGACTAGCGGGGCGAAATGCCGCGTCACCGCCCCTGGAAGAATGGCGCGTAACCGGCTAGACGATCCGGGGGGCTCGTCACAACACGGCCATCACGCCGTCTCAGACGAGGGAACTCACGGCGGTTAGCGGAGGAAACAAGTGCAGCGGGCAATACGCGTAGGACTGATCGGCTTCGGCACGATCGGCACAGGGGTCGTCAAATTACTTAAGCGCAACCGCGAACAGATACGGGATCGAGTGGGAGTGCCCGTCGATCTCGTTCGCATCGCAGATATCGACACCAAGCGCGATCGCGGCGTTCGCCTCGCCAAGGGGGTCCTCGTCGGCGACGCGCGCAAAGTCTTGGACGACCCATCGATCGATATTGTTATCGAGTTGATGGGCGGCACCGGCCTGGCGCGGCGGTTCATGCTCGAAGCCTTCAAGGCCAAGAAGGACGTCGTCACCGCCAACAAAGCGCTCTTGGCCCATCACGGCGACGAGATCTTCGCCCAGGCTGAGAAATCGTTGGTCGAGATCGGATACGAAGCGAGTGTCGGAGGCGGGATCCCGATCATTCGAACCCTGCGCGAAGCCCTCGGCGGCGACCGCCATCAGGCTGTCTTCGGCATCGTCAACGGCACCACCAACTACATCCTCAGCCGCATGAGCCAGGAAGGGGGCGACTTCCAGACCGTGCTGGCCGAGGCGCAAGCCGACGGTCTGGCCGAAGCCGATCCGAGCTTCGACGTGGACGGGGTCGACGCCGCTCACAAACTGACCCTGCTGATCCAACTTGCCTTTGGACGAAAGATTGGTTTCGACGATGTCTCGACCGAGGGCATTCGCAAGATCACGCAAGACGACATCGCCTTTGCTGCCGAGTTTGGATTCGTGCTCAAGCATCTGGCGGTGGCCGTGCGACACGGCGATCGAATCGAAGCGCGAGTGCACCCGGCGATGGTGCCGCGCGATCACGCGCTCGGAGGCATCAACGGGGCGCTGAACGCGATCGTCCTGCAGAGCGAAGCCCTGGAAAGCAGTATGTACGTAGGGCTTGGCGCCGGAATGATGCCGACCGCGACCGCGGTCGTCGGGGACTTGATGGAGATCGCTCGCAACCGCCTCCACGGCTGCCGTGGACGGGTCGCGCCGTTGGGATTCCCTGTCGCCAGCCTCGTCAAGGCGAAACCGATCGCCGCCGCCGACGCCGAGGGGACGTATTATTTGCGAATGCAGGTGGCCGACAAACCGGGTGCGCTGTCCCACATCACGGGCGCCATGGGACGGGCCGGGGTCTCGATCGCGTCGATGGTCCAGCGCGGTCAGAAGCGACGCGGGTCCGCCACCGTCGTCTTTAGAACCCATCGCGCCAACCACCGCGCTTTGAACAAGGCGGTCACTGCCATCGATAAGTTGGCGACCGTGCGGGGTAAATCAGTCGTCCTACGCATCGAAGAGAGCCTTTCGGGCTGAGTTTGATCGCCGCGTTGCAGGGCATCGGGCATCGAAAACACATCTCAGAGAGATGCTGTGGAAAAGCCCGATAAAGACTCTATACTCGCAACAGGGCGCAGGCCCGCTCGATCTAAATGGAGAGCACACCAACAGTGCCGGAATCGACCGGCGCCGTAGACCAGTGGCTACGGTATCGACGTCGGCCAACGGCAACGTTGAGCCGCAGGGTTGTGGAGTATGGATCGGAATCTCGCCCTCGAAGCAGTACGTGTAACTGAAGCAGCCGCTCTGGCATCCGCCCGTTTGATGGGCCGCGGCGATCTGCTAGCAACCGATCGCGCCGGCGCGGATGCGATGCTGAAGACCTTTCAGTCGATCGCCATCAATGGGGTCGTCGCGATGGGCGATACCGACAGCGATCTTTTGCCTGTCGGAAAGCGGGTCGGCAACGGCGCCGGGGCGGAGCTCGATGTCGCTCTCGATCCGCTCGAAGGCGCAGCAATTTGCGCCGTCGGTGGCTACAACGCGATGTCGATCGTCGCGATCGCGGAGCGCGACGGCTTTCTCCATATCCCGGACATGTACATGGAAAAGATCGCCGTCGGCCCAGAAGGTCGCGGCTCGATCAGTCTGGAGAATACGCCGACCGACAATCTCAAGGCATTGGCTGATGCCAAGGGCGTTTACGTTGCCGACCTCACGGTCGCGATCCTCGAACGGCCCCGCCACGAAAACCTGATCGCGGAAGTCAGGGAAGCCGGCGCACGCGTCAAGCTGCTGCGCGATGGCGATGTCGCCGCGGCGATCGCAACGACGAACCCAGAAACCGGAATCGATATGCTGCTCGGCATCGGCGGCTCGCAACAGGGGATCATGACTGCCGCCGCGCTGCGCTGCGCCGCCGGCGACATGCAGGCCCGCTTGGTCGCCCGCACCCCGGAAGAGAAGTCACGCGCCGCTGAGTACGGCATTCAAGATCCGACCAAGATCTACACGATCGACGAGATGGCGTCGGGAAGCGTCATGTTCGCCGGCACCGGCGTCACGCATGGCGACTACCTGAGCGGGGTGCGGTTCTACCGCGGTGGCGCGACCACCCATTCCGTCGTCATGCGATCGCGAACCCATACCGTTCGCTTTTTGAAGTCCAACCACCGCTTTGACTTGAAGCCGGAGTATTAATGGGTCACGACACTCGAGTAGCGCCAGACCGCTGTGTGCAGAGCGAGCGTCGCGGGGCGGTGACGGTCCTGACCATCGACCGCCCGAAGGCGTTGAACGCTCTCAATCCACAAACTCTGGAAGAACTCGCCACTGCTGCCGTCGGACTCGCCGACGATCGCGAGACGCGTGCGATCGTCGTGACTGGAAGCGGCGACAAGGCCTTCGTTGCCGGAGCCGATATCGCGGCAATGGTGTCGATGAGCGCCATCGAGGCGCGCGCTTTCGCGCAACTAGGACAGGCAGCGTTCCGCGCCTTCGAGCTTCTGCCACAACCGGTCATCGCCGCGGTCAACGGCTTCGCCCTGGGCGGTGGGTTAGAGCTTGCTCTCGCCTGCGACATGATCTTCGCCAGCGAGAAGGCGCGGTTTGGACAGCCCGAAATCAATTTGGGTATTCTCCCCGGTTTTGGTGGCACGCAACGCCTGCCAAAGAGAATCGGGATCGCCCGGGCCCGTGAGGTGATTTATTCCGGCGACATGATCGACGCCGCTGAGGGGCTGCGTATCGGACTCGTCAATCGCGTCTTTAGCCCCGACGAACTGCTCGAGGGGGCCCTCGGCTTCGCCGAGCAACTGGCGGGAAAAGCTCCCTTGGCACTGCAACAGGCAAAGTCCGCCATCAATGCCAGCGAGCTCGACCTCGACAATGGATGTCGCTACGAATCGGAGGCCTTCGGGCTTTGCTTTTCGACCGACGACCGAGCCGAGGGCATGCAGGCGTTTCTCGACAAACGAAAACCTTCCTTTACGGGCAAGTAGCGCACGGACGGTCGCGTACACTGCCGATCGAGAGATTCGACACCACTTGAGGTTGAAGCCCATATCGTCGAGAAATAACTACGGATTTTGGCACTCTTGGGGTTTCTGGGCCCCGGCAGCAGGACCCGGCGTGCCGGTAGGAAACGACGTTGGTGCCCTTGGCGAGTGCGGCGTGCTAGAAAGGTCCGACTGGGCGCGAGTTGAGGGCGATTTCGGGGGATAGCAAATGACTGCACCGGCAAGAAAGACAACGCCGCCGAGCGACGATCGGCGCTATACGACGATCTCCGACATGGAGATCGAACCGGTCTACGGCCCCGAGGCGCTGGCCGGCAAGTCCTATGAAGCGGACATCGGCAATCCGGGCGAGTATCCGTTTACGCGCGGCGCTTATCCGACGATGTACCGGGGCAAGACGTGGACGATGCGGCAGTTTGCCGGCTTCGGCACCCCCGAGGATACGAATCGTCGATTTCACTTCCTGCTCGAACGCGGCCAAATGGGGCTTTCGACGGCGTTCGATATGCCGACCCTCATGGGCTACGACGCCGATCACGAGCGATCGTTCGGCGAGGTTGGTCGCGAGGGAGTGTCGGTCTCGAGTCTGAGCGACATGGAGACGCTCTTCGCAGGAATCAAACTCGATCAAGTCACGACATCGATGACGATCAACTGCTCGGCCAGTGTATTGCTGGCCATGTATTTCGCGTTGGCGGAGAAGCAGGGTGTTCCCCTGGACCGTGTCGGCGGCACCATTCAGAACGACATGTTCAAGGAGTTCATCGCTCAAAACGAATGGATCTCTCCACCGACGCCGTCGATTCGTGTCGTCGTGGACATGATTGAGTACTGCGCCAAACACGCACCTCGCTGGCACCCGGTTTCGATTTCCGGGTATCACATCCGCGAGGCGGGATCGTCGGCGGTTCAAGAGCTGGCCTTCACGCTCGCCGACGGCATCGGCTACGTGCAAGCATCGATCGACCGCGGCCTCGACGTCGATTCCTTTGCCCCGCGGTTGTCGTTCTTCTTCAACGTACACAACGACTTCCTCGAAGAGATTGCGAAGTTCCGCGCCGCCCGCAGGATGTGGGCGAAGATCATGCGCGAGCGCTTTGGCGCCAAGGACCCGCGATCGTGGCTTCTGCGCACCCATGCGCAGACCGCCGGGGCCAGCCTGACTGCGCAGCAGCCGTTGAACAATATCGCGCGGGTGGCCATTCAAGCCCTTGCCGGTGTGCTGGGTGGCACGAACTCCCTTCACACGAACTCGATGGACGAGACCCTCGCGTTGCCGAGCGAACCAGCGGTGCTGGCCGCTCTGCGCACCCAACAAATCATCGCCGAGGAGACCGGCGTCATCAATACTGCGGACCCTCTCGGAGGTAGCTATGCGATCGAGGCTCTCACCGATCGTATCGAGGCGGACGCCTTCGCCTATATCAAGCAAATCGACGAGATGGGCGGCATGATCGCTGCGATCGAAAAGGGCTTTCCGCAGCTGGAAATCGCGGAAGCGTCGTACCGATTCCAAAAACAGCTCGACTCCGGCGAGAAGATCATGGTGGGCGTCAACGGCTACATGGTCGACGAGGAAGAGCAGTCGATGGAGCTGCTGCGTATTTCAAACGACGTCGAGCGCATCCAGATCGAGAAAGTTCGGGCTCGCAAGGCGGCGCGCTCAGTCGATCGCGCCGAGACCTGCTTGGCAGCCGTCCGCGATGCAGCAAAGGGTGGCGCCAATCTCATGCCTGTGATCATCGAAGCGGTGAAAGCCGAAGTGACGGTCGGCGAAATATCTGATGTATTTCGTGAGGTCTTTGGCGAATATCGCGACCCCGCCTGGCTATAGCCGAACAATCCTGAACCTTTTGCCTAGGTTAGCAAATAGGAGATCCAACCCGTGACGGAACGACCAATTCGAATCTTGATCGCCAAACCTGGCCTCGACGGGCACGACCGCGGCGCGAAGATCATCGCCCGGGCTCTGCGCGATGGCGGTTTCGAAGTCATCTACACCGGTCTGCATCAGACTCCAGAGATGATCGCCGAGGCCGCCGTCCAAGAGGACGTAGACGCGATCGGTCTGAGCATTTTGTCGGGAGCCCACATGACTCTGTTTCCGGCGGTCATGGGCTTGCTGGAGCAAAAGGGCTTGAAGGGGGTGGCGCTATTTGGTGGCGGAATCATCCCCGACGAAGACGCCGACGAGCTCAAATCGAAGGGGGTCAACCAGATCTTCACCCCGGGGGCGAGTACGGAAGACATCGTCACCTGGGCACGCAACAATATCCGCCGCAACTGAGTCGCCTCGAAGAGGCCTCTAATGCCCGCGCGAAAACCGCAGCGACGCAAGCGAGCCGTCAAGCGCAAGCCTGCCGTCAAGCGCAAGCCTGCCAAGCGCCGGAAGCGGCCGTGGCTGACTTTGACGGTGATGCTCCTGGTGTCTTCGGCGCTGCTGTGGGTTGTCCTGCAGATCGCCTCACAGGGAGACAAACCGTTCGCCTTCCAGTCGCGCGACGATGACCCGGCGCAACACCCACCGGAGATCACCGAGTCCGAACGAGAAAATCTCCAGCAGCTGCTCGAGTCGCTGGACGACAACTGATGGATCACCCGGCCTTCACCGATGACGTCGGCCGGTCCATTCACCTAGAGGTAACACCACGTCGGGTAGTTAGCTTGGTTCCCAGCTTGACCGAGCTGCTCTTTGATCTAGGGGCGGGGGAGCGGCTGATCGGCGTGACCCGCTACTGCATTGAGCCGGCCGACGGCCTCGCTGACGTCGAGCGAGTCGGGGGAACAAAGAACCCCGCCCTCGATCGTATCGTCGAGCTCGCGCCAGACTTGGTTTTGGTCGATCGCGACGAGAACCGTCGCGAAGACTTCGACGCGCTCGCCGCTGCCGGGATCCCAGTTTTCGTCGCCGCTCCGCAGACGGTTGCCGGCACCGTAGCGTCGATCCTGCGCGTCGGTCGGGCGTTACGCCGCGAGACGGACGCGGAGGCGTTGGCGACAGCGCTGGGCGAGGAGCTCGCCGAGGGAGCTGAGGCAAACAAAGAGCCAGTGCGCGTTTTCTGCCCAATCTGGCGCAACCCCTGGATGTCTTTCAACGGCAGCACATACGCCGCCGACCTGATCCGCTGTGCCGGCGGAGTCAATGTTTGCGACCAGGCCGCCGACACCTATCCGCAAGTCGATCTGGAAGAGGTCGCGGCACTGAACCCCGAGGTCGTGTTGCTACCCGACGAGCCCTACGTCTTCGGGAAAAAACACATCGAGGACCTGAAGCCATTGGAGAGATCGCCGGCCTGGCAACAGCAAAGGATTCACCTCGTCGATGGAAAGGCCATGTTCTGGTACGGCCGCCGCACGATCGGGGCGTTGCCGTATCTACGCAAACTAGTAGGTCAGGCTTCAGCCTGACAATCACCGTTACAAATGTTTGGGACAGCCGTCGCTGTCAGGCAAGTAGGTCAGGCTTTAGCCTGACAATCGCCGCTACAAATGTATTGGGACGCCGCCGGCGGAGTGCGCTGCCGAGGCGCGCAACTGTCAGGCTAAAGCCTGACCTACATGGCCGCGGGAGGGGGACTCCTGTCGAGGCGGGTAACGCCGCGAGCCCGTCGGACGGGTCGCCGGAAGGGCGAGCCGTGCAACTTCTACGTCGCCACGCCGATGCGCTCCATGAGGCGGCGCGTTTCCAACGTCAGGTTGTCTTCTGAAAACACCTGTCGCCACCCTTCGGCGGTGACTGGGTCTACCTTGTCGTGCTTGTGAAAATTTGGGTCACCGAGGGAGGTGTTCATGGTTCGCCGCTCGCCGATGACGTTGAGCATGCCGTCCTCCTGGCTCAGGCCCAAGCCTTCACACAATCGCGACACGACCGGTGACGGGTCACGCACCAGGTCTTCGAAGCGCACGACCATCTTGTCTTTCGCGTCGACGGTGGCGAGATACTCCCGAATGGTCGTCTGCTGCACCACCCACTTGATCTCGCGCTGACGGGCGAGGGCGGTCATCCCGCCCTGGGGCGCCGCAGCCATGCGAACGATGTTGTCGCGGATCCGACGGCGCAATCCGACCCAGCCTCCCGATCCTGCTCGCGCCTCCCGCTTGATCCGAACATGCGATTCGATCACTCCGAGCGGGTGGCGAATGAGCCAGATGTAGAACGGCTCGAGCGGGCGCGAGCGGCGCAGCGAATCTCCGTCGTTGGCATAGGCCGGAGTCTTGTCGAGCAAGCGGCTCCCCGGAGGCAGCTGGTCGAGCAGCCACTCGTAGGCGGCGGGCGTCGACATCTGTCCGAGGGTCTCGTCGAGCTCTTCGATCGTGCGCGGCGAGCCGATCAGGTCGAACAACTCGACCAAACTTTCACTGGCGACCGACTTTTCGCGCCGCCAGGTCGCGTAGTCCGGATAGCGCATGAGGAACATTTCCTGCGGCGCAATGATCTGCGAATGCTGCCCCAGGAGTACGCGGGTCAGGGTCGACCCCGAGCGCTCCGAGCTGAGGATGAGGATCAAACGGTGGGCGGAACCTGCGGAGGTGGGCATCCTAGGCAAGATATCGGCTCGGCGAGCCGTTGACTACTAGTGTCTACTGCCCAGGACTAAAATCCGAATTCGACCTCGGCCATATCCTCTGCGGCCTGCAAGTGGGTGCTGAATAGACACCCGCCCCGATTGTCGGACGAGATCAGGTCGTCGATCGAATCACCGCAGGTCAGGAGTCGGCTCATGTCGATCGCTCGACATTTAGCGCTCATGGTGGCTCGCGATACGCGTGCCGCAGAGCGAATCGATCGCTCGACATAAGGCTGAGTCTGACACTCCTGCGAGGTGATTGGCCACGCCCCCTTGAGGATACGTTCGCGGCAAACTTGTAGGGCCTTCAATACCCGCATCGAAAACTTCCGCCCGGATCGTGCGATCGAGCGCTGACACTTGAGTTCTTCTGTGCTCAACGAAACCGGTGGACCCGGCGGCGGCACAATCGGCGCCTCCTCACCATCGGCTTGAACCGCGGCAACGACGCCACCCGGCGAGCCGCACTGGTAGGCGCTACTCCCATCCCGGTCGATTCCGAAACCAGCGGCAGCCACCGTAACCAGCTCATCCTGGGTTGCGTCGTAGACGATGATGAGCGTCGTTCCATCAACGCCGCCAGACAAACTCGTCGGTGATCCAGCGAGTCTAAATCCGTCGGCCGGCGCGGTCGCGCACAGATCGGATTCGGTCGTGATCGAGCCGGCAGAGCCGAAACCGTAGGCAACACCGGTGAGGACGTTGCATTGCCGATGTCTGGCCCGAACTGGCGCGACGACTTTTGCCGCTGGAACGTCTGGAGACGCAATATCCAACGTCGTCCCGTCGGTCATTGAAAACGCAAAACATCGATCTTCATCGGTACACTCGCAGGCGGCCGAACATCCTGGACCGACGCAAACTCTGCCGAGGCCGTCGACCGCAGCAGCATCGAAACACGGAGCGGAGGCGTCGGCGATCAGGCGCGAGCGATACGCCAATTCTAGCGGCCGGCTTCCTTGAATCGGTCCGTAAGCGAGCGACTCAGCAGGATCGCGCTGCACCGAAATTCCAAGACCGGTGCCACAGGTCTCTGCTTGCGAACTACTGGCGACGACACTGGTGATCTGCAATTCCTCTGCGCCGACTCCCAAATCGTCTCCGGCACGGTACTGCAGCACCTGGTAAATCTGCCCGTTGTCGGCACGACCTACGACCATGCGCAGTCGTGCTTCGGCAACCGAGATCAGCACCCCGCCGCCGGCGAGCGCCGTTGCGAGGATCTTTGCTGCTTGCCGTGTGATTCGCCGAGGGGTCATCTTTGTGAATGTACGTCGCAACCATCGTGCCAGCCACCCCACGTCCGCCAATCTCGGTCCAAAAAGATCAGGATCTGGGTCGTATGTAAACCTTACTTTGCGAGTGCAAAGGTTGGAAAATCAGCTGTCCGTGGGTTGCCGTGACCTCGATCGATGTGAGATGACGGGCCGCCGGGCGTAAAATTCAGAACATTTAGGCAACAATAGAGCTGCTCCGGTGAGGTGAAACATTGAGGGATACAATTGGCAATCGCGGTATCTATGGGGTCCTGGTCCCGTATTTCAACACCGTCGTCGAACCCGAGCTAGCGGCCCTGCAGCCCAGCGGCGTATCCAACCAAACCGCACGATTTCTCCTCGACGCCGATGTCCTGGATCACGTCAATGCCGCCGCCGACGGCCTGGCGTCGTGCAACCCCGACGCTCTGCTTGTCGGACTGGCCACCGAGTCGATTCCGGGCGGGCTCGAGCTGCTTGCGCAGGCGGCCGCTGACGCCGGCAAACGAACCGGCCGGCCGGTCTTCACCGCTTCCCATGCGACCCATGCCGCGCTCGCAGCGATCGGGGCAAAGTCGATCGCCGTCGCGACCCCGTTTGACGATTCTTCGAACCAAGTCGTGCAACAAAGCTTCGCCGCGGTCGGCATTGCCGTCACCGACATCGCCGGTCTGGCGTGTCCCGACATTGCCACGATCGGTTCGACGCCACGTGACCAAGTGGTTGCGTTGTTTCGCTCCTTGCGATGCGCCGACGCCGACGCCGTGGTGCAGGTCGGCACCGGACTCCCGACTTTGGCGGACATCGAAGCGATCGAGGCTCAAAGCGGGAAGATCGTCGTCACCAGCAACACGGCGCTGTATTGGCAGGCCCTGCGTTCCTGCGGCGTCGATGATCGACTCAAAGGATCAGGCCGCTTGCTGAGAGAATATTGATCGATCAACCAACCGCGTCGGCGCCAACCACGAGAACCCGCAACCAGTTCGTCCGGCTGACTGCCCCCAAGGGGCTACCGGCGACGAGGACCACGGTATCACCGCGACGAGCCATGCCCGTGCGCTGCAATTCCGACTCTGCGATCGGTGCGATGTCATCGACCCCATCGACGAGCGCGACGTGGAGAGCTTGTACCCCCCAGACCAACGACAACGCCCGCACCACCTCGGCCTGAGGCGTCAGAGCCAGCAGGGGTACGCCAGTGCGGTGGCGCGCCAAGCTCCTGGCCGTACGACCGGAGGCGGTATAGACGCACAAAGCTGCAGCGCCCAGTTCCCCGGCAAGATGGACGGCAGCTCTGGCAAGCGCGTCTGACGGTCGCGAGGACGCGCGGACCTCGAGCGGGTAGCGCCGGGGCTCCCCCTCCGCCGACTCCACAATGCGGCGCATCTGGCGAACCGTGCGCACCGGGAAATTGCCGATACTGGTTTCGCCGGATAGCATCACCGCGTCGGCTCCATCGACGATCGCCGTGGCAACGTCTGCAACTTCGGCGCGCGTCGGGGTAGGGGACTCGATCATCGAGTCGAGCATCTGGGTCGCCACAATCGCCGGGATAGCTCGATCGCGAGCCAGATCGATCGCGCGTCGCTGCACCGACGGCAGTTTCTCGAGTGGTGTTTCCAGCCCGAGATCTCCGCGCGCGACCATCAATCCGTTGAAAGTATCGGCGATCGCATCGAGGTGCTCGACCGCCTGTGGGGTCTCGATCTTCGCAACAATCGGTCGCAAGACCCCGACTTCTCGCATGATTTCGCGAACCACCTCCGCATCGCCCGGCGCCCGCACGAACGACAAGGCAATCCAGTCGACGCCGGCGCGCAAACTCGCCCTGAGGTCGGTCTTGTCTTTTTCGCTGAGGACCGGCTGGTCGAGTCGCGTACTCGGAATGTTGACCCCTTTGCGATCGGAGATCACCCCGCCGACAACCACCTCCGTGGCCACGGCGGAAGTCGAAACCTCAACGACGCGGAGCTCGATATGTCCATCATCGATATACAGCGTATCCCCGACGCGGACATCGGCTGCGAGACTCGGGTAGGTCGTCGAAGAACGTGTCGCGTCTCCCGGCTCTGCTTCGCCGTCGAGCACGAACCGTGCACCGTCGGCGAGGGTCGCTTCTCCATCGCGCAGGACGCCCAGACGAATCTTCGGGCCCTGCAGGTCCGCCAACAACGCAATCGGCTTTCCCAGCTCTTTGTCGACCTCGCGGACGCGCCCGATGAGTTCCGCATGCGTGTCCCATTTCCCGTGGGACATGTTGAGCCGCGCGACATCCATGCCTTCTTTGGCAAGTTGGCGGATAAGGTCTAAACTCGAACACGCCGGACCGAGAGTGCAGACGATTCTCGCACGTGAGGCCATCAGCCACAGGCCTTTCGGCGGTCACGTCTGTTTCGGTTGTTGCCCAGCATTGGAGTACCTCTCGAAAGCGGGGAGGGCCTTGCTAGCTGCGAAGGCGTCGTCATAATTGAAACTGGCGGCAGAGAGCCACTACAAGCTCCCCTGATACCCAATTCGATGGGCCGAGGATACCTAGGATGAAAACAGACTTTTTCAATGCTGACATGGAATTTTTTATTGACCATCGGGTGGATTGGTCAAAGCTCATCGGACTTAGCCAGGGCCCCGGCGCAAACGCCACCGACGAAGTCGACACTTACAAGATGGTCATGCGTACCGCCGGCGAGGTGTGCGCCGACATCGAAACCGATTCGATCGACCACTGGCATGAAGCGGTATCGCTGAAAGATGGCGAGGTCCAGCTGCCGGCGCACGTAGCCTCCGGCTACGAAAAGCTGAAGGGGGCCGGTCTCACGTGTCTGACCACCGGCGGCGCTTATGGTGGTTCCGGTCTACCGATGATGTTGAGCTGCATGTTCCTCGAGATGCTTTCGAGGGCGAACTCCAGCCTGATGACCATTGTCGGTCTCCAGACCGGAGTCGCAACGGACATTGAGAAATTTGGCTCGGAAGAGATTTGTCAGGAGTATCTGCCGAGATTTGTCTCGGGCGAACTGCAGGGTGCTATGGACCTGACCGAACCCCAAGCGGGATCCGATCTCGGCGGTATCGTCACACGCGCCGACAAGCGAGACGGTAAGTACTACGTCACCGGTGAGAAGATCTTCATCACCAACGGTGGTGCGGAAATTCACCTGGTGCTGGCGCGCGACGGCGACCTCTACGACGAGTCGCGTGGAACAACCAACGGCCTCAACCTGCTTCTCTGTCCTCGTACTCTGGCCGACGGAACGCCGAACGGCGTGACCATCCCGAGGGTTGAACACAAGCTGGGAATTCACGGTTCACCGACCTGCGTCGTCGAGTTCGACAACGCCGAGGCCTACCTTCTCGGCGAGGTGGGGCAGGGGTTCCGAGCGATGTTGGTTCTGATGAACCACGCCCGTCTCGGTGTCTCGGCACAGGCGATTGGCATCGCCGAGGCCGCCTACCGGGCGGCGCGCAGCTACGCTGCCGAGAGAGTGCAGTTCGGAATGCCGATCCTCCAGCAACCGCTGGTCAAGTCGATGCTGGGATCGATGGCGATCAACATCCAGGCGGCGCGCGCTCTGCTCTATCGAACCTGCGGTATGATCGACACCATCGAGGCGATCGATGCGCACATCGAATCGGGGCGGGCCGACGACGATCCAAAGCGCGCGGAGCTCGAGGCCGAACGCGATCGCCTCCAATCTTTGATTCGCTTCTTCACACCGCTTTGTAAGTACTACGCGACCGAAGTCGCCAACGACGTCACGCGCGCCGGCATCCAGGTCCACGGCGGCATCGGCTACATGGCGGAAACTTCGGCCGGTCATTACCACAACGACTCGATCATCACGACGATCTACGAGGGCACGTCCGAGATTCAGGCCAGCTTCGCGTTGAAGGAAATGGCCAAAGGCGCGCTCACAGCGACGCTCGAAGATACAAAAAAGACTCTATCCGAGCTCGACCAACCAGCTGGCGAGTTGGCGCAAGAGGTCTCGGATGGCATTGATGTGATCAACAGCAGCATCTCCGCGCTGCTCGGCGACTTCGACTACGCCTTACTCAACGCAAAGCGCATTTCTCAGATGGTCATCGATGTCGTCGTGTCCGCTGAGCTGCTGCAGCAGGCCGCGATATCCGAGGAGAAGGGTGAGCTCGCCAGAGCCTTCATCCGACGACACATGCTGGCGCTGCGCATGAACGCCGAGCGCATCTCCAGCGGTGACGCTACACGATTGCAGCGCTACAACGCGATTCTGGGTCTCGAGTAGCCGCGCGGCCAGGCGCTAGGCTACGCCGAGCGCGAGGCTGCAGGAGACGCGCTGGTTGCGATGCCTAGCTCGCGAACACGGTCGGACACGAGACTCATCAGATCCGCGAGACCACCGACTGCCTCCATCTCGTCTGCGCCGATGACTTCGCGCAATCCCTCGCCGTTTTCCAAATAAGCGGCAGGAAAGCGCCGCCCCTTGGTGTCGGGGTGGTTCCGGACAAATGTCGACCGCATGCGGAACTCCGCTGCCACGGGCAGCTCACGGACGAAGCGAGCCCATTCCGGGTCTTTGAGCAACTTGCCGTAAGTGATGTCGCAGAGACGACAGTCCGTCTCGCCGACGGTCACCGCTTGATAGAGATCGCGCATCAACGCCAAAGGCGAGGCGTCGACGTTGTAGACAAAAATCAACTTGGAGTCGCTCATACTCAAAATTTACACCCAACCCTCACTGAATAGCCATTGAGGCGAGCCACCGCGGCAAATTGCTTGACTCTAGTGGGCGGAAAAAGAGTATATTTGTCCATGGCATACCGCAAACGCCGGATCCGCGAACTAGGCAATCGTAGTCGCTTTGCATGGCGGCTCATCCTCTCCGTCGGGCTCTCTTTTTTCTTCTGCCTCACGACAAGCTCTGTCTGGGGCGTCGATCTAGCCGGGGCGCGTGCTTCCGCGCGATTTGTCGATCACGACGGTGCCAGCAAGGACCGAGGCTTTGTGCGCTTCGGCAGGGATTCCCGAATCGCGGCTCCTTTGCCGGATCCAACCATCGATCCTTCGTTCCTCCGCGTCTTTAGTGAAACCTCAGGCATCACCGAGTTACCCCTCGATACGTCTCTTTGGCGCCGGGTCAGGCGCGGTTATCGATACAACGATCCGCTGGCGGTGTCGGGTATCCGACGCATTTCATTCTTAGAAGGTAATCGCGGCGGCACGATCGTCGTACGTGCACGGGGCAATACCCTCGGCATGCAACCTGTCAGTGATCCGTCGGCGTTTCTCGAAGTGCGATTGATCGTCGGCGCTGTCGAGTACTGCGGGCGCCTCGGGCCTCCGGCCGCAAGGGTTACGACAAACAGGCCGCAACGTCTTTCCTTCCGCGGTACTGCGACCAGCTGTCAGGTGACGACGGCCTCTTGTCCACTGGCCAATTCGAGCAGCATAGTTCTTCAGACTGGCATCCTGATAATCCCGCTCGTTGCTAGCGGGGAACTTTCTTTCACTTGCGACGCTCTCGGCGCGACCAGCATGCAGGCGGCTTGTACCTGCGCCGCAAGCTTTGACCCGATGAACATCCCGGGCATTGGCGATGTATGCATCGACCCCGGCCCGAGTTGTGAAGCCGGGACCCTCGATTGTTCTACCGGCTCACCCGTCGACACCCATTTGTCGGCGGATCACAACATCGGCTTATGCACCGGCAACGCAGATTGCGCGGCCCAGTGTGACGCTCGTTGTGCGACCCTCGGCAGTGGTTATCAGCGGAATCTTTCGATTTGCGAAGACTACTGCGTCGGAGGCCCGAACGACGGGGAATTTTGCGGCGTCGACTCCGACTGCCCTGGCGGCTTGTGTGGCGGGCGCGATGGCGGCGCGGACGGTCACATTTGCGAATGTTCGTGCCAGGGGACGGGTCTGGGCGTGGCCCCTTCGTCGCCGACATTGGATTGCAATCTCAGCCTGGCGATTGGCATCGAGCTCGATGGCAACGGAATCTGCGGCGACGTTCCAGCAAGCGTGACGTTGCCACCGGTCTGCCAGGCCGCGACGACCGGCGTCGCTACCGCCCAACTCGACAACAACCAGAACAACCCCGGTGTCACGATTGGCCCGTTTGGTACCGTTGGCAGTGCACCGAATTGCCCAGGGATCGTTTCCGGCACGAGCGCGACCAGGCTCGTAGGATACCTTCCTACGTTCGGCTCGGCTGTCGGCGACCTTCTGATCGAATCTTCGCTCGCTTGCGAGTAGCAGGCAGCGCGTCTCGACGATCACTTCGCTGCGGCAGACAGGAGCGCGAACTCCTACTCGTCGTTGTTGCGGAGAATCGCCACCGCCCGTAGTGGACCGCCCGAACCGCCAGTGATTTTCATCGGCAAGGCGACCACCAATGCCCCGCGCGGTGGCACCTGATCGAGGTTGGCGAGGTTCTCGAAAGCCGGCTTGCCGGCACCGTGCCAGACTCGATGCACGATGAAGTCCTTCGACGGGCCATGGTCGATACTCGGCGTATCGACTCCGATTGCTTTCACCGATCTCTGGCCGACGAGGAATTGGGCGGCAGCGGCAGAGAAGCCGGGGAAGTGTAGATTTCCCGTGTCTCCCGGCACATCGGTCCCCAAGTAACGCTTGCGGTCCGGCCAGCGCGCTCCCCAACCGCTATACATCACCACGATCGCACCGGCCGGGATTTGCCCATGGCGCTTCTCCCAAGCGACGAGGTCCGCCACGCGCAGTCGATAGTCCGCATCGGCCGCCGCAGCGTCGACGACATTGATCCGCACCAGCGGACCAATGCCGGCACCGACTGGTACCTCATCGACGGTCAGCTGGCCTTTTGCAAAGTGCACCGGTGCGTCCATATGCGTCCCACCGTGTTCCGCCGTGCTGATGTTGTTCGCCTCGTACCAATAGCCACCGTCACTCGGCCCGGCCGCGACCGTTTCCATTCGGAAACCTTGCGCGGTCGGCCAATAGATCGTGTCCGGGCCAAAGGCGTAGCTGAGATCGACGAAGCGAGCGCTTGCCAGCGCGCTCGGCCAATAGTGCGGCGGCATATGAACACGGGTCGTAACGCAGGAAGTCATCAGAAACCCACACAGGGCGGCGACCAGGCTCTTCGATTGCGTCGTCATCAGCAGTCGATCACCACTTTTCAATCGTCAATGCAACTCGTCCAGCAGCCCACACCTGATTTTCTACCGGCTGCTAGCCCGCACACGCCGGGGCGGGACGCGCCAAGCGCTCAGCTACGACACGAAACACTTCGGGGCGGAACAGCAACTCCAAATGACCGAGCTCGCTCAACTCGACAACCTCGCCGAACGGACACCGCGCCGCGGAAATCGGCTGTACCAACACATCTCTTCCCGCGACCACCGAGGTGGCTTGCACATTCTCCGGCGCGGGGAGCGCGTTGAGTTCTGTCAGGAACGGGCTGTCCGGCAGCAGCTGGCGTACCAACCCGGCCGGGATAAAATTCGCGGCGTGCGTTCCGAGGTGCGGCGTACCGAGGGTAATCAAGCGATCGACCCGCCGATGCCCGCCGAGTTGTTGAATGTAAAAGCGCGACACCAGACCGCCCATCGAATGGGCAACGACATCGATACGCCCGCCTTGAACCTGGCCGTCGAGGCGGCGCTTGAGATCGAGGCCCAGATTTTCGAGCGAGCCACTACTGCGATAGCCGACCGAGTACTGCCGATCGTAGCCTTGGAAACGAAGATAGGTTTGCAGGGCTAGGAAGCTCGATCGGTTGGCTCCGAGCCCGTGAACGAAGACGACCGTTCGAATGTCTCGACTGCGCAGCGGCGCAGATTTTGCACCGAGAGAAGCCAAGGGGTAGAGCAGTCCGTGCGCCACATAGCACAGTGCCTCCCGGATCATCGCGGCACGGACTGCTCTCCGATCGAAGTCGGCCGGCAAAACTACACCGCCTTCGACATCTGCTTTGCTGCGTTCTCGGCCTGCGGAACGACGACGTCCATGACCTCCGTACCCAGATCGTCGGCAAGCGAAACGACCCGATCGCCGATGTTGCGTACGGTGTCGTAGATGATGCCGACGGTGTCGTCGTGAAGCTTCTTGATCTCGTCGCCCGACTTGTCGAGGACGCCGAGTCGATCCATGATCGCAAACGGCACGTCCGCGATCGCCTGGTGAATATCCTGGACCGCGCGGGTGCTTTCAGCAAAGACCGTTGCCGTGTCGACATCGTGTTTGACGTTTTGCTTCTTCTTTGAAGGCATGTCTTTCTCCTTGATCCGCCTCGGCTTGCGGGCGGCTTGTCGAGGACTCCAACGTCCTGTATGTATTTGTAATACAAATTAATACAACGAAGCGCAAGCCGTATCACGAGAGGATGGAGCGCTTATTTCATTCCGCAACGTTTTCCGATGGTTGCCGCGCCTGCTGCGCTCAGCCATCCTGCTGAGAACTGGGTACCAAGATGGCGACGAAGAAAATTGCGACACCAAAAGAGACGGCAAAAAGAACACCGAAACGGCGCGCGAAAACGACGCCGCGCAAGGACCGGTTGATCCAGACGCGGGTTCCCGAGGACCTCGAATCGACCCTCAAGGAGGAGGCGGCGCGCCGTCGCCTGACGGTGTCGCATCTGATTCGCAGTGTTCTCGAAGACACCTTCCATCTCGTCGACGGTGTGGTCTCGGATCTCGATCGGGTCGTAACCGACTCGGTCGACCTGGCGCGCAACGTTACCCGCAATGCACAAAGGATTGCCGCTGCGGGGCAGGGCAAGAAGCGGGTCGAGCCCGATTGGGACAAAGATCTCGACGACGTCTATGGATGGAACGAAGTCGTCATACAGCGCGCCACGAAATGCATGCGCTGCGCTCAGTCCCAATCGCGAGGCAGCCGAGCGTTCGTCGGAATGAGCGACAAAGCGCGCCGCCGCCGCGCCTGGCTCTGCCGCGAATGCATCGACGCGGTGTAGGGCGAGTGCTCCGTCCCGAACGGGGCCGAGATCGGAAGCGTCCGGTAGCCGTCCACTAGCCGTCCTGACGGCTAGTGGCCAGAAGCGCGAACCGCTAGAGTCGCGCCGATGCACGCACGAACGACAAGACTTAGCCGCCTAGCAGCGTTCCTGGTCGCCTTCTGGTTGGCACAGGGCTCCGTTGCCGCCGCGTCCGAAGAAGTTGTTGGCCGCTTTGGAGACAACCCAAAAACGGGTGTAAAACCGGAGCGAATTCGCATCGCCAGCGTTTCGCGTTGGGGATCGACGCTGTCCCCGGGCTCTGACTTGATCGTCAAGTTTCAGCAGCCTGGACAGGCGCTGCGCTTTAGCCTGGGAGTCCCGCTGGTGGGTTCCAGCAAGGTTCGCTACCGGGTATCGGCGCGCTCGGATTCCGAGGAATGGGTGGACGTGTTCGATGAAGGGCTTGCCGCAGGCAAGCCCACCTGGGTCGACCGCAGCGTCAAGCTGGAAGGCGCGTCTGCGCTTGCTTCAGAGTTTCGCTTCCGGGCAGAGCGCGCTTCAACCGAGAGCTCGGCGCCGCGACGTCTTGCGGCGCACGTCGGTGCCATCCGAATGGTCCGCGCGACGATATCCCAACGAGACCGCCCTAACATCGTGTTGATATCGCTCGACACCCTCGGTGCGCGTTACATGGGCTTCTACGGCAACCCGGCACCGGCGACACCCAAGCTCGACGCGTGGTTTCGCGATGCGTTTACCTTCCGACGCACCTACGCCCCGTATGGCAACACGCTGGTTTCGCACTCGTCGCTCTTCTCTGGCCTTTACCCCAAGGACCACCAGCGCATCGAGGGAACATTCCCGCAACCCAAACTCAATTCGCTGGTCGCTGCATTCGGACAGGCCGGCTACCACACCGCCGCGGTCACTGAAAACGGCTACGTCAACTCTGGATTCGGCTTCGACGTTGGATTTGACAGCTACGACGACGGCCCCAACAAGCTGCTGCGCAAGATGCGACCCGGAGAGCGCACGGGCGCCAAAGAGACTTTTCGTCGAGCCTCGGAGTGGCTCGATGAGAACAGCCAAGGGCCGCCGTTTTTTCTTTTCGTGCACACCTACGAGGTTCACACGCCGTACCACATCTCCAGCAAAGCCGGCCGGCGTCTAGCCGACTCACTGACACCCGACGACACCCGCGACCTCGGCGACAGAACCGGGGAAATGGTTGCCAAGTACAACCGCCGCGAAATGGAGCTGACGCGTGCCGACTTGGATCGATTGTCAGCGCTGTATCAGGGCCGTGTCCGTACCCTCGACGATCTCACCGCCAACTTTCTCGCCGGCATCGCCGCGCGCGGTCTGGCCGACAATACGATCGTCGTCATCACGTCCGATCACGGCGAGCAGTTCGGTGAGTACGGCAAGCTAGGGCACGGCGATTCGCTGCATGGGACGGTTCTACAGATCCCTCTAGCAATCCGCTGGCCCGGCCACATCACCCCCGGCCGCAGCACCGCGGACGTCGAGCTGATCGACGTCATGCCGTCGGTCATGGAGCTCGCCGGAATCCCACTCCGCAAGGGCGTTACGGGCCGCAGCCTCGCACCGACCTTGTTGCAACACGACACCCCGATCCCCGACGAGCCGTCTTTTTCCGAATTGAGACGCACAACAGCCGGATGCGATCAGAAGGCCAAGAAGACCAAGGGTGGCAAGGAGACAAAGAAGGCCAAGCAGGGCGAATGCCGGAAACTGTGGATCGCGGCGCGACACCAAAACTGGAAGCTGATTCGCTCGGTCGACGGAACCGAACGCCGTCTCGTACGACTGGACGAGGACCCCGGCGAGAAGATCGACCTATCGAAAGTCCGCCCAGAAAAAGTCGCCGAGCTCTCGAAAATGATCGATCAATACATCGGCGGCGCCAAGACCGACCACGAGGCAAAACCAAAGGCCGAGTTTGAAGCCGAGCTAGACGAGGCAGTCGCCGAAAGGCTGCGCGCACTGGGGTACTTGGATTAGGCGGGAGGGCACCGAACAAGATGAGCACGACACACGACTTCACCGGGAAGAGGGCACTGGTCACCGGCGGCGCGACCGGCATCGGCAAAGGCTGCGCCCAGTTTCTCCTATTGACCGGAGCCAGCGCAACCATCGCCGGCCCCGATCAAGCGGCGCTCGACACAGCCCTGGCGGAGTTGGCGCCGGCACGCAAAGGCGACGCAACGCTGGAAGCGGTTCTCTGCGACGTCACCGACGAAGAACAAGTGCGCCAAGCCGTCACCGCAGCAGCCGGCGCCAACAATCTGGACATCCTGGTGTGCAATGCCGGCACTGGATACCCGGCGCCGATCCTTTCACTCGAAGCAGAGGGCTGGCTGATTCCGTTCCGCGTCAACGTCATGGGAACAGCCTTCTGCCTCAAGCACGCCGCCCCGATCATGCGCACCCACGGCGGCGGAGCCGTGGTAGCAATCTCCACGATCGAGGCCCTGCGCGCACCGCTCTTCATGGCGCCGTACCCAGTATCAAAAGCGGGAGTCGACGCCCTGGTACGCTGCGCCGCCCGCGAGTTCGCGCCCTTCAACATCCGCGTCAACGGCATCCGCCCGGGCTACATCGACACAGAGTCAGCTCGCGCCGCCTTCAGCAAAGAAATGACCCAAAGCTGCCTAGACGCAACCTGGATCAAGCGCCCCGGCCAGCCCAAAGACATCGCCCAAGCAGTAGGCTACCTGGTATCTGACCACGCCGACTGGGTCACCGGCGAGCTACTCAACGTAGACGGCGGCTTCGGCGTCCACGACGGCGAGAACTTCGAATACACGGCTCGGATGGTCGTGGGCGACGAAGCCGTGAACAATGCGAAGGGCGGCGAGTAGCCGCACTAGATCGGCCGTAGGCTGTCTTTGTGTCTTCGTGTCTTCGCGTTCAAGAAAATCTCCCACCGGGGATACAGCCCGGATAAGAGTGCCAAACAAGGTAGAAAGTCCAACCACGCCTTTGGCGGATATTCGATGACTGAGGCACCACCTCAGTAGCCGAGTTGCGAGTCCCGCCGAGCTTTCGTTCCTTTTTCTCAACACAAAGACACGAAGGCACGAAGAGGGCTCCAGGCTTTCGGCGGGGTGATCCGATATCTGTGGTGGCGACCTTCACGACGTAGCACACCAGGCACAGCAGAAGCCGCTCATCTACACTTACTTCCCTAAAGCTGAGATCTCGACCTGAGACGACATCAGAAAAGCTCTCCAGTCACTCTGGGCGTTGCAAGACAAAATCGAGAAGCTTGGCCGCCTCCACATAACTACGACAACGACGAACACCTCAAGCGCCACTTCAAGGATCAGCTTGAGAAGCTGTTGGAACAGCGGAAAGTTTAGGCGTCTATTCCAGAACAAGTAGGGTATTACACGCGCGTCAGGCTTCCTCGGCAATGTCTTTGAATAGAGTCTCGATGGCGCGACAGCGCAACTTCAGCCGCCGGCCATCGCGGCGCAACAAACCTTCGTAAAGGAGTCGCAACGACATTGCTCGCGGATTGACAACTGTGTATCTCAGGCCGTTCCGCGACTCGAGGCACCGTCGCAACTCGTTCTTCGCCTCTTCACCGTGTTGCGGGTGTTGAATCGCATTCGTAAAGAGAGGCAACAGAAAGTTGGTGTCCTCCAGGAGATTCTCCTCGGCGGCGTCCCAGCCGCCGCTTGCATCGGTAGCCCATGCATGGACCAACTTCTTCGTGAGGTACGGGTGGCCTCCGGTACGTCGCCATACTTCACCAGCGTGCTCAGTCCATGACCCAGGCTCGACCTTTGCCATCCAGGCTTCGACTTCGTCACACGTAAGGTCGGGGAGGTCTACCTGCATCGCGTTCTTAAACACTGACCGACTCTCCCCAGTGTATCGCAGGAGGAACAACGAGTAGCTCCCAGTGGCGACGAGTGAACAAGGCCGCTGCGGCGTGCCCCCACCTTCAGCGCAGGTTCGCAGCACGTTGGCCAGGGCCTCTTGAAATTCAGACGATTTGCCCTCATCTCCGGCTGCTCCCTGCGACCAACCGTGAGCGCAAATGACTAGCCTACCGCCCTCGGATTCATCGAGTTGCATCAAACCTCTCATTCGTGCCAGGTACGAATGCAAATCCTCCAACGGCAACGGCCGAACCGGGACAGCGACGACGGTCCAGTCCGGCTGCTCCGCAGCGAGCCGGGCTTGCAGCTGTCGGGTGAAGGAGTGGCTACCGCCTTTTCTCGACGCCAGTACCACAACCGGTTCACTTCTTCCTAGATATCGGACAACCTCAGCAATCTGTTCCGCGCGCGGCAACTCAGTCTGCACGATTCGTTCCCGAAACTCATCGTCGTTCGACGTCGGCTCTACCTTCAGGAACTCGGCGACCGTCTCAGGCAATGTCTCCTCCGCTCGAAAATCCAAGCAGAGTTCCGCGGCGCTCAACGGCGGCGGATGGGTGTCATCGAGCCGAGCCATGACAACCCGAACGCGTTCACCGTTGTGAGAACGAGCGAGCGAGCTATCTCGCTCAGTCTGCACCCAGGTCGAGGCCGCCGCATGTCGCGACCACAGAACCAGAACGATATCCGCGCGGCCGAGTGCCTCTTCGATCTCGCGCACATACGGGTCAGTGGAGCCGACATCGCGCGGAGCGAACCACACATCCGTCTGCCCGTGAGCTTGGATAGCCTCTACCACCCGCGCGGCACGCGATCGGTCCTCCGAGGCGTAGGACACAAAAATCATTAGGCCATCCATCTACCAAAGATTCGGGATCCAGTTCAAAGACAGCAGTATAGTAATTTCAACCCGGGATGCAGAGCTGCTAAACCCGATCGAGCTGGGGTCCTTCCGGATACGGCTTTCAATGTCTTCGTGTCTTCGTGTCTTCGTGCCTTCGTGTTTAAGAAGATCTCCCACCGGGGATACAACCCGAATAAGAGTGCCAAACAACCTAGGAAGTCCAACCACGCCTTTGGCCAATATTCGATGACTGACGCACCACCTCAGTAGCCGAGTTGCGAGTCCCGCCGAGCTTTCGTTCCTTTTTCTCAACACAAAGACACGAAGGCACGAAGAGGGCTCCAGGCTTTCGGCTGGGTGATCCGATATCTGTGGTGGTGACCGAAAGTTGGGATCTCGAAGCTGGGCCGCTACCGCTGCAGCAGGCCCGCCGCTGCGCAGACCAGGAAGAATCTGGGGCTAACTAGCCGGCCCTCAAGAGCTTGCCCGGCATGGCGCCAGTGGCTTCGCCGTGCTCGAACGTGACTTCACCTTGCTTGATCGTCGCGACGTATCCCTTTGCTTTCTGGATCAAGCGCTTCCCCCCGCTCGGAAGGTCATAGACCATTTGCGGTTGTTCCAAGGCGAGGGCGTCGAAGTCGATCAGGTTGAGGTCGGCCTGGTAGCCGGGTGCGATGACACCGCGATCGAACAATCCGTAGACGCCGGCACTGTCTTGGGTCATTTTGTGAACCACGAATTCGAGCGGCATCGTCTCGCCCCGGCTCCGATCCCTTGCCAGATAACTCAGCATGTAGGTCGGCACGCTCGCGTCACAGAGAACACCGCAGTGGGCGCCGCCGTCGGAGAGCCCAAAGACGCTTCGCTCCCGGGCTACCGCATCGAATTGCGCGTTCAGATCTCCTAGGTAGCCACCCGCGAAGGTGATGATCGGTCGCCGCTCCGCCAGCGTATCCATCAGCACATCCAGAGGATGTCGCCGCGTCGCGTCGGCGATGCCTTGGATGCTGTCGGCCGGCGCCGGCTCATAGGTGAGAGCATCATCGAGGGGATACATCTTGTCGTACCTCGACGTGAACCTCCTGGCGTCTTCATTCTTGTGGTGGATGGGCTCTTCGGTCTTGATCTTCTCGCGAAACGAGGCGTCTCCCAACATGCGGACGCGTTCGTCGAGGGGACGTCTCTGAATTGCCTTGTAGCTGGGAAAGATCGCCATCGGGTCGATTGTGCCGTCGAGACTCATGAGGATCGACGCCGGCCTTGCGCCGATCTGGGGGCGCAGTTCGAGGCCTTCGCTGTGCAAGGTTTCCGCCAGCTTCCAGATCTTCTTCACACCGGGTAGCGCCAACATGGTCAAAGGTCGGCCGGTATCGCGGATGATCTTCTCCACCCAGGCCAGCTCGGCATCCTCTTCGATTTGATCAGTGATGATCTCGATGGTCCCGTGATCAAGGCCCGCGAAGGCGGTTCCGATGGCCAGCATCTCCTTCGCGGCGGCTCGTGTGCCCGGCACCTCCTTACCTGCTTTGTCGAGGTGACCGTAGTAGCGAGACGTCGAGAACCCGAAGGCGCCGGCCTCGAGCCCGCCCCTTACGATCGACGATATTTGGAGGAGGTCGGCATCGTTCGCATCATCGTAGCACCGGTCGCCCATCACGTAGCGCCGGATCGCGACGTGCGGGACCTGAGTCCCCACGTCCATCGCGTAGGGGGTGTCGATGGCGTCGAGATACTCGGCAAAAGTCTCCCAGGTCCAGGGAATGCCCTCGTGCAGTGCCGAACCCGGGATGTCCTCGACACTCTCCATCAGCTCGACCAGACAATTCTCATCGCCCGCATGGACCGGCGCAAACCCAACACCGCAATTTCCCATTACGACCGTCGTGACCCCATGCCAGCAGCTTGGTGTCAGCTGCTTGTCCCAGCAGACTTGGCCGTCGTAGTGGGTGTGGATATCGACGAAGCCGGGCGTCACCAGGCGACCTTCGGCGTCGATCTCTCTGGTGGCGCGCCCGACGGCGTCGCCGACTTCCGTGATCTGCCCGTCCTGGATACCGATCGAGCCAGCGAAAGCGGGCTTGCCTGTCCCATCGACCACCGTGGCGTTCTTGATTGCGAGATCGTTCATCTGAAGGCTCCCTACTTTGTAGTCCACCTCTGCGAGGACAGAGGGTCGTCGATCTACCTACGCATGTGAGCGTTTTGCAAGCATCTCTAGTTGCTGAAGCCGGCCGGGGAGCTGCACGATGCCATTGCCGAGGCGAAGGTTGTCGGTGACCTGGCCGCACGCCACGAGAAAGACTTCCGGGGCCGAGGAGTGGCGGTACTCCGCGAGTAAGTGGAGCTCTGCACGACAAGCCCGCAGGCGCAGCACCGCTAGACCGCCTTTGTGTCTTGCTGTCTTTGTGTGGAAAGAAGGAACGAAAGCTCGTGTGACTTGTGCCTCCGTCGAGACGATTTTCCCGCCGCGTCGGGGTTGCCCTCACTGAGAAGAACTTGGATGATCCATTCGAGGAATTGCGGATCCAGGACGAACAATTGAGTAAGCTGCAATCACGCCTACGGTTCCTCGCGGACACGGGGCTTGCCCTCTCTCAGACTCTCGAGCGTCAGGCGATCCCGGACTTGGCTTTACGGCTTGCCGTACCGACCATCGCGGATTGCGCGATCCTGCATCTCCTGCGTGGCGATGCGCCACAGCGTATCGCCTGGGCACGCCTCGAAGGCGAAGAATTGGAGATCGAACGGTTTGCAAGTCAGCCCAGATCAAGTCCGGCGGTGCATCGCGTCTGCGATACAGGAATCACCGAAGTGGTTTGCGGCAACGCGCAAACGCTCACCGAGTTCACGGCGCTAGCGGAGGGATCTTGGGCGCGCGATCGCCAGCTCAACGCCGCCCTCGCGATCGCGTTGCAGGGGCGGACGCAACGACTCGGTGCGATCGTATTCTTGTCAGCCGCGCCGCGCGACCCGTTCGACGATGAAGTTCGGCTCATCGCCGAAGACTTTGGCCAGCGTATCGCGCTGGCCCTCGAAAATGAGACTTTATCTGAACAGAATCAGCGCGAGGTCGCGGCGCGCGAGCAGATCATGGCGGTTGTCTCGCACGACTTGAAGAGTCCGCTCAACGCGATCGGCTTGTCGGCGGCGCTGATCGGGGAGACAGCAGAGTCAGAGCAGCAGCAGAAGAACTCGGCCAACATTCGACGCTCTGCCAGTCGCATCGAACGGTTGATTCACGACCTTTGCGATTTTGCGGCGATCCACGCCGATGCCCTGCACCTCGAGCTCGAATCTGTGTTCGTCGTAGGTATTTTGAGAGAACTCGCGGCTACCGCATGAACCCGACGCCGCGAAACGAGGCATTCGGCTCGAGATGGAAGCGGTTGACGAAAACGCCCTCGTGCTCGCCGATCAGCAGCGGATTCTGCACCTGCTTTCGAACCTGATTGGCAATTCGGTGAAGAGTTGTCCGCGAAACTCCACCGTCACGGTGGAAGTAGATGTGCGAGCGCGGGAGGTGGTCCTCACCGTGCGGGACGATGGCGCAGGGATTCCTGCGGATATTCGAGATCATCTATTCAAGCAGGGGACGCGAACCTGGCGCGGTGCACAGCTTGGCCTGTCCCTCGCGCAGGGGATCGTTCAGGCTCACGGTGGGAGGATCTGGACAGACGACGAGCAACCGGCGGGCACGGTTATTCGGATCGCGCTCCAGCGCGCGTAGCCGGGCGTTGCAGAGTTGGAAAGGTCGGGTAGATTGAGAAAATGGCGGATCCCAACAGTAGGAACCCAATCGATGAGTTACCGGTAGACCTCAATCGCGACCTCTTCATGAGGACGCTGATTCGTCACCTGGCGGGTAGCCTCGAGGACACGGTAGGTCTCGCCGAAGCGTCGGGCTTTATCAGTGTTGTCGGGCAAGCGATGGGCGAGGAGATTCTTGCCGCTTATCGCAAAGCGTTGAACAAGAGTAGCCTCGAGTCCGGCGAGGTCGCGGAGGTTCTTGTCGACCTCAAACGTCGAATCGGAGGAGACTTCTACGTTGCGGAGCGCGATGACGACAAGATCGTTTTCGGCAACCGCGCTTGCCCGTTCGGAGACAGGGTGATTGGTCGAAAGTCGATGTGTATGATGACCTCGAATGTGTTCGGCCACATCGCCGCGCAAAACCACGGCTACGCTAAGGTCGAGCTCGAGAAAACGATCGCCGATGGGCACCCACAGTGCAGGGTCGTCGTTCACGTTCGGCCGAGCGCGTCAACCGCATCCGTCGAGGGGCGCGAGTACTTCGAGTCCGATTGAAGTGAACGTCAAATCTGCACTTGCCCTGTCAAACGCGCTCGATCGTCCTGCTTTGATCGTCGACCGCGCGGGCACCGTCAGAGCCTGCACACACGTCATGCGCGAAACTTTGGGCTTCGACGAAACCAAATCGCGCGGCGCGACCCTCCACTCTTTGGTGATCGACTCCGCGGCAAGCGTCGACCGACTCTTGCGCCGCGCCGCTAGTACCGGTGACCCCCTACCTGGCAGGCTCAGTTTTCGACAGGAGGAGGACTCGTCGCTGCAATGTCGTGTGTATGCTAGCCGCATCCCGCCGGATCTTGTTCAGGGTGAGAAGCTCATGCTGCTTCGATGCGAACGACCCGAAGACAGTACCGCGTCCAATAGTTTCGCGGTGCTCAATAGCAAGATCGACCAGCTCGGGCGCGAAATCGCTCGGCGCCGGCAGACCGAGGCGATTCAAGATGCCGAAACGGCGTTGCTTGGTGCGATCGCCGATGGTGCCACTCTACCTTCCGCCATGAGTGCCATCGTGAAAGTCGCCGACGCTGACCGCCCCGCGGTGCGGACCGTGATACTGCCGCTCGATCTGGTTCGACGGCGTATCCTTGAACCGGTTGGCCTGCATATACCGGCGGCGTTCACCAAGCGGGTGCGCCGGACCAAGCTCGGCCCAGAGGCGGGCCCTGTATGGCGCGCCGCGTCCGCAGGTCAACTCGAGGTCGTGGCGGATTTCGATTCCGACGAGATGCTCAAGGGGATCGCCAGCGACCAGCCGGCCGAAGCGGCGCGTCGCTGTTGGGTGACGCCGGTCCTGGACTCACAGCATCAGGCCTTGGCGGTGCTGATCGTCCACGGAGAGTTGGCAGAAGAGCCTTCCCCTGGCGACCTGATCTGGATGGCGAACTTCGTGCGTCTGGCGCAGATTGCTATCGAGAGACACTCCGCCGTAGTCGAGCGCGAGGCGTTGATCGAGGAGGCGCGTGCGGCGCAATACAAAGCCGAGGCCATGAATCGCGCCAAGGACGAGTTTCTTGCGATGTTGGGTCACGAGTTGCGCAACCCCCTGGCGGCGATCAACACGTCGGCATTGGGGCTGCGCGCCCAAAATGGCCGGCAGGAGTCGAGCGAATCTCTGATCGGGATCATTCTGCGCCAAGGCGATCACCTGCGCTCGATTGTCAGCGATCTGCTCGATGTAGCCCGGGTAAGCTCCGGCCAGTTCGTCATCAAGAGGTCTGATGTGGAGCTCGGTAGCATCATCTCCGGCTGCGTCGAAGACACGATTCGAAACCTGGAGGGGCTGCAGCGACACATCGAAGTCGCGACGGAGCTGGTTTGGGTGTCGGGGGATCCAGTCCGGATCGAGCAAGTTGCCACGAATCTACTGGAGAACGCCGTAAAGTATACCCCCGAGCACGGGTCAATCTGGGTGACCCTGGAGGCGGAAGGTGACGAGGCGGTGTTGCGCATTCGCGACGACGGCGTTGGGCTACAGGCCGACTTTCTGACCAAGGCCTTCGACTTGTTTTCGCAGGGGCCGCAGAAGATCGACCGCGGCGGCGGCGGACTCGGAATCGGCCTGACCCTGGTAAAGAAGGTGGTCGAGATGCACGGGGGTCGAGTCGCGGCGAAGAGCGCGGGCTCCAACCGCGGCAGCGAGTTTGAAGTACGTCTGCCGAGAATCCAAGAACCCGGCTCGACAGACACGCCGGCGCTGACGACGACCGACGCCGCCCAGAAGCGAAGATCGGTTCTCCTCGTCGAGGACGACGATGACGTACGGATGGCGATGAGGGCTCTACTGGAAGCCTGGGGCAACGATGTCTCGGAGATGGCAGATGGACTCAGTGGTCTGGAGTTTGCGATGACCTACGAGCCGGATCTGATCTTGGTCGACATCGGCCTACCGGGGCTCGACGGCTACGAATTCGCCCGAGAATACCGCAAGCGTATCGGGGAGCAGGGAGCGACCTTAGTCGCGGTCACGGGATACGGACATCCCGAAGACAGAGCTCGCGCCCTGGGCGCCGGCTTCGACAGCCACTTGGTCAAACCGATCAGCGCCGACGAATTGCGCGCAGTCCTGGACCAGCAGCGACGCTAGGGTCCTCGAGCGTAGCGTCGGAGAAAAATCCGGCGTCCGTGCCAAGGTACGACTGCCCGAGTCAATACAGGGCCGGCGGATATCGGGCCGACGTCGCGGCTTAGGATGCTCGCATAGCCGCAGGGCCTGCAAGATGTACTCCTGGTTTGCAAGGTCTGCCCGCCGCTGTGTGTAAAACACCTGCACCCAGCCCCCAAACCTCTCCGTGGCAATCACTCACAAAGTGGCATGGATCTTGGAGCTACGACCAGGAAGGGGGTCTGAAGAATGGAATTTTTTACTGGTTTTGCAATCATCGTTTGGTCCAATGCCACGTGTTTTCTGGCAGCTGATTTCGAACCGCGAGTCTTCGTCTGGCCGTGGATCGCGAGTGGCGCCTTCCTCGCCTATTGGGCCTCGCCAATCTTCGATTGGGTGCTGTGAGATACGGCAAGGTGGCGTCGCGTAATCCACTCGACGCGCAGGCGAAAGCGCCGCGCTGAATCCAGCTGATCCAGCACTTCCGAATCAGTGACGTGTCTTTGTGTAAGAAAGGTGTTCCACGAGGACGCAACCTGGATCAGGCTGCCAAACAGGGTCGGAATTCATCAACCAGAGTCGTGGCCGACACTTGAAGATTGGCGGCAGTACCTCAGAAGCAGAGTTGCGGGTTCCGGCGAGCTTTCGTTCTGATATTTCAACACGAAGACACTAAGACACGAAGAGGCTTCAGGATTTCGGGTGGATGACCGGATATCTGCGGTCGTGACCTTCAACTGTTGTCCCGTCTCCTCCTCGTTTTCCAACGTTCGTTTCTTGGCCTTGTTCTAGACGTTCTCGCGGCATATCGGTGTCCTTCTGAGAGACAGACCGAAAGGGAGAGCAAGGTGGCGTTGAGCAAGTTTGGTTTCATCGTGACGGGCGACGCGTTCGTCCAGTGGCAGGGAACGGACAAATTTTCGATGAAAGTGGTCGGCGTGTGCGACGCCGCCGACGGAGTTGCGGCAGCGATCGAGATGGTCTCTGAAGGGATTCAACTCATCGAGCTCTGTGGAGGCTTCAGCCCGGTGGCTGCGGGCCGCATTCTGGAGGCCATCGACTATGCCGTGCCAGTGGGTGTCGTAGCCTATGGTCCCGAGTCAATCGATTCGATGTACCGGCTTTTCGCGGACTGAATAGCAACCGAGAAGAATAAGCGGGACATCCATTCAAAAAGACTGGGTCGCGGTAGGGACACCGGTTACCCGGTGCCCCCCGCACAGATCCGGACTTGCGGAACTACCGCATCCGGCTCCTGCCTTAGGTTCTGACGCGCAGGCGTTGATCGGGATGAGGATGAACAACACGGGGCTGAGGGAGCCACCGCTGTAGACGAACCATCCGGTCCCAGGTGAGTCTCGTTTTCTGACTCCGACGCCGCAGCGTGCGAAACCACAGACGAATCACTTGATGCCGGAACGAGGCTTGTGCCCGGCCGTTGAGAGGGACACCAAAATACTGATTGTGCCCTCGCAGGACCGCGCGCAGCCACTGTGCCACCTCTGGAACAGGATCGTGCATTCGCCGGCGCAGCTCGACCTTGATCTCCGCGAGCTTTGCCTGCATCGCCGTCCGCTTGGTTTTGCGTACGACCACGAATCTTCCATTCCTCGTCTTCGAACAGATGTGTGTGAATCCGAGGAAGTTGAAGGTCTCCGGTTTGCCTTGCCCCAGCTCCTTTCGCCTCGCCGCTGCAAAACGGCCAAACTCGAGGAGTCGGGTCTTGTCGCCGTGCAGTTCTAGTCCGAACTTGCGCAGTCGTTCGCGCAGGTCTTCAAGAAACTGCTCGCCATCGGCGCGGGTTTGGAAGCCCACAATGAAGTCGTCGGCGTACCGGACCACAATCACACTCTTGTCCGTCTGCGTCCTTCTCCACTGCGCTACCCACAGGTCCAACACGTAGTGCAGGTAGATATTGGCTAACAGCGGGGAAATGCTTCCCCCCTGCGGTGTTCCGCACTCCTGGTACCGAAGATTCCCGGCCTCCAGCACGCCCGCCTTCAGCCACTTCTTGATGTGGCGTACGACGCGCCGGTCCGCTACTCGGTGCTCGATGAACTTCAGCATCCAATCATGGTCGATGGCATCGAAAAATCCACGAATGTCTGCATCGAGCACCCAGCCCACCTTTCTCCACCGTATTCCCACTGCCACCGCGTCGAGCGCATTGTGCTGTCCGCGACCGGGTCGGAATCCGTAAGAGAACCCTTTGAAGTCGGTCTCGTAGATTGCGCTCAGTACCTCCGCCACCGTGCGCTGGACTAGTTTGTCCTCCAGCACCGGCACTCCCAGCGGTCGCTGACCACCATCGGGCTTCGGTATGTGAACGCGTCTGACAGGCTTCGCACGGTACGCCCCCCGCTTGAGCCGTCCCGACAGATCCTGGAGATTCTCCTCCAGTCGCTGCCCGTAGTGCCCCCACGTCTCTCCGTCGATCCCCGCCGCGCTCGCTCGCTTTAGTGCGAAGAAATGCTTGCGTAGCCGATCAACGTCGTACACATGGTGCCAGAGCGCTGTGAACTGCAGCCTCTTATCCTTTCTGGCTGCCTGCCGTACTCGGTCCAGCGCCTGTGACAGCTCACCCCGGCTCTGTGTCCGGTCGCTGCTACGCTCCACCGAGTTCCCCTTGGCCCGGCCCCTTCCCTCCACCAACTCCGCCGCCGACGGCGCACCGTCCGCTTTGTTCGCCGGCTTCTCAGGTACTATGGGCCAGTCCGACTTCCTCCCTCCGTTCATCGCCGCAGTGCTCCCAGAGGATTAACGGCGCGGATCGCCCGGCCATCTCCGGGCGATCGGACTGAGGATCTCCCGATTCTCGTGCAAAGAGAGATCAAAGCGTGCACGGGGTCTACGACCGCGTGGGGTCCGCCTGACCTTGCGATATCGGTCAAACCGGTTTTGCCTTCCGCGCGCCCTACGGCGTCGGCACCCCAAATGTCAGCCTTTCGCGGCTCCATGTCCCTGCCCACTTCTCCCCCTGTCAACGCTTCGCTGCGACCTCTCAGTCGCCAACGCATGACTCGGGGCCGATGCGGTTCGCTATTCCTTCATCGTACGGATCTTTCATCCGCTTCTCCTTGCCGATTTTAATCGGCGCTTTCA
>JAJCZJ010000054.1 GCA_029262455.1 Deltaproteobacteria bacterium | reverse complement strand
GCGACTTCGACCCAAAGAGCCCCAGCGACTTCGACCCAAAGCCCGCCAGCGACTTCGACCCAACGAGCCCCAGCGACTTCGACCCAAACGATCAAGTGCCGCAGCACTTCTTGAACTTCTTGCCGCTGCCGCACGGACACGGCTCGTTCCGACCGATCTTAGGTGATGCCCGGCGCACGGTCTCGAGCGCCGGAAAGTCTGGAATCGCTTCGCCGCCGAAGTCATCATCCTCATCGTAATCGTCGTCGTCGAACTCGGCTGGGTCGAAGCAGGCCCACCAGCTCGTCTCAGCGATGGTATCGCTTACGAGCTTTATGTACCGCGTCTCGCGCAACTCGCGCATCGCTGCATCGAGGCCGAGACTCTCCGTCCGCGCCACTTCCTCGAGTCCCATCTCTCTCTCCGCAATGCGCCCACTGCGGATGGCGGCGCGAATGTCGTCGAACGATTCCTCGGCATACAGACTGAGCAATGTCCCAGCAGCATCCAGGTACAGCTCCTCCTCCTTGGCCGAGAGAAACAACCGGTGCAAGTAGCCCGTCGCCTGGTTCCGATCGATACGGTCGCTGGCAACCAATGCGGCGATTCCCGTCACTCCGGCCGCGCGTCCATAGACAGAACGTGACCGGTCCTCGACAATCGCCGTCATCTCGGCAAGCCCGGCGTTGGGGAAAGACGCCAAGACTCGGCCGAGATCTTCCGTCACGAAGTCTTCGCCAAGCCTATCGCACTCATGCTCGGACCCCGAAAACAGAGCCGAGACTGGCGCGAAGCCACGCTGCTCCTGCATTTCGGCCAGCAAGAAGCTGGCAAATAGATGGCCATTGCCTTCGGGATTCCCCCCCGCTGCCAACACTTCGCCAGCGCGATCAATGAGCCCGATCAACCCGTCGACCGCCGCTTCGCCTTGTTCTCGCACCGCCAGGATCGCCGTGCGTGGGAACAGAGGACTCGGTTGGTCGAGCGCAGCGACGATCGCGTCTGGATCCTGCGCCTTCCCTGGGCCAAGTCCCGGGTCAATCAGCTCCTCAGCCGAACGCGGGCGCATGTGCGGAGGGACAACATCGCCCGACGACTCCTCCTCCCATTCGTTCAGCCACGCACTCGCCGTCAGTGCTTTCACGCGGTCCTCATAGGCCGGCGCGAGGTTCTCGCTCTCGCGGGTGTCGCGACCAAGTGCTTGCGAGAACACCTCGCTCACGACACTGCCGATCGCGTGAATCGCGTCGTGACGAGAAAGCCCGTCGGCCACCAACTCCGCCAGCTTCGCCGCCGCGGGTGTTTCATCGCCCATCGCGATCTGATTCTCCACCACGACATGGATCGAATCATGGAGTCGCTGGTTCCCAGCCTTCGGATGCGGGCGACAACGACGATGATAGTCCGCAACCAGCCCGAGAGAATCCGCCTCGTCCAGCGAACGCCACCAAGCCGGATCGTGTTCTACATCTGCGTCGTACTCGTCCATGCCCAATCGATGGCATCACTCGATTCCAAAACGCAACCCCGAGTCGCACCAGCCAACGAGCCAAAAAGAGCCCAGCAACTTCGCCCCCAAGTCAGGCCCGTCCTCCGAAGCCTTAGCGAAGGCGGAAGCGCCAGCGAATTCGACCCCAAAGCCCGTCCTCCGAAGCTTTAGCGAAGGCGAAAGCCCCAGCGACTTCGACCAGCGGCGCAGCGGCGCAACGGCGCGACGCGCGTTCGGATGTGGATCACGCCGACCCGGAAACCCATGGAGGGAGAGGCTCCTGCCGAGCCGCGCAACATGCGAGTCACGAATCACCAGTCACGAGTCACAATTCTTGCTGGGCCACGGATGAACACGGATCAACACGGATTTGGATCGGACGGCTGAAGGCTCTTCTCTAATCCGCAGATGGCCACAGATGGCCGCAGATAAACGCAGGCCCGGAAACCCATGGAGGGAGAGGCTCCTGCCGAGCCGCCTAGCGGATCTGGCTTTCGACCTTCGACCGCGCGACACGTCCTCCGAAGCTTTAGCGAAGGTGGAAGCGCTTTTGACCAGCGGCGAAACCTTTGACCGGCGGCGAAGCGCTTGGAACGTGGGACGGCGCGGAGCGCCTTGGGACATGGGACGTCGCGAAGCGCTTGAGACGCGCGGCAACGCCGCCAGGGCGAGGCTCCCGCCGAGCCGCGTAGCGGATCTGGCTTTCGACCTTCGACAGCGCGACACGTCCTCCGAAGCTTTAGCGAAGGTGGAAGCGCTTTTGACCTTCGACCCAGGAGCGTAGCGACTTCGACCAGCGGCAAGGCCGCCAGGGCAAGGCTCGGCCCGAGCCGCGCAACAAGCCAATCGCCAATCACCCATCACGAAAAGTTTTTCGACCTTCGACAGGCGGCGCAGGCGCTTAGACCTTCGACCCAGGAGCGCAGCGACTTCGACCAGCGGCGCGACGCCTTAGACTTGCGACCGCGCGTCAGGTCCGCCGAAGCTTTAGCCAAGGTGGAAGCGCCGACCCTCCTTCTCAGTGCCGCGGCGCGTCCTCGGACGCCCGACAGTCCCAGATCGTGTCACTCCAGCCTGAGATGAAACCGTTATCTTCGCATGCTGGGCAAATCCAGCGAATAGCACTGGAGTCATCGACGATGTAGGCCGCGACATCCCCACGACACGGCTTGCGCCCCGGCCGGCGACGACAACGGATGCCAAGCGGATCATCGAGCGGAACACTCGTGACGGCGACAACAATGGATCCAAGATACTCCGCCAAACGACGCGCTTGCACCGGGAGCGAATCAGGTAAGCGTCCGTCCTCGTCCAGATAGTGCGTAATATCCGTGACCCAAGTGTCAGCCATTGTGTCAGCCATTATGAGATTGGAGGCAGACTTGTTGAGCTTCTTTTCTGGCCACGCATCAACTCCTGAATCAGATCGGCGTATTCAACTTTGGTGCGATGGACCGTGCGAAGCAACGCCCGCCTCACTCGCCGTCGTCGAACAACACCACCGACCCGTCCTTGCGGGAAACCGCAACGTAGGAACTCGCACCCACTCTCTGGGCATTTCTCTGGCAAGCGAAAAAGAAGTAATCCCCCTTCACCCCGTAAAAGGCGTTGATCAAATCCGGCACCACCGGCTGCACCTTCACCTCCGCGCGCAGAAACGCGAGCGCAAGCTCGCCAGCTTCGGCTTCAGATACCGGTTTTCGCGACTCGGTCATGGCTTCCTCCTCCTTCACCATTACCCACCGCCAGGAACGAACGGTCAACTTCAAAGCGAGAACGCGTCACCGACCACCATGCACGAGTCCACCAACCATAGAGCAACGTTTCCGGGGTCAAAATCGACGCGCTAAGCGCCGCAAACGCTCCTCTACGGCGCCAAAATCGAACAGATTCAACCATGTACGCTGGTGACACCACGTGAAAAACACCGAGCTAGCCAAAGGGCCAACGATCTCTAGACCTGCGTGTTTTCCCCAACTTGATCCCAAGATCTCTCTCGTAAAGAATCTCCCAAGCCTTAACTCGGGAAGAAAATCGATACATCAGATTTCTCGCTTACCGTACATCCCGAATTACCAAGGAGATGGCATGACAATCTTTCAAGTTATCGCGCGAACGAAAGCGGCGATTCGCAAATGGGCAGATTTGCAACCACCGAACGACGGCGTCCTCCTAGACGACCCTCTGAATATTTTTCGACCACCCACACAGAGATGGCGCCTGCGCCAGTATATGAATCAAGAGTTTTCAGGAGAACAAGGATTTCCGGTTCCCCAAGCGGACTGGAGCGCCGTGCAGAACTCTTGGTCAACGGTTCGAAACGTTCGCGACTTCGCCAAATCGAGGCTGTCACAATGACTTCTTCGTGGACCGGCTTATCCTTCCGCTACCTGGGGCAAGTCGGACTCTTTGTTCTGTGCACAGGGGCGGCACACGCGGGAATCGATGTCATTAGCCCTGGAGAGCCAGGAGATCCGGGCAATTACGACGCCGACGGAAGCGGGCGCCTTGACGAAAACGAACTGAAGAACCTGTACCTAAAGGAGATCGCCAAATCTGCCGCAGAACGGACTGAGGCCAAGGCGGCGGAATTCGCGGCTGACCTGATTACTTTCAATTCGGAGACGGAGTCCAAGGGCAGCATTGGAGTCAATACGGCGCGCAAGCTTACCGAGTTAATCCTACAAAGAATGCACTCGGCAAGCGAGTCTAAAGATTGGGTCATCGGGTGGCGGGGGCTCGGATTCAAGAGGTTCGTCTTGGACTCCGCCAATCCGAGACCAGGAGGAAAGTTCATTGCTCCTTTCGTCTTTTCCTACAGGCGAGACTCGACTGCGGACAAGCGCGACCAGTTGACAGTCCTAGGAGCCGTCCAACTTTTTCAACTCTCACGCGATCTCGATCCCGACGGAATCTCGACTGTCGGCGTCACACCCGCGTTGGAACTCGACATCGACACGGGAAAAAGCGGCAACGAAAGTTCGCTCAGTGCAAGTTTGCCGTTCTACTATACGCGAGCCTTCACATCGCGATGGATTGAGTCCCTCAGTCTTGCCGTGTCGCCGACTTTCGGTACGGACCGAGACTTCAATCGTGAAGTCATTGAAGGCACCATCGCTCTGACGCCCACATCCCCAAACCTACAGGCCGGCTACATCTGGCCTCGATCAGGTATGGACCAGAACGGACAGCGTCCCCTTTTCGCCGTCTCCTGGCTTCCTACGTTCCGCGTCGAGAGCGGGGACGTCATTGATGCTGCCGGAAACGAGGATCTGGAGCGGCGCGAGATGGAGGGACCGTACGTGCGTCTCACCCCCCAAGTCGATCTCTTTCTCTATCCCTGGCGGCTGTCCGAACGCACTACTCTCCAATATCAATACTTCCACAGGTTCGATGTGGCGAACCGTCACGACTACGGGTACGGCGAGGCAAGGTTTCTTTACGATATCGTAGCCAAAGGCCTAGTCCAGTTCAGCGTTGTGTACCGAAATGGTCGGAAACCACCCGACTTCGGTCACGTCAACGATATTCTCATTGGTATCGGTATAAAACAGTAACTAATCCCCGGCGGAACGCCGCGCCCCCACCCCCAATCTCGCTCCACCAAGACTGAGCGAGTTCTCCATCGGTTGCGCTGACGACATTACGGGAGTGTTGAATGGCTGACGACTTTGAGACAATGGCAATCGGATGGGCCCAAAACGTCGAGCAAGTCGACGAAAGGACCTGGCGAGCAGAAAGCGCCCGTGACGGGTGGGCGTGGCTCTGGAGCCATCTCTCTTCAGTCGGACGTGCTGTGTTTGATCGCGAGCACCCCGAAGGGGTGCAGCGCATCGTCCCCAAGAAAATGCTCTTCCGCGGCCAGAGTTGCGCCGAGTGGAGCCCTCTGCCCGGGCTGCTGCGAATACCTGACGCAAACGATCGGCAGACCGCGGACCATGCCGCCCGAATCATGGAATCGGTCATAGAAACAGAGTTCTCAATGCTATGGAATTCTGACGGGGCAGAAAACTGGCCGCCGCTAGCCGAACGTTGCGGTTACGCCAGCGCTCAGCACTACGGGGCAAAGACAAATCTACTCGATTGGTCGGTCAACCCTGGTACCGCAGTTCACTTCGCCACCAAAGGCGGACAACCTCCCGGATGTACCTGTGGGAAAGCATCAGTTGCTTGGATTAGCCTGGAGGATGCAGAGTCTCTCGGACTAGAGCTAGTGATCCCGCCTCCATTCGTGACGCGCCTCTACATCCAACGCGGAGTCTTTACCGTAGTCTCTGAAGAGAAGCTTGCCGAACAAATCGCCGCCAAAGCTCAGAGAATCCTGTTCCCCCCATCGCCACACTTTCCACAAGCCGCAATCGATGAAGAAGGCCTAAAGTCGGTCCAAATCGAGCCGCCGGACCCATGGTTCGAGAACCTCCGTAATTGGTCCATCTCTGAAGCCGAGAACAGAACAAGTTCCGAAATCGACCCAATCCCGCTCTCCATGATTTTCAACGCGCACCACGGCAATCATCCGGCCATAGTCGGCGCGCGCGACTCCGCCATCCGATTTCTCTACGCGGCTGATCTATTTTCCCAAGCAAAGGACCTTGTCGACCAGCTCGCGCGACGTGAGCATCTTTCCGGTCATTGCTACGACGACTCAGTGATCGAGATCATTCGGCGACACAACCCCGAGTTCTTCGCGTGGGCCGAAACAACACGCGAGTTTCGCCCGCTTTGCAGCGAGCCAGACACGTCTTCACGACAAACTTGAGCAGACATCGGCGATTGAGGAGCGGCACCTCTTTGCCCGAACACAATTGCACACCGGATGCCATTACTGCCCCACGGCTCCCACCAACCTCAACTGATCCAACAGCCCCGCCCCCGCCACGTCTAGATCGCCCGCCAATGAAAACGTCGCGCTGCGTACCATTACGTCGCCGACTCTGTCTTCCAACGGGCGGTTCAACTCACGTGGATAGATCAGGTACGCGTCGCGACAACGCAGAGCCGTTGAGTAGGCGACGACCTGCTCGATATCGGATGCTGCGGGCCCCTGATTCGGCGCCTTGTACTTCGTGTCCAACACCGCCACCGGTTCGCCACTTTGGGAGTTCAGCAGCAACAGATCGGGAACAAAAGTCGCCCCGCACGTCTCCGAGCGCCAGATCGTGTTCTGCGTTCGCACTTTCAGTCCGCGCGGCAGATGCGCCCTCAACCACTCTCCGACAAACCTCTCAAACAAATTAGGCATATCGATGACGAACGGCAGCATCGCGTGGCCTCCGAGGTCGTGGGTCGGGCCGCTGCTCTCCAGGATGAATCGGCAAAGAGCATGCATCGGGGCGTAGTCAGCGTTGAGACGGTCGTACGATCGACCAAGGCAGTCGTTCACCCGCACCGGCGCGACCCCGACAACTCCCCGCAGAACCTTGAAGGCCTGGCGGACGTTGGCGCGCGCCTCGCCGGTGCACGCTGCGTTTCGCGAAGCTCGATACAGCGCCCAAGCCAGGATCTGATTATCCTGGACATCCGCAATGTGCTCATCAAACCGACAATGCAGACGCACCTCCCAGGGTCGGGTTGCGATGCGGCGCATATCGAGACTACCTCGGACGTAGGGCAGGGTCTCCGCACAAGCGACGTACTTTCGATACAGCCCACGCCGCGCGCGATCAGAGACTCGCTTCGCCAAAATGTTCGCTATGCGGGCAAAAAATTCCTCCAGCGATTGACACCCCATGACGCCGTCGAGAACTCGAAAGTTCGCGCTGTGTGCCCACTCGAGCATGCGAAAGAGATTGTCGAGCTCGACTTTCGGTTGCAGCGAAATCCCGACGCCCTCCCCCAGGGGGAGATATCCCACTGATCCGCCCGCTGTGAGACGCCAACGCTGCCCCGTACGCGGCGAAGGGAAGTCGATGGAAACCTCTTTCGAGTATTGCTTCCAGATCGCCTCACCCAGCTCCGCCGAAAGATCCGCCGCCGGTGCCGACCGTGTCTCATGCTCCCGAAGCTGGATCACGCCCTGCTCCGCCAAGGGCGTGAAGGCGCTGTCGTTCTCCATCAGGACTGAATCTTCGCGGCCACGTTCTGCCAGCGAAACTCCTCGACCTTGTCGGCTTGGTCAAAGAAGTACTCCTCGAGATACGGCTCAATCTCCATCTGCCAGATATCCTCGATCTCGTCCTCCAGGTCCTTGCGCAAGAAGTACGAAATTCCGATCGAGTAATTGCGATCGTTGATCGCAGCGTTCAGCTCTTCCAACACTCCGATCAGACCATCGGCGGCGAACTCATTCTTGTCGAGAAAGCGGCGTAGAGTCTCGTACTCCGGGAACAGCCCGATGAACGCGAAACGACGCCGCAACGCATGATCCACCAACGCCACCGACCTGTCCGCCGTATTCATCGTTCCAATGAGCAGAACGTCACGCGGAATCCGGAACCTGCCTCCTCCGGCAAGCGGGATCTCTTCGTCGCGGTATTCCAACAGATACATTAGCTCGCCAAACACACTCGACAACTTGGCGCGATTGATCTCGTCGACGATCAACACGCTGCGACCCCGCACCGATTTTGCGCGCCGGCAAAAGTCGAGGAACCGCCCCTGTTCGACCTTGTACTCGAGACCGCCGTCGGCGCGCGTTCGCGGGCGGATCCCCTGCATGAAATCCTCGTACGCGTATGCCGGATGAAATTGCACCAGCTCGACGAGCCCGGCACCGCCGCCAACCAAATGCTCCGCAAGCAGCCGTGCGGTATACGTCTTGCCGGTTCCCGGAGGCCCGTAGAAGATCGCCTGCTTCTTACGCTCGATCGAACGCACCCACCGCTCGACGGTGTCCTCATCGACGCCGAGGCTTGATGCCAACTGGCTGACTGGAATCTCGGGATTCGTCGTCGGATCATCGGTCTCGATCAATTCGGCAAGGCGCTGGCTTGGATCATCCTCGGTTGCCGCCACGAACATCGGGAAGACCGCCTCAAAGACAGCGGCGATCCTGTCGCTCAGCTCGTCCGCACTCAGCTCCACGACCTGATCGCGACTTAACGTCATACCAACCCGGGCGCCGAGCTCGATCGGGTTCGCCAGCCACTGATCCAAGCTAAGCTCCGGGTCGCCTCGCATTTCGTCCTCCGAGGCCCCGCGTCCGAACGTCAGCCCGACGGCACCTTCCGATGCCTCGAGCAAGTCCTTCAAAACCTTGCCGTGCGAACGACAACTGGCTTCAAAACGACTTCTCTCCTCGGCCCCGTATTCGCCCACGAAGAAGCCGAAATCCAGACAATCACCGTTCATCCACGCGAACAATTGTGCGTCGCGAATTCGCTTACCGCCTTTTGGGTAGAAGGCCCCCCAATAGAACGGCCACGCGCCGCCCCTGCCCCAATCGTTCTTCTGGATCCGCGCGAAGACACCCTTCTCGGTCTCAATGACGTCCGTAATTGTCGGGCTGAGCTTGCTCGCAACGTGCTTGATCAGACTTTGGAACGGTCGCTCCACGAGGCCTTTGAACTCCTCCTTGTGAGCTGCGTAGAATTCCTTCGTCGGATTCTCCGCGAGCCCTCCCATCAGTTCGAACGCTCGCTGCACAAAAACCTGTGACGGCTTCGGATCTTCACCGGCAGGTTCCGCAATCTCATCGGCATACGTCAGTACGATGTCCATCGCCTCGGGTGGAACAGAGTTTTCCCGACGAAACTTCTGCGCTGCATCGTTGAAGCTGAGATAGTTCGCCAACGATCGTTTCGCCGGCGCTGACACCTCGGTCAAGCTGCGAAGCCCGCGGTGGAGTTTTTGACTCCAGAACGTAAACTTTTCGGGATCGCGCAGGTGCATCAGCCCGCTGCCCAGAAGCCGTCCCGCAGCTGGAATGCGGCGCGACCAAAGATCATCGAGGACAGCATCGGCTTGATCCTCCGAGGCAGTCCACAGTCGGTGCACGATGGCGATCAGTTCTTCCGCCGACTCCTCCATTCGAACCCGATTATTGCCGCGAAACGCCTGCCCAAACCGCCCACCGCGCTCGCGTCCCCGGATGAAATCCAAATCCATGAGGGTCAGGAGGTCACCGAACTCTTCCTCCGTCATCTCCTTGCCGCGTGCCGCGATCAGTTCACACGCTTTCTTCCGGTTCGCCCGCCGGTAACGAAGCCGTTCCTCGCCGCCATGCCGGCGGATGAACTCGGCCATATCGACACGCTCAGATTCGACCTCGGGCTTCTCGGCCTGACCGCAGACCCAAAGAAGACTCTGCAAATCGACCATGTCGCGAGGGCCGTACTCCGCGAGCATCTCCCCCAGTTCACGCAACAGATCCAAGATGCCGCGATAGGACACCCCCGTCGGCTTCGCGGCATAGAGATCCGACCGGCCGACCAACTTGAGAAACTCTTGCGTCACCCGAGGTTTGACGAACACATCCTCTTTCGGGTGACACATAAACAAGAAGTACGTTGGAAACGTCCAACGATTGGTCAGGCCGCTCGCCTCGATGAAGTCCACGTAACGATCGAGCCGTTCGGGACTGTCGCCAGGCCCGTACAACAGATCGACGAACGCCAGGCAGAACGCTTCCTTGTCGAGCTTCTCATCGTAGAGGATGTTCAAGTCGCCAGACCTCGGATAGACGAGGTAGAGCAAGTTGTTGTCCTTGCCGACCTTCTCGATCGCGGAGGTGATCGCGTCGTAACGACCCTCAGTCAGCAACGACCGCAGGCGTTCCTCGGATAGCAGCTCGGCAGCCTTCGCAACCGTCGCCTGCTTGTACGCGACCTCGTCGTCGACGAATGACGGATCGGAGAACGAATTCCAGTCGGGATACTTGCGCCTGACCAGCGCGACGAGATCGTCGATTACAGATTGTTCGAGCACAAGAGCTCCTTCTCTGACTTCGTCACCATTCCGACTATCGACATCAACTAGCCCAGGCGCTCAGCGCGACCGCACAGCCATGTGAAACGAAAGGCGCTTGCACAAACTCGGCGCCATCCTCTTGATGTCATTTCGCATCGCCTTGGCACCCGGGATGGTCAGTGTCCAGCCCTGCAAACCCGAGAAGACAATCAGCTCGAAAGCCGCCGACTCCAACCAATCGACGTCTCCGCGGTAGCCACAGACGGCCAGGGCGCCGGACTTCCGCAGGAAAGCATTGATCGATCCGCCATGGACGTCCAGCGTATCGCACGAGCCAAAGTGAATGATGCGTTTGTTACACTTTCCAGCGAGCATCTCTCCGAGCTGCGTTATGGTCACCACGTTCTCTGCACGACGATGGTCTCCAAAATAGACATGCCCAGGCGACCCGTGGAGGGCAAGGTACAGAATCGGGTACTTGTCCGCGCCGCGCTGCGTCCATTTCTTGATGTCGTATTCAAACTCCGCTCGCGTCGCGACGTCCCGGTGAACGTACGGTACGTGGTACGGCGCCCACTGCCCGAGCAGACCCAGTATCGGTTCGACACTCGTCTTCCTGGTAATCTGGCCCCACCAGTCACTCTCCAGACAGAAGATCCCCTTCGGCCTAACCCGCTTGCTTGTCGCCTTGCGCTTTCCTTCCTTCATCGGACCTCCGAAAGTGAAGCCAACAAGCACTCTGGGGCGCGACCCGGACCGGAACTACCCAAGGGCGACGGTCTGGGCAACAACGCCATCGAGGTCGTCCTCCGCTTCCCGGATCTTTCGATCGACCTCGTCGATCTCCACCTGCAGTTCGCGGACTGTTTTCCCCGGACTCCTCGCCGACCGCATCGCGCGAATCTGCCGCTGAAGCTGATCGGCCTTCTCCTTCTCGCCGGCTTTTCGAGCCGCATCTCTGAGATCCAACAAGCGATTGAACACCTCCGACCGGGCCGACTCGTTGGCGGCGGTCTGATCCCGCTGGGCGACAAGCGTGGTTCTCGACTTCCTCAGGTCTTCGAGTGTGGACTTCAATTCCCTCTTGCGCCCGTTCAGCTCGTTCAGCTTGGCTAGTCGCGCCTCCCTATCGGCAGGCTTCTCGCCTCCCTCCTGAATTATCGTGAGCTGCGCGCCCGCTCCTACCGAACCGATGCTGACAGCCATGCCTCCATCTCCGGCCGTCGACGTAATGTGCGTGTCCCCCACGGTGATCTTCTGAGCGTGCCCGTCGATTGATTGAAGGAAACTGCTCAGTTGACTTACTTCCTCGCGGCTCAGGATGCCCTCCGCCAACTGCCAGTCGCGCTGCTCGGTCCCACCCACCGTTCGAACCTCGCCGCCGGTAAGCACATCATCCGGGGCATCCCGCCGCTCGGAGAGAAACTCGTTGATCCGATCACGGAGGAGATCCTTGACGACATCGCCGACCACCTCCCCCGCCACAGGCTTAGTCAACTCCCAGATCGTCTTCAACGCGCCGACAAACGATGCCTGGGCTGGCTGCACAACAGCCAGCAAGCAAAGCAGAAAGACACCGCAACAACCTCGGGCACTGCGCTTCAAACTTGCTCTGAACACTCTAGTCACTCCCTTCCGCGGCCACGCCGCCCTGCTCCGCCGCTCGCTTCGCTAGCAGCATGTCGAAAACCACGCGCTGAAATCCCGACTGTAGCTCCTTGCTGTTGAGGTACTGCAGCATCTGGCTCTGGTGCGCTTCTCCGCTCGCCATCACCGCTTCATCCAGTGCGCCGGCGAAGTCGCCGAGCAGTGCTTGCTCAGCCGAGTTGTTGGCGATCTGGTTCATCACTCGCCGGTTCTCCGACACTTTGTCGCGGATCGCGTAGGCGTAGTTGATGAGGTCGTGGTCGGTGAGACCGTCGGTGACGAAGAGCTCATTCAATCGCGAGATGATTTGCGAGAGCCATTCTTCCTCCTGCCCCCGCGCTTTGCCCGTCCCTAGATCAGACGCCGGTCGCAGCCCTTCCGCCGCGCCCGCTTCCTTGACCAACATCAAGTCCTGCTGCTTGATCTTCGACAGCCGGTAGTGGCTCAGCTCGACCGAGCTCAGGTCGATCGGATCCTCGTCGGGCCTCTTCTCGCGCAGCAACGGCGCGAGATGGCGCGCGTAAAGGCTCAGCTTCTCCAGATCGGTGCTGTCGTAGTCGACGATCTGCGACATGAATTCGTAGTAGCGGGTGAACGAGACCAGGTTCTTCTTGAAGATGTCGAGCCCGTCCAACTCCTTCTTGGAATCCTTCATGGCGTTCTCGTTGTTGGCAATCAACACCGGGTCGCCGAGGGACTTGACCCGCTCGAACAGATCCCTGTTCTTGACGTAGTCCTGCTGCGCCTCCTCGTAGCGATGCTGCCAGCGCTCAACGGCAGGACGGCAGACGTTGCTGATGGCCGCGTTGCTCTTGCTCTTGACGAAGTAGACGTCACTAAACTGCTGCACCTCGGTCCACTGGAAGATGCCGGCGCCGCGGAGCTTGTCGAAAAGCTCCCAGATGAGATTCGGGTCCGAGACGTCGAGCAGCTCCGCCGTCTGATAGTATTCCTGAAACGCTGCCAGCACCTCGGCCGGATCGTTGAAGAAGTCGAGAACGTAGGTCTCCTGCTTGCCCTTGTAGATTCGATTCAGCCGCGAAAGCGTTTGCACGCAGTCGACTCCCGCCAGCTTCTTGTCGACGTACATGGCGCACAGCTTCGGCTGATCGAAGCCGGTCTGAAACTTGTTGGCGACGATCATGACGTGAAAGTCCTTCGAGTCGAAGGCCTTGCGCATGTCGCGTCCCTTCAGGTCGGGGTTCATGCCAGACTCGGTGAACTTCTCGTTCAACAGGCCTTCGCTGTGCGGATCGGTGGCACTGAATCTCACCTCGCCGGAGAACGCGACCATCGCGCGCAGCTGGCTGTAGGCCTTCTTCTGCACGTACTTATCGAACTCCAACTTGTAGCGCACCGCTTCTTTGCGCGAACCAGTCACGACCATCGCCTTCGCCTGACCGTTGAGCAGACCCATCACCGTGTCGCGAAAGTGCTCGACGATCACCATTACCTTCTGCGCGATATTGTAGTCGTGCAGGCGCACCCACTGTCCGAGCTTGACCTTGGCCTTCTTGGCATCGACCTCGGTATCGGCGGCCGCGACCTTCTGCGCCAGATTGTAGGCGACCTTGTAGCTGGTGTAGTTCTTGAGGACGTCGAGAATGAACTGCTCTTCGATCGCCTGGCGCATACTATAGATGTGAAAGGGCACCGGCAGGTTCTTCTTCGACGCCGGCTCGGCGGGGTTGGGTCGGCGGCCGAACAACTCCAACGTCTTACTCTTCGGCGTCGCGGTGAAGGCGTAATAGCTCAAGTTTGGCGACTCGCGCCGCGCCTCGACACTGGCAGTCACGGCATCTTCGGCGCTGAACTCGGTATCGTCGCCCGACACCTCGCTAGTCAGAACCGCCTTGAGCTTGCCGGCCGTTCGCCCCGACTGCGACGAGTGCGCCTCATCGGCAATGATCGCGTAGCGCCGCTGCTTGAGGCTGACACTGTTCTCGATCGCTTCGAGAACGTGCGGAAAAGTCTGGATCGTCACGATGACGATCGGCTGACTGTGTCCGAGCGCGTAGGCCAGCTTCTCCGCCTTCGAGCCCTGCCCCTCGTCGCGGTTGATGCGACCGACGACACCGTCAGCGTGCTCGAACTGAGAAATCGTGTCCTGCAACTGATCGTCGAGTACCGTGCGATCGGTGACGACGATGACCGAGTGAAATACCTTCTCGCCCTGCTCGTCATACAACGACGAGAGCTGGTGCGCCGTCCAGGCAATCGAGTTGGACTTACCCGAGCCGGCGCTATGTTGCGCGAGGTACCTGTGGCCCGGCCCCTCCTCACGGCTGGCCCGCACCAATTGGGTCACGAGATCCCACTGATGAAAACGCGGGAATATCAGAGTTTCCTTCTTGGTCTTACGACCGTCCCAATCCTCCTCGGTCTTGATCTCGAGATGAATGAAGCGGCCGATGATCTGCAGGATATTGGCGGGGGCGAGGACATCCTTCCACAGATAGCCGGTGGCGTACTCGTCGATGTCCTCCGGCGAATCATTGCCCTTGCCGCCCTCCGCAGTACCTCGATTGAAGGGTAGAAACCGTGTCCGCTCGCCTTCCAGCTTGGTGGTCATCTCCACTTCGTATTGCGAGACGGCAAAGTGAACGAGGGCGCCGCGCTTGAAGGTAAGCAGCGGCTCCGGCTTGTTGGTTTCGGGATCTTTGGGACGGCGCGTACTCTTGTACTGTTTGATGGCGTTGTCGACCGACTGCTTGAACTCGCTCTTCAACTCCATCGTGGCGATGGGAATCCCGTTCAAAAACAGCACCAGATCGATACGCCACTTCTTGGCCTTGAGCCCCGTCTCGGCGAAGTGAGCAGCCGTGGCATAAGGACTGTAAACCAACTCGGGCACGACACGCAGAATGTTGCCGTCATACATCCGCTGCGTGTCGGGGTTCAGACCGTGCTCAGGCTTGAACTGGCAAAGCTTGAAGGCAGCCGACTTGTCGCGCAGCTCGTGCCGCAACACACCCAGAGTCCCAAACGTGCGCAGACTCTTATCCGAAGCCTGCGGATCCGCCTTGCCGAGCTGCGCGGCGAGCTTGTCGATGAACGCCTTCTCGGGGTCGCTCGGGTAGAGCTTCTCGTAATTCTCCCAGGTCTTCGGCTGGGTGTTCTTGACGTAGTCGAGACAATCCGAGGTATACAGCGCCAGCTCGCGGGTGTAATTGGCCGGGTCGCCAAGCCTCCAGCCGCCCTCGATCATCTGGTCGATGATGTCCTGCTGAAAGGCGACTTCCTTGGAGTCAGCGCTCATTGTCGCTTCCTTCCTCTTCATCCGCTTGGGCGCCCAGGCGAAGCCGCGCCTGCTCAACGGCCTCCTCCAACCTAGCCTGCAGCACCTCCTTCGGCGGCAATTCAGTCAGGTACTCGGCAACGTGAATACCCGCCGCATCGAGTTCCAAAAGCTGTATCTGTTCGTGCTTTTTCTCAGCGCAGAGAATGATTCCCAGCGGGGGCAGCTCACCGTCTTGCTGCTCATACTTCGCAAGCCACCGGAGGTATAGCTCCATTTGCCCTTTATACTCGGGCTTGAAGCGACCAACTTTGAGATCGAGAGCAACCAAGCGACGCAGCTTGCGATTGTAAAAGAGCAAGTCGATGACGTAGTCATCGTCATCGACCTGAATGCGGTATTGCCGGCCGATGAAAGAAAAGCCCGTGCCCAGCTCCAAGAGGAACTTCTGGAGCTCGCGCAGGATCGCGTCCTCCAGGTCGCGTTCGAGGTAGCTGTCGTTCAGGCCGAGAAAGTCCAGAATATACGGGTCTTTGAGCAGCAGGTCTTGCGTCAGCAACCCGTCCTTTTCCAGGCGGGCGAGTTCCTTCCGGATCGTCTCTTCCGGCTTGTTTGAAATCGCCGTGCGCTCGTAGAGCTGGCTCTCCATCCGCTCCGCTAGGGTCCGCGTCGACCACCGCTCCTGGATCGCCAACTGGCGGTAGAACTCGCGTTTGAGCCCGTCATCCACGTAAATCAGGGCCTTGATGTGGCTCCAGCTCAATTGTCTCTGCAGCGCGGAGACAATCTCGGGGTCAGGAATTGTCTCCGCAAAGCGGAGACAATGATGAAGCTGCTTGGTACTCCAACCACGCCCATAACGCGCAGTCAGATCTCCAGACAAGCGGCTGATCACCTTCTTCCCATAAGCCGCACGTTCGCCGCCGAGAACTGAGACAGACAGGCGTCTGCCGATCCGCCAATAGAGATCGGTCAGCTGAGAATTCAGATGCTGCGCAGCACGCTTTCGAGAATCGCCGATAAGCTGCGAAACATCGCGGAACAGCGCCAGATGGTCCGCGCTCAGGCGATCGGAATCGGAACTCACCAGTCACCGACCCACAAAGCAGTAGGCATCGGCTGCGTATTGCGCACGTAATCGAGGCAATCCGAGGTATAGAGCGCCAACTCGCGGTCGTAGCCGCCGGCATCACCGAGCTTCCAGCCGCCTTCCATCATCTGGACGATGATGTCCCGCTGAAAAGCAGACTCTTTCGTGTCAGCGCTCACGCGACCTCTGATTCGGCGTCGGATTCCGGAGCCTTCCAGCCGCGCACGTCGATCTTACCGGTGACAGCGGCGGAGACGAGAGCGGCGCGACGTTCTTGGAGGAGTTCGACCACGCCGGCAGAGATTTCGGTCAATGACCGAAATCGATCAAGACTTGCCGTCAGGTGGCATACAATTTCGACCTGCTCACTCATCGGGGGAAGCGCCAGCAACAAATTGGAAATCGTGCCCGTATTCAGGCCCGGAAGAACCGCCCCCTTCTGCTTCGCCAAAATTTCGGTCTGCAGGTAGCCATCATGCATTAACAGGGTCACAAGCTGCTTGTTGACTCGCGCCTCGTCGAACCGAACTCGAATCGTGTCCGAATCAATCACGCCTCTCTGCGCATCCGCAGGAACGATTCTGCAATTCCCGATACTCGCCCCTTTTCGGGTCAAGACAACGTCACCCGGAAGCAGCTGATACTCCCGCAGCCGCTCAAAGTGGGATTTCTCCAGCCATCTCTCTCCGCGCTGAAAGTCGCCGGAAATGGTGTTCTCCTGCCCGTAAAGCTTGTATCTTGTCGGGTCAGTAGCATGCTCCTTCAGCATTCCACCGAACGGCCCCATTTGGACACTGTGGCCCCCTTGCGTCACGTACGTCAGCCGCTTGACCTCCCAATGCGCCGGAACCTCACCCAACCATTCGACGCCGGAGTCGCGCATGGGGGCGTCGGGGTTCAAGCCTTTGGTGACCGCATGACTGATGACGGCCTGACGTTTCTCTTTGAGCAAGGCGATGAGCTGCTGCTGCTTCTCAATCAGCCCATCAATCTTCGCCGTCTCGTAGTCGAGAAACTTGGCGATTTGGGTTTGTTCTTCCAACGGAGGAACTGACACGAAGAACTTCCGCAGGTCTGCCTGGAACAGATGTGGAACACCCATCCCTCCGCGCATTCTGTTGATGACGTTCTGAACGTAGTCGGATGTGAAAAACTGAAACAGGTAGCCACTGTCGAGATTCCCGAAGCTCCGGAGGACAGCGATTGAGCTGTTCACGGTCGCTGGGCCAGGGAGGTGGGTAACGAGGTTCGTTGTTCCAGTGGTTGACCCGTCCTTCGTCACCAGCACATCGCCGACCTCAAGCATTATCTCTGGTGATTCGTCGTATCGCTCCTTCGTGATGTAGTTGACATCATCGAAGTCGATCGAATTGCCCTTAATGTTGGGTGTCGCGAGAAAGATGTAGCCGCTCTCGACGTATTCTTCCGCCTTCAAGCCCTTCCATCCTAGACGAGCCTTCACAGAGCACTCAAAGCCAAGCGTGCTGTTCATCCAATGCTCAGGAAGTTGGTCTAGCCACTCAGTCCCGGACGGCCTGTACTGAGGATAGGGAGCGGTCGGGGGGCTATTCACGAGTGCACCTCCCCCAGCATCTCCATGATCTCGGCACTCAGCACATCGAGGTCAGCATCAATCTCTGCGAGGTCTCGCGGCGGCTCGTACTGGTAGAAATGTCGGTTGAACGGGATCTCGTAACCGACGACGCCAATCTGCTCATCCCGATCGTCACACTTGCTCGCGTCAATCCAGGCGTCCTCAACGTGGGGTGCCACTTCCTTGTTGAAGTACGCCTCAATCATGGCATTTACGTCCGCACCACGCGCCGTCTCGGCGGTCAGGGGGACATCTTCGTTGTCGCGCAGGCTACTGTCCGGCTGGAACTGCACGACCTTGCCTCGGTACTTGAGGTCTCCGTACATCGGGTTCGCCTTGCTTTTGAGCACTTTCTTGATGACCGGCTCGGCGTCGGGATTGGTCCAGGTCACGGCGTCGACAAGTTGCTTCCTCTCTTTCGCCTCCAGCTTGACCCCGGTCTTCGCCAGCGCTTGCTTCAGCGTCTGCTCGAAGTGGTTGAAGTCGTCGCTCCGCTGGGTTCCAATCTCTGCCCGCAGCTGCTCCGCTTTGTCGAGCAGAGCGTTCTGCGTGTTCCAGGTCTTCGGAGCGAGCAGCTCCTTCACCTGCTTTTCTTTCAGCTCTTTGAAGTCGGCCTTGACCAGCGCACGCACCTCGGTCTCGACATCGGCCAACTTGCCGTAGCTTTTGCCGGTCGAGTCCTTCCGCCAGCTCTCTCCGTACAGCTCGTAGACCTTGCGCATGGCCGCGTTCAGCGAGCCACTTGCGAAGCGCAGCTCGGCGATGCGCTCGTCGGTGAACTGCACCGAAAGCCGCAGCGGGCGCTCGATGGTGATGCGCCGGTAGCCGAACTCGTGACTCGCAAAGATCTTGCTGCCGAAGGTTCTCTTCTCGGCTTTCTTCCTCGTCGTGGGCCGACCCCGACCATTGCTCGCGTCAGGTTGCTCATCGAGGCGATAGGGCTCGACCGCCTCGAAGTTCCCGAAGGTGCGCGTGATCAGCGCGATGTCGTCATCACCGACCTCCTGGCGCTTGGAGCCGAGGCTCTTGCGCATCTTCTGATAGAGATGCACGCCGTTGATCAGCTGGACCTGGCCCTTGCGCTCGGGGTCCTTCTTGTTCGACAGGATCCAGACGTAGGTCGCGATCCCGGTGTTGTAGAACATGTCCGTCGGCAGAGCGACGATGGCTTCGAGTAGATCGCTCTCCAGAACATAGCGCCGGATCTCGCTCTCGCCGCTGCCAGCGCCGCCGGTGAACAGCGGCGAGCCGTTGAGAATGATGCCGATGCGCCCACCCGTCTTGGCGCTGTCATTCGGATCAAAATCACGCATCTTGCTGATCAGATGCATCAAAAAGAGCAGCGATCCGTCACTCACGCGCGGCAAGCCCGGGCCGAAACGGCCGTCGAAGCCCTTGAGCTTGTGCTCGTCCTTGATTTCGCTCTCGACCTTTTTCCAGGCGACGCCGAACGGCGGATTGGAGAGCATGTAGTCGAATTTGTCGGCGTAGAGCTGATCATCGCTCAGCGTGTTGCCGAGCTTGATCCGGCTCACGTCCTGCCCCTTGATGAGCATGTCGCCCTTGCAGATGGCGTAGCTCTCGGGGTTGAGCTCCTGGCCGAAGGCCCGCATCACCGCCTTCGGGTTAAGCTCGTGGACGTACTCCATCCCGGCCGAGAGAAAGCCGCCGGTGCCCGCCGTCGGATCGTAGATAGTGCGGATGATCCCCTTCTCGGTCAAGGCATCGTCGTCCTCCATGAACACTAGCGACGTCGTCAGGCGGACGATGTCGCGCGGCGTGAAGTGCTCCCCAGCGGTCTCATTGGAACTTTCAGCAAAGCGACGGATCAGCTCCTCGAAGACCAAGCCCATGTCGTGATTGGAGATCGCCTTGGGGCTGAGGTCCGTCGTCGCTACCTTCTGGACGACCTTGAACAGTAGGTTCGCCTCTTCGAGCTGGCCGACAAACTCCCCGAACTTGAAGTGCTCGAAGATCTCCCGCGCGTCCTTCGAAAAGCTGTCGACGTAGTTCAACAGGTTGCTCTTGATGTCCGAGCTGCCCAACTTCGACAGGTCCATCGGTGAGGTGTTGTAGAACGACTGGTCGGAAGCCCTGAGGAGCAACTTATCGCGCGCCTCCTCCTCCAGCTTCGCCATGCCCTTGAGCTTATCGGCCTCGCCGAGAACCTTCTGCTTGCCAGCCTCGAGCACACACTCGAGGCGACGCAGGATCGTAAACGGCAGAATGACCCGGCCGTACTGCGACTGCTTGAAGTCACCTCGCAGCAAGTCGGCGAGCGACCAGATATAGGCGGCGGATTGGGAGAAGTTGGTTGTCACTAGCCTGTCCTGTTGACGCCGTGGTTCACAGTCCGCGATCCCACATGACCTTGAGCGTCGCCAGGATCGAAGAGCAGTCCATACTCTCCGCTACGCCCCCCCTCGTCGCGGCCACGAGATTGCGGAGTACCTCATCCTCCGATTTCCCGCTGTCGCGACTGATCTTCCCGACGTACCCCATGAGAACCGAGGCCGATGAAACTTTGCACGCTCCACTACCGACGATCATCTTATAGCGGCCGTCCACCTTCGCCTCTGCCGTGACAACAAAGATCGCGACAAACACCACCACCCAATATATTGACTTCACGACTGCTTACTCCTTCCCCGTCGCTGGGCGGAAGGCGGCAGCCTCGGGATTGATTTGGCCCATTACCGAATTTCCAGGGCGAAAAGAGATTTCTGGATCTCTTCCAAAGCATCTAGGACCTGCTTCGCGAAAGAGGTCTCGTTGACCCAGTTCAAGGCGCCGACCACTTGGCCCCCGTACGACGATTCTTCTGTCCAATCCAACGTGTCACGAACGTGCGTCAAGAGCGTATTGCTCTCCTCGAGATTCTCGACGATTCGTTCGTTCTGCAGTACCAGTGTTTCCAACAGCTCTTCGATCCTGTCCGTATCTGACGCCATTCCTTCACCCTCCCTCGCGTGTCAACCTACCAAAGTCTCGAGGTGCGCGACCAGTCGGTCCACTTCCTTGCGCGGGCTGGCGAACCAGTCGGTAGACCAGATCCGGTAGAGGCTCCAGCCCAACTTCTCCAATACCTCTTCGCGCAGGCGATCGCGGTCCCGCGCGGACTTCGACGAGTGATAGGTCGCGCCGTCGCATTCGACACCGAGGATGAAGCTTGTCGGATCCTTCGGGTGAATAATCCCGAGATCAATATAGAAGCCCTCGACTCCGACTTGCGGAACGACCTGATAGCCACGATCTCGCAGGGCGTCGGCCACAAATCTCTCGAAATCGGAGTCCGGTTCGCGGCCGCTCAGTACACCGGCGTCGATCTGGCCCGTCTCAGCGTAGTTCAAGTAGTCTTTTAGGACGCGGACACCTCTGTGCCCCTGCTCGCGCGGCCGTACGTCGGTAAAACGCATCGACGAGAACAGGACGATCTTTTCCTTGGCGCGCGTGAACAATACGTTGAGGCGTCGATGTCCCGCCTGCGAATTGATCGGACCAAATCGCTGCGCGACATTTCCTGTCGTTGCGTCGGGCCCGTACACGGTGCTGACAAAAATCACGTCGCGCTCGTCACCCTGGACGTTCTCCAGGTTCTTGACGAAGAGCGGCTCCAGCGTCGGCTCCCAAAACTTGCGATAGTCGTCGGCGAGCTTGTCGTCGGCGCAGCGACGGTCGATCTCTTCTAAAACTACGTCTCGCTGTGCCTGATTGATCGTAACGATCCCGAGCGATCGCAATGGCTCGAAGTTGTTCGCCGCGCTGGTTCGCATGAAATCGATCGCTGCATCCACTACGGCACTGAGCTCCAAGAGGTTGGTACTGATTCGCGGAGTATAGCGGCCCTCCACGAAGCGATACTCGACGCCCAAATCCGCGCCGCGCGCGTTCGCGGCTGGGAAGAGAACGAGCTGGTTGTCGTAAAACTGGCGGTTCGAGAACTCGATCAGGCTTTCGTGCCGCGATCGGTAGTGCCACCGCAAGTTTCGCGCCGGCTGAAAAGTCGCCAGCGCGAGATCCAGGATCGATTCCGAGTCAATCCGGTCGTCCGCATCGTCTTCACCATCGCCGTCCTCGAGTCGATCAAAGAACGACGAGGGAGGTAGCTGCTGCGGGTCGCCGACAACCACCAGCTGTTGTCCTCGCCCAAGAGCGCCGAGAGCATCCTCGGGCTTCATCTGCGACGCCTCGTCGATCACCACGAGATCAAAGTGCACGCCTGTCGGGTCGAGAAACTGCGCGATCGACGGCGGCGACATCATCCAACAAGGCTTCATGTCCTGGATCGCCTGTCCCGCCCGCGACAGCAGGTCGCGCAAGGGAATGTGACGCTTCTTCTTCGAGATCTCGTTGTCGACGACGGCCAGTCCGGTCCAAGTCGATCTCGCGCCCGATCCGTTTCCGACGTCGATCGTCGCCTCTGACAGCCGCGCTGCTAGCTCAGTGCGCTTGAGCTGAATCGTTTCGCGATCCAACTGAGCAAACTGGCGACGGACGGCCTCGTGACCAAGCCCGCTAAACTTCTGCAGCAGCGGGCGCCGCCCGTACGCAGTACGCAGTACGCTACGGTGAAAAACCAAGGAGAAAGCGTCCCCGAGATTCGCCAGCTCGCGCCCCTCGGTTTCCAGACACTTCAGAACCGGGCCGAGGCCCAACTCACTCGCGCTCGCGCTCTGGCGATTCAGATCAACCCACTCTTCGAGCTCGGACTCGGCATCGATTGCACGTCCGATTCGCTCGACTGTCTCATGGATGGGACTGGTCTCAAGCAGCATGGCGTCGAAGAACTCGCGTTCTGCTATCTCTCCACCTTCCAGGCAGCGGGACTTGAGATCTTCTTCCCGCTGAAGCTGCTCCGCCCAAGCTGCCGTCGTGTCTCCCAGAGCCGCAGCGCGTTCCCTGAGCCCCGGCTGCAACAACCACGCCGCGAAGCCGGGAACCGGCGCTCGCGACACAATCTCGCGAGCCGACTCGACCGACAGGGGGAGCACCGGGTAGTCGCCATCGGCCCCTGAGAATTGCTCGTCACCGAGGGCATTCCTGATGAACTCATCATGCTCAAGACGAGACTGCTGTTCGAGCGTCTGCTCGACCAGAGATACGACCGACGGAAGGTTCTCCAGCGTCACATCGGATTGTACGGAGAGTTTCGCAGCCAGCCCCGATAGCTCAGCAGACACGCGCCCTCGATCGACAAATGACGACTTGACTTCTTCGAAACCGACGCCAACTTCACCCAAATCCACCGGCGCCGAAGCAAGCAGCGACGCGAGCTCAGCCGATGTGCCTTCGTCAACAATCGACAGGATACGATCGATCTTGTCGCTAGGAGCCTCGAGCAGAAAGGTTCGAATCGCGACGTGTGCCGGCTCGATACCTCCAAAACGTGAGTGAACCGAATCGCCAAAGCGGTTGACAGCTTCGAAAGCGCCAAAGTCGGTGTCGATGCCGCGAAATGATTCGCTGCACATTCTCGCCGCAGGGTTGTTTCGCCGATACCCCTCGATGCGGACGACAAGATTGGCGACCGTCTCGAGATCTTCGGCCATCTCGGAAGTACTGGCGCGCGCCGAATCACGTCTGGCGGCTCGCCATGTCTTGCGCGCTTGCTTGTACTCGGCTCCAAACCACCGCTGCAGAAAGCTTGCGGATCGAACCGTCGCGGCCATCGCACGAAGCGTCGCTGCATCGACATCCTCGACCGGAACCAGACGTTCCGACAGCTCGGCAGCAGCTCGCTTGATGTCGTCGGCCTCGGTCCGCGCCTGCTGCAAAGTCTCGGCAGCAGCCCGCCCGATGAGCGATGGGCTCCTACGGGCAATGACCGTTGCCGACACCGATCGACAAAGTTGCAAAGCATCGAGAATCGCCAACAACGAAGCCGGTGTCGGATCAATCATCAAACCAGCCTCGACAAAGACAGTCGCGGCGAGCCCCGCCGCATGGCGACAGTCCGTAGCGCGTTCGGTGTCGGCATCGGCCTCCGCTGAGAGACTGCCCACCCGCGCTTTGCCCAACGAAGCTGATTCAGTGAGGTGCAGGGCCGATGTCCTCAATCGAGCAAGAGCATCGAGATCGATGGCGGACAAGGGCATCGCAACGACTTCGGTGATCCGATCAACGCCCACGCGGAAGTCCTTCTGCGTTTCGACGAATCGAGTCACTTGCGCTATCGCGTCGACATCGGGGAGGTGTTCGAGAACACGCAACAGAGCCGGGTCTCCCCCGACCAACACCTCGCCGACTGCCAGGCAGTCGCGCAGATGCCTACGGGTCGCCAGTTCCGGCATGCCCCATCGCGCGGTCAACTCGGCAACGCCCCTCTCGAGACTCGACAATACGTCCTTCCAGCGGCGAAAGTCTCCGAGTAGCTCTTGTTGTTGGAACGGATTGAGCGTTGCCGCCCGAAGCCCGTTCCATGGATGGTCTGCCAAATCGCGGTCATGCGACCTGATCGCGCGAACCCGGTTTTCCAACGAGGCCAGCGTTTCTCTGCGACGCTCACAATCGACGACGCGCAGAGACCAGGCGTCATCCAGCACGACGCTGTCGAGGGATTCCGGCAGCCCGACTTTGAGACAGCGATCCCCGGCCGCAAGGCACGCCCACACATGGTCGTGCAGACTGAGTCCGGTATCGCCGATGGGTTCATTAATCACGGTCGCGTAGTCGGTCAGTTCGGAGCGACAGCGCGACAATGCCTCAAGCTTCTGCTCGAGAACCCAGGGCACGACGACTCGCTCTATCTCACGCCGCGCTTTAAGGGACTCAACGACGTCCTTTTTGTGAGCTTTCGTCGAGTGGAGTTCGAGGCAAAAGTCGCCAATTCCTGCGTCGTCAAGCCTCTTCTTGACGACTTCCAGGGCAGCCATTTTTTCAGCAACGAAAAGCACTGTCTTGCCCGTTGCCAACGCCGCTGCGATCAGGTTGGTTATCGTCTGGCTCTTGCCCGTTCCCGGCGGCCCCTTGATCGCGAGGTTACGTCCGTCCATGACGTCAGCGATCGACGAGAACTGCGATGAGTCTGCGTCCGTAATCAACAGCGGGACTTTGCGCGCAATCTCAGGGTCATCAACGTCGTAGTCGGACGCCAGCAACGACTGCCCCTTGTCTGTTCCGCCGAGCAGTGCGAGAGCGACCGCGTGGTCGTGCAGTGTCACGCCCTCCCCCCATCGTTCCGGATCGAGGTCCTGGTACATCGCAAGACGTGCAAATGAAAAAAGTCCGACCACAACGAAACGGCGAAGTCGCCAGCGCAGCTTGTCGCCCGATTTGTCGGCTAGCGCCGTTTCAATCTTCAGCAAATACGACTCCGGAGTGTCGTCCGGCTCGAGATCCGGCAACTCGAAACCGAAGTCAGCCCGCAAGCGTTCCCTCAGCGCGATATTGACCGTGGCTTCGTCTCCGGTCCCGGAGATCGAGTACCGATAGGTGTGGCGCAGCAACTTACGATCCATCTGGACCGGAAGGAGCATCAACGGCGCAAACAGTTTTCGGTTGCTGCCAGGGGACTCGTACCATTCGAGGTAACCGAACGCCGCAAACAGAATCTCAACACCCATTTCCTGCCGTGCGCTACGGGCGCCGTCCCGCACCCCGGAAAGCTTGCGCTCCATCTGGTCAGGAAACAGTAAGGTCTGAATCAGTTTGTCCTGGTGAGCCTTCTTATCCTCACCATCGCCGGCCGGCAGCGGCAGATCGTAATCCGGATCAATTTTCTTCGCCTTGGCATACTCAGCCGGAGTCATCGTCTCGCGCGCCGGTCGCACCGGCATACCGAGCTGTTCACGCACCCGATCCTTTAGTGCACGCTCGATCTTCTGACCTTTCGGCGAGGTCTCGTCGTCATCATCCGCCAGCTTCTCGAGCGAAACGCTGTACTCTTCGTCGACAGAGCGTGCGCCAGCCAAAGCCTGTGAGAACCAGAGAGTCTTCTCATCGGCCGGCGCTGTCTCAGGTTCAGGCAGGCCCTGGAACGTCAGCGGTTTCGATTCGTTGAGTTTGCCGAAAAGGAAATCCGGCAGTTCGTCGACGACGCGAACGTGCGTGCGCGACCTCGACGAGAAGCGGAAGTTCAAAAGTTGGTTTCGGTTCGTGAGGTCGAGAAGTCGCCGCCGCAACTCGACGATCGTCTTCCGCGCCACACCCTGACGCGGGTCGCCTGGCGAGAACGACGTTGGCTTAGGGTCTGGCTCGGTGGTCAACGGCCTATCTCCGGATTGCTAGTTCGTTCATTGCGATCGCAACTCTCTGGAAAACATCGCTTTAGCCTGGAGCGGGTCGGGGAATATCGGGCAATGACCACTGTCAAGTTCAAGCGAGAGTCGGTCCGGAGGCTGCCTGCGGCGGCAGCAATACGCGAGTGCCTTCGATCGTCGTCATTCGGTGTCCTTGCTTCCGTCTCGGTCAACCTCCTCGACGAGATCTTCTCGATAGAACCAGGCTGATACCGATTTTGCCCATCCCTGCGCCTTGATCCTGAGGCTATCGAGATCTTCAGCCAACTGGATCGCGCCTTTTCTAATATCTGGGTAGTCCTTGACGAACTTGATCGTCGCCCCAACCGCAACGCACATGCTTATTTCGACAATCAAACAGCCACGCCGGCTCGTAACGCCTTCAATCTCTAGCCGACCACCCAACCCATCTCTGAGCTGTGCTCCGAATCGCTCGACAATCTGCGCTTCCAAGTCCGCGACTTCGGACTCAGTGAGCATCTGATCACTGGGAACATTGACAAGAAAGCTAATAGATCCGATCGAAGTTGCCATAGTTGTCGCCCCTTCTAGTCGGGCACCCCACAACCGTCAACAATCGCGCACCTCGGGCAAGACATCTGCGTTTAGGGCGCTCGCCCCGCCTCAAGTGTGACTTCGAAGCAGTAGGGCGAATTTGCGAAAGTGCAAGTCTTAACGGCCTGGTGATTGACCATCGCCGTGATCACTCGCTAGAAGCTTTTCAGAACAACTCTCCCAAAAGGATCGGCCGCCCCTCTCGCCCAAGCCATGAAGCTCTACGTCGGCGTCACCGATGACAACTGGTATCGATTCCTCGCCGAGCGGCCGGACATCGACGAGTTGAACTTCTGGCAACCGAGCGGCAGCCGTAACTTCGCCGTCATCCAGCCAGGCGATCTCTTCCTCTTCAAGCTGCACTCGCCGCTCAACTTCATCGCCGGGGGCGGGATCTTTACACACTTCACGCGCTGCCCGATCGAATTGGCGTGGGAAGCGTTCGGCGAGAAGAACGGCGTCGCCACGTACGATGGAATGCGCCGCCGCGTTGCCGGCTACCGCCGCGTCGCACCAGATTCGCGCGAGAGCTTCGTCATCGGCTGCATCATGCTGCGTGACCCGTTCTTTTTCCCGCAAGAGCAGTGGATACCGTCGCCGGCGGATTTCTCGCGCAACATCGTCCAGGGGAAGAGTTACGACGCCTCTACCGGTACCGGCAAGGACCTGTACGCCGCAGTGCAAGAGCGACTCGCGAACCGGACGACACCGGAGGAAATCAGCGAAACCCCAGACGGACAGGGAATCCTATGGAGCGACCCCCGAATGGTGCGCAGCCGACTGGGACAGGGTTCGTTTCGGATGCTCGTCACCGACACATACGAGCGCCGCTGCGCCGTGACACAGGAGAAGGCCCTGCCAGTTCTCCAAGCCGCCCACATCAAACCGGTAACCCAACAAGGCGAGCACAGAATCGACAACGGACTGCTACTGCGATCCGACGTCCACACACTATTCGACAGTGGCTACCTGACGATAACCCCGGAACACAAGATCGAGGTCAGCAAGCGTCTCCACGAAGACTTCGACGATGGCGAACACTACTACCAGCTCGGCGGATCGGAGATCTGGCTGCCACCGAATGATAGGGACCGGCCACGGCGCGATTTTCTCGAGTGGCATGCCGATACGGTGTTTTTGGGCTAGGTGAGGCGCCTACGACAGGAGGTGAACGAATGGCCGATCCACCAACGCCTTGTCCGATCTGCACAAGTCCGTCGCAGATCAGTAAAGGCAACGACTTTGCATTGTTTGTCGTTTGCCCAAACTGTGGACGATACAATTTTCATGACCTGTTGTTAGCAAACGTTCAGCTTCTGTCAGAGGACGGAAAGACGGAACTCTCGCACTGGATTCGCGCCGCCTACGACACCGATCCTTCACACTCGGTCCGCCTGTGGAAGGACACGATCCAAGCCCACAAGAACGTCGGCCGCGTGTCTCCTAACGAGCAAGCAAATCGCCTCATCACCTGGCTTGGCAACCAACTTCGCGACTATTCGGACTCCAAGCCCCTAGAACCAACGCCGCTTCGAGCGATAATGGGTGCGAAGACAGCTAAAACCGTTCTGGCAATCGCCGAAGAACTCCGCGACACGGGCACTCTAAAACTATTCCAAGGCAATCCACCGGGAGCGAGTCTGACTTTTGAGGGCTGGCACCGATACGAAGCACTGAAGTCTGGCCAGATTTCCTCAAAACGCGCGTTCATGGCGATGGCTTTTGGCGAAGATGCTCTAGACAACATCTATCGAGATTGCTTTCAGCCAGCCGTGGCACAAGCGGGCTTTGAGTTGGTTCGAGCGGACGACTACCCGGAGGCAGGACTGATCGACAACAAGATCCGCGTTGAGATCAGAAAATCCCGATTCGTCGTCGCCGATCTGACAACGAACAGTCTAGGAGCCTATTTCGAAGCGGGCTTCGCCGAGGGTCTTGGCCGACCGGTGTTCTATACTTGCGAGAAATCGGATCTCGAGGAAAAACGCGTTCATTTCGATACCAGGAATCACCTAATAGTCCCGTGGACCAGGGACACGTTGGCCAACGCAGCCGCCGATCTCACCAACGCGATCAGGAACACCCTCCCATCTGAGGCTCAACTCGACAGGACGACTGTATGAGCGGGGCAAACGTCGATTGAGCTCTTTCAGCGCGACTTTTCGAGGGCTTCGCCCTTCATTTGATCCCCTCATCCTGGCCTTCTCCCGGAGGGTGAAGGGATACGAATGACTCTAGGCTCGTCGCGACCTCGAACTCGATCGGGCTTCAGCAGCCGCCCGTTACTCCAAATCATCGACCGACTTTTGCATTTCCCTTTCGTAAACTTCTTGTGAGATCAGTTTGCGATTGTACAAGTCCCGCAATGTCTTGAGGCGTTCTGCCAACCGCTCCGACTCAGAGACTCCGTCTTCGCTGCTACCAACAGGGCGATTGCGATCGCCGACGATCTGTTGAACCGTAATACCTGAGGGACGGCGCTCACTGCGCGCCTCGCTGCGGGTCTCACAATCTCCGCCGGTCAGCGCTGCCTCGACCGGAGGAAATCCTCGCGGCCCTTTAAAGAGAGCCACGAATCCCAGCGTGAAAATGTATCCAACCACGCGGCCGCCACCTACGCGCGGGATCAGCTGCCCTTCGGCCGGATCGCAGTTGCGATACTCCACCTTCCAGTTGTGGGGCTTCCCCACCTGAGACCTTGGAATGGTCGTCACCGCCGGTGTCGAACCGATGTATTCCCCGTCCAAAAACGCTTTCGCTCCCGGCGGGTAGGACTTGATTCGGACGCGCTCGGCGCAACCGAACACGAGTATCCCCAACATCACTACGGCCGCGTATCTGCTCCTCGCCATGCTCCCCCCTGAATGCTTCGCAACGATAGGAATTAGCCACGGCGACACGACGACGTGGTAGCTGAATCTGTCTATTCCAACCACGCAGAAGCATCAACTCGAATCGTTGGCAGTCGGCGTGCTTGCAACGCCGACGGAGTGGGACCGTCCAATGTCGCTGATTCAATTCGAGGTCGGCCTGAGACACGGGTCGGGTTCGCAGTTACGCAGCTAGAGGTGACTGGTGACTCGTGATTGGTTGACTCGGATTTTGTGAGCCCCAAACAACGCCTCTCCAACGGGAAGCCTGCCCACCGAAGCTGAACCAGCGTAGGCGGGAGGCCGCGAAGCGGGTGAGGGTTTTCAAAATGACCTCGCGTAGCGAAGCTCGTCTTCCGTTGATCAGAGACCTTCAGCGATTCGGATCCGCTGCGCGGCTCGGCGGCGCCTCTCCCTCCCGGGGGTGCCGGTTCTGCGTCTATCTGCGGCCATCGGTGGCCATCTGCGGATCGAAGAAGCGCCTCCAGCCGTCCACGCCAGATTGGTGATTCGTGATTGGTGATCCGGATCCGCTACGCGGCTCAGCAGGCCTGGCCTTCGAAGCCTTGGCGAAGAAGGGAGCTTCGCCCTCCATGGGTTTTGTAGGTTTATGGTTATCTGCGGCCATCTGCGCCATCTGCGGATCAAAGATGAGCTTCTCGCCGTCCGACCCTGATTGGTGATTGGTGATTCGTGATTGGTGATTCGGATCCGTTGCGCGGCTCGGCAGGCCAGGCCTCCTCCGAAGACTCTGCGAAAAAGGGAGCCTCTTCCGTTATCGGCGCCGAGTTCCCATAGAACAGTGCCAGTTAAGTAATTTCCCCAATTGAAGCACGGCCTTGGTCTGGTACAGAAGCGACCATTAGACTTCGCGAGTGCATTCCGCAATCGCAAAACGAAGGTCGGATCGGAGGGCTGCAATGCGAGGACTCGTATTTATAGTCACGATCGTTCTTTCGCTGCCGTTTTCGGTCACAGCTGTTGTCGCTGCAACGGAGTGGCATGTCGTGGCCGGTGGGTCGAGCAATCCGGATGGCAAGACGAAGGCAACGGCGTGGGATCTGAAAACCGCGCTCGAAAATCACGACCAGTCGGTCAAGCCTGGGGACACGATCCTTGTACACGGAGGCGGTGAATATTCGGGGCCGTTCCTGAGCTGCCTCGAGGGGACTCCGGACGAGCCCATCAACGTTCGCCAGGCGCCCGGTGAGCGAGTGAGCCTCGTCGGCCCAGCCCCGGCGGATCCATTCAAGCCGATTCTGACGATTTGCGGTAACGACACAAACTATTGGGATTTTGAGATCACAGGGAACGCCGGTGACCTCCGTTGTAACGAGACCGACCCCGAGAACATTCCGCTTCCGTACGGTCTGCTACTGGGGAAAGGCTGTCATCCGTGTGTTGATCCGCAGACCAATCCGGACGTACCGAAGGGCGTCCGGATCAAGCTCATCAACCTCGTCATCCATGACGTTGGCATGTTGGGCTTCTGGGAGGACGCCAAGGATCTCGAACTCTATGGCAGCATTCTCTACCACATTGGCTGGGAGTCTTACGTATGTTGCACGATCGAGGTCGGCCAATGCTGCGATCCCACAGACGCATCGTGCGCGTGCAAAGTGCTCTACCCGCCGACCAGCAGTAGTTGCGAGCTCGAATGCGCCGTCGCAAATTCATGCGTGCCGAAGGCAAAGGGGAGCGGCCCCGCTATCTACACGAACAATGGGGAGGGTCGGAAACTATTCGAAGACAACATCATCTTCTCGGGATTCGCCGATGGAATCCAAGCATCCTCTGGCGGGGACACCCCCACTGACAACTATGTGCTCACGGGCAACACCATCTTCAATATCGGCATTCTGTCGAACGACGGCAGGGCGGCGATTCAGATCGCCGAGCCAAAATCGACAAACAACCTCGTGGCATCCAATTACGTGTACGGCGCGGACCCGAACGAACCCGGAATCGGCGGCGGCGTCATCGCGCGCGGGCACGATGCAGTCATCGTCGACAACTATTTCCATGGAGCTGTCACTCTCGGCAACTTTGAGCAACTGTATTTCTTGAACAACACGGTCGTGCAGCCCGGGCACTTGGTCCAACTCGAAACCCCCGCGGCGGCGGCTTACCCGCCATATGCCTGGAACAGCAATACCTACTCTTGGGGGCAGCAATCCGGGACCGCACCATTCTATGTGCCTAAGAAGACGAACCTTCTGAACTTCACTCAGTGGAAAGCTGTGGGGTACGATTCGGCGTCAACCTATTCAACCTACTCGAGCTCAACGGAACTTCCGACGCGAATCTTTGTTGAACCCAACCGTTATGCCCCGGGCCGGGCCAACATTACGATCTTCAATTGGGAGAAGTCGGCAAGCGTGCCCGTGGACGTGTCAGGAGTACTTCAGCGTGGCGACGAGTACGAGTTGCGCGATGCTCAGAACTACTTTGGAGCGGCGGTGGCGGAAGGGACCTATTGCGGCTTGCCGATCAACGTTCCGATGGGCGACTCCGGCGCCGACGCAGCCCAGCCACTGGGAACGGGCCTTCCGAAACAAATCTACGAACACACCGAGGAGGAATTCGGCGCCTTCGTTCTGCTGGTCACCGGACACGACAGTTGCGCAGGACTAGAGTGCTGCCTGGAATCGCTGTTCAACTGAAATATGGTCTCGCCGTGGAAACCTAAGCAACATAGTTGGGTCATGTTTAACGAATCGGCCGAGTCGAAACAGCTGGCTCAGGACCGGCTCGAAACGCGGGCCGATTTTCGGCTAAGCGCCTCGATTTCACCCGTGGATCTGGGCCTCTAAGGAAGATCGCCCGGTGCTGGTCGGGAGAATACGTACCCCTCCCGATCACGGTGTCCATCTGCGGTGCGATACATGAGTGACTTGTGATTGGTGATTCGTGATTGGGATCCGTTACCCGGCTCGGCGGCGCCTCTCCCTCCCGGGGGTGCCGGTTCTGCGTTTATCTGCGGCAATCTGTGGATCGAAGAAGAGCCCCTAGCCGTCAGAGCCCAATCGGTGTTCATCCGTGTTCATCCGTGGCCTTGGAAGAACTCAGTGACTGGTGATTCGTGATCCGGATCCGCTACGCGGCTCAGACGGCGCTTCCACCTTCGCTAAAGCTTCGGCGGACGTGCCGCGCGGTCCCAAGTCCAACGTCGCAGAGAAACGCGGTTATCTGCGGCCAACTGCGCCATCTGCGGATCAAAGAAGAACTTCTCGCCCGTCCGACCCTGATTGGTGATTGGTGATTCGTGATTCGTGAGGCGGTTGGTCGGGCTGGGTTTATCTGCGGTTTCATTTTTGAGTCGTTGGTGAAGCGGCCGTGAAAGAGTTTCAAAGCTTCTTCCCGAAATGCTCAGGGACTCCACGTGGGCGGCTGCGTGGGGCAGCCAGACCCTCAGTGGCATGGCGCTTGCTGATTGGTTCCCTCAACCCGATGCAAATCAATCGAATGCAAATCTCACCAAAGGAGTAACGAATGTCTGATTCCAACTCTTACCGAATGCTCAAAATGGTCGGCGAATCTTCAAAGAACATCGAGGATGCTGTCGAGGTCGCTCTGAAGTCCGCAGCCGGTGGCGGCGAGCAAAAGTGGGCTCACATCACTGACCTTCGCGCCAGCCTTTCTGGTTCGGGAAAAGTCGATCTTTGGCAGGTGACCGTCGAAGTCGGGACGGAAACCGACTGACCACTGAGTTCCGTTGAAGTACCTGTGGGGCGCGGCTTGATACGTGCCGCGCCCTGAGGCTCGCGCTGATCGAAGCTCCAAGCGCTTCCACCTTCGCTAAAGCTTCGAGGACGTGTCGCGCCGTCCCACGCCCCAAGTCGCTTCCATTGTGCAGCTCTCGCTCGCAGCTCGACTACTGACATCCCTCGGGCAGATCTAAGCAGGACGGACCCGGAGCTCCTTGATTGTATTGCTGCCGGAACAAGTTGAAGTCCGGCATTCCGACGACCCCATCGCCGTTCATATCGGACTCCTCACAGTTCGGATCGGCTGGAGTGGGCACGCCCTGAAAACACGCACGAAAGGTGTTGAAATCAGGGCCGCCAACGACACCGTCGTCGTTGAAGTCGCCGTCGCAGAGGTTGCCGTATCCGTCGCCGTCGACGTCGATCTGATTTTCGTTGTCGGTCGCGGTGCAGTTGTCGAGCAGGTCGAACCGCGAATCCGTGTCACTATTCAGGTTGCACGAACCAGTGTCTTGGAGATGAACACTGTACCCAGAACAAGCCCCGGCAACGATATCGAGACAACTGTCACCGTTGACGTCGATCCACTCCAGATCATAGGGAGCTCCAAAGCCGCTGAGCTCGGTGATGTACGCCGGTCTTGTCGCGGCCAAGTAAGGATCCGCCAGCGTGCCGGGCCCAAAGAAATCGAGGATCTGTCCGGGGATCGGCGTCTGGTTTACGAGGAGACGGAAGATCGGGTTCGCGAGCGGCGCGACGGTCGGACAATTCTGTTGGTCGACATCAATCGGAGAAACACCAGCGTCCAGGAAACCGTCGTTGTTGAAGTCCGCCATCTTTACGTTGCCCCCGCGATTGGACGACTGTCCCGCCAGCACCGGCTTGGCTGTGATGGAAATCGAAACGTCTGGCACGATCAACCCGGCGTCACTGACCTGGGTGCGGTCGCCGCCGTCGCCGACGACGTACATATCGAGCGTCAAGAGGGCTGCTGGAGTACCAAGCGGCTCGTCGAGATTCCCGACCGCGATCATATAATCGTTGACCTCCAAGAGACAGGTACCGTCGGCATCCTGCGCCGGCGTGCACTCGCCCTCGCCTTGCTCGAGAAACGTACCGTCGCTCTGCTGAAACAGAATGCGCGGTGTCTGGCGTGACTCAATGATGTCGTTGTCGCCGTCTCGATCGATGTCGTGAATCTCGACCCCGGTACCGAACGTTCCTGTCGACTGCAGCCCGCCCAACAACACCGCGGTTTGATCGGCGAAGACACCCCCCGCGCCTTGCACGAGAAGCTGGTCCGCGTGCCCCGCGTATGCCGCCAGGTACAGATCGAGCAGGCCGTCGCCGGTCAAATCGCCAAAGGCACCGGCACAAAATTTCCCGGTCGGCACCACGCCCGCAAAAGCCGCCGCGCTGACATCTTCAAAGCCGGCCCAAAGCACTCCGACTCCCCCCTTGTTGCGGTACAGCCGGACCGGTTGATCGCCTGTCGGGATAATCAACACGTCGACGTCTCCGTCAGCATCGTAATCAACCGCCTGCACATCACGGCCCTCTGTCGCAATCGCCGGAAAGAGATCGGGGTCAATGAGCCGGCTATCCGTGAATACACCCGCAACATTGAGCAACAGGACATCCAGCTCGGAACCAGACTGATAGAATGGGGCTTTGCGAGTGACCACGAGATCGAGCAGCCCGTCTTGGTCGAAATCTGCTTGCGCAAGATCCTTCTCCCGATCGTCGTTAGCCGGAAACGAAGCATCAAAGGCAAACGCGCCCACGGAAGCATCGACAAACGAGATGTCCTCCTGAGATTGAGCCTGTAGACTCGAGCTCGCCACCACCAGGGCGCCCGCCCAAGCCACCGCACGATACACAGACCACTTGTGCGTAGTATTCAACATGCCTTCTCCCCGAGTTATTGCTCGATCAATGCAGCCGACCGAGACCGACACTGCCAGACTTTCTCTCGCGAAAAGTATGGGCACTTGCGCAGGGTTGAAGGAAATAGACTTTGTCGCCAATTTTCGCTTCGAAAATCGCTGTAAGCCGACGATAGCGCGGCGCGGCTCCGCCGCTAGTCCCAAGCGCTTCCACCTTCGCCGGCGGACGTGTCGCGCCGTCTCAAGTTTCACGTCTCAAGTTTCAAAGATTCTTTGGTGATTGGTGATTCGTGATTGGTGATTCGGATCCGTTGCGCGGCTCGGCGGCGCCTCTCCCTCCCGGCTTCGCCGCACGTCCCAAGTCCCACGTCGCAGAGAAACACGGTTATCTGCGGCCATCTGCGGATCAAAGAAGAGCCTCTCCCCAATCGGTGTTGATCCGTGTTCATCCGTGGCCGACGAACAACACCCGCAACGCGCGTTCGTCTGCGGCCTAACGATCACCCGGTGCGCGGTGGGTCGTCGGTGCCGACTCTCAGGAGGTCGAGGTATTTCTGGTACACCCACGAACGATCGCGCTTTTTGCCAGTAGTTTCGACGAGGATGCCTAGCTCCGCCAGCGTTTGGACTGCTCGTCCCGCCGTTGGCTTGCTGGTGCTCGTTAGCTTCATGGCCAAGGACACCGTGACCATCGGGTTGCTCGGCAACAACTCGAACAGCCGCAGCACGGTGACCGACGTACTCACTGCGTCGAGTAATCTCGCCCGATCTCTCGCGACGAGGGCAAACAGATCTCGTGCAGAATGAACGGCTTCGGTCGCAATCGTGGCGACGCCGTCGAGAAAGTAGTCGAGCCAACCTTCCCAGTCTCCGTCAGTCCTTACCGCCGCGAGTCGGCGGTAGTACTCGCTCCGGTGACGCCGGAAAAAGAGGCTCAAGTAGAGGACAGGCTGGTTCTGTAGCTTCCAGTGCTCGAGCAATAGCGCGATGAGGAGCCGCCCCATGCGACCGTTGCCGTCGAGGTACGGATGAATCGTCTCAAACTGCACGTGAACCAATCCGACACGCACTAGCGGCGGCAACGAGTCCTTGCGGTGGATGAATTTCTCGAGTCGAGACAATGCGGCGCCGAGCCGAGCCGGCGGCGGCGGTACAAACGCAGCGTTCCCGGGTCGGCTTCCTCCGATCCAGTTCTGACTACGCCGCACCTCGCCCGGCATCTTGTCGGCTCCCCGTACCCCGCGCATCAGAAGCTTGTGACTCTCGTTGAGCAAGCGCATGGACAGCGGCAGCCCACGATCCGCCGCGAGCTGCTTACGGGCGAACGCGAGCGCATCGACGTAGTTACAAATTTCTTCGATGTTGGGGTCGGTCGGATCAACCTCGCCGCCAGACTCTGCTTCGAACTCCAACAGGTCGATCAAGGTGGCCTGCGTACCCTCGATCTGCGACGTGAGCACGGCCTCCTTGCGCACGAAGGCATAGAGAAACCCGTCGACCGCCGGCACCATCTCGCCGGCAAGATCTAGCCTTGCCAAAGCAGTTTCCGCCTCACTCAACCGACCTGCCAACTCCGCGCCAAACTCGAGAGGCGGATCACGCGGCGGCAACGGATGCGGAACGAACGCCAAGACCTGCTCGTCGTGGATCTGCGTCCGAACCACCTGTGGTCCGTCGAGCCTTCGCCAAGCCGAAGTAGGCAAGCTTCCCTTACCAACCCGACACGCTAGTAACGATTACTTAACTTACGGCTCATCACTAGTCAACATTTCGTTACCAGCGGCTTCAACCTTCGCTAAAGCTTCGGCAGACCTGTCGCCGCGAGCGCTTCCACCTTCGCTAAAGCTTCGGCGGACGTGGCGCTGCTGAGTCGAAAGTCGCGGAGCTCCCAGGTCCAAAAAGTCGAAGTCGCGCGGGCTCCCGGTCGAAAGTCCATCCGTGTTTATCTGCGGCCATCTGTAGCCATCTGCGGATCATAGAAGAGCCGTCAGCCGTCCGACCCACATCCGTGTTCATCGGTGTTCATCCGTGGCCTTAGGAAAAGACCGTGACTGGTGATTGGTGACTCGTGATTCGTGATTGGTGTTCATCCGTGGCCTTGGTGAAAACTCGTGATTCGGATCCGCTACGCGGCTCAGGCGGAGCTTCGCCCTCCATCGGTTTTCGGGTCCGTCGTTTTGGTGTTTCGTCGTTGGTGATTCGGATCCGCTACGCGGCTCAGGCGGAGCTTCGCCCTCCATCGGTTTTCGGGTCCGTCGTTTTGGTGTTTCGTCGTTCGTGATTCGGATCCGCTACGCGGCTCAGGCGGAGCTTCGCCCTCCATCGGTTTTCGGGTCCGTCGTTTTGTGTTTCGTCGTTGGTGATTCGGATCCGCTACGCCGCTCAGGCGGAGCCTCGCCCTCCATGGGTTTTCGGGTCGGCGTTTATCTGCGGTCATCTGCGTCATCTGCGGATAGAAACACACCCATAGTTGCCGACCCGCATCCGTGGCCAAGAATCAGAACAACGCTGAGTGCTCGCGTTGTGTTTGGTTTGACGATGCCGCGCAGCGGACTAAGGTTCGGCGCCATGAGATCGCGGGGTTGGATCAGTCCGTTGGTGGTGGCTCTCTTGGTGGCCGGAGTCTTTGCTGTCTTCTCTCAGACCTACTCTTTCGAGTTCGTCAACCTCGACGATGACGAGTACGTCACCGCGAACCCGTTCGTAAACGGCGGCATCAACTCCGAAAACGTGCGCTGGGCCTTTACCGCTTTTCATTCCGGACACTGGCACCCTCTGACATGGCTGTCGCTCGCTCTCGACTGCGAGATCTGGGGAATGACGCCCGGCCCGATGCACCTCGAGAACGTTGCGTGGCACGCCGCCAATGCTGCACTGCTGTTCCTGCTCCTCGGATCCATGACCGGACAAATCGGTCGCAGTGCCTTCGTCGCCGCGGTGTTTGCTCTGCACCCGCTGCGCGTCGAGTCGGTGGCCTGGGTCACCGAGCGCAAAGACGTGCTGAGCGTTTTCTTCTGGTTGCTGACGACCTACTTCTATGTCGGATACAGCCGCCGACCCGGCGCGGCGCGCTACCTGCTCGTGCTCGCTACGTTCGTCGTCGGCCTGCTGGCCAAGCCGATGCTGGTCACACTGCCGCTGACTCTTCTCCTGCTCGACTTCTGGCCGCTGCGCCGTATCGACTCTGCGCGAACCCGCTCGGTTGCGGTCGGTGCCGGTCCGATCTCGCCGCAGCGATCCGTAACCACCCTGATTCTCGAGAAGGTGCCGTTGCTCTTGATCGCCCTGGCCGCAGGTACCATGACTTCGGCGGCGCAGCGCGCCGCGGGAGCGTTGGTGAGCTTCGATGCGCTGCCGCTGACTCAACGCATCGTCAACGCCGCCTGGTCCTACGTGGCGTATCTCGGGATGACCCTGTGGCCAACGCGGCTGGCTCCCTTCTACCCTCTTACCGACGTTCCCTGGCGACGCGGGCTCGTCGCGCTCGTGCTCCTGGTTGCCGCTACCGCACTGGCGCTCAAGGCATGGCGCCGCGCTCCGTATCTAACCGTGGGCTGGCTCTGGTACGGCATTACGCTGTTGCCGGTGATCGGACTGGTGCAGGTCGGCGGTCAGTTGATGGCCGACCGCTTCACCTATGTCCCGCACATCGGTCTGCTCTTCGGCCTGACCTGGGGCGCGGCCGAGCTGGCGCAGCGCTTCCATGTTCGCCCCGAAGTGCGCGCCGCGGGCGCCGCCCTGGTGGTCGTGCCACTCGCGCTCTCGACAGCGCAGCAAACGACACATTGGCGCAACACCGAGACCCTGTTCGTCCATACTCTCGCGGTTACCACCGGGAACTTCATGGCGCACAACAACCTCGGCATCGCACTGGCCGAGCGCGGCCGCGCCGACGAGGCGATGCAGCACTACGCAGCGGCGGTAGACATCAACCCCACCTGGCCGGAGGCGCGCAACAACCTCGGCAACGCACTGGCGTCGCGCCGCGACTACGTCGGAGCCGAGGCGCAGTATCGGACGGCGCTGCAAATCCGACCGAACTTCCCGTCGGCGCGCTACAACCTTGGCTTGGCTCTGGCCTATCAAGGTCGCCTCGAGGAAGCGATCACCGAGTACCGTCGCGCTCTCGCTGCCCAACCCAACAACCCGACGACTCACTACAGTCTGGGCGACAGCCTCGAACGGCTCGGCCACTTGGAATCCGCAACCGAGCACTTCCAAGCGGCGGTACAGATCGCACCCGGGCATGACGCAGCCCGCCGGCGCCTGGCGCGGTTGCTCGGCCAACTCGGCCGGCTCGAAGAAGCCATCGCCCACGATACCGAGTTGCTACGTCGCATGCCGTCCGATGCGGAGACCTGCCACCACCTCGCCAATCTGCTGGTGCGAATGGGCAAGGCCGCCGAGGCCATCCCCTGGTACCGCCGCGCCATCGCCGAGCGTCCGGATTGGGCCGATGCGTACCAACATCTCGCCACAGCCCTGGCCGCCAACGGCGATCTCGACGCCGCGATCGCGGAGTACCGAACGGCCCTCCGCCTGGAACCAGAATCGCGGCTGACCATGTACAATCTCGGCCAGGCCCTGGCCCGGGCAGGGCGGGCGGGCGAGGCGGCCGCGATGCTCGTCGCCGCCGATTCTTCCCAGCCGTCACACTAAGGTTTCCAGTTGACCCCGCCCCGCAGCCGACGTAGATTCCGCCAGGGGGTAAGCCATGATTTTCACACGCATACTCGTGATTTCTCTGGCCATTCTAATGGTCGGCGGCGCGGCCTACGCACAATGTCCGGCCGGGCAGTTCAACAGCGCCGACGGCAATGCACCGTGCACCGATTGCCCGGTCGGAAGCTTCTCGAGTAGTAGCGGTTCGACCGCATGTACCCCCTGCGCCACGGGAAGGTTCCAGTCCAGCGTTGGCGCCACCACTTGCACGGACTGCACCGCCGGCACGTTTCAAGATGCCACGGGACAGAGCGCGTGCGACAGCTGCACTACAGGCACGTTCTCCGCTGCCTCGGGTGCCACTGTCTGCTCCGATTGCGCCCTCGGAACATTCAGCAACACTCCCGGCCAGTCGGTATGCACCGACTGCAGTTTGGGAACATTTCAGAACCAAACGGGTCGTGCATTTTGCAACACTTGCTCACCCGGCACCTTCTCGAACAGCACAGGGGCAACGACGTGCTTGAATTGTAGCGCTGGCACCTCCCAGCCCTCGAGCGGGTCGACGACGTGCGTCGACTGCTCCGCAGGGAGGTTTCAAGACGAAACGGGACAGAGTGAGTGCAACAACTGCCCGACCGGGACGTTTTCCGCTATCTCGGGCGCCACTGCCTGTTCCAATTGCGGCCTTGGAACATTCAGCGGCACACCCGGCCAGACGACGTGCGCCGACTGCGTCTCGGGAACATTTCAAAACCAAACGGGCCAGGCCTCTTGCACCAGTTGCTCAGCCGGCACCTTCTCGAGCAGCACAGGGGCAACGACCTGCACGGGTTGCAGTGCCGGCACCGCCCAGCCCTCGAGCGGCTCGACGGCGTGCCCTCAGTGCCCGGTCGGGACGTTTCAGATCGATAGCGGCCAAGCAGCTTGCGACGATTGCCCAGCCGGCAGCTTCACAAACACGACAGGGTCTACTTTTTGTTCGAGTTGCAGTCCCGGATTCTTCCAGAGCTCGTCCGGCGCGACGTCATGCCAGGCTTGCAGCGCGGGCACCGCCCAATCGTCCCCCGGTCAGGCACTGTGCAACGACTGTTCCGCCGGCACCTTCGCCGCCGCCTCGGCATCCTCGACATGCAGCGATTGCCCGGCCGGTAGATTCAACGCCCTCTCCGGCCAATCCGAGTGTACAGAATGCAGCCTGGGAACCTTTCAGTCGGCGCCCGGCCAGGCGTCCTGTGCTTCATGTCCAGCCGGCACTTTTGGCAATCTCGCGGGCGCGAGCAGCTGCACGAGCTGCGCGGCGGGCACCTTCCAGGACCTAAGCGGCTCGACCACGTGCCAGAGCTGCCCGGTGGGCCAGCAGCAACCCGCCACCGGCCAGACGGCGTGTGTCGGCACGGATCACTTCAAATGCTGGAAGTCCAAAGACCTGAAAGCTCCCAAGTTCACCAAGATCGAGGACCAGCAACTCGACGACCAATTCCAGAACCAAACCGTGGATCTGAAAAAGCCGTTCCTCTTTTGCAGCCCGGCGGACATCGGCTCGGGCGTGGCCAACCCCGAGTCGCATCAGTGCTGCTACAAGATCAAAGGGGACAAGATCGATCCACCGGCCAACGTCGAGACGATGGACCAGTTCGGCAATACCTTGCAGGTGTCCGTGAAGAAGCCATTTCTCCTCTGCGAGCCGTGCTCGCGGACGATTCTACCCTAGTCATTAACCGGGCCGATCGATCGCTCGGGATCGATCGGCTATCTCGTTACCAACGGGCCACCACTTCGTGTCGCCCCCTTCGCCAACCGCCGCTGCGCCCCCAACGACCAGTCCCGAGAAGCTGATCATCGGCACCGCAGCCGTTTGCCTCGGGCTGCTTCTGATCGCCTCGCTGGTCTGGTTCTTCGGCTGGGACAACTCGAATCCAGACGTCACGGCATATTGGCGCGCGGGCGTGAATCTGCGCCAGGGGAACCCCGTCTACGGCCCGGCCCCACCAGGAGTATCGCCAAAAGCATTTATCTACCCCCCGGCGTTCGCGGTATTGTTCGCGCCGCTGACGACGCTTCCGACTCTGTGGGGCTACGCAACGTGGATGGTCCTCCACGGTGTCTTCTTGGCCTGGCTTGTTTGGGCGGCGGCGCGCCTTGCCGGACTCGGCACGCGGACGGCACAGTGCCGCTACCTAGCCCTGCTGCTGCTGTGGTTGCCCGCGGCTGTCGGCGGCGACTTCCAGGAGGGACAGGTCAACCTCTTGGTGGCGGCAATGGTGGCAACCGCTCTGCTCCTCATCGATGAGCGACGTCCGTGGAGCGGCGGTCTGATGCTCGCGTTGGCAACGCACATAAAATTGCTGCCGCTCGTCCTGCTGCTGCCTCTGTTGATCCAAGGCCGCCGGCAAGCGGTCGCCGCCGCCGTGGCCGGCACGATCGCACTCGGCTTGCTTCCCGCGGTGCTGACGATTCCCCTCGAGGGCTGGAGCGCTGGGCTATGGCGCGCGGTGTCGCTCCACGTGGACTTTTGGCAGTCGGTCGTAGCCCCAGCGCTGAGCGATGCCGAGGTAGCGGGAGCCCAGCAGTTCTACGTCCTGAACAATTCCCTAACAGCCGTCCTGCACCGCCTCTTCGGTACCGCGGTAGCGTTCTCCCCTCTCCCGGCCCTTGCGAGCTGGCGCGGCCCGCTGCTGTTCGGCATCGCCAGCTCCCTGTTGCGCGCCACCGCGCTCAGCGCCGGCCTCATGCTCTACGTCTCGGCTTTGGTTCTCGCCCACCGCACCGCTCACCGCCGCGGCGGCCGCGTCGCCGCACTCGGGCTGGCCTACATCGCGGCTCAACTGACGGCCCCGACCTATTGGGAACATCACCTAGTGTTCCTCGCCATCGTCCTGGCGCCATGGGCCGATATCGAAATCGTCGATACACGAATTCGCTCCGCACTCGCGGCGCTCTGCGCGACCGTGCTGGCCTGCTGGAGCGGGCCTTATCTGCTGGATCCATTCGCCCGACTCTTCGAATCGAACACCATCGCCGTGATCCTGAGCGCGAGTCGCACGTGGGGTTTCCCTACGGCCGCTGTTCTCACGCTCTTCGCCCTCTCGCTGGTTGCCCACTTCGACGCCGAGCGAGAGCGCCTGGCCCCAAAGGACCCAGCCTCGGGCCGGTCAGCGCTGGCGCAGGGTACGCGCACCGAGGCGTAGCGCCTTGGTCGCGACCGATGTAAGCACGCGCGGGCGCGCGTAGTGTCGCGCGAGCATACGCCGCGCCGACTTGTTCAACGTGTCGGCGCTCAAACCTTCGCAGTCGAACGCAGCCTCGGCTTGGGCGCGCGGCGACGAGATCGAAACGTTGTGCTGCGCGACGTCGGCGGCGTAAACCGTACCGGGATAGGGGTGCGCGAAGTGGATCGTCAAGAGGTCGGGTCGCGCCCGGCGAATCATCGCCGCTGTTTCGGCGAGACTTTGCTCGGTCTCCCACAGGAAGCCAATCATGAAGTAGCCGAGCGAAAAGACGCCGAAGCGATCGCAAAGGCGCATCGCTCGTACCGCAGCGTCGACATCGACTTTCTTGCGCACGTGCTTGGCAATGGTCTCGCTGCCGACATCGATACCGAAGCTGATTCCATAGCAGCCGCCACGCTGCATCGCCTCGACCACTCGCTCGTCGACGCAATCGGTGCGGGTAGAAGTGACCCAACGCGCTTTGGGGCAGAGCTCCTCGATGGCGCGGCTCGTCTCGATCGCCCACTCGCGGTCGAGCGAGAAGGTATCCGCGCGCAAGTAGAAAAATCGCCCACCCGTGGCCGCCACCTGCGCCATCTCGGTGGCGATACTTCGCGGAGAGCGGTGCCGGGCGTTGGCACCGCTGACCGTGTGAACCAAACAATACGTACACGGGTATGGACAGCCACGCTGAACGTGAATGGTCGCCTGCGGGGATCCGAAGCCGCGCACCCTGTACAGTTTCGCATCGAGAACCGTGCGATCGGGAAACGGCAACGCATCGAGGTCCGGAGCTAGCGGCGCCGGCGCCGAGGTCGCGATACCGTCGCCCTCGCGTAATACCGTGCCGGCCGCGGCGCGGTATCCCTTGCGGGCGATCTCGGCAAAAACCACTTCGTAGTCGCCGCGGACACAGAAATCCACATGCGGAGTCGTGCGCAAGATCTCTTCGGCTTGCACGTAGCAGGGCGCGCCACGCACGCCGATCGCGGCGGCTGGCAACAGATCCCTCACCCGCTTCGCCCACGCCAAGTCGGCTTCGAGAGTGCCGAAGGTGACGACGATGACGACCAGGTCGGGACGAGTCGCGAGAATGCGTTGCTCGGTCTCTTCAGCCGTCATCGAGGCTGCGGGCGCATCGATGAGGAACGGCTCGACCCCTTCGGCGCGGAGCGATCCGGCCGCCTCGCACTCTTCCATCGGGGAACGCATGGAAGGAATCAGCTCAAAGCTGAAATACGATTGACAGCGATCTTCGCGGCAGTAGGTTCCGGTCGGAGCAATCAAGAAGAGAACCCGCTGCGGCGGCGACTCAGCGACCGTCGTTGTCTCACCATGGGCCTGAGGATCTCTCACCGCCCAACCCCTCCGGTCAGCGCTGATAGCTCACGACAGTGCCCCGCGGCAGAAGTCCCCCGCCACCGACGCAAGCCCAAGATCCTAGCTGTCTTCGTCACTGTCCCATCCTCGCACAAGTCTTTCCTATCCGAACCATTTCGCGGCGTCCAAGCGGCTTCGCCGCTAGTCCCAAGCGCTTCGCCGTCCCAAGGCGCGGCTCCGCCGCGCGTCCCAAGTTTCACGTCCCAAGTCCCAAGCTTCGCCGTCCCAAATTTCAAAGATTCTTTAGTGACTGGTGATTCGTGATTGGGATCCGCGACGCGGCTCGGCGGCGCCTCTCCCTCCCGGGATTGCCGGGTTTTCGTACACCGTCTGCTATCCCCCGCCGTGGCACTTGGTGTAAAGGAAACGGATGACGCCAGCGGCTATTCTCTACCCGGCTATCGCGATGTTCGCTCTTACCCTCGGGGTAATCCTATCGCTCGGCTTGGCTCGTTATCGGGCGATTCACGGCGGGGACGTGCGCATCAGCTACTTTCGTACCTACGACCAAGGAAGCCAGCCAAAACATCTCCACCTCCTGGCTAGGCACGTTCAGAACCACTTCGAGGTGCCGCCCCTCTTTTACATCGGAGTGATTCTCACCTTCGTATCTGGCTCGGTCACGACTCTCAGCGTGATTCTCGCGTGGCTCTTCGTCGCCGCAAGGTGCGTGCATTCGTACATCCACCTCGGCAGCAACAACGTGAGTCGACGCTTTGCCACATTCGGGGTGAGTCTCACGTTCCTCGCCGGACTGTGGCTCACGCTTCTGTATTCGTTGATCACGGCTTCGCCGCTGCGCGGCTAGGCGCTTCGCGCACGTCCCAAGTTTCACGTCTCAAGTTTCAAGGATTCTTTAGTGACTGGAGATTCGTGACTCGTGATTGGTGATTCGGATCCGCTGCGCGGCTCGGCGGCGCCTCTCCCTCCCGGCTTCGCCGCACGTCCCAAGTTTCACGTCTCAAGTTTCAAGGATTCTTTAGTGACTGGTGATTCGTGACTGGTGATTAATGATTCGGATCCGCTGCGCGGCTCGGCGGCGCCTCTCCCTCCCGGGGGTGCCGGTTCGACCCAAATCGGTGTTCATCCGTATTGGTCCGTGGCTTTGGAATCGCACTAGAAGTCGAGTGCGACCCTCGCCCAGGCGAAGTGGCCGTCGAAATCGTCGTCCGCGATGCGGTCCTGATCGAAGCCAAGATACGAATATCCCGCAGCGAGCCGGACCAGCTCACTCAAGCGATAGGCCGCGTCCAGGTGGGCGCGGTGGCTGATGTTGTCCAATCCTCCAGACGCAACCGCCACCGAATAACGGCTGCGGAGAGCTACCCCAGGCGCCACCGCCCAAGATACTGACCCTGCACCTGCCACCGACCGGTCGCGAAAGGTGATCTCGCGAAAGATCGAAAGAGTTCGATCGGTTCGCTCCCCGACCCCGAAATCGCGATCGACATAGGATACGGTCGCATGCGTCGATAGGCCCGACAACGGAATCGAGCTGAGCTGGGCGTTGACGCGATACCCCTCGACATCGGTCGAAGATCGTCCCTCAACGTCGGTGCGGCGGAATTCCCCGCGGTTCCACTCTCCCCCGAACTCGAAGGACGCACGCGGCGAGGCACGTACCCGAATCTTGGCAAAAACTCGATCCCGATCACTTTCGCGATCTCCGAGGGTCACTTCGTTCACCAGCTCGTCTACCGTCTCGTCGATCTCCTCGCGCAGAAGATGGTAACCGACCTCGGCGGTGGCACGGCGCGCCAGGCGAACCCTCGCGCCGAGCCGGGCTCTGTGCGTGTAGACGTCTAGGTCGGTGCGCTGGATTCGATCAATCGCCGCCAAACCGCCACTGTCGGTGAGCGAAGCGAGGTCGAGCTCCCGGCTGACGCGATCGAATCCGTAACTGGCACGCAGGCGCGTGCGAGGAAGACCCGTGAAGCTCAGAGACACCCTCGGAGAATGTGTCATAACGTCTTTTTGTGTGCGGTTGCGCACTAGCTGCGATGACGCTCCAACGACCGGCATCCGCAGCTCGCTCGCCGAGGCGGTGCGATCGCGATCGCGAACCGCATAGCTCGCGCGGGCAGCCAAATGAGGGAGCGGCCGAAGGACGACTCCGGCGTGCCCCAAATGCATCCACGACTCGACTTCGACATCATCCGTCGACCGACGAACGTCGCCCGGAGCGGGGCCTGAGCTTTGCACCGAGCCGCCACTCCCCTCCATGTAAACGACACGGTACCCGGCGTGCCCTTGCACCCTCGCGTCGCCTGTCGCGGAAATCGTCGCCCCGCCCTGGAAAACGTCGACGTCAAACTCATTGCTGAAGTTCACGCGGTCTCGAACGGCAGTAGGCGCAAAGTTGGTCTCGCGCGTCTCAGTCTGGTTGCGTTCATCGCGGTAAGCGGCATCAATCGCCAGCTGCACCGGTCCCACAGGGAGGATCGCCTCAATCTCAACAGCATCGGCCTGACGGTCGACGTCTTGCGAGCTCGGGGCGCGAAACGAGAACGGACTCAGGGACTCGACGATCGACCCTTTCAACAAGCTGCGTTCACCGTCGAGCTCCGTGTGCAGATACCGCAGAGTCAACGATCCGCGTTCCCCGATCAATGCCTTGGCTTCAAGGTCCAAGTGGACTCGGTCGGTATGCAGATCGCGGCCCAGCTCATTTGAAAAGGGAAATCCACCCAACCGACCGTCCCGAGAGTCGTCGAAATACGACTGAAGCAGCGAGAACCCAGCGTTGAGATGGTACCGTCCCCAGCGGCCGGCCGCGATGGTGAGTTCCGCGCCATCGATCTCGTTCCCACGCTCGGCGAACAGAAACGAACCGGCGGCGTTTGCGTAGACCCCGTCGTCACGCACATCGTCGACTCGAATTTCGAGGCCGCCGCCGCTTGAGAGATCGTCGTAATCCTCGCGAAACTTACGGGTGTCACCGCCCACTTCAACACCCCGCCCGAACACCGAAACCTCGGCTGTCGAGGATCGCGGCGTTGTCTCATCTTCGCTCTCAGCGGCGTCGACGCTAGCGGCCGCGCAAACCAAAAAACTCGCCAGACAAAATCGCGTCGAGAAAGTCATCGTCACCTCGGACCGCGCAGCAGCTCCTCGATGCGCAGAGGATTGAGATTCTCGTCAGTGTTCGACCCGTGAACCTGAGAATGACAGTCCACACAGAGTGCACCTGCCGAGAGAAGGCGCGTGTGATCGACGCCACCAATCAGCGGATATCGCGCGTCAAAGTGACACTGCTCGCACATCGCATTGTCGGCCTGCCGCAGGAGTTTCTCCACGGTCGAGCCGTGCGGCGAATGACACGTCACACAACCGTCCTCCATCGCGAGATGCTCAAAGACCCAGGGACCAGCAATCTCGTTGTGGCACGAGAGGCACTTGGTCGACCCTCGATCCATATCTTGCAACACGGTAGAGCCGTGCACCGAGTGACAGTCGGTGCACGTCATCCGCCCTTCCGGAACAGGGTGGTGAAACTGGAGGAGGAAGTCGGCCTTCGTCGAAGCGTGACACTGGTAACAAAACTGGGCGCCGGTATCGCCGCCCAACGGCGCGGCCAACGCACCAACCCCGCCGCGCCCATGGAGATCCACTGGGACGATCGAGTCCCAAGGGTCGGTCGCCTCCGCCGCCGCTGCAACTTCCCCGGCTTCACTCCGGCTAGCCTGCGACGCACCGCGATGCAGCGCATCGGCGTGACAGCTCCAGCACGACACGCCGGCGTCGGCGTGGTGGCTCATTCGAAAGGCACCCACATCCCGGCTATGGCAGTTCAAGCATAGCTGAGACTTCTGACTCGCGCTCAGCGCGGCGAGAACTTCAGCGTCTCGAATCTCGGCTGGGGACAACGTCGCCAAGTGCTTCGAGCCCAGCCCGTGACAGCTCTCACAGGAATCGCCGCGTTCGACAGCCATGATGCCGTGGGCCCGGCTTCCAAAAGATCCAACAACGTCAGCGTGACAGGTCGCACACGTCTGAGATCCAACAGCCTCGGCCCCCTCAATCATCGGCAGCTCCGGAGCCCCGGCCAACAACCCGGCGCACGCGTACATCGCTGCGGCGAGAGCCATCGCACTCAAGGGAATGGCTCGTCGGAACCGCATGTCCAGTTTGCGTGTCAGCGCACTCTCGTATTCTTAGAGGTCTGAAAATGGCGGCGGAAAAAGGCGGTGTCCACCGCGCCCATCTCCGCCGTAAGCTCCACCTCGCCTCACAATGCCTCGAGAGCCTCGATCGACGACTCCAAGAGCAAGATCGTCAAGCGCGGGTTGTGCACCCCTTTGCTCTTGTCCGCGTCGAGCAGCTCGAAATTGAACAGGGCGCCTTCGTACGCCTCAGTGCCGTGCAACGCCTCAGGCACTGCCCCTAGAGCGCTCTCCAATTCATCAAACAATCCGAGCGCTTGGTCCCTAAACGATTCCAAGACAGAGGCCGGATTGGCATGGCACCCGACACAGTTCGTGAAGTTGCGTTCACCGGTTTCCTCGTCAATGACAGGAATCGGAAGAAAGCGATGGCCCACTTGAGCTGGAATCTGCAGCTCTCCCTCACGCACGAACGGGCTGGTGACGACGTGACATGTGGCACAAAGCTCCGGATTGTTGTCGATGTTGCCGTGTGTGGCCGGTCCCGGGTTCGTCACTCCGTCAAAGAAGAAGCCCGCCGTGCTCAGCAACACATCTCGCTGAGGATGATGCGGGGTGTCGCCGATCATCGAGTCGCCGGTCGTGTGACATTGGCCGCAGACGATCGGCTGTCCATCGATCACGCGAAGCTGCTTGTCATTGCCATTGCCGTGCGGATCGTGGCAGGCAACGCATGTAATCGGCAGTGGATCGGCGGTGATGACACGCTCGACACCTTCCGTCTCAATGAACCGAACGAAGGATTGCGTCACATGACAATAAGCACAGTTTGGATCGGACGCGACGTTGAGTCCAAAGTTCGCACCGGTAAGATGTGACTGCGCATGTGCGGACTCGAGCCACTCGTCGACAAACGGGTGGTGCGCGTCCTGGTGGCATTCGCCGCAACCTACCTCAAAGTTCACTTCGAGCGCGGCGAACGGCTTGTTGCTCGGATCGGCAATATGATCGGCGCCCGGGCCATGGCAGTTCTCGCACTGCACGTTGCGCAATCGCGGATTACCATCCATCACGAACCCCAGCGATGCGTCCATGACCTCGTTTCCCCGATCCGAAATGTTGTGACAGGGAGCACAAGATTGCTCTGTGCCCTCGCGGCCAATCGCCTCCAGTGTGGAGAAGGCATGGGCGTGGCGCGTTTCTTCCCACTTCGCCTGCTGGCTCGGGTGGCACTCGCCACATTGAGTGATGTTCTGCTCGACGTTCGCCAAGCCGAGGAACCCACCCGGAAAGGGCCCGCTGGCCGACCCGGCTCCGTCGTCACCACTACTACAGTGAAGCATCGCGAAGCCCATCCCAATCCCCAAACCCAACCGAACCAACCGCGTGAAGACTCGCATCCGACGCCCCCCCTGCTGAGGTCAAAGGCCCCAACTAGTAGTCCCGAGCAGTATGCAAAGTGCATACCGCACGACAACGAGGTTCCAGCCTTAGGTTGGGGGGACGGAGTCTTCCGATTCTCGATAAAGTTTTCGAGATGAAATCCCACGAATCGGAATGTCGACGCGGTTTGCCTCGGCTAGACTCAACGAGTCGTGGCAGGGGCAAGCCCCGGAGGACCTTCTCGGGGATCGCTGATAGGGAGCATGGTTCTCCTCTCCATGTACCGAGATGAGAAATCCTATTTCAGCGACAGCATGTAGTTGATCATCGCGTCAAATTCGGCCTTCTCCAGTTGCACGACCGGCATCTTGGCCCCGGGCATTTGCGATTTCGGGTCCGCCATGTAGGCACGTAGCCACTCCTCACTTCGTTTGGCGCCGACACCATCCAGTGGTCCGCCGAGATCAGCTCCAACTCCGCCCTTACCGTTCAAGCTGTGACAGATGTGACACTTCGCAGCGTACAACTTGTCGACATCCACTGCCCCCGCAAACGCAGGGGCCGTCATCAAGATAACCGCTAATCCAATCAAAAGTCGGTTCATCATTCGCTCGTTCCCTCCCCCTGAAATCCAGAGCAAAGGGGTGGCCAACGCCGCAGGCCACCGATCATCAGTCGACAAGGACGTCCGCGATCTCAAGAACGAGAAATCGCGCGGCGCGGCGCGGCCGCTAGTCCCAAGTCCCAAGCGCTTCAACCTCCGCTAATGCTTCGGCAGACCTGTCGCCTCTGGTCGAAGTCGCTGCGCTCCTGGGTCGAAGGTCGAAGCGGCCGCGCTGTCGAAGGCACAGAAAACCAGGTCCGCTACGCGGCTCGGCAGGCGTGGCCTTCGAAGCCTTGGCGAAGAAGGGAGCTTCGCCCTCCAATGGTTTCCGGGCCTATCGTTATCTGCGGCCATCTGTGGCCATCCGCGGATTAAAGAAGGGCCTTCAGCCTTCCGACCCAAATCTGTGTTCATCCGTGACCTTAGAAACCATCGGCGTCCATCTGCGTTCATCTGCGGTTGATCTCGCACGTGCAACTACGCGAGTTCGGCCTGTAGTAGCTCGACCGTTCGCAATCGCTCCAGAGTTTGGTTGGCTCGCTTGGTTGCTTCTAGGGCGTGACTCGATTGTTGCCATTTGTCGCCCATGGCTAGAGTTGTTACCGCCGCTACCCAGGAATAGCCGGCGTGTTGCCCGTAGGCTTTCCACAGGTCCTCGAGCTCTGGTGGTTTGACGCCGGCTTCTTCTAGCTGGTGGCGGTAGTCTTGCAGAAGCGGCTGTTCGTGTTCGGCGGCCATTTCCGGCGGCACCGAGTTGCCCATGAAATAGACCACGTCGCGTACGCCCGGGCAGCGCGGTAGAACCGCCCAATCCAAGAAACCCGCTACTCCGAGCTTGCGATCCCAGAAGTGATTGCCGATGTGGCAATCGCCGTGGCACAGAGTGGCGACACCACTGTGCTCCCAGACGTCGCAGACTTCTTCGGTTCGCTCGACGTACAACGCTCCGAAGTCGCGAAACACCTGCGGCATTTCGTCGGAGAACATGTCGAGCGACTGCTTGACCAACGTCGGGCCGATCTCGTGCCGCATCGGAGGTTCGACCCACTTCAAATCCGCATCGAAGCGATCACTGTCCCAAAACGCCGCATGCACTTGCGCGAGGTTGCCGATCACCGACCGGGCGTGTTCGAGGGTTGCGCCGAACAAGGACGGGAAGTCACAGCCACTGGCCACGAGATCTTCCAGCAACATGATGTAGTGCGTGCCTTCCTCGTTTGATGCGGCATAGTACGGTTGCGGCACGCGCACCGGCACATCGCGCGCGATACCCTGATAAAACGACACTTCCCGGCGCCCCATGCCGGTGAAGTGAACCATGGCACGCTGCATCTCGTCCGCTGGCGGGAGCTTGACGAAAATTGTAGGAGGCGCTCCGGACTCGGCCTCATAGGCAAGCTTCAGCCGCGCCCGGCCTGTCGTACCAGCGTTCCAGTCGACGACTTCGACATTGGCGACGCGACAACCGGGAAAAGAATCCTGCAGAGCGCCAGTCACCCAATCAGCCGTGATTTGCGCCGGTTCGATCGGGATCACGCCGGCACCGCACGGAGCCGGTCACGTGCGTCGCTCGCCTCCTCCAACAGCTTCTTCGCGCGCTTTGCGTACCGTCCGACGCCTGCGGCAGACGCAAGTTCGTAGGCACGCTTAAAGTGCATTGCGGCGTGATCGTAGTCCTCCTGCACCAGCGCCAGCTTGCCGAGTCCATTCAAACTCGCGGACTGCCCCACGACAGAACCAATCTCTTCGGCCAAGCTGAGCGCTTCACTGAAACACTCGCCGCTTTCCGCCCAATAGGAGTCTCCTAATCGCAGAGTCGCATCGCCGAGCGCCGCCTTCGCAAACATCACACGCAATCGGCCGGCGGAGCCTTTGAGCGCGGTGCGGGCGACACTTTCAGCGCGCCGGAACTTGAGCAGCGCGACCATGGCCTCGACCAGTGGCAACGTGAACACCACCATCGTGCCACCCAGACCAACCCCTTCCTCCGCCAGATCGAGCATGCGCGCACTCGGAGGTTCGTCGCCGAGCTCGACCTGCGCCGCGACAGTCAGGATCGCCGATCGTCGAATGCCCCAATCGACGCCGATCTCTTCGGCCAAGGCCATACTATCGCGCGCCGCCTCTAGGGCGGCTGGATAGTCACCCTGCACCAAATAAATGTAGCCAGACATTCCAACCGCACCGCTGCCGATCGTGCGATTGCCAACTTTCTTGCACAAGCGAATCGACTCACTGGCCTGCGCCAGGGCGCCGCTGAGGTCGCCCGAGTAGAATCGAATCTGCTGCTGCATCATCATGGTCGAGAGATACAGGTCGGTCGGCTTCTCGGCCTCGCCCATCGCTTCCAAACGCTCCATCGCCCACGAACCGATCTTCATGCCGTCGGCAAAGCGGCCGTCGAGACAGTAGTTCCACGCCAAGCCACGCGAGGTACCGATCGCCAGGACTTCGTCTCCCAGGTCTTGCGCCGCTCGCACACCGCGCTCGACATGCTCGATGCCGCGCTGAAAATTCTCCGGGTCGGTCGTCAGGACCATGCCGAGATACGTATTCGCCGTGGCGGCGGAGTGAGCATCGCCTAGCTCGGTCGCCTGATCCAACGCTACCTCAGCGGCACGCTTGGCCAACATGTCGTTGGACGATCCGTAAAGCACGACGACTCGGCAGTAGCCCAGAGCCGCCGTCAGCAGCCGCTGCTGGCCCTCGCGACCCGCCCCGACCGCAGCCGCCTCGGCGATCTCCCAAGCTCGACGAAACAGATCGGTTGCGGTCCGGTAGGCCGGCACATTCTCCGCTTCCAACGCCGCGGCCATCAGGGTTTCCACCGCTTTCGTCTCGTCGTCGCTCAAGGCGAAGTGATGCGCGATCAACGTCGTGCTGCCGCCGCGCTCGGCCACCATCGCGCCGACACGACTGTGCAAACGCCTGCGCTCGCGCATCAGTAGGCTTTCGTACGCGACTTCCTGTGTCAGGCTCTCGCCGAATCGATATTCGTCCGATTGAGGACCGCCAATCGGGTGCAACACTCCACGATCGACCAACTGCGCCAACGCACGCCGCGTTTCACCATCGCGGTCATCGACGGGCGTATTGCCGAGCACGTGATCGATCTCGGTCTGCTTGAACTGACGCCCCAACACCGCCCCAAGCTGAGCAATCCGCTTTGCCACCGGGTCGAGACTGTCCAAGCGAGCCGCCAACACCTCGCGCACGGAACCGGGGATCTCGAGGTTGTCCACCGACTCGTCGAGCGAGCAGCCCTCCGAGCTACATTGGATATTCCCCTGCTCGAGCAGGGAGCGCGTAATTTCTTCGACAAAGAACGGGCTCCCCTCAGCGCGCTCGATGATCTTCGACTCCACCTCTTCCGGGAGCTGCCCACCGACCAAGCTGCGCATGATCTCACGCACCGCGAGCACCGGCAGCGGTCGCAAATGCAAGCGCGTCACCGCCGCGCTCGTGCGCCAAGCAAAGGCCTCGTCCGGACGCGAGCTGATCAGCACCATGATGCGCGCCCGCACCATCTGCGAAAGAGAAAGGTTGAGTAGTTCGATCGACTGGTCGTCTGCCCACTGCAGGTCCTCGAAGACAACCACGACCGGACGCTTCCTCGATTCCTCCAACACCAATCGGCCCAAGGCCTGCGTCGTCTCCTGCTGCAGCTCTTCTTTCGGGATCTCCGACGAGTCGAAAGCCCTCCCCGAGAGTAGCCGGCACAAATGCGGGAACTTCTGCTCGATCATCGCCACATCGACGCCGATCTTCTGCGCCACGCGAGCATCCATGACATCGGCAGGCTCGCCGGAATCGAGATCGAAGAAGTGGCGCAGCATCGTGATGAACGGATAGTACGGCTCCAACTGATGCAGTGCCGCACAACGTGCTTCGAAAAACGTTGCGCCAGATTCGCCGAGCTGCTCCTTGAATTCGTGAATCAACCGAGACTTGCCGCTGCCGGCGTCGCCGACGATATGCACCAGCTGCGGGAAGTCGCCGGAGATTCGGTCGAAGCAGGAACGCAACTGTGCCATCTCTTCTTCGCGGCCGACGAGCGGAGTCAATCCGCGCCGCGCTGCAACTACCATCGGGTGCGAAACATCGACCGAGTCCTGCACGACGAAGGCATTGACTGCTTCGCTCTTGCCTTTCACATCAAAGGGCCCGGCCGCCTCGACTCGGAAAAAGCCGCGGGTCAGTCGTTCGGTATCGTCACTGATCAGCACAGTGCCGGGAGAGGCCAGCGACTCGAGTCGCGCCGCGAGATTCGTGGTATCCCCCACCGCGGTGTAGTCCATCTTCAAGTCGTTGCCGACCGAGCCCGCCACAACTGGACCCGTGTTGATCCCGATACGCGCCGGCAGCACGATGCCGCGCTCCGCTTCGAGGCGACGGTTGAAATCCGCCATCGCGTCGCGAATCGCCAGGGCCGCCCAAATCGCCCGCTGCGGATCGTCCTCGTGTGCGATCGGTGCGCCAAACAGCGCCATCAAACCGTCGCCGGCGAGCTGGTTGACGATGCCTTCGAAGCGGTAGATCTCGCGAAACGCCAACTCGAGGTACTGGTCGAGCAGCTCGCGGTAGTCCTCCGGGTCGAGCCGCTCCGCCACAGCCGTCGAGCCCGCCAAGTCGCAGAAGAGAACCGTCACGACCTTGCGCTCGCCAGCGATCGACGCCCCGGAAGAAGATAACTTCTCGGCCATCCCCGCCGGCATGGCGCGGGAGAAGCGCTCCAAACCGTTGCCGCCGCCGTTGCGATTAGGCTCGTGCGGTGCTGGATCAGGTTGCGGAGAAGAGACGGATTCGGATTCGACGGGAGCCCCGCAGTCCGGACAGAAGCGAAAGCTGCCATCGAGGACGGCTCCGCACGAACCACAGCCGCGCGGTACGGGCTCACCGCAAGAATGACAAAATTGCTTGCCGGCTAGAAGCTCGGCGCCGCAGGATGCGCACGGCATAGAAGAACAATCCGCTTCACTGTCGCCGCAGTCAAGATAGGGCGCGGATTATCGTGTTGAGGACAAGAACGATGGGTGACAACGCGATGGCGTTCGCTGCGACTTCCAAGTCCCATATGCGCGGGGATCAGCCGCCGGGCTTTCGCGGGCGGGCTACGGATGCGGGGTACGGGATGCGGGGTACGGGGTACGGGGTACGGGATGCGGGGTACGGGATGCAGGGTACGGGGTACGGGGTACGGGATGCGGGGTACGGGGTACGGGATGCGGGGTACGGGGTACGGGGTACGGGGTACGGGGTACGGGG
>JAJCZJ010000053.1 GCA_029262455.1 Deltaproteobacteria bacterium | reverse complement strand
CTCCCTCAGCCCCGTGTTGTTCATCCTCATCCCGATCAACGCCTGCGCGTCAGAACCTAAGGCAGGAGCCGGATGCGGTAGTTCCGCAAGTCCGGATCTGTGCGGGGGGCACCGGGTAACCGGTGTCCCTACCGCGACCCCAACTTCGCTCCGATTGCGCCAGCTCAGAATCAAAGTGACCCACTACCGATTTGGCGTGAGGCGGGGGCTATTGAAAGTGGGGCAAGCCTTTGACAAGAGAGCGCTATGGCAAATGTTCATGATTTCAAAGCGACTACGATCGATGGCGAAGAGAAGAGTCTCGGCGACTTTGCCGGCAAGACCCTGCTCCTGGTAAATGTTGCCTCTGAATGCGGGCTCACCCCGCAGTACAAGGGGCTGGAAGAGCTGCATCGCAAGTACAAGGGGCGGGGGTTCTCTGTCGTCGGCTTTCCTTGCAATCAGTTCGCGGGTCAGGAGCCGGGATCCGACGAAGAGATCAAGAGCTTCTGCGAATCGCGATTTGACGTGACCTTCCCACTGTTCTCCAAGATCGACGTAAACGGCGACGAACGTCATCCCCTGTATGCGCACCTGACCGGGGAGGAAACGACGCCCGACGGTCCGGGCGACGTCAAGTGGAACTTCGCCAAGTTCCTCGTAGACAAGAACGGCAACGTAGTAGCCCGCTTCGACCCAGCTGCCGAGCCGACGGACAAGGTAGTGACCAAGGCGATCGAAGAAGCGTTGTAGTCCCGACGATTCTATTCGGAGGAGACTGCGTCGTGGCAGTGCAACTCCGACTCCAAACGGTGAGTTTGGACGGACCCCGACGATCAGGGCTTTCGGATGCAGCGCGTACGGAAGTCTCAGTGAAGTCTCGCCGGTGGGTGCAACGCTTTTTGCGGCGGACCGGTGAAGGCTCGGCCCGTTCGAGTACTCCTTGACGAATGCCCCCAAAACGGACAGAGTGGTATTTGTACCGTTTAGTACGGTGTGAATTGATTGGCGAGGAGTCTTCCGATGACAGAGTCTGTGAGAAACGAAATTCCGGTGCGCAAGGTGTCGCTGGCCTTCGATGAGGAGATTCCTCGTCACTGGTTTGGCGACAATGCGATGCAGACGCACATCTTCAATGGCCTCAATCTGGTGTTTCCGGATGGTGAACGGTTCTTTGTGCGGGCAGTGATGGATCACCTCGACAAAGTCGATGAGCCGGCGCTACGCGAGCAGATCAAAGGTTTTGCAGGCCAGGAAGGGCGTCACGCGCACGAGCATGAGCGGTACTTCACCACTCTGCGAGGGCAGGGCTACCGGATCGATACGTTTCTAGGCAGGTTTCACAAGTTCACAGCGCTGTCCACGAAGCTGCTGCCGGCATCCTTTCGGCTGGCGATCACTGCAGGGGCTGAGCACTACACCGCGACGTTGGGTGCGTTTACGTTGGAGAACCCGCGGCTGAAGGAAGCGCATCCCGTCATGCGGAAGTTGATCGCGTGGCACGCCATCGAGGAGATCGAGCACAAGGCGGTCGCGTTTGATGTGCTGCGGGCGGTGAATCCGAGCTATTTGCTGCGGATCGGAGGTTTTCTCTTCGCGACTGTCGTTCTGGTGGCGTGGGCACTCGCCGGTACCCGGATGCTGTTAAGACAGGATGGAATCCCGGTCGAGGAGCGTCGTTCGATGTTGCGCGATCTCGAGCGCCGCGACCGCGGTGCAATGCGACGTGCAATCGTAAAGGGGTTCAAAGCCTACTTCGGGCGCGACTTTCACCCGAATCAAACGGACGACCTGGCGATGGCGCAGGCGCATCTGGCGGAAATCGGCTTGACTGCGTAACCGACCGGTTGGCCGGTCTCCGGCTCGCCTCCTATCCGATGTACTGGTAAGGGAGTGGCGTCTCGGCTACCTGCCGAGGCGCCATTTTTCTTTGCGGTTGGGGAGGCGTGATGAAACCCGGTAGGTTCGCTGGCGCTGCGGTCTATATTTTCGGTGCCGATCGTTCTGAGCACGTCCTCGCTAGCGTGATCACAGGCTAGCGGGCTGCTTGAGCCAGCCGGTGACCCAATCAGCCGACATCGCCTTTTATGTGGGGCATGCCGCTGCCGCCCTGTTTTTGTCGGCGGTTGCGACTCCAGCCGTCACTCTGTTGGCCCGTCGCCTAGGCGTCGTCGATCGACCGGGCGGCCGACATCTCCATCGGTCCACCACGCCGCAGCTTGGCGGGATCGCTGTCGCGCTGTCGTTTGGAGTAACCCTGTCGGCCTCGATGGCCCTGTCGTCCGATCTGCCTGGACAGCTGCTAGGCGGCGGCATGGGATTATTTTTGATCGCGGTTGCAGCGTTGATGGTGCTCGTGCTCGGCGTTGTTGACGATGTTCACGATCTGTCGCCGATCGTGAAGTTGCTCTTCGAAACCCTTGCGGCGACGATTGTCGTTTTTGCAGGCTATGGTTTTGTTGCAGTGTCGAACCCGATTAGCGGGGGGACCGTCGACTTGGGGTGGGCGGGGCCGCTGGCGACCGTGGCTTGGATCGTACTCATCACCAATGCCTTCAACCTGATCGACGGGCTCGACGGGTTGGCGGCTGGGGTCGCGTTGATTGCGACGTTGACCCTGACCGGCATCGCCGCGATCGAAGGGAGATTCGACGCGGTGCTCGTTTGGGCGGTCCTGGCCGGCAGCTTGCTTGGCTTTATGCCGTATAATCTTCCACCGGCTTCCATCTTCCTCGGCGACTCGGGCAGCTTGTTGCTGGGGTTTGCGATGGCGGTTCTGTCGATTCAGTCTCTACAGAAGGGTGCGACGACAGTGGTGCTCGCGGTGCCGGTCCTGGCCCTTGGGCTACCGCTCAGTGACACGGCGCACGCCGTCTTGCGCCGTTGGCTCGGTGCCGGCGTTGCAGCGATCGCTCGACCTGATCGGGACCATGTCCACCACCGGCTACTGCGCTTGGGATTCTCGGAGCGCCGGGCATTGCTCATCCTGTACTCAATTTGTCTCGTATTTTCGGTGCTCGCTTTTCTCGCGGTCGTGGCGCGCGGCCCATTTGGGGCGTTGCTCGTCGCCTTCGCGGCGATGGCGACCTTGGGCGCGACCCGATGGCTCGAAAGCCGGGCTCAGTCGCCGGATGAGTTTCGACGGCGGAAAGCCTAGCGCCTTGCGTGGGTTGCGGGAACGTTGGTTGGACCTGGGCTTGGACCTCGGCTTGGACCTTGGATTGGACCTTGGATTGATCCTGGTGGCATCGCTCCTCGTTCTTTGGGTGCGCGTGCAGCCGCTACTTTTTGCAGGTATCGATCAGCGAGCGCTGTCTGCGACGCGAGCGGAAGTGTCCGAGCTTCTCGCTAGTGCCGATCGCAGAGTCGGTGGGCGCGACGTTGATACTTGGATCCGCGATCATCCGACAGAGTATGCGCAGCGATTGTTTGCGGCTGAGGCTCGCTGGAGGGACTATTACTCGCTCGAAGACGGGAGCGGTAACGCTTATCCCTATCTTGGCGGTTTCGACAGCTACGCGTGGCTGCGCAGTGCGCGCAACCTGCTGCGCAGCGGCAGCGCCTGTGACTCGATCGAGGATGGTGAGTGTCGGGACACGATGACCTTGGCGCCCGTAGGTACCGTCGCTCGCTATGCGACCTCCATGCACGCGCGTGCTTTGGCTGTCTTGCACAATGTAAGTCAGTGGCTCCGCCCGGGCTTACCGCTCAGCGTCTCAGCGTATTTCCTGTCTTTGCTCGTCGGACTCGCCGGAATCGTGCCGTCTTACTATCTAGGCCGCCGCTTCGGCGGCGCTCTGGGCGGTTTCCTATGCGCAATCCTCATCGGTCTCAATACCTCGGTCTTGTTTCGTTCTTTTGGTGCGGACAACGACATCTGGAATGTTGTCTTGCCGCTCTTCGAAGTTTGGGGAGCGGTCGAGGCGGTTTGCGCCTTGACGATATTGCGCCGCGCGTTTTGGATCTTGATCGCGGCCCTAGCGACCGGTGCGCACGCGGCGACGTGGAGCGGCTGGATGTTTCCGTTCGCTGTTGTCGTATTGGGTCTCGGAGCGAATGTTGTGCTCTGTGCGGTGCGATGGTTGGTTGGAAGGGCGCAACCGGTCGCGCTGACTCTGCGCGCTGCGGTTTTCGTTTTTTCGATGTACCTGGCTCTTGCGACCGGGGCGACGTGGTTCGTCGGCGCGGACGATACACCGGCGGGTGTCTTGACGACGATTGTGAGTCGTGGGGCAGACAATTCGGCGGTGCTATTGAGGCCTCCGGACTTGATTTGGCCGGACGTGTTCGGAACGGTCGGTGAGTTGCGCGATCCGAGCCTGATGGGCATCGCCCGTTCGATGGCAGGTCCCGTGTACTTCTTCGCCGCCTGGCTCGGGTTGATCTTGTTGATGCTGCCAAGGTCCGGTTGGCTTCCTTGGCACTTCGCAGTCTTGATCGGGGGCAATCTGTTGTATCGCTACCTGCTGACCCTGAGTGGGGCAGATCCGTACTACCTCGCGGCTCTCTTGTTGCTACCGCTGGCGGTGGTGGTCGGAGCTTTCTTGGCAGAGGACGGGCAGGGCCTCGAGGATCAAGGCGCGGGTTCGTTGGTGATCGTCTGGTTCGTGGGTGCATTGATCCTTGCGCACAGCGGCACGCGCTTCCTGATTCTCCTGGCGCCGCCGATCGGTGTTCTGTTCGCAGTAGCGAGCGGCCGGCTCTACGATTGGATCTGTCGTCTTGGGTTCATGGACCATTACGTCGCGCGCGCCGCGGCGTTCGTGATGCTGGCTCTCGTCGCTGCGGGGCCTGTGTCACGTGGTCTCGATCTGGGACGAAACTACATCCCCACGATGAACGACACCTGGCACGGGGCGCTGACCCGCCTGCGGGAGGAGTCACCTGCTGGCGCGGTGGTCAACTCGTGGTGGGATTATGGCTACTTCATCAAGTATTTTGCCGAGCGACCGGTTCTCAGTGATGGCGGGACGCTGCGAACCCACGTTCATTATTGGGTCGCGCGTGCTTTGCACGCCGGTACCGAGAACGAGACCTACGGTATCTTGCGCATGCTGAATTGCGGGTCCGCGGCCTTTCCAGAACCCGAAGGCCATCGCGGGGGGTTCGGTCGGCTGCAGAGTGCGGGGTTATCGGAGACCGAAGCTTTCGAAGCTCTGCAAGCAATCGTGGTTGTCGATCGTTCCGCCGCACTCGCTGTTTTGGAGCAATGTGGATTGAGCGCGTCGGAGGTTGCCGAAGTGCTCGCGGCGACGCACTGTGTGCCTGCGCCGGCATACCTGCTGTTGCCGAGCGAACTGAGGCGGTCGGCCGGCTGGAAAGTGCTTTCGGACTGGAGTTTTCCGGCGGCGTACGCGCGCGACCGCGCCAGCGGTTCGTTCGACGAGGTTGTCGGCGAAGTGATCGCGAAGTTCGGATTGTCCCCAACCCAGGCTGAGCGTGTGGTCGCGCGGCCCAACAATCCGTCGCTGAATCCGCAGAGGTACGTTTCTGGCGACTGGACATCTTGTGAAAAGACTTCTGCCGGTCCCGAGGTTGGCGAGTCGGCGCTGGTTTGCCGGACCAGCGGACGAATGGACGACGGCCGGGTCTTGGTGTCAGTCTCGATTTCGTCCGAGGTTCCGAGTCGAGTAATCCTTCGTGTGCGAGATCGCCAGGGTCGCGAGAGCGATCAGATGCCGAGGTATTTGTTGACTGCAGATGCAGGCTCCCTGAAAGAGCACGAAGTGCACGAGGACTCATCTTTGCCGAGCGTATTGTACGATCGATCTGGCGGACAGGTTCTGGTCGCACCGGTCGAGCTCCTTCGGGGGACGTTTACCAAGCTTTCTTTCCTCGGAGCAGATTACGTGAAGTTTTTTGAGCCCTTCGACGAACGACCGGGCCTAGCCGGGGACATCTCGACCTGGAGGATCCTTTGGTGAGTGGCGCGAGTGCTTCGGAGCGAGGTCTGGCCCTGGTGGTGGTTCTGGGAGATATCGGGCGGAGCCCGCGTATGTGTATGCACGCAACCGCCCTTGCCTCGGTGGGTTACCGTGTTGAGTTGATTGGCTACGTCGACAGTCCAGTGGGCGCCCAGATTGCGGAGGATCCGAATATTTGCGTACGCCCTTTGGCGTCGCCCAAGCCGGCTTCGTCGAGCCGGTCTCTCTATTTGTTAGGGGTGGTTCCGCGTCTTCTTGGCGCGCTTGTGGAGTTTGTCACTGTCCTGCGCCGGCTAGGTCGAGGAGACGTGATTCTCTTGCAGAACCCCCCTGCGGTATACGTACTTCCGATACTCATCGTTTACGCCCGATTGCATCGGTCGCGACTGATTGTGGATTGGCACAATTTTGGATGGACCGTTCTCGGACTGCGGCTCGGTAAGGATCATTGGATTGTGCGGCTGTCTGGGCGCATCGAGCTGTGGCTTGCGAGGTATGCGGACATCCAGCTCTGTGTGTCGGATGCGATGGGCGAGTGGTTGGCCGAACACGCCGAACTGGAGGCGGTGACTGTGCGCGACCATCCGGGAGAGAGGTTCGTTGCGATGCGCGAGCATTCCAGGAGTGATTTGGTAAGGGAAGTTTGTTCGGTCCTCAGGCTCGGTCCGGAGCTACTTGACGAGCTGCTCGATAGGCGTCGGATTCTGCTCGTCTCTTCGACGAGTTGGAGTGCCGACGAGGACTTCGACGTGCTCATCAGAGCGTTGCGAAGTTGGCGATCGGAGAAAGGCGACCCGCGTCTCCTGGTGCTGTTGTCGGGCCGCGGCCCGCGGCGCGATCATTTCAAGGAGGAGATCCTCGAGGCCGACTTGCGAGACGTCGAAGTGCACACCGTCTGGCTCGAGGATGCGGACTACCCTGCGTTCCTAGCCGCGGCTGACTTTGGTCTGTGTCTGCATCGGTCTTCGTCAGGCGTCGATCTGCCGATGAAAGTTGCAGACATGCTTGGTGTCGGCCTCCCGGTCTGTGTGTTGGATTATGGAGAGTGCTTGCGGGAGGTTGTTTCTGACGGTGAGAACGGGTTTCTATTTCGTGATGAAGTGGACTTGGTGGATCTGTTGCGTAAACTCTGCCGACACTCTGAAGGGCGTGGCGTGATTCAGATGCTGCGGGACCGGATTGCAAGTCTGGATGTTGTACCCTGGCGGCAGAATTGGTTGCGCCACGCGTTGCCCGCGATCGAAGGGGCTTCCGGCACGACGGTCCGTTGAGAGACACTTTACGCGCGGCGAATCGTCTTTACGCACACGTCTGTCTTTCGGAGGACTGTTGAGGCAGACCTGCCCTGGGAGTTTGTCACGATGTGGACCTATCTCGAGCAGTGCTACAACCTACTTTCTCCGCCGTCCCGGCGTGAGTGGCTACGCCACCTTCCGCTCCTTTTGTTGACCAGTGTCACCGAGCTAATCGGCGCAGCCGGGGTCTTTGCGTTGGTTGCGTCGATCGCAGAACCAGAGGCGCTCGGCTCGCTGCCGGTGGTCGGACCCTTCTTGGTCCGCCTAGGGATTTCCGAGTCAGAGAACGCGAGAACGTTGATCTTAGTCCTGGTCGGTTCCTTCTACCTGTTAAAAAGCCTCGTTCTTGCGGCTACTGAGTATTCGCTCGCGGTGGCGTCGACGCGAACCTCAGCAGACCTCTCAGTCCGATTGCTCTCTGGGTATCTATCGGCTCCGTATACGTTTCACTTGCAGCGCAACGCCGCTGATCTGGTTCACACGACGACGCGATTGGCCCCCACGACGTTTACCGAAGTGATCTCCGCGCTCATCCACATCGCGGCTGAGTCTCTGGTGTTGCTGGCGATTCTCGGTGTCCTCCTAACGGTCGCTCCGGCGGTGACGTTGATCTCGACGATTTTCCTAGCCGCAGTCGGCGGACTGATGCTCAGTGGAATGCGTCGCCGATCTACCTCGCTCGGTCTGCAGACCCGAGACTTGGGATCGAAGCTGATGCGCGAGCAGACACAGGCTCTTGGAACGGTCGATGAGATCGCCGTACTGCGCCGAGGCCCGTTCTTTTCCGAGCGGTTTGCCGAGGTTTCGCAGCACTTCGCGGATGTGCGAGCGCTGGAGAGTTTTTTTGGCGCCCTGCCGAGAATCGTAGTTGAGACTCTGTTTATCGTCGGTGCGCTCGGGGCGACGTCGGTTTTGATGTTCTCGGGTGTTTCGGGCGGGCGTACGGTCTCGCTGCTCGGGCTTTTCGCCTACGCCGGATTTCGGGTCATTCCGTCCGCCAATCGGATACTTTTCTGGACTCATATTGCTCGCCGTGGGCGCGCCGGTATCGATCAGATTCGGGAGGATCTCGATGCTCTAGAGGAGGCTCGATCAAGTCGAGCGAGTGCGAGCCAAAAGAAGATTGTGTTTTCGGACCGGGTTGAGTTTCGCGGCGTGGGGTTTGACTACGCTCCGGATGCGCCCCCGGTACTCGACGCGGTCGACTTGGAACTTCGCCGCGGTGAGTCGGTAGCGATCGTCGGGCCCACCGGCTCGGGGAAAAGTTCGCTCGTGCGACTTTTGGTAGGACTTCTCGAGCCTAGCCAGGGAGAGATCCTGATCGATTCTTGCCCGCTTTCGGAATGTCTCGACTCCTGGCGTGATCAAATCGGCTATGTCCCACAACAGGTGCACCTGATTGACGACTCCCTGAGGCGAAACGTAGCTTTTGGGCTGGCGGACGAAGCCATCGACGATCTTGCGGTCGATCGCGCCATCGCGATGGCGGGCCTTACAGAGATGGTGGCGGCTCTGCATCGCGGCCTCGCGACCCGGGTTGGCGACCAGGGTGTGCGCATTTCGGGCGGTGAGCGGCAGCGGATCGGGATCGCGCGTGCGCTCTACCGATCCCCAGGCGTCTTGATCCTCGACGAGGCGACCAGCTCTCTCGATTTGCGCACCGAAGCGGAGATCATCAAGCATCTGTCGGCTGACCACGAGCGGACTGTGGTTGCGGTGACGCACCGACTCAACAGCGTTGCTGACTTTGACCGAATGATCTTCATCCAAGCCGGGCGGGTTGCGGCCGTGGGTTCGTACAGTGAATTGCTCGCGACAGCTCCTGAGTTCCGCAGGATGGCGCTGGCCGAGGTGGAAGAATGACCCGCCGGCGGGTTTTGGTTGTGCAGCCGGCGATTGCCGGGTCGGGGGGCGGGGACCAAGTGGCGGCGTGGACCCTGCAGGCGTTGTCGGAGCTGTACGATGTCACGGTTCTGAGTTGGCAGAATATTGACTGTGCCGTAGTGAATCAGTTTTGCGGCACGAGTTTGTCGCAACAATGCCTGTCCCAGGTTCGTCCTGGTCATATGTCGATGCGCCTCGTCGATTTGGTTCCCATGCGTCTTGCATTGTTGCGCATTGCCTTGTTGGGGCGCGCTGCGAAACGCTTGGATCGGCGTCTGGGATTCGATGTGGTGATATCGACGAGTAACGAGATGAACTTCGGTCGGGTTGGGGTTCAGTACATCCATTACCCCTGGAGTTTTCGGCCGCGCCCCGATCCCGAGCGGACGTGGTATACCGAGTTGCCCGGTGCACTCACCCTATACCACTGGCTTTGTAACGCACTTGCTGGAGGGCTCTCCGGTGTAGGAATGGCGGGAAATATTTCGGTTGCGAACTCGCGGTTCATCGCTGAGAAGGTCGAGACAATCACCGGTCGCTCCTGCCGCGTCGTCTTCCCGCCTACCCCGGGTCACTTTGATCCCCTGCCGTGGAGCGAGCGGAACGATGAGATGATTTGTGTCGGCAGGATCTCCGGCGAGAAGCGAACGCTGGAAATCATCGACATCGTGGATCAGGTTCGCCGCCGCGGTGCCGATCTTCGCTTGCGTGTACTGGGCCTACCCGAAGTGCCAGCGTATGTTCGCGAGGTCGAGAAGCGTGCGCAGAATTGCGGAGATTGGTTGAGGCTAGAGCTGGAGCCGTCTCGAAAGCGTCTCTTGGCGGTGATGCATAAGGCCAGGTACGGCATCCATGCGATGGTCGAGGAGCATTTTGGCATTGCCGTCGCGGAGATGGTTCGGGCCGGATGTGTCGTCTTTGCGCATGCGAGCGGCGGACCGGTGGAGATTCTGGGCGAAGATTCGGATCTGCTTTTTCGCGACACCGGCGACGCAGTCGAGAAGATCGTTGCGGTGCTCTCCTCAGAAGAAAGGCGGATCGATGTCGAAGCGCGGCTTGCGGCACGTCGCGAGCGCTTTGGTGTCGAAGATTTTGTCCGCAGCATGCAGGCGGTTGTTGAAGAAGGGATTAGCGCGGGAGCGCCGCGTGGTGCTGCAAGTGGACATCGATGAACGATGCGATGAAAAAGTAGGAGTGGTAGCAGCCACCGAAGCAGCACGTTTCGCTTATCTTCTCAATTGTGCTCACCGTTGGTGTTTCTCCTCATGTAGTTGCGCCACGGGGCCTTATTGGAAGTAGACTGGGCTCGACCAGGCCAAGGCGCCATCCTCTTGAACGACGCGGACGTAGACGTACTCGCCTGGTTGGGGGTCGGGCAACGGTAGGTTGGTCTCGATCGTGGTCTCGTCAACTGCGACTCGTAGGACCGTGCCGCTACGAACAATGTCGAGCCACTGGATCTTCGCGGTACCGATTGCGTGGATGTACATTGAAGGCGGCGGGTCGAGTTCTAGGGCTGCGACCTTTGCGACGGATCCCATGGGATGCGTCGCAACGGCGAAGCGGAGATAGATGCGCGGTCCGGAAGTCGCATAGACGCGTCTCTCGCGGAGGGCTCGGAGGATCGAGGGGCGTGTGAGCTCATCGGCGATAATCGCGGCGAGACCGCCGGTTCCGCCGCTCGAGAGATGGGCGAGCCCGGGGTGCCCGTCGTGGCTGTCGCCGCTACCGACGAAGCCAAAGCGGTACCCCTTGGCGAGCGCGTCGCGGACGAAGTTGCCGGGTTTGGCCTTGTAGATCAAAGACGGCGCGTCGGCGGCTTCACTGACGCCATGCACGGAGACCACTTCGGTGATTGGTTCGATCACCGGATCCGGAGCGATCGACCAATCGGTCGCGATCGGGCCGCCGGCCGAATGGTGCGCAACGGTAATGGCGTCGCGTCCCTGCAAGGCACGCCACAATTCCTGCGGGGTATCGGTGGTCGGGTCGATTGAGCTGTGCAGTGCGGTGTTTTCGTCAAAGTACAGGACATGACGATGGCCCGAGTCCCAACTCGTCCATTCGTAGCCGAGGATGGTGACGAAGGATCCGGGGGCGTGGTGGGCGTTTGTTTGCTCCTGGATCTCGGACCATAGTTGCGGGTTCTCGTCGAGATGGAGAACTCCCCAGTGGTCGTGGTCGGTGAGCGCAACAACGTTGAGGCCGGCGACGTCACGGGCGTATCGAAAGTAGTCTCGGGGTGTCCCGGTGCCGTCCGAAAGAGCGGAGTGTCCGTGCAGGTCAGCCCAATAGATCTGCGAACCCGAGGTCACAACGATGGGGTTGGTCGTCGTCTCGAGTGGGTCGCTGGGCGGTGCCGTCTCGGCGCGTACTCCGATTGTGTAGATTCCTGCCGCTGGTGCCGTCGCCGAGACGGTCCGTGTCCCTCCGTGAAGCGGGTCGAAGGCTACGTCGCTGGGAGTGATCATTCCGGCGGGATTGCTTTCCAGGTGCAGCGTGCCTGCGAACTGTACCCCAGCATTGCCGGCTCGATCGAGAACGCTGAGGTGAAGATCGAAGGTGGAGCCGGGACGCACTGTAGGTGGAGCGAGCGCGACCACTTGCGCCGGCCGACCGGCGGTCACTTCGATCGTCGGGGAGGTGGAAAGGAAGCGGTGTGTGCCGTCGCCGTCGCCATCGACCCCAATCCAGAAGCGCGAGGCAGACTCGGCGAAGCGATCAGCGCGTGCGCCTCTTGTCGCGGCTCCGTAGCGGATTCGTAGTTGATCGCCGGGCCGTAGTCGGTCGCCGCGAATGGCGATACCCAGCATCGGTGGATTGTCGGCGCCGATGTCCAATTCCAAGTCGCGGCGTGATGTTGTGACTTCGACGTACCCGGGGGCATCCGAGCGAAGGTTCTGCGGCGCGCTCCATCCCCAAAATGGCGATGTCATGAAGATGACCATACCGTTCTCGGCGATTCCTTCAGAACCGGCTTCGTAGGTGATCGTCCATGTGCCGAACGTAGAAGCGCTAATTGAGTGGGGGCCGTCTTCAATCCAGGCTTTGCCGCCACCGTCGGAGGAATGGCGAAAGGCCTTCTTGGCTTCCAACATTTGGGTCGTGATGTCGGAGTGGGGGCCGACTTTGGTTTCCGGAGTTTTCGTTTGCAGACGTGCAGCCGGGAGCGGCGGTTCGGGTTCAGTATCGCGGCAGGTCGTGGTTGCGAGTGTCGCTACCACCGCGACGATTGTGCCGAGGTGAAAACGGCTTTTACTCCAGTAAGGCAACTCCGATCACCGCGGCGGAATCGAGTAGGTAAGAGTTGCGTGAGCAACCGCTTCGGAAATTCCGTCGCTGAAGATGGTGACTTCGCCAACCGCGAGGCGCCGGCCCAGTTTGAGGATCTGCGCCTCGGCGATGAGGTCGCCTGGCTCTGGTTTGCGCAAGAAGTTGATGTTCAGATTCGTCGTTACGGCTAGAGCGACGGGACCGATCATGGCGAGCAGGGCGATGTACATCGCGTTGTCCGCGAGGGCCATCATCGAGGGCCCGGATATCGTTCCGCCAGGCCGCAGATCGCGGCTGTCCGTTGTCCGGCGCACGCGGACATAGTTGTCCCGAAGTTCGTCGATCGCGGTCTTCTCCGGGTCCGACTCTGGAAAAACTCCGGCGACGAAGTCGAGGACCTCTACTGGTGTCATTTTTGGCACTCAGGGAATGTAGCACCGGGCGAAGTGCCTACAAGAGCTTCGCAGTGCTCCGCCAACATTGTAAAGACCGTGAAGATGTCTTCTTCCGGACCTAATTTGTGGCAGCTCGCCAAGCGACGATCGACGGTCGTGCGGTCTACGAAGGTTGCGCTCGTCGTTGGAACCTTGCTGGCTTCGATCAACCACTACGACATGCTGCTATCCTGCGACTTCGAGATGCGGCGGGTGCTGCAGCTGCTGGTCACGTACGTGGTGCCCTACGGTGTGGCCACCTACGGGGCGGTAATGGAAGCCGCCCGAGTACAGAGCTGAGAGCCCTTCCCACGTTGGCAAGGGGAGGGGACTTGCTGTGTGGCGGTGTGTTGCTGCGCAACGCCCTTACATTTCCTGAGACTGTGGAAGATCGTCGCGAATCTCGTACCAAGGCTCTTTGTGGCTCAGCCAAAAGTGATGCGTCGGAGTGATCCCGTGTCCGGGGGTGAGGTTGCCGAGGCGTAGTACGACGATCTCGGGCATGGCTTGGTTGATCACGAATACGTGGGAACCGCACTTGGAGCAAAAGCACCTCTTTTTACCAGGCGTCGACTCGTATGCGCTCATGATGTCGCGTCCGGCGGTGACTTCGAAGCCTTCTTTGTGGACCATGACGCTGGTTCCATACACCGTGCCGTGTATCTCTCGGCAAGTCCGACAGTGGCAGTGGTACGCGGCCAGAATATCGGCCGAAGCCTCATACTTGATCGCCTTGCAGTGACAGCTGCCGTTGAGCATCATATCCCCTTTATGGTCGGACCCGCGGTTGATTCAGGGGACCGTGCCCTCGCTCGAGACTTCGTACTTTTTGACGTCCATGCCGGTGACGCCCAAGCCGCCCAGGGCAGCGCCGAACTCCGCCATATGTGGAGATGCGAAGTGTGCGTCGAGTGCTGCTTGATCGTCCCACTTCTCGAACATAAAGACTGTTCCGGCGTCATCGCGGTCCGAATAGGCCTGATAGGCGATACATCCCGGTTCCTTGAGCGTCGCCGCCCGCATCTTCCCGAAAACGGCGTCCGCCTCGGCACGCTTGGCGGCGTCGAGCCTGATCTCTCCTGCAACAATAAGCATGGGGCCTCCTTGTCTCTGTAGCGGTGGAGAATCCCATATCATTGTTGAATTGCAATGATATGGCGATGAATCGTGTGTCGGTTGCGTCGAGTGGGGGTGTGAACCGGTCGGCTTCGTCGAAAGAGACGCCGCGCAATCGAACCGGCATGATCTTGAAACGCGAGCTGCGAACGGAGTACTGGAGAGGGAAAGATCGCGGGTCAACTCGCTAAATAAGGGACGCGTGTTTTGCGCGCTTTGGACGTGAGCTTTTGTTGGAGTGAGAATGTTATCGAGTTGGGACGACTATCCAGTACATCAAACCGCGGAGCCGATCCGCAACGTTGCGACCAGCGATCGGAATTTTTACGATCGCTACTATTTCAATTTGCACGGATCGAGCGACGATCTGATGATGATCATGGGGTTCGGCCAGTATCCGAATCTGGGTGTGCAGGATGCGTTCGCCGTCGTGCAGCGCGGCGGCCGCCATCGGGTGGTGCGCGCTTCACGCGAGCTCGGCGACCGCATGGATCTGACAGTGGGGCCCTTTCGGATCGAGGTCGTGAAGCCGCTCGAAAAGGTGCGCTTCATTCTCGAGGAGACCGAGCACAGCCTGGCGTGTGACGTGCTCTGGGAAGGCTCGATTCCGGCCTTCGAAGAGCCGCGGCAGTACATTCGCAAGCATGGCCGCGTACTGTTCGATACGATTCGATTTGCCCAGACCGGTTGCTGGAGTGGCAAGCTGCATGTCGGCGGCGAGGATATCGACATTACGCCGGACCGCTGGTGGGGGACGCGTGACCGGTCGTGGGGCGTCCGTCCGGTCGGTGAGCCGGAGCACCCGGGCATTCGCGGCCCGGAGGGGCAGATGACGGGTATGTGGAATTACTCGCCGATGCAGTTTGACGACCACACCATTCTATACATCCTCAATGAGACCAATACCGGCGAGCGGCCTCTGGAAGAGGCCGTGCGTGTTTGGTCTGATCCGGCCCGCGAACCGGAGTGGCTGGGGCGGCCGGAATACGAACACCGACTGACCAGTGGAACGCGCATGGTCGAGCGGTCGAAGATCTTGTTCCCGAATGCCCCGGGCGGCGGCTTCTCGGTCGAAGCGCAACCATTAACGCATGCGTTCGTTTGTGTCGGAACGGGATATGGAATGGAGCAGGACTGGCGGCACGGAATGTATCAAGGCAAGCTCGTGGTCCAGGGGCTCGACATGGACCAAGCCGAGATCGCCGCGCTTGGCCAGTACGCGCTGGTCGATCACGCGGCGCGTTTCGAGTACGACGGCAAGGTCGGGTACGGCTTGCACGAGCACGGCTTTTTTGGTGCCTTCGACAAATACGGCATGGGTGATCCGGGTAACGACGCCGATTGATCGCGCGCTGTTGAGAACCGCAGCTTGCAGCGCATCGAAGCGCCGCGAGCTGCGGGGTTGTGCTTCCTAGTTCTTCAAAGCCTTCGCTGCCTCGCGAGCTTTCTTGGCGCGCTGGCAGGGGCATCCTGCGGCCGCCGCTTCGGCGGGGGCCTTGGAGTATTTCTTTCGAATCTGACAAGCGCTGCAGCAGCCTTCGCCGCCCCCACAAGTTTCCGTATCGGCGCTGGCCTCGGCGGGCACGCTTTGCTCAACATCCGCCGCCGCCAGTTGATGGTCACCGTGATGGTCAGCCGCCGCGCTGTTGGCAAACGAAAAGACAAGCAAAAGCGAGACAGCAAGGATCGTTAATAGTCGCATGGATTCCTCCGTTTAGAATACCTTTCAGGATTCACAGATTGTCGGGGGATTGGCAAGGCCGCTGGAGCTCATGCTGGGGGCGCTTTCCTTAGCCGCCGCCTTGTTCTACGGACTGCGGTCGCGATTCTCTCTGCGCCTGAGGATTTCGGGTAGGACCGCCTGCTGAAAGAGGCTGAGCATGTCCTGGGATCGACTCGGTGCGATACCGGCGAGTAGGGGGCTGAGGTACAAGACAGCGTTGCTGCCGAGTTCGTCAAGAAGTGCGATCGTTCCTGCCGGGGTTGCTACCGCGTAGGCTTTCCCTTCGCGGACCGTCTTCTCGGTGACACCTGCGGCGTAGGGGCCGGCTGGTTTGCCGAAGGACTCGGCCGTCCAAGAAGCGTAGGAGCGCAACTGATGAAGAATGTGCGGCATGAGCCACCGCCACTCACGCTCAGGATTTTCTGATACCCATAGGAAGATCGGGCCTTGGGCGGGGTATGGGCCCGGGTCAGGCTTGCCGATGGCAATGCGTTCGTCCCGGTATGGTTGCCAAAGGCGCGGGTCGAGTGGCGGTAGCCATCCATCGGCGATTCGGGCGGCTCGCTGGGCCGCTTTCTTCGTGCTGCCGCCGAGGATGATCGGTGGCGACGGATCGGGAATCGGAGTCACGTGACATCGGCGACCATCCCGTTCGAACGGCTTGCCCCGCCATGCCTCGCGCAGGACTTTCACGGTCTCGCCTACGGTGCGCCAGCGATCGTCCAGCTCCCTGCCGTACATTTCGAATTCAGCAGGGCGATAGCCGCCGCCGACTCCGAGCTCGAGCCGACCCCTGCTGAGGATCTGTAGCACTGCTGCGTCCTCGGCGAGCTTGATTGGATCGTAGAACGGTGCAAGCAGGACGGACGGGCGAATCTTGATCTGTTTCGTCCGTGCCGCGATCGCCGCTCCGACTGTCAGTGGCGACGGGTTGTAGCCGTCCTCGGCGGCGTGATGTTCACCGAGACCCACGGCGTCGAAGCCAAGCTCGTCGGCCCATTGTACTTGGTCCAGCATCGCTGCGTAGAGCTCGCTGGCGGGCGCGCCGAATTCGGGGGCGCGCATGTCGTAGGTGAGGACCAATTGCATGCGAACCGCTTCGGTACGAGTTTACCTCTCGCCGTGCAAGAAGCGTTGCGGTTGCCGTGAAGACATCTTGGTTCCGAGGATTGCCGTAGGGTTCACCCCCTCAGGGGAGCATCTTTAATGTATCTCCGCCATCTTGCGCTCGCGTACGAAAAGAAACAGCGGGTACGCGACCGCGAAGGCGACCGCGAATGTGAGCACCGGGTAAGTCCACCAGTAGCGCATCCCCAAGCGCCGGGCTTCGGCGAAGGACCAGACCAGGAACGCGAGGCAAGCGACGCCGATGTCGTTCGCGATCGAGCTCGAGGCGCTGTTCGCGTATGACGCTGCGACGAACTCGCTAACGCTGAACACGCCCCCAGATTCCTCGATAAACTTCAGGTTGAAGTACCAGGTCGCTGCGAACCCAACGACGGCGAGTACGGCGTAGGCTATCTGCCTGGGCGTTAGATCCATTGAGGGGGGCTCCTTTTCGCATCAGTGGTCGGTCGCCGCAGTGGTAGCAGTGCGGCGGCGGTGTTGTCACTCGTTGTGATGCAGTGGGGGCGATTCGAGATTCTTCCGGAGGATGCCGGCGGACGCTTCGCGTGGATTTATTGGTAGGCCAGAGCCAACTCTACGACGGAGATTTGGCAGTGGAGCGCAGCGCAGGGTGGGCTCTAGCCAACCGTTCCTTGATGGCCGACTGCTACGGCAGCTCTCTTACGGGCTTTAGGAAAAGCAGTACAGCTAGGCCGACCAGCGCGGCGCAGACGCCCGACGTGAAGAGGGTCGTTTGCGGGCCGTAGTTGGTGGTGATGACTCCGGCCTGGGTGTAGCCGATCGGCATCGAGGCGAAGAACGTCAGCGAGTACATGCTCATGACGCGTCCGATCATGCGTGGCTCTGCGTGCTCCTGCAGAAGCGCAACGACGTAGTTCATAAACACGGATGCGGACATTCCCCAGATCACCAAGATCACTACGGAGTACTGCAGCTGCGTGGACTGACTGTACGCGAGTAGGATCAATCCGCCTAGCAAGCCGGTGCTGCAGACCGCGAGTCCACGCCGAGGTAGTGGGAAGAAGGTGAGCACCACCGATCCGATGAAGACGCCAGCACCGAAGCATCCCCACAAGAGCCCAACCCACTTGTCGCTGGCGTTGAAAACATCTGGGACGAGGATGGGTACGGTCACCGAGAAGGGGCCGATGAAGAAGATCCCCGGTACGGCTCCCAGAAGGAGTAGGCCGGTGAGTGCGGGCTCGCTCGCAACGTAGCGGACTCCTTCGCGCAGGTCAGTCCAAAGGCTGGCGCCGGTTTGCGGCTGGACCTCGGTTCGAACCCGTGAAAACAGAATTGCTGCTAGCGCGAGGAGTATCATCTCGGTGGTGAATGCGGCTGTGAGGCCGGACCAGTCAGCGATGAGTCCGCCCAAGGTCGGTCCCAGGAACTGCAGACTCGCCATGAACGCCATCGTGCCGAGGATGACGGCGTTCTGTAGCTGGGATCGGGTGACCAATTGCGGCAACATGCTCTGCCGAGCGGGGTTTGTGAAGGCGCCTGCTGATCCCACGATCGCTGCGAGGAGAAACACTGGCCAAACTGAGCGCGCGTCGAAGAAGCACAATGCAATGTAAGCGGTCGATACCACGGCTCCGATTGAGTACGTTACCATTAGGATTCGACGCTGTTCGATGCGGTCGGCGAGAGAGCCGCCGAACAAGACCAAGAAAATGCCGGGAAGCGTTGGGATGAGAAGGGCCGCGGAAATCGCTGCTGCGCGCTCGTCGAGCGCAACCCGATCTCGAACATAGAGAGGTACGGAAACTGCCTGGATGCCAACGCCGCTACCGGCGACGAGAGATGCGATCCACCATTGGGTAAAGCGGCGTGACTGGAACGGATTGCGGGACTCTTCTTGTTTGGACGTCGGCTCGGTCGTCATCAGCGGATCGGACTATCCGGCGAACCGTCGCCATTTGCCAGCCTGCGTGCGGATACCAGTAGATCGGCCCAGAATAAGCCGATCATGCTGACGAAGGCCTGGTCACGCAGTCCGTGCCGGGCTGGGTGTTCGTACGGAATGCCGGCCCAGCCACTGTGCGTCAACGTGATCTTTGTGCCGTCTTCGGCTTCTTCGAATCTCACTTCGACAAGCGTCTCTTGGCCTTCGTCGAAGTTGGGTTGGCGCCACTGAAACGCGAGTTGTTGGCCTGGTTCCCATGCGGAGATACGCCCGATCTCGAAAACATCCCCGGCATGCTCGTCATAGACTTCGATCAAACGGCCTGGGCTCCCGGGCTCGAAGCGCATGGTGCCCTTTCGTTTTCCGCCTGGCCGGAAACGAGGGCCGCTGCGCCACCAGGAGTCTACATCTGCGGTGAAGATCTCGAACGCCGTTATCGGATCGGTGGCCACAGTGGTTGAAACCGTGACCGAGTCGTCGGAGTACGTCACTTGGAGTCCTACTTTCGTTTTCGGGCGCTCGCGCTCGGCCTGCTCTTCTCTTCAGCGAACGCTTTGAACGATGCCAGCTGCGACGTCCAAAAACGGTCGACGTCCGCAAGCCAGGATTGGAGATCGTTGAAGGGTTCGCGCCGCAGCTTGTAGATTCGCACCCTCGCATCCTCCTCGACCCTGTCCTCTTCGACGAGGCCCTGCTTGCGGAGCACTCGCAGGTGGCGGCTGATTGCCGGAAAGCTCACGTCGAACGCCGAGGCGAGCTCTCCAGCGCGGCGAGGTTTCTTGCTGAGAAGGTCGATCACAGCGCGACGGGTCGGATCGGCGAGGGCTGCTAAAGTCCGATCGAGGTCCGGCGGCGGGGACGTGGAAGGGCTCACTCGGGTATGCTCATGTCTTCAACGGCGACATCGCGGACGTGCGTTGCGAACGTCCAACGATGTCCTTCCGGATCAATTGCTCGATAGTTGCGATCACCGTAGAACTGGTCGGTAGGCGGTTGTGCGATGGTTGCTCCAGCGGCGAGAGCTCGATCGTGGTGTGCATCGACGTCGTCAACGTAGCAGACGACCTGGCAGTGAACGCTTGGCAGATCTTGCGGGCTGGTCAGCCCCATTTCCTCGAAGGCGGAGGCCAGCATGAGAGTGTTGTTGCCGAGTTCAATCTCTGCGTGGCCGATTCTGCCGTCGGGCATCGCGAGTCTCATCGTTTCGGAAAAACCGAATGCCTTTCCGAGAAACTCAATGGCCGCGGACGGGTTTTTGTAGGTCAGGTAGGGAATGATTCTCTGCTTGCCGGTAGGGAGTGGCATGCTGATCTCCTTATTCGCTGATGCGTTGTCCGAACCACCAATGGTGGCCCTCTGGGTCGATTGCCTGATAGGTTCGGTCGCCGTAGTCTTGATCGGTTGGCTCGGCCACAATCACGGCACCTGCGGCGCGCGCTGTCTCATAGTGGCCATCGATTTCTTCGACGAATACGTGCAACCCTTGCGTGATCGCACCGCCGATGGACTGCGGACTTCTCCGGTGTTCGTCTCCGGCAGTACCGCCGATCATGATCAATCCGCTTCCGACCTCGATCTCGGAATGAACGACGGCGCCGTCGGGGCCCTCGATGCGCACGCGGACCTTGAAACCGAATGCACGTTCGAGCCAATCGAGCGCTCCTCCGGGATTATCGTAGAAGATCGACGAAGAAACTTGTGGCTAGCTGTGCGGGGCCATTGTCGCCATTCTGAGCTCCTTTTGATTTCATGTGGCGACAACTATTAACAGATGGGTTAAGCAATAATCAAGAGAAATCTGTGCTGCATGTGATTTCGGTCGGCGTTCAATAGGCTGTTTAGTAAAGTAAGGCTGCGGGGCGGCCGGAATTGAACGTGCTCGGGGTCTTGCACGCGATGTCGGTCACCGCGGCGATGTCGCAACCGCTGTCGATCGCTTCTCGTACTGCGGGATCGCCGGTAAGCAGATCGATGGCAGGTACGTCGTCGCGATACTCGTACATCTCGGTCCGCCACGCGAAGTCGCGCGAATACAGTTTGCGTGCGGCGACCAAGATTGCGAGTCCTGTCCGATAGGAGTCGAAAGTCAGGCGATCTTCGACGTGAAGCTGTAGCGCGCCGCACCGTCGGCCGGCATGCTTCTCGAAAGTTGGCTCGATCGTACACGGCCGAAAATTCACGCCGGGAAGGGCGTACGATTGCAACTCTTCTCGCAACCGCTGTGGCTCGACGAACGGCGCACCGAAGAGCTCGAACGGGCGTGTCGTGCCGCGCCCCTCGGACAGGTTGGTGCCTTCGAGCAGACACATCCCGGGGTATACGATCGCCGTTTCGAGCGTCGGCATGTTGGGGGATGGCATCACCCATGGCAGGCCAGTTGCGTCGTAGTAGTCGGATCGGGCCCACCCCTCGCACTTGACGACGTCGAGATCGCAGGCGATCCCGAAGGCGTCGTTGTAGAGACGGGCCAGCTCGCCGACCGTCATCGCATGGCGTTGCGGGACCGGATAGAGAGCGCAAAAGTTTTCGAGGCCGGGGAGTAGTGTCCCGCCCTCGATCTGGACGCCGCCGATGGGATTCGGTCGGTCGAGAACAACGACCTTGACGTCGCAATCCGAAGCCACCTTCATGCAAAGAGCCATCGTCGCTGCATACGTGTAGTAACGGGCACCGACGTCCTGAATGTCGAAGATGAGAACGTCGATCGCCCTCAAGTCTTCGGGTGTCGGCGACAGCGACTCGAAGGTCGGGCCGTACAGACTCACTTCCGGGAGTCCGGTGCTTGCGTCGGCAGTGTTCCCAACTTCGACCATCGCCTGGGCAGCGCCGCGAATTCCGTGTTCGGGCCCGAAAAGAATGCGCAGATCGATCTCGGGGTGGTCGTGCAGCAGGTCGACGGCATGGTTGAGCTGGCGGTCGACGGTGGTTGGGTTGGCGACCAGACCCACGCGCAAGCTGTCGAGCCATCGGCGAGGTTCTTCGATTAAGCGTTCGAGGCCAGTGCGCATACGGGCGCAACAAACCATAGTTGGTGAAAAATGAAAGCTCGGGGGGCGCTTCCGAGGCCTCGTCAGTAGACACTGGTGTTGGACGCTACCGTGGTGAATTGCCTTTTGCGCTTGAGATTGGCCGTGGTATCCTCCGCATCTGCGGACGCTGTAGCGAATTTCCCCGTTCGTTGACTGCTTAGACGGCGTTTTTTCGGCGCAAGAAGGAGTTCGAGATGTTCAAGCGTATTGGGAACTTGTTCCGAGGATTTCTCGGCCTCTTCGTATCGGGCTTGGAAAATGCGAACCCAAAAGCCCTGATCGAGGCGGAGAAGGAGAATCTGCGCAAACAGATAGCGCGCTTCAACGACAATCTCGCCACGCAGGGAGGTTTTGTCGAGCGGCTCATGCGCCAAGTAAAGAAACTCGAAGTGCAGGAGCGCGAGTTGGCATCCAAGGCTGCAGCCAACTTGAAGGTTGGCAACAGGGATTCCGCCGCGGGTTATGCCCTCCAGCTCAAGACGGTAAAGGAGCAGCTGGAGGAGAATCGCGTACAACTCGAAGCGGCTGATGAGACATTTACCAAGCTCGTGAAGTCGCGTGACGTGTCGGTTAAGGAAGCCAAGGAGAAGATCGCGTCGCTCAAGCGAATGATGAGTGAAACCGAGATGCTGGAGGCTCAGGCCGAGTTGCAGGAGATGGCCAGCGGCATGATCTCCTCGATTGGTGGCTCGGGGGATACACTGGATCGGGTCGAAGGCTACCTTGCCGAACGGCGCGACAAGGCTGCGGGGCGGGCTCGCGTCGCCTCGACGACCGTCGACATCAGCGACATCGAGCTGAAGGAAGCCGAGCAAGATGCGCTGGCCGACCAGGCCCTTTCGGAGTTCGCCGCCGCCTATGGCTTGGACGTGCCGCGATCGGAGTCGGCGCCGGCCGAAGGCGAGGCTCCGGTGAAGAACATGGGCCCGGGTGTCTCGGAGGGCTGAGTTGTAACACCGCTTTCGTAGTTTTTCCGTCCAGAACAATGCTCCCTGAGGGAATCATCACCTATGGCGAAGGATAAAGTCGGCCCCACGTGGTTGGGCAAAATAGCAATCTTCTTGTTCATTGCGGCGCTGTTGGTCGGCGCGGCGTATTTCTTCCGTGATTTCATTGCGCCCGAAGGGGCCAAGATCGGCGACATCGATCTGAGCAAGATCCTGGACACGGTCGAGGCACCCGACACCAACAGTATCACGACAGTGTCGGAGTATTCGTACGTGCCGGCCGAGAAGCTGCCGCCCGTAAAGGGTGTCAGCAACTACAAATGGGACGAACAGGAAAAGGTTGTCCAGTTCCCAATCAATGTTTGGATCGGATGGCTTCCGATTGTCGCAGCGAATCACGGATTCTCACCGAACGAAGACAGCATCTTCTTCAGGAAGTTCGGCTTCAAGGTGAACCTGAAGCTGATTGACGATCCGGTCGTCGCGCGTGATGCGTTCGCCTCCGGCGAGAGTCACATTCTTTGGGGCACGCTGGACATGATGGCGTTGTTTGCCCCTGGGCTGATGAAGGACTCGCGCACGGCGCCGCGGATTTTCCAGCAGATCGACTGGTCGAATGGCGGTGACGGCATCGTCGTGCGCGGCAAAGTGCGGACCGCTCGCGACCTCAAGGGCAAGACGATCGTGTACGCGCAGAACAGCCCGTCGCAGTACTTCATCAACAACCTCTTGATCAATTCGGGTGTTCAGCCCAATCAGGTGAAGCACAAGTACACCGCCACGGCGTTCGAAGCGGCGGCTGCGTTTGTCGCCGACGAGTCGATCGACGCCATGGTTTCGTGGGCCCCGGACATCTACAACATCCCTGACCGTGTGAAGGGCACCAAGATTCTCACGACGACCGCCGAAGCGAACAAGCTAATCGCCGATGTGTGGGCCGCGCGCGCGGATTTTGCCAAGGATCACCCCGAGATCATCAAAGGTCTGGTGTCGGGAGTATTCACGGCCATGGAGCAACTCAAGAACGGCACATTCAAAGCTGAGGCGATGCAGTGGATGGCCGAGGGGTACGGGATGCCGGCCGAAGAAGTGCAGTCGATGGAGGCCGACGCTCACCCGACGAACTTCGCCGAGAACAAAGAGTTCTTCTTGAATCAGAATTCGCCGGCGAATTTCGAGCGGACCTGGAAGAACATTACCTTCGTGTATCGCCAACTGGGCTTGATCGGGACTCCTGTGCGCTTCGATGAGGTGGTCGATTTTTCGGTCATCAAGGCGTTGGACAAGGAGGGAACCTTTGCGAAACAGAAGGACGAGTACAGGTCCACCTTTGCGCCAACGAGTTATTCGACGATCAACGCGGAAGCGCCGATCCTGACACAAACGATCCGCATCAACTTTTATCCGAACTCTGCCAACATTTATGAACCGGAACATGACAAGACGACGAATCGGCCTCTGGCGAATACGCTCTACGATCCGACGGTGTCGGCGACTCTCGAGAAGGTCGGGCGCCTGGCTGGCCAATACGACCGTGCGATCGTCGCCGTGATCGGCCATACGGATGCCTCGATGAAGGGGCGTGGGGTCCAGTTCGATGCCGTGCGCAAGCTCTCGTTCGAACGCGCCGACGCGGTCCGCAAGGCATTGGTAGAGAAGTACAAGTTCGATCCGGACAAGTTCGTGGTCGAAGGCAAGGGCTGGAACGAGCCACTGCAGCCCGACAATCACGCGGTGAATCGGCGAGTGGAGGTTTCGGTCTACGCGCCTGAGGCACAGTGACAGAGGGAGAGTTGAACAACCCCAATGCATCGCCGTCGGAACGAAGTGGTACGGCGACGAGTTGGCTGAAGATCCGTGAGCCCGTGCCGGCGTGGTTGCGCTGGTCGCTGGGCAGCATCCCGATTTTCTTGCTCGTTGGCCTATGGTGGGCCGTAACGGCTGGCTCGATACCTGAGTCGCGCCTGATCTCGCCGACGATTTTGCCCAGCCCCGCGGAAGTGGTTCGGTCGTTCCGCTCGCTGTGGTTCGAGCGCGCTCTGACGCGAAACCTCTTCGTCTCGCTGATGCGCGTGGTCGGCGGCTTTGTGGTCGGCGTCGCCATCGCGTTCCCGCTTGGCTTGTTGATGGGCTCGTTCAGCAAGGTCAAGGCGGCGTTCAACCCTCTCGCCACGTTCGCGGCGTACCTGCCTATCCCCGCCTTGGTGCCGCTTACGCTAAGTCTCTTCGGCACCGGCGAGTCGCAGAAGGTTGCCTTCTTGGCGATGGCGTTCGTGATTTATCTGCTGCCACTCATCGTAGCCGCAGTTGACGCGGTGGATGATGTGTATCTGAAGACTGCGTACACATTGGGAGCCAGCAAGTTCCAAACGGTGACCAAGGTCCTTCTCGGGGTTTCTTGGGCGGATATATACCAGTCGCTGAGGATGGGGTTTGGCGTCGGCTGGAGTTACATCATCTTGGCGGAGATGGTCGACATAGGTCGTGGGCTTGGCGGCATCATCATCACCTCCCAGCGGCGCGGGCCACGCGAGCACATTTACCTCGTTCTGGTGGTGATCGTCGCCGTTGCGTTCGTCACGGACCGAATCTGGGCGTATGTCGGTAGACGACTGTTTCCTTATCGCGAGGCGCACCGATGAGCGTGGGCGTGACAACGAAGGCGCCGATCGTCGAGTTCGTCGACGTGGGCAAGACGTTCAATGCGGGTACTCGAAAGTCGTTCACGGCGATCGAGCAGCTCGACTTCTCGATCGACGATCGACCGGGTGTAGGCGAGTTTATTTCGCTCATCGGCCCGTCGGGGTGTGGCAAGTCAACGGTGCTAAACCTGATTCAGGGGTTCTCGGACGTCTATCCGCCGACCCGTGGAGAGGTCCGAATTCACGGCACCAAGGTGGTCGGCCCTGGGCGCGATCGCGGCATGATCTTTCAGAAGTATAGCTCATTTCCTCATTTGACGGTCCTGAGAAACGTTGCCTTCGGTCTCGAGATCAACCGTGAACAACTCGGTTTTTCCGACTCCGAAATCGAGCACCGTTGTATGGAGCTGATTGAGAAGGTCGGCCTCGCGGGGCATGAGCGAAAGTACCCACATCAGTTGTCGGGCGGACAACAGCAGCGCGTGGCGATTGCTCGCACGCTAGTTCTCAAGCCCAGCATCGTGTTGATGGATGAGCCCTTCTCGGCGCTGGACGAGCCGACTCGTTACGACATGCAGCGCCTGATCCACGACCTTTGGCACGAAGTGCAGGCGACCGTGTTCCTGGTGACGCATTCGATCTCGGAGGCAGTGTATCTCGGAGACCGTGTATGGATCATGACACCTGCTCCGGGCCGAATCGGGGCGACCTTCGACGATATTGTTCCGCCGCGCGCGGGCGGTGATCCGCTGTTGATGCAGGAGGATCCCGGGTTCAAGGAAGCTGTCGGCGCAGTAGCCCGCAGGTTTAGCGCGATAGAGTCGTCACGTCGTGCCAGTGAGCCGGGCGGCGAGTAGTGGCTTCTGCAGCGTCTAGTTTTGGTACGTACGTGAAGGAGGCTTTCTTTCGAAGGGCCCGTATCCCGGGGCTTGGGTTCATGCCCCTCAATTTGATGGCGCTCGGTACGTTTGCCGTCCTTGGGCTGGCCAATCCAGGTTTTTGGTTGCTCGGCGCCGCAGCGGAAGTTGGTTACTTGTCTTGGCTGGCGGGCAATCCGCGGTTTCAGAACCTAGTCGATGCCGAACAGACGGTCGGTAGCCAACGCGATTGGCACGAACGTGTGTCGCGGGTTGTCTCTGTCTTGTCGCGCGACAGTCGGAAGCGCTACGAGCGGTTGCTCGAACAGAGCCGTCGCATCCTTGGCATCACCGAAGATTTCGAAGAGGACGCTCTCGGTTCGATGCGCGACATGCGTGGCCGGAGCTTGAACCAGTTGTTGTGGATCTTTTTGCGCTTGCTGCGCTCGCGCGAGGTGATTGCTGAGAACATCAAGGGTGTTGACCGGCGGCAGCTCGAACGCGAGATCCGTGAGCTCGACGAGCAGTTGGCGGGAAACGACGAGTCGGAGGGCGCGCTGGTGCGTTCGCGTGGTGGCCGCCTCGACATCCAAAAAAAGAGACTCGAGAACCTCGACCGTGCCAACGAGAGTCTCAAAGTGATTGCCGCGGAACTGCTCCGAATCGAACAGCAGGTCGAACTGATTCGAGAAGAGGCAGCGGTCAGCGGAAAGCCGGAGGTTCTGTCCTCGAGGCTCGACGCGGTGACCACGGCGATGGACGAAACGACTCGCTGGATGGATGCCCACTCAGACTTGTTCGGCGCGCTTGGCGAGGACGATGAAGCGGAAAGCGTAGAGTTGCCGCCGCGGCGACTGGAAGAGGGATAGTATGGATGATTCACGATCGACTCTTCCCGAATGGGCGGCGCGGATGCGGGGTGCCTACTCTTCGGGTTCTGCTTGTCAGTTCATTCTCTATGGCAACGTGGCGGATTTGGTCGCGGTACCCGGACGCGAGGGGAAGAAAGACATCGGTCCGGCCAGCGGTACGGACTATGTGTCGCTGCGTCGGTTTCTGGATCGTGTGATGTTCGATCCTTTCGATGTCGTCCTCCACTACGATCGTGGTCGCGGTATTCGCATCAAGAAGGGCGGGGATCACTTCCAGGGATTTTTGAAGGCGTTTGATTCGTTTCGCGGTACGTCCTGGTCCGGCAGCAGCGGAGCGGAGGCTGACCCGCTGGCGCTTGGGAATATGCTGCCGCGGGACGCGCCGCGCGCGCTCGAGCTGATCGATCGCTTCGTGCGATCGAGCCAGCAGCGCACCGAGGTCGGCGTTGACGGTGGAGGGAGGATCCGCGCGCCGCTGCAGGTGGCGGTGGTCATTGACTACGCTCACTTTATCGTACCGCAGGGCGAGCCGATTCATCAGTCGAGCGATCGGGCCCAGACGTTGATTCGTTTGCTCGACTGGGCAAGCGAGCCAGCCATTACCCAGGGTTCGGTCGCTACCGTGTTGGTTACGGAGAATCTGACCGACCTCAACCGTCTGTTAGTCGAGAGCCCGTACTCGACCAAGCTGCGTATCGAATTGCCGCAAACGGAGGCGATCCACAGCTACGTCGACCATCTGACCGAAGGCGACGCCCGCTTCGACGATCTCTCCGAAGTGAGCCGGGAAGTGTTGGCGAGCAAGCTGGTCGGCCTTTCCCGTGTCAATGTTCGATCCTTGGTTCTCGAGGCTTTGGGAAACGAAAAGTCTCTGACCTTGGAGTATCTGACCGACGTCAAGAAGCGCTTGATCGAGAAGGAAGCGGCAGGGCGGATTGAGTTCGTAGAGCCGAAAGGAACGCTCGACTCGGTTGCGGGTCATCACGAGGCGAAGGCTTGGCTGCGTCAGGACGCGGCGCTCTTGAAGAAGGGGCGTTTGCGTGCGATCCCGATGGGCTATCTCATCTGCGGGCGCATCGGAACCGGGAAGACGTTTCTGGTCCACTGTTGGGCTGGTGAAGTGGGTGTGCCGGTGGTTGCGATCAAGAACTTTCGCGAACGTTGGGTTGGTGCGACGGAAGGGAACCTAGAGAAGATCTTTGCGATCTTGCACGCACTGGGGCAGGTTGTTGTCTTCATTGACGAGGCGGATCAGGCGACTGGCAAGCGTGACTCAGGCAGCAGCGATGGGGGATTGTCGGGACGCATCTACGGGATGCTCGCAAAGGAAATGAGCGACACGGCGAATCGGGGCAAGATCTTGTGGGTGTTCGCAACCAGCCGCCCCGACCTTTTGGAAGTGGATCTAAAGCGGCAGGGGCGCCTGGACGTGCATATCCCTCTCTTTTCACCCGGAGATGCAGCAAGTCGCCACGACTTGTTCTACGCAATGGCGCGCAAGGTCGGGCTTGACATTGGACGCGACGAGCTACCGGAATTGCCGGACGATGCGGAATTGGGTGGCAACGAGATGGAGGGGATTTTGGTTCGCGCCTTGCGCTTGCACGAAACTCAGGGAGCCCTGGCCGATGATGATGCTGACTCGGCTGCCGAAACGAAGAGCCTGCCGGAGATCATCCGAGAAGTGATTTCAGACGTTCGCCCATCCGCCCACATCGAACGGCTGACGTTCATGGATCTTTTGGCAGTCAAGGAGTGTACTGACAGCCGATTCTTACCCGAGCGCTTCGAGGACCTGAGCATCGCCGAGGTCAATCGCCGAATCGAGCAGCTTCATCGATCGCTCGGCGAGTAGTGCGCTGACCGGAGGCGACGTGCTGCCACCTCCGGTCTCGGCGCCACTATGGTGCGACGGTGCAGGGGAAAGGCTCGACCCCTTCGAATACTTCGACCAGATTGCCTTCTTCGACGCGATTGACGACGTCGTCGGGGTTAGTCACGGCGCCCCACAGCCAATCCGCCATCTCAACGCCGTCGACAGTATTTCCCCGGTAGAGATCGGGGAACGGCGAAATTACGTGGCGACTCTCGGGGATGGCCGGCATATATGATTTGACGCCGTCTCGGTCTTTGATCTCGCAATACTGAAAACGCAGCTCGTTGACCCAATCCGCAGTGTTGGCGAAGAAGGTCGTTCCGATTTGCACGTTGTCGATCTGGTTCGTGAGGATCAGGATCTGTTGCTCTGGAACGGCTTTCAGGCGGGGTAGCACTGCCTCCAGTCCGACCGGGCCGACGCCGCAGTCGAAATCAAAACAGTAGGGAGGCAGATAGGGTAGAGACGACCAGCCGATGTCGCTCTCTGGGATCAGGATTGCTCCGAGTGCCCCAACGCTGAGTGCCGCACCGCTATCGAGGGCCAACCCGGCGTCTGGGAATGCTGTCGTGTGCTCCCACTGCAGATCGTCGAGTACGTAGTGGTAGTTGTACAGCGTCCCGAAAGCGCCGGCGGAGAAGCCGCCGAAGAACACCCGCATCAAGTCTGGCCGGTAGCCTTCTTCCGTGTTCTCGTCGAGCTCACGCCAAATCAAGTCGCGGACGTATCGCATCGCGGCGCGTACATTGACGGCGCCGAAGCGATGGACCGTAAAGCCATTGTCAAAGACGTTGGTTGCGCCGCCGCCGATGAAAACGTCTTGGTTGCAGTACGGCAAGTAGACCTTGGACCAGTTGGCGAACTGGCTCTCGGCGGGGTCGTTCGACATGATTCCGGTCGTCGGGGCTAGGTCGTTCATGGCTTCGAAGAGTTCCGCAGGGCGCCCGCTGCAGTCGTCTTCGAACAAGCAGACGCCGCCGCCTTCCATGGCGACGAGTAGATTCTCGACCGGCGATCCTTCCGGCGCAAGCCGCACCTGGAAAGCGAAGGGACTGCCGTCTCCGCAGCGAGTACCCCAGACTTCGCTATCGAGCACGACCTCCATGTACTCGCCGCGTGGGGCACGTTCGATCGCGTCGCGTGGGCCGCATGCGATTTCGGGCGTTGCTAGATCTGGGTGCGCTGTGACGGCGATACAGTCGGCCTGCGCGACGGCGCGTTCGACAAATGTAGGGGCGTCGATTGCGACAAGACCGGCGAGATCGTCGCACACCGCGCCTATATCGATGATCGCAGGCTGTATCGGATCAACGGGTGCGTTGAGGCAGTCTTCGGCGCTGCCAACGACGCAATCGAGGCGTGTAGTCGTCGTCCTCATCATTAGGTCCGTGCCGATTTGGTGAGCTGCGTCCAGGCAGCTGCGTTCGTCAGCACTGGCTTCCGCCAAGGCGGCGCCTTGCGGGCCGCCGTAGGAGCGAACCGCGAGCGAAGCCGCTTCAGTGCGGCACGATGTGCGAATCCGGCGGACGAGACTGTCGGTCGTCATCTGCGGTCCGAAGCCGGCGCCGCGCACAACGTCGTCCGTGCAATCGGCGCGCACGGTAGCCTCCGCGTCATTCATCGCCGCCACCATCTCGGGAGCATCGGTCGCGCAAATGACGCCGTCGGCTGCGTAGCAGTCGCTGATCACGGTGCGCATGGCGCCGAGGCATTCGACGACAGCCTCGGTCGCTGACCGGGCGCATTGCGCCGGAGTTGAAACCACTGCCGCATCGTCGTCGCCGCTGCAAGCGGCCAGCGAAAGGAGGAGAGCAAAAGGGATTGAGTTTCGAAAGTTCATCGTCATCCGGCGGGCGTTAGCATGGCGGCGGGGTTGATGCCAATAAAGGTGGTGTAACGGTTGGAAACGCACGCTGATCGGTTGGTCCGGCCAAAACCTTCCGCGATTGACGAAACGAAGGTGGAGGTAGGATGATGCGAGCCATGCCCGATAGCCCGGAGAGTCGAGAGAGTTCCGTCGGCGCGGTTGCGCCAGACGCCCCTGATTGGACAGCCAGGGTCGAGAATCCCTACCTACGCGGTTACCACGCGCCGACGGTGCACGAGACGACCGCAGTCGATCTGGCGGTCGAAGGCGAGATCCCCGAGGATCTCTACGGCGCGTATGTGCGCAACGGACCGAACTCAGTGTACCAGCCGTCCAATCAGTACCATTGGTTCGATGGCGACGGCATGGTGCACGGCGTCTACTTTCGCGAGGGGAAGGCGACCTACCGCAGCCGCCTGGTGCGTACGGAGTTCCTCGGTGACGAAACCCGGAGTGGGGCGGCGATGTGGCCGGGGATCATGGGGCCGTTCGATTTCTCGGCGCCGCGCCACTACTTGAAGGACACTGCCAACACCGACCTGATCTATCACAACGGCGCCATCCTCGCGCTCTGGTACATGTGCGGGGACCCTTACCGGCTCGATCCGCTGACTCTCGATACGATCGGCATCGATGACTTTGGGGGTAAGCGCACGACGACGGTGTCGGCGCATCCCAAAGTCGATCAGCGAACCGGTGAGTTGGTGTACTTCACGCTGGCGGACGAAGCGCCGTTCATGCGCTACGGAGTCGTCTCGGCCGAGGGTGAGCTGGTGCACGAGATTCCGGTCGATCTGCCTGGTCCGCGATCGCCGCATGACCTGACGATCACCGAGAACTATTCGATCCTGCACGATTTCCCGTTCTTCCACGATGTCGATGTTCTGCGGAAACACGGCTACCGAGTCGCGAAGTTCTACCCGGACATCCCCAGCCGCTTTGGCGTCGTGCCGCGCCGCGGCGCTTCGGATGAGGTGCGATGGTTCGACTTCGAGCCGGGGTATGTGCTGCACATGGTGAACGCGTGGGAGGACGGCGACTGGATCGTCATGGACGGTTGTTTTCAACCGGATCCGACGATTCGCCGGCGCAAGGAGGAAGGCGAGTTGGCTTCGATGCTCGGTTATCTGCGCATCAACGCCCATCTGCGTCGCTGGCGCATGAACCTTCGCACCGGCGAAACCTCCGAGCAGCAGCTCGACGATCTCAACGTCGAATTCTGTTTGCCCGATACCGAACTCTACGGCCAACAAACGCGTTACTCGTACCATCAGCGCCTCCCGATCGATCCGTACACGGTCGAGTTTCATTCATTGGTGAAGTACGACCACTCCGACGCCTCTTCGGTTCGCCATGACTATGGCCCCGGCATGCTCGGAAGTGAGTCTCCCTACGCGCGGCGACGCGGAGCGACCGAAGAAGACGATGGGTACGTGGTGACGATCGTTGCCGACGCCGCCGATTTGTCGTCGGCGTGTTGGATCTATTCGGCGAGAGACATCGAGAAGGGGCCGATCGCGAAGGTCGCCCTGCCGTCGCGGGTGCCAAGCGGCTTCCACGCCAAATGGATACCGGGCGATCGTCTGTGGGATGCGGGAGCGGCCGACAAGTCGTAGCTCTCGGTTACTTCAAACCCCGCCCGGCGCCCGATCAACGGCCGCGCCCCGACCATCAGTAAATCGGATTTCTGTCTCCGCTGATCCTTATTGCCCTAGGCTAACTTCAGTCGATGATGCCAATGGCATCTCGTGGTGAAACGTTGTGCAGCTGCCTCCGATGAGGCGTTGCTGGTCGAGGCCTTCTTCGCGGGCCTGTACTCCCGGTGCTTGTTCCGTGGGCGCGCGCGTTATGTCTCCTGATTGGCACAGCGATTGCTTCGACTAATGAGAACACGACGCGATTTTCGTGGATCGGAGATTCTCATGAGTTCGTTAAGCAACTTCGATGGAGAAGTACGGTGAGTGATCGGAAACGAATCAAGCTCGTCATCGTCGGTAACGGCATGGTCGGGTACAAACTGTGCGAGGTCATAGCCGGGAGCCGTGGTTTCGAACATTTCGACATTGTCGTATTCGGCGAAGAGCCGCGACCGGCTTACGACCGCGTCAACCTAACGTCCTTCTTTAGTGGTTCGACTGCCGACGATCTTCTGATGGCGCCGAAGTCCTGGTACGCGGAGCAGGGGATCGAGCTACGCATTCGAGAGAGTGTGGTGAAGATCGACCGCGACGCCCAGCGCGTGGTCTCTTCGACCGGCTCTGAAGTGCCCTACGATAGGCTGGTGCTGGCGACAGGGTCGCGCCCATTTGTACCGCCCTTGGACGGCGTAGAAGCTCCGGGCGTCCACGTCTACCGCACGATCGAGGACCTCGAGGCGATTCGAAGCAGTGCAATGGCGGTTCAGAGCGCAGCCGTTGTGGGCGGAGGGTTGTTGGGTTTGGAGGCGGCGAAGGCGCTCTATGACCTCGGCTTGGACGCGCACGTCGTCGAGGCAGCTCCGGGTTTGATGATGCGGCAACTCGACGCGGATGGGGCGGAGTTCCTCGCCGACAAGATCCGGACACTCGGTGTTCAAGTCCACACCGGAGTGGCGACCGAGAGGATTGAACAGTGTTCGTCGGGGTTGCGGATGTGCTTCAGGGGCGGTGAGAGCCTCGATGTAGGTTTAGTTGTGGTATCAGCCGGCATTCGCCCGCGCGATGAGCTGGCCGCTGACAGTGGTCTAGCGGTTGGGCCTCGTGGTGGAATCGTCGTCGACGACCGGCTTTGCACTTCGGACCCGAACATCTTCGCGATCGGTGAATGCGCGAGCCACAACGGGTTTGTCTACGGTCTCGTTGCGCCCGGCTATCAGATGGCGAACGTCGTCGCGGAGGTGTTGGTCGAGCGCGACAAGTCCTTCACCGGTGCCGACCTGTCGACGAAACTCAAGTTGATGGGAGTGGAGGTGGCGTCGATCGGTGACTCGACGGCGCAGCCAAGTCCCGAACGTACTTTCATCGCGGTTCGCGATGAAATTGGCGGTGTTTACAAGAAGCTCATCGTCAATCAGGCGACCGGTGCCTTGAGTGGTGCGATTCTGGTTGGCGATGCTTCTGACTATGGAGCGTTACTCCAGGCTTTTCGCAGTGGCGATTCGCTCCCGGACCCGCCGATCTCGATGATTGTGCAGAGCGACTCACGCAGCTCAGCCCTGAGTATTCTGGACCTGGCAGACGAGGCCCTGGTTTGTACCTGCAATAGCGTCTCCAAGGGCGATATCTGTTCGGCGGTTGGTGCCGGAGCAGGATCGGTCCCGTCGTTGAAGGAGTGCACCAAGGCCGGCACGGGATGTGGCGGCTGTCTTCCGCAAGTCAAACAGTTGCTCGACGCCGAGCTCGAACGTGCTGGTGTCGAAGTCACGAAAACGATTTGTGAGCACTTTGCGATGAGCCGTCCCGACCTGTTTGCGGTGGTGAAGGTGGGCCGGCTGAGGGCGTTTGTCGATGTTCTCGCCGCGCATGGATCTGGCACCCTCGGTTGCGAGGTCTGTAAGCCGGTGGTGGCGTCGATATTGGCGTCGATCTATGGCGAACCGGCGATCGAGCACCAGGTCGTGCAGGACACCAACGATCGGTTCCTTGCCAACATACAACGCGGTGGCACCTACTCGGTGATTCCGCGAATTCCGGGTGGAGAGATTACGCCGGATAAGTTGATCGTGCTCGGTCAGGTAGCGCAGCAATACGACCTGTACCTCAAGATTACGGGAGGCCAACGAATTGATCTTCTGGGTGCCCGTGTTGATCAGCTACCCGAAATTTGGGAGCAGCTGCTCGAGGCCGGATTCGAGAGTGGGCATGCCTATGCCAAGGGGATGCGCACGATCAAGAGTTGCGTTGGGTCGACGTGGTGCAGGTTTGGGCTACTCGATTCAGTTGCTTTCGCCATCGAGTTGGAGAATCGCTACAAGGGGCTGCGTGCCCCGCACAAGCTCAAATCTGCCGTTTCGGGCTGTATCCGGGAGTGTGCAGAGGCTCGCTGCAAGGACTTCGGAGTCATTGCGACGAGTGATGGCTGGAATCTCTACCTGGGTGGAAACGGCGGCGCGAAACCGCGGCATGGAGATCTCTTCGCCTCCGGCCTCGATAATGCGACCTGCGTCCGCCACATCGATCGCTTTTTGATGTTCTACATACACACCGCGGATCCCTTGATGCGCACGGCACGCTGGCTCGAAGAGCTCGACGGGGGAATTGAGAGATTGCGCGAGGTGATCGTCGACGACGCGCTCGGTATCTGTCAGCAACTCGACGAAGACATGCAGGCATTGGTCGAGTCCTATGAGTGTGAATGGGCGGCTGTGGTTCGGGATCCCGACAAGAGACGGCGCTTTCAGGCCTTCGTGAACGATCCGAAACCCGATTCTGACGTAGCGTTCGCGCGCGATCGCGGCCAGAAACGTCCGGCGTCCGGCGGTGGCATTTTGGCGCTGCACTCCGGAGAAACGCCATGAGTTTACCGCAGCTGAATGGCAGTGCTTGTTGGGTGCCTGTGTGCGACGTCGAGTCGGTACTTCCAGGCGGCGGGGCTTGTGTGACGTTTGAAGGAGTCCAGGTCGCCATATTCCGTATGGAAGGTTCCGGGAAGTGGTATGCGACTCAGAACCGCTGCCCCCACTGGAACGAGATGGTTTTGTCTCGAGCCCTGACCGGCAGTCATGGAGACGAGCCCAAGATTGCGTGCCCGATGCACAAGCGTACGTTCTCTCTGCGCGATGGTCGGTGCCTTAGCGGCGACGACTTGGCCATCGAAACGTTTGCGGTCCGTGTGGAGGAAGGCGTTGTGTATCTTTCCACTCCGGGCGCAGCGTTTCTTGAGCGTGAACGGAGCGCGACGTCCGAGGCTCGCCAACCTCGGACGTTTGCGATTCGGTCGTCTGGCTAAACAGTGAGCAAAGGCGGCAAGAGCTCGATGCCGAGATTGACGAAGGCCTTGACGGAGTGACTCATGTGCCCTTCGGCACGCGTCGCGAGGGCCCACTTGCGAAAGAGACCGCTGCGGCCGATGGGGCGAACTGCAATATCGCCCGTGCTCGAGAGGGACTCCACGGCCCATCGAGGTAGCACGGAAACGCCGATGCCGGCTTTGACCATACCGACGGCTGCGCCGAGGTGGTCGAGTTCCATGGAAATCTTCGGAAAAATCCCCTCGCGAACCAGCGCCTCCTCGAATAGGCGAAACGCGGAACTGCGCTTTTCGTAGACAATCAACGGCGACGTCGCGAATTCTTCGAGGGGAACGCGGCGCAGATCCTTCCAGGCGTGAGATCCCGGCGCGATTGCCATCAGCTCATCGCTTCCCAGGTCGAAAGTCTGAAGTCCGGTAGTTTCAGAGGGAAGTGAGATCATGCCGACGTCGAGGTCGCCGGCCAGCAGGCGATCGAGAGTGAGATCCGAGTGTCCGCTGACGACGCGGATTTCGGACTTCGGAAATCGTGCGCCGAACTCCTGTAGGACCGAGGGCAGCAGATGCTCGCACGACGCGCCGCCAGCGCCGATTCGTATGCGTCCCGTTCCTCTCTCGTCGTACTCCGCGATCATTCGCTGAGCTTCGTCCATCTTGGCGACGATTTGTTTCGCGTAGTGAAACAGGATCTCGCCCGCGGGCGTTGTCTTCGTTCCGCGCCCGTTGCGAACGAGCAATTTGACCCCGAGTTGACGCTCCTGCGTGCCGATCTGTTGACTGATTGCGGATTGAGACAATCCGAGTCGGCGCGCTGCGCGAGTGAAGCTCTCGAGCTCGACGGTCGTGATGAAGGTTCGTAGGTGTTTGGCTTCCATCCCGTTCTCCTCTCGCTTCAGCGAAGGCGCGGAGGCGCGCAAGAAGCGAAGGGGGCTCGCTCGATAAGGCTGAACGATGCTTTCGTTCGTGATCCGCGATCGGTTTCTGGATTGTTCAATTCCCGTGCACAGGTGCTGATTTCGTGGGCAGGTATTCGGGTCGGTTGAGGGTGACTTGGAAGGGGCGATGTCTTCATTTTGCGTCTCTCCGGGCCACAAAACCCATGTGGCATCAGTATTGCGTTGTTTCAGTGGCGTAAGTGCCGCAGCCGCATTGGCTACTCGGATCGAAATCATAAGCACTCTGGATGCCAACCAAGGTGAGTACCGTGGAGCGGTGGAGTGGAAGGAGAAAGACGTACCATGGGAGTCTCACTGCGTGTGGACAAGGCAACCAAGGCCGGAGTTGGCCGGGGCGTTGTCACGACGGTTCTGTTGCTACTTCTCGGACGCGGTGCCGACGGAGCGTTGCTCGATGTCGAGAAGGATGAACTGAAGTTTGGCTTCATCAAGCTCACGGACTGTGCGGCGCTCGTCATTGCGAAGGAAAAGGGGTTTTTCGAGGAGGAGGGTCTGTTCGTCACCCTGGAGGCGCAGGCGAACTGGAAGATTCTTTTAGATCGGGTTATCAGTGGCGAGCTCGACGGGGCCCACATGTTGGCGGGTCAACCGATTGGCGCGACTATTGGGATTGGAACGAAGGCCCACGTCGTAACTCCGTTCAGTCTCGATCTGAACGGCAACGGCATCACGGTTTCGAACGAGATCTGGGCCAAGATGAAAGAGAATGATCCGGCTCTCGCTCAACCGAAGCCGCCGCACCCGATCTCCGCCAAGGCGCTCAAACCGATCGTCGCCGAGTACAATGAGGACGGTGATCCCTTGCGGATGGGGATGGTCTTTCCGGTTTCGACCCACAACTACGAGTTGCGTTACTGGCTGGCGGCCGAGGGCATCTCTCCGGGGTACTACACCGGCGGCGACACGACCGGAACGACGGACGCAGATGTTCTGATTTCAGTGACGCCACCGCCGCAGATGCCGGCCACGCTCGAGCAGGGGACCATTCAGGGCTATTGCGTCGGCGAGCCTTGGAATCAGCAGGCGGTGTTTCGCGGGATCGGCGTGCCGGTCGTGACGAACTATGAGATCTGGAAGAACAACCCGGAAAAGGTCTTCGGAATCACGAAGGCCTGGGCCGATGCGAATCCGAACACGACGCTGGCAGTGGTGAAGTCACTGATTCGAGCCGGCAAGTGGCTGGACGCCTCTCCGGAGAATCGGGTCGAGGCGGTCAAGATCCTGGCTCGCAGCGAGTACGTCGGCGCTGACGAGGAGGTGATCGCGAACAGCATGACTGGGACGTTCGAGTTCGAAAAGGGCGATAAGCGCGAGATGCCCGATTTCAACGTCTTCTTCCGACACTATGCGACCTACCCATTCTATAGCGATGCGGTTTGGTTCCTGACGCAAATGCGCCGCTGGGGACAGATCGGCGAAGCGAAAACCGACGAGTGGTATCACGACGTTGCGAAGAAGGTTTATCGCCCTGACATTTACGCCAAGGCGGCGGCGTTGTTGGTTGCCGAAGGCGCGCTGAGTCCGGCCGATGTGCCGGTCACTGACGGCTTCAAGGCCCCGGATCGTGGCTTCATCGACGGTGTGGTTTACGACGGCCGCGAACCGAACGCCTATCTGGCCAAGTTCCAGGTGGGCCTCAAGGATTTGCCAGCGGCCGGTGTCGAGTGACGTTTCGGATTCACCACCAGGGGATTAGGAGGAGGGCCGATGTCTAATCGGGCACGTGTGATTCGAGGATTTGAGTTTGCGGGACTGGATCTTCTTGTGCCGTTCGTTCGCTTGTTTGCAGGCGAGGACCCGCGTGAACAGCTGATTACAATTACGCGAAGCTTCGGGATTCCGATCATTGCGATGGCAGCCTTTTTCGGGATCTGGTCGGCGGTTGCCGCTTCGGTGCAGACCAGTATTGGTGCGGTCCCCGGTCCGCGGGCGGTGTGGCACGAGGCGTCCAACCTGGTCGAGGAACACTATGAGGAGCGGCAAAAGGCGAAGGACTTTCAGGTTCGAATGGAGACACTGAAAGAGAAGTACCTGGCGCAGGGGAAGCCGTGGAAGGAGCGCCGGTACTCGGGCAAGCCGACTTACTTCGATCAGATTGTCACGAGTTTGAAGACCGTGTTCGCCGGTTTTGTCCTTGCCTCTCTCATTGCGGTGCCGGTGGGGATCCTGTGTGGGCTGAGTGAGACCTTTTATTTGGCTGTGAGTCCGCTGATTCAGATCTTCAAACCGGTGTCGCCGCTCGCCTGGCTGCCGATCGTGATGATCATGGTCAGTGGGCTCTACACCAGCAGCGACCCGATGTTCGAGAAATCGTTCATCAGTTCGGCGGTCACCGTATCTCTATGCTCCTTGTGGCCGACTCTGGTGAACACTGCTCTCGGCGTTGCCTCGGTCGAGCGCGACTACTTGAACGTTGCGAAGGTCTTGAAGCTCAGCTGGTGGCGAACGGTAACGAAGATCGTGATCCCCTCGTCCCTGCCGCTGATCTTCACCGGACTCCGGCTTTCGTTGGGCGTCGGCTGGATGGTGCTGATTGCGGCGGAGATGTTGGCGCAGAATCCTGGTCTAGGGAAATTCGTTTGGGACATGTTCCAGAACGGAAGCAGCCAGACCTTAGCGCAGATCATGGTTGCCGTGGCGACCATTGGGTTCATCGGGTTCCTGTTGGACCGCATGATGGTCAGTCTGCAGAGGGTTTTTAGTTATGACGTTGCCAGTGTCTGATCCGTCGGCTACTTCGTCCCGACCGTGCCCTCCGGACTCGTTCTTTGAACTGTCTGCCGTAAGCAAGTCGTACGGGGCGGTTGAGTCGCGAACGGATGTCCTTTGCGGTGTCAATCTCGGGATTTCAGAAGGCGAGTTTGTCGCGATCGTAGGCTTTTCCGGCAGCGGAAAGTCCACCCTGATCTCGCTGATGGGTGGCCTGATCGAGCCCGATGCCGGTTCGATCAGCTTGCGCGGCGCGCCGATTCAGGGACCGGGTCCCGATCGTGGCGTGGTGTTTCAAAACTATTCACTTCTCCCGTGGCTCAGTGTGGAAGGGAACGTCGCGCTCGCGGTTGACGAAGTGTTCTCTGATTGGACGGCCGCCCAGCGCCGCGAGCATGTTCTGCGATACGTAGAACTGGTCAATCTGGGGGAAGCGTTGGCGAAGTTTCCGTCGGAGCTGTCTGGGGGTATGCGCCAGAGGGTGTCGGTTGCACGTGCGCTCGCTACCGACCCGGCGATCTTACTTCTCGATGAGCCGTTGAGCGCGTTGGATGCTCTCACCCGGGCTACCTTGCAAGACGAGATCGAGCGGATCTGGGAAGAGGATCGTAAGACAGTCGTGCTCATTACCAACGACGTGGATGAAGCGATTCTTCTTGCCGATCGGATTGTTCCTCTCCGGCCGGGCCCGCGCGCGACCTTGGGACCTTCGTTTCCGGTTCGCCTGTCGCGCCCGAGAAATCGCACGGCGTTGAATCACGATCCGGAGTTCAAGTCCCTCCGCAACATGGTGACACAGTACCTGATCGAGGCGGCGGCGACTCAGGCAAGCGAGTCCTATTCCCAACCGGTCTCGCTTCCGGATGTGGAGCCGATGGATCTCTCGGCTCCACGACTATCGATTGTGAGGTGAGTCGATGCCCGGTTATGTCGAACTCTACGAGCTTTCCAAAGCGTACCCTACGAGGAGTGGTCCGCAGCTGGTCGTCGATGGATTCAACGTGGATATCCAGAAGGGCGAGTTCGTTTGCCTGATCGGACACTCTGGTTGTGGGAAGTCGACGGTGTTGTCGATGGTGGCGGGGCTCAGCTCGATCTCCTCAGGTGCGATCGTGGTCGATGGCAAGGAGATCGACGGGCCAGGGCCCGATCGTGGCGTAGTCTTCCAATCGCCAAGTCTGCTGCCATGGCTGTCTGCCCGCGACAACGTCATGTTGGCCGCTGATCAGGTTTATCCGCATGTCGAGCCGTCGGTGAGGTCTGAGATCGTCGAGTACTACCTCAGTGTCGTGGGCTTGGCGGACTCGATGGAGAAATTCCCGAGCGAACTGTCCGGCGGTATGCGGCAGCGGGTCGGGATTGCGCGAGCCTTCTCTCTCGCGCCCAAAGTCCTCCTGCTCGATGAGCCGTTTGGAATGTTGGACTCGTTGACGCGGATGGAGTTGCACGATGTACTTTTAGGTCTCTGGCGCCGCGATCAACGGACTGCGCTGATGGTGACACATGACGTCGACGAGGCGCTGTTCTTGTCGGATCGGATTGTCATGATGACGAGCGGGCCGCGGGCGCGGGTCGGCGACATTCTCGAAGTCGGCTTTCCCCGGCCGCGACGCCGTGCCGATGTGTTGGACCATCCGGAGTACTATCGATTGCGTGAGCATCTCATCGGTTTTCTCGAGAGCGAGGGCCAGGAGCGGCTGGCGTCGTGAAGCAGCTCTCCATCGGGTCCGGCTTTGCCCTTCGCGGTACAGTCTTGGACGAGGCTAGAAGGGCGGCTTGCCGGTCTGCAGCGATCGCGACTTCGCTCCTGCTCGCGATGATCTTTGCTGGTTCCGGGGGCTTGCGTCATATCGATCTGGCACTCTTGGGGTACCTTTGCGCGGTGATTGCGTCGTTCGCGATCACCGCATACCGCGTGGCGCTGTTCTGGCGCCGCCCACCATCAGCCTACTTTGGCCGCCTCCTCGCGGAAGCCATGCGGGATCGCGGCGAGTGGATGGTGCTGGTGAAGGGCCTGGCGGGTAAACTTTTTGCACAGAATTTCATTCGTGCCCGTGACGTGAATTTGTGGCGTGGGCATCTGTTGCTTGCCTTCGGGACGCTCACCGGTTTCGCAGTCACACTGCCATTGGTCTTCGGTTGGCTTCGATTCGAGGCAGTGGGCGATCGCGATTACAGAGCCCTGCTTTTCTCGGTTCCGACAATCACTTTCTCTGTCGATGGTGTTGTGGGCTGGATGATCTTTCACACGCTGATCTTATCCGGCTTTGCGGTACTGGGTGGTGGCGCGGTCTTGGTTTGGCGCCGACTTCGCGCCGATTCCGACAGCGCGAGGATGGGGTTTCACGCGTTGCCCCTGTTGTTGCTGACCGCCGTTGCCGTCACCGGTCTGGCCCTTCCCGTTGTGGCGGCGTTTGCCCCGTTCGGGTGGTTCGGCGCTGCTGCTTGGGTGCATGAGCTGAGCGTTATTGCGTTGCTGATTGCGCTGCCCTTTTCGAAGCTGTTCCATCTTTTCATCCGTCCATTGCATCTTGGAGTGCAGGTGGAGCGCGCCCGCAATCCTATGGCCGTTTGCCCTCGTTGTGGCGATCAGGTCTCTGCGACGTCGGATCAGATCCGCGCAATCCGTGGCACCTTGCAGGGAAACGGATTGCTTCTCGGAGAGCGCTTGGCGCTATGCCCGCCTTGTCGAAGGCGTGAGCTGGCGTCGGCGCACAATCGTTCGCTGAACGGCGCATTCCAGTTGAGGTGAAGAGATGGCCCGAATCCCATGCGACCAAGAGACTCTGGCCGACCGCCATGGCCCCCATCTGGCTTTCGAGCCACCGGGTGGATTTGCACAGCGACGCGAGCCGGATCGCAAGGTCGAGACGCATTGCTGCTTCTGCGGTCAGCAATGCGGGATCAAGCTTCTCGTTGCTGAGGAGAAGGTGGTCGGCATCGAGCCTTGGGAGGAGTTTCCGTTCAACCAAGGAAAGCTGTGTCCCAAGGGGATCAAACGCTACCTGCTAAACAATCATGCCGACCGCATCACGTCGCCTCTGCTCCGTAGGGACGGGGGCTTTGTACCGATTGGCTGGGACCAGGCATTGAATACAGTGGCCGATCGGTTCGCGAAGTTGCAGTCGGATCATGGTCGCGACAGCGTTGCGGTTTTGTCCGGAGCGTCGTTGACCAACGAGAAGGCGTATCTGATGGGGAAGTTCGCCCGGGTCGCTCTCGGCACACGCCACATCGACTACAACGGGCGCCTCTGTATGGTTGCGGCAGGAGCCGCCAATCTTCGGGCTTTTGGAATGGATCGGGCGGCGAACCCTTGGTCGGACATCGCGGAAACGGATTTGGTGTTCGTGACCGGGTCGAATGTTTCCGAGTGTTCCCCGATCACCACGGACTACATATGGCGGGCGCGTGACCGAGGGGCGCGGCTCGTTGTCGTCGATCCCCGGTTGACCCCGATCGCGCGTACTGCGGACCTCTATCTTCCGGTCAAGCCTGGAACCGACGTTGCTTTGATGAACGCGATTCTACATGTCGTTCTCGAAATGGGTGGGCAAGATTCCGACTTCATCGAAGCTCATACAGTCGGCTTCGATGAAGTCCGCTCCGCGGTTCGCGACTACGCGCCGGAGAGGATCGAACAGCTCGTTGGCGTACCCGCCGCGAGGATTCGGCAGGCGGCCGAGCTTTGGACAGGGGCTGAGAAGACGATGTTACTGCACGCTCGGGGAATCGAGCACCATACCAAGGGTGTCGATAATGTTCTGTCCTGCATCAATCTTGTGTTGGCGACGGGTCAGATTGGCAAGCCGGGTTGTGGCTACGCATCGATCACGGGACAGGGGAATGGACAGGGTGCGCGCGAGCACGGGCAGCGGTGTAATCAATTGCCCGGTGCGCGGGATATCGAGAATCCTGAACATCGAGCCCACATCGCGGATTTCTGGGGTATCGACGAACAAGAGTTGCCGATCAAGGGAGCGACGTCACCGGAGATCATAGGGCTGGCGCATCGCCGAGAAGTCCGTGGCATGTTGTCAATCTGCTACAATCCGTTGGTTTCGCTGCCGGATGCTCGGTTTACTCGAGAAGCTCTCGAACGACTCGACTTCTTCGTAGCGATCGACTTCTTCATGTCGGAGACCGCCCAACATGCGGATCTCATCCTTCCGGGTTCGTTGCAGGAGGAGGATGAGGGGACGGTTACCAGTACCGAGGGGCGTGTTCTTCACATTCGTAAGGCGGTTGAGCCGCCTGAAGGCGCGCGAACTGATTGGCGCATCGTGTGCGACATCGCCGCGCGGCTTGATTGTGGTGAGAAGTTTGGTTTCGAGTCGCCGCGCGAGATCTTCGACGAACTGCGCGCGGCCTCGGCGGGAGGCAAGGCGGACTACTACGGGATTAGTTATGAACGAATCGATCGAGAGATGGGCGTGTTCTGGCCCTGCCCAACAGCTGAGCACCCGGGAACTCCGAGACTCTTCGAGGGCGGCGTGTTTGCCCATCCCGACCAGCGCGCGCGCTTTGCGGCCGTGGAGTATCGGCCATCTGCCGACCCACTCGATGAAAGCTACCCGATCTATTTGACGACGGGCCGGGTCGTATCGCAGTTTCTGTCGGGGAATCAGACGCGCCGCATTGGTCCGCTGGTGGAGCAGTGTCCGGAGCCGTACGTCGAGATACATCCCGCGCTGGCATCGCGATACTCGATCTCAGAGGGAGAACGAGTACGTCTGCGTAGCCGTCGCGACTCAATTGAGCTTACCGCTCGCGTTGTGTCGACGTTGCGTCCCGACACAGTCTTTGTGCCCTATCACTGGCCGGGGGCTCTTTCGATCAATCGGCTCACCCATCGGTCGTTCGATCCGGTGGCGGGTATCCCTGAGTTCAAAGTGTCGGCCGTGCAACTGGAGAAGTGCCCATGATGGGCGTGCCACCGGACAAGAAGCTGTTTGTCGACCCGCAGCGCTGCATTGGATGCCGGGCCTGCGTGCAAGCGTGTAGCGAATGTCCCGACCACGGCGGCTACTCAATGATCCATCTCGACGAGGTCGACCGCGCCTCGACGGTGCAGACGGCCCCAACCGTTTGCATGCACTGCGAGGATCCGGCTTGCGCAACGGCCTGTCCGGCTGACGCGATCCAGAAGGGACCGGATGGAGTCGTTCACACTGCGATGACCGAGCGGTGTATCGGTTGCACGAACTGTGTTGTCGCTTGTCCCTTTGGCGTTCCGAACTATGACTCGCAGCGCGACTTAATGACGAAGTGCGATCTTTGCTATGACCGGACGTCGCGTGATTTGCGACCGATGTGCGCCACGGTTTGTCCTTCGGAGGCGCTGTTCTTCGGAACCACGGAAGAGTTGCAGTCTCGCCGGCCAGGGTACGTGATTCAAGAGGTCGAGTTTGACGGGCACCTGGTCCGTACGCGGAACGCCTTCGTCGTACCGGTGCGTGGGGATGGCCTGGTGATCTCAGATGAGAGAGCAGGCGGTGCAGAGTCGATTGCAGACCTCTGCCTGGCGGAGGCGATTTTATGACCGATGCAGTGGATCAGGTGACGCGTCGGTCCCTCCTGTTGTCGGCGATCGCTGTGGTTGGAGCGATGGTGTTTGGTGATCGATACGGGCGGTGGATCGCTCGCGGTCGCATGCGATCGTCGGCAGCCTCTTTGGACAACCCGAGTCTAGAACTCGTCGGCGCCAGAGGACTGCCTGTCGGCAAGGCAATTACTTTTGAATTGCCGAACCGAGAGGAGGCGGCGGGTCTCTTGATTCATACCGACCGTGGCTACGTAGCTTTTGAGCGAGCCTGTCCGCATCTCGGCTGCCCGGTGTTGTGGTCCGAAGCGCAGCAGCAGATTGAATGTCCCTGCCACGCTGCCGCATTCAATGCAGCCGACGGTTCCGTGATCACGGGTCCTCCACCGAGAGGACTCACACGGATCTCGGTTGTTGTGATCGACGGTCGTGCCTTCGTGGCCGGTCGGACTCTCGACGCGCGCGCCTAGAACGGCGCGATCCATTAGGCGGGGGCGGTCAGCATCAGAGGCAGGACTGATGCGCTTTTGCGATTCGGCCGTAACATTGCTGTGCAAACAGTGGGCGGCTGCTTGTCTGGTAGGCAGTCTGCGCGTTGTTGGCCGACCGGTTGCTCGCTGCGGAGGCCGAACGCTCCTCGCACACAGCGAGGCGGGTGGATTCGAGGATTGGTTGCGTCGGAACAACGCGCGCAACCCGACGGATCTAGCGCGCAAAATCGATTCTGCTGATTCGGCCGATTGGATCCCTGCATACCTCGGGGGCATTGCTGCTCCGGGAGACCCCGCCGTGCCTAGGCAAAGAGCGGAATGAAGGTCGCTGCGGGGTCGCCGTGAGCCTTGCTTGATGGGCAGCGAGAGCTGCCGTGGTTGGCACGGCTTCTGCTCAGAGAATGTGAGACGACCACTGAGTCGCACGGTTGCTTCGAGGAGGAGACAGGGGATGAACGTTGGGCCAGGGCACTATGTTCGAGTATCGGGTTTTGTTGAGTTTATAGGGGCCGCGATCCTGATCGGCCTTTGCGTAGTTCCCGGTCGTGCCCTTGCGGAGCGCGACCTGAGCAAGGTCTCTGAGCTTGCGGATTCGATCGGGCTGACGCTCGGCGGGCAGATTCGGTTGCGCGGCGAGGTCGATGCGCGTGACCTCAACTCTGATTCTGGACTGGATCAAGCGATCAGTTCGCGCGTTCGCTTCCAAGTCGGTGTTTCGCCGATCGATGACGTCGAGATCTTCATTCAGCTCCAAGATGTGCGAGTCTTCGGGGAGGAGCTCAATACGCTTACCGACGCCGACGCGGATGGTTTCGACCTGCACCAAGGGTATTTCGTGTTGAAGAATTTTTTTGGCTCGGGAGTCGACATCCAAGCAGGGAGACAAGAAGTGAACTTTGCCGACCAGCGTCTCGTCGGTGCGGTTGACTGGACGCAGAATGCCCGAAGTTTTGACGGGTTCCTGGCGCGCTATGCTGTCGATGGCGTCGGTTGGATCCGTCCTTTCGCGTTCGTGGTGTCGGAAAACGATGCTGTAGCTGCGGGTGGCGCAATTCGGCAGCTCAATCCGAACTTTGACGAAGGTTTGGCCAAGGATACGTGGTTCGCCGGGTTTCACTCGGCAACGACCGCACTCCCGGGAGTTACGATCGAGCCGCATCTGTACTACCTGAAAAATGGCGAGACAGATGTCGATCTCTACACGCTCGGCTTCTACGCACACGGTGCGCAGCCGGTGTCGAGCGATATCGCCGCAGTCTACGATGTCACCTTTGACTATCAGACGGGTGAATCGGGCGACGACGATGTCCGGGCGTTTCTCGGCGCGATTCACGGCGGGCTGAAGCGCGGCGGCTATGTGCTGACGGTGGGGTACGATTACCTCTCGGGAGATTCCAACCTCGGGGACGGTGAAGCCGAGAGTTTCAATACTCTGTTCGGCACCAATCACAAGTTTTACGGGTTGATGGACTACTTCTTGAACAACCGCGCCGACACCGCGTTTCTCGGCTTCCAGGACATTGCGGTGAAGTTTCGGGCGCCGCTGGCCAAGGCGACGAGTTTCGGTGCCGACTTGCACTGGTTCCAAACTGCGGAACGCGATTCGACAGCTAGCCGTCTTGGTGGCAGTCGGGATCTCGGTCAGGAAATCGATCTGTGGATCAAGCACAAGTACAATGACTATTTGGGGCTCAGCCTCGGCTATGGACTGTTCCTACCTGGCGATGGACTGAGCGCCAGGTTTCGAGCTGCGGACGCAGCATCCGAACGCGACCCACGAGGGCGATCGTCCACCGGCCACTGGGCCTATCTGATGGCTGATGTGAAATTCTAGAAGCCCCCCCGGCCCCGGATGCGGGCGGTTGCGCTTTTCCCCCTTCGCGCCGTCTGCTCCGGGGCCCCTCCTGATGCGGAGTGGATACTCGTCGGCGGAAGGCTCGAGACGGGCGCGTCGCCCGGATCTGCCAGTTGTGCCCTTGCCGGTCGTTGCGCTATCTCGAGCGCCATGACGAATGACAGTCACTTGTTGGTGGACCGTAGCGATGGCGTGATGACGCTTGCGATGAATCGGCCGCAGGCGCGCAACGCGTTGAGCCCGCAGATGCTCGTGCGGATGGCAGAGGCTTGGTACGAGTTTCGTGATTCGAAGGATCTCCGGGTTGCGATCCTGACCGGCACCGGCGACGAGAGTTTTTCTGCCGGCGGTGATTTGAAGCTGACGATGCCGTTGGTGACCGGTGCGCGGCAGCCGGAGGACGAGTGGGATGAGCGTTTGATGGACGATCTGCAGAAGTTCACCGACGCCATTCTGCGCGGGTTTGAGCTCTACAAGCCGGTCATTGCCGCGGTGAACGGCCAAGCTTTGGGGGGTGGGGCCGAGATCATGAACGCCTGCGACCTGCGGGTCGCGGCGGATCACGCCGTGTTCGGCACTCCGGAAGCAAAGGTTGGTTTGCTGCCAGGCGGAGGGTCGCTGACGCGTCTCCCTCGGCAGATCCCCTACGCCAAGGCGATGGAGATCTTGATGATCGGCGATCCGTTCAGCGCCCAAGAGGCTCTGGAGATGGGTCTGCTGAACTATGTCGTCCCGAAAGAAGCCTTGATGGCCAAGGCGGATGAGCTGGCGGCGAAGTTGGCGGCGAACGGTCCGTTGGCGGTGCGCAAGATCAAAGAAGGCGTATTGCGATCCAGTGGTCGACCGATGGATGAGGCGTTGGCGATTGAGGATGAAGTTTCGGCGGTGGTCATGACTTCGAAGGATGCGCGCGAAGGACCGCGGGCGTTCAAGGAGAAGAGGGCGCCGAAGTTTATTGGTGAGTAGTGTTGAGTGAGCTTGTTTGATGCGACCGCGGGGCAAGGTTAAATTGGTGCGCGGCTCGGCAGGAGCCTCGCCCTCCATGCTTATCGGGGTTGGGCGTACTCGCTAGTGGATGGTTGCGGGTTTCTTGTTGAGGTTGCGGAAGCACCCGATGGCTGCGGCGTAGAGGATTGGCGTTGCGATTAGCCAGGGAAGCTGGGTCTGCAATTGCAGGGTGCGGCCGTTGGTCTCGAATAGGATCGGGTTCCACCACGGGCCGGTTGGGGCCAGCGGGGCCCACGACAGCTGCGAGCCGACGCTTAGCTGCTCGTGGTAGAGGTAGAGTTCGACGAAGACGTTCTGGGCAATGAACCACCCCAGCAATATTCCAAACGCCGGCCATCGCCACGAACGCAGTGCTGCGTCGGAACGATAGACAGCGAGTACCATCAAGATGCCGACCAGGCTGATCGAACCCGCGTCGGCGAGGGAGTTGAGTAGCCAGTTGATGTGTTCCGGGATGGCTTGGTTGAGCGCCTGCCCGCGTCGGCCGTCGACGTTTTGCCCAGCCCAAAGGCCGTAGGTGAACCAGATCTCCCAACCAAAGGCACAGACGGCGAAAGAGATCGCGTAGAAAAGTGCGAACCACGACTCAAGTCGGCCGCGCAACCATTGCGCGAAGAGTATGATCGGAGGAGCCAGGGCGCTGGAGTAGACGACGAATACCCGTCTCATTTCTTCCGGGGTGAGTTCCATCGTTTCCTTCTTCCTCAAGGGCCGAGCGGTTTGGCTTGTGCTGAGGTTGGCTACCTTTCCTTGTCTGGTTTGTTGGCGACTTTCCAGCAGCTGGTCCGTGCGCTCACTTTCTTGCCGCCGCGGCGCATCTGGCGGGTGTCCCAAGCCACTATCGAATGCGAGTCGGGCCGTTCGGCCCAAACTTGTGCAGAGGACCGCAACTGCTTCGGTGCCACTCGAGATATCCAGAGCTGATCAAGGCGGTGGGCTAGTGTGCCTACGGTTTTGGTCTTGGTGTCGTTGGCGCCGGCGCGCAGGGGATCGCTAGCGCAGTGCCTCGAGACCGGCATCGATTGCGGCGCGGAGAAACTCGTCTGCCGCGCTGCCTTGGTCGTTGGCTTTGACAATCGCACTCGCTGTAAGAATTCCGCCGGAGAAGTCGCCACTTCTCCAAACGCCTCCGTGCGGAAGATCGGCGAGCCGCGCACCTGCGGGGACTGGCCACGGGGTTACGTAGAAGTAGGGCTCGCTATAGTGGTTGTCACCGGGGGACATCCCGAGGCCGATTTGCTTTGCCTTCTCGGCCGGGGCATCGGGTTCGACGAACAGAATCGCCCCGATATCGAAGTGATGTGGCCAGATCGCTACGTCGGTCACTCCGTCATACGCTGCGCGGACACTTTCGAGTGCCCGGGTGCCGTTCTCGAACCATCGCCGGAGTTCGTCGGCGTGGTCGTCCTCGGTTTCGAAGTGCGCGCCTTGTTTGACGGGATGCTGGGGCATCTCGTAGTCGCGAAAACTGATGGGTTGACCGACTTGCTCTGAGAGCCAGACGCGGGCTTGCTCGAGCGACTTTCCGGCGAGGGTGAAGGATTTTGGCGTCCCGCCATCCGCTTCAACCAACGCTACGGCTAACGGATTGAAGCGAAGCGCAACCTTCGTGCCACCGAGCCGGCGCCCGACGACGCCGCCAACAGCAGAATCGACAAAAACATTGCTGTGAGAATCATCCGCCGACTTACCGTGGGCGTCGGCTGCGGCGCTGAGCAGCTGACACGCCCAATGCAGCTGGGCACGGGTTGAAGCGAGATCTCGTGGGGGAGGTGTTCCGACTTGCTGCCATTGGGCCATTCTCGATTCCCTCTTCGCGTTTCGTCCATGAACAGGTGAAATGAGGAATTAGTTCCCAGACCTTGGCGTCGCGCGGTATCCAATGCAACACTGCGCCGGGATTCGGCGGTCCGAAGCCATCGGTCGGGAACTCAATTGGACGAGCGCTTGTTTTGTGGATTCTCAATGAACGGAGCTGGTGAGAAAAATGAAGAAGACATCGATCGCGAAACTGAGCGACCTGGATCCTCTATCCCCCTCCTATGCACTCGTCGCCAACGTCGACTTGGTGTTGGTGCGATGGCAGGAAGAAGATGAAGTTTCTGTCCTCTACGGGCGCTGCGCCCACCGTGGTGCCCTTCTCTCTGATGGTCATGTCGAGGGCGGCAATCTGATCTGTGGCGTCCACAATTGGGATTATTGCTACAAGACAGGTGTCAGCTCCTACAACAACGACGAACGGTTGCATCGATTCTCGTCGTGGCTCGAGGACGGTCAGGTCTGGGTGGACGAGGAAGAGATCCGCGCATGGGAGAAGGAACATCCGCAACCCTATGATCGCGATGCGTATCAGGGGCTGTTCGCCGATGTGCACGGGGCTCCCGAAGAGCCGCACTACCAGTATATCCGCGAGCTCTCTGAACACGGACTCAGCAAGGTCGGGCACCATGGGCGGGTTGCGGCGATGGGCGTCGAAAGGCAACGGCTACCCCAGTGGGACGATTTGCAGCTGGTGACAGCGCAGCTTCACCGGGTTCCGATGCTCGATGACGAGCCGGTCGGATGTGACGTGACGATCGGGGCGGCAGCAGCGAAACCGCTCCGTCTGGAGCGACCGTTGTTCGTCTCCGACATGAGTTTCGGTGCCCTCTCGGCCGAAGCGAAGATCTCGTTGGCGAAGGGCGCCGAGTTGGCGGGTACTGCCATTTGCTCGGGTGAGGGTGGGATGCTGCCGGAGGAGCAGTCGGCGAACTCGCGCTATCTCTATGAGTTGGCGTCGGGCCGATTCGGGTACTCGATGGATAAGGTGAAGCGCTGTCAGGCGTTTCACTTCAAGTGTGGGCAGGGCGCGAAGACCGGCACTGGGGGGCACCTTCCGGGACACAAGGTGAGCGAGAAGATTGCTGAGGTGCGGGGGCTGAAGGCAGGCCAGGCTGCGATCTCGCCGCCGCGTTTTCCCGATTGGGATAACATCGGACCCTACCGCGACTTTGCTGTCGAGGTGCGCGAAGCCACTGGCGGGATTCCGATTGGCGTGAAGTTGTCGGCTCAACACATCGAACGCGACATTGACGCTGCGCTCGAGATCGGAGTCGATTACATCATTCTCGACGGGCGTGGTGGTGGGACCGGAGCTGCGCCGCTGATCTTTCGCGATCACATTTCAGTGCCGACGATCGCGGCGTTGGCGAGAGCACGCCGCCACCTCGACCGACTCGGCCGCGGTGACGTTTCTCTCATCATCACCGGAGGGTTGCGTTTGCCGGCCGACTTCATCAAAGCGCTGGCGTTGGGCGCGGATGCGATCGCGCTGTCGAACTCCGCGTTGCAAGCGATTGGATGTCTCGGGATGCGGGCGTGTCATACCAACAATTGCCCGGTCGGTATCGCGACACAGCGTGATGACCTGCGATCGCGCATCGTCGTCGATGTCGCTGCGAAGCGCTTGGACACGTTCTTCCGCGCCGCCACGGAGCTGATGCAGGTGATGGCGCGCGCCTGTGGGCACCGGCATCTACGCGACTTTGCTGTGGACGATCTGACGACGTTTGATCCGGATATGGCGCGACTATCCGGTGTCGAGTACGGCGGTGTGTTGGGTCTCTAATCGATGTCGCCGCTTTGGGGAGTTCTGTTCGTCGCGCTGGGGGCAGCGATCGGCTGGTATCTTTGGGAGCGGGCCCATCGGCGAACGCGTGCGATGCAGCCGGGCTTACAGAGCGATATTACGTTACCGTTCGAAGACGAATTCGAACTCTACCACAACGCACTATCCCTGTGTTCCAAGAAGGTGCGGGTGTGCATGGCGGAGTTGGGAGTCCCGTACAAGAGCCATCCGATCGATCTCATTGAAACTGGTTCGTACGAGAATATCGGCCGGGCGTTCCTGAGAGTGAACCCGGGCGCGACGGTACCTGTGCTGGTCCATCACGGGCATCCCGTGTACGAGTCACACGAGCAGATTCGCTACGCCGCTGAGCACGCGCTGGCGGACAGCCCACACTTGATTCCCGATGATCCTGCCCTTCGAGAGGAGATGGACCACTGGGTCGATCTTGCCTCATTGAGTGGCGACAACCCGATTGCGGCGGCTAAGAAGAGCGCTGGGAACTCCGTCCCTGGCCTGACAGTGCCGCTTTTCGCCGCGATGATGGAAGACATTCCGACGTTGCGTGTTGTGGAAGGGCTGCTGTTCCACAGACTGAAGTCCCGGCCGTTGATCTTCCTTGCCATGAAGCGTGCCGGGATCGGTGGTTTGCGAAGTTTGAAGCCAGCACTCAATGTAGTCGCGAAGTGTCGGCGCCATATGCATGGGCACCTCGATACGTTGGAATCGAAACTCGAGAGGAGCGGCGGACCTTGGATTCTCGGCGAGATCTTCTCGCTCGCCGACGTCAGTTGGGTCGTAATCTTGGAGCGACTGATCGAAGGCGATTCGCTGCACGTGTTCCTCGGCGACGGCAAGCGACCGGCGGTAACAGCCTATTGGGAGAGGCTCAAATCACGCCCGAGCTATAAAACCGCGATCCTCGACCATGCGCATCCAACTGTGACGGCAGGCATTGCGCGACTGCGCGCAGCCAAGCAAGCCGACCCGGCATTGCGAGCTGCGCTCGAGGGGTAGTGCGTTGGCGATCAGGGTCTTCTTTGTTGACTGATTGTCGGCGCGTGTGATTTGGTTTCCAAACGATTGTCAGGATCCCGTTAATTGAACCCAGGAGGGCCGAACCGTGACGAGCCAATTGAGGATCGAGGTTTCACTACTGAGCGGATTGCTCTTTTTGGTCGCATCGGTCGGTGGTGCATCGGCTCTCGACCCGTCCGACAAGTGCCTCTCGTCCAAGTTGAAGGTTGCTGGCAAATACGCCTTTTGCCGTCTGAAGGCGGAATCAAAGGGCGTTAAGAAAAGCACGCCGCCGGATTACACGAAGTGCGATGCCAAGTTCGCGGCGAAGTGGTCGTCCATTGAAGCAAAGGCAGCCGGTGCCTGTCCGGTCACGGGTGATGAGGCGGCCGTCGCTAGCATCGTCGCAGCTGACACAGGCCTGGTCGCCGGCACGGTGAGCGCGTCGCCACGCTTTCTCAATAACGGCAATGGTACGATCAGCGACGTGGGCACCGGACTGACCTGGGAGGTCAAGTCTTACCTCGATAGCAGCATCCACGACATCGCGCAGGGCTATTCGTGGGCGGATGCATTTTCGGTTCACGTCGCTACGCTCAACGGCAGCTCGTTTGGTGGCCACGATGATTGGCGGGTTCCCTCGCCGATGGAGATGCTGTCGCTGATCAACTTCGGTTCGGCAGCAGACGTCAGAGGCTTCGCGGAGTTCGACGTAGGCTGCTTGACGGGCTGTGATGTACTGACCTGCAGCTGTGCGTTTGCGCAGGTCTGGGGCGGGGATCGATTGTGGACGGACCGGACAAACCCTGAGGATTCATCCGAGGCGGTCGCGATACGGAATGACATCGGGGAAGTCGTTGAGCGTGAGGAGAGCAAGAATACCAGTCACCCGGTCATTGCCGTGCGCGGAGGTCGCAACAGCGACTGATTTCCCGACTTCGCTCTGGATGGCTTGAAAGGAGTGTGCTGCGATGCCAGATTCGGTTCGCTTGGAACCGGAGGAATCGAACGTGGCATCAGATGGCAAAGGGGCGGGTGCGCAGCTACCGCCGCATACTCCGCTAACGGAGTACTATAAGGCGGACCCGGAGCGTGAGGGGTACGTCATGGACCTCTTCGACCGGACCGCGAAGCACTACGACACGGTCGAAGGGCTGTTCCTCAACGGCGGACTTCTCTATCGCCGGCTATCGATGAAATTTGCCGGCATGAAGCCGGGCATGAAAGTCCTCGATGTCGCTACCGGGACCGGGGCGGTCTACCGGGGCGCGGCACGCAACGTAGGGCCGCAGGGGCGAGTCTTTGGGGTCGATCCGAGTGCCGGCATGCTTGCCGAGTCGCGCAAGAGTCACGATGGTCCGCTGACGCGGGGTTTTGCCCAGAACTTACCGTTCAAGAGCAATCTCTTCGACTTTGTCACGATGGGCATTGCCCTGCGCCACGTGCCGGATCTACATGCCGCGTTCAGCGAATACTTCCGCGTCCTCAAGCCCGGCGGCCAGCTCTGGATTCTCGAAAGCCATGTGCCGAAGTCGAAGATCGGCCACGCACTGACCAAGCTGGTTTGGGCGAAGATCATCCCGGGCCTGACCCTTGTGTCGACTGGCAGTCGCGACGCCAAGCTGTTGATGGACTATTACTGGGACACAATCGACAAATGTGTCGAGCCTCCGAAAATCGTCGGGGCTCTCGATGATGTTGGCTTCCAGCATGCTCGATCCAACTTGATCGTGCCAGGCGCATTCGTGGAGTACCGCGGCATCAAGCAGCAGTAGGCACCTCAAAGCGCAGACAAGATCTTGATCGCGGACTCGGCGCCGACGTGTTCCGCCCAGCCGAGCGGAGTGCTGCTGTAGGCTTCATCGGTGATAGTGGGGTCGGCGCCGCGCTCGAGCAGGAGCTGCAGGCACTTGAGCGACTCGTACTGTGCGGCGAGGTGCATGGCTACGGCCTGCACGCCGTGGCCGGCTCCTCCGAAGTCATGGCGTAGATCCGGGTCGGCGCCGTTGTCCAGCAACCAGGTCGCGGCAGCGATTTGGTCTGCGTAGATCGCCCACAGTAGCGGCGTGCCGCGGTACGGGTTTGCGTTGACGTTGGCGCCGAGGTCGACGAGGGCGGCCATCGACGTACACTGGTCGTTGCGGGAGGCCCAGCACAGAGACTCGTCGAGAATCTCCTGGCGACTCTTCTCCCGTTTCCACTCCGGAAAACCCATACCGGGCCGGTAGAAGTCGAGGCCGCCGAACGCATCAGCCGTTAGCAGGTCTGCTGCGACGAATCTGGCCATGGGTCGGCCAAGCCCTGCCGCCGAGCGCAGGTTGTCTGGTATTGCTGGTGAGGCGAGTCGGTCGGCGACCTCAGTCTTGGCGTAGAATAGTGCGAGCGAGAGGGGGGAACCGCCCTCGCAGCCGAAGAGGTTACCCTCGCGGGAGGCACCGGCAGCGAGAAGTCGATCCACCAAGTCCAAGTGCCCGGCCATTGCCGCTGTATGTAAGGGCGTCCAGCCGTCTGAATTGGCGGCGGACGGGTCGGCGCCGGCAGCGAGGAGTCGATCGACGGCGGCGTGCTGCTGCGGCGTTCCCGGGTCCGGAGGAATCGCGATATCGCCGGTGGCGGCGCAGCACGCGAGGCTAAGCAATGTGTCGCCGTCAGTGTTCTGAATGCTCAAGAGACGCGGGTTGGCGGCCAATGCTCGTTCGAGACCTGGCAAGTCTCCGTTGCGCACGAATTCAGCTGCCTGCGTGAGGTCGTCGTCTTTGGAAACGTCCATCGGCGGATCTCGGGCGCGTCTACTGCCAATCCGCAGGGTCGTGGGGAACGTACACATACGACCCCTTGCGGATATTCACGAAGATCAATTCGGGTGCGCTGAAGATCATTCCGCGCAGTCCGGAGATCGCTCGATCACCGTTATCGATGGGGGCCGTCACAACCCCGATCGTCGCATGGGCAAGACCGTAGGTGAGGTTGACGAGTCCGAGTAGCGGTCTTAGCAGAGGTGTTCCGGTCGTGAAGAAAAGAAATGCGGAATCGTCCGGATTCGACCACCTTCGGTATGGCGCGGAAGTCAACGTTGTGCTCTGGCTCAGCCTCGCGCGGAGTGTTTCGTCTGGTGGCAGGAGTTGTTCACTGATGGAAGGAATTCTATGCGTCGCCGTGACGAGCCCGGCGTGTCGCAGCGTCTCGATCGTGCGGGCCGGGACGAAGTGGAGCGGCTTGTTCTGAAGAGGTAGCGTAGGGGCGGCTGCGGAAATCTGATGCAAGAGTTCGGTTGCACAATTGCGATCGAGTAAGCCATATCGCCATTCCCGTTCGATCTCGGTGCGGGCTTTGGACGCGGCGCTTCTGACATGCTCGAGGTCCTCGCGGCTGATGTTCTCCGGCTGCGGGAGATTGCTCCAAGTTGCAGCTCGCGAAGGGATCAACATGCCGGAGCGGACTCGAAGTGGTGCGCCGGTCTGGATTGCTCTTTTCAACCCAGCACGGCGGCTGGCCGCTGACTCGAGGGTTGTGAGAGCAGCCTCGTCGAAGACCCCGGCTCTAGTGGCGGCGAAGAAGCTCGCCCGCGTCGACTGGTATGATCTTGCGGCTCGGCTACGAAGCGCTTCGACTACCCACGGCCTATCGTCGACTTCCACCGTGGTTGCTTCGTCTGGGATTGCGTTGAGCAGGGTCAGCCGTCCGTCGTCGAGACTTTTGTAGAGCGCCAGAACGCGAGCAATGCCGATGAGCAGGGGCTCACCTTGGTCGAACCGGCGCGAGCTGAACAGGGCCAGGAGATGCTCTTCTTGGTCGGTGATTGCCCGCACGACCGCTTGGCGCTCTCTTTCGCTGAGCGGGGTCTCCTCTTGAATGATCGCGTCTTCGCTGAGCTGGAGGCCGTCTTCGACGATCGAGAGCAAGATCCATTTGGCAGCGATCTCGTCATACGCAGCTGCGAATCCTGTTGCGCTCATCGACCGCGCGTGGGTGGCTGCAACTCTGAGGTGGGCGGCCTCTTCCCGGAGGGAGGCTTTGGACAGGTGGTTCGCCTCGAGTGCGACGTTGATCCTCTCTTGGAGATCGCCCCGGCCAGCCCACCTTTGTGAGCTTGCGGAATCGGCTGCCGCGAAGAAGCCGCTGACGGCGACCCGCACGCCGGTGTGTTCCGTTCCGCCCGGAGTATCGAGAAACGCCGAAAGCAGCGACGTAGTGTGTTCGAGTTCGACCAAATCCCGGAGGCTGCGCTGCTGTTTGATGCGTAGCGCCGCGAAATGATCGCGCACTCGTTGAGCCGACGTTTTTGGAAACGACAGTTGATGGACAGTGATCGCTCTGTTCCCCAGACGAGAGTATTGATGAAGAAAATGTGACCACGTATCGCGTTCAAGGTGAAGGATCCCCGGCTCGCGGTGTTGGAAGTGGTAGACTTCTTTGCCGAATTGAATCGCTACGTGCCCACCGCTGGACGTTCCTTCGTTGGCTTCGACGTGAAGCAGCGCAACCGTTGGTTCGGCCGCGTTTGCGGCGGCGACGGTCAGCATCCAAGCGCCGAAGAGAAACGAAGAGAGCATCTACCTGGCGATCGCGCCCTTGAATCCGGTGGCGATCAACGTGGCGTGTCTCGAGTCGTCGGTGAGCGCGTTCTGGAAGTGAGCGAGCTTCGCTTCGCCGACGCCCGCCTTCGCGAGGCCGCGGCCGAAACCGAGGTAAGTCGCGTCGGCTGCTTCCCAGTTCGTGATGCCGTGAGCCCGGGCAACGCGACTCAGCCCAGCGGTGATGTCGCCTACGGTGCCGCCGGATGCGACGATCGTTCGGGCGTGGTCGCTTACGTCGTCGAGGTAGGCGGTGTCGGAGGACTCGCCCGACGAGGATAGGCTCGATGCCAACTCGAACGGACTCGACACCGAGTCGGAAAGGCTGCCTGAACTATCGGAGAAGGAGCAGCCGCCGACAATGAGTGCCGCTGCAATTGCACAGGGTTTCCACAATTTCATGACGATCTCCTTAGAGGTTGGGTTGATGCGGTCGGGAAGTTACGAGCAGCCGAGCAGTGAACTGTTCACCGCTGCAACGAGTTCGGACACGCTGACCATTCCACTTCCGTCCGTATCAAAAGTCGGGCATTGATCGATCGGTGTTCTGCCGAGCGCGATATTGACGCCCCGGACCAATTCATTGACGGTCACGTTGCCGTCGTTCGAGCAGTCGCCAGTGCAGTCCTGGGGTGCCGGTGTGAGAGTCGGTGTCGGCGTCGGGGTAAAGCCGGTGGGTGTTGCGACTGCCACGGTCCGCGTTGCGGAAATGCCGCCACCGGTTGCGCTGATGGTGATGTCGAAAAGCACGTCTTCGAGGTCGGTGCTCAGCAGTAGAATATCGCTAGAGAGAGTGACAGGACCTGGGCCGCGATCCGCGTACCCTTCCGTGCCGTGGACACCGTCGGTGAGTTCCTGGGGGAAGTAAGCTTGCGATGTCACTAGGGTGCGGTCGTCGAAGAACGCCTTGAAGTGGATATGTGGGACCCGGCCAGGGTACCATCCCGGATAGACCGACGTGAATCCCGCCATGCCGTTCGAGTCGGTGACCTGAAGACCGCGCATGAAAGTCTCACCGCTCGTATCGATATCACGGTTGTCGCCCTGGCCCGGGTAGCCCGAATAAAGGCCGTCTCGATCAGTGTGCCAGAGGTCGATGACCAGGTTCGGTATCGGTAAGCACGTCTGGGCGTCGATAAACTGTAGACCTACGCCGAGTAGCGTGCCGGGACGTCCTTCGCGGATGTCGGTCCGGATCAAACCGGTATCGAAAAAGAATGGACCTGCGGTCTGGGAAGGGTAGAGGGTGCAAGCGGGAGTAGCGCTGGCGACTGAGATGTACTTGGAACCCGCGAGCGCGCCGCCGAGCGCACCAACTGTGCGAAGGAAGTCTCGTCGTTTCATTGGTGGGCCCTTGAGGATACGGGAAATCGACGTGTTCGACGTGTGCATGGTGCGCTAGCTTAGCGGTTCACTTGGACGAAAAGAAAGTCTGTTGGGCGAGCGATCTATTGGCCTTGGTTGCTGTGGACCAGGGCGGGAGATGCGGTCAGGCCGAAGTGTTGCCACTCTTCGAGGTACTGTGTCATCGGCTGCTTTGGTTTTCGCGATAGTGTCATGGGTATGTCAGGACGCCAGCTGACGCAGTATTCGCACTCGAAGATATCGAGAACCTCGGTGTGAGCGAAATAGCGTTCCAAGAGAAGGGGGTCGATCCCCACGGACATCACGATGTCCCGGCCATCGGCGTCGTTGCGGCGAAAGTAATACGCGTTGTGCGGCGAGATGACCGGCGGGATGTCGCGGTTGCGCCCGTAGTACTCGATGATGGAAGCATAGAGCCAATGTGGTGACAGGATTGCGACGCGATCGCGTTCGGTGACTGGGATCGCGTCGGCGGCGCGGAGGACTTGGTCGGCAAAGCGCTCCCATTCGAGCCGAGCCGACAAATAGAGCGGCAAGGCGGCATTCTCCTCGGACTCGATGTCTGGACTCTGTCCGATCGACCGGAAGAAGGCAGCGATTTTCTCCGGCGGGCGAATCGGCAGTGAAAGTCGGCCTACGGGAATCGCTAGTAATAGAATCGAGACGGTCACGGTCAGGCGGCCGGCTCTTGTGATGCGACCTTTCTGTTGACCGAGGATCGTGGCGCCGGCGGCGAAGAGCAGGGGATAGATCCCGGCGATTCGATCACCGCGGCGCAGTCCGGACATGACGATGAATCCGATGAGAATTGCCGCCGCAATACCGAGTGGTCGGTATCGACGCATACGTTTCGATGCGAGTAGACCGACCAGCCCCGAAACCGTGACAAGAAGCGTACCGGGGTTGGTCCCGAATATCTGGATGCCAAGCGCCTCGAGCATGTTTGTTGGGACGTTGACTGTGCTTCGGCTGAGGTAGAAGTGGAGGGAGGGCCACCCGTTCAGGAAGTTCCAGATCAGGTTGGGCGACGCCAAGCCGATTGCAAGCGTCGCGCCGATCCACGGCCAACGAGTCCTGAGATGCGCGCGTCGAGGCGAGAGGAGCAGAGCCAGAGCGAATGCCCCGGCGATCAAGACGAAGGTGTGCTTGTTGAGCAGTCCGACTCCGGTGATCGCTCCGATCACTAGCCAAATTCGGCCATCGTCGCTTTGAACCAAGTGAATTGCCGTTAGGCAGAGCAGCGACCACAAGAGAACTTCGAAAGAATTGACCGAGAAGAAGGAGAAGATGATCAAGTAGAATGGGGCGGCGGCGACACAGAGTGCTGCCAGCACTTGTCCGAAGCGGTCTGCGCCAAGGCGGTGTGCCATCTGTGCTGTGACAACGATGGTTGCGGCGCCGCATAGTGCTGGGACTAGAGCGAACGGGAACTCGCCGTCGCCGAGCAGGCCGGTGGCGAGGGCGAGAATCCACGGTGCGAATGGCGGGTGATCGACATAGCCGAAGGCGAGGTTTTTTGCGCCAGCCCAGTAGTAAAACTCGTCATGCAGGCGGCCATAAGGCGGGACGGTGCCCGCCCACAATTGCACTCCGACAAAGACTGTGGCGATGAGGAAGACCAGGAGTGGCAGCCGGCTTGTTCTGCTGTCTGCCATCTTATCGCTGAACGTTGAAGCTCGGCGTGCCGTGCGTGATCGCTCGTTGGATGCGGGTTGCATTCTGACCGTCCGTCGAGTTGCTGTGTCGAGTGTTGGTTAGGGGACCTTCCACTTCGGAGTTTGAGTCCAAACGCTACGCGTGCCGAGGGATGCTGTCCAGGAAGTGAAAATGACGCCCGGATGTGAAAGGGGATAGGTATGTTCGAGACGCTTAGTGTGGAAGTGCAAGAAGGGGTCGGACGGCTGACGCTGAACCGGCCGGAAAAACTGAATCCGTTGTCGGTGACGACGCTGCGCGAGATTGCCGCTGCCGCCGACTGGTTTAACGAGCAGGCCGAAGTCAAGGTTGTTGTCGTTGGCGGTGCGGGCCGGGCGTTTTCCGCCGGGGCGGACCTCGCCAGCTTTGCCGGACAACCCGAGGTGTCGACGCGCGAGGCGGCGGAGATCGGCCGAGTCATGGCGGATTCGGTGGATGCCATGCGCGCCGTGACGATTTCTGCGATCCAGGGGTGGTGCATCGGGGGAGGGGTCGTCCTGGCCTCGGCGTGTGATCTGCGGGTGGTGGCGGAGAATGCTCGCTTTTCGATCCCGGAAGTCGATCTTGGGATACCGCTCACTTGGGGCGGCATTCCCCGTCTGGTGCGCGAAATCGGGCCGGCCATGACCAAGGAGCTCGTGATGACTTGTCGGGTGTTCGATGCGGCCGAGGCAAAACTAATCGGCTTCGCAAATCGTGTAGTGGCGAGCGATCAGCTGTCAGATGCCGTCGATGAACTGGCCAAATCGTTAGCCAGCAAGGCTGCGCACGCGCTGTTGTCGACCAAGCGGCATGTGAACGCGATCACCGAGCAGATGGTTGGTACCGTGCGCTCTTGGGCCGACGCAGACGGGATGGTGACTGCCTTCGGCGACCCGGAGTGCGACGAGGCTCGCCGGGCGTATCTTGGTTCACGACGTTCGTAGTCCGATATGCATCGGCTGAGGGCGCCGCAAAAAGATTTTCGACACAAAGACACGAGGACACAAAGCTGGGCTCCAAGGTGACCAGGTAAAGCCTGGTGACTCCCTTCGTGCCTTTTTGTCTTTGTGTTGAAAAAACATGAACGAATCCTGTTTCGGGGCAGGATGTTCCCTACAGCGGACCTGTACCGTCACGCGGTTGGTCGACGAAGATCGGTGACGACCAGGCGCGTTCTTCGGTTTCGCTGAGGCAGTCGTCATCGATTGGACGCGAGAAGCAGGGACTGATGCTCGTGCAGCGACCGCTTGCGTCGTATTTGCAGCCCAAGGGGTTGGCATTGACTGCGAGGCTTGGCGCTTCGACTGCGCGCACGTAGTAAAGGGCGTCGCGTCCCGAGGCGGGATACTCGTCATCGCTGAAAGTGACCTGGCATCCAGCGGTGGTTCCGTCACAACTCAGTACTTTCCAGGGGTCTTCGATGAGGGGGGTCACGTCTTCGCTGGCGGACCTCTGTGGGCGGATACGAACGACTTCGATTCGCGTAATCGGTCGGCGCCTATCTGAGGGGTTGTAACATTCGCCCTGACAGACGCGGGCGATTCGTTGATCGGACAGGGCCTGCACGGCGTCGGCTGGGCATCCGGGTTTCTGCTCGAAGGATCCCAACGCGCGCACGCTGAAAGTCGGGCCTTCGTTCATTGTCACTCCGCTACCCATCGGTGCGGTCTCGCCTTGCGGCGCGTTGAGCAGGTCGAACCAAAGCAAGATGCGAGGGCCGCTGGTGCCGTACACTTCGCGACGCTGGATCGCGTCCCAGATCGAGTTGCGATCGCGACCGTCGGAGTGAACCGCGGCGAGTCCTCCGTTCAAGAAGAACGAAGCTTGGCGCTCGGTTTCGAAATTGGCGAACGGTGTAGCGATCGAAGTGAGTTCGATCACCTCGGAATGTGCTGCGGGTTCGCGCGTGTCGGCCGGTGCGAGGGGAGATCCGATGAAGTTGCCAAAGCGAGTTTCGGTGAACTCTCCGCGCGACACTTCTTTGTATCCGGTGCCCGGTCGAGCCGAGTGATTGTCGCTCGATGCGATAAACCCGAAGCGGAAGCGATCGGTCGCATCCGGATTGCCCGGCCTGGCCAGGGACATCATGTACTGTACCGAGCTGCGCGGTCGGTAGTTGAAAGCCGGTTGGAAGCAGTCGCGACACTGGCCGGCGTCTTGCCACTCCGCGATCTTGGTTCCCGGTACGCTCGAAAGTCCGCCGTTGAACGCCGCGTTGACGTAGTTGTGACGGGCGGTAGCAGCGCGCTCGGCGCAGTCCTCAGCAGATGCTCCCTCGGCAAGGCACCGAGCCGTGATGATTTCGCCGGCTCGCCAGCATGAGGGTAAGTAGTTCTCGTGTGGTTCGGGGCAGGACTTGGCGCCGTCCGCTCCGAAAACGACCTCGCGATACGATCGATATTCTTCCGAGTTGCCATGACCGGAAAACACTTCGACGATACGTTGTCGGTCGGCGTCGTGCAGTTTGGGGGTGAGTTGTTTGTCCCAGGCCGAGCCGAGTGAGGTGTAGAAGCCCCATGTCGTTCCGTGGGGAATAACCGTCGCCGTGCTGCCCCAGTCGTCGAGTTTCTCAAAAAGTTCGGATGGTGTCGGCGCCGTCTCCGTGCAGTCGAGTGGGAGATCGCGTACCGGGAGACCGCGCGGACATATCGGTGTGCCGATGATCTCGTCGATATAACGGGCGAAGTCAGCCGCACCCGAACCCGGCGCGGCAGCAACGAGAAGGCCAGTGAGCAAAGCAGAGGGGGCGGCCTCGGAGACGGTCGGCATCCCGGGGGGAGTTCCAGCGGAAATCGGACGCGCCGGGATGCTGGCTTCATCGAGGTCGCGCAAGATGACGTTCTTGTGTCCGTAGTGATTCGATGGATTGGTTCCGACCTGCGTCCATTCCCATCCGAGGAAGGTCACCATGTCCGGGTTTGTCGCGTCGCCACTGACCTCGTTGCAGTCGCGGATCGCCTCGATGGTCTCACGCCAGCGCCGTGGAGTGAGGGTGATCCCGTGATCGTTGATCGACCAAAAATCGAGGCCGGCGCAATGTCGCGCGAAATCGCATGCGTCGGCGACCGGATGGGCGCCATCGCCGCCGGCGAGCGGCAGGCTCATCTGGAACGCGTCAAACGAGAACGTCGTGTGTACGTGCAGGTCGCCAAACAGAATCTGCTTTGGCTGGGCGACACCGGCGGAATATGCGGCTCGTCTCTGCGCGGCGCGGCGCTGTTCGACAACTGACTTCGACACCGGTCTGTTGGTTGCGGTGCCGGCGTGTTGCCGGTCGATCAACAACCCCCTGCCGAGAATGTAGAGGACCGCGATGCAGAGGACAGCGAGCAGCGCGAGCGCGACGAGAATTCGTTTTGTCATGTTTTCCCCGCGTATCAGGTAGTGGACGAGCCGGATGGCACTATCGATCAACCGTTGGACCGCTGCAACTCACCTCTAGCGTTGGGTAGTGAGTCACTTCGAATGAAGCGGCCGGAAGTACCCGCTTACCGGGAGGACGAGGCGGCGCCGACGCGACTCGGAACGCCTCGGCGCCGCCTCGTCCTCCGAGCTTCGCTCCCATTGACCCGAACTCGAAATCGAAGTGACCAGCCAGCGCTGGGTTATGCAGACTTTCGCCGGGGATCGGGGTAGGGGGGAAGGAAGTCCGCTGCGGAGGAACGATGACCGGCGAATCGAAAGTATTGCGCGAGCTGGATGATGAAGGCGTGCTGTTGTTGACCCTGAATCGTCCCGAGAAGAAAAATGCGTTTGATGACGAGCAGTGGGACGGGCTTGCGAGTGCTCTGAGGGAGGCGCGCGAAGATCCGGCAGTCGCAGTCGTTGTATTGACCGGGGCAGGGAAAGACTTCTCGTCGGGGCAGGATCTCATGGCCTTTGGTCAAACACCGGCGCCGCGCGATGATGGCTATCCGAGCGGCTACTATGCGTGCGTCGACACACTCTTTGAATTCGACAAGCCCCTACTCGCAGCGGCCAAAGGGGTTGCCGTTGGTGGTGGTTGCACCCTGCTGATCGCGTGTGACGTGGTTTACGTCGGCGATAGTATCCGTATGCGCTTGCCGTTTGCCAATCTCGGATTGGTTCCCGAGATTGCGAGTAGCTATACGCTAGCATCCGCGATTGGACGGCAGCGGGCTGCGGAGCTTTTCTTCACGGCGGAGTGGATCGATGCGGATCGTGCGGTCGAGATGGGGATGGCGGCGCGCCGCTTCCCCGATGAGCTGCTCTTGGGTGAAGCTCTGACGAAGGCGCGCGAGATGGGGCAGTGGCCAACCAGGTCCCTGCAGGAAATCAAGCGGACGCTGATGGTGCATCATCGCGAATCGATCCGTAAGGCAGTCGAAGTCGAGAATGCCGCGATGATGGAGCTCGCAGGGTCACCGGAGAACGTCGAAGCGATCACTGCCTTCATCGAGAAACGCAAACCGGACTTCAAGCAGTTCCGCGTGCCACGGAGTTGAGATTGTCGCCTGTACCCAGACTAGGCGCGGGGACCGTGGCCTTCTCGGGTTCTCCGGAGTTCGGCGGGCCGTGTTCGATGCAGAACGGCGGTCTGTCGTTGCTGCGCCGGGCTGGGGGTGTGTTTCTACGCGCCAGGATCGTGCTCGCTCTCGTTTCGGTGGCCGCTTGCGGTGACGTTCAGGCCGGAGATCGCGGTGCCGCCGAACCGTCTCGCCGCAAGGAAACCCGACCGGCGCCGGAGATTCGCGTGCGTGTGGCGCGTGCCGAGAAGCGGTCCGTGGATGCGGTCACATCGGTGCCGGCGGTCGTCAGCGCGTTTCGCGGCGCGCGGATCGCGGCGGAGGTTGCCGGTCGAGTTGTCGAGCGTCTGGTCGAACCCGGGGACAGAGTCCTGCAGGGGGCTGCTCTTGTATCGCTCGATCAGACTCAGATAGGGCTGGCCGTAAAAGAGGCCGGGCACGGTCGGGACTTGGCTCAGGCTGAACTCTCGGAGGCCAAGCGTCAGCTGGATCGGGGGGTGGAGCTGCATCGACGTGAGTTGATGAGCAAGAGCGAGATCGATGCGCTACGCACTTCTTACGACCGCGCACGTGCCAATCATTCCAGGGCCCAGGTAGCGCTGGCCCAAGCTGAACGAACGTCGGAGGACTCGACGATACGGGCACCTTTTGATGGTTCCGTGGAGTCTGTATCCGTCGATGTCGGGGAATACCTGCGGCCCGGCGAGCCTGTGGCTACGATCTCTGACTTTTCGCGTGCCCGCCTACGTGCGGGCGTTACCGCTGCGGAGGCGGCATCGCTGCAGGTTGGGCAGATGGCGCAGGTTTCGTTCGATGCCCTGGGGGGAGCGACGTTCGAAGCGGCCTTGCGCAGTATCGGTCGGATGGTCGAAGCGGACAACGGTACCTATCCGATCGAGTTGTGGCTCGAGCAGCCTGACTCTCGCTTGCGCGAGGGGATGATCGGGGACCTGCGATTTGTTGGTGATGGAGCTGCGAAGCGTGTTGTGGTGCCACGGGCCGCCGTCGTTCGCCGAGGCGGGCGGATGGCGGTATTCATCGTTGAGGGCAGTGGCTTGGGCGACGGTGGGAAGAGCACGGTGGTGCGCGAGCGCGGTGTGCGCACCGGCCTGAGTGACGCGCACTTTGTCGAGGTGATCGAGGGGCTCCAGCCCGGCGACACAGTGGTTGTCGATGGATTGTTCGCGCTCGGTGATGGGACGGCCGTTGCGGTCGAAGATGGCGGCAGCTGAGGCCGGTTCTTTCTCATGGGAGGGTTGATTCGCTACTTCGTCCGGCGACCGATCATCGTTCACACGATGACGCTAGCGATACTCGTTCTCGGCTACCGGTCCGCGGTGAGCACGCCGCGCGAAACCTTCCCCGACATCGTTCTCAATCAGCTCATCGTCCAGGCGGTATTGCCGGGGGCTTCGGCGCAAGACGTCGAGACCAAGCTGACCATTCCCATCGAGGAAGCGATCGAAGGCGTGGACGGGGTTCGCGAGTTCCGAACCGTCATCACGGACAACCTGTCGATGACTTTTGTCGAGTTCGAGTCGGACATTACGTCCGACGAGCTCGACGAGGCTGAGAAGGATCTTCGCACTCAGATGGAAGCCATCAACGACTTCCCTGCGGAGATGGAAGACGACCCTGTCGTCACCAAAATTTCACCGAAGAAGTTTCCGATCATCGAGATTGCCTTGTCGGGGCCGTCGCTCGAAGTCGTCGAAACCGCTCGTATGCTCGAGCGCAAGCTGCAGCGGCTGGAGGAAGTTTCGCGCGTGACGACGGCAGGCTTGCGCGATGCAGAGCTCAGGATTTTGGTCGACCCCACACGTGCGCGTGAACTGCGCGTGACTTTGCTCGACGTCGTCCGAGCGATCGAGCAGCGCAATGTATCGAGCACTGGTGGGAGTCTGGAGTCGCGATCGGATCGCCGCCAGGTCGTTCTCTGGAGCCGATTTGCCGAGCCGAGTGACGTTGCCGAGACAATCCTGCGATTCTCGCCGGAGGGCGGCGTTGTGCGTGTGGTCGATGTAGCACGCCTCGAGTTGGGGCGTGAGGATACGCGCTTGTTGCATCACACCAACGGGCGTCCCGGTGTGTCGTTGACTGTCTCGAAGCAGGCGGATGCCGATGTGATTCAGGCCGCTGACAGTGTTCGCGAGCTGGTTGCTACGACTGAGTTACCGGAAGGCGTCAGTACGGCTGTGGTTCGCGACGAGTCTTATTGGACGCGGAACCGGCTCGAGCTGATTGCCGCCAATGGCATCATCGGGGCCATTCTGATCGCAGTGACTCTGTATGTGTTCCTGTCGCCGGCGGTGGCGCTGTGGGTCCTGGTTGGCATCCCGGTGGTATTCCTCGGTGTGTTGTTGGTTTTTCCGATGATCGGTCTGTCTGTCAATATCGTTACGCTCACCGGACTCGTTGTGGTGCTCGGCATGGTCGTCGACGATGCCGTGGTCGTGTCAGAGCGGATTGTCGCACGACGCCAAGACGGGCTGTCCGCCGAAGAAGCGGCGAGTGCCGGGGCGATCGAGATGGCGCCTCCAGTCTTGGCTTCGGCGATTACGACCATGCTCGCGTTTGTTCCGCTGTTGGCGATCGGCGGAATGGCCGGCAAGATGATGCACAACATGCCGACCGTGGTGGTCCTGGCGCTTGCGATCTCTCTTTTCGAGTCCTTTTTCATCTTACCCGGACACATGGCGAGTGGCGGCAACGCCGAGCCTCCCCCGAAGCGCGCTTTCGTCCTTCGCCTGGAAGCGGCGTATCGCCGCTTGTTGGAACGCGTGATGCGTTATCGATTCGTGGTCCTGGCGATGTTTGTCAGCTTCTTTGTCGTGGTGATGGTGTTCGTCGCGCCGCGACTGGGAATCACGCTGTTTCCGCAAGACGATGCCGAGGCGTTGTTTGTCAAGATTAGTATGCCACTCGGGACGCCGATCGAGCGCACCGAGGCTGTTGTTACCTCGGTCGAGCAGCAGCTGCGAGAGATCATGGGCGTCGAACTCGATACGGTCATCGCGCGGATCGGTCACCAGGATACGGATTCGTTCGGAACCGAGCGCGATCGCGGTGCCGCTGAGAATGAGGGGGTTGTGCAGGCGGTTCTCGAACGCGGCCAGCGCCGGCTGAAGCCGGTCGAATGGATGCGGCGACTAGAGACCGAACTGCAGGTGCCGGACGAGACCGAGCTGTTGTTCGAAGCGGCGCAAGTCGGACCGCCGATGGGAATGCCGGTGACGGTACACGTCGCGGGCAATGACGACGCGACTCGGCGCAGTACAGCGCTGGAGATTGCGACGTACTTGCGTGGTTCGGATGGCCTCGTCAACGTCGATCTCGACGAACGGCCGGGAACACCGCAGGTCGACCTCAATCTCGACTACGAGAAGTTGGCGCTGCGCGGACTGTCGGCGCAAGACGTTGGGCTCACCCTGCAGGCTGCTTTTCAAGGCTTGGTCGCTTCCGAGCATCGCGACCTCGACGAGACCACGGACTTTCGGGTCATGCTCGAACCCTCGGCGCGTGGATCTCTCGACTCGCTTCTCGAACTCCCAGTGCGATCTTCTCGTGGAGATCTCGTGCGTTTGCGCGATGTCGCGCGGCCGGTCGAGACTACCTCGGTGTCGCGAATCTATCACCGCGACGGAACGCGGGTGGCGACCGTTACGGCAAGCTTTGCTGCCGACAGTCAGCTCACCTCGCTGGCGATGGCCGAGAAGATCGACAGCGAATTGATGCCGTTGTACGCCGGGCGAAGCGATGTCGAAGTCTACCAGGGAGGCGAGGCGGTTGAGAGCCGCGAGACGACTGCCGATGTCGGTACGGTCGGCTTGCTCGCGGTCGGGGCGGTCACGATCGTCATTGCGGTGATGTTGGGCTCATTCCTCGAGGCATTCTTCGTGATCGCCATCATCCCGTTTGCGTTTGCCTCTGTGATTCTCGTGTTCTTCTTGCATCAACGAGCGTTGACGTTGTTTGCACTGATGGGGACGGTGGGTCTTGCTGGAGTCGTCGTAAACTCGTCGATCGTGATGGTCGACGCGATCCATCGACGCGTCGGCAATACCCCGGCCGCGGATCGCTACCGTCGCAAAGACGATATGCTCGACGCGGTCGTAACTCGCCTGCGGCCCATCCTGGTGACGACTCTCACGACCCTAGGCGGAGTGTTGCCGATGGCCTACGGAATCGGCGGCTACGACGTCATGGTTGCGCCGATGTCATTAGCCCTCGGCTGGGGACTTGGCCTGTCGACGATGGTGACCCTGATATTGGTTCCAGTGCTCTACTCGATCGCCTCAGACCTACGACGACTACCGCTACGCGATTGGATTACCAGGCGCCCCAGCAACACAGGCGACGAAGCCGCAGCCGAAGCAACGTAGAGCGATGTAGCCTGTCGGTGGTGGGTCAGTTTGGGAGCAGCCGTGTACCGGGAGGGAGAGGCGCCGCCGAGCCGCGTACAGCACCGGCGTGTACCGGGAGGGAGAGGCGCCGCCGAGCCGCGTACAGCACCGGCCTCTGCCTTCCAACTTCGTTCCGATTGGGCCGAACTCAGAATCAAAGCGACCCAAACCAACCTGCGGCCGCAGATTTGGGCCCTAGGCTCACACGGTGTTCGTTTGGCGTAGCTTGGGTGAATTGCTAGGGACTTCGCTGAATCCTTGGGAGGGGTCTGATGTTTCGAAATGTCCTGGTGGTCGTGAGTTTGGTTACAGTCGGTTTGGTTGCGATTGGTTGTGGGTCGGATGACGACGCTCCGGCGGTCGATCGCCGCGCATCTGTTCCGAGCCCTCTCGTCGAGGGTCCTGTTACCGGTGGTCAAGGCAGGGCTTGGTTTAGCGGCGCCGGCTTTCCTCTCGCGGATTTTGGCTATCTGGAAGAAGAGTATTTCCTGTCTGGCAGCGCGCGGGGGTTTAGGAATGTTGGCGATCTTGATTCTGATGGGAACTGGACTGTCGAGGAGTCCGGGGAGACGGCGGACTTCAAGACGCGGATCATTGTCTACCGACCGGTGGCGCCGGCCGACTTCAACGGCACGGTGATCGTCGAGTGGCTGAATGTCAGCGGCGGCCTCGATGCCGGGCCGGACTGGACCTCGCTGCACACTGAGTTGATTCGGAAAGGGTACATCTGGGTCGGAATGTCAGCTCAGTTCGTCGGGGTAGAAGGGGGCGGTGGAATTCCCGGAATTGGCGACCTCAGTCTCAAGGGATTCGATGCGGCTCGCTATGGTTCACTGAACCACCCTGGCGACACGTTTTCGTACGACATGTTCTCGCAAGCCGGGCAGGCGATTCGCAGCTCTGACGAGCAGGCTCCTCTGGCGGGATGGCCGGTCGAGCGTGTAATTGCAGTGGGTGAGTCGCAGTCAGCGTTTCGCATGACGACGTATGTGAACGCGATGCACCCACTTTATGAGATGTACGACGGGTATCTCGTTCACAGCCGCGGTGGTGGCGCCGCCGGTTTGTCGCAGTCGCCGCAGGAGGAGATTCCGGCGCCGCAGATACTTCGTATCCGTGAAGATGTCGGTGTGCCGGTTCTTACGTTTCAGACAGAAACTGATTTGTTTTCGCTCGGCTTTCTTCCGGACCGACAGGACGACAGCCGGTGGAACCGATTGTGGGAGGTTGCGGGGACGGCACACGCCGACACCTACACCTTGACCGTTGGCGGGACCGACCGCGGTGACGACCCCACGGTGAACGATGTGCTGATAACTGCCTCGCCGATCCCCGGGATTCTCGAATGTGATGTCCCGATCAACTCTGGCCCGCAGCACATCGTGCTGAAAGCGGCGTTGGATGCGTTGCATCGCTGGGTGCGTGATGGCCAGGCCCCCGCCAGTGCGCCAAGGCTCGAAATCACCACCGATGGATCGGGTTTCGAGCTCGACGACATCGGGAACGTGAGAGGTGGCATCCGTACCTCATGGGTGGAAGCTCCGGTTGCGATTCACTCGGGACTGGGCCAGAGCGGTGGCAGCTTCTGCTTCATTTTTGGAACGAGTGTGGCATTGAGCGACGAGATGTTGATGTCGCTCTATGCGACCCACGACGATTACGTTGCGGCGGTCGTTTCTGCGACTGACGCAGCGGTCGCGGCCGGGTACGTGTTGCCGGCGGATGCCGAGTTGATCATCGAGTCGGCTGAGAATCTCTTCGGCGTTAGAACAGAGTAGAACTTTTGATGTCGTTGGCGGGCGAGGCAGATATCGATCTCACTCGATGAATATCGCTTCATTGTCGATGCGGGTGCGTAAGGGATTTGACGGTCGTGTTCAAACTACGTCCTTGCGGTCACGCAAATCACGCGGCGTGCTGATTTTTGGGGACTGGCGCATAAGGTGTCAGCGGTCGTCGGTAGTGGGCACAGCGATTGCTTAACTCCTAAGTAGCCCGGAGTCCTGCCGGGTCTCGTGGTATAACTCCGCGGCATTGTGGGGTAATTGTTGTCCGGCAGGCTTCCTGAGGAGGAAGCATATGGACAATGTCGGAACGATTTCGTCTCGCCTTCGAGTCGCGGTTGCCGCGACGATCCTGCTCACCACTGCATTTCTCCAGGTCGCTGTGGGGTTCGAGTTCGGGTCGGTGCCTGGCGTTGATGCGCAGCTGTTTGAGCTCCGCTCTCGGCAGGGCGAGGGGCAAGATCTCGATCGGATTGTGCGTTCGATCACCACGGTTGCGGAATATGCAGATGGGTCTACGAAGTCGGCGGTAGGCGGCGGCTTCGTTGTGGGGAGTCGCTACTACACGGTGCACCACAATCTGACGGTGCGCGTTCCCGGCGTCGTTCGCACTACGACCTACGTTGAAGGCGTTGCGGTACGGGCGACTTACATCAATCCGAGCGAAGATCTCGCCGTCATCGAACTGCCGGGAAAACTTTGTGGCAGGATGTGCAACGCGGATACCTTGCATCGCGTGCCGCAGGTGCGGAGCGGTCAAAAAGTGCACTGGCTGCGAAAAGTTCCCGGCGAGTACCGTTGGCGAAGTGGCGAGATCCTCGGCTACGCGTTCCTGGGCGGCGACTGGGCCGACGTGGAGGTCGATGCTGATGGGGCGTGTGACAGCAATGTAATCGTCGAAGTCGATACGCCGTTTATCAGTGGTACGTCAGGGGCACCCGTGGTCGACAGCGAGACCGGGCAGATTCTTGGAATCGTACAAGGCAGCATCGAGCGCGACGGCCAATTGTCGGGCTTCTTCAAGCCGATCGAATGCGCAATGCGGATGGTCCGAGAACAGCTGGTGCAGAAGTGAGTGCTCGACTACAGCGAACGGTTCGACCCGCAGACGTCGCAAGTGGCCGCGGATTGTAGGGCACCTGCCAAGAAAACTTTTCAACACAAAGGCACGAAGACACAAAGCTGGTCTTCTACGGGTACCGGCCAAAGCCTGACCACCTCTTCGTGTCTTTGTGTTGAAAAAATACGAACGACTCTCACTTAGATGCTGAAAACTCGGCTAAGGAGCTTGCGCAGCCTCCGTTATTTCTAAGCGTCTGCTTTCGATCCGCCGAGGCACTTTGGCGACGGGGTGGTCTTGCCGTCGAGCTGCTCCCACTCTTCGGTGGTCCGCGCCTCGATGCTGAGCGCGTGTAGGCCGGCGGCGATTTCGTCGGCGAGTGCTGCGTTGACTGCACGGTGGCGCGCGACGAGATTCTTGTCCACGAAGCTGTCGCTGACGATGACCACCTTGAAGTGGCTCTCGGACCCCGGGGGCACCGAGTGCATGTAGCTCTCGTTGGCGACTTCTAAGGTGGCTGGTGCAAAGGCAGCTTCCAGCTTCGATGCGATCGCGTTTTGAATCGGCCCTGGTGGGCTATGTTTCGGGTCTATCGGGGCTTCCATGGATCTTTTGACCTGTGTCGTGTTCCGAAATTGTAGCCGCCTTGGCTTGCCGATCCAATAGGAGCCAGGCCAACTGTGGCTTGTCCCAAGAGCCGCGGAGGGGCTCAGAGCGTCCCCTCCGCGGTTTTTGGGTTCGGGAGAACCGTGATTACTCTTTCGCGACGAACTTGTTTACCTTGTTGACGCGAGGCTCGAGGCGGAAGCGTTCGGTCCAACACTCTCCGGCATCGTTCTCGATTTGCAGGGTTACTCCAGAGTCCGAATTCAAGTAGTCGTCGGCATCCACCGGGCCGGGTAAGGGCAGCAAATCCCCTTTGCCCAGAATTGTCATCCGGACCGTGCCTTGATTGTTGGCCTTTAGCAGAAACTTTTCGATGCCGGAATTGATGCCGGACGGATCCTTGTACGAGAAACCGGCGCCGTTGGCCTGCCACGGTGCGCCGGCGGGTAGCGTGAAAGAAAAAGCCAGGCTCGGGGTATCGGCGACTTCGTCGAATACACAGACCGCATAGTTCGTGTCGACAGCTGGATCGCCGAGATTTCCTGAGAGTCGTGCTTTCACCTTGAGCCTATCTGAGCTGTCCTTGGTCGGGTGGTCGCGAATCACCAGCTTGGTCTTCCTCAAATTGGCACAGCCGGCACCATGCGGCGTCGGCTCAGATGCGGATTGGCAGCCGAGGACGTCGTCGCAAAAGTCGCGCGTGCAGAAAACGCCGTCGTCGCAAGTGAGAGTGCTCGCGATTGTACAGGTGCCGGCGCCGTCGCAGGTTTCTCCGCTCGTGCATACACTAGTGTCGGCACACGGCGTGCCCGCGACATCGAACTGGCACGAGGATGAACAGCAATCTCCGTCGTCGGTGTTCCCGTCATCGCACTGTTCGGTACCTTCGATGAAGCTGTCTCCGCACACAGGTGTGCGTGGTGTGAGCGACACAGTGATTCCCGGTGCCGGCGGAAATACAATCGGTGGTGGAATTGGATCGTCTGGAAACACGGCGTCGATGATCGAGAACGCGGCCGGTGACGGGCACGGGAATCCGGAGTCGAGTGCGAGGACGCAGGAGAGTAGGTTTGCGGTACCGGCTTGCAGTCCTTCGAGGTCGGCCAAAAAGACCGAGAACAAGTCGCCGGCACCGTCGAGGAGAGTTGCCTCCTCGAGCCCGCTCGCAAGCACTGTGCAGGCGAGCGGTTCTGTTCCCCACGACCCTCCGAACTCAGGGATCGAGGAGTCGCCGACGAACTCGGCGCCCGCCGTAGAGTAGTCGGCGGAAAAAGCGATGATCGAGAAAGGACCCGCGTCGTCGAGCTGAAAGACGACGTCACAGAAATCTTGAGCGCGAGCGCTCTGGATGGTCACGGCCATCAAGATGCCTACGAAGATCGATACAGTTGAACGCATGGTGAATCCCCCTGTTGGCTGACCTCAGTAACTAGCCAATTTCCCGCCGCGTGGATAGGTTTCGGGGCCGGTCTCCCAGAGCGGTCGAGTTTTTTGGGCATGACGATGGATCGAATTGTCGTTCTCTTCTCATGCCTCCGCGCCGGATACGAGGAGGAGCCGAATTCGTTTTTGCCGCGGGTGGAGGAAACGCTGCGATCTTGGCGTTGTGGTTGAAAAAGGCTCCGTACACTGTCAACGGACTGATACCTATGCATGGCGTTCCCGAGAATCTCGATCTTTCTGACTTTGTTGGCTGTGTCCTCGGACAGATCTGCCTGGACCAATACCAGGTCGAGCTGCACTTCTATCCGGACGGCAGTTTCTTCGTCGAGGGTAAGTGGGAGTTGACCGATGGTGATGGCAAGATCGTCGATCGGTGGGAAGAGCACGCGACGCGGGAGGTCTACCGTCTACACCGCTGCCTCGGCAGTGCGGTGATGGATTATTCGATCGACGCGCCGAAGTCGCTTTGCCTCAACTTCGACAATGGTCTGAATCTGCGGATCTTCGATAGCTCGAAGGAGTCCGAATCGTTCAATATCCAACCTGGCGACATCGCTGTCTGATGAGCCGCGGGGCGCTTTGAGAAACGGAGCACAGTGATGCCTGCGAAGGAAACGAATCCGGCGATGTTGGCGGCGCACAACTCGTGGCGCTGCGTGATGGGGCGGCTCAAGGACGAATGGTTTGCGTTGATGGCGGACGACGTTCGCATCGAGGATCCCATCGGCGAGGCGCCGACCAACCCGACCGGTAAGGGAATTGTCGGTCGTGAGGGGCTGGAGCAGTTCTGGGCCAACAATGTCGAGTCGACGACGAGTATCGATATTGTGGCGGAACAGTCGTATGCCGCGGGCAATGAGTCGGCGCATGTGATGACTCTGACGGTTACGTTTCCCAACCAGGTCGTGACCATCGTAAAAGGGATCTTCACGTACACGATCAACGATGCGGGGAAGATCAGCAATCTGCGCGGCTACTGGGCTCTCGATGAGATGCAGGTGAAAAGTACTTAGAAGTCAAAAGTCGAACAGGTCGAAAGTCGAACAGTTGATATGGGCGGTTGCCGCCTCCGGAACCAACCGTCGATCAGAGCTGACGCTGCGCGCGATGAACAAGGGTACGGACAAACACCGATGAACCCGGCCCGGCCGGAGGCCGGAACCAAACCGACCTGCGGCGGGAGGGCGAAGCTCCGAGTCTAAAGATTTCACTCTGGCCGGTTCAGTTTGCGGGGTCGATGATCTCTGTCCCGCCCGTTGCGAGAAAGTGTGCAGCTTGCCGCTGTACGTCATCGCGCCCGATGATGCCGTGGCCGCCCGGCGGGTCGAATTGCCACAGGCCCGAAACTCCTGACGGGTCGGACACTGGAGTGTTGGTCTCGAGTCCTCCGGCATTCGCGAGCGTCGCGGTACTCTCGGCTGTAACCAGTCCATCGCCAATCCCCTGTTGCAGGAGGACGCTGTGGGGCTGGTGACCCGGGAACGGCTCGAGGAACCAATGCCGGGCGAAGTTGGATCCGTCGGCGGCATCGATTCCGTGTTGGCCGAGCTCGAGGATGCGCTGGATGTACACGCGAAAGATCGGGTCTTCGCGGTCGAGTCCTACCTCGGCCGCCAACTCTCCTTGGACCAAGTTGCGCAGGTCGGGGGCCTCTCCCAGAAATGCGACGCGCCCTCCCGCGACGTTGAGTACCGCCGTCGGCAGTATTTCTTCTACGGCGACCAGTGATGCGCCGAGCATTCCGCCAAGCGAGATTCCGATGTAGCTCATGCGAGTGGGGTCCAGCTCGATCTGACCGTCGTCGTCGATGTCGATTCCGACTTCGATGGCACGCAAAACTGCCATCTGATCGGCGATCGTCTGGCGAAAGAGATCCCGTGCGACGATTGGACGTGCGCGTAGCAGGGAGAGAGGATTGCCGCGATTCCCGTGTTCGACGGCGTTGATTCCGATCGCGGCCAGTCCCTGCTCGGCCAGCAGCTGCGCCAGCTCGAGAACGGTGCCGTTGTCACCTCCGAAGCCGTGTTGCACCATGACAACGGGAAAGGGCGGCTCGCCCGACGCCGGCAAGATGAGCAGGAAATCGAGCTGGCTCAAGGGGGCGCGCGTCTCGCCGGCGATCAGCGAGTCGACCCAGACGCCGTCTGCGTTGCGAAAGTCCGGGGATTCGATCAGGCCTGCAACGACGGTCCCGACATCTGGGGACTCTTCGAAGAAGGATGCGAATTCGGGGTCTTCTGGACCGAAAACGCCGCGCGGGCGATTGTCGGTGAGGTCGTTGTCGAAGAGCTGCACCGGATCGGTGATGGTCAATGCACGGTCTCGCAACAACGCCTGGACGGCGAGTAGATCATCTTCGATTGGCTGCGTGGGAAAGGAGAAGCCGGTGGCGATATCCTCGCGGCGGACTCCAAGTGCTTCGCTTGCTCGCAGCAGTCCGTCGATGTCCGTAGCGCCGTCCTCGCGTCGAAAGAACAGCACGGTATCCGGACGAACCGTTGTGATGTCGGGAGGCGCTGAGAACGCGATCCGGACTGGTGCGGTCGTGCTGAATCCGCGAATCGTTTCGACTTGGTTTGCGCTATTGCGCAGGACCCTCCTCGCCTCTTCGGCGTCGGGTCCGGTTGGCATGCCGCGCAATACGAATCGGTCAGGCAGCCGAACCGAACCGTCCGATCTGCTGAGCCTGGCATCTGGGTATGGATTTGCCGGCGAATCAAGATCGTTGGAGTAGCTGGCTGTCGGTCCGCCCGGCAGGGGCGATTGGCGCCCGATGAAGGCCGCAAAGTCGGTCGAGGGCCCGAAGTTTGTGCCATCCGCACTCCGAATGCCGGACGTGACGACGACCGCGTACACCGATGCGCCTCTGAGCGGGGTGACCGGAGAGATCATGAGAGCGTCGCCAACTGTATCGGTTTGCACGGTCCAAGCGATCGGCGTTGCTGCGACGACGGGTCCGTTGTCGTCGCTGGAGCATGCGAGCATCCCGAGGGTTGCGGCGACCCAGACGATGTATCTTGTCATGTGCTCCTCCGACTCTGTCGTTCGTGCTGCTGTTTGGTTGCCTCGCCTACTCACAAGCCGTATCAGAACTCCCCATGACGTATCGAGTGATTCAATGGGCGACTGGCGGTGTTGGGCGAGCTGCCATCGAAGGTGTCGCAAGCCACCCCGAGCTGGAGTTGGTGGGTGTGTGGGTGCACAGCCAGGAAAAAGTCGGCAAAGATGCAGGCGACATCGTTGGCTGTGCCGCACTAGGCGTCAAGGCGACGAACGACATGGATGAGCTCCTGGCGCTGGATGCCGACTGTGTCTTGTACTCGCCGATCATGGCGGATCGCGATGAGGTCATTCGGATCCTCGAGTCGGGCAAGAATATCGTGACCCCGCTGAACTGGTTCTATCGCGGTGGGCGCGATTGGGGCGACGTCGAGAAGGCATGCCTCAAAGGCGGCGTCACCTTGCATGGAACCGGCATCCATCCTGGGGGCATTACCGAGCGCTTTCCGCTGATGATCTCGGCTTTGTCGCGTGAAGTGACGCACGTGCGTGCGGAGGAGTGGTCGGACATTCGCACCTACGGGGCACCATTCGTGATTGGTGAGATCATGATGTTCGGCAAGACGCCGGACGAGGCCCGTGGCAGCAGCATGGCGCAAATGATGGGCGACGGGTTCTGCCAATCGATCGATATGGTTGCCGCTGAGATGGGGTTCGATCTGGACGAAGAAAAGAAGACGACACACGAAGTTTCTGCCGCCGCCAAGCCGATCGATTCGCCGATCGGGGTGATCGAGCCAGGCCGGGTGGCCGCGCAACGGTTTTGCTGGCAGGGGCTGGTGCGCGGCGAGCCGGTGATCTCTGTGCGCACGAACTGGTTCATGGGCGAGGACGGTTTCGAGTCGGGCTGGAGTTTTGGGCCAGGTGGCGAGCGATTCGAAGTGGAAGTGGAGGGTGACCCGTCGTCCTTGGTTACGTTCAAACGCCTGCATCCGGAATCCATCGAGGCCGGACTGAAACGCAATCCGGGCATTGTCGCCACTGCGGTGCACGGCGTCAGTGCGATCCCCGCTGTTTGTCGCGCCGAGCCCGGAATCAAGAGCTACCTCGATCTGCCGTTGGTGTCCGGACGGGCAGCGCCGGGATTGTCGCGGGGTCGCCGATGATCCTGGATCTCTTCAAGCTGACCGACAAAGTTGCGATCGTCACTGGGGCGGGCAAAGGCATCGGCCGTGCGATCGCGGTTGCCTTTGCCGAGGCGGGGGCGGATGTCGTCTGTGCGGCTCGGACGCAATCCGATCTCGATGAAACAGCAGCGCTGATCGTCGAGCGGGGACGGCGCGCGTTGACGGTTCCCACGGATGTGATGGTGACCGAAGATCTTGAGCGATTGGTTGAGAGAACCGTGGCCGAGTTCGGCCGCATCGACGTCTTGGTCAACAATGCCGGTGGTACCGGGCCGCGACCCGCCTTGAAGACGAGTGAACGGTACTTCGAGACGGCTCTGCGGTTCAATGTCACGCAGGCGTTCTTACTGACGCGGATGGTTGTCCCGAACATGGTTGAAACCGCCGGTGGCGGTTCGATCGTCAATGTTTCTTCGCGATCGAGTGATATGGCGCAGTCCGCGTTTGTCGCTTACGGAGCCGGCAAGGCGGCGTTGAATATGATCACGCGCAATCTTGCGGTCGAGTTCGCCCCAAAGGTGCGTATCAACGCCATGTCGGTTGGGGGTGTCGCTACGGAATCGTTGGCGGTCGTTCTCACGAACGAGAACCTTCGAGCACAGTTCGACGCCAACACGCCGATGCAACGACCGGGAAGTGTCGAGGACATCGCCGCTGCGGCTCTCTTCCTGGCGTCGCCTGCGGCGGGTTGGGTGACCGGCAAGATCTTCCAGATTGACGGCGGTGCACAGTGCCCATCGATTTCTGTGCCGGTTCCGCCGCTTTGAGTAGATCAGGATGTTGATCGGGACTATGGCGGAGCGATGACAATGCTCGCTGGGAAGGTCGGGATCGTAACTGGAGGTGCGCAAGGTCTCGGCCGCTGCGTCGCCGAACTGGCCGTCGCCGAGGGGTCGAAGGTCGTGATCGCCGATATCAACGAAGATCTCGGCAACGATGTCGTCGAGGCGATCCGGAGTCGCGACGGCGCGGCGATGTTCGAAGTTGCCGACGTTTCTGACAACGAACAGGTCCAGGCGCTGGTCGAGCGCACGGTCGCCGAGTACGGCCGGTTGAACTGGATTTGCAATAATGCGGTGGGCGGTGCCGGTGACTTTGGGCTCCTCCATGAGCTGGATTCGGACAACTGGTCGCGAACCGTCGACGTTTGCATGAAGGGAGTGTTTCACGGAATGAAGCACGCGATTCCGGTGATGCTCGAGCAGGGGGCGGGTTCGGTCATCAACATCACTACATCGGGATTGTTCAAGGGCGAGGCGATGCTGGCGGCGTACATCGCGGCGAAGGGCGGTGTGCACACTCTGACGATGACTGCGGCGGCTGAGTACTCGGCCCGCGGCGTGCGCGTCAATTCCGTGGCACCTGGCGGTATGGAGACGCGAGCGATCCAGCGCTACTTCGAGAAGTACCCGGAGTTCAAACAAAAGACGGTCAATACCCACGCGATGCGTCGACTCGGCAAGCCGGAGGAAGTTGCCGAACCTGTGGTCTGGCTGGCATCGGATCGGGCTTCCTTCGTCACTGGTTCATGCATTGTGTGTGACGGGGGCACTCTCGTGAACTCGCATCTATTGTAGAGGGTTGGTGATGAGCAGCTACGAAGCCTTCGGCTTGCGCCTGCAGCAGCTGACGAACGGCGAGATACCGGTCGAGCGGGGATTCAACGATTTCGTCGGTCACGTCGATACGTTGAATCAGCTCCTGAAGGTCTGCCCGGGCGAGATCGAAGACGATTTGACCTATCTGCGCGACGCCTACTCGGCTGGGCTGAGTGGCAGTGGGATGGCCCTGCTCAGCTCGTTTCCTAAGTTGATCGATCCGGAGCTCGCGGTCGTCGAGGGACGAATCAGCGATTTTATCGCCGAGCGTTACGGGATCCGTCTCGACGACGGCGAGTACCGTGGCGGTAAGTTGCTCGGCGTTTCGTGCTGCGAAGCGTGGCCGTCGGTTTGCAGTCCGCTTTCCAACAACCGGTTTCCGTATGCCATCGATACTTCCGCGGCGAACTACTTCGGCAATCAGTTCTGGCAATGCGATCGAGAGGAAGATTGTCGGCCGCGCTTTATGTGGGTTCCGCCCGGTGGGCGTGTGACGTTTGCGGGCGAATACATGCACGCTCGCTACTTTGCGTTCCATCCGAACGACATCGATTCGAATGCACTCGGTTCACTCGTCGATGTCGATCTCGAGCCCGACACGGGATCTGCCAATCCGTTTCGCGGTCCGGTGCCCGATGGAATGAGGCGTCGATTCACCGCGCACTTCGACTTTTCCGATCCACCTGCCGAGCCTGCGCCGAATACTCGCTACGTCGGGACCAAGAAGAATGGCGGTGCGAACATGGCAGTGCTGAATACCTTGCGCATCGCCGGGGCCGACATGGGCGCCTTACCGCCGAATAGCGCCGGTGTGCTCTTACCGTCGGTGACGATCTCCGACGCGCAAGGAAATGTCGTCCGACGTTACGAGGAAGCCGACCCCTATCCGCCGGGCTACCAGCCGCCGCTCGACACGACAAAGTTTGCTGCTCTGCCGATTCCCGATCATCGTGGCATCTACAACGCGGGCAAGCTCGACACCAAGCACAATTGGGGGGTCGCTGCCGATCTCTTGGCGAGCCGTGACTATTTATACGTCTCGTCGCAGTATTCACATCGGCACGGTGAGATTTTCGTCGTTCGCGCCAAGGCGCTAACGACGCCGCGAACCCCGCAAGAACCGGTGTACGCGGAGGGGAAACAGGTGCGAAGCTGGACCCTCAACACCTACAACATCTGGGCGGGTGTATCGCGTCAGGCCAAGCAGGACTACGAGGTCGTGCTGGACGGGGACGGGTACTACACCGTTGTCGTTTGCGCCGAGGCAGACCTCCCGTCGAATGCGACCGCGCAGAACGGTGTCACCTGGGTCGATTGGGGCCCCTACTTGGATGGCCAATTGACCTGGCGATTCCTCATGAGTCGTGACCCTTGGTTGGTCCAGCTCAAGCAAGCGATCGATACCGGAGAAGAGTCGGCGGAAATCGCGCCATACGTGCCTCGAGTGGGGCATTGTTCGATTGCCGCGTTCGAAGAGAGCGGCTGGAGTGCGGCGATTCCCCAGAGACCTCTCGAGCTGCTGGCGTTAGCCGAGTGAGCTGAAGAAGTGCAATGGCTGTCGCGCAATTCACTCCGTTGCCGGTATTGCGCAAGCTGTACCGTGAGCATGCGATCCACCCGCGGTATAAGAAGCGCGCGCGCCGCAGGTTGTTGACTGCGGCTGCAATCGAACCTCTGCGTTGGTACGAGAATCTGCGGTATCGGCGTGCCATGCACCTCACGCAGATCCATTCTGGCCCTGTCTTCCTGCTCGGCTATGGCCGCAGCGGCACGACGCATCTGCACAACCTCTTGTGGAAGGATCCACAGTTCGGCGTCGTTTCCACCTACCAATCAACTTTTCAAGCCGTGGCTCTCACAGGCCGCGGTTGGCTCGAGACGCGGGTGGCTAGCATGATTCCGTCGAAGCGACCGATGGACAATGTCGCGATCTCGATCGGCTCGCCACAGGAGGAAGAGGTCGGATTGGTCAACTTTACGGAACACGCAGCGCTGCATTTCATGAGTTTCCCGCGCGACGTGCGTCAGATGTACGATCCGTACGTATGCGATCTCGGCAGCGACGAGGCCAAGAGCGCGGGATTTCGCGATGCGTATTTGGCGTTGCTCAGAAAAGCGACGATCTTGTCGGGCGGAAAACGGTTAGTGCTCAAAACCCCGCCGAATACGGCTCGGATTCCGTTTCTTCTCGAGCTGTTCCCCTCCGCGAAGTTCGTCAATATCGTCCGCAACCCGTATTTGGTTTACCAGTCGATGCGGAACCTGTATCGCAAGGTGCTTCCGCGCGAGACGCTGCAGGAGCTCGACTGGGACGACATCGATCAGTGGACCATCGAGGCGTACCGGGAGGTCATGCAACGATACCTCGATGACCGTGCGGCCATCCCGCGTGGGCACTTGGTCGAGATACGATACGAAGATCTCGATGCGCGGCCGATTGAGGTGCTGCAGCAGATATACAAGGGTCTGGGGCTCGGTGGATTCGAGCGCGCGCTGCCGGAGTTTGAAAAGTATCTGGCTGGGCTCGGAACTTTCGAGAAGAACCGCTTTGAGTTTCCTCGCGAAGTCGTCGATACCGTGAACGCGCAGTGGGGATTCGCCCTCGAAGCGTTCGGTTACGAGAAAGTTGAGCCAGGTGCCGAGCTTTGACTCTACTCGAGCGGTTCGAAGTTCCAGGGCACACCGCTGATGTGTCCGCCTCCATCGGCGTGGATGGTGTTGCCCGTGATGTAGCGCGCCGCATCGGACGCCAAGAATACGGCAAGCGGTCCGATGTCGGCCTCGGCGTCACCCATGCGGCGCATCGGGTTGGCGTCGAGCACTTCTTGTGCGCCCTTTGGGTCGAATTTCTCGAAGGCCTGCCAAGGTGGAGTCACAGCCGCCGGGCAGATTGCGTTGCAGGTGATTCCGTATTGCCCCCATTCGACTGCTGCGGTGCGGGTTAGGGCGCGGATCGCCTCTTTCGAGCTGTTGTACATCGCCGTGTAGCGGTGCGCGTTGACGCCGTTGAGCGAGCACATGGTGATGATGCGGCCCCACTGTTGCGCCTTCATGTGTGGAAACGCGGCTTGCATGGCCCACATCGGCCCGTAGTGGTTGACCGCGAGAAACTCATGCATGACGTCGTCGGACAGATTCTCCAGACGAGTCAGGTGGCCTGGCGGGGTAGCGTTGTTGCAGACGATGTCGACGCGGCCGAGCTGACGGATGGTCTCATCAACGAGGTTGCGGACGCTGTCGCGGTGCGAAACGTCGGTTTGAATATAGATTGCGCGCGCGCCGATAGCGCGAAAGTCGCGTTCGATGGCGCCGGTGACTTCGGTCCCGGAAGATTCGGTGCGATTGGCGACGACGACTGTTGCGCCGGCGCGCGCGAACGCGCGCGCGACACCGGCACCGATCCCGCCGCCGGCGCCGGTTACGATAGCGACTCTGTCTGTGAGTTCGCCCATCTCGCGAGGTGAGATGTCGGCGGCGACGCCGCCGGGAGTCCCCCTAGGAACTTGGCAGCTTGCCTCGCTGCTGAAGCATATCGATGAGTGCGATCACGCTCTCTTCGACGGAGAGTTTGGCGGTGTCGATGACGAGCTCGGGCTTGTCGGGTGCCTCGTAGGGGGCGGAGATACCGGTGAACTCTGGAATGTCGCCGGCCCGTGCCTTCTTGTAGAGGCCCTTGGGGTCACGCTCCTCGCAAGTTTCCAAATCGGTCGCGACGTGCACTTCGAGGAAATCGCCCTGATCGAAGAGTGCGCGCGCTTCGTCGCGGTCTGACCGGTAGGGAGAAATAAACGAAGTGAAAACGATGATGCCGCTGTCGGTGAAGAGTTTGGAGACTTCCCCGATGCGCCGAATGTTCTCGGTGCGATCCTCTGGAGAAAAGCCCAAGTTCTTGTTGAGTCCATGACGGACGTTGTCACCGTCGAGCACATAGGCGAGCTTGCCGCGGTTGACCAGCTCCGCCTCGGCCGCGACCGCGATGGTCGACTTGCCGGATCCGGAAAGACCCGTCAGCCAGATGGTCACGCCCTGTTGACCGAGGACTCCCTCGCGTTCCGCACGGCCGATTTGCCCACCGTGCCAAGTGATATTCGTAGCTTTTTGTTCCGCCATGGTTTGAATTCCTATCTTGGATTGAAACGAATCTAGTGAGACGATTCGGTGGTAAAGATCAGCTGCACAAGGTTGAACGGGTCACCTTTGTTTTTTCCGCGTCGCCTTGCAAGTTAGCAGGGACAATTTGTGATCTGCGATTTTTGGGTTTGAAAGGGCCGAGGGCGGAATGAAACCGCCCCCCATGGAGGGCGAAGCTCCGTCTGAGCCGTGGTCCCGATCTCGCCCGGTGTTTGCGGAATCGTTCTCCATCGGCGTTTATCAGCGTTTATCTGCGGTTCCGTCTCTTTTTCGACCCGCAGAAAAGGTGGTCTACCGATCGTGAAAGCTTTTCAAATTACCGAATGGACGAAGCCGCCGGCTCTGGTCGAGGTTCCGCGGCCGGAGCCGGGGCCGGGGCAACTCCTGATCAAGGTCGCCGGGTGTGGTTTGTGCCACTCCGATCTTCATATGATGCACATGCCGGCCGAGATCGGGGAGGGGATCGGCTGGACGGTACCGTTCACCCTCGGCCACGAGGTCGGAGGATGGATCGAACGCTACGGAGCCGGCATTTCCGGCCTCGAAGTAGGGACGCCGGTTGCGTTGGTTTCGATTCGCTCGTGCGGCACTTGCCGGACTTGCCGCCAGGGCTACGACAATGTTTGTGACCTCGGGGTCGTCGGCCGCGGCTATGGGATGGACGGCGGGCTCGCCGACTACGTGCTGCTGGAGAACGATCGCCCGATCCTGCCTTTGCATTCGCTCGATCCGACCTTAGCTGGGCCGCTTACCGATGCGGCTGCCACCACGTACCATGGATTCGACCGTGTCCGGTCGAAGCTAACCGCCGATGCGACGGTATTGGTGATCGGCGCCGGTGGTCTCGGATCTTTCGGCGTGCAGTATGTGAAGGCGTTGACGGGCGCCCGACTGATTGTAGCGGACGTGCTCGAGGACAAGCTGCGACGTGCCAAAGACTACGGCGCAGACGCGGTGATCGACAGCTCGAAGACGGATCTAGTCCGTGAGGTCCTGGCCCTTACGGAGAAGGACGGCTGTCAGGCGGTGATGGATTTTGTCGGGAACGACGAGACGTTGGTCGCTGGTCTACGATGCTTGTCGAAGCTCGGCACCTTGGCGATCATCGGTGCAGGAGGCGGCGTCTACAAGCACGATCTGCGCGGACCGCTGGCGGACAAGGAAGCGGATGTGTTTGCCTACACCGGATCGACGATCGAGGATACGCGAACGGTTTTGAAGCTCGCCGAGCAGGGGATGATTCGGAACGAGGTCGAGATCTTCCCGCTCGATCACGTCGAAGAAGCCTATGCCAGATTGGAAGCTGGAACTCTCGACGGCCGCGCAGTAGTGCGACCGTAGGGCGGGGTACGAGGTGCGGGGTACGGGGTACGGGGTACGGGGTACAGGGTGCGGGGTACAGGGTGCGGGAAAGTCGGGGACGGTTTTACTCGGGATATGTCGTAAATGAACGGCGGCGGTGGGCGCGATACGTCGTGAAGCCGCGTCGGTCCAGTGTGAAAATCTGGCGGCAGTCGGAATCCTCGGCCAGGGAGACAAGGGTCGCGTCGGCGAAGTCCATGGGCACGTCGTGGTAGCGCGCCATGAGTTCCTTCGCGCGAATCAAACTTTCGCCGTTTTGCGAGATCAAGGTTGCAGCGTTCCGAATGAAGAACTCCAGGCAAGCCTCGGAACCCCCTGGGATCCGCCCGAGTAGGTAGACGGATTCGGTTAGAACGGCTTCGGTCGAGAGGAGTCTGCCGCGAAATGATTCGAAGAAGTCAGTGCATGCTCGGTGGTCGGGGTCGTTTGCGTTGAGCAGTGCGACGATCGGACCGGTATCGAGCAGCAGATCAGCCACGCCGGTCCTGGATCACATCGAGCAACTGTTCTTTGCGGCCGCGTCGCTTGGTTCCGCTGCGCACGCTGCCGATCAGGTCACGGGTCCGATCGTAGGGCGTAGCGGATTCCGCAACCTGCCCTTCGAGTGCTGCGACGAGTATCGAGCGGATCAGCGCGGACCGCGTCGTCTCTTGGGCGCGAGCGCGGCCGTCCAGACTCCTGAGAAGATCGTCGTCGAGGCGAAGGCTAACCTGTGTTTCCATGGGATGCAAATGTATCCCCGCGTGCATCCCGATGCAACCTTCGGGAGGATCCGTACCCCGCACGTCGTCCCCGTACCCCGTACCCCGCACCCCGTACCCCGAACCCCGCACTTCGTACCCCGTACCCCGTACCCCGCACGTCGTACCCCGAACCCCGCACTTCGTACCCCGTACCCCGTACCCCGTACCCTGTACCCTGTACCCTGTACCCTGTACCCCGTACCCTGTACCCCGTACCCCGCACTCCGTACCCCTATGGTCTAATCATCCCCCGGTTGCGACGGTTGTCTGCTCCTGCGCGGCTGCCCGCGAGCTTCAGTCCGGCCAGCAGTGCATTGCGTAGTTCCCGTGGGTCGATGATGTCGTCGTAGGCCATGCTGTCGGCGGGGTCCCAGGCGCCGGACTGGGATGCCTCTAGTTCGCTTTGTTGTGCGGCGTCGAGTTTGGCTGCGGGGCCGCCGCTGACGGCGGGTAGGGCTCCGAGGGTGACCGTCGGAAATCCGACAGTGAGGGTCTGACCGTCGAACGGGTTCATCGCCATGATCGAGCTGCCGAAGCCGAAAGCCTTGCGCAGGGTGACATGCAGCTTTGGTCCGGAGACCCTTGCTTGCGCTGCATACATGCGGGCAGCTGCGCGCAGTGTGCCGGCGCGTTCTGCCGATGTGCCCGGCATGATGCCGGGATTGTCTGCCAGGAAGATTACGGGCAGCGAGTAGGCGCTCGCGACTTCGAGGAAGTGAGCGGCTTTGTCGGCGGCGCAGCGATCGATGGATCCGCCGTTGACGGTCGGTTGATTGGCGACGATTGCCACTGGTTGTCCGCCAAGGCGTGCTAAGCCAGTGAGAATTGCCGCGCCAAAGCGTGGTTGTACTTCGAAGAAGTGACCGCGGTCGGCAAGCATCTGAGTTACGCGTCGCATGTCGTAGGGGCGGTTGATGACGGCTGGTACGACGTCGAGGATATCGTCGAGTCTGCGTTCGCCGCGATCTTCATCGCGACCGTCGAGCGAGGGCGAGCTGTTGGCGTTGGAGGGCATGTAGGACAAGTAGTCGCGAACGATGCCGAGGGCCTCGTCGTCGCTGGCGGCGAGGTTGTGGGCGACACCGCTTTCGCTGGTGTGCATCTCCGCTCCGCCGAGTTCTTCCTTGGTCACGTCTTCGCCGAGAGCGGCCTTGACCAAGGGTGGTCCAGCGGAAAACAAAGCCGATCCCTGCACCATCACGACGAAGTCTGCCAGTAGTCCGCACAAAGCTCCGTGCCCGGCCGACGATCCCATGATGACTGCGACCGTTGGCACCTGGCCCGAGAGGCGAGCGAGTACCTGAAGATCGTTGGGAGAGCGGGGGTAGCGTTCGAGAGCGTTGGTGGCGCGTTCGCCGGCTCCCTCGAGCAGCATCACCAGCGGCACTTGCTCTTGCAGCGCCAGGTCGGCGAGTCTCACGCGCTTGGCCTGGTTGGCGAGTCCGATCGATCCGCCTTGGACGGTGAAGTCTTCGGCGAAAACGACAGTCGGTCGTCCATCGATCGCGCCGATCCCGCCGACCAGAGCATCGGCTGGAACGGAGGCGCGTCCGCCGCGGGCGACGCCGCCGACCAGCGCGCCGAGCTCGCGGAACGTGCCGGGATCGCAGAGCGTGGCAACCCGTTGACGCGCATCGAGTTTGCCGGAGCCGCGATGCTTGGCGAGCTTTTCTTCGCCGCCCATCGAACGGGCTTGCGCACGTCGCTTCTCGAGTTCTGCGAGGAGCGTTTTCCACTCACTGGTCATTGTCACTCCTAGGTCAGCCGTGATCGTTGTCGGAATTCGGTCAGGGGATCAACCGTGTGTTTGTTTGCGACCTTCGACTTGCTCCGACAACCCCCTGGCCCGCTCCTTGGTAAGGAGGGGGGACTTTCAAATTCCTGAGATTGATGTGGGGAGGGTTCGGGAGGCGTCGCGACGACCAGGATGTGCGGTGCAGGGGGCGTGGCCGGGGCGGGGGACGTGTTGCTTGCGTCAACTTTCCGGGGAGTCTGGCCCCGCGCTGAGCGGATTGCTAGCGTCCGCTTTATGGCTGAAATGACAATCCACGAGGCGCTCTACACGACCCGCGCGATGCGCAGAATCAAGAAGGATCCGATCCCGCAGGATGTACAGGCTCGGATTCTCGACGCTGCGATTCGCGCGCCGACCGGAGGCAATAGCCAGAATTGGCAGTTCCTACTGGTTGACGATCCCGAAGTTCGCGGCCAGCTCGGGCCGATTTACCGGAGTTGCATCGAGATGCTCTGGAAGTCTTTCTATGCCGAACGCATCGCTGCGATGGAGGCGGACCCAGAAGCCGAGGCCAGCCGCGAGATGGCGTCGGTGCTGAAGTCTGCGAACTGGATGGCCCGTCATTTTGAGGACTACCCGCTGTTGTTGTTCGCCTTCATTCAGGGAGATCCAACGGGTGGTTCGATCTTTCCCGCGGTGTGGAGCGCGATGTTGGCGGCACGCGCGGAGGGTGTGGGCGCTACGATCACCAGCGTCATGATGTTTCAGATGGATGACGTGTTGAAGGTTTTGGGCGTGCCGACCGACGAGGAATGGGTATTCGCCTGTTGTGTCCCGATGGGCTATCCCACCGGTCGCTGGGGAGTTGCGCGGCGCCGTCCGGCGCATGAGGTCACGTTTCGCAACCAATGGGGCGAGCCGCTTGGGTTCGAAGTCCCCGGTCCTTTGTGGAAAGGCGACTCGTGAGTTTAGTCCCCGCCTTGCGCCCCGTCGAGAATCAGCGTGAGCAGAATGTGTGCCGATCTTCGCCGGTCGGCCAGCGGGTCTGAGTCGATCGATAAGAGTCCATAGAAGCTGGTTAGAATACTTCGGGCGAGATCGACCGCGTCGATATTGCTCGTAAACTCTCCGCTCTTAACTGCTTCGCCAATTTGGGAGAGCACGTAGCCGTAGTATGCGTCCGTTTCCCAGTCGACCTTCGGAGGGTCACGTATGAGCAAGGCGAAGATCTCGGCGCGCAACCTGGGATGCGTCTCTTCGACCAGATCAAAACTTACGTCGATCAGGCGGTGCGCAAGATCGCGCCCAGTGGCGTCAGTTGCGGCTTCCGTCATTCTCCGCACGGAGTCGCCGTGGCTCCTGCGGCGGTACTCGCGAAGGAAGTCGTCTTTCGTCGAGAAATTGGCGTACACCGTTGGTCGAGTGACCCCCGCTCGTTTTGCGATGTGCTCGATGCGCGCCTCGTAGAGTCCGAACTCCGTGATCTCCGCGATCCCAGCTTCGTAAATGTGATCACGAGTTGCCTGCTTCTGCTTTTCGCGTGCGTCAGATCGACGCTGACTCGATGCTGAATCTGACATCTGTGAAGTATGACCCTCCGTCAGAAAAATTCCAATGGTTTACGCAAGGAAATTGCACGTTTAAACCCGTTACGAACGGCTTGGCATACGTAGTTCCACGACAATGTCGGCCCAGTGGGCCGGGTCCGGGGCGCGGTTGTGGGTCAAGCTCACCCCATCCGCAATGCTACTTAGACGTTGTCTCAATTTGGTGGCGATCTCTTCTCGCGGACCGACGACCGCAATCGCGTCGAGAATGTCATCGGTGATCAGGTCGGTCATGTCATCCCATCGGCCTTCCTTCGACAGACGGTTCAGTTCGGTGTGGAGATCGGACCAGCCGTGGCATTCGAGAGTTGAGACGTAGGCGGGGGTCGATCCGTAGAACGCAAGCTGCTTGCGCGCCGCGAGCTTGGAGGCTTCAAAGTCCTCTTCGCGGTCGGCCGTGACGACCAGAGTGGCGCAGATGATGCGCAGGTCGTTGCGCGTACGCCCGGCCCGCTGCAGGCCTTTCTCGAGGGTCGGCAGAGTGTTCTCCAGCAGTGATTTGCGGCTGTTGAATGGATGGGCGATGAATCCGTCCGCCACTTCGCCGGCGACCGCGGTCATACGCGGCATGAATCCGCCCATATAGATCGGCGGCGGGCCGAACGGATTCGGGCCAGGATCAAACGCTGGGATCATGATCGTGTGGGTGTAGAAGTCGCCGCGAAAATTTAGGCGCGATCCACTTTCCCAGGAATGAAAGATCGCCTTGATCGCCAGTACCAACTCGCGCATTCGGGCCGCCGGCTTCGACCACGTCATGCTGAAGCGCTTTTCGATATGGGGACGTACTTGCGAGCCGAGCCCGAGGACGAAGCGCCCTTCGCTGATCGCCTGCAGTCCGTGCGCTAGGTTGGCGAGATTCATCGGGTTGCGTGCAAAGGCGATGGCGATCGCCGTGCCGAGCTCGAGCGTTCTTGTATTTTCGGCGGCGAGCACGAGCGGTAGAAATGGATCGAGCTTGGCTTCGAACGAGAACGCGCCGTCGTAGCCGATCTCTTCGAGATGCCGGAAGGTGGTGCGCGCGTCGCGCGCATCTTCCATGGGTGCGGTTGTGTAGACTTTCATCGCATGACGGCGCCGCCATCGGCGCAAATGGTTTGGCCGGTGACGTAGCGTGCCTCGTCACTAGCGAGGAATACGACGACCGGACCGATGTCTTCCTCGCACTCGCCGATTCTGGTGATCGGGTTGCCGGTGGTGATGCGCTTCTCCATCGCCGGATCGTGTTCGAGCAGATGCATCACGCCCGGTGACTTGGCCAACGGGCAGATGACGTTGACGTTGATGCCGTCGGGACCCCACTCGCGTGCGGCCGTCCTGCTGATGCCTCGGATTGCCTCCTTGTTTGCGCCGTAGGCGCCTTGGCCGATCATTCCTTCAAGGCCGGCACCGGAGCCGAGGTTGATGATCCGGCCACCACCGTCCTTGAGGTGGGGGTGACAGGCCTGCATGAAATGGAGTGTCGCTCGAAACCCTGTGTTGAAACACTGATCGACGATTTCGTCGGTGTGGTCGAGTAGCGAGACCGGCAGGGCGGGCGCGCGTTGAGCGTTGTTGACCAAGACGTCGATGCGCCCGAACGTTTCGATCGTCGCGGCGACGGCGGCGTTGATGATCGAGCGATCAGTGACGTCGCAGCGTACGAAAAGACAGCGTTGTTCGAGCTTGGTGATCTCGGCCGCGACTGCTTGGCCCGATTCTTCGTTGATGTCGGCAATGACGACGATGGCCGATTCTTTTGCCAAAGCGAGCGCGATTCCGCGTCCCACTCCTTGGCCAGCTCCAGTGACGATTGCTACTTTCTTGGCGAGTCGGTCGGGCATTTTTATTGGCGTTGTTGTGACACGAACGGGTAGGGGAGTCGAGGTTGCAATGCGAACGCGATTGACGAAACGTACGGAGCGCACCCTGAACAAACCCCCGGGAGATCATGATGTCCTATCGAGTTGTACAATGGAGCACAGGAAACGTCGGCGTGTATGCGCTGCGCGCGATCGTCAATCACCCTGAGTTGGAGCTGGTCGGGTTGATTGTGAGCAATCCTGACAAGGCGGGCAAGGACGCGAGCGAGTTCGCTGACGTCGATGGCCCAACGGGAGTGTTGGCGACGACCGACATCGATGCGGCGCTGGCGCTGAAGCCTGACTGTGTTTGCTACACGGCGGCGGCGGAACACCGGATGTTCGAGGCGGCGGCGGATCAGGCGCGGATTCTCGAAGCAGGCATCAACGTGGTGTCGAGCTCACTGATCATGTTGCTGTATCCCGAGACCGACATTCCGGGCTTTGCTGAAAACATTCAGAAAGCCTGCGCGGACGGCGGCGCAACGTGTTTCAACAACGGAATCGACCCGGGCTTCGCCAACGATGTGATGCCGCTCCTCTATACTGGCCTCAGCGAATACTGGAGCAGTATTCGCATGCAGGAGATCATCAACTACTCGACGTACGTGCAGGAAGACACGATTCGCGAGGTCATGGGCTTCGGATATCCGATCGATCATGAGTGCCTGTTGTTCGCGCCGGGTGCCTTGTCGATGGCGTGGGGTGGAACGATTCGATCGGTCGCAGCGGGGCTCGGAGTCAAGCTCGACAAGATCTACGAAGTGCACGAGCGGCGCCCACTCGAGGCCGACATCGAGAACGCGATGGGAGTGTTCAAGAAGGGTACGACCGGCGCCATGCGATTCGAAGTGCGCGGTGTCGTCGGAGGACGCGACGCGATCGTGCTCGAGCACATCACACGACTCGACGACAGTCTGTCTCCCGACTGGCCGAAAGGGCGAGGCTACAAAGTAACCATCGAAGGCGAGCCGCGCATGATGATCTCCATGGACATGGAGGACAAACACGGCGACCACGCCGTCGGCGGCGTGATCCAAACCGCAACCCGAATCGTCAACGCGATTCCATCCGTCGTGCAACACAGCCCCGGTCTTATCTCAGCCCTCGATCTCCCGATGATTACAGCGAAGGGCTTGTACAAGCCGGCCTAAAGGAATGGGCTCAACCGAAGTCATAGAAGCCGATCTCGGCACGTCGGACCATCGAGATGCTGTTCGCGCGCTAACGGCAGCCTATGCTCTCGACCCCATGGGGAACAGTGGTCCGTTGCCGGAATCGACGCTCGACCGCTTAGTCGACGGTCTTCGCGATCACCCGACGACAATGATCCTGCTTGCTTACAGCGGCGACGAACCGGTTGGCATTGCAACGTGCTTTCGGGGTTTTTCTACCTTTGCGGCTCGCCCCCTGCTCAACCTACATGACCTCGCCGTCCTGCCGGAGTATCGAGGCCGGGGGATCGGACAGCGATTGCTGGCAGCAGTCGAAGCCAAAGCAAGGCAGCTGGGTTGTTGCAAGGTCACACTCGAGGTTCAAGAAAACAACGACAGAGCTCGACGGGTGTACGGGGAAGCGGGTTTCGCGCAATCCGTATACGGCGAGTCTGCGGGCGGTGCGCTGTTCTACTCGAAGCCTCTCTGAGAGCCCGCGAAGTTTGACTCCGGCCGTGTGGGAGCGCCGTTGTTGGGCGCTTTTGCTATGTCCCGGTAGCGTGGGCGCTCCCTCTTGGCTGGCACTAGTCTCGTGAAGGAGCCGACGTGGCCGCATCGGTCAACTCTTTGGCCCGTCTCGCGTTGCGTGACAACCGACTTGGTGGCTAGGGTTGTCGCTGTAAGGGGAGGGCTTGGTGATGCTGCGAACGTATCTAACCATCGTGATGATTGTTCTCGCGGTCCCGGCATTGGCCGCAGATCGCACGATCGACGCCGACAAGCTGTTGCTGCGGAGAACGGCCGACGGCCTTGACGTGGTCTTCGTCGCGCGGGACCCAAACTTTCTCTTCCCCGCCATAGGTAGTTCGGACGACCCGGTGTCCGGCGCGCCAGGCGGAGTTGTGGTCGAACTCTTCTCGAAGAACCACGGGGTTTTGACGCTTGCTGCCGGCGCGTCCGGTGGCAGTCCGGGTTGGCGAGTTCGCGACCGCGCCTCGCGTGACGCCTATCGCTATCGCAATCCGGGCGGACCCGATCCCTTGTTGCGGACACTGGATGTAAAAGAGGGTCGCCTCATTAGAATACGGGGCAAGGGGCTCGCCCCACTTCTCCCACATCAATCGGTGGGAGTCCGGATCACGTTTGGCTCGACGAGGAACTGTGCTCTGTTTGCCGGTGCTGCCGTGCAGAAGGACAGTACGCTGAGGTTTGTTGGCAAGAACGCTGATACATCAGCGCTGGCTGACTGCTCGGATGACGCGTTGCTCAATCGCGGTTGCGGCGCCAGCCTCTTTCCCGTTTGCGATGGAACCTGTCCAGCCGGGCAGTCCTGCTCGTCCGCTGCCGGAGCCCCCTGCGTCTGCGTGCCTGATCCGGTGGCGTGTACGGACGGCGCCTTCCCTATGTGTGACGGCGACTGCCCGGTTGGCTCGGTGTGTGGTTCACAGGACCTATCTTCGTGCGTTTGTATTCCCGACGCCGACCCGTGCGGCGATACCTCTCCAACTTGCAATGGCCAGTGCCCGGTTGGCGAGCAGTGTGCTCCCATTGGTGGAGTCCCAACACCCAACTGCGGCTGCGTTCCCGATGGACAGACGCCTTGCTCGCAGAACATGTGCGGCGGTGCCTGCCCGATTGACCAAGAATGTAACTTTTTCGAGACGAGCGGTGGTTTTTCGGGTTGCCTGTGTGGCCCGCCTGGGCCGTGCGGCTCGGGTGGAGACGATTGTCCGGTAGGCTTCTTCTGTGCGCTTGGCCCCGGGCTCGGGCCGGCGTGTGTTCCCACCCTCTGTTCGGGCGGTTCGCACCCGACCTGTGGTGGCAGCTGTAGCGGTGGGGATGTGTGCGTCCCGATCAGCGTGGTCGGCGTCTTTTCCGGCTGCGCCTGCATACCCCCGGGTGCCCCGTGCGAGAGTAGCTGCTCGCTCGGCCTCGAATGTCCGCCGGGACAAGAGTGCGTCAGCGACTCCGGTACCTGCGGCTGCGAGCCCTTTTGAGTTAGCGCCCAGGGATTTGTTCGGGCGGCGCTTTGGGGTTGTCCTGGTCGACTGGCGACTACAATAGTGCTCGCGCTCGGGGCATCAATCCGGATTAGGGATGTTCATCACGTAGAACACGGCACCGAGTGGGTCTTTCACCAGGGCGAAGCGGCCGACTTCGATTTGCACCGGTCCCATCAGGAGGTCGCCGCCGTGGGATTTGACCTTGGCGATGCCGTCGTCGCAGTTTTCCACGGTGAAGTAGGGAGACCAGTGCGCCGGGGCGTCTCCCATCTCCTCGCGCCACGGTAGAATGCCCCCGTTGGACCGACCGCCGAGCAGGATCTCCTGGTACTGGTCGTCGCCGCGGTACTCCCAGCCGAAGAGATCGGAGTAGAACTTCATCGCCTTGTCTGGATCGCGGGTCAGAATCTCGTTCCAGCAGAAGGCTCCAGGAATGTTCGCTACTCCACTGCCGGCGTGAGTTCCGGGCTGCCAAACGGCAAGCCGGGCACCCTCCGGGTCGATCAAGATGGTCATGCGGCCGATGAGATCCCCATCCTTTGCGATGTCGATGACCGGCATTTGCAGCTCTGCGCCGAGCTCTTGGGCGCGCGCTGCTGCTGCGTCGGCGTCCTCGACGGTGACGTAGTTGTTCCACGTCGGCGCGATCCCCATCTGTTTCATCTCCTCCGACATGGCTCCCATCCCGGCGACGTCGATACCGTCGAGACGAAACATCGAGTAGTCACCGCCACCGTCGTCCTTGTTCTGCTCGCAGGTCCATCCGAACAGGCTCGAGTAGAACGCGGTCGACGCGGCGACGTCTGGGGTCATCAAGTCGACCCACGAGAATTGACCGGGCTGGTAGCGATCGAACTTGGCCATGTGCGGCCCTCCTCTAGGAGCTAATGGAACAATTGCGACACACCCGAGCTGCGGGATAAGCCCGAGCTATCATTGAAAATTCCCCGTGAATCGAAAATCGCGGTCTGAATTCTCCCTGGCCGTTATCATCAGCTCGATTCGTCTAGGAATCCAGGTTGGCCCGCAAGGTCCCGACGACTAGCGGGTGCTCGGAGACCCCGAGTTCTTCGAGGATCTCGGGTTTCATGATTCCGACGCGGCGGGCGTTCTTCAATAAGTGAGGCACCCGCTGGGCCTGGACGATCGAATCGAGCTGGGCGTAGTCGATCTCCTGCTGCTCGCGCAGCATTCGGGCTCCGAGCTCGTCGGCGTTGTCGATGCCGGATTCCCTCATGCGCTGCACCACACGCGACAGCATGATCGGTCCCGGTCGGTCTAGGATCGTGCCGAGGATCTGCGGCAGCCAACGCTGGGCGAAGCGCACCTGGTCTTCGAACGTTTGCCGACGCAGCCACTCTTCGATGTAGAGCACGCCAAAACCCATGTGACGGCTTTCGTCTCGCGTGATCAACGTGATGATTCGCTTCAGCAGAGGATGTGTCGCTTTGCTCTGCAGCGACTCGAAGATGGTCATGGCAAAGCTTTCCAGGAAGAACTGCTCGAAGGCGATGAGCTGGGTGGGGTCCTCCAGTGCGAGCAATGTGTCGAACATGCCCTCGGTGCCCGGATCGATATCCTCTGGCTCTTCCTCCATCTTTTCGAGGAAGCGCCGGTAGGCAAGGTGATGCCGAGCTTCGTCCATTGCCTGCGCTACGGCGTGATTGCGGTAGTCCTCCTCGCGCAGGGCCAGCGCGATCTTCGCACAGACGTCCTGCGCCACGCTTTCGCCGAGTTGCAGGATGTTGAGGATGCGGCCGACGCCGCGCCGATTGATGTGGACTCGAACCCGCTCCGGGAGCGCCTGAAACGTCGGCGTTTCTCCGAACGCCGTCCAATCCAACGCCACCAGGGGGTCGTCCGGCTCGATCCGCATGGTCCAGTCCACATCGCGTTCGAAGTCCCAATCGGCCGAGTGGGCTTTGGCGAACAATGAATTGATCCCGTGGTGACCGGTGTTCTCAAGGTGCATCAACTCGCGTGCTCTCATGCTTGGCAGGATAGCGCGAAAGCGACCGGAATCTCCAACAATCGGAGTGTAGCGGCGTGATTGTCCTCGCCGGGGCGCGCCGACTGCTCTAGCCCTTCTCAATTGCAGCCTTTGAGCGCGTTGCCGACCGCGGTGATGAGCTCATTGATCGAAGTTGCCCCGTCGTTGTTGGTGTCGAGCGAAGTGCACCGTTCCAATGGCAATCGACCCAGTGTGATCCCGACCCCGATGACGAGTTCGTTGATCGCGACGCTGCCGTCTCCGTTGCAGTCGCCGGCGCAGATGCACGTCGGGCCGGATTGCGCCTCGCAAGTGGTTGAGCAGCAGTCGCCGTCGTCGACATTTCCATCGTCGCAGACTTCAGCACCTTCGCGCCGCCCATTGCCGCAGGCGATCCATGTAGCCTCGATTCGCGATTCGGCCTGCGGGTTCTCCGCTGGATCGGACAGCGGGTCGGGTCCGCTCCCCGACCAGCCGTATGGATCGAATCCGCGTTGTGTGGCTCGTTCCACTCCGTCGGGTAACATGTAGACGCGCGTTTCGAAGTGAAGGTGCGGTAGGAAGGTTCCTTGATTGCCGACTGTCGCGATGACCTGCCCTGCGGTAACAGGCGCGCATTCGCCGGGTGACAGATCAGCCAAACTGGAGCCATCGGTGGCGGTGCCTTCGAGCCGCTCGGCGTGCAGGTACCAACTGGAATAGCCTCTGCCTTCGATCTCGCCGTGGTCGATATAGAAGGTGTGAAACTTGTCCCACGCACTGGCGAACCCGATGCGGCCGTTGATCGGGTCGTCGATTGCCTTGCACAATGAACCGTCTGCACTTGCTACCAGTGGAGTCTCGAAATCGTACCGGAAATCGTAACCTGCGTGGCCGTCGTAGCTCAAGTAGGACGCGCCGAAGAGGGCGCCGACGTAGTTGCCGTTGATGACGAACTCGCCGCCATCCGGATGCGCGTACTCACAGATGCAGTTTGGGGTAACGAAGCAGGTGGGAAGCCCAGGTGGGGCAGGGCAGAGACCGGGCGAGTCTCCACGCGTGGCGGATTCCCCTGTGTAGGCGACGATCTCGGTGTCGCAGCATTGTTGATAAAAGCGAGCTTTGTGATCCATCACCGCGATCATTGCGGCGTTGTACGGTGAGACTCCGGGAGTTCCAATGGGGAAGGTTGCCAGCGTGAAGGCCGGCGGCCCGCCGCTCTTGGCTTCGGGCAACTGTACCTTGGTCCCCGCTGTCGCGAGCGCCGCGATCGTCGCGATAGCAATATAAAGCAAGCGGGCGGTCACCGTTGCCATTCGGCGCGCTAGGTCCCGATCCCGGGCTGCGGCGTTGGTTGTTGCTGCTGTGGTGCCCCGAAAAGGAGCTCGCCGCTGGTGAATGTCGTACCGAAGGTCTTTGCCAAAGAGGCGACCTGGCGCATTGCCGAAACTAACTCTGCTTCACTGAGGTGCGACATCGGGTGGAGAAAGGCGGCATACACAATGCCTTTGCTGATGGCGTAGCGGGCGTCGAGCGCGGTGTGGAAATTTGCCAGCATCGCGGCGCGGACGTGTTGCAGAGTGATCGCGTCTTCGCGCGCCACTGGAGAGATGATGCGCATCCGATCGTATTGCGTATTGTAGATGCAGGTTAGCTCGACCCCGTCGAAGACGAACTTAGCGATGCTGTCTCGCTTCTCCACGTTGGTGGCATGCTGCTCGATGACGGCGATGAGTTGGTGGTGGGTCATCGCAGCAGGCTCTGGACTGAGCGCAGCGCAGCCGAGGAGTAGGGAGCAAGTGACGAGTGCGATCCAGCGAGTCGACGTCGTGGGCATAGTGCAGCGACCCTACGACGAGCGCGCGACCTACGACAACTGATCTAGGCCCTTATTGCGAAACCGGAAGCGACTCCAGGCCGCGCAGGACTGGGTTCGGCCGGTACTTCGGAGTATCGATGCGGAGTTTCAAGTTGGGGAACCGCTCGAGAATAGCCCGCAGAGCAATCTCTCCCTCGAGGCGAGCGAGTTGCGCGCCCAGACAGAAGTGAGCGCCAAAGCCAAAGGCGAGGTGCGGGTTGGGATCGCGGCCAAGGTCGAGACGTTCCGGGTCTTCGAACACGGCCGGATCGTGGTTGGCAGCTCCGATGCCAACCAGCACGAGTGAGCCCTCGATGATTTCGTGTCCGCCGATTTCGGTGTCCTCGCTGGCGATCCGCACCGTGCTCTGGACCGGACCGTCATAGCGCAACAGTTCCTCGATCGCGGTTGGTAGGAGCGAGAGATCGTTGCGCAGACGGTCGAGCTCGTCAGGTTCGCGCAGCAGCGCCAGGAGGCCGTTGCCGATCAGGTTGGTTGTCGTCTCGTGTCCGGCCAGAAGAATCAAGTTGCTGGTTGCGAGGAGCTCCATGTCGGTGAGGGCGTCGTTTTCCTCTTGGGCTAGAACCATTGCACTGATCAGATCCTCGCGTGGCTCTTGGCGGCGCTCGGCGATGATCTTGCCGAGGTACTCAAACAGTTTCTCGGCCGCTGGCGACACGCCAGGGCGATTGCCTTGCAGCGTAGGCTGTCCGATGCTGGCTACGATCTCGGCGGCCCAAGATTTGAATTGGCGATGGTCCTCGGCCGGTACGCCGAGTAGCTCGGCGATGACGATCGCGGGCAGTGGGGCGGCGACGGCGTCGATGACGTCGAAGGGTTGTCCCGGTTCGATCTCGCCCAGCAGATCCTCGACGATCCGTTCAATGTGATGGCGCAGCGCCTCGACGCGTTTTGGGGTAAAGGCTTTGTTGACGAGTTTGCGCACCCGCGTGTGGTCGGGTGGGTCCATGGTCAGCATCGATCGGACGTTCTGCGCGGCCTGTTGGAGGAACGAGGGCAAGCGTTCGAAGTTGTCGCGGATGACCTGGGCGCGCATCCGATCGACTGAGAAGTGCGGGTCGCGGAGAATGCTGTGAACGTCTTCGTATCTGGTGACGAACCACACGCCCGCCCCGTCGTAGCCTTCGGTAGGCATTTTCATCACCGGTCGCACACTGCGAAGCAGCGAGTAGATCGCGAATGGATTCTCCAAAGCGCCCTGGCTGCGCAGCGGTAGAAAGACGTCGAAGTTGCCCGTGGGCGATGCTTGCGTCTCCTGCACTTCGTTCATTGATTCCTCCGCTCTTGATAATGACCAACTGGTCGGTCATTATCCTAGGCGATGCCGAAGATCGCTGCAAGCGAAAGAGATGCATTCTATGAAACCCGGCGCACGGAGTTGGCTGAAGTTGCTCTAAGTCTGTGGGCTGAGCGTGGTTTTGACGGAACTCCGGTCTCAGCCATTGCTGAGGCCGCAGGTGTGTCGAAAGGGACTTTCTATCTCTACTTCGACAGCAAGCAGGCGCTGCTGGAGGATGTCCTGCGGCGCTATACGCTACTCCCGAATATTCAGGTCCTCGGCGAGAATCTGGCCACTGTCCCTTTTGAGGAGGCGGTACGGATGTTTGTAGGGGAGGCTTGGAAACATCTCAGCGACCACCGCGACCTCGTTTTACTGGCGTTGCGCGAGTTGCCCAGCCACGTCGAGCAAGCGCAGCAGGCGCTCGAGCACGTATTCGTCCCCGGCAATCGGTTGATCGCCGCGTACCTCGAAGCGCGCTTGGGTCCGAAGCGAGCGAACGAGATCTCGTTGATCGTAGCCGGTCGCGGCCTCATCGGAATGATCATCATGTTCTTCGTCAGCCACGAGCTGCTCGGCGCCAGCCGCTATCTGCCGGTCGATGAGGAGGACATCACGTCGACAATCGCCGATGTGTTCCTACACGGCGTGCTCGGCTCGTCGGAGGCGCCCAAATGAAGAACTTTCGACTCTACAGAATCCTGCGTGTCGCCCTGGCACTGCTCCGGGCGTTGCCGCGATACTGGGTGCTGCTCGCGCGTGAAAATTTCCTGGGCCAAACGGTTTCGAAGAAGGCGTGGAATCGCGCGCACGAAAATGCAGCGGAGCAGATCCGCAGACTTGCCCTCGCCCTCGAAGGGGGGGTGATCAAAGCGGCGCAGATCGGTGGTGCGCGTGCTGATATTCTGCCCCGGCCGTTTATCGACAAGCTCAGCCGATTTCACGACGACGTTCCAGCGCGGCCATTCGAGCAATTGAAACCACTCCTCCAGATTGAGCTCGGTGGCCGCATCGAGGAAATCTTCGCGTCGGTTGATCCGGAGCCGCTTGGCGCGGCTTCGTTGGCGCAGGTGCACCGGGCCCGCCTGCACGATGGGTCGGATGTCGTCATCAAGATTCAGTATCCGGAGGCGCGTCGCATTTTTCCCCTCGATCTCATCATGGTGCGCCGGGTCGCAGGACTGGTTCAGCGAATGCAGAGCAATCTCGATGTGCGCACCTTGGCACACGAAATAACTCGGTTTATCGAGATGGAGCTCGACTTTCGGCGCGAGGCTGACTCGACGCAGCGCCTCGGTGCAATTCTGGCGCAGCGGGTGGATGTGCGCGTTCCTCGCATACACGAGCGATACACCTGCGACCGTGTGATCGTGATGGAGTATTTGGACGGGATTCAGGTCTCTCGAACCGTGGCCTTGCGCGATGCGGGCTGCAATCTCGCGGAAGTCGCGCGCCGTATCGGCGAACTCTACGGAGCGATGCTCTTCGAGTACGGCTTCTTTCACGGAGATCCACATCCCGGGAATCTCCTGGTGATGGACAACGGCGTGATCGGGCTGCTCGACTTTGGTCTGTGCAAGGAGCTGCCGGCAGGCTTTGCGCGGAATGTTGCGCAGATGTTGGTGTCGGCCCTGATCGGGGACAATGACGCCGCGATGTCGGCGGCGGAGGCGTTGTCCTTCGACCTCGGTGAGACCAGTGCGGCCCACCTTCGTTCGCTGGTGTTGCGGATCGTCGGAGATTCCGATGAGGAGGATGATCTGGTCGACGTGATCGGATCCGCTCAGGTTCGCCACATCCCGAGCGACTTCGCTCTGGTTCTACGGACGATGTTGTTGCTCAACGGCTTGTCCCACCGTCTCGCGCCAGGGCGGCGCTTGATACAAGGAAAGCTGATCGAGTCCTTGGCTCGGGGGGCGAGTGCGGAGTCGAGTCAGGTGGAGTCGGTACGGACGTTGGTCGCGAGTGGATAGTACGTTGCACGGCTCAGCAGGAGCATTTCAGCGATCCCCCTACTTGCTAAAAGATTGTCGAGTTTCTCGAAATGACAGGCAAAGCCCAACAAAATCTCCTCTCCCGCACTGCTGCACGCGGGAGAGGACGAAAGGTGAGGGTTCGTTCTTGAACGTGCGCGCGAAAGCACTGCGGCACAAGGGCAAGAAAGAAGTTGGCATTTCGATCCCCTAGCCCTCTCCCGGTGGGAGAGAGGATTCGGGTGGGTTGGTCGATGGGACTTGGCAATCTGCATGGATCGACAGTCTCCCAGGCGGGGGCTAGTGGGTGGTCGGAATTGGCAATTCGGTTGCGACTGATACGCGGCTCGGCAGGAGCCTCTCCCTCCCTGGGGAAACGCCTTCACGCAACGACAGGCGCGCGCAACTCGTCGACCTGGGCCTCTAGGTGTCCAATCCGCTGTCGCAAAGCTCGGACGACTTCGGCCTGTTCGTCGGCACTCAAACGCGGGGTGATGTGCTGCGGGCAGTTGACGTCCCATGCCTCGATGTCGAACACGACGACTCGCTCGAGTGGGACCTCGGCTTCGTTTGCCACTCGTTGGAATGTATCGTCCTTGTCGTCGTCGATGATGTGCGCGCGGCCCCAGATCTTGATTCGCCGGCGATTCGGGTAGTCCATGAGAAAGATGAAGGCTTGATCGTTCTCGTCGAGGTTGCCGACGGAAATATACTGTCGGTTGCCGCGGTAGTCGGCGAAGGCGAGGCGGCGGTCGCCGACGATTTTCAGGAAGCCGGGCACTCCACCGCGATGCTGAATGTACGGGCGACCGTCTGCCGAAGCGGTGCCGAGGTAGAACGAGTCCCGTTGCGCTATAAACTCGGCTAGCTCTGGAGTAGCCACATCAGACCATCCGCCGCGCGCCTCCATTTTGGCGTAGCCGCTGCGCGATCCCATTTTCTCTTGGACCGCCTTTACCGTGGGCGTGAAGGCGATGTCGCTGATCGGTGCTGTCATGCGTTCTCTCCTTGCGGCAACGGGCCCGCGGTTTGTACTTCCGCAACGGAGCAGAGCTCTGCGAGCACGGCTTCTTCTTCGGGGGATGTCGGGCGTCGTTGACACATGTGGTTGAGGATCGCGTCCGCGCCAGCCCGCTTGCGAGATTGTCGATGGGTCGATTCGATCATCTTGCGTGAAGTGCGTGCTTCGTCGCGAGCCTCGGTGAAGGCCTCTCGGTAGGTCAGAAGATCGACGAGTACGAGGCGGGTAGGGTTCGATGGGTCTAGAGCGAGTGCTGCGCGGATCAGACGTTCCCCCTCTTTTACGTCTCCTCCGATGAAGCGCGGCATGTAGTAGAGAAGCGCTCCCTTTGCCGCGACTGCATCTGCGTAGTTTGGTTTGAGTTTGAGACTTCGATCGAGTGCCTTTTTCATGCGTCGGAGATCGCCGACCATCCGCAGACTGAATCCGCGCTGGCGCGCTCGCTTGGCGAGATTGCAGAACAAGGCAAAATGCGCGACCGGGTCGTTCTGCTGTTCTTCGATGGCAGCTCGGGCAAGCGTGATCCCTCGCTCGAAGATGGCAAGCGCTACATCTTCGCCTTCGAGCTCGGCGCTATGGCAGAGGTCGAGAGCGTCTTGCGAGTTGGCGAGAGAGGTCGTCGCGAATAGCGCGGTAGCGATGACAAAAGCCAGAGTCCCCTGCCGTTTCATTGTCTCCGCCTTTTCTGGTGGTCGACCGGCCGAGCGATGCGGTTGCGCTGCTGTGGCCGTTGGACGATTTGGATGCGCTCTGTGGTCGTGTTGTCTGTTTCTCCCGTGCGAGCAGCCGGGATGACTTCCGGTTCGAATCGCCTGCTTTGCTCTGCTCCTGCGGACTCCATCGCTTGTGCTCCTGGTTGGATTGGGGGGTGGGTGAGGTCGCCATGGTGGCAGCTGACGACCTCACCCGGGGGGCTGGGGGAGGAAAACTTGGGCTTGTTTTATTGGATGCCTGACGGCCGAAAACGTGACTCGCTTTCTTCTACGTGTCCCGAGGGATTTTGGATTCCGTTGGCACGCTGGAAGGTCGTGCCGCGGTTTCCACTTCGGGCGCGACCGGGAAGTCGATGGTTGGATTGGCGACGTGGCCGAAGTAGTTCGCGAGGATCGTCAGGGCGACGTTGGCAACCATTTCGGCGACATCGGCCTGGCTGTGGCCGCTCTTGAGCAACCGGCGTGTGGTGTCCGGCGATACGTGACCGCGACTCTCAACGAGATCGACTGCAAAACGCAGCGCGATATCGGTCTTGCGATCAGGGGATCCGCCGCGTCGAGCATCGCGAATCGCTTCGTCACTCAACCCGATCGATTTGGCGAGCGCGGTGTGTGCCGCAAGCCCGTAGCGACAACCATTGGCCTGCGAAACCGCGAGAGCGATTTGCCGTCGGAGGGTTGGGGCCAGGGCTCCTGCCGCCAATGCGTGTTCCATCCCGAGGTAGGCCCTGAGGGTGGTTGGAGAATTGGCCATCGACCTCGCCAAGTTGGGTACCATGCCCAACTCCCTCTGGAGTCCGTCGAGCAAGGCCCGGGTCTTACCGATGGCGTTGGCTGGCTCGATGGTTCTAAAACGATTCATTGTGACTGACCATGGGGATCTGGTAGGAGCACGAGGCGTGCCAGCTATTCCTGTTTGGCGTAAGTCTTTAATTTCACTTGCGTTTTTAGGGACCACATAAGAGGGGGAACGAACGTAATTTCGTAAGACTACGATATTACGTTGCCACGACTACGAAATCTCGTGTATTCCCTCTGAAGGATGAATGCGGCGACGCGCAGCGGGTTGGTAGCCGACGATCTGAAAGAGTTGCTCCTGGAGATGGCGCAGGAGAGGTCGATGCCGGTTCTATTGCGGCTTGTCGTCGAGAGGCTATCGGTGATGACGGGTGTCGCTTTGGCGCGGGTGTGGTTGGTCGCGCCGGGCGATATCTGCTCGTCGTGCGGAATGCGCCCGGAGTGCCCTGACCAGACATCTTGTCTTCATCTGGTGGCGAGCGCCGGTAGGTCGGAGAAGGGCCGCGGTGAAGAGTGGTCACGGCTCGATGGCGATTTCCGGCGGTTTCCTTTGGGTGTTCGCAAGGTTGGCAAAGTGGCTTCGACCGGAGCTGCGGTTTACGTCCCGGACATAGCCGCTGACTCGCAGTGGATTGCTCGTCCTGAGTGGGCGCGGCGCGAAGGGATACAGGGATTTGACGGCCAGCCGCTTCTCTTTCGTGGCGAGGTGCTCGGTGTGCTGGCGGCGTTTACCTTTGCCCCGGTTCCGGAAGACGGACACGATTGGCTGCGCCTCATCGCCGATCACGCCGCGACTGCGATCGCGAACGCGCGGGCTTTCGAGGAGGTCGAGCGATTGCGCCGACTAGTGGAGCTCGAGAACGAGTACCTGCGGGAGGAAGTCGTTGAGGCGCAGTCGTTTGGCGAGATCGTCGGGACGAGTTCGGCATTGCGTACGGTGATCGAACAGATCGAGCTCGTCGCCCCGACCGATGCCAGCGTCCTGGTCCTCGGCGAATCCGGTACCGGCAAGGAACTCGTTGCGCGGGAGATTCACAAGCGCGGATCTCGGTGTGATCGCCCGATGGTCAAAGTAAACTGCGCATCGGTGCCGCGCGAGCTCTACGAAAGCGAGTTCTTTGGCCACGTGCGCGGCGCCTTCACCGGTGCGGTGCGAGATCGCAGCGGACGCTTCGAGCTCGCCGATGGGGGAACTCTGTTCCTCGACGAGGTTGGTGAGATACCGCTCGAATTGCAGAGCAAACTGCTGCGTGTTCTTCAGGAGGGATCGTACGAACGCGTCGGTAGCGATCGCACGCACACCACCGATGTTCGAATCATCGCAGCGACCAACCGTGATATCAAAGCCGAAGTCGCTGCCGGGCGATTCCGCCAAGACCTCTACTACCGACTCAATGTGTTTCCGATCGAGGTCGCCCCACTACGCGATCGAAAAGAGGATATACCGATACTGGCAACTGGGTTCGCCGAACAGGTGGCCCGCAAGCTCAATTGCGAGGGGCCGCGGTTAACCCAAGGCGCCGTCCTAGAGCTCCAGCGCTACGACTGGCCCGGCAACGTGCGCGAGCTGCAGAATATCATCGAGCGCGCTGTGATCACTTCACGCTGTGGCACGTTGAGTTTCGACCTACCTCAGGCGTCTCTGGAGCCCAGTGCGAGCGCCACTTCGCTGCGTGCGGAGCTTGTGTCGGAGGTAGTTCCGGACGCGGAGATGCGGCGCCGGGAGATGGAGAACACCCGCGCGGCCTTGTTGGAGTGCGATTGGCGTGTCCAGGGTCCGAATGGCGCTGCTTCCCTGCTGGGCATTAAGCCGACGACGCTGGCTTCACGAATCAAGAAGTTTGGTTTGAAGCGACGCTAGTCCGGCACTTCGTTTCCGACGATGACGTGTTCATCGGCGAGCCAGATCGGTGAGTTTGCGAGGTCGATGAACGTCCGCTCGTCGTCGAGCAAGGCGGCGCCGGCATGGCGTGCCGCGTCAGTCGCGAACGATGCCTCGAGCGTTGCGCGGCTTTCGAACCACAGCTCGGCCACCCCGTCATAGGCCTCGGGGCCGCCGCGGCCTGCGCGCAATGCCTGATTGAGTTGCTCGTAGGCCGTGTGGACTTGGACATACCGTACCGCTCCGATAGCGGCGGCGCGTTCGCGCACCAACTCAGCGTGTTGATTGCGCCAGTAGTCCTGGAATTCTCCGCGTGTCAGCTCAGCGCGGCGGCGTAGGCAGAATACGAGTTTGATCATGGCGGATTCCTTTCGTCGAAGTTTGTTAGCAGACCCGGCCGGCTGCGGCGAAGGTCGGCGCAGCTTGCGCTACGGCCTTGTCATCGGACATTCTGCTTGGATGGAATCCGACGCGCCGCAGTGGTTGGTGACGACACTGGCGACAACTCCCGAAGAGGATCTCGTCACGGTGGATGGTTGCTCGATTCACCGCATGATGTGGGGTGACCGTGACCAGCCGGGACTGGTGCTGATCCACGGCGGTGCCGGGCACGCTCATTGGTGGAGTTTCCTGGCACCGCTTTTTCCGCAGTACCGTGTGGTTGCGCTCGACTTGTCCGGGCACGGCGATAGCGGGCGGCGCCCCGAGTACAGCATTGATCATTGGACCGATGAAGTCCTCGGCGTCGTGGACGGTGCGGGCATGGACGGTCCGCCTGTCCTGATCGGGCATTCGATGGGTGGTTTCGTTGCGACCGCGACGGCGGTGAAAGCCGGTGCGGACCTGGCTGGAATGATCATCCTCGACAGCCCCATGGTGCAGTCGGACCCCGAGGTTGAAGCGGCACGCCTCGGCAAGGCCTTTGGGGCGCCGAAGGTCTACCCGGACATCGAGACGGCGATCGGACGGTTCAAGACAATCCCACCGCAGGACAATTATCAGCCGCACATCTTTCGTCACGTTGCGGAGCATTCCCTGCGCGCGGTCGATGGCGGAGTTTCGTGGAAATTTGACCCGGCGTTGTTTGGTGCGGTCAACCGGTCGCGGGCTGCGGAGTTGTTGCCCCGTGTCGGCGGGCGGGTGGCTCTCATCCGGTCGGAGTTCGGCCTCGTCACGGAAGAGGTCGGTTCGATCATGTACGAGGCACTGGGCCGGGTGGCGCCGGTCGTCGAGATCCCGCTAGCAGGACATCACCTAATGCTCGACCAACCGCTCCTGCTCGTCACCGCGTTGCGGGCGTTGCTCGCGGACTGGGAGCACTCGGTCCCTTTCCCGCGTCAGCACATCGTCCGTCGCTGAGATCGGGTCGCGGACGTTGCTTGATCTAGTGATGTCTGGGTATCGTTGTGCTCGCAAAGGAAAAGGGGTCTCCGAATGAGAAAAGTGCGAACGACGATGCTCGTCGCCGTGTTGTTGGGTTTGGTTTTGGGGGGTTGCTCTTCGGATGATTCTGGCGGTGCCGCCGTTGCAACGCCGACTCCGATCGTCGGCGCGGCGGCGTTCGAGATCGTCGATGCGACCGATCTCTTGAGCGGTCCGTTGGCGCATGGCCAGATTGGCGACTTCATGTTGGCCAACTCGGTGGCGCGTTTCGTTATCCAAGATGTCGGCAAGCGCGATCTCTACAGTGTCGGCCAATACGGCGGCAACATCATCGACGCTGAGTTGGTGGCTCGCCCCGGCACCGACAACTTTTTGGAGATCCAGCCGGGCGTCAATGTCGAGACCGTGATCAACGCCCAAACGGTCGAGATCGTGAACGACGGCATGGATGGCAATGCGGCGATCATACGGACCTGCGGCCCGGACGATATTCTCGACTTCGTGAATCCGTCCACCATCATTGAAGATATTGGCGGACTCGATTTCCCTGATGCGGCTGACGACGTTGACCATGACATCGAGGGCTGTACCGAGTACACGCTCGAGCCTGATGTTCCTTACGTTAGGATGGTCACGACGATTTTCAACAACGAAGAGGAGGACCTCGGTCTCTTCGTCAGTGACTACATCAATGCAGCGGGCGAAGTCGGTCAGTGGGCTAGCGAAGGCGCTGGTATTGGAGAAGTTCTCACAGCCGATCTCGGAGTACTTTCGTTTATTGGTTTCGGCTCAGCGACGGGTGTCGACTATTCTCACGTGACGATCCCGATTCCCGAGTCGGTCACGGGGTCGAGCTACTTCACGGCTTCGGGCGTATCGTCGGTCATGCATAGCCAGAGCACGCTCGGCGCTATTCTCGGAAATCCGTCGATCTTCGTCGTGCCGGCAGGTGGGTCGAACTCATTCACTCGCTATTTCGGCGTCGGCGATGGCAGTGGGGGGAATGCCATCGATATCGAGAATGTTGTCAAAGGACTTCCGGTCGGCGTGTTGAGTGGTTGCGTAACGCGCGGCGGCGACCCTGCTGTTGGGGCTCGCGTGTCAGTCGGTCCACCGGATGGAGCAGGGGGGCTCGCTCGCCTAGTGTCTCACTTCGTTACGGACTCGACTGGTTGCTTCGAGGGAACTCTCCTGCCGGGCGACTACGGCGTGGCCGGAGCGATGGAGGGTACACCGTACGAGGGAAACGGCAGCGCGCCGATGGTGCACCTGGTTACGATCTCGGAGGGAGGAAGCGAGGAGCAAGATATCGCCTTGCCGCAGACCGGCGGTCTGCGGGTCGCGGTTGTGGATGCGAGCGGAGCTGCCGTGCCTGCGCGCATCAGCGTCATCGGATTCGATCCTAGCCCGGAACCGATCTTTGCTGGGGATGATGCAACCGGGTTGTTCAACGATCGAGCCAGCGAGCCGTCGCAGCCTTTCGGCTTTGCGGACTTCGCCTATACGGAAGCCGATGGGGTAGTCGAGCTCGACATCGAGCCAGGGTCCTATGTGGTGTTCGTCTCGCGTGGAATCGAGTACTCACTGTTTCAGGAAGCTGTCACGATTACGGCAGGAGCGGTGAGTCAGGTCGAGGCGCAGATCGCCCGTGTGCTCGACACAACCGGTTTCGTTTCGTCCGACTTCCACGTGCACGGCATCAACAGCGCCGACTCGCGCGTACCGCATCACGACCGGGTGCGACAGTTTGCCGGGGAAGGTGTCGACAACATCATCATGACCGACCACCACGTCCATACCGACATC
>JAJCZJ010000052.1 GCA_029262455.1 Deltaproteobacteria bacterium | reverse complement strand
GGGCAACGTGCGCACTGCCGGCGAAGAATGCTGACCCCCATGTATCGGTCGCCTCCGTGACGGTCATTGCTTTGACCTGGGCGTCGGTGAGGATCTGGCTGAAATCGAAGGTGAACGAGGAAGCCCCAGTCGGATCGTCGGCGTTGGTAGGGGTTCCGCCGGTCAGCGGAATGTCGGTGCCCGTCGTGTTGTGGATCGTGAATGTCATTACGTTGAGCGAGGGATCAGACGTGATGTAGATCAACGGAGCCCCGGCCTTGTTGTTGATGATGGTGAAGTCTGCCTTGGGAATGCTGGACGGGACGGCACCCAGTGCAGGGCTCGTGCAGGTGAGGATCATAGCCGACGTCAACAGAGCCAATGGCAGAGCGAATGAGGGGTTCGATCGGATCGACTGCTTCTTCATGGCCGGTTGACCTCAGGTTGACTTGGTTTTGCCGCTATCTGTTGCGGCCTCAAATGGGTGGTTGTGATACTGCGACGCCAATCAAGACCGGCGCGAGACTGTCGGGCACTGTCAGCAGGTTGAAGTACGAGATCTGGAAGTTGCCGGGGTTGGTTCCGGCCGGGCAAGTGACCTGGTTCAAGGTAATCGCGATCGAGTCGTTTTCGGAAAGAGTGACGTCGCTGTCGGGTGCCACGGACCACACTCCAGGTGTTCCGCTCGAGCCGGAAAAGTACTGAGCCAACCAGCCAGTCGCGCTGACCGTCATAGCCTTGAGGATGCTGTCCGGCAGCATCGAGCCGAAGTTGAATACAAAGGACGAGCCGCCGGTTTGGTAAGATCCGTTCACCGGGGCTCCGCCTTGGAGCTGAAGTGGCAGGCCGGTGAGGTTGGTGAAAGTGATGGTCATGACATTCAAGGTCGGGTCAGTGCTGATATAGAGGACTGCGTCGCCGGCGCTTTTGTTGACCAGGCTGAAGTCGTTGCCGGTGAATAGGCGGCTGCTCAAGTTTAGCCAACCCTCCAAGATCTGCTGTGGGGCGTAGTCCATGACCGCATCGGTCGTCACCTTCGCGATCTGTGGGGTTGCGGACCAAGATGTGTCGTGATTCTCCACCCACTCCCAATGACCTCCCTGCTGCGCGGGTACGGGGATGGCAAACTTGGCGCGGCTCGTTAGAACCGGGCTGGTGAGGAAACTCAGTTGTAGGCGCTGTAGCGCATCGACGTACTGGTCTGGCGGGATCTCAATGGACTTGACGGGTAAGATGCCGGTACTGGCGTGGACTTTTCCGCGCGGCTCGATCAGCAGCGACACCGTTTGGGGTGTCGTGTCTGCACACGTCACCACCAGATTGTTGTTGCCTGGTGGCTTGACGTTGGCGGTCGCTTGGGTCACGGCCGGGGCGTAGAACGTCGAGTAGTCTTCTTCTTTGAAATATCCTACGAGGCCGTCGTCGGTTTGCGGGATGTTGCCGATCTTGACCGGGAATTCGACGTTCGTGAAGCCGTAGTCGTTGCCGGGATTGATCGTTCCCTGGTTGGAGTATTCGTCGACTTGGTTCTTCAGGTCGAGCTTGCTCTGGTTGTAGCACGGCTCGCCCATCAACTTCAGGTCAATGGCTGCTCTTACCAGCGCGAGCGGCCGGCCGATCAGGACAGCGTTGGCTTGATACTGTTGATTGTTGGCAGGGTCGATTGTCACCGACGCATCGTCCAGCGCGCGCATGAATGCATCCAAATAGGCTGCGCTGGCCTGATCTCCCGAACCGTAGAGCGCCAACACGAAGCTCGTTAGATGCGGGTTTGCGTCGCCGAGCTTTGTGAAGAACTCTTGGATCGTGTCGCCGAAGTACGCTCCACCGGGCATGCTCTGCCAGAGGATCTTGCTGTTGTCACTATTGAGAATCAGCGAACCATACGGGTTGCCCTTGTTGTCATAGATCCAAAGGCTCGAATCGAGATGATTGGCGAGCACCCAACCGCAAATTGGCGTCGCGGCTGGGTGGCTGTTCATTTCGACTGTGTCGTCGTCGGCAGAAAGCCAGCGGAAGTGCAGGCGTGACGCTTCGCTCAGTCGTGGCGGAAGGTAGATGTCGATCTCGGGCGTCAACACAGTCTGCTGCATGTTTTGAGCACGGATGACTTTGGCAGGCTGGTCCACGGTGACGTTCTGACCGAACACGTCGACGAGCGTGATGCTTGCGATCTTCATCAGCCCGACTCGAATGGGATTGTAACCGGCGCCCAGGAGCGGCATGTCCTCGTTTTGCTCCTGCACTGCTTGGTTCACGACGGTGTTGGTGAATTTGTAGAACGCGCCGGTCGCGGCCGGGTCGGAGACCGGAAGCTGCATCTCCTTTTGCCGCATGGTCAACGATTCGTTGTAGCCACTCAGGGCCTGCGCGAGCACTGGCTTGTTGTCCAGCAAGGGCACGATGCTGTTTAGCTCGTCTTTGATCGGGTCGTCCGGGTGCGCTTCGATAAACGAAGTGAGCTGTTTTTGAAGGTTGATGTTGGCGTGCGGGGTCAGGAAGATCGTGTTGCTGTACTCCTCGAAGTTTGCTTGGTCGGGCGAGACGGCCGGACCTGTGTAGTCGAGGTTGGTGTCGCCGATTTCGAAGTTTGAGGTGACGAAATCGGTTGGGTATCCGGAGCCCCCATTTTCGATGTCTTGGAGCGGATAGTAGTAGACGGTCCACTTGAGCGAAAAGGGCAACCATGGGTTGCCGTTCCAGGTTTGGATTCCAACCTCGGAAAAGGGCAGCCCGCTATAGGCCAATTCGCTCGCCGACGGGTTGAGCGCCACCGAGTTGAAAATGTAGCGCAGTCGGAGTGTGTCGGAGTTGGTGAGTGTCGATGGGTTCTGTAGAACGTAGTTGGTATTGTCCAAGACGTACCAGCTCTCGAGAAACGTCTTGTCCGCGTCGCTGATCTCGTTCTCGGTGCTCTGGAAAGCGGCTAGGTCGATCGTTTGCGGCAAGGTCGGGCTTAGAAAGGCCGCGATGAGCGGCTGGATCTGCTTGGTTAGCGTGGCGAATGCCGTCGTCACACTGCCGTTGCGAAGCAGCGCGGCTATGACGTCCTGGTTGAGCAACGCTGCGTCGGTGACGACGACGTTGAGCGCATCGGCCAGCGATTCCCCGTTGACATGAGTGATGGTTGGAAAGTCGCTGGCTCCGAGCGTGAGAGCGTCGGTATTGCCCAATGCACCGGCAGGAATGGTCAGCGATGAAAGACACTCGGTGCTGAGTCGGCAGAGCAGCGTGTCGTCGTACATGTACCGCCCATCACTGCCAAACCGGTCGGAAGGCTCGATCCCGTTGCCCTCGAATAGCAACGCTGGGTCGCTGGGCTGCCAGTAGCGGGGAGCCGAAATCTTGCTGAGAAAGTATGTGTCGCCCAACTCGATGCGCAGATCGTTGACCAGCCCGGAGATCTCGGTGCCCAATGAATCCGTCTGCGTGACCAGAGGGCTCAAGAGGCCGTCGATGATCCCCAGCTGTATGTATGACGCGAGGTCGGATGGTTCGATCCCGCTCATTGGGTTGTCGTGTCCGGGGTACAAGGCGAACATGAACTTGTACCAATCGGCGAAGATCTGGCTGCGCATCGAAGTGATTTGTGCTTCGGCGTCGTTGTACTGCTGCTGCTTGATGTTGAGATCGTTGAGGTCTTTTGCCAGCGTTGCCGGCAACGTCGCCTCGGTATTGTCGTCGGCTGAGAATTGGGCCTTCTTCACTTCCCAAAGGAATCCTCCGAGAGTTGAGCCAAACGATGTCGCGTGGAGGGACGCTTTGAGGGCTTCCCAATCCGCCAACATACTTTCGTCCGTCACTTGGTCGAGAATACCCGCCTGCAGGGCATCGAGAATTTCCTCGACTTCGGCGGCTTGATCGGCGGGAAGGCCGGAAGTGTTAGCGATCAGCGCTGAAAGTGCTTGACCGGGCGTGTTGCCAATCGCGATATTAAAATCGTCGCCGGGCTTGCTGCTGAAGTAGTCGGTCGTACCGTTCCAAATGACATCGGTGATCAGACCGGAATAGAGGGTGAACGAGGGCGGGGTAGCCGGAGCTACGGCGCGCGAGGGAATGGCCCACTTCGCTTCGGTCAGCAGCGTGCCCAAGAAATCGTAGCCGGCGCCGGCTAGGATATCCCAGAGTCTGGTTTTGTCGTCGTCGGATAGTGAGTCGGTTGGGCCGAAATCCGGCGGGTAGGATGCTTCCAGGAAAGACTTGTCGTTGGCGTCGGAGATGTTGGCCAGAACCTGGGCAAGGTCCGTGGTCGTAATGCTGTCGGGGATGTCGACTTCGAGTTGGTATCCAGCGGCATCGAGAATCGACCACAGGCGTTCACCGTCGCTTGCCGACACATTGCTGACCAGCACGTAACTCGTGGCAACGAAGCTCGCCGTGACGAAGGTCTTGTCGCTGGAATCCGTGATGTTGGCCAGCAGCTCGTTGAACGTCGCTTGCGGTATCGATGCGGGAAGTTGACGGAGGGGATCGTCGGCCGGGTTACTGTACCAGCCGATGATGTGATAGCTGACGTTCTTGTCGGCGTTGGTTCCGAGCGCTTCGAGATCTGCTCCTAGATCGTTGAATCCGAGGATGTTCTGGCAGTTCGGGTACGATGCTGCGAACTCCGCCTGGCCCCAGCCGACCGCCGACAAGCCGGCGACATACGATTCCACCGATCCGGCTTGAAACGCCGACTGCTGCTGGATCCAATCCTCGTACGTGCTGACTTTTCCGAGATGCCGCCAAGGCTGACTTTCCCAATCGGTTCCCTGATACGGTGCGGTGACGGAGGCGCGACTGCTATCGGCGTTGGGATCATCGTCCGCGAAGTAGTTGCTTTCGATCACCCATCGACTGAATTGCGGCGGCCCAGCTTGTTCGGAATCGCAGTAGATGCGGGTGACCAGCCAGCGGTCTGGTACGGCCGGAAACAGTACGCCGCTGTCACCGTCCTGGCCTTTCGAAATTGCATCGGGGATTGCCCAATGTAGGTGGACTCCTTGAGGAAGACTGGTGAGGCCGCCGGCTGCGATCGCGCTGCTCAGATACGGTGGGTTCTTGAGCAGTTCGAAGCTGTACGGAACCGACTCGAAAATGGCACCGGGATCTTTGCCGATACACAGGGCCTCGACGTCTATCGGGACGACGAGCCCGGGTTGTTCGGCGGTATTGGTTGCGGCGTTCTTTGAAACTTTTGCCATGATCTCTCGAGGTCGCTGCCTATGAGCCGAAGGTGAAATCGACTTCTTGCACTCCTTCAATCATTTCCAATGCGAACTCGGCCGAAGTGAAGTCACCGCTGTATTGGATCTTCTTGCTCAACTCGGCCTCGATGGCTTTGGCGAGGGCGTCGATGTTCAGTACGGATGAGGTGGATCGCGTATAGTCTTTGATCTCCAACGCCTTGGCCACTGTCGTCGGTACCGGCTTGCCGGGCGGATTTGATTCATCCTCGGCGATATAGCGGAAGGTCTTGTTGAACGCTGCCGGCGAAGGGTCGTCGCCCCCCAAGTTGACGCCGAAGTGAAGGGCCTCCGGGTGCTGTTGGATGTTCACCTGTTGGACGACGCCGTTGAAGATGCAGAGCACTACGTTGGGTCCGACGTGATCGAAGCGCAAGATGTCGAGCTCCGTCCCGCCAGCGTCAAATCCGTGTACCTCCAGGCCGGGCCATCCGCCGACCACTTGTGAGCGTAGGAGGAAGCCGGTGGGATTGTCGGTCGGCGTGATCGGCGGATCGTCCTCAGGCGGTGCTGCGACGAGCGTCCTGCGGATGCCGCTAGCCTGAGCGCGCGTTTCAGCGTGCAAATTGCTGGACAGGGCGGAATCGAGCGCGGCGTCGCCAGAGGTCGAGCGGCCCAGACTCCATGCGCCTTCAATGACCGCGTCCGCCCACGCCGTATCCATATAAAAAAATCGAAGCGATTCCTGCGGCAGCATCCTGGTGTCGGGCACGAGGTAGTTGAAAGGTAGCCCGTAAAGAAGCTTCAGGCGGGCCAGGAAATTGCTGATCGTCGTCGGTACTTCTACCTCGTCCGCTTGCGCGCTCAACTGTTGCGGGTCCGTCATGACCTTTCTGACTGCGTCGGCCCTTGTCCTCAGCAATTCCGGAATGGCCGCGATCCTGCCTCCGGCATGCTGCGCGCTCGCCGATGGGGTCGGGGCGCCAGTCGCGTTCGCGGCTGCGGGTGTGACGTAGTTCGCGAGCGATCCACTCAAGAGTGCCGCGATTTGGGCGTAAGTGAGATCGAGCATCTGCTGCTCTGCCTGCTTGATCATGTCTTGCGAGGTTTGGCGTTTCCAGTTGTAGAGAGCGCTTGCGAAACTACCGTTCTGCAGTGCCAGGAGGCGTCCGATTTGCCACGCCGTCGAATAGGACACGTCGAACATCCCGCTGTCCGGGTTGTACTGGGTCAGGTCGTCCGCTGTGTTGCCTGGGAAGGGCAGGCTCGTGCTGATGTCGTAGGGGACGAACGGCCCGTGGTACCAAGAGACCATCTTGTCTCCCATACGTGACAAGTGGTTGAAGGCCGCAAAGCCCATGTTGAGGGCGTTGGTCACCGCCTCGTTCTCGGAGTTGTTCACCGGAACTTGAAGGGTGTCTTGCGAGAACACGCCATCCGGTTTGTTGACGTTCAAGAGGAGTCCCGAGAAGGTGTGCGTCTCTTTCAGAGAAGAAAAGGTCCAGCTCTTGAGCGACACCAGGCGAACGTAAGCGTATTTGCTGTCCAAGTGCGGGCCGCCAGCCGTAGGCAGGACGCTCCCGAAGCCTTCGAGCGAGACGAGGTGTACGGCGGACTTCTTGTCGGCCAGAGGAAAGCGGTTGGCCACGACTTCGGCGACTGTGCCGACTGGCGTTGACGCCGGTTCGGTCGCGTTCAGAGTTGCTATGTAAGCCTCGGATTTGTTTTTCAGCTCGACCTGGCGGACGTGGGCCAGCCAGCCAAGGTCGTCCAGTGTTGGCATGATGGCATTGAAGGTTGCGACATCGACATCGATGACCTCAACTTTGTCGCTCCACGATTCGCCGTAGTCCAAGACATACTTGCTCGGGTCTGAAGGTTCGGTAGGGAACGGTGGGAAGTACGTGTCGGCGGGCAACTTGCCGGTTTCACCGGAGCTGCTCTCGTCTGTCGTTGGCAGAAGGTCCAGAGCCGTTTTTTGGATCGCCTCCGGGATCGTGTCGCCTTCATTGAACACGATGAGGCCGAGCCATGGAGCATCGTTGCCGGCATCAGCATCTCCGCCGACGCTTCTTTCCCAGGGCAGGGTCTTTCGGTTCACGACCACATGCGGCAGCACGTTGGAGAACTCTCCCAAGCTGAACTCGGGTGGGAAAACGGATACGATTTCGGATGGGTTGAGCGCGTACCGTTCGCCGCGGACAGTAAACCCCTTGGTGTCGCTATAAACAGTGGCGGGAACTTGATCGGTCGGCGAGTCGACCTGTTGTGTAACGGCAATCTGATAGTTGCCATCCTCGAGCTGTGGCTGCGCATATTGAATGAACGTCAGCATCTTTTGGTCTGTAGTCTGCTGGCTCATAGTAGGATCTCTACGAATCCGGGGAGTTCTGAAGATCTTCCGCGAAAGCCGATAACGGGCCCGGCTTGGCTCGTCGTTGATGGGGGGCTGTACCGCGTCAAAGGAAGTGAGAATTCTTGACGTGACGCCACGGCCTTCCTCTCCTTCCCGTAGATGTGCGTGATGAATGTCGCTCGGGGCGCTAGCCATCTCTTTCACAGATCACTCTGATGGATGTCAATCCGAAATTGAAAAACATCTTCATGTCATCACGAGCAGAGGTTCGTAAGCGGGGACGTAGTTTTGTGTTTGTTAGGGCCACGGACGTTGTGAACGGGCAGAATTGGATGAGAATGCTGTGCTTAGGGTGATGTGTTCGCTCGACTCATCGAGTGGTTGTCGCGCCCGGCCTCTGGCCTGAAGAATTCAGAAGAGGTGAATCGGCGTTCGCGGTCCTGCTAGGTGACTTGGCTGTTGCTATGCGTCACCAGTTGGTGCGCCGTTTCATTGGCAGGTGAACAGCGCTGAACAAGTAGGCCGGGATGCGAGGTCCTGGCTTTGAGGCCAGCGCCCTCACGGCCTGCCCGGAAGATGATCAGTTCCCGGGCGCTGCCTAAAAAAGGGGCAGCTTTTCCGGTGACCAGCGCGGCAAATCGGGGTGATTTGCAACTCTGATGCTACGGCGCCGAATTGGCATCGCCTTTGCTCTAACCCGAACGAAAGGATCGACCGATTTGGCGATCTAATTTCGAAGAGCGAAGGAGGGGTACCGATGAAATTCAAGGCTGCGACCATAGGGGTGCTGCTAGCTGGGCTGGCTGTTGTTGGAATGAACCACGCGGCGCTGGCGCAGACTCTGGGAGAACGTGTGACGGTTCTCGAAGAGAAGATCAGCGAGAGGGCGGCTCAGGCGGAAGACGTCCTGGGCCTTCAGTTCAATGCGTTGGTGTCGACCACCTACAATTATTCGATCAACAATCCCAGCTCGGACGATATCGGGATGCGGATCTACAATACGGATCACAACGCTTTCGACCTGCGCGACGGGGTCTTGGCGGTGAGCCGGAACAAGGATGACGAGCCGTTTGGCTTTGCCATCGTGATGGATTTCGGTCGCTCCGCCGTGCAAGGCAACGGCACCGACTACGGCTTCACCGATACGAGCGACAACCGCGTATTTGACGTTCGCGAGGCGTTTCTGACTTACAAGACGCCGCTCCAGCTGCCCGGCGGTCCGATTTCGTTGAAAGCTGGTAAGTTCGTGACGTTGCTCGGTTGGGAAGTGCTGCTGGACCCGCTGAACGAAGGATACAACGACAACGTTTCACTGTCGCTTCTGTCCGGATTTTCGATTCCTTTTACCCACACTGGCTTGCTGGCGAACCTGCCATTCAACGACATGATCGACCTCACCATCGGTGTGGTGAACGGTCTCGACAACGTCAAAGACAACAACAACGGCAAGACGCTGCTCGCCGGCTTGGGCATCTCCCCGACCGATAACCTAGACTTCTACATCGCCGGCACCTACGGCGCGGAGGACGCTCCGACCGTCCAAGGTGGTGCGGGTTCGCCGACGGGTCTCCTGATCGACGGTATGTTCCCGCAACTCGTTGGCGTTGAAGGCGGAGCGGGAGCAGGTTCGAAGACAGGTATCTTGACCGCCAACATGTTCCTGCAGGCAACAGACCGTCTTGGGTTTGTCCTCGATGCTACGTTTGCAGACGTAAGTGGAGGGATGAATTTCTTCGACGACGGGATCGATGACGGCCTAGATGGGGTGATTACCAACGGTCGTACTGGTGCCAACTGGTACGGCGTTGGGGCTTACGCGCTGATTGCCGTTACCGACAAGTTGCAGTTGACGCTACGCGGCGAGTGGTTTGATGACCCTGACGGAGTCAAGACTGGCGTGATCAATGGTGCGACGCTCTGGGAGGTCAGCCCGACGATCTCGTACTGGTTCAACGATCACCTGCTCGGTCGGCTCGAATATCGTCATGACGAATCGAGCAAGCCGCTGTTCCCAGCTGAAAACGGGCAAACCTGGCGCGGCCAGGATGTCTTTTCCGCAGAGATCTTAGTGACCCTCTGAGCCGGAACTAGACCAACCAAGGAGATGTGATGAAGAAGATCGAAGCCATCCTCAAGCCTTTCAAGTTGGAAGAGGTCAAGGAAGCACTGGCGCAAGAGGGTATTCAGGGAATGACCGTTTCCGAAGTGCGCGGCTTCGGCCGTCAACGCGGACACACCGAGCTCTACCGCGGGGCTGAGTACGTCGTGGACTTCTTGCCGAAGATCAAGGTCGAGCTCTTGCTCGACGACGCGCAGGCCGAGAAAGCGTGTCGCATCATCGAAGCGGCCGGTAAGACCGGCAAGATCGGCGACGGCAAGATTTTTATCATTCCGGTCGACGACATCGTGAGAATTCGCACCGGCGAACGCGGCGCAGAAGCTGTCTAAGAGAACCGGGGAAGGAGAGACAAAATGACGAAGAGGACAATGTTTTCACGGCTGGCCACGGTTTTCGGATTGGTGGCGTTCCTGACGAATACTGCTTGGGCTGACGAAGTGTCGGTCGAGATGTTCACGGTCAACAATCTGTGGCTGATGATCGCCGCTGGTTTGGTTTTCATCATGCACCTTGGGTTCGCAACGCTCGAGTCGGGGCTGACGCGCGCCAAGAACACCACCAACATTTTGTTCAAAAATACGTTCATTGTTTGCATCGGGTTGATCACCTACGCGTTCGTCGGCTTCAATTTGATGTACCCGGGTGACTTCAACGGTTACATCGGCTTTGCGGGCTTCGGCCTGACCCCTGGCGCAGACGGTAACACCGCCGGCTACGCCGACGGTGGCTACACGTACTGGACCGACTTCCTCTTCCAGGGAATGTTCGCCGCGACGTGTGCGACCATCGTCTCTGGTGCGGTTGCGGAGCGCGTCAAGCTGTCTGCGTTCATGATCTTTACCCTGGTCTTCGTGTCATTGGTGTATCCAATTGCCGGCGCCTGGAAGTGGGGCGGTGGATTTCTGGATGGCATGGGCTTTTACGACTTCGCCGGTTCGACCTTGGTCCACTCGGTCGGCGGCTGGGGCGCGTTGGCTGGTGTGCTGTTGCTCGGTCCGCGCCTGGGCAAGTACACCAAGGACGGTCGCATCAACGCGATTCCAGGTAGCAGCATGCCGATGGCAACCATCGGTGTGTTCCTCTTGTGGCTCGGTTGGTTCGGTTTCAATGGTGGCTCGGTGCTCAACGCCGATGCCGGTGCCGTTTCGCTCACGTTGGTTACGACCTCGCTGGCCGCCGCCGCCGGTGGCCTCAGCGCGATGTTCGTCTCTTGGGGAGTTTCGAAGAAGCCGGATCTATCGATGGCTCTCAACGGAATTCTCGCAGGTCTCGTCGGGATCACGGCCGGGGCCGACCAGATGGCGATGGGATCCGCGATGCTGATCGGCCTGATCGCTGGTGTCATCGTGGTCTATTCGGTCATGTTCTTTGACAAGGTGAAGATCGATGATCCGGTCGGTGCTATTTCCGTGCACCTGGTTTGTGGAATCTGGGGTACCTTGGCGGTTGGGATTTTCGGCGAGATGGCGAGTGTTCAGCAGCTGGGTATCCAGGCGCTGGGCGTGGCCGTGTACGCGGCCTTTGCGTTCGGAGCTGCCTTCGCACTGTTCGGTGTTCTGAAGGCGACGATGGGGATTCGTGTGACGGCAGAGGAAGAGCAGGAAGGTCTGGATATCGGCGAGCACGGCATGCAGGCCTACCCGGATTTCCAGCAGACATCCTTTGGTGTGGGTCCGGGACTGGGAATGCCGGGTGGCGCGCATTCCATGAAGTCTGGAGTGATGGCAGGTGCGCTGAGGACGGAGACAGGGTCCGCCTGACGTGCTTCTTCTCAAACTGTGATATGTGGTTGGCGAAGCCGGCGCTCTTCTTGGGCGCCGGCTCTGTCAATTTTTGAGGGAAACTATGGATCGGCAGAAAAGAGCATTGGTCGTGGACGACGAGCCATCGATGAGGTTTGTGGCCTCGCGAGCTCTCAAGGACTGGGGTTGGGATGTTCGCGTCGTCGATGACGGCGTCGCGGTCGAGTCGTATCTTGAGTCTGAGAAATTCGACCTCGTGGTCTTGGATCTACTGATGCCGGGTATGAACGGTTTCGAGGTCTTGCGCCGTGTTCGCGGTGCCGGCGATTTGGGTTGGAAAACTCCTTCGTCGGTCCGCGTCATTGCACTCTCTGGTCAGACTGGAGAGGACGGTCTGAGTTTTGCGAAGCGGATCGGGGCCAATGCGGTTCTCGCGAAGCCGTTCGAGATCGATACGCTACGGAGCGCCGTCGAGGGCGTGTGAATTCCTATTTGGCGATCCGTCCAAGGACATCCGGAAGTTGCGGGTCGCCGCACCACTGCCATTCGCAGATGGCTCGGACCGAGGGCGTGTCGTCTGTGACGAGCTCGATCGTGGCGGAGATTTGAGCCTCGCCGGTTCTGGCGAGAGCGCCCAGTCGTCCGACGATCTGCTGCTGGTAGAGGGCGGCTTTCAGGTATTCGATGTCGAGGCCTCGCAGCTGTAGGTGCGGGGCTTGTGGGGAAATGTCTGGCTGCCACCCCTCGCTTGCTAGGGTGTTGAGTAGGGTTTGTTGCGCGAAGTCGATGTAGCGTGCGTTGTTCACATGGCCGAGCGAGTCCAGGTCGGCAAACTCCACTCGTCGAATCGGTGTTTCCCGAAAGAGGTCCTCGCGGCCGAATTGGATTCGTGGTGGCCTCTTCTCGGTGGCGATCCCTTCCGGCATGAAGTGGCTCTGCATGTCGTCCGTCGGTGTCAGTGGCGCTCCACTGCTCGTACTGGCGAAGACCCAGTCAGACGCCGCCGCGGCGACCAGCTCGTCGCCGCGCATGACCTCGTATCTGCGTATCGATCGAACACGGCGGAAGTCAGCGACCCAGGTTCGAATCTCCAGATCGTCGCCCTGTCGTATTGGCCCCTCCGTGTGCAACGAGGTCCGGCGCAAGATCCAGGTGGTATTGTTGCGCGCGTACCAGCCGGCGTCGTAACCGAGTGCCGAGCTCGCTTCCGACGCGGCCAATTGGAGCAGTCGGGCCACGGCCGAGGGGCGCAACTCTTCGTAGGGGTCGAGCTCGGCGACCGGCGCGTGAATATGCAGAGAGTAATGCGCCATGGCTCGACCTGTCAGCCGATGAGTTCGGGGCTTCGGCTCAAGTCTTTCGTGATGTTTTTTTGGTGGGCCTCGATGGTCCCGCCACCGATCTCGAGCAGTTTTGCATCGCGCCAGAGGCGCTCGACGACGTACTCGCCCATGTAGCCGTAACCGCCGAGGACTTGGATGGCCCGATCGGCGATGTCTTTTGCAACACGAGAGGCAAACAGCTTGACCCCGTCTGCGTCGACGCGGTTGCCGGAGGTCGAGAGATCGAGGCGGCGGGCGGTTTCGTAGAGGTAGCACTTCGTTGCTTTGTACTCGGCGTAAGACTCGCCGATGTAGCGCTGGATCTGGCCGTGTTCTCGGATCGGAACGCCGAAAGTCTTGCGGTCGTTGGCGTACTCGACCATCACGCGCAGGCAGCGCTCGGCGATACCGAGGGACATCGCGGCCAGGGTCACCCTCTCGATCTCGAGGTTTCGCATCATGTGGATGGTGCTTTGCCCCTCTTCTCCAATCAGGCGGTCGGCGGAGATCTGGCAGTCGTCGAAGACCAATTCCGCCGTCATCGAAGCGCGCATGCCGAGCTTTTCTTTGAGCTTCTGTCCGACAGAGAAGCCGACGTCGCCTTTCTCGACCAAGAACGTGGAGATCGACCGTTCGCCGGTCGAGGCGTAGACCAGAAAGACATCACCAAGGGTGTGATCGTCGAGGGCACCATTGGTGATGAATGTTTTGCGCCCGTTGATGATGTAGTGGTCGCCTTGTCGCCGGGCGGATGTTTGCATGCCGAGTACGTCAGTGCCGACGGCGGGCTCGGTCATGCACATGCCGCCGACCCATTCGCCTGAGATGACACGTGGCAGGACCGCCTTGTGCTGCGCCGCAGAAGCGTTGTGGTAAAAGTTGTTGACGAAGAGAAACGTGTGGGCGAGGTAGGCGAGGGCGAAGCCGGGGTCGGCGGTCGACAGCGATTCGCAAACAATGACGGAAGCGATGGCATCGAGGCCGGTGCCGCCGTCGTCCGCGCTGACGGTCAGACCGAGGAGCCCGAGTTCGCCGGCACGCCGAAAAAGCGGTTGGTTGAACGTCTCATCGCGGTTGAAGGCCGCCGCCTGCGGCTCGACTTCATTGGCGACGAAATCGCGCATGGTCGCGTGCAGCATGCGGTGCTCTTCGGTTGGCGCGAAGAGATCCATCGAGCGCCAATCGTCGCTCGTCGATCCGTTGGGCGTGCTGGACATGTTCGTCAATTGCTCCTTGGCTGTGGCGTCTTCTGAACGTCGGCGTTCGCACCGGTACTGGGTTCGTAAATAATCTTTGAATTGGGCGGCACGGAATGGACGAGCCAAACGTTACCGCCGATGACGGATCCGCGGCCAATGGTGGTGTCGCCGCCGAGGATTGTTGCCCCGGAGTAAATCGTCACGTCGTCCTCGATCGTCGGATGTCGTTGTTTTGCCGTGCCGGGCTTCTTGGCGTCCCCGCGCGGCAGAGAAAGTGCGCCCAGAGTAACGCCCTGGTAGATCTTGACGTTGTTTCCGATCACCGACGTCTCGCCGATCACGACACCGGTACCGTGGTCGATGAAAAGCCTTTCACCGATCTCTGCGCCGGGGTGGATGTCGATCCCTGCTTCGCTGTGGGCGAACTCGGTGATGATGCGGGGAATCATCGGGACTTTTTCCTGGTGCAGGATGTGGGCGACGCGGTATGCCGTAATCGCGTCGAGGGCCGGGTAGCTGAAAACGACCTCTTCGACACTCTGGGCCGCGGGGTCGTCCTGATACGCGGCGACCACGTCCCCGTTCAGCTTCTCGCGCAGTGCAGGAAGAGCGTTGAAGAGTTTGAGGACGATATCCTCCGCAGCGGCAGGTGGTGGCGCCTCCGACCCGGGCCGGTTGTCCTTCTCGTAGCGCAGGACCCGGTGGATCTGCTGGACGAGAATCTCGTAGGCAGGGTAGAGGTGCTCGGCAATCGTCTGTCTGAGGTTCGTGCGGTTCAGGGAGCGAGTGCTGTAGAATCCGAGATAGATTGCCGGCTTGAGATGGCTAAAGGCTTCGGTGACGGCCCGCTTGTTCGGTAGGGCGGCACTTTCGAGGTTGTTGATGTCCTTGTTGTCGCCGTAGCTCTCAACGAGCTGATCGATGCTCTTTTCGAGCGCATCGTGGCCGCGCAGCTCTGGGCTATTGGGATGCCAATTCATCCGGGCATTATGCGCGGCAAGGGCGGCAGCGACAAGGTGAAGGCCGAATGGTCTTTCGCCGCGTGTGGATATGGAGTAATAGAGCGAGCAGCAATGGACGAAGGACCTAGTATCACTCGGGCCATCCTCCTGTCCCGGGCTTAGTGAGCCCGACTGGGCTGGCCCGTCACCGTGATGGTGCCAGCAGATGGACTCTCTCAACACGCTCATCGGACCCGATGTCGAGGCGCTCCTGAACGAGCGTCGTTACGATCAGCTGCGCAATGCTCTGATCGAGATCGAGCCTGCCGATCTTGCCGACTTGATCGGAAGCCTCGATGAGGCTTCGGCTGCTGTCACCTTCCGGCTGCTGCCGCGTGATCTCGCCGCCGCCACCTTCAGTCATTTTGACACGGATCAGCAGGAGGGCCTGATTGCGCGGCTAGGCACGGAGCGTCTGGCTGTATTGATCAACGAGATCGAACCCGATGACCGCACGGCACTCCTGGAGGAGATGCCCGCCGAGGTCGCGAATCGCTTGATCGCGCTCTTGACCCCGGCCGAGCGCAGTATCACCCAGACGATTCTCAACTACCCAGAGGAGACCGTCGGGCGGCTGATGACGCCGGACTACGTGCGTGTGCGACGCGATCAGACGATCGCGGACGCGATGCAGCACATTCGTCGCTACGGGCGTGATGCGGAGACCGTCAATGTCATCTACGTCGTCGACGAACACGGACGCCTGATCGATGACCTCAAGATTCGTCAATTCCTGCTCGGAGATCCGGAGCAGACGGTCGACTCGATCATGGACGAGAACTTCGTCGCTCTGCGGGTGAGTGACGATCGCGAGGAGGCGGTGCGTCTGATCGAGCGTTACGACCGAGTCGCGCTGCCGGTGGTGGACTCACGCGATCGGTTGGTCGGCATCGTGACAGCGGACGACGTTGCGGATGTCGCCGAAGAGGAGACGACCGAGGACATCCAGAAGATGAGCGGGATGGAAGCGCTCGACGCTCCGTATCTCGATAGTGCTTTCGGCTTGATGGTGCGCAAGCGCGCCGGATGGCTTTGTGTCCTCTTTGTCGGCCAGATGTTCACTGCGACCGCCATGGGTTATTTCGAGGGAGCGATCGAGAAGGCGGTCTTCCTCGCGTTGTTTTTGCCGCTGATCATTTCGAGTGGTGGCAATGCCGGTTCGCAGGCAACCTCGCTCGTCATTCGCGCCATGGCTCTGGGCGAGGTGCAGTTGCGCGACTGGTGGTCGGTGCTGAGTCGCGAGCTAGCCGCCGGACTGAGCCTGGGTTTGCTCCTCGGGGCGATCGGCCTGTTGCGCGTGTTGCTGTGGCCGGGAGGACGCGCGGTATACGGAGACAACTTTGTGCCGCTCGGGCTGACGCTTGCCATTAGCACGCTCGGCGTCGTGACCTTTGGCACGTTCGCTGGATCGATGTTGCCCTTTGTTCTGCGGCGACTGGGTTTCGATCCGGCGGCTGCCTCGGCTCCGTTTGTCGCGACCTTGGTCGATGTGACCGGAGTGATGATCTACTTTACGGCGGCAGCCTATCTGTTGCGTGTTGGATGAAGGGGCGCTGATGGATCGAAAACAGGTTGGTGTTCCGACAGCACTCCTGCTCGATGGCGCCGTGATTCTGGGTACGGTCGTCGTAGCAACCTTGGTCGTGTTGGCGCTCGACTTGGATATCGGCATCGCCAAGGCTTTGCAGGGGCGTGGTGATGGAACGGTCGATGAGTACACGAATCTGCTGGCTAGCTATTCGTTCGCCGTCGCCGCGCTTTGCGTGGCTTGGTTGTCGATCCCGGGACTCAGGCGCGGTTACCCCCTGGTCTCGCGCTGCAGTGGGGTGTTCGTGATGACATTGATCATCGCCGTCCTTGGATTCGTTCAGAACCTCAAAATCGAGCGCGACCGGCCGCGCCCGAGCGAGGTGATTCAGTTTGGTGGTCGATACACGTACAAGCCGCCGTTCGGCGATGAGAAGTGCTCGTGCAAATCGTTTCCGTCGAGCGCGGCGGGATTCGGGTTCTTGTTGGCGACGCCGTTCTTCGTCCTGCGGCGCCAGCGGCCGCTGATTGCCCGCTCGTTCCTGGCCGCCGGGCTCATGTGGGGCAGCTACATTGGCTACGGCCGGATGTTGGCCAACAAGCACTGGATCACCGACATCATGTGGTCGGCCGCGCTGGTTCTGATGACGGCAAGTGTTCTAGCGTCGATCCAAGCGAGCTGGCGCTCCGAGGATCAGAGCGCTCGCTGACCGGTCGCGGACGCGATCAGCCGGTCCACTGTCGGGCGCGGTCGAACAGCCCGAGCGTCGTCGCATGCAAGGCGTCGCCGATGGATTTGTCGGCTTTCCCTGCCGAGGCTCTTGCATGAGTGCCTTCGAGGATGATGCCGAGTTTGTAGCACGCCAAAACGGCGTACCACTCGATTGCCGAGAGATCTCGATCGGATTGCTCGGTGTAGCGCTGGACGAGTTCGGGAGCACTCGGGAACCCCTCCCAAGGCGCCACTGGTGGTCCGGCTGTGGTGTTGCCGTCGTCGGCCGGCCAGGTTGCCATCAGCCAGCCGAGATCGAGCAGCGGATCGCCGATCGTGCTGAGCTCCCAATCGACGATTGCCGCGAGCGCCGGGCCGTCGGGCGCGAACATGACGTTGGCCAGGTGGTAGTCGCCGTGCAGGATCCCCGGGCGCCAGTTGGTCGGGCGATTGTCGTCGAGCCATGTTGCGACGTGATCGAGACCCGGGATCTCGGGCCCGTCGTAACCGTCCATCTCACTGTAAGTGTCGAGTTGCGATTGCCAGCGGGCGACTTGGCGCTCGAGATAGCCGTCGGGTTTGCCGAAACCTTCGAGCCCGACTTCTCGATAATCGAGTCTGCCGAGCTTGACGATGCCGTCGACCATCTCGAGTCCCATCGCATGGCGGATCTTGGCATCCGATGCGTGCGGTTCGGGTAGACCGGTTGACGGGTTGAAGCCGTCGATCGGCTCCATCAGGTAAAAGGAAGCGCCGAGAACGTCCTCCTCTGCGCAACTTGCGATCAGTCGCGGGTGGGGTACGTCGCTCGCCGCGATCGCTCCGAGCACGCGGGCTTCGCGGCGCATGGTTTCGTTGCTGTTTCGACGCAGGTGTTGCGGCGGTCGCCGCAGGACGAATGGTCTGCCGCCGCGCTCGAAATACAAGAGGATGTTTTGCGTTCCCCCGCCGAGGAGACGCTGGTTGACCAGTGGCCCGGCTTCGATGCCGCGCTCGTCCATCCATGCGACGAGGCGTTCGAGATCAACCAGCTCGGAGGAAACAACAGGGGAGCCGCTCATGTCAGGGGAGCCCGCCGTCGACGCGGATGATCGCGCCCGATGTAAAGCTGGAGGCATTGCTGGCGAAGTAGAGGGCGGTTCCGACGACTTCTTCTGGTTCGCCCGCGCGTCCGAGTGCGAAGGTCCGCTTGGCGTGGTTGGTGAACCCTTCCGACCTCGACCACGACTTCGAGATGTCGGTGTGGAACGGGCCCGCCATGATGCAGTTGACTCGCACCGTCGGGCCATACTCGTGTGCCATGGCGACCGTCAGGGTATTGAGTCCCGCCTTGGCGGCCGCGTAGGGCGCTATTTCTGGCGATGGGCGGATCGATCCGGTGCTGCTGATGTTGATCACAGACCCGCCGCCGTCGGCTTTCATTCGCGACGCGACCTGCGAAGTGAGACGAAACGGTCCCTTGAGATTGACCGCGAAGACTTTGTCGTAGAGCTCTTCCGATGTTTCGATCGACGACCCGACGACGGGGGATAGACCGGCATTGTTGACCAAGATATCGACTCGTCCGAAGTGCGCGTAGACGGCGCCGACGAGGTCGTCGATCTGATCCCAGTAGCCGACGTGACAAGCGTGGCTGAACGCTTCCCTACCCAACGCGCGGACTTCATCAGCAGTCGCGTTGCACGATTCGATGTCGCGGCTGGTGATCGCGACGTTCGCGCCGGCCTTGGCAAAGCCTAGCGCCATGGCCCGTCCGAGGCCGCGACTGCCTCCCGTGATGAGAGCAATTTTTCCTGTTAAATCAAATAGATCGTTGGTCATACCGTGTCTCGATTCTAGTTTTAATAGGAGGCTCTCCAGGGAGGATTGGTTACTTCCTTGTGTTGTGAGACCGGCAATCTGGGCCCTGTGAGTAATGAGATAGGAGTGATGAGAAAGTTCGGACCAAATACCGCCATGGGTTTGGGCGTGTGTCAATTGTCCGCGCGGAAGATATCGTTCGTTGGCTGGCGATTCTCGACGTGGCGTGGCGTTGCTGTATACGGTGGGAGCGATGGGGGCTCGGAGTGGGGGAAGATCGTCAGCGTCGCGCAAGGCGCGACAAGGGAAGTCGTCGACTGATGATGATGGCGGGGCGACGCGGGCGTCGACTCGCGAGGTGATCCTGGCCGCGGCGGAGCGACTGTTCGCCGAACGCGGTCTCGACGCGGTGAGTATGAATGAGGTCAACCGCGCGGCCGGGCAACGCAACACTGCCGCTGTCTTCTACCATTTTCAGAACAAGTCGATCTTGGTGGACTCGATCCTGGATCATCATCAGCGCGAGATCGACATCGTTCGAGGGCGGATGCTCGATCGAGTCGAGCGTTCCAAAGCGGATGCTACGCTCCGCGATTTGGTTGAGATTCTGGTGACACCTCTGGTCCACGAGTTGGAGAGTCCCGGCGGTCGCGCCTACGTTCGCATCCAGGCACAGCTCGAACCGACCCGACTCAGGCCGATGCCGGAAACGCGTCGATTGATGACGCGAATGGGGCAGGTCCTGGGCAGCGTTGGCTCGGCTGCGGAGGTGGCGACGCGCAGTCTCTTCGCTACGATTTTGCTCTTTCACGCGCTAGCGCACCGGGCCCGCGACGAAGAGGGTGGTGTCGAACATGTGCTGGAGAGAGATTCCTTCGCAGCGGCGTTGGTCGATGCGATTGTCTCGATGATCCGGCCGACGTGTTCTAGCCGAGCCGAGTCCTGAGTTCAGCGGCGCCGTTCGTTTCCATACGATAGGAAAATCGGCGAGGACCAGGCTCGCTCGTTGGCCAGGGCGAGGCAGTCGTCGCCGGCCGGAGTGCGGTCGTCGGCGTAGCAGGGGGCGGTCGAGCGGCAGGCGCCGTCTGGTCCGCGGTCGCAGCGCAGGCTATCGCCGTTTATCGTCGGAGTCGCCTCTTGGATTGCGCGGACGTAGTAAGTCGTGTCGCGCGCACCGCTGATGTAGTCCGGGTCGTCGAACTCGACGACACATCCTTCGGAGGCGTCGGGGCAAGGGAGAACTTTCCACGGATCGTCGATGAGGGTGGCGACGTCTTCGTCCGGGGTTATTTGAGGTCGGATGCGGACGACTTCGATGCGATCGATTCGGCGTCGTTGGTCGCCGGGTGAATAGCATTCTCCGCCGCAGAGACGCTGCAGGCGATCTGGTTCCAGCATTTGCGCTACCTCTTGCGGGCAGCCCGGGGTCTGTTCGAGAGCGCCGGCGACGCGGGCTCTGAAGCGCGGCGTGGTCATCGTCGCGACCTGCGAGCCCATGGGCCTATCCGCACCGTCGGTTTCGATCAGATCGAACCAAAGAAGAATGCGTTCGCCACTGGTGCCGTAGACTTCACGTCGTTCGAGGGAGTCCCATATCGCTTCGCGCGTGCGCCGGGCGGCGTGGACGGCGACGAGCCCGCCGGCTCCGAAGAACGAGGCCGACCGTTCGAAATCAGGCGTGTTCGGTCCGTCACTCGGACGGGGGAGCGATCTCGGTTGGGGCGCCGCCTTGGCTATCGGCGGCGGCCCGAATCGGGAGAGTCCGGTGTCGGTCATTTGCAGGCGATTCGATTCCTTGTAGCCGGTACCGGGCCGCGCCGTGTGAACATCGCTCGAGGCGATGAATCCGAAGCGGAAGCGCTTCGGTTTGTCGCCGGAAAAATCGGTGATGGCCAACGCGTACTGCGCCGAACCTCCCGGGCGATAGTTGTACGCGGGTTGATAGCAGTCGCGGCATTGCCCGGCATCGAGCCAGTCGGTCGTCTCGGTACCGGGCACGGTGAGGTGGCCCGGTAAGCCGGCTTCGGCGTGGTTCTGCCGCGCTTCGCTTGCGCGCCGTGCGCATTCTTCCGACGACTCATTTGCGTTGAGGCAACGAGCCTCGATGATTTCGCCGGCGCGCCAGCACTCAGGGAGATAATTCGCTGTCGGCGTTGGACACGAGATGCTGCCGTCGGCTGCGACGTTGCGCACTTGCCACGATCGGTACTCTTCGATGTTGCCGTGACCGGAGAAGACTTCGATCAGCGGCTCGCGCCGGCCTGGTCTTTTGTGGTCGGCGAGCTGCCTATCCCAGGAGGATCCCGGTGGCGTATAGATACCCCAAGTGTTGCCGTGCGGGATGACGAGATAGGGGAACGCCCAGTCGTCGAGGCGTTCGAAGAGCTCCGTGGGAGTCGTTGCACTCTCCAGGCAACCCGCGGGCAGGTTACGGGTCGCAACGCCTTCTGGGCAAGGGCTGACACTGTCTCGGTCCTGAAGAAAACGTGCCAAATCATTGTAGGGCTGCCGGCTGTCCGCACCCGGTGCGGCTGCGATCAGTAGGAGTCGCAGCCAAGGCCCAAACGGCACAGACCCGCTTGCGGGAGGAAAGAGCTCGCGACGCGAGGCGATGGGTCGTCGCGGTACTCTGTCGTCTTCTAGATCACGGAGGATGACGTTCTTGTGGCCGTAGTGATCGCTCGGGGTTTGGCCGATTTGGGTCCATTCCCATCCGAGGAAGGAGACCATGTCCTGGTCCACCGTGGGATCTCGGCTCGCGCCGACGAGATTGCACTGGCGAATCGCATCTTTGGTCATGGTCCACTGGTCGGGGGTCAGTCCTTCCGCGTGGTCATTGATGGACCAGAAGTCGAGTCCCGAACAGAATCGGGCGAAGTCGCAAGCGTCGGCCGGTGGATGAACTCCTTCTCCCTGGTACATCGGCAATCCGAGCATGAAGGCGTCGAAGGAGTAGGTTGTGTGGACGTGTAGGTCGCCAAAGAGGATCTGCTTCTCGACGTCCGCGCCAACGGATCGTGTAGCATGCGCTAGCGACTGGATGCGGGAAAGGTCCAGAGCCGCCGGCCGCGCCTGAAAGGTCATTTCCCCGATGTCCTGCGCGACGCCGAGGCAACCCCGCGCTATCGCCCACGCGGCGAGCGCGAGGACGAGAAAAGCCGCGAAAAGGATGGAAACGAGCGTTTTGAGTCGGGGCATGGGGGGGCGATCGTATCAGATGGCGGTACTGCGCCTTGCTGTAGCGGATGCTGTGCGAGCAGCCATGGGGTGATCTATATCGCGTTTGGGGTACGGGAAAACACCGATTGGCCCGTAACCGGTGGACTTTTGCGCCGTAGCGGTGTTAGCCAGGCCAGATGTACAGGATTCTTGGCGTATTGATTGCACTGCTGTGGATCGGCGGGTGTGGCTCGGACGATGACATGACGGTCGCCCGCGCCCAGCAGCCGTATGGAGATTTTGTCAGCCCGCAATACGAGGCTGGACAAAACTGGTTGTGTCATCCGGAGGCGGGGCGAAATTTTTGCGATGATGACCTCAGCGCCACGATCATCCATCCGGACGGATCGTTGGAGATCGAGCCCCACGTACCCGCGCCCAATCCCCCGATTGACTGCTTCTACGTTTACCCGACGTGGAGCCTCGACAATATGGGGAACTCTGACCTCAATGCCGCAGAGGATGAGGAAGGATTCGTCGTCAAGAATCAGGCGGCACGACTCAACCGGGTCTGTCGCGTGTTCGCGCCGATTTATCGCCAGGTGACGATTCCGGCGCTTTTTGATCCGAGTCTCTCCGGCGACAGTGCACTGGCGCAAGCCGACGTCATCGACGCGTTCAAACACTACATCGCCAACGACAACAACGGTCGAGGCTTTGTCTTGATAGGGCACTCACAAGGTGCGGGCCGATTGCGCTCGTTGATCCAGACCGAGGTCGAGCCGGATGACTTCCTGAGCGAGCATATGGTTTCGGCAATCTTACTCGGCAGTACCGTAGCGATTCCAGACGGAGAAGAGACCGGCGGAGCGTTCGAAAAGTTTCCGCCGTGCCGCGAGCCGAGCCAAACGGGCTGTATCGTTTCGTATGTTAGCTACCGATCGACGAATCCCGCTATGGAAGGCGATGTGTTTGGCAACGCCGGGGATGGCTTCGAGGCGATCTGTACGAACCCTGTGGACCTCGGAGACGAACCGCGAATCACGACCCCCTATTTCCCGACCGTGGCCTCGACGTTATTGATGACCGGCGGACCGGTCCTGGGTCCATTCGCCGATCCTGACACCGCCCCGGAAATCACCACTCCTTTCTATACGATGCCAGGTTTCACCGAGGTGCGGTGCGCGCGAACTCCCGGCTACGAGTTTCTGGAAGTAACCGTTTTGGGCGATCCCAGTGATCCGCGTGCGGACGACTTGACGGGCACGCTCGAAAGTTTGCTGCCGGGCTGGGGCTTGCACATCGTCGATGCTTCGGTCGCGATGGGAGATCTCGTCGACCTGGTCGGCATGCAGGCGGAGTCGTTCGCGAGGTAGTGGCGCAGCGGTTCGTAACGGCCGCTGACGAACGCGATGGCGTAGTGAAGTGGCGATGACAAAGTCGGCGGCGGAGACTCTGAACCAGCGCACCGTGCCGAAGTGGTTCGAGGACGCCAAGCTCGGGATCTTCATCCACTGGGGGCTGTTCTCAGTGCCGGGGTTCGCGCCCCGTGTCGGTCACGTTTCGGACTCCTTTACGAAGCACTACCGACTGTCGGCGGTGATGACGCCGTATACAGAGTGGTACGACAACGCTATCCGCGTACCGGAGAGTCCGAGCGCTGAGCACCACGCTGCGGAGTGGGGCGGTCGGCCCTACTCGGATTTCAAGCAGCCGTTCTCTGCCGGCCTCGAGGACTGGGATCCAGTGGCTTGGGCGCGGTTATTCCGCCGCGCCGGTGCGCGCTACGTCGTCTTGGTCAGCAAGCACCACGACGGCTTCTGTCTGTGGCCGACCGCGGTTGCGAATCCGCATCGGCAGGGGTGGGCGTCCGAGCGAGATGTGGTCGGTGACTTGGCGGCAGCGGTGCGCGCCGAGGGGTTGCGGTTCGGCGTCTACTATTCGGGCGGAATCGATTGGAGCTTCAATCCGCGCCCCGTCCGCACGCTGGTCGAATTCGTCAGTTCGGTCCCGGGTGGTGACTATCCTCGCTACGCAGAAGCTCAGGTGCGGGAGTTGATTGAACGCTACGAGCCCGAAGTGCTTTGGAACGATATCTCGTGGCCCACAGGCAGTGGTCCGATGTTGCAGCTGATGGAGGACTACTACGCGGCTGTCCCCGATGGCGTCGTCAACGATCGATGGATGCACCGCGGCTTCCTGTTGAAAGCGCTGGGGTGGAGGCCGGTTCAGAAGCTCCTGGACGCGATTCTCGAGCGCCGCATTGCGCGTCAGGTGGAGGCCGGTACCTACACTCCCGGACTGATTCCCCCGAAGCCGCTGCACTGCGACTTTCGAACGCCTGAGTATACGTCGTTCCCGCGCATCGTAGAGAAGAAGTGGGAGGCGACCCGGGGGATGTCGTCGTCGTTTGGTTACAACCGATCCGATCGCGAGGAGCACTACGAAGATCCCGTCGCGCTGGTGCAGAGCTTCATTGATACGGTATCGAAGAACGGCAACCTGTTGCTCAACGTCGGACCGCGTGGCGAGGACGCGACGATTCCCGAGATGCAAGTGAAACGCTTGGAGGTTCTTGGCGATTGGCTGTCTCAGAACGGCGCGGCGATCTACGACACGCGGCCGTGGCGCGTTGCCGAGGCCGAGACTTGGAACTCCCTCCCGGTGCGGTTTACCAGCAAGGGGGCGAAGCTCTACGTGATCGTATTGGGTGTGCCGGCTGCGACGGTTCGCATCAACGTGCCGGGCGAGCTGTCGGTGGGGCCGATCGGTCGGCGCTTGTCGGACGGAGCGGAGGTTGGCGTGGCTCGTGAGGGTGAGGTCCTGGTTCTGCATTGCGGAGTGAAGGCTGGCAGCGGGATCGCCGAGTCCTTTGAGTTGGTCGATGAATCGATGGCCGAAGATGCGAAGTGACTGATTCGGCCATCCCGCGCACTTCGGCACTTCTGGGATAGAGAAACATGTCACAATCTTCTAAATGTGAATGGAGTCATGAGCGATACTGCAGAACAGCCTCCGGCCACCAAGGAATCACCGATCAAGAAGACTCATGCGTGGATCTTCGATGTGACTGGCATTGCGCGAAAGGGCTGGCTACAGATTGTCGAGGATAAGGGGGATGCAAAGCCGGCTGACAAAGGCTGGCGGCGCATGGCGGGATTTCCCGCGTCGGGTGCGGCGACGACGAAAGTCTATCTGTGGGCCGACGATGTCGACAAGTATATCGCACGGATTGATGTAGGGGCAGATCGCCGCTGGATCATCATGGAGGGGTTGCCGGCGCTGCTCGGGACGATGCCTTCACTCAACGCGCTAGTCCAGCTGGGAACCCCCGGTTCGCGTCGCTGAACTCCGCTGTCGATTCGCGTCGGCGGCGCTGCTACCGTGAGCCCTGGGACCGATGCTCAAGGACAGACGATCTGTGACGCATGAGGCTGACTCGCGATTAGTCAGCATACTGCAAGGGGCTTACTCTGGAGAGCGAGCTGCTGGCCACGCCTACAACGGACACTGGCGCTCAGTCCGCGACCCCGACGAGCGCAGGGAGATCCGCAAGATCGAGCTCGAGGAGTGGCAACATCGAGGTGTCGTGGGCGAGATGTTGGCTGAGCTCGGAGCGACGCCGCTCCAATGGCGGGAGATCGTCTTTCTCATGATCGGCACGGTCCTCAAGTACGGTTGCTTCGTGTCGGGTTGGATGATGCCGATGTTCGGAGCCGGCCGCCTGGAGAGCCGCAACATCGTCGAGTACGAAGATGCCGCGCGCGTAGCCTGGCGCAGCGGGCGCACGGCATGGGTCGAGTGCCTACTCGGGATGGCAGAAGTCGAATGGGACCACGAACTATACTTCCGCGCCCGTCTCGAACAACACCGCTTCTGGCGCCGCATGCCACTGTGGCAGAAGCCGCCACCCCGCGCCTCGATCCGCGAGTCCTTCGCTGCCGAGACTGCCGAGACTGCCCAAACTGCGACGACGCCGGATCAAGTTCCTGTAGATCGCGTCAGTGAGGTTGCCTGACGGCAGACCGGGGTTTCGAGTCCCGTTACGGAACGGGCGACTCAGCGTCCAGTACGCGAGGCCGCCGCAGGCCGCGAGTTGAAAGGCGTGGCGTTTGAGCAATTGGATGGAAAAGTATTTCTGGCTGATTGTAGCCGCTGTCTGGTTGGCCAACGTTGTGTTTCTGTGGTTGTGGCTGCGACTTCATCGGAGGGCTCCGGGTCGTCTGACCGAGTCGCAGATCAACGCCTTCGCTGTTGTGACCTTGTCGGCAATTGGTGGGGTCTGTTTCTTGCTTGCGGCCCTACAGTGGATCGGGGGATTTCCCAGTCCCTTCTGCCTTTACGTCCGCCCGTTGTCTGAGCCGGCGATTGGGCTGTCTTTCCTTGTTGTCGTTCTATCCTGGGCTGCGATTCTTGCGTGGGTTTGGTCGGGTAATGGGGCGGCACTGGTTCAGCACTACCTCGGAGAGTTGCTACGCCACGATCACATCAAGCTCCCGCTGATCCGTGGTGGTATCACCTTCGCAGTTGGGTGGTCTGTGGGCTCTTTCGTCGTCGGGCGCTTGGTCTTAGTTGAGGCGGCTAGAGGGATGTGTGTCTAGTCGCGCGCACCTTCCGCCGAGGCGTCGACGGGGTCTGGCCTACGGGGTGGCATTCGCGTGTAGCGGTTTCGAAGTACCTAAATCGTGGTCCTTGCTTGGAAAGATCTCGCTGAATGGCACGAGGTGTTGCCCGTGGTGGTCGGTTCGGTGGGGCTCATTGCTTGCTTGGAGGGTGGATTCTTGGTCGGCTGCGCGGTGGCGAGGGCATCGCAAGCTGATCGGCCTAGTTGCCGCTGGCCGCATGTCCGGTTGATTTTGGGCTATAGTCAATCGGGTTCCGGGCAACCGGCGAAATGTGGAAAGCCTTTTTGGGGTGGCGGTAGCTTCTAGGATGACCTTAGCATTACGTTATCCCAACACCGAGGTGAGCGAATGTCAGGACCCTTCTCCAGAACGACACGCGTTCAATTGACTGAGGGGATACGTGATCGAATTCGCCGAGACCCAAACTGCGACGATCTTGCGTTCCAGCTCGACGTTGATCCAAAAACGATTGAACGGTGGGCTTATGGTGAGAACAGGCCCAGCCGCGGCAAGGCGGTGATGATCGCTGAGTTCTACGGTGAACACGCCGACGATGTTATTATCGACTCCATCGAAGTGACGTCGCTAATTCGGAACGGCTTCTCAAGGTGGGGCAGGCCGATCCTGGAACTTTGGGCTTCGGGGGTTAGGCTGTTCAAGCATATTCACTTGGGAACGCCGAGGTCCGGGAGAGACTTTCGGTGTACTCGTGAGCCGAAGACCGATGATTCGGGATGGGAGTGGCTCAAGATTGAGTTCGACAAGACTCTCTCCGAGACCAAAGGTAAGGACACCGTGTACGTGGTCAGCTATAAACTCGTAGAGCTAGTGTATATCGATTTCGCCGAAATTCGCGTAGGACCAAAATCAGCGACAGGCATCGAGTACTTTACGGGGATTCGCCATCACCTGAAAGAGTCGCCTCCTCCGGACCACCTTTGGTTCCGCACGTGGAACGATGGCAAGGCCGTCAGGTTCATGGTTCGATCCGAGGATCGGTTTGGCTTGAGCGAGATGGTTTCGCAGGGGGAAGTTGGCCTACCTGATAGCGCGGCGCATCTGACCTTTGGTCCTGGCCCGATTCACGATGGCCACCAGCCGATCTCGCTAGACCGTTAAAACTCTGGGAGTTTCGCGCGGATCGTGGTGTCCAGCAGTCGTGTGGGCAATGGACGATTCCTCCGAACGCGCCTTTCAGAAAAAGACAAAATCGAGTCATTGAACGATGACTTGTTGTCCGTCGTCCGGTGCTCGCGGGCAAGGCAGTGCCTATTGTTCTCCGTAACTAGAGATCGGAGGATTTTATGGTTGGTTCTGTTGTTGTTCAGCAAGTTGGTGCGAGGCTCGTCAGAGGGGTGTCGGCAGCGATCGCGAGCGTGCCTGCCGTGATAGGTGTAATACGTTGCTGGCCCTCTTGGTGCGCTGAGCGAAATGTCATGAGACGGGGTGGCCGTCGGATGCCCGGGATTCGCGGGCGTTGTGTAGTGGTTGAGTCGCTGTCGGCGGAGTACATGTTGCGATGGCGGAATCCAAAGATGGCTCTAGGTAAAGCCGCTGTCGTGCTCGCTGTGCTGGGTCTCGCCCGACCGGCGCTTGCGGTCAGCCCCGTTGAGACGAGGCTATGTCGGTCGGTCGAAGGCTTTGTCAACTGTGTCGAGCCGCTGGATCCTATTGGCGTCGCATCGACCGATGAATTCGTTTTGTACACTCGGTTCACCGTTCAGGAAGGGTACTTCACGACAATCTGGAATGTCTATCGCGGCGACGCGTTGATCGAGACGATTGTCACTGGGGTCGTAATTACGGTGCCGCCGGAATGGCTCTGGGCTGTGGCGTTCGAGGAGAAGCCCGCGTCGATGCAGCTCCCGGGCGCGTACCGTGTAGTTGCGGAGGTGTCGCAAGCCGCGGGTGCCTGGGAGTTTGCGGGAGAGTTGGATGTCATTGTCAATGAGATTGATGCTCCGCCGCCCCCCTCTCCGGTCGACGCGAGCGTCGTCATCGACGCTCTCCTCAATGGTGGGCGTCGTTGCTTCAAGCGCTTTGACCGCGCGGCGACGAAGATGACGTTGAAGAAGCTTCGAGGTTCGGACGTCGATTTCGATCGGGAAGCGGCGCGCCGCTTGATTCCTGTATGCCGCAGCGACTGGGGCTTCGTACGTGTAGGTGCCGGGAATGACGATCTGATTGCCGCGGCTCTGGCGTTCGAAGTCGGCCGACGAGAGATGGATTTCTTGGCGGCGGCGGGGGGCGATCGGCAACGAGCCTTCCAGGTTGCGAGGAGCGTCAAGAGGCACCAGCGTACTCATGCACGTTGCGTCGAGCGCAACCGCAAAGACCTGCTGCGAGTTGCGGACCTTCGCTGCGATCCGATGGCGGTTTCAATCGATCCCCGAGACCTCGTCGTGAGCGGTCGGAGTGCTTCCACTGAATGTGAAGCGCACAGGAGCGCGATCGCTAGGGAGGAGCTGGGACTGATCGTCGATCGTGCGCGCTCCTTGAGAGCGATGGCAGCTGGGGCTGACCTTACTGTTGGTACCTACGAAATCGTCGCACATTCGATGGCCTCAACCTCCGCTGTTGCGAAATATGCAACCGGATCTCATGTCGATGTCGATGAGCTGGGTGTCCTGGCTGCTGAAGGACTGCTCCTGAGTTTGGGGCTAGATGATTCCGCATTTGCAAGTTTCGCGATCAGTTTCACGGACGGTGTGGTTTCTTGCCACGCGTCAACCGGCTCGCCGATTGCTTGCGCCGAGTACCTGACCGGCGAGCTGATTCAGTCGGGTTTGAATCTTCGTGCTGCGATGACGATCTCGAGGTCGGCAAAGGCGGTGCTTTTGCAGGGAGTTCTGGCGGATGTCCTCCGCAAAATGGGTGCTCTGAAGTTTGAGCTGGCGAACGCGGAAGCGCTAGTGGATGCGTCTGCCGCCGAGTTGGGCCTTTCTTTTCCGCTTCTTGGTTTCGGCGGTGATCTCCCTCCGCGCGATGTTGTCGTGGGCGCGGCGCAGTCTATGCTCCTCAGAGTACTGGTCGCCAGTAGGCAGGCCTGCACTGCACTGCCATCAGCTACTGCGACGGCAGTTGTGGAGACGCCGACCGCCTTTCCGACGCAGCAACGGACTGAGACGGCGAGTCGTACGCCCGCGCCAGAGTCAACGCCCACCCGCACACGGACGGGGACGGCAACCGCGACGAGAACGCGCACCGCGACGCGCACTCTTACTCCTCCGCAGGCTCAGGAGATCTGCGACGGAATTGACAACAACGGAGATGGAAGTTTCGACGGCTACGAGAGCGGCTTTGACTGCTGGCTCACGGTCTACCGGTGGATGCACCCGATCTATAGCAATCATTGTTGGTCAACGAGCCCTAGCTCGCGACCGCCAGGATGCTCGGGATACGTATTTGACCGCTTTGCCTTCGTCCTGGCCCGATTTAATGTGGTTGGTAGCTTCCCATTGGCGCAGTGTTCGAAGGCGGGCAGTGATCACATTCTGGTTGAACGTGGGAGCGGTGACTACGGCGCACTCCAGCAGGCTGGCTACGATTGCGGTCTAACTCTCGGCTATGCGTTTCGGATTGGGGCCGCTCCGTCGGTTCCTAGTCCCTTCGGAAGTTCTTGCCCAGCGTTTCGAGGCGCCAGGGGGACTCCGATCGGAGGGTCGCACATCTTCTCTATCTGGGGTGACTCGTTTGCCGGCTTTGCACCCGAGCCGCCCGCGCGGTTCGCCGCTTACGACGGCAATCAGGTTAGTTGCTACAGTGCGGCGCCGTTCTAGCCTCAGGACTAGCGGGGTCTCGGTCTTCTGCCTCGCCACGATGGCAGAGCAGAAGACTGGGGCATCGCGCCTAATACTACTGACAACTGGAACGCGTTCGATCCGCGGACGGCTCATTCAAGAAGCTCCCGGTCTGCGGGAGCTTCTTCTTTTGGTTTCGAAGTCGGAGCCACGTCCCCCAACTCCGAGGGTTGCGTGCGGAGTGATTCGGCTTCGGCATCCCAGGTGTTTGAAGGGCAGGTGGGTGCAGTCGCCCAGATCTCGGCTCTTCTGCAGTTTATGTGGGTGGGTTTGAGGGTTTGATTGGGCGTGGGTAGCCTGCGCTCACGCGAGTATCAAACAGCTTTTTCCCTCGGCGACTCCTGCGTCGTCGCCGATTCCTCGCGCACCAAAAAGCAGCTTGACACCCGCTCCGCTACGGCTGTTTGGCGGCTGCGCGAAAAAACAAGTTTTTCGCCTCGGCGACGAATAGAAAAACGCACGGAAATCCCTGAATCTCGTTGGTGGAAGCGACCAAACCGCCACCGAACAAGAGGAGGGACTTCACGTGCGCGTTGCCACCGTATTGAGAAAGCTGTTGTGTGTCACGTCCATTGTCGTGCAAGAGGCCCGCTTCGAGTTTGAGGGCCTGGTGATCGCAGTACGCCCGCGACGGGCACGGCGACCCCGCTGCGGGCAGTGCGGCAAACCGGGCTCAACGTACGATCGCCAACCGACGTGGCGATGGAAACACCTGCCCCTGGGGGAAGAAAGTTGGCGAAAGTTGGTGGACACTCTTAGCTTCAATGAAAGTTGGTGGACACCACTCTTAGCTTCAAGAAAAACCGCTAGTTGCGAGCGATCTCGCGGCGATTCACAGGTGTCCAAGCAAGTCATCCGTCCTCAAGCCATGATCGCTTGGATCTACCTCTGCTGCTCCAATATCACCCTAGCCCCGCCGCTTCCCTACCCACATAAACTGCAGTAGGAGCCAGGGACAGGGGGGCGGTTGGCATCAAGGGCTGTGTGCCTGGGTTTCTCGGCAACGGCCAATATGGATGGTGAGGGGAAGCGGCCGTTGGGGATCTAATCATCGAACATCGTCGCCAAGCAAAAATGCTTCTTGACAGCGGGGCCAATGACGAACTAACGCTACCTTCTCGACGCACGTAACTCAGCGAAGCAAAGGAGGATCCATGATAAGAGTCTCACGCGGCATCAGCTGGCTTCTCGTCGCAATGTTTGCATCGGCAGCGTTTGCCATTTTCCCCGACGCGCCGAAGCGCGCGCGGTCTTATGAAGGATGGTTCGTCAATTCCTACGAAGAGTGCCCGACCGGTACCGGTACGACATCCACCAACAACGCGCCAGGCAGCGCTTGCCCCTCCGTGCTGAGCGACCCGGTATGCACGCTCGGGTCACGCGGTCGGGCAAAATATTGGCTCGAGTCCGACAGCAATGGTTCCGACATCGAAATAAAAGTGCGGATACGCGGACTGTCCTGCCCCGACGGAGAAGTCCTCTGCGTCGCGGCAGATTTACCGGCCGTGTCCAGCGAGTTCTGCTCGTCAGCAGGGGACTGTACTTGGACGCAGCTGCAGGACCTTCCGTTGGGCGCCTCATGCTGCACGGTCGGCAACGGCAAATGCAAGATCAACACATCGATCGAAGAGGCCCTTCCCGGCGTTTTCTCTGTCGGACGTCATTCGGTTCCGCTCGGTCGGGTCACAATGGTTCGCACTGGGCCGACAGCCCAAGTGTCGCTAGTGAGCGGCATCGCTCCAGCCCGTCAGTCTCTTCCCCCCGGGCCAAGACGGGCGAGGTATGCGCGAGGGAACTTGGTCAACGGCGTCACCGCCTGTACTGCAACGAACACAACGACGTTGGGCATTTTGGCAACCTCCGCATGCGACCCGGTTGTTCCCGCCGATCCGACCTGCGCTTTTTCGGAGTCCGGACGGGGTAGCTTCGAGATCGTCGGTGCTCGGCGCGACATCCGATCGAAGATGAGTCTCAGCGGTCTAACGCCAGGCTGCGAAGGCCGCTCTCTATCGCTCACCGGCGACCTTACCCTGAGTACGACCGATTGCCCGATCGGAGATTGCACTGCAGAGCAAGTCGTCGGTCAAGAACTGGGAAGCTGCACGGTATCGTCCGGAAAATGCAAATTCGATCGATCAACTCTGTCAACAACCTCGGGGCAGACCTGGTTCGTAGAGGAGGAGGCCTACTCGGTCGAGATTCACGGTGTCAGAGTCGATGACGCGGCAGGCGGCAATGTCTTGGCTGCAGGGCTTTATCTGAGAGGTTGATCAATGCCAGTGAGAACTGGGAGTGCGAGCTAGCGAAAGAGTTTTTCTCAGAGGACTCCGCCGAACACCGGGTACTAGATTCTCTCGCGAGTGCTTCCCGGCGGGCGCAGAATCTTCAGCGGACGTTGTATGCTGTGTGCGACTGATCTAACAGGCCGTTGCAGCCGACTCGGCCAAAGCCGCGCGGCTGACCCGGCAAGGACGTTAGGCCGCATCAGGCAGTGCTGTTTCTGACGAACGTGATGAGAGTGACGAGTGCGACGAGATTGGTGCTGGCCGTGCTGCATGGCATGGTGCTGGCTGGCTGTGAATCGGGCTGCGCTTCCCGCGGCCCGCGCTTCGTGGACAACGCCAACGGCACAATCACCGACAAGCTGACCGGTCTGCAGTGGGAGAAGCAGATCGAGCTCGATCGCCGCGGCAGCGTCGACAATCCGCACGACGTCGACAACTACTATCGCTGGGCGGGGCGTTGCACGGTGACCCGCAAGTACTGCCAGCCGACGGCAGCTGCAGCGGCGCTGTGTGCGGCTACCGCCGAAGACGGCACGACTGGCTGCGACCAATGTACCGGCGAAGGACGTACGTGCGACGCGGCGACCACCGTCTGGACGGCCGCGGCGGAGCGCAATGCCGCCCGCTTCGCCGGTCAGGCGGACTGGCGCGTGCCGACGCGGGAGGAGCTGGTCTCGATCGTCGACTACCGGGCGACGACCTATCCGATGACCGACGTGGCGTTTCACGCCGCGGGCTGCGGTCCGGCCTGCCGCGATGTGTCCGACCCTGCCTGCAGCTGCACGCGGAAGAACTCCTATTGGTCGGCGTCCTCCTTGGCGCGCAATCCGGCTGGCGTGTGGGTCGTCGCCTTCACCCTCGGCGATGTGACCTTTTTCAATAAATCGGCTCACCAGTTTTCCGTGCGCCTGGTACGCGGCGGCTCCTGGTTGGACCGCTTCCCCCACGGTTGGGGATCTAGGGTTGGCCTGTCGGCGCCGACGCTGCCACCCGGCGCGCGACCTGAGCGGACGATTCCCGATTGGACTCCATCGGGAGGACACCAGTTGATGGAGGTCCGTTGCTGCCTGGGCGAGCGGCAATGCGAGAAACGCACTGCCGCTGAGTGCACAAGTGCCGGTGGCCTGGTCAGGGGCACCGGTTCCTGCAGCGGTCGTGCATGCATCAATTTCCCACCGCCCGACATCCGCTGATCGGCCTCGTTCGCCACTGCCGGTGAAGCAGAGGGTCCCGCATTCGGTCCGGGTTCAGGGGGTTGTGTCGCCAGCGCAGGTGCTGGCGGGACCGCGTCAGCGAGATCGCTTAGAGGCAAGGGTAGAGTGCGTCCAAGATTCCTTGCGTACGTGCGGTGTCGAAGCGGGCGCCGGGTTTGTTGGTTACATAGCCTACCGCCAGGTTGTTGTCGGGGTCGTACATCCCGAGGCTGCCGCCGTAGCCGTAGTGGCCGAAAGCGGCGGGGTTGGGACCGAAGCGGCCTCCTGATTGGCCGAGCTGGAATCCGAGTCCGAAGGCGGACGGCTTTGACAACACGCGATCGAGCCCCTCTGAGTGGATCGACGCTGCTTCGGCGCGCAGGAGCTTGCTGATGACATGGCGTGTTGTGCCCTCTAGGGCCGAGTATGCGTGGGCGATGCCTCGGGCGTCGGCGTGAGAGTTCGTCGATGGGATCGTTGCTGAACGCCAGGCCGGTGTGTTGACTGTTCCGATTCCGCTGAGCCCGTTGGGATTGAAGTAGCTGTGCCAAACCATGGCATCGTGTTCCGCGTCGCCGGTCGCAGGAAAGGCCAGCGCCCATTCCTCCGGGGTGCTCAGCGTCGCTTCGGGCATGATCAGTTTGGCGACCCGATGATGCTCGGTGGCCGGGAGCCCGAAGTGAAAGTCGGCAGCGACCGGTAGAGCAATGCGCTCGCGAAAGAGCTCGCGCACTGGAGTCCCGGTGGCGCGGCGCAAGATCTCGCCGACCAGAAAGCCCCAGGTGTTGACGTGATATCCGTGCGCCGAATCGGGATCCCAATACGGTTGCTGGTCGACAATGGCGGCGCACATGGTTTCCCAATGGTACATCACGTCGTCGGCGAGTCGGCGTCGGACGGCTGGCACTCCGGCGCGGTGTGACAGGCAAGTGCGCAGGGTCATCTTCGGGCCGAGAGAAGCCGCCTCAGGCCAGAGATCGTACAGCGCCGCGTCGAGCTCGACTTCGCCGCGACCTATGCAATCGAGAGCGAGGATCGCCAGCACTCCCTTGCCGACCGAGAAGCAGTTGACCAGGGTGTCTCGCTGCCACAGAGATTGTCGAGCCTCGTCGGTGAAGCCGCCCCATACGTCGACGACGGGTCGCCCGTCTAGGACGACGCAAAGCCCGGCGCCGTGCTCGCCGCTGGCAAAGTTGGCGGCGAAGGCCTGCTCGACTCGATCGAACCCAGCGGCGCATTTGCCGGCGATTTGCGTCATTGGTTTTGTCTCCCACGCCTCGGTTGGTAGGCGCAATGACTGTGCCACGGTAGTGGGTTGCTTTGATTCCCGAAGGAACCTTGAGTCTCGCTACGGGTTGTGCCGCAGGGGGGAGCGGAATTTGCTTCTTTGATCCCCTTAACCCGTCACCCGGAGGTAGAGGGGAGGGGAAGTGGTGGAACAACCACAAAGAGAAAGTGAGGAGGCTCGCCGACGGCGGGCCCGATCCGCGGCGTGACCATCAGCAGGGGGGCTAGGTTCGGTCTCTCGAATCTCTCGAGGACGAGCAGATACCGCTAGACAACGACCTTTCTGAGCGCCAGCTTCGATGCCAGCCGATTGGTCGGAACTAATGATTGACATTCATCGACCTGATAGCTTTCCTAGTCGAAAAAATGGTTCTGCCTAGACTTATCGTTCAGGTCGCGATTTCTTCTGTGCGGCTATTCCTGGGCTCTTTCGGCGTGCCGGGGAGCATCAAAGTCTTGGAAGCCAGTTCGTCCTCCTCCGTCTCATTTGGGTGTTCGCCAACGCGGCTGGTTCCATCGAGGTTGCTTCCCTTGCTGCCGGCGGTTCTTGCGATCGTCCTTTTGCGCGTCGAGCACGTCGGAGCGCGCGAGTGCTTGGTAGCGGTTGATGCCGAGTCGGACAACGTGGCGGTGGTTGACGCCACTGATCTCGCAATCAGAGCTGTCGTGCGACTCCCGGATCGGATTGCCGTCGGTTGTAATCGCGAGGCGAGATGGCCTGGTTTGGTGGCGACCAAGATCGATGCGGTGCGGGAGACGGGCGTCGTCGCGGTTAGTACAGGTACGTGTGTCGTTCATCTCTTCGATGCTCGTACGATGCGTTTTTTCGATTCGTTCAACGTCGGTCATCCCTTGGAGAGGGTCACTGTTCGGTTCTCGCGCGATGGGTCCTACTTGGCCGTTGGCAGCACACTTCCGACGAGCGAACGAGGCGGTGTGGCGATCATCAATATGGAGACTCTCGAGGTTCACGAGGTGCGGATCGAGGATGTCGGGTCGGTACGTGATCTCGTAGAGCACCCAAGCGGGGAGCTCTACATGCTTGGCGAAGTTGGAGGCCTGCACCGCGTAGATCCGCTCACCGGGGAGAGCTCGAGGGCCGGGTTCGACGAGCTACGGTTCAGGGCGATCGCTTTTTCACCAGATGCTCGCTGGCTCTACGCGAGCGTCACCGACGGCGATGGTTCTGGGCGCATTGTCGTTATCGAAGTGGACTCGGGTGAAATCGTCGACTCACAGGCGTCGCGCACAGTGGCCTCGGGGCCGAGCCGCGAGAGGGTCTATCTCAGGGGAGAGAATCTAGAAGTGGTCGATGCGCGAACCCGCGCGCAGATCGACGAAGTCGACTTGGCCGATCTGCCTGTCGTGTCTCTCGTCTTTTCCGCGGACGAGTCCAGGATTTTTGGATTGGTTCCGCAAGTGGATCGTACGATTCCGTTCGATCGAGTTGCCGCGTTCGGTCTGGAAAAGGGCGATGGTGTTCGAACCCTCCGGATGGACGGTGAGCACTGCGGACGGCTTCACGCTGAGCCGAAAATATCGGACAACCCGAATGCTCGCTGCTCGCCGGCGGCCCTGACCGTGGTTCGTTGTCCTTGCCCGATGGACTGCAACGATGACGATCGCGTCTTCGTCTCGGAGCTGGTTACAGGGGTCCGCTTGGCGCAGTGCCAGGTGCCGATTGTGGCGGGATTCATGTGGACCAGCATACTTTCGAATGGGTCGGCAATCGCTTGCGGGTCGGCAACGATGGCGGTCTCTATAGCACCATGGATGACGGCGCGACCTGGGTTGGTCACAATATCGGGCTCAGCACGCAGGCGTTCTTTCATGGTTCTGTGAGTCCCGCCGACGGGACGGTAATGATGGGGGGTGTGCAGGACTCTGGGACTCCGTTTGCTCCGCCGGGAACCCCCCCGCTGCCCTTTCTCATCTGCGCCGACCCGGCTGGGTCGCCTCAGAGCTGGCAAGAAATCGGTCGAGGTTTAGCGGGGAATTGTCTGATCTGAGATAGGCTGGCGCGTGCTTCCCCTCACAAGTGGTGGGTTGCGTACCTCCCCGATGTTCTTCGCTCTGTCGATTCTGGTTGCGGTACTACTTTCGCTCGGCGTCGCATACCGGGGGCGACCTCAACAGGCTCGGACCGGTCCGAGCACAACTCACTGATCCTGCACGGACCTCTCGTTGTACGCGGCTCGGCGGCGGCTCGCCCTCCCGGTACGCGGCCGCTCCCGCTCGCTTGAATCCAAGTGACCCTCCACCTGCCAGACTGCGGTGATTGCTAGATCGAGATCGAAGCCATAGGTTCGGTAGGATGAGATGGCGGCAGCGAGCATTGGCGATGGTTGTGCTTCTCCTGGTGGGGGCGAGTGCCGAGGCTCATCTCGAGCTGTTGTCGCCGGTGTCTCGTTACGGTGGGAACGTCCTCAAGGTCGGGCCTTGTGGGATGCCCGGCGGCGAGCGTAGCTCGAACGTGCTCGAGGTCGAATCGGGTGCGACGATCGCAGTGTCTTGGAATGAGTACGTCGATCACCCAGGCCACTTTCGCATTGCTTTCGATGCGGACGGCGATGACGACTTCGCCGATCCCTTGTGCCTGAGCGGTTGCTTCGGTCGCGAGCCGGAGATCGAGACGTACTCGGATGAGTCGGTTTTGCTAGACGGCATTCCCGATACGGCGGGCGGTACGAGTCGGGTTCAAGTGACATTGCCCAACATCGAATGTGAGCGTTGCACGCTGCAAGTGATTCAAGTGATGTACGACAAGCCTCCGTATGTAACCCCGGGGAACGATATCTACTACCAATGTGTCGACCTGGTGTTGCGTCGCACGACGAGCCGGCCGTGCCGCGGCGACTGCGATGACGATGGACGCGTGTCGATTGCCGAGCTCGTGCTCTTGGTGCGTATATCACTCGGTTTAGAAGCGGTCTCCGCTTGCGAGTCTGGCGATACGGACGGCGATGGTGAAATCGCGATTGGGGAAATCATCGGCGCGGTCAACGATAGCTTGGTGGGTTGTAGCTGACTCGCTGGGCGCACAAGTGAGGAGCAGGGATGGAGTTCGGAGTACTATCGATTTTTCAAAATTACCGGGACCAGCACGACGATAGCGAGGTGATGGCCGGTGAGCTGGCGATTGCACGCATCGCCGAAGAGGTTGGTTTCGATAGCTATTGGGCCACCGAGCATCACTTCTTCGGGTACTCGATGTGTCCGGACAATGTTCAATGGCTGGCGCAGGTCGGCGGGATGACGGACCGCATCAAGCTCGGTACGGGCGCGGTGATCATGCCTTGGAACGATCCCTATCGGGTCGCGGCGAAGATGGCGCTGCTCGACCAGCAGACGGGGGGCCGCGCCCTGCTCGGATTTGGGCGCGGGCTGTCGCGGCGCGAGTACGAGCGGTTCCAGATTCCGATGGACGAGGCACGTGGTCGCTTCGACCGCGGTACGCGGTTGGTCGTCGATGCTCTCAACCAGGGGTACTTCGAGGCCGATGGCGAGTACTACAAGGGGCCGCGCGCCGACCTCCGGCCGCGGCCGACGGCGTCATTCGAGAACCGTGTTTATGCGATTGGAGTTTCGCCCGATTCGGCCGTCCAAGCCGCGGTGTTGGGGGCCAAGCTGATGGTCTTGGCGCAGCAGCCTTGGGAGGTGTTTCGCGAGCAGGCGCTGGATCCCTACCGGGAGCGTTGGCGCTCGCTGCGCGATAGCGAACCGCCGGTTCCGCTGACCGGGCAGCTGATGTACTGCCACGAAGACGGCGAACGCGCTCGCGAGTTGGGCGAGCGCTACGTCAAAGAGTACTTCCTGACCGTCGCGGAGCACTACGAGATAGCCGGCAAGCATTTCAAAGACACGAAGGGCTACGAGTACTACGGCAACGCCGCGGATTTTATCGAGGCCGCGGGCCTTGATGTGATGGCGGATATGTACGCCGGGGTGAACACCTTTGGCACTCCGAGCGAGATCGTTGCCCAGATCCAACAGCAGCGAGAGATCATCGGCAGTAGCAGTGACGTCCTAGGGCTGGTGAAGTACGGTAGCATGCCCCAGACCGAGGCGGAGGCCTCGATGCGACTGATCGCGCGCGAAGTCATGCCGCATTTGTAGGACCGATCGGAGGCGCAGGATGAATCGAGCCGTGCGCGGAGGAAACCGAATGAGCAGCTGTCGGCGATTGTGTTTCGCAGGGGTCCTCGTTGCCTGTGTTCTCGGGTGTGGTGACGACGATCCGGAAGAGCAAAGCGGTAGTTTTCTAGCGCTGTCTTACAATGTGGCGGGCCTTCCTGAAGGGTTGTCGAGCTCGAATCCCGAAGTTCACACGCCGCTGATCAGCCCTCTGCTCAACGGCTACGACCTGGTGTTGGTGCAGGAAGACTGGGAAACCCCCGAGCCGAACCCGCTCGCCCCTCTGCGGGTGTACCACGAGGTCCTGGCCGCCGAAGCCAACCATCCCTTCCAATCGGTACCGGCGCCACTACCATTCGGGACCGATCCGGACCGGCCGAGCGCCCTGGTGAGCGACGGGCTCAATCGTTTCTCCCGCTTCCCCTTTGGTGAGATGATCCGCCAAAGGTGGCAAGACTGTGTCGACACTTCTGCCGACTGCTTGTCTCTAAAGGGGTTCAGCGTTGCTCGCACCGAGCTTTCACCGGGCGTCTGCGTCGATGTCTACAATCTGCACGGTGAAGCCGGGAACAGTGAAGCCGATCAAGTCGCTAAAGAAGCGAACATGCGAGCCGTGGCTGACTTTATGGCGGACTTTTCCGCCGGTCGGGCGGTGATTGTCGGCGGTGATTTCAATCTACGCCGACGTCGCGATTCCGACGATATGGATCTGACCGCGTTTATGGATGAAACCGGCGTTGTCGATGTCTGCGAACATCTCGGGCTCGGCGACATCGAAGACATCGATAAGTTCATGTTTCGGTCGAATGACCGAGTTACGCTCGACCCGCAAACCTGTCGTTTCGAGAGCGACCTCTTTGTCAACGCGGAGGGCGGTCCGCTCAGCGATCATGAGCCGTTGGCAGTTCGCTTCGATTGGCGAGCCGCACCGGATTTCACTCAGAGCTGTTTGTAGGGCTCGTCACGACAGCCGGTAGGGTTTGGCCCCTGGCCAAGAGGGCGTCGCGGCGCTTGGCGAACGCGGCGGCGAGCATGGGCTGGTTTTCTTCGCTGGCGAGGCCTTGCCAGAGCACGGATTCGTAGTAGCCCGCCTGTTCGGGATCCGGCGGCGCGCCGCGCGCCGGCCGCGTCGCCGGTGTCTCGATTGTTGGAACGACCCGAGCCCGCGCGGTGAGGGCACTGCGATGCTCCTGCTGATAGTGCCCGCGAGCCGTGATGTGCCGGATCGCCGTTTCGAACTCGCGCGGTCGAATCGGCTCGCCGACATTGTTGCGGTGCGCTATATAGCCGTCGACCAGCGTGCCGACCTCCTGGCGCAGCAGCGGGTTGGACTGTTCGACCAGAGCCGAGCTGTGTCCTGAGAACAGCCCCTGGATCGAAATGTATTCGAGCAGCTGGTGGGAGGCTGAGTTGATCGGCCCGGCGTCGATCATGTCGTTGACCAGCCTCGAAGGCACGGCGTGATGGGTGAGGAATGCGGTGAGATTGGAAATTCCAATACGCGCCAGGTCGTTGCGCACTTCGGGAAGATCGAAGCGGTCTTCCAGTTTCGAGGCGTCGATTCCCAGTGGCTGCACGGACCCGATCGCGATGATGTCTTTGTACTGTTGTTCGGCGAAGAGCGTGATGTGCGGAAACTGTGAATGGAACGTACGCAGGATGAGCCGGATGGCGTCGTCGCTCTGGTCGTACTCGTGGAACCAAAGGGCGAAGACTCCGCCAGGATTCAATTTTCGGCGCGCAATTTCAAAGAACTCGACGGTAAAGAGGCCAGCGATACCGGAGATCCACGGGTTCGACGGTTCGGAGATGATCACGTCGTAGGTGCGCGGTACGGTCTGCAAAAAGCTCTGGGCGTCGTCGATGTAAACGCGCAGCCGAGGATCGCTCAGGGCGTGGTAGTTGTGCTTGGCGAAAGCCCGATCGACTTTGAGAACGCCGTCGGAAATCTCGACGACATCGGCGTGCTCTACCGGGTGCCGCAGTGCCGAGCCGACGGTGATTCCGGATCCGTAACCGACGATGAGCAGCGATTTCGCATCGGGCTGCATGAAGAGCGGGGCATGAGCCAACATGAGCTGGGTCTCTAAATCACCACCCGCGCTGGATGCATCGACCTTGGTATTGACGATGAGACGCGCCCCGCCGCGGATTGTCGCCACGACCACGTTGGCGTGCGATTCTTCTTGCAACAAAACTTGCGTGTCATTTTCTTGGGGCCGCAACACGAAGGCGCGGCGCCATGCTTGGAAGCTGGATGCGGGATGTTGGGCGATGGCCGACGCATCGGCTCCTTCGGGCGGCCCGGACCGCATAGTCATGTGGCTGAAGCCGTAGCGCAATGTGTCTGTCCAGTCGCGCCCCATGCCGCCGTAGGTGGCGAGCACCGCGGCGGTCACCAGCACAGCGCCGAATCGAACTTTTGGCGCGGTCTCTTCGGCGACACCGAGCACCATCAAGCCGGCGACGATGCTGAGTCCGACGTTGACGTGGAACGAGCCGGGGAGGCCGATTGTCGGCATCAGGACGAGCGACGTGACCAGAACGCCGAGAACATTGCCGAGGGTGTTCCATGCGTAGGTCGACCCGATGTAGGATCCGATCCGGTCCGGATGTCTGGCTTGAATCGAAGCCACCAACGGAAAGCCGGCGCCGAGGCATATCGTCGGAACCAGAAGGACCATGAGGCAGAGCGCGGCTTTGCCGAGCTGATAGTACAGGAAACTGGCACCGGATTCGTGCGCCGCGATGCGGAGCAGGCTGGCAAAATACGGCAGCCGCTCCATTAGGGGTGTCGCCGCGAGGAAACCAATGGCTGCGACGAGTTGGGTGACTCCTAGCAAGCCGAGTGGGCGATTCACTTTGAAGCGAGTGAGCAGAAGGCTGCCAATGCCGATGCCGGTGATGAAGGTCATCAGCATGACGGTGAACGAGTGGGTCGTCGAGCCGAAGGCGAGCGCGATGACCCGGATGAACACGACTTCGTATCCCATCGCGGCGAAGCCGCTCATGATCAGTGCGATCAAGGCGATGGTGTAGGTCGAGTGGGGGTAAGCGTTCTGCCTTGCGGCGGCTGAGTCAAAGGTCGTCGAGATGGCGCGTTTCGTATCTCTTGCGAGTGGCCAAGCGAGCAATGCCGCGACGACGTTGGCCGCCGCAGCGATGACGATCGATGGATAGATGCCGAGAGCGGGCAGGGTGATGAAACCCGCGACTGCAGCGCCGAGGACGGCCCCGAAGTTGTTCAAGGTGTAGAGGGCTGCGACGAGGCGTCGTGTTTGTTGCGGCTTGCCAATGATCGCACGCGCCAGCAGTGGCAGGGTGCCGCCCATGAGAACCGCTGGCAAAAGAACCGTCGACAAGGCGAATAGAAATCGCAGTGCGAACTTGAGCTGTGGAGCCTCGAAGACCAAGCTTGCCGACCATACGTAGACAACCGCCACCGCGGCCAGGATCGATGGCAATGCAAGACAGTAGATCGCGACGATGACTTCCAGCACCATGTAGACGAGAACCGGATTCGTATCGCGATCAGATCGCCGACCAAAGGCCATCGCGCCAAGAGCGAGCCCACCCATGTACACGGCCAGCACGGCGGCTTGGGCGTGGGCTGTGGTTCCGATCAAACCGGCAAGCAGCTTCGACCAGATGATCTCGTGCATGAGACCCGCGAAACCGCTGAGGAGGAACGCGAGAGCGATGGAAGGCCTCATCTTGGCAGCCCTAACAAGGATGTGTCGAGCGAGGCAAACGAGAGAGTGGCTGCGGCGACGGCCCCTGAGTGCGAGGTGGGATCAGCGAACGCCGGCGAAGGGCTGCATTTCAATATCGCACTTGCCGCCGACTCGTGCGGTGACTGGTTGGACTGGATCTGAGCAATCGGCACCGGTCGCTTGTACGCGGCATGTCAACTGCAGGGGCTTGCCGTCGGAAATCCAGCTGGGGGTCTTGCGGTAGCGGCCGACGTTGCGAAATCCACAACCACTTGGAGTGCCGAACGGCGCACAGCGGCGCGGTGCGCGCAGAGCAATCTTCCGCGCGTCGATGACAAAGGCGTGGTAGTCATCGGAGAGGGCAATGACATCGGTTGGTCCGGTCTTGTCGATGCGGGCGCTGCGAAATAGGTAGCCGCCCTGGTGGGCGCTCTCAACGCCAATCCTGGTGTTGACGATCAGTGCGTGGCGTGTCCCATTGCGGGCGATTGCGCCGGAGATGTACTCGATGCGTTTATGGTTGGGGAAGCACGATCCCATCGCTGGTGGATGGTAGTAGTGTCGCACTTGCTTGAGGTCCTGGAGGCTCTGGCCGGAGAAGACACGGTTGAGGCCGCGATGGCCGTCGAACATCAGCGACACGGCGTCCTTGACGCTCTGTTGGTACATCTTCTGAAGTCGTCCCGCGCCCGAATCCTTCGCCAGGAAACAAGAGGTGATACCGGAACTCTGCAAGAGATACTCGTCCCAGATGTTGTACTGATTCGGTTTCGACGAGACCCCCTGGAAGTCGCCGGGGAATCGACACCCTTGAGCTTCGCGGCACTTTTCTAGGGCTCGGTTGCGAATCGACAGAACGATCGCGTTGCGTTCGCACGCGCCGTAGGCGTTACAACCCCGGTCGAGATGGCCCTCGTAAAGAGCGGTGCGCATGACGTAGTCGAGTTGTTTCGCTCGTTCGGTCAAGTGCGGGGACCACTGCTTTGCGTTGATACGCGTGAAGTTGTCCCAAGCGCGTTCGAGCGCGGCGCGCCTTTCCGTGAGGTGTCGATTGATCGAGGCGCACTGGGGGGAGTCGTGGAACGCCTTGACGATGCCGTCGACCGCGCTCGTAGCTGGCTGCTGAGTGGCGGCGGACGCGGTGGCCGAAAAAGCGAAGTGGGGCTTCTTGTCGAGCGCGTAGAGGTACCTCGCGTCCATGACGTTTCGCGCCGAGGCATCGCAGTGGTGGTGCTGCACCGTGAGTTGCTTTCGCGCTGCAGCGGCTTCTGCGAAGCGGTCTGCGTCGCCGGGCTTGGCGGAACGCGCGTCGAAGAGCACATCGAAGCCGACGTACGGAGTGCCGTTGGAATCGGTAAGTGGCTTTCCGTTGCGCAGGAAGACGCAGGGTGTGACGGCGCTGCCTTGCGCGATGAGTCCGCTCGGCTGATTGGAGCGGTCACCGGGTCGGAAAGTGCGACCATCGTAGAAGGGAATCTCGAGCGGACCGCTGAACTGGTACACGGTCATCAGCCGTGTTGCGGGAATCGTCTGCGTGGTGGCTGTTGCGCCGCTTGATGCAAACAACATGGCCAGGGTGAGAGCAAGCGACCATGGGCCAGGTAGGCATCGGTTCGTGCGGAGTTGTTGCATAAGGAGCCGCATCCTAGCGGATTTTGTCGGTGCGTGCATTGAAGGGGCCGGAGCTGGTACAGATGTGGGAAATGAAGGACCTAAAAAAGTTGGCGCGGATGGCTTGGATCAAGCGGATTGCGGGTTTGGCGGTTCTCGTGGCGCTCTCGGGCTGTACGGTCAACCCAGCCACCGGCGAGCGCCAACTGACATTGATCGGCGAGCAGCAGGAGATCGCCATGGGGATCGAGGCTGACAAGCAAGTCGGCCAGTCCATGGGGCTCTATCCCGACGAAGACCTGCAGCGTTATGTGAACGAAATTGGTCAGCGCCTTGCGGCGCGTTCTGAGCGCCCAGACTTGCCGTGGTCTTTCCGCGTCGTCGATGACTCTGCGGTCAACGCGTTCGCCTTGCCCGGCGGGTTCATCTACCTGACGCGCGGGATCATGGCGCACTTCAACAGTGAGGCGGAGATGGCCGCGGTGCTTGGTCACGAAATTGGACACGTGACGGGGCGGCACTCGGTCGAACAGATGAGCCGGCAGCAGTTGGCCGGAATTGGACTGATGGCCGGAATGGTCCTGTCCGAGGATTTTCGACAGTACGGGCAGGCGGCGCAGGCCGGGCTCGGCCTGCTGTTCTTGAAGTATGGTCGCGATGACGAGCGGCAGGCAGACGACCTCGGGCTGCGCTATTTGGTGCGTGAGGATTACGATCCGCGCGAGATGCCAGAAGTCTTCGACATGCTCTCGAGGGTTTCTCAGGCTGCCGGACCCGGGAGGGCCCCACCGTGGATGTCGACGCACCCTGCGCCGGAAGAGCGGGCGCAGCGGTCGCGCGCTGCGATCGAGCAAGCTCTTGCCCAGACCAAGGAACGAAAGGTCCTGAGCGCCGAGTACCTTGCACGGTTGGACGGCATGACATTTGGCAGCGACCCGCGCCAAGGCTACTTCAGCGGCGATCGTTTCTACCATCCGGAGTTGGCGTTTCAGATCGATTTTCCCAGCGGTTGGCAGAAAGTGAATCAACCGTCGAGCGTGATCGGGGTGAGTCCCAACCAGGACGCCATGGTCGGACTCTCGTTGGTTGGGGCAAAGTCGGCAGAGGAAGCAGTGAAAGGGTTCTTCTCGCAAGAGGGAGTGCGGGGCGAACGACCGCGCCGCGGCGCGGTTCACGGTTTGACGGCCGTTTCTGCGCGCTTCGCGGCCGCGCAGCAGCAGGCGGCGGAGATCGCGGGTACAGTGACTTTTGTCGAGTACGACAAGCGTGTCTACCAACTGCTGGGTTACACAAGCGTGCAGAAGTGGCCCGACTATGAATCATCACTTGCCTTGGTGGCGGACAGTTTTCAACGTGTTACCGACCGGCGGGTGCTGTCGGTTGAAGCGGGCCGCCTCGACATCGTGAAGATTCCGCGCGCGTTGACGATGCGGCAATTTGTCGAGCTCTACCGGGGCTCGGTAGAGCTCGAGCAGCTGGCCTTGATCAACCGCTTCGAGCCGGACGAAGAGATGCCGGCTGGGACCCTGGTCAAGCGCGTCGTTGGCGGGGATCTGCCAAACTAACTCGGGTGTTCTGTGAGTGTCGCCTCCGCAGCGGACGCGTGTCGAAAGATTCTGACGTTTGCCGAATACAGTAGGATTCGCCACCCGGCGCCCTATGTCGTTGAGATCCGCGCAGCGGATACGAGGTTGCTCTTGTTCGGTGGACTGCACAGCTCGCAGCTGGCCGACCCGATGTTTGCTTTGATCGAGGAGCTGTTCCTCGACGTGTCGCCGGTATTGGCGCTCCACGAAGGAACGCCGCCGCAAGTCGAGCCGGACCGTGATATTGCGATACGCCGCCACGGTGAGGCTGGATTGGTGCGACACCTCGCGGCTCGGCAGGGAAGTTCCACGGCGAGTATGGATGTTCCTTTGCCGAAAGAAGCGGGTTGGCTCCAGCGTCGCGTCGGCGGCGGTGACGCGCTGGTGTTTATGGTCGTACGGCAGCTGGCGTCCTACAATCGCAAGACATTGAAAATGAACTTCGACGCCTATTTCGAGGAGTTCTTCGAGTTGATCGCGCCCCATTTGGAAGTTGGTAGAATCACCTGGCAGCTGATTGAAAGCGAGCACCGGCGCATGCTCGGCGTGCCCCTGATTGCTCGGGAAGTCGACGGGCGGATGACCGACCCGACGCGTGTGGAGTTGCCGACCCAGCGTATTGCGGCGATGTCGAATCGGGTCAGGGACGAGTACATGCTGCACCGCCTCATCGAGAGTGTGTCGAATTATCGACGGGTCTTTGCGACGGTTGGGGTGTCGCACGCGGTGATGCTCGAGCCAGCGCTGCGGGCGGCTCTGGAGGAAGTGCGTGCGTGAAGCTGACGGGAGTGTTGCTGGTAAGAGCCCGGCGCGGCTACGCCTAACGGAGCGGGCGCATGCGGTTGTTCTGCCCGTTCTGGGACCCGGCGGCGTGGCTATCGACGCGACGGTAGGGGCCGGCCGCGACACGGAGTTCTTGGCTGCGTCCGGTGCCCGTGTCTTCGGGTACGATGTGCAGGAGGAGGCACTGTCTCAGGCCCGCCGACGACTTGCCGCCGCGGGACTGGAAGAATCGGTGACACTGATCCATGCAGGGCACGAGGATCTCGAGAGACACTTGCCGGCAAAGCTTCTGGGCAGGGTTTCGGCTGCAATGTTCAACCTGGGGTACCTGCCAGGTGGGGACAAGTCGCTGGTGACCGTTCCGGGCACGACGGTACGCGCGCTCACGGCGGCTTCCGTTTGGTTGAAATCTGGCGGCGTCATCAGCGTGGTGGCGTATCGTGGACATCGCGGTGGGGCAGACGAGTATCTCGCTGTCCGACACTTACTCGATGGCTGGCGGACCCAAGGATTCTCGGTGCGGGTGGAAGAAGGGTTGGTCTCCACCTCGCCGGTGCTGATTGCCGCGAAGAAAGCGTGAGGTGGTTTGTGTCGGACGTAGAGATAGCAGAGGAAGTTCTCGACTATTGGTTTGGAGACGATTGTCACGACCCTGTGCAGGCGAATGCGAGGGCAGGTCTTTGGTTCGCGGGCGGCCCCGAGGTCGATAGGGAAATTCTCGAGCGCTTCGGCGGCGCGGTCGATACAGCTGCGAACGGAGGGTTTCAGCGTTGGCGCGAAGCGGCGAAGACTTGCTTGGCTTTGATTCTGCTGCTCGACCAGTTTCCGCGCAATGTGTATCGTGGTCGGGCCAAAGCTTTTGCGAATGACGCGCGGGTATGCACGATTGCCCGCGAGGGAGTGGGGCGGGGCTACTTGGACGACTTGCAGCCAGTAGAGCAGTGCTTTTTTCTCACGCCTTTCATGCACTCTGAGGATCAGTCGGATCAGACCTTTGGGATCGAGTGCCTCGAGGACTGTGGCGCACGTTGTCCGACGGATTGGTCTGCCAAGGTGCAGAGCACGATTTCTTACGCTCGTGAGCACGCAGCGGTGATAGGTCGCTTCGGTCGATTTCCCCATCGCAACGCGATTCTCGGCCGAGAGGCGACGCGCGAGGAACTTGAGTTTCTAGCGGCGGGTGCCGCGACTTGGGGTCAGTAGGTTGTCCGGGAGCGAATCTAGCTGCGCCACGTTGACTGGGTAGTTGGAGGGGAGTAGTCGAAAGCGATGGAGAGAGTTGTGTTGGTGAAGGCCCTATGTGTCGCGCTGCTGCTGTTGCTTGGACTGGTGGGTTGCAGTGGCGATGACGATTCGAGCGCGGACCGTTTGCGCGTTCTCGTTACGAACGATGACGGCGTCGGCGCCGAGGGCATTGATGCTGTCGTGGAGGCGCTGCTGGCGAATCCCGCCAACGACGTCACGGTCTGTGCGCCGAGCTCGAATCGGAGCGGCAGCAGCGATCAAATGGGGCCGTCTGAGTTTTGCGGAGATCTCTCGGTCACCGCCGCCACGACGATCAGTGGCGTCGACGCGACAGCGGTCAACGGATGCCCGGCGGACTCGGTGATCTACGCCTTGGACGAATTGTTTCCAGCCGACGCCAGGCCTCATGTTGTGATTTCCGGTATCAATGAGGGGCAAAACGCCAGCGTCGTGATCGCAGGCCTCTCGGGAACGGTAGGGGCGGCAAAGACTGCTGCGCGCAACGGCATCCCGGCCCTGGCGGCGTCGCAGGGGTTGCCAGTGAGCGGCGGAGCGTTTGACTACGCGGCCGGTGCGGACGCTGTCCTGGTTTGGCTGGCGGAGAATCGCGCGACGTTGCTCGCCGGTTTCGTTCCGACTGGAATCGAAAGTATGAACATCCCGAGCTGCAGCAGCGGCGAGATTCGTGGCACCATCGATGGGTTGGCGCTATCGGACGACACCGCCGCGGCGCTGGGGACGCAGGACTGCGAATCGACATTGGAAGATCCAGCGGACGATGTCGAAGCCTTCCTCAATGGCTTTATTTCTCTCGCGACCGTCGGGCTGGAGTAAAGCGCGGGAGCCGGTCGTTCGGGCCCAATGATCGCGATCGACGATGAGCTGCGCGTTGAAGATGCGCGGCAGCAGTACTTTCGCCACAACGGCTTTGGTGACGATGGTGGCTACGGCGCTCGCTGGGTGGCCTTGGTCAAGGGGCCGATCCCGATCGGGTTTCCAAACCTGGCGTCGCGGGTACGCGCGGTGCGCTGCCACGATATCCACCATCTGGTTACCGGATACTCCACGCATTGGCTCGGGGAGGGGGAGATCTCAACGTGGGAGCTGGCTTCCGGGTGCCGCGACTACTTTGCGGCTTGGGTCTTGAACCTGGGCGGGATGATGATTGGGCTATTGATTTCGCCGAGAGCGACCTTTCGCGCCTTTGTACGAGGACGCCATTCGGCAAACCTCTATCATCGGGCCCAGGGGATCGATGACGAGCTACTCGACATGCCGGTGCGGCAACTGCGTGCCGAGCTCGGACTAGCGTCCGATCCTGCGGTGCCAACCGCAATGGACGTGTCGATGTTCGTCGGCTGCGTGCTGGTCGTTTTGGCTTGGAACTTCACGTTGCCCACGCTGATCGCAATCTGGGCCTTGCGATAATCGTGTGGTGTCACCCGTCGGCTTTGGCGCGACCCTCGTCGGTCAGGTGAAAGGTCTCGTCGCTGAACGTGACCAACTCATCGGTAACTAGACTTTCCATTAGTTCCGAGAACGCCTGGTGGGCGGCCTGGTACGCGACCTTGCTGTGGCCGTGGAGTAGGCCCATAGGAACCGATCCGCCCTTCTTGTTGAGGAACCTGAGAATCCCCTGTCGTGCCGTTTCTTGGTCGACTGCCATTGAGTGTACCTCCGATCGTGGATCTTCGCTTGATAGCGACTAGCACAGGGAGTGCAAGCGCAGCCATCTATCGGATCAGGCTAGCAGCTATCCAGTTTTCTTGACCGACGCCGGCGAGGCTTTCGCTCGCTCGATGGAGTCGATCAGACTGTCGACCCAAGTCTTGATAAAGCGTTCGTCGTCGATGTTTCCCGGCACGGTCCCGTACAGAGTTTCTTCCGTTCGGAAGTTGATCGCTGCGCCGACGAAGATGACGGCCAGAGCCTGGACGTCGATGCCTTCGACGCGGTCGCCCAAAAACCGCGCGACAATCTCCGACGCCTGTTCGTAGCCCGGTGCGATGACCTCGTCTCGGACCCGCCGAACGTGCTCCGGAAAGCTCTGCGATTCCTGAAGTAGGAGTCGGTAGCGGTCGCTAGACTCCTGCATGAAGTGCAAGAGAAATCGCGCAACCAAGGTGAGTTCCGAACGCAGGTCTCCGAGTGGAAGCATTTTGGCTACCGACTCGAGGGTCGTGCGCTGCTGTTCGATATGACGGTCGATCACGGAAGCGAAGATCTGCTCTTTGCTCTTGAAGTGGGCGTAGAACCCGCCGGCGCGTGGCGATAGGCCAGACGCGGCCTCGATCTGCCCCACAGTGGTCCCACGGTACCCGTTCGCGGCGAAGAGGCGGGTTGCCTCGCCGATAAGGCGCTCTCGCATCGACATTGGGTCCTCTTAGATCTCATCAAGCACAAGCATTCAAGTGCAAAGGATACTCAAGGCTTGACAAAATACAATCCTACCAGCTATGGGCCAATCCAATGATTGCTAATTGGCCAATACGGATTGGTGAGGGAGATCGAGTCCCGGCCGAGGCGGCCTCGAGAAGGGGAGAGAAATGAAAGCGAATAAGCAGTCGAGGATTAGCGTGTCGATCCGCGTGGGCGGATTGACCCTGCTGGCCATGCTGGCCGCTTCACCCACCTGGGCCTTGCCCAGCGACACTTGTCTCGGTGCCACGCCCATTGGCGCATTGCCATTTTTTGAATCGAGTGACACCACTCTCGCGACCGTTGATCCGGGGGATCCGATTCCATCGTGCGCGGGTGAGGACAACAACGTCTGGTACTCGTTCACTGCGGTTGGCGACACCTCGCTTCTGCTCGACACGGCGGGTTCGACGTTCGACGCGGTGGTGTCTGTATACCAGGGCGCCTGCGGTGTTCTGACGGAGGTGGGGTGTAGTGAGGAGTCCTCGACTGGCGGAGCGGCGAGATTGATCGTGCCGGTTGCGGGCGGCGACACGGTTTTGATTTCTGTCTCATCTGACCCAGCTGGTGGCGGGACTCTCGACTTTATTGCTGACGCTTCCGCGACGACCTGGGGCCCGACGTCCGATCTCGAAGTCGTCGTCGCATCGAGCGACCTCAACCCGTTCGGCTCGACGTTTGGAACTCTCCATCGCCCGATTGCCATGAAGAGTAAGCAGTACGTCTTCGCCGCCACCGATGAAGGTATCTTTGTCCACGGCCCGGCGGGACTCATCGAAGTTGCCCTGTCCGGAGACGCGAGTCCCAGTGGGGGTACGTTCAGCTCGTTCGGCGAGCCGGAGATGAACGCGCTCGGGGACGTTGCGTTCTGGGCATCGATCGACGGTGGTTTGGGTGTGAGCACCGGTTTCTACCTGTACACGGCGGCGACCGGATTGATTACAACGCTCGTCGCCGAAGGCGATGTCGGTCCCGGTGGCGGCACCTTCCGCAAGTTCGGTAATCGAGGTCAGATCTCGCTCAACGATGTCGGTGACGTCGCCTTCGTGGGGCGCGAGACGACTCAATCGGAAGCGGGGCTCTACCTGCTCAGCGGGGCTGTCACTACCTTGATGGCCCTCGAGCGCGATCCCGGACCGTGCGGCGGCGACATTCGCTCCTTCGATCGGGAGAGTCCGCGCAGCTTTGATCTCAACGACAATGGAGTGGTCGTACTACACGATCGCGGCCATGGGGCCGATCCCGCCGGGGTTTACAAGTTCATCGTTGGGGGTGTGAGTGCGGTTGCTTGCGAAGGGGCTGCTCTGCCCAGTGGAGGGGTGATTGATCAATTTTTCGCGCAGCCGGTGATCAACAATTCCGACGATGTGGTCTTTGCATTCGAAGACAGTGTATTGGGCAAGACCTTGGCGGTTGCGCCGGGAACCGGTGGTTTGAATCCGTTGGTGCGTGTGAACGATGTACTGACGACCGGGGAAGTCGTCTGTGACTTTGCCGGTAAGCGCTTTGCTCCAGCCGTCAACGATCTCAAGGACGTGGCGATTTCCATCGAGGTCGATACCGGTGGTGTCGCCCCCTGTGTTGCCGCGAACGATGAGATCATTGCCCTGCGGCAAGCGCCGGCGGCGGCTCTGAGCTCGGTGGCCTCCCTGGCCTCGGCTTGTCCTTTCGGTGCGTTCGAGGACTTTTCTGCCGACGTATCAATCAACGGTGCCGCAGAGGTAGCTTTCACCGCGCAGTGTGCGAATGGTCACGGCGCCTTTCAGGTGACGCCGGCGGGTGTGATTTCGAGCGGCATGCAAGTGACGGCTCCGACGACCGTGGGTGCTGGTTTCAAGGTCGCGTTTCCTTCGACCAACGTCGCCGGCACGATGGTGGTCCGGGGTCATCGAAGTGCGATTTACGGCAGAAAGTGCACGATCGCCGGCTGTGGTGTCGTTGCGACCATCGTTGCGCCGCTTGATATCGGACCTGGTGGCAAGGTCGTGCAGGAGATTGAGCCTGAGTCATTGAACGCAACCACCAGTCGAATTGTTTTTTCCGGCAAGACGTTCAACACGACCGGCGAGTCGGTGTTTCTCGCCAGGAGGTCCGGTGCCTTGGATATTGTGGCGGATTCCGGGGCGCTGTTGCCGGGTGGTGTCGGTACGTTTTTCAACTTCACGTCGGACTCCGAAGCGCTGGCCGTTCCCTCGGTGGACGGTCGACACGTTCAATTCGTCGCCCAACTCGATCACCCGACTGCAAGCGTGGGAATGTTTCGATACGTTCGTGGGGTTGGCGTGTTGACGATGGCTCTCGAGGGAGACTTGCTACCTAGCGGGGCCACGATCGACGGGTTTCGCAGTCCCAGTGTCTCCGCGAAGACGGGTGTTTTTAGCGGAGATACCAGCGCCGGCGATTGCTTGATCCGTGTTCCGAAGACTGGACCGCCGTTGATCGAGGAGGTCTGTGTTGGCGATGTGTCGCCGATCGGCGGTACGTATGACGAGATCGAAGTGCCTCCGTCGATTCGCCGCAAGTCGATCTATTTCACGACGACGGTTTCGGGTGGCTCGCACGATGCATGCGTGTTTCAACGCGGGGTTGCAGGCGATCGTGAGCTTCTCTGTGACACGGACGAGCTGCCCGGCGGTGACTGGATCGATTCGGTTCGACCGTACGAGACGTACGGGCCCTCCGCGACTGTGCGTGGCAAGGGAGTGGTCTTCGTCGTTGAGAGCGATCGCTTCTTCCAGTCGATCGTCGCCGAGCGACGTGGCGTCTACACTTTGGTTGCCCAGGCAGACCAGGCCTTGCCGACTGCGGTCGGTGGTGTCCTGGGTTCGATGGATGTGCGCCCGTCGAAGAACAAGAAGTCCGTTGTGTTTTTGGGCTACCCGCTCGGCGGGTCGGCGCGCGTAGCTATTTTTCTCGGACGGCTCGGCTGATCTTCCCTGGCTGAGCCTCCCAAGCGGGGGTGGCCGGTTCCCCAGCCGGTCATCCCCGCGCCCCCCCTCGGAGCTGCTCCTCATTGCGGAATCATCGCACAGCCTTCGAGGGCGTTGGTGACGGCGCGCACCAAATCGGCGATGGTGACTGAGCCGTCGCCGTCAAGGTCGAAGCGGTCGCAGTTGTCGAGCGGGTGGCTGCCCTGAGCGATGGTGACGTTGTAAGCTACGTTTTTGGACGCGCAGCTAGAGCGGCTTCTGCTTCGCTGGCGATTTGTTCTACGTCGACGAGCCGTTCATTGATGAGGGCCATGTCGAGGTCGGGTACCAGGTCACCCCCTCCGGCGTGAACCAGCATCGGCGCTAGTCGGGTGCGCAGTTGGCGCATCGTCCACGCCAGCATGTCGCCCATGGCGATGGGGTCGTACTCGACGATGATCTGCTTTTCCCCGGACGGTTCGATGTAGTGATAGTGTGGGCCGTTGGCGAAGCAGTCGAAGCGCAAGTACTCGTGCCCCGTGTGTGGCGCGATGACATGGATTGAGACGCCGTTGTCTTCTACGGTGTTGGCGTCCACCGCGTCTTGAATCTCCTGCATTGCTTCGCCTTCGTAGTTGGCGGCTAGCTCGGCCTCGTCGAGCAGTCGGTACTCGATTCCGAAAGACACGATGCCGGCTTCGACGTACGTCGTGTGCTCGGCGTCGGGAGGAATCGGTGCGACGTTGTATTCGATGCCTGCCATCGATGTTCCTTTCACCTCAAGTGCGCGGCGTTGATTCCTCGAACTTCGTTGGCATCAAGCTTTCGGGAAACCGGTAGAAGTCGATCGCGTTGTCCCAGAGAATCTTCCGCTTGTTCTCATCGCTGATGCCGTCCTGCGCGAGGAAAGTCGTCACAGCGTGCGGATACTTCGAATCAGGGTGCGGATAGTCGGTCTCGAAAAGGATCCGCTCGTCGCCGAGCTCGGCGACCGTGTGGTGGACCAAATGCTCATCACATTCGGTAGTTACGTAGCAATTGCTCGTGAAATACTCGAGCGGAGATTTGGTGCATTCGGGGGTCTCGAGCCAGCCGGCGAGCTCGACGTGTTCCTCGATGCGGTGCAGCCAGGAGGGCACCCACGACGAGCCGGCCTCCATGTATCCGACCCGCAGTCGCGGGTAGCGCTCGAAGACCCCGTTGACGATCATCGACAGCATCGCCATCTGGGCTTCCATTTGGTGCACACAGCTATGCCACTCGACGAATGATTCGAATCGGTCGCTGCCGGCCGATGGTCCGTTGAGTCCCATGAACTCGTGCGTGGCGAAGGCGACGTCGAGATCCTGGAGTACCTCCCAAAGTGGGTCGTAGTAGCGATCCCCCAACGTGCGGTGGTTGAAGGGGTTGGGTCTCGCCCAAAAGCAGGGGGTGCCCAAACGCTCGTGTGCATAGCGTACTTCCTCGACAGCGCGCGTGATGTCGTTGAGAGGGACCGGGCCGGCGGCCAATACGAGTCCGCCGGACGTCTCGCGCATCTCCTCCGCCCAGCGATTGTAAGCACGCGCCATCGCCGCTTGTAGATCGGGGGCGATGCCATCGACCCACATGTCGTATCCCGGACCGTAGAGTACGCATAGGTCGACTCCCTCCGCGCGCAACGACTCGGCGACGCCGGCGCCGTCGAAGCCACGGTTCACAACCTCACCGTACTTGGCGACCATGGCTTCGGTAGTCCACCGAACCGCCTCTTGTTGCCGGCCGTAGAGGGTCTTGAGGCTCTGGGTGTACACCCCGTCGACGGTGACCGGTCGAAAGCGGTCCATCCCGTCGAAGGGCTGGCGCCAGGACACTCGCGCTTGGTAACTCTTGTCGAGGAACCGTTCCCAGAGGTCGCGTGGCTCGACGACATGCGCGTCGGCGTCGAAGACTTTGAATCCGTTACGCATCGTCTTTCCTTGGTCCTCTACTGTGTCGCCCCGGATATCGAGTCATTGATCCTTCTGAGGTTCTTTGACGAAGGTTCCGTCTCGCATCACCGCCTGGATATTCGCAGGATCTCCGAGGACTCCGATGTCTTCGCTCGGGTCACCGTTCACGATCACCAGATCGGCCAGCTTGCCTTCGGCTATCGTTCCGAGTTCGCTGCCCAGCCCCATGCACTCGGTTCCATGGAGGGTCGCCCAGCGCAGCACGTCGAGCGGCTTGATACCGACGTCTTCTACGTAGAGCTGCATCTCCTTGTTGTAGTCACCGTGGGGCGTCATGGCTGTTCCCCAGTCGTCGCCGACCATGAGTTTTACCCCCGCCGCCGTGGCACGCGGTAGCATCGTGCGCATGTTCTCGACTTCGGTGCGCATGGTCGCGACGAATGGTTCGTCGCCTTGGCCCTCGTTGGTAAGCCGTTCGATGATGGCGTGAGGGAGCCAGAGGCTCGGGCAGACGTAGGTGCCGGCTTGGACCATTGCCTCGATGCATTCGTCGTCCATCCAGTCGGCGTGGTCGAGTACGTCTACGCCGGCCGCGATGCATGCGAGAATGTTCTTCTTCGAGGTTACGTGCGATCGAACTTTTGCACCACGGTGATGCGCGGCTTCGACGACCGCCTTCAACTCGTCGTCGATCATCGAAACGAAGTCGGTGCCGTAGATCAGGGCGTGCCCACTGTCGCTGAAGATCTTGATGATTTCGGCGCCCTCTTTGATTTCCTGCCGTACGGCCTTGCGGAATTCGTTGGCGCCGTCGCAGATGCGCTGGCTGCCTTCGGCAGTGATTCCCCACCACCAAAACTCGGGGAGGTCATTGGAATCGCCGGTGGTGATGAGCCAACGCCCGCTAGCCATGATACGAGGGCCGACCAAGATGTTGTCGGCGATGGCAGTCTTGAGTTGCGCGTCTAGGGCGTCGCCGGTGGCGGCGCCGATGACACCGGTGAACCCGTAGTCGAGGGCCATCCGAGCTTGCTTAGCAGCGAGTAGCATCAGGTAGCCGGGCGGACGCTCGAGGCCGACGGGTGCCGGCTCGAAATCCAAGCCGTGATAGGAGCCGTGCCAGTGTGCCTGTACCATACCGGGAAGTAGCGTAGCGCCGTTCAGCTCATAGATGGCGTCGGTCGGCGCGGGTGAAAACTCCTGATCCACGGCCACGGCCGCGATGCGTTGTCCCTCGATGACCACAGTATTGCCGGCGACCGCCGGGTTGGTCCCGTCGAGCAAGTTGGCGCCTCGAAATACTGTACGTGGCATGGAGCGGATCCCCGATCTCGAAGCGCTACTTGTCGTTGTGGTTCGCCCAACCGTCTTCGAGCGGCACGAAGTGGCGCAGGGTGAGGGCGCGTGATTGGAACTTCCATTGGCCCTCGATCCGCACGTAGCGGTCGGTGTAGTACCCCGAACCCATCATGCTCTTGCCGTCCTGTACCGAACGCAAGTCGATGTAGCAGACGCCGGAAGCGGTATCCCCGTCGATGTCGATGATGTGGTTGTGGACGAATGGTTGCAGGTCGGCGCCGTCGAGGAGTCTCTCGAAGGCGGCCCGCAGGGCGTCTCGACCTTGGATCGGGTCCTCTAGACTGGTGTCCATCTGACCGTCTTCAGCGAACAACTCTGCGACCGCGGCTGGGTTGTCTTGCCAAACGTGGTGAACGTAGAGGTAGGTGAGGTCTCGGATCGCCTCTTTGTCTGCCAGGCCGCGGACGAGTGCTTGAAGTTCGTTGGCTGCCATGGCGCGGAAAGGTAGCCCATTCCGGCCACGGTGGCGAGTGCTCTGCGACCGAAGATTGGAGAGGGTGGAGACAGCTAGTCGGCGCTTGCCAGAAGTGATTTGCGAACTTGCGCCAATCCTTGTTTCTGCCACTGCTGGAACAACCGAACGATCGGTATCGCCAGCGGGTAGAAGGCGAAGCTCCTGAGCTCGAAGGTGTAACCCCAATCGACCTGGGTTCCTGATTCGACATCAGAGAAGGTAAAGCAGCCTTCGCCGCTTTGGACCAACCAGCTGAATGGCGGTTTCAATCCGTTCGTCCAGCGATAGCGGTGTACCTCGGGTCGATCGAATTGCAGAATGTCTTCAACGAGAACCGTTCCATCGAGCAACGTCATCCTTCGTCGGGCGCCTGTGCCAAGGGGCTCTCCGTCGAGCATCTCGCCGCTCTTGATTCCACTGATCGGACCGTACGAGTGGAGATCGCGTTCGAAGCATTCGTTGGAAACGGCGTAATCGAAAACCGTCTCTCTCGGGAGCGGTACGGTTGTCGACGCGTGCGCAGAAGCTCTCATGCAACACCGGTCCCCTTTGACGCTTGCCAATCCTTTAGCGACTGGATCGCCTTGTCCTGGTCGAATTCTGATTTTTTGGATCCGGTGGGCGCGGCGAGCTCGACAACGTAGCCGTTTGGGTCGCGGAAGTAGATCGACCGAACAAAGCCGTGGTCGGAGGGGCCGCGTGTGTCGATCGAATTTGAACGACCTTTCTCGAGCATCTTCTCCAGGTTCTCGTCGTCTACGGTCAGCGCGATGTGGAGGTCGAAGTCGTGTTGCTGCTTGAAGTCGAATGGAGAGTCGGGGGATTCGAAGAACGCTATGCAGGAGCCGTCGTCCATCTGGAAGAAAGTGTGGAGGACTTTCGCCGATCGACCAGTGGCGGTGGTGCCGATGGCGAATGCCTCAACCAACGGAAGGCCGAGAAAGTCCTCGTAGAAGGCTCGCGTCTCTTCGGAGTCGCGGCAACGGTAGGCCGCGTGATGCAATCCCTTGATCATGGCGGATCCTCTCTTTGGGCTTTGCGCGCAGGAGCGAGATTCGGATCTATCGAACTTGAACGAAGACTTCCACATATGGATCTTGGTCTCTTTGGGTCCCTTTGGGTCCCTTTGGGTCCTCCTGGCAACTTGTCGCGCGACTTTGTAGGGGTTGTTGGATCGCCCGTTGCGTTGAAGCCATGACCAAGACACTGCTGATACAGACATTGCTCGTGACCGTTTTGCTTGGCTTTGTGCGATATCCTGCGTTCGGAGTGTCGGCTGAGGCGCCGTCGTGGCGCGTCGTAGAGTTCTTTCGCGAAATGGTCGACTACTGGAAGCGCAGCGACCTGGTCGATGAGGGCGACCTCGCGCCGGACTTCGAGCTGCTTCCATTGCGGGTCTACGACCTGGACCTGGCGACACACTATCGAGAGGTGCCTAGGAAGAACGGTGCGATCCGGCTGAGCGATTTTCGTGGATTCAAGCCGGTCGCGCTCGTCTTCGGGAGCTATACCTGACCGCCTTTTCGGAGCCAGGTTGGCGCCATCGACGATCTCTACGAACGCTACCGCAATGAAGTGCAGTTTCTTCTCGTATACATTCGCGAAGCTCATCCGGCCGATGGGTGGAGCGTTCAGGTCAACCCACGCCTGCGGTACGTCGAGCACCCGACTTCGAGTGTCGAGCGTTTTCAGGTTGCCAACAGCTGCGTCAACGACCTCGAGATCGCCATGCCGTGCCTGATCGACGACCTCGACGACAGCACGATGACCGCGTACAACGCGCTGCCAGACCGGCTGTACCTGGTCGGGAGAGATGGAAGGATCGCGTTCAAGGGGGCACGCGGCCCGTTCGGTTTTCGTCCGGGTCCACTCGAGGCGGCGATCGAAGAGGAGCTGGCGAGACTTGGAGGCGTTCAGCCATGAGGCGCTCAGGTGGTCGCGGAAGCAGGCATGCGTGCACCTTGATCGCTGCGTTCGTCACATTGTCTGCGGCTACAGGATCGGCGACTTCAATCAGTCCACTCAACTTCTATGTCCTAGAGCTCACGCCGCTCAGGTTTTATGACTTCAAAGTGGGTCAACGTGAGATCACTCGGGAAAACGCGGGGGCGTTGTACGAGCCGGTGCGGATCAGCGACTTTCTCGGTCAAAAGGCAGTGGCGCTGCTTGCTATGGGCGGCTCGAGCGAGCGCGAGATGGCGTTGCTCGAAGCGTTCCAGCGCCTGGACCGCCGGTATGGCAGTCAGGTGCAGTTCCTGTTCGTCTTTTCCGGCGACGCGACTGCGACTACGATGATCGATCGAATGCGTCGCGCCAACGCGTATGTCGAAGATCACAAGGTTTCGATTCCGTGCGTGGTCCCGGCTAGCGCAGGTCCTGTAGGATGGTTCGATGTGTTGTTGTTCGGCATCGACGGGGAAATTACTCTGGCAGCACATCGCGCGGTCGCGCTCGGCCGCGACTTCGACCTCGAGAGCCTGGAGCACTCGTTGGAGGCTGTCGTTTCCTCAGGACCCTCGCACGGGCGTTCTGAGCCGTGAGCATCCCGACGAAGGCAGCTGGTTGGTCGCACTACGTTGCGGCGCTTATTCTGCTGTCGCAAACGACTTCGGTGTTGGCTCTCGATGGTCTGGCTGAGGACCCAGGCTACCGGTTCGCTGGGCCTGCGCCGACACGAAACTTTCATCCGATCCAGCTGATCTTCCTTCAGCTACCGTTTGAAGGCGCGCGCGTCGTATCGATTGGGGAGTGGCAGCTCGACTTCGAAACGACCGAAAGCGATGTGATCGGGACCTCGACCGGTCGCATCGAATCGAGGTTGAAGTTCGAAACCAATCGAACGGTCTTCGGTCTGCGGTATGGAATCCTCGACCGCGTCGAGGTCGGAATCCATCTGCCCTTTCTGACTCGATACGGTGGATTTCTCGATGGCTTCATCGATGGGGTTGAGTCGCTCGTAGGATTGCGTAACGTCGAGCGAAGTCTTTACCCCGACAACAGTTTCGGAGAGTTCAGGGTGCGGCGCGGGGACACCGATTTATTACGCGCCGGGCAGGTCGGTTTCGAGCTCGGCGATCTATGGTTTTCAGGCAAGCTCGAAGTGCCGCTAGAGGAGAAGTGGCCGACCACCTCGCTTCGTTTTGGCTTGAAGCTCCCGAGCGGCAACCGACACCAGGCTGTTGGCAGTGGCAAACCGGACTTCGGGATTGGTGTGGCGCTGCAGGAGCAGCTGTTTTCGCGGCTGTTCGTCTATGCGAACGCCAACCTTGTGTACCCGATTGGCCCGATCAAACCGGCGGCGGGTGCGATATCTCTGAAGCCGATGTTTTCGCAGGCCCTCGCATTGGAGCTTGCCCTCACCGAACGTTGGACGACATTCTTGCATCAGGCCTTCTACACCAGCCCGATTCGTGGAAGCGGCGCCAGCCTCCTGGAAGGAGAGGTTCTGGAGCTTGGTCTCGGTTTGAACTTCACTCCACGCCGAGGTCTGACCTTTCAGCTCTTTGGAGTCAATAATCTGAGCGGAGTCGAGCGCGGCGCCGATTTCAGTCTGATGTTGGCGATGAAGGTCCGACTGCCGCGGACCGAGTGACGAACCGTGCAGCGCGCGATGATCCAGAGGTCTCCGAGTTTGCGCTGATGACAGATCCGAGAACAACGCCAGTGCCCGTTGACGATAATGTGCGTAGTCACGAGGTTCCTGCCTCGCCTTTGTGGTTGGTTAGAGCGGCGCTGACTTTGCCAGCGCGAGCCTTCGTCCCGCTCGATTGACTCGCGTCGCCCCGAAACTTCCGCTAACTGGACTCTGTGAACCAAGCAAACGATATCATTCGACCTATCCGCGAGAACTTAGCTCCGGCGGTGGTAGTGTTCCTAATTAGCTTACCTCTGTCGATGGGGATTGCGATCGCATCGGGTATGCCGCCGGCCAGTGGAATGGTGACGGCGATTGTTGGTGGCCTGATCGTCGGTTCGCTGGCAGGAAGTCCGCTGCAAGTGAGTGGGCCATCGGCCGGCCTCGCGGTGATGGTGCTGGACGCCGTGACCGACTACGGCGCTGCGGGGCTCGCGGTGATTGTGGTCGTCATGGGGATCCTGCAGGCGGCAGCGGGGCTGTTGCGATTGGGGCAAATCTTTCGGGCCGTCTCGCCGGCCGTGATCAACGGGATGTTGGCCGGTATCGGGGTGCTGATCTTATCCGCTCAGTTCCATGTGATGGTCGATGACAACCCCAAGTCGAGCGGCCTGGAGAATCTGGTTACGATTCCTGAAGCGATCATCAAGGGGTTGAGGGGGGCCGATGGTTCGAGTCACGTCCTGGCAGCTCAGCTTGGCGTTCTTACATTGGTGGTGCTGGTCGTTTTCAATCTGATCAAGCGTGGTCCATTGTCCTACGTTCCAGCACCGCTGGCGGCGGTGGGGACTGCGACGTTTGTTGCCTGGATCGGTGATCTCCCGGTCCGCTATGTGTCGATGCCGGAATCCTTGCTGGCAGCGCTGGCGCCTCCTGGCGGGGCGGACTTTGCGCTGCTCCTGAGTCCAGCCATCCTCGGTACGGCTGTCGCACTCACCTTCGTCGCCAGTGCGGAGACGTTGCTGTGTGCGACGGCTGTGGACGGCATGCACGATGGGCAGCGCACAGACTACGATCGCGAGCTCTTCGCCCAAGGCGTTGGCAATACGATCTGTGGTTTGCTGGGTGCTCTTCCGACGACTGGCGTCATTACTCGCAGTACGGCGAATGTGCGGGCCGGGGCCACCTCGCGTGCTTCGGTCTTGCTCCTGGGTGGAATGATCTTGTTCTCGATGCTGGTCGCGCCGCGAGCCCTCGAAATCGTTCCGACCGCGAGTCTGGCTGCGCTGCTGGTTTTCATCGGTTTCAATCTGGTTCGCACCCGGCCCCTAGCCGCGTTGCGCCAGTACGGGCTTAGCGAAGTCATCATTTTCGGTGCGACGGTTGTAACGATTGTACTGATCAACCTGTTGACCGGAATTGTCTTCGGCATCGCGCTGGCAGCCGCCAAGTTGTTGTACTCGAGCGGGCAGAGCTTTCACCGTCTCGAAACGGAGGTTGTCGACGACGGGGAAGGGGGGCGCGTCCACTTGCACCTGCGAGGCGCGGCGTCGTTTCTGCGCATTCCGCGCTTGGCTGCGGCTCTAGAGAATATGCCACCAGACCGCGAAGTGCACTTGCACGTCGAAGATCTCGAATACATCGACCACGCGGTGCTCGATCTGCTGGAAAGATGGGAACGCGATCGAATCAAATCGCGAGCGCCTGTTCGCGTGCAATGGAATACCCTGCACCGTCGTTACCACGCAAAGAATGCCTTGGATTCGCCGCCGACGGAGACCGACGAATCGCCTGCGCTCGACGAGCATTTACTCGATTTCTTGACACCGGCGTGCATCCTGATCGAGCCATCGTTTCGCGACAAGTGGAACGCCATCGAGATCATGTCGCACTTGTTGATCGCGGTGACGTCGGTCGACGCCCGGGTTTCGACGGTCATCGCGTCAGCGGTCGCTCGTGAACAGGAAAGTTCGACCTGTATTGGCCAGGGGTTGATGATCCCACATGGTACGCTCGAGGAGCGGTTTCCCCTGAGTGGCGTGATGGCCGTGTCGAAGACCGGGTGGGATTTTGGTGCTATTGATGGCGAACCGGTCCGCTGTGTGGTTCTTCTGGCGACACCAGAAGCCGAAGCCTCTCATCACCTCGCTGTACTGGGCGCCTTCGCACGCCTCTTTATCGGGGCGCCGGAGTTGCGCGAATCGATCCTCTGTGCCGAAACGCAGGAGGCAGTGCACGGACTACTCCACAGCGAAGAGGCTGAGGCCATCAACTACTTATTTGAGCGCCGAGCGGACTAGGGCGCTGCCTACTCGCAGTCGCATGATGTTCCATTGTCAGCGCAGGTCCCGCCGCAAGTAGTACACGCCTCGCCGTCTGCGCATTGGCCGGCGCTGCACACGCCGACAGTGCAGGTATCGGTTCGCGTGCATGAATTGCCATCACAGCTTGCGGTGCCGTCTGCCTTGAACTGGCAATCGACGGCGCAGCAGGAGTTGCCGGTGGCGTTGTCGGCTCCAGCGTCGCAGGCTTCTCCGCTTTCGGCGATTCCGTTGCCACAGATTGGTTCGGCCGTCGGGGTGGCCGTCGGCGTATTGGTCGCACTTTGGGTTGCGGTGTCGGTGGATGTTGGAGTGGCGGTCGCAGTGGCTGTGGCGGTTGGCGTCGCCGCAGGAGTACCGCAGCTGTGCTGGAGAAATGTGCTCAAGCAAGTCTCATCCTCGTTGTCGACTTCTCCGTCTCCGTTGAGATCTTCCGGCGCTACCAAGAATGCAGAGAGGTCCGCCGCGTCTACATTGCCGCTGCCGTCGATATCGAAGGGCCGGTAGTAGGCTGCTAGGCGTGCTACTTCATTTACCGCCAGCGCGCGTGAGAAAATCCGGACATCGTCGATGATTCCATCGAAGGGCCGGTCGCGCGCCGGTTGGTTTCCGACTGCGACTAGGACGGTTGGATCGGTATCGATCATCCCGCTCTTCGCCGTTTGCCCGACGTCGACCCCGTCCTGCCAAATTCGCATCGTCGAGCCGTCATAAGTGGCGGCTACGTGGGTCCAGACGCCGGTTGAAAGAGAATCCCCGGTGGCAATCAGGGTCGTTGTGCTGCCTGCGGTCCGCACCCGGAAGCGGAGTACGTGGTTGCCCCCAGAGGCCAAGGTGCTGAGCATCCAAAGGTGGTCGTTGGCTTGAACTCCATCGGCCTTGGTGATGATGCGGCCGTCCATTTGGTCGAAGTCGTCGATCCGAACCCAGGCACTCAGGGTAAGTTCCCCACTGTCAATGTCGAAGACGCCGAGATCCAGCGCGTCGTCGATCCCGTCAAAGTCTAGTGCCGACCCGGCATCGGTGGTCCGCCCCGCAACCCAGTCGGCGCCGTCGCGCGAACCGTGATGACTTCCGCTGGCGGTTTCGAGGGCGATGTCTCCGGCGCCAGTGTCGAAGCGCCACTCCGCAATCAGGTCGACAGGGACATCGTCCAGGCAAGGGACCGCGAGGATATCGACAGAGTCCTGATCTGCTGAGAGCTCATCGGCGATCTCGTATTCGAAGGTGTAGCACCCTGGCATGGCGGGCGTGAAGTAGGCGACTGTTTCGTCATCGTTGAGTAGGGTTACGGTCGCGCCAGCACTTTGCTGCCACGAATCGGACAATAAGAGTTCGTCGGTGTCGGGGTCGAACGAGGCCGAGCCGCTGATAAATGCCTGCTCGTCGATGACGACGGTGCGATCGGCTCCGGCGTTGGCGACCGGAGGAAGATTGCAGCTCGCATCGGCGCAAATGATGTAGTCGGAGCTTGCGATTCCGCTGGGGTCGAGTCCCGTGGCATAGGCTCGCGCCCGGACCGTGGTAGAAGTAGAGAGATTGAAGGGTGCTGCGTACAGCGTGCTTGCAGTTGTTGGGTCCGAGCCGTCCTCGGTGAAGTGGATCGATGCGCCGGGGGTTGTGGTTGAAAGCGATACGTTGACCGAGGGGAAGTATGTTCCTGCGGCCGGAGAAATCTGCGGCGTGGCGGCCGACGCCTGCCCGGTGAATCGAATCCGGTGAATCGCCCCTGCTGTCGTGTCGTAGGTCGTGTCCATGTAGTAGATATCGCCGTCCGGTCCGATGCCTAGGTTGACCGGCTTGTCCACGTTGTCGGCGAAGCGTTCGGTGGTTAGATCAGTTTCGGAGGCGACGGTGTTGATCACACCGACGGAGCTGCTGTTGCTCCCCCAGTGGCACACAAAAAGGCGCCCTGAATACTCGGCGGGGAGAGTTCCGGTTGCGCCGGAATACCACGCACCGCCAGTCACGAGCTTGTCACTGGCGCTCCCGTCGATCGAAGTATTGTGCCAGTCGCCGGTCGATACACCGATACCACCGTAGCCTTGATGGCCGTAGTTTGCCGCGGCTGCGACCTGCAGAACTGTGGTCTTGTTCGATCCGTTGGCTTCATTGATGTACAGAGCGCCCGAGGCTGGATTGAACGTCATCGAGTATGGATTGCGCAGCCCGAGCGCATAGATGGCGCGCAGCGGTCCTGTGGCGGTGTTGAAGAACGGATTGTCGGCAGGGATCGAGCCGTCGAGATCGATGCGAAGGATCTTTCCCGTGTAGGTCGCCAAAGACTGTACGCCGTCGCCACCATTCCAGCCGTCGCCGGTGGCGATGTACAGGAAGTCGTCGTTGCCGACATCGATAGCGCCGCCGTTGTGGCTGCCGCTCGACGAGGTGGAGTTGAAGGGAAGCTCGATCAGCAGGGTCTCTCCTGCAAGAGCCACGCGTGAATCGCTCGGATCCTGTGTGATCCGCACGACCCGATTGTGGCGCGGGTTGTGCTTCATGTAGAAGACGTAGACGAATCCGTTGGTCGCGAAGTCTGGGTCGAAGGCAAAGTCGCGCAAGCCGGAAGAGCGGTGGGCATCGGGAGTCCCGCTGCCGTCGTTCGGAATGTCGAATGTGGCGTAGTCCAACGGTTCGACATTCCAGGTGTCGGTTCCACTTGCGTAGGTGGCCGTCCGAAGCGCGCCGTTGACTCGTTCGCTGAAAAAGATCCGGCCATCCGGTGCGAACTTGAAGCCGGCGGGCGAGTCGATGCCGTTGACGATGACTTCGTCGACGAATCCGCTCGGAAGGTTGATCGCATTCGCCGCGGGCACGACGCTTCGAACGATTGCCGCAGCCACAAAGGCTGCTCTTACCCACTTCTTGTGTTCGCCCGTCACTTGCATTGCGCCCTCAACTCGATTGATGGCGCAAGATATCGACGCCTAGCGGTCGATACAATACGCAAGTTGCACGGCGTGGCGCGAACTTTTGATGCGAGTTTCGCGATTGATTTCTCGAGAGGAACGGATCCCTCGCTCGCATTAGTTGAGATAGCCGAGGGCACGCAGCCTTGCTTTGTCGGTCTCGCTTAGCCCTGCTGCGACTTTCTTCTTGGATCGCAGCTTACCCGTCAACACTTGCATGCGGTGCCTGATTCGCTTGACGAGTGCGGGCCGTTGCGCGGCTACGTCGCGCACTTCGCCCGGGTCAGTGCCGAGGTGGAAGAGCCACAACTTGCTGTGGCCGCGTTTCCACATCGCCTTGAAAGGGTAGCGGCGGTAGGTGCGGAAACCGATCTCGCTCAGAAAACTTTCCTGGGGGTGTAGCAGCTCGGGGGGTGCGGTGTCTTGCCCGGCGATTCGTTCGAGTAGAAACCGAGTGTTCTGCCCTCGGAAGATGGGTTCGACCGGCACTTCGGGGGACGGAGAAACGATCAGCGGGACGCGCAACAAGGGCTCGAACGAGGGACTTCCCTGGTGGGTCGGACGACCGGGCAGCGCGTGCTTTTCGCCCAGGCGTTCGCCGTGGTCAGAAGTCACCACGATGGTCGCTCCTTCAAGGAGTCCCCGACCGTCGATGTCGGCCAGGAGCTTTCCAATTGCCGCGTCGGTTCTGGCGACAAGCTTATCGTACCGTAGGCCGTAGTATCCGTAATCGTGGACGTCCATGAAATGCACATAGAGAAAGAAGCGATCACTTGGTCGCTCGTCGAGGACCGAGGCAACCGCCTCGAGTACTTTACCCGCGTCGCGGGTACGAACTTGCGCCAGGTTGGCTCTTGCGCCGGTCACGGTCCCGACCTCGCGCCACTGTTGGAAACCTTGGCTGTAGCCGAGCGGGTCGAAGATTAGTGGATTGGATACGATACCGGCGGTCCAGTATCCCCTTGCGGACATGGTTTCGGCGACCGTCGTCAGCTGTTGCGGGACGCAACTTTCGTCACCGTCCACGGCGAAACGGCGCATTCCGCACCACGTCCTGCTGTTCCAGGGGAGGGCGCGCCTTGGTCCGGGGCCTTCGATGCTGGGAGTCTGGCCGGTGAAGAGTGCGGCCATCGACATGGTGGTTTGGTGATAGGCGGAGACTACGTGTGGATGCATGAAGCCGCCGTCGGCAAGACTGTCGAGGACGGGGGTAGCGGTAGGACTGCCGTAACATCCGACGCGATCCGCGCGGAGCATGTCAATGACAATGAAGATGATGCGTTCGGGAGCAGCGGAGTCGTTCGTCTCGCTGCCCAGGCAACCGCAGAAGACGGAGCTGAGCGCGAGGACGAGGATCGCTGTCAAGTGACGGTCTGTCTCAGATCTCCGCATGCGCGGAGCGATGGTGCCAGCAATCGAAGGGGGCTGCAAAAGGACGGTTTGAAAGGGGCCTCACTCTCTAGAAATCCTACGGGAGGGCTTCGCACGGCTGACCTTTGGCCGGGCTATTTTCTTTCGCGGCTTTGGTCGTCCGAGAGCCAGCCGCTTGTCGACGTCGATCAAGAAAGGGCCGACGAGGGCCGTGCGGCCAATCAGCATGCGATGAATCATTGAGCCGCGGTCGCTGAGACTGATCTCGACCTGTCTCTCGACCGGGCCAAGTCGAAGCGTGGTTTTGACGAACAGGCGCTTGGTCGCATGGCCGGTGCTCGAACGAACTCTCCCGGTACGGCTCAGGCGTGCCTTGACCCGCCGATGCGCCTTTTTGGATTCGCGGTTGCGGATGAGGTCGAACGCGACTTGGCCGTTGCCGAGTAGCTCGATGTTCTCGACGTGGAGGGCGCTCGAACGAGCGCCTGTATCGATTTTGGCGCGCACGTTCTTGACTCCCCAGTCCGGAAAATCGACGTACTCGGTCCACCCAATGACCACCGGAGGTTGGCGCGGTCCGCTCATCCGGCCTGCTTCTTAGCGCCGTCTTTAGTTTTCTTCTTCGTCCCGGGCCGACGCCTGCGTGGGGGTGGGAGACTCTTCATCGTTATGTTCTTGCCGAAGCAAAGAAGAGTGTCACCGGAGAGGATCTGACGATCACTGCGTGGGTTTGGTATCGTCACCGAGCCACGTTGGATGGTCAAAACGACGATATCGCGTTCGCGTAGCTTGCTGCCCTCGATCGTTTGGTTGCAGAGTTCTGACTGTTCGGTAATCGGTACCTCGATTGCCCCGTAGCCGCTCTGTAACGTCAGCCTCTGGCGCAGGTCGACTTCAGGGAAGAGCACTTCGTCCTCGATCAGCTTGACGATCTCGCCGGCTACATCGATTCCGGTTGCTCCCTCGATGCCTTCCAGTCCGGGTGACGAGTTGACTTCCATGATGATCGGACCGTCTTTGCCTTCGAGCATGTCGACGCCGGCGACGCGCAGGCCGATGATCTGGGCTGCGTGCACGGCCACACGTGTGTACTCCTCGTCGAGCTCGACGGTTTCGGCATTGCCGCCGCGGTGGATGTTGCTGCGGAACTCGTCCCCGGCGGCGACACGACGCATTGCCGCGACGACTCGATTGCCGACGACGAATGCGCGGACGTCGCGCCCCCGGCTTTCTTTGACGAATTGTTGTAGGAGAACACTCATCTTGGCCGGCCCCGAGAGAGTCTCGATGATGGCTTCGGCGATCTTCGTCGAATCGGCGAGAATCACGCCGATCCCCTGCGTGCCCTCGAGGAGTTTTACGACGACCGGCGCCCCACCGAGACGCTCGATGCCGGGAAGGATCTCGGCGGTGTTTCTCACGAACAACGTCTTGGGGATGCCGACTCGATGTCGGCTGAGGACCTGAAGAGCCCGCAATTTGTCGCGCGAGACACTGATCGCGTGCGAGGGGTTGAGGCAAAAAACCCCCATCTGTTCGAACTGCCGCACGGTGGCAGTTCCGAAGAACGTCACCGAGGCACCGATTCTCGGGATGACGGCATCGTACGGTCGCAGCTTCTTGCTCTTGTAGTAGAGGCTGGGACTGCCTCCTTCGACTTCGATCGCAAACGAGAGAGTGTTGAGAACTTTTGCCTCATGCCCCCGGGCTTCGCAGGCCTCGCGAAGGCGCCGGGTACTGTAGAGGTTCGGTCCGCGCGAAAGAATCGCGATGCGCATTGTGTCGGACGTTTGTCCACCGTCTTTTGGGTTCACGAGGATTCTCCTTAAGGAATGCAAAAAGTTGTTGGCGACTGGATGGCGGTCCTATTTGCTGTCGCCCGTGGGTGTTCTGATCGTGGTGGTGCCGAGGTCCGGCGGTGGCGGGGTGCCAATCCAGCCTCGCAGGTAGAAGTAGATCGCCATGGCGAGGCCGAGGATGCCCATCGAGCCAAGCGCGAAAAAGTAGCCGTTGGGGTTTTTCAGCTCCGGCATGTGCTCGAAATTCATCCCGTAGATTCCGGCGATGAATGTGAGTGGAATGAACACGCTGGCCATGAGGGTCAGGACTTTCATGATTTCATTGGTGCGATGGCTGACGTTCGACAAATACGCTTCGGCAAGGTCGGCGGCCATGTCGCGACAGGCATCGACCTGCTCGACGATCTGCGCGATATGCCCGTGGGTGTCGCGAAGATAGAGCATCGTGCCGCTGTGTACGAACTCGGTCTCTTCGCGCAGCATGGCGTGGATCGCTTCGCGCTGTGGCCAGCCGATTCGGCGCAGTCGAACGAGTTGCCTGCGGATATGATGAATGCGCGCCAAGACGACGGGATGTGGACTCGAGATAGCGAAGTCCTCGAGCTCTTCGAGTAGCTCGGCCAAGTGTTGCACGACCGGATAATAGTTGTCGATCATGGTATCGATCAATGCGTAGGCGAGGTAGTCGGCTCCCGTCTTTCTCAATTGCCCGAGACCGTCGCGAATACGGTCTCGGACCTTATCAAAAAAGCCAAAATAGCGATCCTGAAAGCTCAGTAAGTAACCATCGCCGACGATGAAGCACACTTGCGGCGCTGTCACGTCACCGTCGTCCGCGAGCATCGGGGCGCGAGTGATGATCAGTTGGTGCTGCTGGTACAGCTCGGTCTTGGCTCGTTGCGGCAAGTTGATCGCGTCTTCGAGCGCAAGAGGGTGGAGTTCGAAAGCGGCTCCGATCGCCCGCAACGTCGGCTCGTCGCCGAATCCTTGGACGTCGACCCAAACGACGTGACCGGGGGTGCGTAAGGCGGACAGCTGACTGATGTCGCTGAGCTCGAATTCTTCGACATTGTTCAGATCGTAGCGGATGACGCTGATTCGAGGCGCTGGCGAGCCGGGCGGAATGGCGAGAGTGCCGGGGCGCGATCCGACTTCAGGTTGTCGCTTTTCGAACATCGATCCCATTTCACCCCTCCTCAGTTTTCTCTTGGTCGGCACGCTGCCCAACGACCTTGATCTCGATGGGGGAGACACTGTCCAGATGGACGTCTCGCTGCGGGAAGGCGATGACCAGGGTGTGCTCACGGAACAGATCATCGATGCGGAAACGCACCTCGCTCTGGATTTTTTTCATCAACATCGGCGAACGAGCTCGCACCCAGAAGTGAACCTCAAAATTCAAGGAATTGTCGCCAAAGTCTTCGAAGAGAATGATGGGCTTCGGCTGATTCAGCACGTGCTCATTCTCGTCGACCACTTTTTTGATCAGCTCTCCGACCAACCGCGTCGGGGAGCCGTAGATGACGCCCACAGATACTTTGGCTCGGATCATGTCGTCGGAAAGTGTCCAGTTGACGACATTACTTTCGAGAAAGAAGCTGTTGGGAACGATGATGTGCCGTCCGTCCGTCGATCGGATTTGCGTACTTCTTGCACCGATCTTTTCGATCGTCCCGTGGTTTCCGTCGACCTCGATGACGTCACGTGCGCGCACCGGGCGCTCCAGCATCAAGATCAGGCCACTGATGAAGTTGTTCATCACGTTCTGACTGCCGAAGCCGATCCCGATGGCCAGCGCGCCGCCCAAGACGGTGAAGATCGTCAGAGGGAAGTGGACGGCCCGTAGAGCGAAAAGAGTAAAGGTAACGAGGAGCGCGTAGAAGGAGAGGGTTTGGAGAGCGTGCGCTGCTCCGGCGTCGACATGGAAACGGTCTTCGGCTAGACGGCCGATGACGGAAGATCCGCGGCGCGAAGCGAAGAGCCCGATGAGAACGAGTAGGATCGCGGTGATCGCTGAGCCGACCGTGATGGCGGAGTCTTCGACGACAGTGAGTTCGTACGTCCAGATATCTAGCGCTGTCTTCGAAGCGCTGCGCAGGAGACCCATCAAGTCGATGTGGCCCGTCTGTTCGTGGAGTTCGTCCTGGAAACGTTCGAGCACGCGCTGGTGATTCGCGAGCCTGAGTCGGCTCGAGCGCTCGGCCTCCTGCAGCTCGATGACCGCGCTCCGGCGATCGGTGAGTGCGGCGTGCTCCGGTGAGCCTTCTGGAAGTTCCACGAGTCGGGAGTCGAGGCTGGTGGCGCGGAGCTGCAGATCTTCAATGCTTTCCCGGCTTCGGACGCCGCTAGCCTTGGTGGCGGCGATTTTAGCAGTGACTGACGCGAGCCACTGCTCCAGCTCGCTGCGGTCCGTTGTCCCGCGCAGTGCCGAATTCCACTGCTGTAGGATCAGCTCCTCGTCGAGTAAGCGTTGCATCTGCTCGTCCCAGATCGCAACCCTGCGATGTCCAGCGTCGACGCGGATCTGAAGGCCCTTGAGCTCTTCGATGGCGGCCTGACTGGGAGCCGATTGATCGGCAAGACGCTTTTGCGCGGCGGCGAGCCGCAGCTCGGTCGTAGCGAGGTCGCGTGCCAGGGTTTCGCGGAGTCGCCGCGCTTCGCGCTCGCGCTCGCCGAGGGCGGCGGCGCCGTGTTCGAGGTCACCTTCGCCGCGTTTCAGAGCGTCGCGCATGTTGGCGATCTGTTGGTCGAGTTGGGCGGTTTCGTCTGCGCCGGCGCCGGATAGTTGCCGCGCTTCCTTTCGGACCTGCAGGGTGATCAGGTGGAAGCGTTCTCGAGCCAACCGGCTGGCCAACTTGGCTTTCGTGAGAACTCGTTCAGCCGCTGCTTTGGCGACCGGTTCGGTCGATTCTTCGGCCGCGCGCTTGGCTTTGCGCCGGTCTCTCTCGGCACTCTCGAGCGCATCTTTTGCGGCGGTCAGCTGCTCCCTGTGCTGGCTGAGAGCGGTCTTTCGTCCTGCTGTGCGAGCTTCGTTCTCGAATCGCGTCTGGTAGAGCGCGTTGAGCGAGTAGACGGATATGGGCAGAGATTCGACGGGCTTTGCCGAGACTTCCTCTTCTTCGGGAGCTGTGCTTGCCGCGATATCGGCTTGCTTGCGTAGCAGCTCTGCGATGGACCGAAGCTGCGCTAGTTCGTAGCGAGCCCTTTCGGCCATCGTCTCGTCGGACGCTTCGAGAGATTGCTCAATGTTGGCGATCTCCGTCGCCACGGCGGTTGCCCGTGCCGCGATTTCCTCGGCGCTGACCGGGACAGATGTCGGGCTCGGTCCAGCCTCGGCTGCACCCTCCAGTAGCTGTTGCCCGAGACACCAACCGGGAAGCGTGACGATTAGAAGCGAGCATGCCAGCGTGGCGATCAGGATGACGGTTCGACGGTCGACGTTCCGGGCGTACCTCCCGTAGGGGGACCTACGCACGCTTCGTTCTCCGGTGTCCTGGTGCCGAGTGCCCTTGGGCAGTGTGCTTTGGTCGCTCCGCCGCTATGCGTTGGCCGCTCCGCTGCTTTGCGTTGGCAGCTCCGCCGCTATGCGGTGGCAGCTCCGCTGCGTGGCAGACGGCATCGGCTTGTGCCGGGGCTGTCGTCATGGTTTGTTTGGGTTGAGCGGTCAGGGTCGGCCATCTTGACCTGTTTTTGGCGTCATGTGCAAGTTCGGGCGCCAACGTTTTACGGCGACAGTTCAGGTATAGCCGGATGGGGAGGGGTCCTACGTGCACGGGAGGGTGTGGTGGCTGGCAAGCTAGTTCCTGGCGAATCGCGGTTGTTTGAAGCTTACGAGACGTTAGCGGGAACCTACGACGAATTTTACGACGGCAGGCAGGTTCGCACTGCGGTTCGAGGGGTCGTGGACCAGTTGGATCAGCTGGGCCCGCAAGAGTTGCGACGCCGGCTGAAGCTTGCCGATGCGAGCTTCTTCAAGGGTGGGGTTACGTTTGCGGTGTATACGGATCAGCGCGGCGCGGAGAAGATCTTTCCGTTCGACTTGATTCCGCGTGTGGTCGCTGCCGATGACTGGTTGCGTGTCGAAAGCGGGCTCAAGCAGCGAGTCCAGGCCCTCAATGCGTTTCTGAACGACGTCTACGGGGACCAGCGAATCCTTTCGGAAGGGATCATCCCTTCGTACATGGTGGAAGGTGCATCGGGATATCTTCCGGCCATGCGGGGGGTACGTCCCGCCAAGGGTGTCTACATCCATATTGCTGGAATCGACCTGATTCGCGGCCCCGATGGAGCGTTTGTCGTCCTCGAAGACAATGCTCGTACTCCGTCGGGAGTCTCGTACGTTCTCGAGAATCGCATGGCGATGAAGCGGGTCTACCCCCACATTTTCAAGAATGCTGGGGTACGAGCGATTGAGGAGTATCCGGACGCATTGCGCCGAGCGTTGACGGCTGTCCATCCCGATCCCGCGGATGAAGCGCGCGTCGTTGTTCTGACGCCGGGCCCGTTGAACTCGGCCTACTTCGAGCATGGGTTTCTCGCCAGACGGATGGGGTGTGAACTGGTGGAGGGCCGTGACTTGTTCGTCGACGACGGGCGCGTGTTTGCCAAGACGACTCGTGGGCCGATGCGGGTCGATGTCATCTATCGACGGATCGACGACGATTTCCTCGACCCTGACGTATTCAATCCGGATAGCACTCTAGGTGTACCGGGTCTGATTGGCGCCTATGCAAAGGGGAATGTGGTGTTGGCGAATGCGGTCGGCAATGGCATTGCCGACGACAAGGCGATCTATCCATTCGTACCGGATATGATTCGATTCTACTTGAGTGAGGAACCAATCCTCGGGCAGGTGCAAACGTATGTGTGCGCCCGTGACGACGATCGCGACTATGTGCTCGAGCATGTGGGCGAGCTGGTCGTGAAAGCGGTCAATGAGGCCGGTGGGTATGGTATGCTCGTGGGTCCGCGCGCGACGACAGCTGAGCATGCCGACTTTGCTGATCGTATTCGTGCCAACCCGCGGAACTACATCGCGCAGCCCTTGGTTGAGCTGTCGTCGTGTCCGACGTGGACCTCCGGGCGGGTCGAACCAAGACGTGTCGATCTGCGGCCCTACGTGATTTCGGGAGACGGCACTTGGGTGCTGCCGGGCGGGCTAACGCGTGTCGCGTTGGTGAAAGGATCCTACGTCGTCAACTCGAGCCAGGGCGGCGGCTCGAAAGATACTTGGGTGTTGTCGAAACGATGATATCGCGCGTAGCAGAGAGCTGTTTTTGGCTGAGTCGATACTGGGACCGTGTCGACACCCTGGCGAAGTTGATGGACGTCAATCTAGCGTTCGTTCTGGACGTCGATGTCCCGCCTGATGAGCATTGGCTTCCGTTGATTACGGTGACGGGCGAAGCGGAACGTTTTGCCGAGCTCGTTGGAGGCGCAGGAGAGGCCGAGGTGGTCCAGGAGTACTTGGTTTGGGACGAACGCAACCAGGCGTCGATCCAGAGCTCTGTGTTTTGGGCCCGTGAGAACGCTCGGACGATTCGCGAAACGATCAGCCTCGAGATGTGGGAAGCCGTCAACGACTTGTGGCTGTGGCTCAACGACTCAGCTGCGAGGAAGCTGTACGACAGGGACCGCCATTCCTTTTTCGCCCGCGTGAGCCAAGCGGCTATGTCGTTCGACGGAGTCTGCTTTGCGACGATGCCGCATGACGAGGCATTCGATTTCATGCGCCTCGGGGGGTCTCTCGAACAGGCTGGACAGATCGCGCGGATTCTCGACGTTAAGTACCACAGCTTGGGGCCGACTCGCCCTGGCATCGAATCATCGGTCGAGGCGGCCCAATGGCTCGCGATCTTGCGCTCCTGCTCGGCGGTTGAATCATTTCACAAACGGTCTTCGCGCAACTTCGGGGGGCCCACGGTGGCCGCCTTCTTGATGACGGACCCATCGTTTCCGCGCTCGATCCTGCACAATGTTGATCGCGCACTGAACTTCTTGAAGCGAATTCGAGACGGCGGGCCGAGGGGGCGGCGAACTTCACGGGCGGAACGAATCTTGTGGGACTTGAGTGAGCGCCTATCGGTCCTGAACGCGGAGGCGATCGTGCGCGCCGGAGTCCACGAAGTTCTGACGGAAATCGTCGGTGAAATCGCGGCAGCGTGCGACGCTGTATCCGAGCTCTTCTTCGCGGATGCGCCGGTGGGTGCGAGCCAGAGCCAGACGTCGATGCCGACCTCGGCGGCGTCGACCGAGAGTTTTTCGCGCACCCTCAACGTCGTTCATGAAACGACCTACAACTATAAAACGCCGGTGATGAGGAGCACTCATCTCTTACGCCTGATACCAGTGGGCGACCTTTGCCAGGAACTTCTGTACTCCGATGTGACTTTGTCGGTGGATGGGGAGCGGTCGGAGTTTGAGGATGTTTTCGGCAATCGAGCGATCTATCTCGAGTTGGAAGAGCCTTACACCTCGCTGATTGTTCGCTCCGAGGCGACGGTTCGCGTCCAGACCGCGGCGCAGACGGGACCCGGTGATCGGCACAATGAGCTGCCGCTTTTCTGGATGCCGTGGCAAGGGCAAGTCTTGTCACCGTATCTGCTACCTCCGGAACTCCCGGAATCGCAGATTCACGCGCTCGTCGACTTTGCGCAGGGCTTCGTGTTGCGCAACGATCGCAACTTGATGGCCACGTTATGGGACATCAATCAGTCGATCCAGCGCGACTTCCAGTACCTCCCCGGTACTACGAACGTCGAGACGACTCCTTTTGAAGTGTTGGTTTCGCGCCGAGGGGTTTGTCAGGACTTTGCCAACCTTTTCATTTGTGTCGCTCGTCTTCTTCGGATTCCGGCACGATACCGTGCTGGATATCTGTTTACCGGCGCCGACTATTCGGGGCCAATCAATGCCGAGGCGTCGCATGCTTGGGTCGAGGTGTATCTTCCCTATATTGGGTGGGTAGGTTACGATCCGACCAACGGCGAGCTGGTGCGCACGAATCATGTACGCGTCGCTTGTGGCCGCAACTATCGAGATGCATCTCCAATGTCAGGTACGATTTATGATGGCGGCGGAGATGAGAACATGAATGTACAGGTTCAGGTCCGTGAAATTTTCGAAGAGAGTGTTGGCACCAAGTGAGCCACCTCGGTGCTGGCAGCGAGTCAGGCGAGACCGGCATTCTACAGTAGTCGTCTTGTCGATGTTGTGGCTGGTGCTGATCTCGGCCCAGCCCGCTTTTGCCCAGTCCGGCGCTGACCACCTTTCGTTGTGGGAGTCTCCGCAACCGCCGGAAATACAGAAAGATGGTAAAGCGAGCGGGGTCTCGATCCGCCGACCGTTGCCGCGCGGGCGCGTCTTCAGTCTCAACTATGTCGCGCTGAAATTGTTTCGCCATGAGTGGGACATTGCTCCCAATCAACTACGCGATGCCGACAGGTCTTCTCAAGCAGTCGACCTGATCGAGGCTGCGGCGGGTGACGACGAGTCACAACCCAAGCGCCGGTACGGGTCTGGGTCGGGCGGTGCTGCAGGAAAGGGCTTTCGCCGCGCCCTCGGTGACAACGTCAATGCGGTGTTGAGCTACGACCATGTGTTGCTGTCTGCAAAACAGGATGGGCGTACGTTGCGTTCGCGCGATGGCGGGGGTTTTTCCAGTGCTCGCGATCGTGACGTGATTGGAGTGCTCATGGACTGGCATGTGGGCAAGACTCGCCTCGGAGTTGGCTATCGGCTGGAGTCCTCGCGTCGCGCTGAACACGATAGCGGCGGAGAGATCCTGGACAGCGAGGAAATCAGTCATGGAATGAACTTGGGTGTGTCGAGATCCTGGGGCGGCGACGACTAATATTGCGTGACCAAACTGTAGGTATAGCGTGCACGCCGGGATGGTGCGCACTTCTTGGGACTACTTGCTTCCGTCTTTGCCCAAAATTTCGGCCATTCCCGGCATGTCGGCGAGGGGGTAGTACTCTTCGCCTTTGAAGGCTCGGGAGATGGCTCGTGCAAAGTAAGCCGGGCCGGATGCCTTCCAGGGCTTCTCGAGGTTCTTCATCTGCCGGTAGAAGTTCCAAGACTGCGGATGCAACTCGACAGCCTTACGGATCACTTCCAGCGCCTCTTCCTTGTTCCCGTGCTTCGACAGAGCCTGGCCCAGGTGGAAGGTGGCATGGGCGAGAGCGAGTTTGGGAGAAAACTTTGGCATCCGCTCACTCGCCTCGGCCGAGGATTGCACAAACTTGCTCTGCTCGCCCTTGGCGGCCCAGTCGCGGATCGCCTCGAGGTAGTGTTTGCGCACGTCTCGAAATTTGCGGCTGATCGAAAAGCCTGCGGTTTCGGTCGGGCGGACTAGGTGCCCTTTTTCGTCGATCCAGACAGCCTGCGGAACGTTCGTCATGTTGTACAGCTCCGCGACGAGGTGATTGCTGTCGATCAGTGACGGGTGCGTCGGCCGTGCCCTTTCTATGTAGCGGCGCGACGCGCCCGGCCGTGAGTCCATCGCCACGGTCAGAACGGTGAGCCCTTGTGATTCGAGTTCTTCGTAGAGCTTCTGCCACACGGGCAGATCGTAGCGGCATCCTCACCACGAAGCCCATGTGGCGAGAAACACTTTGCGGCCGCGAAAGTCGGAGAGGCTGTGCTCTATACCGTCGAGGTCGGGAAGCGTGAACTCCGGAGCTTCGCCGATCACGAGCGGGCGGCTGCGTTCGTCAGCTCCTTCACCGAGCACCCAAGTAGAGAAAGAACGATCGTGTACGACTGGTCGGTCGAGCGCAGCCCACAGTCCAGATGCGTGCACTGCCTCGTGATCGACGAATCTCTCACGCAATTCGGGTGCGATCGGGACACAGACTTCTGCGCGGCAGAGACCCTCCGGCTTCAGTCTCCAGCCGCAGACTTTTTCCAAGAGGTCAGTGTGTAGCCACAGCTCGTTGTCGGGCCGCTGCGGTGGTGACGGTGCCTCGATTTCGTTCTGTGCCGACACGACGAGTTTCATCGCTAGACCCTCACATGCGACGCAAGCAACTTCAACGGACTGCGAGCTGAGCGGTGGCGCCGGTTTGTACCTCGGACGGGGAGACGCCGTCGCGCAAGTCGTCCGCGTGGACCTCTACGATCTCGGCGGTGTTGTGAAAGAGCTGTCCGTTGTGATCGAAGCCGCCGAAGTAGATGATGTTTTCTTCCCCTCGGAATTTTTGCGGCCCCGGTGCCGGGGGCTGCGGAGAGCCGATTGCGGTGGCATGAGCTGTGTGGCTGAAGCGTTGTCGTGCGCTCCGCTGTCGGGCATGATTGCTGGCTCGCGAGGAGGTGGCAGATGAGACTTGGAATTGTTCCTTTCTGGAAGCAGTACGACCGTAAGGTTGTGCTTCGAACCGCGCAGCTGGCTGAGGATCTCGGTTACCATTCGGTGTGGGTCCCCGAAGCGTGGTCGTATGAGCAGTTTCAGCTCCTGACCGAGATCGCAATTCATACAAAGCGGATCGGACTTGCGACCGGGATCGCGAATATCTTCAGCCGATCCGCCGGGCTGCTGGCGATGAGTGCGGCGACTCTCGACGAGATCTCCGAGGGGCGGGCGATCTTGGGGCTCGGGACGAGTGGCAAGAACGTCGTCGAGAACTTCCACGGAATTCCGTACAAGAAACCGCTGACGCGGATGCGCGAAACCATCGGCGTTCTGCGTACGCTGTGGAAGGGCGAACGACTGACTCCCGAGCAGAGTACGCTCGCCGACCTGCGCCATTTCAAGCTCGAGATGACGCCGACGCGGCCCGACATCCCAATCTACGTCGCATCGTTGCAGCGCAAGGCGATCAACGAGATCGGTCGAAGCGCCGACGGCTGGGTGCCGACGTTCTGGCCGTACGCGAACTTCAAAGACGGTCTCGAATGGGTCGCGGAAGGAGCGAAAGAGGTCGGCCGAGATCCGGCTGAAGTCGAGCTGGCGCCGTTCCTGGCAGTGGTACCGATCGACGATGTCGACTTTGCGCGCTCGATGATCAAGCCGCTGGTATCGTTCTACATCGGCGGCATGGGGACGTACTACCACGCGATGTTTTGTCGCTTCGGGTATCAAGAGAACGCAGACCTCGTACGTGAACTCTACAACAAGGGTGATCGCAAGCAGGCCGCCGCGGCCGTAAGTGATGAGCTGATCGATGCAATTGCGGTGTGCGGCCCACCCGAGCTCTGCCGCGAGAAGCTCGCCGAATGGCGTTCCAACGGCATGGGCCTCGGCCTGGTGAACCTTCCACAGGGAGCTCCCTACGAGATGCTCGAAAGTGCTCTGAAGGCGATCGCTCCGACAGGGTGAATCGGTTCTATCCAAACCGCAGATAATCGCGGATGAACGCTGAGAATCTTCGCTACTGGAATGCGGGCGTTGCCCGCGATCTGCGTTTATCCGCGTTCATCTGCGGTTTCTTTTCTTTGGAACTTGAACCGTCGATCCCGCGCGGGGCTCGCGCGGGGCTTGGCTCGAGGTGGCGTCGTGCTATCGAATCGGCTGAGGGTGGGGAACGATGATGTTTAGTATTCTAATCTGTGCCTTGACATTCGGCGCGGCGGGTTGCGCTTCGTTCGAATTCAGCGAGCAGGCGATCCAAGCGGCGATGGCCGAGGTCGACTACGGGAACTTCTCGTCTGAAACACTGACCGGCGAGGCTTGGAAGGCTTTCGCGAAGAAGGACTATCCAAAACTCTTCGCGTATACGCGCAAGTGCATCGAGCTGTACGGTGAAGAGGCCAAGAAGATGAATGCGGCGATGAAGTCTTACGAGCCTTCTTCGACTGCCTCAGACAAATGGGCCCTCAATGATGTGGGCGCTTGCCACTTCATGATGGCCGAGGCGTATGTCGATATGAAAATGTACCCCGAAGCAGTGCAGACCTATCGAACGCTGGCCGGGGACTATAAGTACTGCCAGTGCTGGGATCCGAAGGGTTGGTTCTGGCGCCCGGCGGAGAATGCCGATCTGCGGGCGGATCGCTACGAGCATCTCGAGTAAGTGAGATCGGATCTCTCCATCCGAAGAAGAATAGGCGGCACCCCATGTTGGAGAAGAACATGTTGGAGAAGAACATGTTGGGGAAGAACATGTTGAAGAAGAACCTTAGTCTGCTGGTCGGTGCCGCTTCTTGCGCGATCCTGGCCTCGTGCCTCTCCTACCTTCAGGGAGGCAGGTTGGCCTCGCACGCGGATGGCACCAACTATGAGTTGTTGCAGACCGCAGAGATCCTGCTGACCAGCGAGGCCGGTGACAAGGTAGCCCGCCAAGAGAACGTATCTTTTCGGAGCGGTACCTGGCGCGCGACCCGCGTCGTTATCAGACCGGACATCGTCAAGCAGACGATTGTCGGTATAGGCACGTCTTTTACGGAGTCTTCGGCCTTTGTCCTTGCGCACCTCGACAAAGAGCAGCGCAGCGCCGTCATGGAAAAGATCTACGGCAAAAGCGGCGCGAATTTTTCGTTGGCGCGAACCGTCATCGGTTCGACCGACTTCTCCGTCGAAGGGAAATTTTCCTACGCCGATGTCGCCGATGACAAAGACTTGCAGCACTTCAGTATCGCTGTCGACCGTGATGGCTTTGACCGCGCTAAGTACCCAGGCGTGAAGGACGAGTCCTTCGACCTGCTGCCGATGATCAAGGAAGCCCTGGCGATCAAGAGAGCGCAGGCCGACAAGGATCTCAACATCGTTGCGTCGGCGTGGACCGCTCCAGCTTGGATGAAGGACATCGAAGACTGGTATCGGCCCGCGACGCCCGAGACCAACTACCAAGGGACGGGCGGAGCGCTGAAGCCACATTATGTTCAGACCTATGCGAACTACCTGGTCCGGTATCTCGATGCCTACCGAGCGCAAGGCGTCGAGATTTGGGGCCTGACCCCAGTGAATGAACCGCACGGCAACAACGGTTCCTGGGAGAGCATGGACTTTACGCCGCAGTCTCAGAACGTCTTCGTGAAGAACCACCTGGGACCGGCTCTGCGGGCGAGCGACTACGGCAAAACAAAGCTACTCATCTACGATCAGAACCGGGACGGTCTCGAGCACTGGACGGACGAGATTTTCGGCGACCCTGAAACGGCACCTTATGTCTACGGTGCTGCGGTGCACTGGTACTCCAGCACCTTCAAAGTTCATGAAGACACCTTCGAAAGGGTGCACGAAAAATTCCCAACTTTCTCAATCATCAACACCGAGGCGACGATCGACGCGCTGGGCAAGGACGCTCCGGCGGGTATTCTCGATCCACTTCGCTTCAAGGAGTCGGACTGGTTCGAGAACGACGAGTTCTGGTGGAATGAAACCGCTACCGACTGGGCCTACACCGCGTCTTGGGCGCCCAATCCGGAGGATCACCCGATCTACACACCGGTTCATCGCTATGCGAGGAACATCATCGTCAGCCTCAACCACTGGGTCGAGGGGTGGATCGACTGGAACATCGTTCTGGATCAAGAAGGTGGACCCAATCGCGTTGGCAACTTCTGCGGTGCCCCGATCATGATCGATGTGCAATCCGGCAATGTCTACTACACTCCGGTGTATCACGTGCTGGCCCAGTTCAGCCGGACGATTCGTCCCGGTGACAAAGCCGTCCAGGCAACGAAACATCTGGTGGACCTCGCCGATGACACGCTCCATGCGAGCGCGACATTGAACAGCGACAACTTGTTGAGCGTTCAACTGCTGAATACGTCCAAGAGCCCAGTCCGCTACGCCCTGCAGATCGGCGCTCAGTTCGCCGAGATCGCGATCGCAGCCAACTCAGTGCAGACTGTGCGGGTTCAATTGTAAGGAGGACGCGCGCTCGTCGGGCCGGTTGCTCGCGGTTCGTTGGAAGTCAGTGGAATCTCTCTTGTCTGTGGAATACCCTGGACCGATGGGTCACGTATCGCGCGGACGTCTGTGGACCAAGGGCGGATCGTTCGCTCTAGCCGTCTGCGGGATGCTCCCAGTGGCGGTGATAGCGAATGCCCGTGAGGTTTCGCCTGCGACGGTGGCGATTGCCCGTTTCGTTGACGGGGCGGAGAAACAGCCGGCGACGGCGACGCTGGGTGGCGATACCCGCTATGTGTTGCGGGGCTACGTCACGGGGAGCGTTCTCAAGGCTGCCGTAGAGATTCCGCAATCGCGTCGATTGAGTTTCGAAACCGGCGTCGCGGCCGATGTGCCGGGGGACGCGCCCGTCGTTCTCGTGGTGACGGTTGTGAATGGCACCTCGGTGCGCGAGCTTCCTGGGGTTTTGGTTCGCAAGGCCGGCGTCTCCGGTCCCGGGCTGGAGTTCGATGTCGACGTGCCGCCTGATGTCGCGATTGGCGGCAAAGTGGTTGGCGCGATGGCGATTCGCGACCCGGTCATCGGGCGGCGGGAGATACGGACGAAGTCGGTTAAGATTCCTCCGCACGGGTTGCTGGAGTTCGCGGCGGGGTTGCTCGACGCGAGTCCGCGCTCGACCGCGGTGTCGTTTGAAGTGGATGTTTGTTCGAGCGGAACGTGTGAAGCGGCGTTTTCGCAAGTGCTCGATCCGAACACCGCTGTTGGTTGGCAGGTGCACCAGCTGGATCTCTCCAAGCATGAGGGCCGCAGCGCCCACTTTCGTTTTCGCAACCAAGCGACTGCCGCGGCCGAGGAGGGCGGGTGGTCGTTGCCGGTGTGGGGCAATCCGACTCTCTTCGGGGCTGGCGACAAGCCCGTGAACGATCTCAACATCATTTTGCTTTCGATCGATACGCTTCGTGCCGACCACCTTCGTTCGTACGGGTACGAGCACGAAACGGCCCCTTTCATCGATCGTCTTGCGCGCGAAGGAAGCCTTTTCGAGAACGTTGTCGCGTCGTCGACCACGACCGGTCCGGCTCACATGACGATCTTTACTTCCCTGCAGCCGTCGACGCATGGACTCATCCAAATGCTCAACCCTGAGAGATTCGCCGATGTCGAAACCGTTGCGCAGTCGATGCGTAAGGCCGGGTTCGAGACCGGTGCGATCACCGAAGGGGGACCGATGCGCGAGAAAATGGGTTTCCAGCGTGGCTTCAACACTTTCCAGGTGATTGAGGACCCAGGCAAGACTGTGCCTGTCGGCAACATCGAAAAGAATCTATCAAACGCACGCGACTGGCTGCGCCGGCATGCTGGGCGGCGACGGTTTCTGTTTCTGCACACATACCAAACGCACTTCCCGCTCAGTCCCCCGGAGCGCTATCACCAGCTCTTCGTGGATTCAGGCACCAAGAAGAAGCAGAATCCGGCCGTTGCCAATCGTGTGGCGGCGTACGATCAGTCGATTCGCTACGTCGACGATCAGCTGCGCTCTTTCGTCGGCGAGATGAAACGGGATGGACTGCTGGAGCGGACCGTTCTGGTGATCACCTCGGATCACGGTGAGTCGTTTCTCGAGCGCGGTTATATGTTCCACGGTCCGTTCCTCCACCCGGAGATCATCAATGTCCCGCTCATCATCCACGGTCCTGGAATCGCGGCCAGGCGCATCTCCGGCCCGGTTGGCCATGTCGACATCATGCCGACTTTGCTCGAGCTTGCGGGAGTGACATCAGGCTCGAAGCAAATGGGGCGCAGCCTAGTACCTTTGTTGAGCGGCACACCCGACTCCTTAGATCCACAACCTCTCTATAGCGAAGCGTGGCACCGACGGGCCGCCCTGGGGTGGCCGCACAAGATCACCATGGTGCCTCAACCGACCTTCTCGGTGCGGCTGGGCCAGCGCAAACTGCTTCGCGCGAAAACGAAGTCTGGCCATACCTATGAGTGTTACGACCTCGCGAACGATCCTGGCGAGCACAAGAACATCTTGGACCTTCGTCCCAATGCCTGTGCGGATCTCAAGCGCCTGATCTCTGACTATTCAGACTTCGCGAAAGGTTTTCTCGACAGCGCCGATACTGCGGCCGCCGGCGGTGCGACGCATCAGCAGATTGAAGTGGACCCGGTCGTCCAGGAGCGACTGCGCGCTCTCGGGTATTGAGCGGGTGCGAAGAATCGGGCGGTCGCTGTCGGAACCGGGGATTGGTGACCGTTATCTTTCGGGCACTTCAAACTGCGACTGTGTCTCGCTGCTTTCCGAGAATCCGTAGCGGTGTGCTCTGGCGCGCAGTGTTGCGTTCGAGTCGATAAGGACAGGCTCGGTGTACAGCTGCCAAAGTGGTTCTTCGCCGATGTCGAATGTGTAGGCGATCGACGCCCCTTCGGTCGGGCTGCTGATCGATACTTCGAGCGGCGTGCTGTCGGAACTTTCGGCAGGAGAAAAGACAGGAGCCTGTGTTTGGGGCTGCGTTCCGCCGGGCCAATATCGTTCCGCCAACTCGGACTCGGGGACGGCGCCGAGGTCGCCGGTGCGCTCGACCCAGTCCAGGTGGGCTTCGCGCATTCGCTGCAGGATCGGTTGAACTTCGTCGCGGTCGGCGAGGTTCGTGATTTCAAATGGATCCGTCTCGGTATCGTAGAGTTCCTCGACCGGTTTGGTTGTCCGGAAGTACCAATCAGCCGGAGCGAACAGGGACTGCTCGTCTTCCAAACGGAAGATTTCCTGCATCGTGGCGAGGTTGTTACGGAAGCTGATGTGCTGCCCGTACGGTGTGTCGGGTTGATAGTTCCGGATGTACTTGTACCTCTTGTCGCGCACGGCCCGGATGCGATCGACTGCCTCGTCGTGGCGATCGGCGGCGGCAAACACGAACTCCCGCTCGGCAACCGCCTGCGGCCCGAGGAAGGCGTGCCCCTCCATGTAGGGCGGAATCGGCACCCCTGCGAGGGACAAGACGGTCGGTGCGAAGTCGACGAAACTGATCAGTCGGTCGACGGTCGCATCGGCATCGCGTCCGTCGGGCCAGCGAATGACGAGTGGCTCGTGAATGCCGCCGTCATAGACCCAGCGTTTGTCGCGAGGGAACCCGCGTCCGTTGTCGGGGAAAAAGAACACAACGGTCTCGTCTTCGACGCCGTCCTCGATCAGCGCATCGAGAATGACGCCGACGGAATCATCCATTGAGGCTACGTTGTCGTAGAGCCGGGCGAAATCGCGCCGCACGAGCGGTGTGTCTGGGTAGTACGGCGGCACGGTTACGGAGGCCGGATCGGTCGCTGGCTCTCGGTCGCCGAAAAGAAGACTCTCGTGAGTGACGAAGAGAGTGATGTACGCGAAGAACGGTTGATTGCTCGCGCGTCCGCGCCAGTCTCCGTTTGGTTCGTCCCAATTCGTTCGCGGAGCGTCGCCAAAGACGCCGCTGAACTGGTAGTCGGTCTTGCCGAGATTGCTCGTGTAGTACCCGGCGGCCCGTAGGTGTTCGGTGAACGTCTTAACCTCGGGTGGAGGTACCGGTTGGTAGCCGCCGCCCGAACTGCGCATGTGATGTGCGCCGATCGATGTGGCGTACATGCCCGTGATCAACGCCGCGCGCGACGGAGCGCAGACACCGGAAGTGGCGAACACGTTGGTGTAGCGCACTCCCTGCAACGCCAGCTCATCGATGCGTGGCGTCACCGCGGCCGGATCGCCGAACGCCCCGATCTCGAAGTTCATATCCTCGGACACGATCCAGACAATGTTCGGTCGGTCGGTGCCGAGAGATGCGTCATCATCGCCGCCGCTGCAGCCACAAAGCGCCAAGGCAAGGGCGATGGTGGCGACCAAGAACCTGAGGAGACCAATGCGAGGCACGAGTAGCGACTATCACGGGGCGTGGCGCCCACTCAATGGCGCCGCTGCGTAGCGTAGGATTCGTATCGAGTCTTCGCCCAACAGACAGCGATACCGAACCCGAGACAAGTGGGACCAGCGCGTGTAGCGGCCTTCCCGACCCGTTGATTGAAGAGCTTTTTTTCGTTGCGTCCCGTGATGCTGTGCGGTACGCGTATCGGACGGTCTGAAGGACTCGTGCCCGGCCGTCGATTTTCACGGAGCTCGCAATCGATTGTATAGCAAGTTTGAATCTGGAGATGTGACTCCAGAGTGGAGGCGGATAGTCCAATGAATGCAAGCAAGGCAACGATCCCCAGCCTTATCCTCTTCGTTGCAGCGATAGCAGTCTCTGCTCATGGACAAATGTTGCCAAACTCAAACTCGCAATCACGAGCCCCACGGGGCCAGATCGCATTCGTTCCCGGTGAGGTCGTTGTCAAGCTGAAGTCCGGCGCTTTGACCGCGGACCTCGCGGACGCTTCTCGAGGTCGGGCTCTCAGCGCGAGCATTGCGGGAGCGAGTACGCTGTCGGGAGCATCCGCAGGTAGCGAGTTTCAGTCGCTCATCGACCGCTACCAACCCGAGGTAGCTCACATCGGTCGCTGGTCCGAATCCGGCGCTGCTACGGCGAGATCTGCACAGCCTGACCCCGCATTGCGATGGAACGCTCACGTCGAGCGAGTTCGTGCTCGCTTTCCTGTTCGGGCTCGAAGGGCGCCGGCGGGCCTAAGCCCCCCGGACCTCTCCCAGCTCTATGTCTTCAAGGTCGCGGAAGCTGACACCTTGGCTGCGGCCCGCGAGCTGAGCCGCGACCCCCATGTCGAGTTCGCTCATCCAAACTACATCGGAGCTGTCCTGTACGACGCGCTTCCCAATGTCCCGTTCATTCCCAACGACGAGTTCGTCACGACGGATGATATCAATTGGAGCGAGGGGGCCTGGGGGCAAATCTTTCCGGATCTCTGGGGGTTGCAGCAGATCCAGGCGTTGGAGGCGTGGGATCTTTTCGCCGATCCCGTGAACGATCCAGGGCAGGGTGTCGTCGTCGCGGTGCTCGATACCGGGGTTGACTACGAGCACCCCGACTTGATGGAGAACATTTGGATCAACGCTGGCGAGGACCTCAATTCGAATGGGGTTGTCGATGCCAGCGACTTTAACGGAATCGACGACGATGCGAACGGTTACATCGATGACATACGTGGGTGGGACTTCTCTTCGAACGACAATGACCCCAAAGACGACGATTTCCACGGCACCCACGTTGCCGGAACGATTGCAGCCGTGGCGGACAACGGAATCGGTATCGCGGGGGTCGCGCCGAATGCTCAGATCATGCCGCTGAAAGGTATCTCGCCGACCGTGTCGTGCTCATCGATTTCCGAAGCGATGATCTACCAGACCGACATGGGTGCGGACGTCAGCAATAATAGCTGGGGGTATATTCACGTCCTAGATTTCTGTCCAGGAGTCGCTCTCGGAGTGCAGTATAGCTACGCGAACGGCGTGGTTTTTGTCGTGGCGGCTGGAAACTTCGCGAAAAACTTTGCCGGACAGCTGCCAATGAATCAGAGCGAGAGCATCGTCGTTTCGGCCTCGACTGAGGATGACCTGGCCACGGACTTTACTAGTTTTGGCTCGGGCGTTGATGTGGCGGCCCCAGGTGGCAGTCTGCCTCCCGATTCTAGTACGATTCTGTCGGCCCTACTGTCAGCCGAATGTGACGACCACCCCGCAGAGGTTTGCCACGTTGACGAAGACTGCCCTTCCGGAACC
>JAJCZJ010000051.1 GCA_029262455.1 Deltaproteobacteria bacterium | reverse complement strand
TGGCGCTCCGCCTCCGCCTCCTCGGGTGACTGGTCTTCTGGAGGCTGGGCTTCATCTGGCTGCGGGGCTTCGTTCTCGTCCATGCTCGGAGGCTCTCCCCGGTTACCTTTGCGGCCGCCGGGTGTGGCGGCTCGATTGGGTAATTCTAGTCCGCCGGCCGGCCGGCACAATGCGCCCCCGGAAAGAATCCGTGGCTCTCAGTTGATTTTGGTCTTGCGGGGCTTGCCGGTTAATTCTAGGGAAGTGGGCACGGCACCGCTGCCAAGCCGATCCGACGACCACGGCCTGGATCACTGCTTGAGCCTCAGGTGGTGGGCTGAGGTCACCGAACGAACTCCGCTCAGCCCTCGAGCACGCAGGCTGCGCAGAAAAGCTGGTCCAAAACACCCCGTCCCCAGAATCGCCGACTTCCACGCTTGGAACCTCCCGGTCGCCGGTAGCGGTAATCCGGTATCGGTTGCCCCCACGACTGCTCGAGAAACCGACCTGCCGTCCACCGGGCCTTGACGTAGGTGGCGTCGGCAAACAAGTAGGGGAACTCGATGTGATCCAGTGGTCGGCTCCAGAACGCCTCGAGGTCTTGGTCATGCTGGCTGCAGATCCGGCTGACCTCGCTCTTGAAGATACCGGTGCCGATTCCCGCGCCTTGACCAGGTCGCCAACTCTTGCGGGTTGACACACCGTGGACCCAGGCCTCCATGACCACCGCATGAAGAGCTTGACCGTTTCACTGGTTGATCCGGGAGTCGGAGCGCTCATGGGGGACGGCCCCGAAGTAGTGCCCAACGGCGTGGTGTACGAGGGACCTCCCGAAACCGGCCCTTGAGTTCGACCGAGAGCTCTTGAGGCAGGAGCCCGAAGGTAATGGTAGGGAGAAAGCCCGGAAAATGAAGACCACCGGTTCATCCTTTCTGTCGACGAAAACAGGAGAAGGGAGAACACGATGGTCACCAAAACCATGGACCTTATCGGCGCCGTACGCAAGCACCTAGAGCAAGCCAGCCCAGATCTGTTGCGTGAGATGGTCGTCACCTTACCGAATTGCTGATGTCGGCGGATGCCGGCGCCGCCTGTAACGCCAGCTTCGGGGAGCGCTCCCCGGACCGCACCAACAAACGCAACGGCTACCGTGAGCGAACCTGGGACACCCGGGTGGGAACCGTGGAGCTGGCGATCCCCAAGCTGCGCAGCGGCTCCTACTTTGCCTCCTGGCTGCTCGAGGCCCGCCGGCGGGCCGAGCGGGCCTTGGTGGCGGTGGTGGCCGAGTGTTACGTGCTGGGTGTCTCCACTCGCCGGGTCGAGGGTCTGGTTCAGCTCTGGGGATCGAGTCGATATCCAAGAGCCAGGTCTCGGAGATGGCCAGGAGCCTCGACCAGGTGGTGGAGAGCTTTCGCACCCGCCCGCTCGACCAGGGTCCCTACCGCTACCCGTGGGTCGACGCCCTGGTCCACAAGGCCCGCCAGCCCGGGCCGGGCAAGGAGCCGGGGCGGATCGAGGGGGTGGCTACGCTAATCGCAACCGCAGTCAACGCCGAAGGAACCCGGGAGATCCTCGGACTGGACGTGGTGACCACCGAGGATGGGGCGGGATGGCTGGCCTTCTTCCGGGACCTGATGGCCCGGGGGATGAGCGGGGTCGAGCTGGTGATCTCCGACTGCCACCAGGGCCTGAGGTCGGCGATCTCGGCCACCGTCAGCTGCAGCTGGCAAAGGTGCCGCACCCACTTCGTGCGCAACCTGCTCACCCGGGTTCCCCGTTCGGCCCAGCAGTGGGTGGCGACCGCGGTGCGCTCGATCTGATCTTGCAACCCGACTCCGAGTCGGCGTGGGCGCAACACGCCCGGGTGGTCGAGGCGCTTGAGACCAAGCACCCGACTGCTGCTCAATTGCTGGGCGAGGCTGCCGAGGACGTTCTGGCCTTCACCCACTTCCCCAAAGAGCACTGGCACCGGATCCGATCCAACAATCCCCAAGAGCGGCTCAACCGGGAGATCCGCCGCCGGACCGATGTGGTCGGGATCTTTCCCAACCGCCAGGCGGTGATCAGATTGGTCGGGGCGGTGCTGGCCGAACTCCACGACGAGTGGCAGGTCAGCCGGCGCTACATGAGCCTGGAGTCGCTGGAGAAGGTCGGCTTGAAGACCAATCCGGACGCCGGTGGTTTGTGGTGTCCGGGTGGAAGAAATCGAGGGCCCTGTGATGCAAAAAGATCCGCTACCTGGACAAGCTGATCGACGAACTCGCCAAAGGAAAGGCGATGACTAAGATCCTGCGGGACTAGGGGCCGGCCGTTGGTGGTCCCCCGTTCGGTTTGCAACCAAACTGGAGCTAGCGTGGCTAGTCGACAATTGTTGGCAGCATTATTCAATGCCATCGCTCGATGTAGTCGCTAGTCTTTCGGGCGGCAGGGTTGCCGGAAGGCGCGGCGAATCTCAACAAGCATAAGGTCGAAGCCCACAGTAGTGCGTCCCAAGTCCTTCTCCCTACACCGGTGGGGTACTAGGGTAGATCTTGACTGATCGAATCATTGGTCTATGAACGCCAAGGGAAACCAACGAGCAATGGAGCTAGAAGAGTTACAGCCGGGCGCCAACGTGCTCGGCATTCTGCCCGACAGCCTGGTGACCGTCGTCAACGTTACCTGGCACGGATCAGAAGCCCTTACTCTCGTGTACCGGGCTCCGGATGGTCGTGTAGCCGATGAGATTCTCTACCGCCACGATGAGCAGAGGCTCAAGATCGTCGAGACGGGCCGGCCTTGGAGTTTCGACGGAGACGGCGCCCTCTTTCGTTTGGTGTCGGAGGCGCACCGTATCCGCCTGGCCCATCTTTTCGATCCCGTCCTGGCGGTTCATACATCACTTGTAGACCCGTTGCCTCACCAGATCACCGCGGTCTATGAAGCAATGCTTCCACGCCAGCCTTTGCGGTTCCTTCTAGCGGATGACCCTGGCGCTGGTAAAACGATCATGGCTGGCCTCCTAATTAAAGAACTGATCGCTCGTGGAGACGTAAAGCGTTGTTTGATCGTGTGCCCGGGAAGCCTCGTAGAACAGTGGCAGGACGAACTGCACCGCCGCTTCCATTTGCCATTCGAGATTTTGACTAATGACAAACTCGAATCTGCGCGCACAGGTAACTGGTTTCTCGAGAACGACCTAGCGATCGCTCGTTTGGACAAGCTCTCTCGCAATGAGGATGTCCAGCAGATGTTGAGCGCACCGGAATGTCGCTACGACCTCATCGTCTGCGACGAAGCCCATAAGTTGTCCGCGACCTTCTTCGGCGGGGAGGTGAAGTACACCAAGCGATACAAGTTGGGTCAGCTCCTCTCTGGTCTCACCCGCCATTTCCTCCTCATGACCGCTACTCCCCACAATGGCAAGGAAGAGGACTTTCAATTGTTCCTCGCCCTACTCGATGGGGACCGGTTCGAGGGGAAGTTCCGGGATGGGGTGCACCAGGTCGAGGTTTCCGACCTCATGCGCCGGATGGTCAAAGAGAACCTACTCAAGTTCGACGGCCGCCCGCTCTTTCCTGAACGGATCGCCTACACGGTTCCCTACAAGCTCTCGGACGCAGAAGCTCGCCTATATAAGGAAGTAACCGAATACGTACGCGAGGAGTTCAATCGCGCCGAAGCGTTACAGAACGACAAGCGGGCCGGCACGGTTGGATTTGCACTGACCATCCTGCAGCGCCGGCTTGCTTCGTCCCCGGAGGCGATCTACCAATCCTTGCGTCGCCGCCGGGAGCGCTTGGAGAAACGCTTGACGGAGTTGGAACTCCTGGGGCGCGGAGGGACGGTGCCGGCGCTCTTAACTGCGGGCCCCGTGCTGGACGCCGAGGATATAGAGGACCTGGATGAGGCACCTGAGGACGAGGTCGAAGCCGCAGAGGCGAAGATCTTGGATCAGGCAACCGCCGCCGCCACAGTCACGGAACTAAAGATCGAAATAGCTACGCTTACGCACCTTCAGTCGTTGGCTGCACAGGTGCGCCGGAGCGACCAGGACACGAAGTGGCGTGAGCTTGCTCATTTGCTCGGTGAAATCTTTTCTCCGGGCGCACACCTCGAAGGAGTTGGCGGCCCAGGTACCAGCGACGACACCACAACACCGCGGCCCGTAAGCTCTCCCCGCCAAAAGCTTGTTCTCTTCACAGAGCACCGAGACACCCTCAGCTACCTGGAACGCCAGATAGCAACCTTGCTGGGCCGTTCAGAGGCAGTGGTCCAGATTCACGGTGGTCTCGGCCGGGAAGAGCGGCGCAAGGCGCAAGAGAGTTTTCTGCACGACCCTGAGGTCCAGGTTCTGCTCGCTACGGACGCTGCCGGCGAAGGTATCAATCTTCAGCGGGCTCACTTAATGGTGAACTACGACCTGCCGTGGAATCCGAACCGCCTTGAGCAGCGTTTCGGCCGCATCCACCGAATAGGTCAGACCGAGGTCTGCCACCTGTGGAACCTGGTCGCCCAGGAAACCCGGGAAGGCGATGTCTATCGCCGACTCCTGGAAAAGCTCGAGGAGGCGCGAAAGGCCCTTGGGGGGAAGGTTTTCGATGTGCTCGGCAAGCTTCAGTTCGACGGTAAGCCACTGCGCGATCTTCTTATCGAGGCGATCAGATACGGAGATCTACCGGAGGTTCAAGCCCGCCTGAACCAAGCCGTCGAGCACGGCGTGGATCGACCCTACCTAGAAAGCCTCATTGAAGAACGGGCTCTGGCCAATGATGCGATGGACTCAACCCGTGTGGCGCGGGTGCGGGAAGAGATGGAGCGCGCCGAGGCCCGCCGTCTCCAGCCCCACTATGTGGAAGACTTTTTCCTGGAGGCTTTCGGACGACTGGGCGGCACAATCCGACAGCGGGAGCCTCACCGTTACCAGTTGACCCACGTCCCCGCACCAGTGCGCAACCGCGATCGCGAAATAGGGGGAGGCGACCCAGTTCTCTCACGCTATGAACGCGTAGTCTTTGAAAAGGACTTAATCGCTCCCCATGGGGTACCGCTCGCCGCATTTGTTTGCCCCGGGCACCCGCTCCTTGACGCGACGTTGGACCTCACTTTGGAGCGTCATCGTGACCTGTTAAAGAGGGGCACAGTGTTGGTGGACGATCGTGATCCCGGCATTACGCCGCGGGTTCTCCTCACGCTTGAGCATGCTATTCAGGATGCCAACACTCTGCCCTCAGGTGGTCGCCGAATCATCTCTCAAAAGGTGCTTTATGTAGAGATGAGCGCCGACGGTACAACCCGGGATCTTCACTATGCTCCCTACCTCGACTACCGACCCCTAACGGAGCTTGAGCCAAATATCGCCGAGGTTCTTGATCGGGCGGAACTCGGGTGGATCACCCGTGAAATAGAACAAACGGCGCAGAACCATGCAATTGCCCACATCGTTCCTGAGCACATCGCTGAGGTTAGGGGTCGTCGGATAGCTTGGATCGACAAGACCCGCTCGGCAGTTAAGGACCGCCTCACCAAGGAGATAACTTACTGGGACCACCGAGCGGAGCAATTGAAGCTCCAGGAACAGGCTGGCAAGGCCGGTGCCCGACTTAACTCGCAGGAAGCTCGTCGCCGGGCGGACGATCTGCAGACCCGCCTGCAGCGACGTTTAGCTGAGTTGGAACGAGAGGCCCAGATATCGGCCCTGCCTCCGGTCGTGCTAGGGGGATTGGTGGTCGTCCCGATCGGTCTGATAGCGAAGATGGCGGGTAAGCCACTCCCTGATTCGGCCAGACCGACTGACACGCAAGTGTCTGCTGCGCGGGCTCGGGCCGCAGTAATGGATATTGAACTGCGATTGGGTTTTGCCCCGACTGACCGCGAACTCGACAAGCTGGGTTACGACATCGAGAGCAAGGTGCCCGGCACCGGCAAACTCCGCTTCATCGAGGTTAAGGGGCGAGTCTCGGGGGCCGACACCCTCACCGTTACCAAGAATGAGATTCTGTTCAGCCTCAACATGCCGGATGACTTCATCTTGGCGATCGTCGAGTTTATTGACGGCGGGCGGCACAAAGTTCGCTATCTGCGCAAGCCGTTTCTGCGCGAACCAGACTTCAATGCAACCAGCGTCAACTACAACCTTGGAAAGCTTCTGGAGCGAGCAGGCGAGCCGTCATGAGCATCCTCCAGGGCATCGGAAAGATCCAAAATCGGTGTAAACACCCGCGCGTAACAACAGAATCGGCGGAGGCGCGGGAGGTTATCGAGGATTCGGACGCGACGGATCTTGAATCCGACCAGGATGGGCTGGTTTGAGGACCACCAAGAAGCTTATCGAGGTGGCTTTGCCGCTCGACGCTATCAACAAGGCGTCGGCGCGGGAGAAATCAATACGACACGGGCACCCCAGTACCCTGCACCTTTGGTGGGCACGTCGGCCGTTAGCTGCGGCGCGGGCGGTGATCTTTTCGCAGATGGTTGACGATCCCTCCGAGTACGTAGAGGTTCTGCTTTCGGACGGGGTAAAGCGCCGGGCTGCCGAACGGGAGTTAGCGAAGCGCGCAGCCGCGCGCGCAGCCAAGAAAGAACTAGCGGCCGAAGATGCAATAACGGAGCCGGAGCCGACTTTGGAAGAAGTGGTTGCCGAACTTGAACGAAACCGTCTGTTCCGGATTATCGAGGAACTCGTGAAGTGGGAAAACACCACAAACGAGACGGTTTTGCAGGCGGCCAGGGACGAGATTTGGCAGAGCTGGCGGCGGACTTGCGCCGAAAACGCTGACCATCCGCGGGCCAAGGAATTGTTCGACCGTAAGAAGCTGCCCGCTTTCCACGACCCGTTCGCCGGCGGCGGCGCACTGCCGCTCGAGGCGCAACGGCTGGGGCTCGAGGCTTATGCCAGCGACCTAAACCCTGTCGCGGTGTTGATCAACAAGGCGATGATCGAGATTCCGCCCAAGTTTACGGGCAAGCCGCCGGTGAACCCCCAGTCCCGGGCTGACAAGAACCTCTTCGCGCGCGAGTGGAAGGGCGCGCGGGGTCTGGCGGAAGATGTTCGCCACTACGGCCAGTGGATGCGCGACGAGGCTGAGCAGCGCATCGGGCACCTCTACCCGAAGTTAGAAGTCACCACCGAGTTGGTGCATGATCCAGCGAACCTGCGTCCGGACCTGAAGCCCTACGTCGGCCGCAAGCTCACCGTAATCGCCTGGCTCTGGGCGCGCACGGTGAAAAGCCCGAATCCGGCCTTTGCGCAGGTGGACGTGCCACTCGCGTCGACCTTCATGCTCTCCACCAAAGCGGGTAAGGAGGCCTACGTTGATCCAGTAATCGAAAGGGACGGCTACACGTTCGCAGTGAGGGTCGGCAAGCTTAACGACAATGTGCCCGCGAAGAGCGGAACATCCGCCGGCAGGTGGAATGCGTTCCGGTGCCTAATGTCAGATACGCCGATTACATACGAGTACATCCGAAAAGAGGGCGTTGCTGGCCGAATGGGTACTCGACTAATGGCGGTCGTCGCGGAAGGCCATCAAGGTCGCGTCTACCTGCCGCCAAATTCTGAGATTGAGACGATAGCAAACGAAGCACGTCCGCTTTGGGCTCCAGAGCTAGATATCAATTATCACCCCAGAGATATAAAGACGCAGATCTATGGTCTGACGAAGTACGCCGACTTGTTCACCCGTCGTCAGCTCGTGGCACTGACGACCTTCTCCGATTTGGTGCAGGAAGCGTGCGAGCGGGTGCAGCGCGACGCCTTCGCTGCCGGCCTCCCCGACGACAAGAAGCCCCTCCGCGACGGCGGTACCGGCTCCACCGCCTATGCCGAGGCGGTGGCGGTGTATTTGGCCTTTGCCGTAGACAAGGGAGCAAACTATTGGTCGTCACTCTGCGCCTGGCATCAGACTCGCCCTGGAGTTGTGTCGACGTTCGGTCGACAGGCACTTCCAATGGTCTGGGATTTTGCGGAGGCCAACCCACTCAGCGATTCGTCAGGCAATGTTCTGCTTGGCGTTGAGCAGGCATCGAAGATGCTCGAAGCACTCGGCGTGGGCGTGTCCGGATTAGCCTCACAAGACGACGCCGCTAGCCAATCAACGAGCACTGACAAGCTGGTATCCACCGACCCGCCCTATTACGACAACATCGGCTACGCGGACCTCTCGGATTTCTTCTATGTCTGGCTGCGCCGATCGCTGTCCCCCGTCTTCCCCGACCTCTTCGCCACGCTCGCTGTGCCCAAGGCCGAGGAACTGGTCGCCACCCCCTACCGGCATGGCAGCAAAGAGAAGGCGGATAGATTTTTTCTCGACGGCATGACGCATGCGATGCAGCGCCTGGCCAGCCAGGCGCATCCGGCCTTTCCGGTCACCATCTACTACGCCTTTAAGCAGTCCGAGAGTGATGGCGCGAATGGGACTGCCAGCACGGGATGGGAAACCTTCATTGACGCAGTTATGCGTGCGGGATTCGCGATTAGCGGCACCTGGCCGATGCGCACGGAGTACACGGGCAACCTGAAGAAGAACCTCGGCGCCCTCGCCTCCAGCATCATCCTTGTCTGCCGGCCGCATGCCGCCGACGCACCCACAGCCACGCGGCGCGAGTTTGTCAATGCGCTCAAGGCCGAACTGCCACAGGCACTTGCCCACCTCCAGCGCGGCAACATCGCGCCGGTGGACCTGGCGCAGGCGGCCATCGGTCCGGGCATGGCGGTCTATACCCGTTACGCGAAGGTGCTCGACGCCGAGGGCAAGATAATTAGCGTCCGCGACGCGCTGGCGCTCATCAACCAAACCCTCGACCAAGCATTGGCCGAGCAGGAGGGCGACTACGACGCCGACAGCCGCTGGGCGCTCACCTGGTTCGAGCAATTCGGGTTCGCCGAGGGCGATTACGGGGTGGCTGAGCAGCTAAGCAAGTCCAAGAACACGAGCGTCACCGGAATGGTAGAGGCCGGCATCCTCGAATCCAAGCGCAGCAGGGTGCGCTTACTCAGGCCCGACGAACTGGCGGATGACTGGGACCCGTCCACCGACCCGCGTCTAACCGCCTGGGAGATGGTCCATCAACTAGTACGCGGCCTCGAGGCGGACGGAGAGGCAGGCGCTGCCGACCTTCTGGCTCAGCTCGGCGCCAAAGCCGAAGTGGCCCGCGAACTATGCTACCGACTCTTCTCCCTATGCGAGCGTAAGAAGCGCGCAGCCGAAGCGCTCAGCTACAACGGTCTGGTGCAGAGTTGGCCCGAAATCGTCCGCCTCGCCGGCGAGGGAATTAGGGTCGAACCCGCGCAAGGCGGGCTGTTCGAGAAATCCGAGGGCTAGCAAGTGGCCACTACCAATCAAGAGCGTATCGGCAAGGCTATGGAGCTTCTTCGAGCCGGATTGGCACCTTTCGTCGAGCGTGAGTTCAAAAACCTGCATCAGGAGCAGGCCGCCGAAGCCGCTCGCCGCTACTTTTCGGATGACCGAGGGGTGGGCAATAAGGCGATTGCCGAGTGGGACGTAGCTGCCTTGCTAAGGCTGATGTGGGATGCGTGGAACGCTGTCTTTGCACGGACCCTTGGTCGAAGCGAGCGCTCCCTGGTTCAGGAGTTGCGGGACCATCGGAACAAATGGGCGCATCAGGAGCATTTCCCAAGCGACGACGCCGATCGTGCGCTGGACTCGGCCGCCCGATTGCTCTCCGCGATTTCTGCACCTCAGGCTGAAGAGGTCAACAAAATGAAGTTGGAGCTTCGCCGGGTCATTTTCGACGAGCAGGTCCGCAACGAGCGGCGCAAGATCGGCGGGTCGCTGATCGAAACGCTCGCAACCGGCACGCTTACTCCCTGGCGAGAGGTGGCGACGCCCCACGCCGACGTGGCGGGCGGCCACTATCAACAAGCGGAGTTTGCGGCGGATCTCTGGCAGGTCCATCTCGGTGAAGGGCCTGACGAGTACCGAGATCCCAAGGAGTTCTTCAGGCGAACATATCTCACCGCCAGCCTGAAACGTCTCCTGGTGGGGGGTGCTCAGCGGCTATCGGGTAGCGGGGGGGACCCGGTGGTGCAACTGCAGACCAACTTCGGTGGCGGCAAGACGCACTCAATGTTGGCGCTCTATCACTTGTTTTCCGGGTTGGACCCTGCAGAACTCCCCGGGGTAGATGTCGTGATGGCGGAGGCAGGCGTCAAGACGTTACCCAAAGCCAGATCGGTCGTTCTCGTCGGCAACAAGATATCGCCTGGGAATCCGGTAACCAAACCCGACGGAACGGTTGTACGGACTCTTTGGGGCGAGCTCGCCTGGCAACTTGGCGGTCCTGCCGCTTATGCCCGGGTGAGGCTAGATGATGAGCAAGCAACCAATCCGGGCGACGTACTTCGAGATTTGTTCAAGGAATACGGACCATGCTTGGTTCTGGTTGATGAGTGGGTCGCCTACGCGCGTCAGCTCCACGACCAGAGCGATCTTCCTGCTGGGGGGTTCGAAACTCAGTTCACCTTTGCTCAAGCGCTAACGGAGTCGGCGAAGTTAGCGGGCAACTGTTTGCTGGTTGTGTCGTTGCCCGCCTCGGACACACACGGCTCACCCCAAGCGCAAGCCGATGACGTTGAGGTAGGAGGCGTACGTGGGCGGGAGGCGCTGGATCGGTTACGGAACGTGGTGGGGCGGCTGGAAGCGTCTTGGCGGCCCGCCACCGCCGAAGAGGGCTTCGAGATCGTTCGCCGAAGGTTGTTTGAACCGCTCGCGGGGCCCGATGCTTATAAGCAGCGAGACGTAACTGCTCGGGCTTTCGGCGACTGGTACCGCAAGCACAGCGCCGAATTCCCCCCGGAATGCCGGACAAGTGATTACGAGAAACGCATCATCGCTGCCTACCCCATCCACCCGGAAATATTTGACCGCCTATACACGGATTGGTCCACATTGGTGAAGTTCCAGCGGACCAGAGGCGTTCTGAGACTCATGGCTGCAGTGATTCATGCGTTGTGGGAAAAGGGCGACCGCAATCCTTTGATCATGCCGTCAACCGTCCCGATTGACGACGCCCGGGTGCAGTCCGAGCTTACGCGCTACCTGTCGGATAATTGGGCACCGATCATTGAAAAGGATGTTGACGGACCTAGCTCGCTTCCGCTCAAGATCGACTCTGAGCAGTCGAACCTCGGCAAATACCATGCGACCCGACGGGTGGCCAGGACTGTCTATCTGGGTTCTGCTCCAACCGCGGCGGCAGCCCATCGAGGACTGGAAGACAGGCGAATCAAGTTGGGCTGCGTGATGCCGGGCGATTCTCCAGCCATCTTTGGTGATGCCCTGCGACGTCTGGCAGGTGCGGCGACCTACCTCTATCAAGACGGGCCGAATTACTGGTATTCCACTCAAGCGACCGTCACGAAGTTGGCCGAAGATCGTACAGAGCAGTTGGTACGCGACCCGGACAGGGTCGCCAATGAGCTAGACAACCGGGTTCGGGTAAGCCTGGGCGACAGGGGGGACTTCTCGCGGATCCACCCTCTGCCACATTCAGGTTCGGATGTGCCGGATGATCCCGACGCGCGGTTGGTGGTCTTACCCTTCGAGCATTCGTACACGAAGGAACCCGGGAAGGGTGCGGAGGCTGCGGCTCAGGCGATCCTTGAGTTCCGTGGTAGCTCACCGCGCCTGTATCGCAATACCCTCGTCTTTCTTGCCGCTGACAAGATCAGACTGCAGGACCTGGATAAGGCAGTCCGCCGCTATCTGGCTTGGAAATCGATCCTTGACGAAAAGGACGCGCTGAATCTTGATCCGCATCAGGTAAGGCAGGCCGAGACCCAACTTCAGACTGCCGACACTACCGTGAAAGCCCAATTGCCTGAGACTTACCAGTGGCTGCTGGCACCCGAGCAGGCGAAGCCACAATCTCCGATCACGTGGCAGGTGGTCCGGCTGTCGAGCGGGGAGTCGCTCGTCGTTCGAGCGAGTAAGCGGCTGCGCAGCGACGAGCTGCTAGTGACGTCTTTGGGTTCCACGATTCTGCGAAAGCATTTGGATGATGTCCCGCTCTGGCGCGGTGATCACGTCCCAGTGCGACAGCTAGTGGAGGACTTTGGCCGATACCTTTACCTGCCCCGCCTAAAAGGTCCGGAGGTTCTGATGCAAGCCATCTACGACGGCGTGAGCTTGCTGACTTGGCAGGCGGACACGTTTGGTTACGCGGAGAGCTATGACGAGGCCGAGAAGCGTTACCGGGGCCTAAGGGGAGGTCAGCAGATATCGATTTCGGCGGAGGACGCAGGCCTCTTGGTCAAACCGGATTTGGCTCGGCAGCAGCTTGATTCGGAGACCGAGAAGCCGAAAGATCCGAACCGCGCGGAGGAACCGGGACAGATAGACAACCCTCAAGGCGGCGAGGGCCGGCTTCAGGAGGACCAAAGCGCCGGCGCCCCAGCGAAAAGTTCGCCACGCCGGTACCACGGCACGGTGCAATTGGACCCGGAACGTGTCGGCAGAGATGCAAGCCGTATCGCCGACGAGGTTATTGCGCACCTAGCTGGTCAAGTAGGAGCTGACGTCAGGGTCACTCTGGAGATTGAGGCAACCATCCCAAACGGCGCTACCGACCAGATAGTGCGCACCGTGACTGAGAATGGCAACACACTCAAATTCACGAGCCACGGCTTTGAGAGTGAGTAATCGCACTGGCTATAGGTCGTTCACCTCTTAATCGGATGGAATACTGAAGTCCTAGGGGCCCAGGATTCTCCGTTTGAGCTGGCGCGGTACTCGTCCCGGTTGAGGGTGATTGAGAGTCGCTGGCTCTGAGACTCAGAGCTAATCTTCAACTCCACTGCAGGGTGATCGCCGAACCAGTCGGTCGCGTCCTTCCTCCTGGATGGCGTCCGGAGCAGGGCGCCAGAACGCCCAACGTTCTTAGCCAATACTCACGAAGCACAGATTCGGGTAGGAATTGCGTGACACTTAGTTCCTCCGGCGGGAGAATCGATCCGCCCTCCGGTCCTCGCCGCCGAGGCCGTCTCTATAGAATCGACCTTCAACGACATCGAGAAACAGTTCGACTCGATCGGGACCGAAATCTAGCTGACCATCCGAATCAACTAGCAGGCTCTCATCTACGCACTGTTTTGTCAGCTCGGACCTGAACTTCTCCAGAGTCAATCCGATTGCGCTCAGTCGACTCGGAAGGTGATAGATCCTGCGCGCAACCGATAGTTTCCTTTCTCCGACGTTAGTCAAGGCTGCGGCGGATTCATCTAGCAGCGGAATCGCATTTTCCAAATCAGACTGAATTGCGCCGACGTTGGTCCTAACGCCGTCGAAGACGATGCGAATGTCCGCGAACAGGTCCTTGATTGGAATAGCGCTAAATCCTGCCACCAACGTTGGCGAGATAATCACGTCGACGTCGGAATCGAGAGCAAGATCTGGCGTCGAAACGCTTTTCAGCGTGTCCTCAAACTTGTAAAACTTGCGGCCAGCATGCAGTGCTTTCCTCGGGTTGGATTTCTTAACGAAGCCTAGAAATCCGTTTGGACATGGCCAGCAGATTGCGTAGAAGAGGTACTCGGATTCGCGGACCTGGGGTCTGCTGGCGGCTTCAAGTTGATCGACTCCCTGAATCATCTCAATAAGGTCGGACACCTCATCGGTGGGGGTCCCACTCTGGCCACTTGGCGGAACTCTGGAAGCTTGGCGTTCCGGAATGGCTTCGTCCACGCGCTTATCGAGCGCACGCTTAGGTAGTTCAGAGATTGGAATTAGGAAATGCTGTTCCCCAACCTCAAGAGTCGCGTTTGGATCGTACGCTCGCGCAGTAGTCGCGGCGAGCAGTTGATACGCAGTCTCACCAACCGACCGAAGGTCTGCAAAGACGTCTTCGTGGACATCAACCCGCTGGCCCCCCAGTCGTCCTTTCCTGGGCCTTCCGCCGAGAACGAGTCGCGGATCTGCCTCGAAATCGACTCTAGGCCATTCCAATTCGGGATTCTGATCAGGACTCATCCTGTGCGTTCTCGTTTCTTTTCTCTTTTGGTGACATAGCCCCCCGCAAAGCGCACTACTTCAACCCCCTCGGGTAGTTTCAATGGTTCCTTGCAAACTACGATAACTGAGGAACTATCAAATGTTGGGAGTTCGCTATCTTTGAATGGGTGGGCGCGGTCTGCCATCACTACCCGCCAACCGAGAACATAGAGGGTGGGATTAACGAGAGCGAGGTTTGAATTCGCGAAGATCACAAGACCCACGCAGAGGTAGACGCCGTAGGCGAGCCAATCACCCAATTTCGACGGGGTGAGTCCGAGAAATGGGAGCAGGTACGTGGCGAGGTAGGCAGCCACGGCCGAGCCCTGGTCGCTGACATTTTCGAAGACCAAAGTGATAGCGCCCTTACGCTGGCTCCCGTAAACGAGGTTGATAGCGTCTATAAGAAAGATAGCAGCGATCGCACCAAACGCCAGCGTGCCCCACGCTGGCTCATCCGATCGGTCTAACGATACGTGCGGCGGCAGCGCACGAAGGGACAGCATTACCCAGAGCGGCACGTACGAAATAAAGAACAGCCTTATTTGTGTGAGATTCATATGGATTGAACAACCAATGCCACGTTGCCCCCCGATCGGGCGGATGCCTGGGAATAGCTGCATTGACTGGTAATCAAAGACTGAATGCCGAACCGGACGGAAGCACCTTCCTAAGCTGAAATGCCAACATCACATGCTCATCGTAGAGCGTCCCGCTGACAGTCTGTCCTTGGGAAATGAATCGCCGACGGCGGTAACCCAAGTCGTTGCCTCTCGCTCTCCCGGTCTGCGGGTCTGGTCGACGAGGGTAAGGAAGGTCAGCCGCCGGGGCAATCGCTGAAGGGAACATGCCTGCTGTAATTCGGTCACACCAAAGGAATCCGGGTGGCCAATAAGTGCACTCCACCCAGATGGTGGCGCCCTGACGCGGGGAGGTTGGGGAAGGCGCCGCACTCGCTGCCGCTGGACCACGTCACCAGCGTGAGCGAATTGTTCAGATACTGACGGAGGAACTGAGCAGTCGATCCGCTTTCCCCAAGTAGCGCCCAACGGCGTGGTGTACGAGGACCTCCCAAACCGGCCTCTGAGTTGGACTAAGAGCTTGGGAGCGATCAGCCCGAAGGTTGGGGGGGCAGGGAGTAATCCCCGGAAAATGAAGACCACCAGTTCATCATTTCTGTCGACGAAAACGGGAAGGGAGAACACAATGGTCACCAAGACCATTAACCTTATCGGCGCCGTACGCAAGCACCTAGAGCAAGCAAGCCCAGATCTGTTGCGTGAGATGGCCGTCACCTTTGCCGAGTTGCTAATGTCGACCGATGCCGATGCTCCCCGGACCGCACCAACAAGCGCGACCGTATTTGGCGAAAGGTTGGGTGAAGTCTTCTGCCCTCGTCAGTGAATTCCGTGCTTGCAACCGCCGGTCTAGCTTCGGCCGGGGTGGTTCGCTGGGGTGAGCGGATCAATTCGGATGGACCTGGCATCTATGTCGTGTCGTCGGCCGAGGACATGGAGGCTGATAGCCACGATCTGCGACCGGCACCCATCGACGAAACGGCGGTCGCGCGCCTGCTTGACCTGCGGCCCGAACTAGTGCTGAACGGCATCCGGCCGACGAGCGACCAGTTGGCCGGCCGACTGAAGGAGTTCTGGCTGCCGGACGAGCACATCCTCTACATTGGATTGGCATCTGATCTTCATGTTCGTGTGAATCAGTTCTATAGGACACCGCTGGGGGCACGGCGTCCCCACGCTGGCGGTTGGTTCCTCAAGACGCTCCGCAACTTTGAGGATCTTTATGTCCATTGGTCGCGAACATGCGACCCTGTTGCTGCCGAAAACGCAGCAATCGGATCCTTTGTGGCTCGGGCATCCGCTCAGAGCAAGGCGGGGATGCGCGACCCGGCGCACCCCTTCCCGTTCGCGAACCTGGGGTGGCCGCGCGGGACCCGGAAAGCCCACGGTATCCGTGGAGCCAAAGCTCCGCGCGCGGGACTCCCCGGAACTGAATCGGGCAATAGCCCAACTCCGCCTCTGGACCAGTCAGCGGGCGCATTGCGTGGGCGGGTGGCGGCTATTCGGTTCCATGGCGACGAAACGTCCCGGACGCAGCGGGTGACTGCGAATGACATTGCCTCTGGCATCATCCGGATCCCAAGAGCAACCAAGCGGCTCCTGCCTGACGAAAAGGCGGTTTTGGACGTTGTTCTGCGCGGCAAAGTGCTGCGAGCGGCCTGGGACCCGCGAATGGGTCCACGCGAGCGTTCCGGGGTCATAGGGATCGGACGGGCGGCGCTTGCTGCGAGCGTCTGCGAGGAAGAGGTACTGACCGTCGCAACCAACGGAACCACCTACGAGATCAGCTAGTGGCCCAGGAGCGTTAATTCGCCCGAAGCCCCCGACTCGTGTCCGGCGGAAAGCCTCCTGCACCTTGCCAAACCAGCGCCCCCTGGAAAGGCCCGAGCTGGAGCCGATGGAACAATGTGCCAGAATTGCCGCAGGCGGCGAATGGGAGAGGGCTCGAGATGGCCGAATGGCAGGTAGCGCGCTTGATTCCCACCTGGGGGATCAGCAGCGACACGGAGGCCGAGATGCGGGCCAGTTCCGCTACGCTGGCGGTTCTTTCGATTGTGCGGGATTTCTCCTCCGCACTG
>JAJCZJ010000050.1 GCA_029262455.1 Deltaproteobacteria bacterium | reverse complement strand
TCGCGCGCGAGGCGATGTGGTCCATACTCGACTGTCCCGTGCCCGTTGTGGCGGCTGTGAACGGCCCGGCGTTGGGCGGGGGGCTTGCTCTGGTCGCGTGTTGCGACGTGATCGTCGCGTCAGAACGCGCTTCGTTTGCTTGCCCGGAGATCGAGGTAGGCCTTCTCGGCGCGGGATCGCATTTGCAGCGGATGGTCGGGCCGTACCGCATGCGGGAACTCTACTACACGGCCCGTCGTGTTTCGGCCTCTGAAATGATGCAGATGGGAGGCATCTCCCGAGTGGTTGCGCACGACGACCTAGCGGCCGAGGCGGGCGATATAGCCGCTTCGATTGCGCGCAAGAGCCCGGCGGCGATTCGTCTCGCCAAGGAGTCGTTGAATCGCGTCGAGGACATGCCGCTTAAGGATGGGTATCGCACCGAGCAAGATTACACGGCGCGGCTCGACCGCTACGAAGACTCGGAGGAAGCGGCCGCTGCGTACCGCGAGAAGAGAGAGCCGAAGTTCAAAGGGCGCTGACGCCGAGATCTCAGTCACCCACGTAGCTGTGGCGCGAACAAACCGTTTGCGTCGCGTGGCCTGTTGCTCAACGGGCTGCTAGACAAGTCCGCTCATATCGATGCTGACCGACCCGGTGATCAAGCCGTTCGCGGCTCCACCGTCGGTGTAGAGGTTCTCTCCGGAAATGTAGCTGGCGGCATCGCTGTTCAAGAAAACCAGTGGCCAGGCTTGCTCTTCTGGAGTCGAGTTGCGGCCGATCGGTTTTGGGTAGCTGTCCATGAACTTTGCGCTGGTTTGTTCGACGAACGCAGACATCATTGGGGTGTCGGTCGGGCCGGGCGAAATACAATTGAGTCGGATGCCGGTTTCTTGCGTGAGCACCGGGCCGCGGTTGACCGTGTAAAAGATTGAACACATCTTCGACGAAGCGTATCCGTCCATCCACGGCTCGTCTTTGTGCTCCTCGATCCAGGCAATGGCCTCGGCCGGGCCGGCTGTCGCCATGAGCGGCCGCAGCGTGTCCATCGAACCGAGATATCCGAGTCCCCCAGCTGAGGAGATCGTCGCGATCGCGCCACCTTTGGCCATGTGGGGGGCGAGGGTCTCGACCGTGTGGCGCAGGTGAACCCAGTTAACGGTCATGACATCTACCTTGTCCATGGTGCCGGGTAGACCAGCGCAATAGAAAAGCCGGTCGATCGCGCCCTGCGCTGTGAATCCCGCCAGCATCTCATCGACGGCTCCGGTATCGCGCAGATCGACCTGATGGAAGGCCTCGAAATCAAACGTTGTCGGCCGCTTGATGTCGGCAGCGATCACGGTGCCGCCGAGTGATTGTACGACGCGTGCCGTGGCCTCCCCCATGCCGGAGAAGCAGCCGACGATGAAGCAGCGTTTGCCCTCGTAGCTCAGAAGATTTTTCATCTTGTCCCCTTCGCGGCGGCAATGACGGTTGAAACGTCGTCCCGACAATCCGGCGCTGGCGGAGACCATATGGAACAGGCGGAGGGCCAGTCAAACGGTCGTTTGGTGCTCTTGACCTTGGGCCCAAGAATGCGGGAAACAATTGCTCGCGCACGGGCGTCCGAAGGGGAGTGAGGGGAGCCATGCGCAGGGGTGTTCTCTGTTGGAGAGCGCTCTTTTGTTGCCCGCAACGGTGATTGAATCGAACCAACGATAGAACGGAGCAAGGTAATGGATTTTTCTTTCCCCCAGGTTTTTGACGCGATTGCAGAGGCGGTTCCCGACCGGGAGGCGATCGTCTTTCGGGAGCGTCGCTATACTTTCAAACAGTTGGTCGAGCGCAGTCGCAGCCTGGCCAATTATCTGTCGCAACGAGGCCTTGGAGTAACTCGGGAGCGTTCCGACCTGGAAGGGCACGAGTCGGGCCAGGACCACTTGGCGCTCTATCTCTACAATGGCAACGAATACATCGAGGGGATGCTCGGCGCGTTTTACGCCCGCGTCGCGCCGTTCAACGTCAACTACCGCTACGTCGAGGAAGAGCTGCTCTATCTGTTCAAGAATTCCGGCGCGCGTGCGGTCCTCTATCACGCTGAGTTCGCTCCGAAGCTCGAGGCGATCATGGACCAGCTGCCGGATCTCGAGTTATGCATCCACGTCGAAGATGGCACCGGCAATACGCCTGTCCCCGGCGCCGTGGACTTCGATGACGTCATCGAGTCGAGTTCCACCGAGTCACCGCACGACACTCCATCGCCTGATGATCTCTATATTCTCTACACCGGTGGAACGACGGGCATGCCGAAGGGTGTTCTGTGGCGGTCTGCTGACATTCACATGGGCGGTATGGGTGGCCGCAAGATGGACGGCGTCGAGTTGGCATCGATCGAAGAGGTTGCCGAGTACGCAAAGTCCGGCGGTGGCGGCAAGTCTGTGATTGGTCCGCCGATGATGCATGGTGCGGCTCAGTGGGGTGCGTTCATCAACTTCGGTATGGGCAATGGAATCGTTTTTCCGTCGGACAACAAGCGACTCGATCCACACGACTTTCTGTCGGCGATTGAACGTGAAAAGGCTCTGAGTGCTACGATTGTCGGGGATGCCTTTGCGCGACCGATTCTCGACCAGCTCGAGAAGCAGTCGTACGACCTTTCGGGCCTCTTTGTCATTGGTTCGGGGGGCGCGCCGCTATCGACCAGAAACAAGAAAGAATTCCTCGAGAAGATACCGAACGTGACGGTTCTCGACTCGATCGGCTCTTCCGAGACGGGCGCGCAAGGTAGTAATCCCAGTACCAAGGACAGCGGCGTTAGTACCGGCGACTTCAAGCCCGGAGTCGGAGCGTGCGTCGTGTCGGAGGACTTGTGGCGGCTGCTCGAACCCGGCGACGAGGAGATGGGTTGGTTTGCGCAGCAGGGGCGCACGCCGCTCGGGTATCTAGGCGACGCCGAGAAGACCGCACGCACTTTTCCGGTGATTGGTGGACTTCGCTATGCCGTGCCGGGTGACCGTGCTCGTTATCGAGCGGACGGCTCGATCGAGGTGCTGGGACGCGATTCCGTTACCATCAACTCTGGAGGTGAGAAGATCTTCGCCGAGGAAGTCGAGGGGGCGCTCAAGCAACACGCGAACGTCTTCGACGTCGTGGTCGCTGGACGGCCGAGCGATCGATGGGGACAAGAAGTGGTCGCGATTGTCCAGTTGCGCGAGGGGGCAACTACGGTTGAGGCCGAGCTGCTCGCGGAGGCCGAGAAACATATCGCGCGTTACAAGTTACCGAAGGCGATCGTGTTCCGCGACAAAATCCAGCGCAGTCCTAGTGGTAAGGCCGACTATCGTTGGGCCAAGGAGCAGGCCGGAGCGTAACAGGTTGAAGTGCCGGAGGGCGCCGCTTGGCGCCCTCCGTTCGCGATTGGTTGGACTAACCGAAGATTACGTTCGTCAGCCATTCGGCGACGCAAGCAGGTTTGTCCTGGCCCTCGATCTCGATGGTGAGTTTGCGCTTGAGTTGGATCGTGTTGCCTGGCTTAGGGGTAGCCGACATGATCTCTGATCGGCCGCGGATCTTCGAATTGACAGGCACCGGGCTGATGAAACGGACCTTGTCGAAGCCGTAGTTCACACCCATGATGACTCCCTCGAACATCTTGGGGTCTTTCTTGATTGACCCGTCGAGGTGGGTGAGCATCGACAAGGTCAGGAAGCCGTGCGCGATCGGGACCTTGTACGGTGACATCTGAGCACACTTTTCCGGATCGACGTGGATGAACTGGTGATCCTCAGTGTTGTCCGCGAAGGCGTTGATTCGTTCTTGGGTGACCTCGAACCAATCTCCGGTCCCTTCTTCTTGCCCGATCTTTGCTTGAATGACTTCGAGGGCCTTTTCCGCGTTGCTTGCCATGATAATATCTCCCTGTTCGCAGTGTTGGGTGGAACGTCAAAAGCTACCGCGGACCGGCCGGCCTGTCGAGCGTCGGCATCTGTGAGTACTTTGTTTTAGATCGAGAAGGGGCAACGATGCGATTTTCATATGCTGAATCCATGTGTGACGTCAGCCACTACCTGCCGCTGGCGAAGGCCGCTGACGAGAGCGGCTGGACGTCGATGATCGTTCCCGACAGCATCTGCTACCCCGAAGAATCTGACAGCAAGTATCCGTACACGCCGGACGGGAACCGGGAGTTTCTGGATGGCAAGCCGTTTATTGAGCCCTTCTCGTTGATTCCGGCGATGGGTGCAGTCACTGAGAAGCTTCGCTTCACGACCTTCGTCGTCAAGTTGCCAATCCGCAATCCGGTTCTGGTTGCCAAGTCCGTAAGCTCAGTTGCGGTCCTGACTGACAATCGTTTTGGCTTCGGGGTCGGTCTCAGTCCATGGCCGGAGGATTTCGCGGTCTGTGGTGAGCGTTGGAAGGGTCGCGGCAAGCGGATGGACGATATGATCGGGATCATCCGAGGCCTGCTGACCGGTCAGTACACTGAACACCACGGCAAGTACTACGACATTCAGAGCATCAAGATTTGCCCGGTTCCAAGCGCTCCGGTGCCGATCATGATCGGTGGGCATTCAGAGCCGGCGCTCAAGCGTGCGGCGCGGCTCGGCGACAACTGGATGCACGCCAGAGACGACGAGGGCGAGTTAGCCGAGATGATTCAGAAGGTCCACGTCCTCCGCAAGGATTACGGCCGTGACAAAGAAGCCTTCGAAGTGCATGTAATTTCTATGCTGGGATACAGCCTCGATGGTGTGAAGAAGCTCGAGGACATGGGAGTCACCGACGTGATCGTCGGATTCCGCGACGCCTACCGCGGTCCGGATCAGCCCCTGCAGGAGAAACTCGATGCTCTGAACGGTTTCGCCGACACCGTGATCGCCAAGGCGGGGTAGGGCGATAGCCGCACCCCCAAGGCTTGCGCAGCTCCTGCTGAGCCGCGATGCAGATCGAAGCGCGGCTCAGCAGGAGGCTCGCCAGCCCCGGAGCCGCTTCGATGTGTGGGCTGTGAGGAGGTCCGCATCAATGGCGAGGTTCCCAGGTGCGGCTCATCCTTCCTTACGAAGCGTCGTCCGCACACACCTTGGTCACGTGCTCGCGGACCTTTTCGTCCGGGTCGGCGAGCAGGCCTTTCGAAATTGCGCTGGCCTCGGGTGCCTTCATTGCGCATAACGCGCCGCCGGCCCACATGCGGGTACCCCCATCTGAACTCTTTGCTTCCTTGGTGAGCAGTGGAATAGCCCCTGGGGTGCCGATTTGGCCCAGGGCGCTCAGAATTTGGTAGCGTGTGGAGGCGTCGTCTTCTCGATCGTAACGCGCGACTAGAATGGGTACTGCCGTGGGGTCGGCTTTTTTCCCGAGAGCCTCAGCAGATGCGGCCCGCACTGTCGGGTCGGCATCGCTGACGGCGACAAACAGGGTGTGCAAGGATGTTTTCCCCGATATTGCGCCGAGAATCTTAACGATCGATCGCCGTAAATCGGGCGACGCAGATGAAAGAGCCAGTCCGAGAATGGGTACGGCTCCATCGCCGATCTCGGCCAATGCTGCAATGGTTGCCGCATCGGTTGGGTTCTCGTTGAGCCGCATGAGCAACTTGGCAGTAGCTTTTTCCTGTTCTGTTGGAGGTCGCTTGGAGACTTTCTTTCGAGGCGCCTTACGCGCCGCGACTTTTTTTGCTGGTTTCGGCTTACTCACGCGAGGTTTGGCGGCATTAGCTGGCTTGCTTCTGGGCTTTTCGTCTGCGGATTGGCAACCGAGTGCGACGATCAGCGCGACTAGGGCGGCTTTCGATAGGGCTCTTGGCCAGTGGGCTTCGATCATATCCGGGGTTTACTTCGATGCGGCCAGGCGTTGCAAGTGATGACCGTGATTGCAGCAAACGTCGCCGTCGACCGGAGTGTCTCGATGGGCTTGCCCTCTGCGGTTCAGAGGGTAGTTCTGATCCTATGCCGGAGCAGGGGAATCGTCGTGTAGTGATCGTTGGGGCCGGGTTTGCCGGACTCTCGGCGACGCGCGCGTTGTCTGGTGAGTCGGTCGATGTGACCCTGATCGACCGCAGCAATCATCATCTTTTTCAGCCGCTGCTCTACCAGGTGGCGAGTGCGGCACTGAATCCAAGCGATATCGCCGTCCCGATTCGGCGTATCTTGCGGAATCAGAAGAATGCGACTGTGTTGCTCGCGGATGTGAAGCGGATCGAACCTTCGCGTCGCGAGGTGATGACGAATCAGGGGCCGATTTCCTATGATCATCTTGTCCTTGCTTGTGGCGCCACCCATTCGTATTTTGGCAACGATCACTGGGCGCAGCACGCTCCTGGGCTCAAGAGTTTGGACGACGCTACAGATATTCGTTCGAGGATTCTGTACGCGTTCGAGGCTGCGGAGCGCGAGCCCGATCCGACGAAGCGGGCGGCGTGGCTGACCTTCGTGGTCATCGGGGCTGGCCCAACCGGGGTCGAGCTCGCCGGGGCGCTCGCCGAGATTGCGTTCCGCATTCTCGTCCACGACTTTCGGCGAATTGATCCCCGTGACGCGCGGGTTCTGTTGCTCGAGGGGAGACGGGTTCTCCCGCCGTACTCTGAGGAGTCGGCCGATAGCGCACGGCATCAACTGGAAAGCCTTGGCGTCGAGGTCCGCGAACAAACTCTCGTCACCGGGATCGATGATGCGGGGGTATCGATAGGCGATGAGCGAATCGAGGCGCGTACGGTCTTGTGGGCGGCAGGTGTACAAGCTTCGCCTGTAGGCGCTTCGCTCGGTACCGAGACAGATCGAGCCGGTCGCGTCGTTGTCGAGCCAGATCTTTCCCTGACCGGGTTTCCGGAAGTCTTCGTGATCGGCGACATGTGCCGTTTCGAGCAGGATGGCGCACTAGTTCCAGGCGTTGCGCCGGCTGCGATGCAAGCCGGCCGACACGCGGCTCAGAATTTATTGCGCCGAGTCAACGGCCAACCGACCCTACCGTTCCACTACGTCGACAAGGGCTCGTTGGCAACGATCGGGCGAGCTGCTGCCGTTGCGGAGGTCGCCGGGATGCACCTTTCGGGGCTCATCGCATGGTTGGCGTGGCTGGGAATTCACATCTTCTTTCTAATTGGGTTCAGGAATCGATCCCTGGTGCTCTTTGAGTGGGCCTGGGCGTACCTCACCCACCAGCGCGGGATCCGCCTGATCACGGGCGATGTAGCCGAGCGTGTGAGAAGTGGACACGCTGATCGGAATCCGACCGTAGGCGACGAGCGCGATCCAGAGGACACTAGCCGCGTTGATCGGAGCTAGCGGCGTTCTCGACGGCTTCCTGGAGTTCCGTTAGCCGGCCTGTGAAGAAGTGGTCCGCATGGCTCACGACGGATAGCGGGGCGATTGACCTGGCAGCGGCGAGCCCGGTGCGGATCGCGGCCAACGGCGCGACAGTGTCGTCTTCGCCATGGATGAACGCAGCCTTGGCGAGTGCCTCCGGCGTCGCCTTGTCGAGCGCATAGTCCGGAGTGCCGACCGAGATGACGCGGTTGATCGATGACGCGCGCTTTGCGAGTGCGAACGCGATGCCAGCGCCGAAGGAGAAGCCGAGCACGAGGACATGGGTTGCGTGCGGTTGGTGCTTGCGCAGGTAGGATAGTGCCGCTTCGGCATCGTCGGTTTCGCCCAGTCCGTCGTCGTAGGTTCCGGTGCTGTTGCCGACACCTCGGTAGTTGAAGCGGAGGGTCTCGAAGCCGATCTCTTCGAGCGCCTTTGCGCTGCGAAAGATGACCTTGTTGTGCATTGTGCCGCCGTGTTGTGGGTGAGGGTGAAGGAGTAGTGCGACTTTTTCCGCATCGCCTCGCGACGGGCGGTAGATGCCTTCGAGTTGTCCGTGCGAAGCCGGAATTTCAATTCTGCCGACGAATGACACAACGTCAGGCCCAACAGACAGCTATGCGGCGTCGTCCTTGGTAGGGAAGGCGTCCGTGGGCCACAGAGTGGTTGTCGATCGCGACGACGTCGCCTTTTCGCCACGGGACGATTTTGATGTTTTTCCAAATGGTGTCGCGGACGTGTTCCATATCGGCGTCGGAGATCTCGCTACCGTCGAGATGCGTACAGTGCATGGCGTGTTCGTCGCTCGCGCTCCTGGCCCTCTTGATCGAGGTCATGACGCGGGCGAATTGCAGCAGCAGCCAATTCCGCATTGTCGGTCGGAGTTGATAGATTCGCTTGTATTCGCCGGTGGCGACCGACAAGTGGAAAACCTGCGTGTGATTGTGCCAAGCGGTCTCGCCGGTAACCGGGTGCTTGCGGCTTGCGGGTTGTGTACTGATCAGCCGCAGACTTTCGTTTTCGCCCCAGATCGGCTCGAAGCCTTCGCGACGGCACTGAGCGTCGACGGCTTCGCGATCCTCGGTCAGGAACATTTCGTGCCAGCCTTTGAGCTGCCAGAGGTCGAACCTGCTTTGATTTTTGGGGCCGCTGTAGTTGCGGACGATGCGAACGCCGCCGTCTTCGAAGCGTTGGCGAACCTCCGGGTCGAGGTCGGCATAAACCTTGCGAAAGTCGACCAAGGGGGTTTCTCCGCTGCCCTCCGCGGGTTCCTCCAGACAGCAGAAGAACACCCGGCGTGGCGGGCTGGCGGTGAAGCTCATCTCACAGTGCTGGGGGATTGGGTAGTAGCTGGGTAGCTCGCTTGCCGAGAAGACGTAGTCGGTCAGGCCGTCTCGTGGAGAAGTGCCGAGGTACTCGTTCTTTAAATCGTCATCGATGGCGCGAGCCAGCGCCTCAAAGTCGCGCGGCGTCGAAATGTCGAAGCCGCGAAAGAGCAGTGCGCCGTTGTGAGTGAGCTTCTCCTGCACCCACTCGGTGTTGTCTCTGAGCCATGGGCAGAGCACCTCGGTCGATTGTGTGGCCGTCCCGGCGGGTTGCACGATCAGGGGTAGCGCGTCGGCGGCTTCGTTGGTGAAGATAGGTGCCGACTCGATTTCTCGCGTTGCTGGCATGTTGTGAAACTATCTTGATTGAGTGACCGAGGAAAAGGGGAGGGCCGCTTTCGCTCTCACCGCTGGGCTTCCCGTTTGCGTTTTCGTTCGGCCGCTTTGGCCTGGCGCCGCGCTTTGCATTCGGCTGCTCCAGGACGAGCCGTCTCGACGGTGCGGGCGAGGATGATTAAGGAGCGGCATGCGGCAGGCGGTAGGTGGGGGATCTCACTCTTGGTCAGCTCTACGAGTGGAGCGACGGCTTGCCTGCTGCCGGATTCGCCAAGCGCCTGGACGCACTCTACGGCGAGTAGCGGGTTTGCCTTGTCCGTGGCGCAGTCATTCAACACGGAAATGGACGCCGGCAGGCCTGACGTCGCGGCGACCAGTGCTGCGTGCTTTCGGTTGCCGGCGCCGGTGTCGAGCAAAACCGGCTCGACGACTTCTTTGACGTGCTGCTTGATCAGGTCGCTCACGTGACGATCTCGGCGCAACCGTTTGAGGCTGGACATCGCGGCACCGGCTCGCCCGCGGGGCGCCTGCGAGATCGACATTTCGACCAATCGCCGCAGAGCCTTGGGCGATGTGCAGAGTCGGTGGCACGAGCGAGCCGCCACCGTGGATACCTTCGGGTTGGGGTCATCAAGCGCCGCTTCGATCGCCGCTTGACCGGACTTGTGTCCCAGTTTTCCGAGTGCCTCGACGGCGTCCGCGCGCACTTCTGCTTCGGTGTCGCGCGCCGCCTCTGTCAGGGCGACGGCGGTCGCGGGCGTGCGTATGTCACGCAGGACCTCGACGAGGTTGATCCGCGCCTGCTTTGCTTCGTTGCGCAAGGCGTGTGTCAGTGCGGGGATTGCTCGATCTCCGAGAGCGGCGAGCGCATCGATCGCGGGGTCTACTTCGAACAGATCGTCGGTGCGCAGTGCTTCGATCCAAGGTCGGACGTCAATTTTGAGAAGATAGGGGTCTTCTGGGACTGCCGTGGTCGCGCCGACGATCGCCGTGTTGAAACAAATCAATAGAAGTAGGGGCATCCGTAGGTGTCTCATAGCATCCTCTTTTTACCAGACCGGCGCGATGTTCAAGGCCTACCCTGGGGCCCGATCGTTTGAATGCCTTGCATTGATTTGCGGATTCGGACGAAGGTCGGGTAATGTCACGCGAGCGCTCCACTCCCTCGGTCGCTGAAGGGCGTTGCGAACTGGTCACCAGCAACGATGCTGGTAGTCGGCTCGCGGCGGCCCAGGATTGGCTCATCTCGCGAGGGAGATCGTCGCAAGTGTTGGTCGTAGGGGCGAGTCGGCTCGCCGCGGATGATTTGGTCCGGCGCGCTACCCGTGTGACGGGGAGCTCGTTCGGTTGGGTGAGGACGACGCTTCCGCAGCTTGCGACTGAGCTGGCCCTCCCCGAACTTGCGCGTCGCGGGCTGGCGCCGATCGGTTCGGCGGCAGCAGAAGCTCTGACGGCCCGGGTCTTGCACCAGCTGAGGCAGGAGAATCGGCTTGGCGAGTTGGGCGCAGTCGCCGGCGGGCCGGGGTTGGCGCGAGCACTCTCGGCAACGGTCCAAGAGCTGCGACACAGTGCAGTACCGACTGACCTCCTACGCGAGGTTGCGCCTGCGTTGGCCACGGTCTTGGAGTCCTACGCGGCCGAGCTGACCGCATCCGGCTTGATCGACCGCCCCGGTGTCCTGGAAACCGCTGCGGATCTGATCTCAGACGCGGGCTTCAATCACCCGTGGCTCAAGATCGCAGTGTTACTGCTTGACGTACGTGCTTCAAATCTGCGTGAGAGTCGTCTCGTTGGGGCTCTTGGCAAGCGGTCGAGCCAGGTCCTGGCAACGGCGCCCGCTGCGGATGACCATGCGACGGAGCGGCTGGCGGCGACTCTCGAAGTCCGGGAATCCAGACGGCTAGCTGAGACGTCTGGCGACGTTGCGCTGAACAGGCTTCAGCGCAACTTGTTCGGTCAAGCGCAGGTGAGCGAGGCGATGGGTGATGAATCGGTCGCAATCTTGTCGGCGCCGGGGGAAGCACGTGAATGCGTGGAGATCGCGCGCCGTTCGCACGAATTGGCACGAAGTGGAGTTCGATTTGACCGTATCGCGATCGCGTTGCGCTCGGCAGAAGAGTACGTACCCCATCTCGAAGAGGCGCTGGGCCGTGCTGGGGTCCCAGTGTTTTACGCCCGTGGGGTTGCACGTCCCCATCCAGCCGGGCGGGCGTTTGTGGCGTTGCTCGACTGCGCGTTGGAAGGCTTGTCGACGCACCGCTTTGCCGAGTATGTCTCGCTTGCTCAAGTTCCGGGTGTCGGCTCCTCGGATGCGGCGGTTGCTAGGAACTCGATTGTTCCGTCGAGCGAGCTGCTTCCGGTCGCTTTGGCGCAATCATCTGTGTCGGAAGTTGCTGAGGAAATTGTAGTCGATGAACCCGCGGATCACGCCGCCCTGGCGGGGAATCTACGGACGCCGCGACGTTGGGAGCGCCTATTGTCGGATGCAGCGGTAATCGGTGGGATCGATCGGTGGCGCCGTCGCCTCGATGGAGCAAAGGGACGACTGGAAGTCGAGCTGGCGGCTTGTACTGACGTCGATGATCCGGCACGGGATCGGATCGCCGCCGATTTGGGAGCCCTTCGCGACTTGCGCAACTTTGCCCTGCCGTTGGTCGAGCGGTTGAGCGCTTGGCCGGAAGAGTCGACGTGGCGGGAGTGGTTGGATCGTTTGCGGGAGTTGGCGGCGACGGCTTTGAAATGCCCAGAATCGGTGCTTGCTCTCCTCGCCGAACTGGAGCCCTTAGCCCCGATTGGCCCTGTGCGGCTCGAAGAAGTGCGGCTGGTGCTGGCGCGGCGTTTGTTGGCTGTCGCTGTAGCGCCGACGGGCAGTCGCTATGGCCGTGTGCTTGTCGCACCGATCGAGGCTCTGCGCGGTCTGACATTCGACGTCGTCTTCGTGCCAGGATTGGCTGAGCGAATGTTTCCGCGCAAGATTGCCGAGGATCCGATTCTGCTGGACTCAGCGCGACGAGAGATCTCGGCGGCGCTTGCGACAAACGAAGATCGGCTGTCGGAGGAGAGGTATCTCTTGCAGACCGCTGCGGGCGCCGCATGTCGTCGTGTGGTGTTATCCTACCCGCGTCTCGATCTGAGCCAGGGCCGTCCACGTGTGCCGTCCTTCTATGCACTGGAGGCACTGCGCGCGGCCGAGGGGCGGTTGCCAACTTTTGACGAGTTGTCGTCGCGGGCGGAGCGCGCCTCGGAAGCGCGAGTTGGGTGGCCAGCGCCGGCGCGCCCTGAAAATGCGATCGACGAAGCGGAGCACGACCTGGCCCTATTGGAGAATCTGCGCTCACGGGATGAAGAGGAGAAGGTCGGGGCTGCTCGGTACTTGCTGACGGCCAATCCGCACTTGGGCCGAGCGTTGCGCTTTCGTGCGCGTCGTTGGCTGCGCAGCTGGACAGTGGCTGACGGGTTGGTGCGCCCATCCGAAGCGGCCCGGAACGTCATGACGGCCCACCGCCTGGAAGCGCGAAGCTTCTCGCCGACGGCCCTCGAAAAATATGCGGCGTGTCCGTACCAGTTCTTCCTGTACGCGGTCCATCGATTGGCGCCGCGCGAGGTCGCCGATGTCGTCGAGGATCTCGATCCGTTGCGGCGTGGCAGTCTCGTGCACGAAACGCAGTTTGCCCTGCTCAGCCGTCTCCGTGCCGAGGACTTGCTACCGATCGATTCGGAGAACCTTGCGATGGTACGAGATATTCTCGATGCCTGTCTCGATGAGCAGGCCGCGCTGCTACGTGATCAGCTGCTCCCGCGGATCGAGCGAGTGTGGCTCGATAGCGTCGAAAACATCCGAGCCGACATGCGTGAGTGGTTGCGGCTTTGCAGTATCGATGAAAGCGGATACGTGCCCTGGCGCTTTGAGCTGGCGTTTGGCCTTGAGCAACAGGAGGGGCGAGACGCCGACTCCGTGGAAGATCCGGCACGACTCGAGTGCGGGATTCACTTGCGTGGTTCGATCGATCTGGTCGAGCGCCGCGCGGACGGCCGCTTGCGGGCCACGGATCATAAGACTGGAAAGGCGCGGATGCCGGCTCGTGGGGTGATCGCGGGAGGGACCGGACTGCAGCCGGTGTTGTACGCCCTGGCTCTTGAGCGACTGTATCCGGATGCTCTTGTTGATGGCGGACGCCTCTATTACTGTACCTCCGCTGGATCATTTGAAGAGCGGGAGATCGCCCTGGACAAGAGCGCGCGACAGTCCGCGCTTGAGGTGGCCAGGGTTGTTGGCGAAGCACTCGAGACTCCTTTCCTTCCCGCGCGTCCATCCCGCGGGGCGTGTGAGTGGTGCGATTATCAGGTGGTGTGCGGGCCTTATGAGGAGACTCGCACGGCGCGCAAGCCGCGACGTGGAGTCGACCGGCTGGAGTACCTTCGCTCGCTTCCGTGAAGTGATGGGATTGATTGACGCACTTGAGGTAGGGCGGAGCCAACGGGTTGAAGAGTGATGGGTGAGCATCCAATGGCCGACGCTGAGGCGCGCCGCTGCATAGGGGAGGACTTTGGCCGGACCCTGTTCGTCGAGGCTTCGGCTGGAACGGGAAAAACCAGGGTATTGATTGAGCGCATCGTTGGGCTTCTGGCAGCTGGCCGGGCGGCGTTACAAGAAATCGTCGCCGTGACCTTCACCGAGAAGGCGGCCGGCGAGATGAAGCTGCGCTTGCGATCGGCGATTGAGAATGAGCGTGCGGAACGCCCGTCAGCGTTACTGGATGATGCGGTGGCGCAACTGGAGCTAGCTCGGGTCGGGACCATTCATGCCTTCTGCGCGGATCTGCTGCGCGAACGACCGATTGAAGCGGGTCTCGATCCATTGTTCGGAGTTTGTGCCGAGGATGAATCCCAGCGCTTACTGGATCGGGCTTTCGACGTCTGGTTTGGCGGCGTGCTCGAAGAGCCACCTCCGGGTGTTCGCCGCATCCTGCGGCGCCGGGCGCGGTTTGTGGGAGGTGAAACACCTCGTGCGGCGCTGCGTAGCGCCGTCGGGTGTATCGTCGATCATCGGGACTTCGATGCGCCATGGCGTCGCGTTGAGTTCGCCCGAAGCGCGGCGATCGACGAGGTCCTGAAAGCGCTCAGGGAGGTGGGAGATCTCACAGACCGGGCGAGCTGGTCGGAAGACTACCTAGCGCGCAACACCGCAGAAATTCAGCGATTTGTCGAAGAGAACCAGCTGCGCGAGGACGTGCGAGGACGCGACTACGACAGTCTCGAAGCGGAGCTGCGAAGCCTCGCCCGCGTCAGGAGTTGGCGCTGGAAGGGGTCGCCGAGGCGTCCGTTCGGTGACGGCCTGCCGCGGCCGGCGGTGCTGCAACGTCGCGACGAGGTCAAGCGACAGCTGGATGCAATGCTGGAATCCTCTGAGGCCGATCTTGCGCCGCTTTTGCAGGCAGAGCTTCGGCCGGTCGTGGCGATTTATGAGGATCTCAAACGGCGCGAAGGGAAGGTCGACTTCCTGGATTTGCTGCTGCGGGCGCGCAATTTGTTGCGCGACCACGCGCAGGTCCGAGGCGACATGCAGCAGCGGTTCACCCACTACTTTGTCGACGAGTTTCAAGATACCGATCCGTTGCAGGCGGAGATCTTGTTGTTGTTGGCTGCCGACGATCCAGGCGAAAGTCGATGGCAAGAGGTAGCGCCGGTTCCCGGGAAGCTCTTCTTTGTAGGCGACCCCAAGCAAGCGATCTACCGATTCCGACGTGCCGATGTACAGGTATACGAGGGTGTAAAGCGGCAGCTGCTCAATTGCGGCGGGCATCTGTTGCACCTGCGAACGAGCTTTCGCGCTGTGCGCCCGATCCAGCAGCTCGTCAACGCTTGCTTTGCCCCTCTGATGCAGGGGGCATCCGATGGTAGCCAGGCCGACTACGTGGCGCTCGAGGGGCAACGTTTGTCGTCGCCTGAGCAGCCGGCGGTTATCGCTCTACCTGTACCGCGCCCTTATGCAGACTACGGAAAAATCACCAATCGGGCTATCGAAGAGTCCTTCCCCGAAGCGGTCGGGGCTTTCGTTGATTGGCTAGTCCGCGAGAGTGGCTGGTGCGTCGAAGAAAACGATAACCGAGTTGCGTTGCAACCGCGGCACGTCTGTATCTTGTTTCGGCGTTTCAAGCAGTTTCGACGCGATGTGACGCGCGACTACGTTCGATCGCTGGAGGTGCGTCAGATTCCCCATGTACTTGTCGGGGGACGATCGTTTCACGAGCGCGAGGAGGTGCTTGCGATCCGCAACGCTGTTTGCGCGATTGAATGGCCTGAGGATGAGTTGCGTCTGTTTGCGACGCTGCGAGGACCTTTTTTTGCGTTTGGCGACGACACTCTCCTGTCGTTCCGGAAGAGAATCGGGGTGCTGCACCCGCTGCGGCGCTATCCCCCTGAGGAACTCGACTCCGACGACGTCGAAGTCACTCAAGCGCTCGAAATATTGCGTGAGCTGCACTTTCAGCGGAACCGGCGACCGGTCGCGGACACGATCAGTCGTTTGCTTGCCGCCGTTCGTGTTCATGCCGGCGTGGCGATCTGGCCGACTGGAGAGCAAGCATTGGCTAACTGTATGCGCATGATCGATGTTGCGCGACGCTTCGAAAGTGGAGGAGCCCGATCGTTTCGTGCCTTCGTCGAACGACTCGAAAGTGACGCCGAGCAGGGCGTCGCCGAGGAAGCGCCTGCGGTCGAGGAAGGTACAGAGGGCGTCCGGGTGATGACGGTACATCGGGCGAAGGGATTGGAGTTTCCGGTTGTGATTCTCGCCGACCCGACCTGTAACCTTTCGCGTGACTCTGCCAGCCGTCATGTTGAACCCGAGCGGAGCCTTTGGGCGGAACGGCTGTGCGGGTGTGCTCCCGTGGATTTGCTGGAAGCCGAGGAGGAGGAGGTGGCTCGTGATCGTGCCGAGGGGATTCGCGTTGCCTACGTCGCTGCCACCAGGGCGCGTGATCTCCTGGTGGTGCCTGCGGTTGGCGACCCTGGGTGTGAACTGGACGGGTGGCTTAGCCCCCTTAGCGACGGCCTGTACCCGAGCGATGAGAGCCGACGGTCACCGCGCGCAGCACTGGGTTGTCCGCCGTTCGGCGGTGACGCAGTGGCGGATCGCCCGCAAGGGAGTGCCTACGATGTCGCTGACGCGGTAGCGCCCGGAGAGCATGCTCCAGCGGCTGGCGAGCATGGGGTTATATGGTGGGACCCGGCGATTCTCGACCTCGATCGCGAGCACGATGTCGGGCTCCGTCAGCAGTCGATTCTCGAAGCTGACAAGTCGAATGTGTCCGCCGCCGGTGGTGCCCGTGCCCATGAGGCCTGGCAGAAGAATCGAGCTGCGGCACTGAGCGAGGGTTCCGTGGCCGAGCTGAGTCCGCAAGCCGTGACCGTATTGGCGATCAACGGCGCGGTGGGCGTGCCGGCGTGGCCCGTCGAGATCGTTGCGGTAGACGCGAACGCGACGGATGCAGCTTTGGGCGCGTCCTTCGGGACTCTGGTCCACGCATCTTTGGCCGCGGTAGACCTTGGGGCGGCGACAGGGGACGTACGGTCGGTCGTGAGCCTGCACGCGACGGTCTTGGGATTGGCGAGCGAGTACGTCGATGTAGCCACAGCGCGCATCGTGAAAGCTCTGATGCACCCGCTACTGCGCGCTGCTGCGAGCCATGCCGGTACCGCGAACCTACGCCGGGAGGTCCCTGTTGCCATCGGGCTCGACGATGAGACGATGGCTGAAGGGGTCATCGACTTGGCTTTTCGCGATGGCGATGAAGGGTGGGTGGTTGTCGACTTCAAGACAGACGCTGCGCTCGAACCGCGTCTCGCGGAGTACCGCCTGCAGTTGCAGTTGTATTGCGAAAGCGTTGCGGCAGCGACTGGGCAGTCCGCGCGTGGGGTTCTGCTGCGCGTCTGACGACTACCTGTTGTAAACGAGGACCTCGATCGGCTCTTGTCCAACCGCAATCTTTTCCAACACTTTGTAGGTTTCGGTGTCGAGCTTGACGAGGCTGTCTGATTCTTCGTGTGGGATGTACAGGTAGCGCCCATCGCTGCTGAGCTCAGGATAGGTCGGCCACTGACCGCCAGTGATTGTCTTGGTAATTTCCCCGGACTCGAGATCGATGACGTGAATTTCGTCGTCGAAGCTCGCTGTCGAATACGCTAGCGGCTTGGTTGGGTGCACCGCCAAGCCCATCCCGGTTTCGGAGCTGAACCGCTTGATCACCTCCAGCGAGTCCCTGTCGATGATTTCGATCATGCTGTTGTCGAAAGTTGCGACAACCAGGTACTTGTTGTTGTATCCTTGAGCGATCGCCTGCGGTGATTCGTCGACAGGAATCTGTTTGATGACCTTGCGTTGTTTTGGGTCGATGACGAGCACTTCCCCACCTTCGAGAGACGCGGCGAGCGCAATGAGTACGTAGATGTTGCCGTTGTCCGGATCGACGATGACCCGCCGTGGCTTTCGGTCGAGCTCTAGCTTTTCGACGATCTTCTGGCTCTCGACATCGTAGAAGAACAAGTGTCCTTGTAGCGTGCCGGCGATGTACAACATCTTGCCGTCTGGGCTGAAGGCGAGATCCTGTGGACCTCGAGACACTTCGATGGTGTTCTTTTTTTCGAGTGTGTCCGGGTCGAACAACGTGACGGCGAAGTCAGTCGAGTTCGCGATGGCAAGAAGTCGCGGCGGTGCCATTCGCAATGCCATTCCGTGTGGTGATGCTCCGCCGGAGAAGGTCGTGGTTTCTTTCGGCGGATTACCCTCGATCACGGAGATCGTGTCGTTCTTGTAGTTCGAAACGAAAATCCGTGGCCCAGAACTCGGGGCATCCGCCGCTACCGGTTTTGATTGAACGGTGGGTTGCGCGGCCGTGGGTGCCGGCGCAGATGACTCGCTCGTGCATCCAAGAAAAAAACATGCCACTAGGATCGTGCTAAAGGCGGTTGCGATTGCGGGTGTAGGGGGCCTGAGTCTCATCCCCTATCAGGTGCCGGTTTTGACTTGAGAATGCAAGTCTGGAGCGGTCGCTGGTCGCTTTACGTTGAGGCGAAAGCAAAAAAAAACCGCCGCGCCAAGATGGCGCGGCGGCTCTTTTTAAAACTAGGCTTGATGTTCCGAATTTACGGAAGCAACAGTCCTGCGCGGAACGCCGCGTTGGCGCGACCCGCCGTGCTACCAGCTCCTGTGCGCAGCAAGCCGATCTCACCGAGAATGAACTCAGAACGTTCGCCAGTCACGAGTGCGCCCGGCAGAGCTCCGTTGATCGTGCCCTTGAACTTGCCCTTGCCCTTTTCAATCGTGACGCAAGAAGCGCCGAGGGCCAGGTCTGTGGAAGTCACGGCCGTACAGTTGCCGCTACTAGCACATGTGTCGTAGGAAGCCGAGATTCCGGCAACCGCGCAAAGGGTCTCACCTTCACATGCGGCATCGACTTTTTTGACCTTCGCTTGAACACTGATGTCATCTTTGGACTTGGCCTTGAGGAGTCCCCCGCCGCCATTGTCTTCGAAGACACAACCTGGGTCAGCCGGTACGACTGGATCACAGGCCGGCGTGGCCAAGAGGCCAGGTGCCGTTGTGTTGGTTGCAGTACAAGCGATTGTGCCCTGAACGAGCGTCGCTTGGTACTTGTTTGCCTTTTTCGGCACATTACGAGCGCCAAAAGCCGGGCTGACCATCAGCGCCATGCCTAGGCAAGCCCCTCCGATGAAGAGAATACGTCTCAACATGCTTGTCCTCCTTGTCCTCTCCTAATTGAGAGGAATGCTGTGAAATGGGTTCTATTAAGGTTTTCGCAGCTTCGGCCAAGTCTGTCAAATAATCTTTTCGCCGAAATGAACATTTCTTTTCTGACTGACGTGTGTCACCGAATTTCGGCTTTTTGCGAGTGCTCCCCATCGGCTATGCAGTTGTAAATTATTGTATGAAATCAGGGGGTTGCCTGCTCGGGGGAAGAGTTTCGGGGTCCAATCGGGATAGCGCGTTGCGTCATCGATCTCATCCCAAACGGTTCTGGGTAGCCGGCACTTTCGTTTTGAGGATCGGCGCGGTTCGGATAGCGTGCGGGCCGCAATGGTTGAGTTTCGAGATGAGATAAGGGCTGTCGTTTTTACACTTGTAGCGGCGGGATTGACGGGATGTGCGGTTGTCGAAGAGGTCGCGCGGCAGCTACCGGCTGTGCTGGCGGCGAGTGAAGAGCCGTCCGCGGTCGGGTCGTCGGAAGGCGTGGGCGATGGGGCGGCGGCAATCGTGATCGCTGATACGCGTGTGAGGGCCGGCGGCGCGGCCGCTCTGACTGCGAAGCTCCGCACTGGCGGCCACCGGGTCGCTGGGGCGCAGAATGATATTCGCTTTGTTGACGGGGTACGAGTCTCGGCGCGGGGAGGGCGACCGGATTGCGAGGTCAATCCGTCGATCAATAAGACAGCTTCCGCGTTTGCCTTCCTCCCGTCCGGTTGCAGCGGAGCTTCTTGTTCCGGCGTTCGTGCGATTATCCTCTCGTTAACCGATCTCCGCGCGATACCCGATGGCGCGGAGCTCTATACATGCACGCTGAGTGCCGCAGAATCGGCGGTCGCTGGCGAACATTTGCTTGCAATCTCTGGGGTGGCGCTGAGCAGCCCTTCCGGCGATGACATAGACGCTGGTAGTACCGGCGGCCGGGTCCAGGTCCTTCGCTAGTCGGGATAGCAGCGCAAGTGATTTGTTGTTGACGCGGGGGTTTTGCAGCCTAGCCTCTCTCGATGTGGGATGTGAGTTCCGGAGGTGGCTGGTGCTCCCCAACGCAGTGCATGGTGTTGGTTGCCATGCTGGCTGCCTCGGCGCTGGCTGATCCGAGCACTGGCCAGTTGCAAGCGGAACCGCGCGAACCAAGGCTCGAGGAGATCGTGGTGCGCGCGCGCAAGCGCTCCGAGCGCCTGATCGACACACCGGTTGCCGTGACGGCGGTCACTCGCTCCGAACTCGACCAGGTCGGTGCGGCGCGGCTCGACGACATTCAGATGTTGGTTCCGGTGGTGCAGTTTCGCAGCAGCGGGATCGCGCAGGCCCAATCGATCTTCATTCGTGGAATCGGACAGCAGGACGAAGGGTTGGCCTTTGACCAAGGGGTCGGTCTCTACCTCGACGAGATCCCGCTTTCACGCTCGATCGGTCTGTTGCTCAATCTGATCGATGTTTCACAGATCGAGGTCTTGCGCGGTCCGCAGGGAAGCCTCTTCGGTCGCAACAGCGTCGGCGGTGCCATCTCGGTCCACACAGTGAAACCAACTGATCGAGTCGAGGGCTCGGTGTTGGTGCGGGCGGGCCGCTTCAATGCGGTCGATACGCGCGCGACTTTAAACGTTCCGATTGATATCGGTTGGTTCGACGGCAAGTTGTTTTCTCGCTTCTCCTTTGCTTCGCGCAATTCGCGTGGATACATCCGCAACGATGTGCGTCGCGAGCGCTTCGGCAACTTGAACGATATCGGCTTTCTGGGGTCACTACGCTTCGTCCACGGTCCTTTGACAATCGATGCAAGTGGTTCGTACGAACGCAGTCATCGCCGCGGCGTCGGAGGGCAGTGCCGGGTCGAAGCTGGCGCGCAGCCGAGTCCATTGACTCTCGAAGTAGCGCGAGTGTTTTATCCCGGATTCGAAGATGCTTGCGCCTCCCAGACGCCGTTTCGCGTGCGTGCAGACGCCAATTCGCTTGCCGATCTCGAGAGCTATGGATCTTGGGTCGTCTCCTCGATGGATTTGGGTTCGATCTCCTTTTTCGAAGACCTTTCCGTTCGCTCGATCTCGTCGTGGCGCGAGCAGCGCCCGCGCTATTTGGTGGACACCGATTTTCAAGAGTTTCCGATGATCGTCAGCGCTCACATCGGCGGCCCCGATCCCTTCGGCACCGACGGAGAGCCTGCTTTTGCTCGTCAGATTAGCCAAGAATTGAGGTTACACGCCTCTGCGTTAAAGGAGCGCGTCCACGCGACGCTGGGGACATTCTTGTTCTGGGATGACGCGCGGGACACGAATGGGCAGTCGGGCTTTCGTTTTCGGGCCGACGGTGCGATGGGTCTTGCCAACCAAACAACGGTCAGCACCCTAGCTGTCGACAACTACAGCTGGGCGCTCTTCGGTCAATTGAGTCTCGACGTGACCGAGTGGGCACAGGTGACGGCGGGCCTGCGCTATACCGCCGACCAGAAGGGGCTTGGGAAAACGGAAGTAGTGCCCCTCGTCGACAGCAATCCGCGGGTCGACGCTCGCGAGCGAAATACTTTCCGCGACTGGACGCCGATGGCAGCTCTGTCTCTGACCGTTCCCGATCATCTGCGGCCAGCAGTGCTGGACCACGGGTTGGGCTATGTCTCGTATTCGAGTGGCTTCAAGGGCGGTGGATTCAATGCCTTGGTCGGCCAGCAAGCGGGGGCTGACTCATCTCGGCTGGACCGTTTTGAGCCCGAGAGTGTGGATGCTTATGAGCTAGGCCTAAAGAGCCTTTGGCTTGGCGAACGCGTTCGTGCGAATCTTTCGGTCTTTTACTCGGACTATCGGGATATTCAGGTTGTCGAAACCCGCGGCGAGGGGCTGATGTTCGTGCGCTTTGTAACCAACGCTGCGGCGGCGACGATTCACGGGGCGGAGTTTGAGTCGGTGGTGCGGCTTCTGGGCCGACTGACGGTTTCAGGGGCGGCGACGGTTCTCGAAGCCGAATACCATTCGTTTCCGATGGCTGAGGACAATCTGGGGCCTCGTTCCATTGATCGCGCTGGTCAATCTTTCCCCAACGTTCCGGAATTCCGGGCTCACATGGGTCTGTACTATGACGCCACTGTCCTGCCTGAGTCCGAGGTGTTCCGAGGGGTCCTGACGCCTCGGGTCGATTGGTACTACCAGAGCGAAGTTCACTACGGTGGCCCGGAGCTGCGGGCTTTGACCCAACGCGGCTACAACCGCTTTGACGTCCGGCTCAACTACGAGTTTTGGGAGCGAGCCCTGACGGTCGCCCTGTGGAGCCGCAATCTCCTCGACGAAACTTACTTCAACGGCGGCATTTCCTTCGCCAACGTCTTTGGTACTGCGGCACGATTTACCGCTCCTCCCCGGACTTATGGTGGTGAGGTCACATTCCGCTTTTGAGGTTTATCCTTTTGGGGTTTATTGTGAGGCCGCGGTAGCGCCTCGAGCACGGAGGACTGCCCTACAATCAGGCACCTCCGTGGTAGGGTGAGTCAGCCGCCTTCAGGGCAACAGACGAGACCCTAGTCGCAACTGGCGGGTCTCGATGCTACCGGTCAGCTCTTTGATCATAGGGAATTAGACGCCGTGGCTGGATCGAAGCAACAACAGAACGATATCCGTAACATCGCAATCATCGCGCACGTCGACCACGGGAAGACGACGCTGGTCGATGCGATGCTTCATCAGAGCGGGATCTTTAGTGCTCACCAGCACGTCGAAGACCGGGTGATGGACTCGAATGATCTCGAGCGCGAACGCGGGATTACGATTTTGGCGAAGAACACGGCGGTCAATTATCACGGCACGCGTATCAATATTGTCGATACGCCGGGTCACGCCGACTTCGGCGGCGAGGTCGAGCGGACCCTGGCGATGGTCGATGGTGTCATGCTGTTGGTCGATTCTTCCGAGGGGCCGCTGCCGCAGACACGTTTCGTTCTGCAAAAGGCGCTTGCCGCGGGGCTCGCGCAGATCATTTGTGTCAACAAGATCGACCGCGACGATGCTCGCCCCGGCGAGGTGCTGGATGAGATCTACGACTTGTTTATCGACCTCGGTGCGAACGAAGAGCAGCTCGACTTCCCGGTGGTGTATACGAATGCTCGGACCGGGACCGCGACACGCGATTTGGCAAAACCGGGCGAAGATTTGGCTCCTTTATTTGACTTGGTCATCGAACACCTGCCTGCGCCGTCTGCTGAGCCCGATGCGACGCTACAGTTTCAGTGTAACAACCTGGCGTACGACGATTACGTCGGGCGGTTGGCGATTGGCAGAATCAAGAACGGTACATTGAAGGCTGGTGGCACGTATGTGCTTTGTCATCCGGACTCCGACCCGAAGCCCGTGAAAGTATCGCAAGTCTACAACTGGCGGGGTCTCAATCGCTCGCCGGTCGATTGTGTCGTCGCAGGCGACATCGTCGCGGTTGCTGGCATCGAGGATATCGATATCGGCGACACGATCAGTGACGTTGAAAATCCCCAACCGCTACCGGCGATTCGTGTCGACGAGCCGACAATCGCGATGACTTTTTCGGCGAACACATCTCCCTGGGCCGGGCGGGACGGCGAGTTCGTGACGTCGCGCAAGCTGCGCGAGCGGCTCATGCAGGAGCAGCGTCGCAACGTGAGTCTGCGGGTTGAGGACAGTCCCGCGGGTGATGGGATGAAGGTCACAGGGCGCGGTGAACTGCAACTCGCGATCTTGATCGAGACAATGCGGCGCGAAGGGTACGAAGTGCAGGTGTCGCGCCCGACGGTCGTGACCCGGGAGATCGACGACGTGATTCACGAGCCGTTAGAGCAGCTCGTGATCGACGTCCCCGAAGATTACATCGGAGTTGTGTCGCAATTGCTCGCCGTACGGCGTGGTAAAATGACGAAAATGACTCATAGCGGCTCCGGTAGAGTGAACCTGGAGTTTACGGTTCCGTCGCGTGGCCTGATTGGTTTTCGTTCGCGATTCCTAACCGAGACACGCGGCAATGGCATCATGAACGCGTTGTTCGATGGGTGGAGGCCCTGGCAGGGTGGTATCGAAGCGCGCACCAACGGAGCGATGGTGGCGGATCGCGAGGGAGTCGCGACTCCTTATTCCATTTTTCACATGGAGGAGCGCGGGACGTTGTTCATCGCTCCTGGCACCCGTGTCTACGAGGGCATGGTGATCGGCGAGTACGCTCGAAACTCCGAGCTCAATGTGAACATTTGTCGGGAAAAGAAGCTGACGAATGTTCGAGCATCGGGTCGAGACGAAGCCGTTGTGATTACGCCCCATCGCGAGCTGGGGTTGGAGGATTGCATCGAGTGGATCGGGGAAGACGAGCTCGTCGAAGTTACGCCGAAGTCGATCCGTTTGCGTAAGCGTGTGTTGCGGCAAGCTCTTCGGCCGAAAAAGAAACAGGAGCCAGTCGCTTCTTAGACGCGGCGGCGTCCTGGCCCTAGACGCGGCGACGTCCTGGCCAGCGCAGATTGTTCTCGAGAATCTCGATGATCGCGTCGTGCAGGTCAGCGACCGACTGAGTCCCGTCGAGTCGGGCGATGTAGGCGCGATCGAGTTGTGCGAAAGCTCGGGCGACCTTGTGCAGCTCTTCCTCGCCCTCAAAGAGGTCGCCGTCACCGTCGCCTCGGTCGTGTATGCGACGTCGCCCGGCAACTGGGTCTAGCTCGAGCAGGAACACTTGGTCCGGAATTGGCGCGAAGGCCTCGTTTGCCTGAAGGATCTTCTCGGGGTCGATTCCCCGGGCACCTTGGTAAGCAGCGGTCGAAAGATAATAACGGTCGAGGATGACGACCTTCCCCGCGGCCAGGGCCGGGGCCAATACCTCGGCGACATGCTGGGCGCGGTCGCGCATGAAGAGGTCGAGTTCCTGTTCGGGCGAGCGTCGCCCGCTGCTGGCCGAGTCGCGCAGCTGCTGGCCGTAGGTCCCGGTCGTGGGCTCCCGTGACCGAATGACCGGGTGGCCCTCGTTGGCGACGGACCGAGCCAGAAGGTCGGCCTGCGTCGTCTTCCCGGTGCCGTCGATACCCTCGAAAACGACGAGAAATCCGCGTGGCTGTTCTTGGTCTGTGGTCATCGATCCGTATCATCGTGCGTCGAGGCAATCGGCACAAGTGTGCGAGGCAATCGGCACAAGGTGCGCAGCCTCGACAGCGATGTCTTTAGAGACTTCGAGGGAATCCTCGTTGCCTCTTCGCTCTCGGGGTGACGCAAGGGGCTGGGTCGGCTATGGTCAGCGGGACCAGCGCAGGAGGTGCGGCGTGAAGGCAGCAGAAAGTATATTGTTCAGTGGGGCGGCGAATGGTGCGGAGGCGGCATTCGGAACCGCGGCGGAACGCCATGGAGTTGAAGAAGTCAATTTTACCTTCGAGGGCCACCGTGACGCACGCGGTCGCGGCATTCGGGTGTTGACGCACGAAGAATTGCAGCACGGGGACGTGAGCTTGACCTACGTCAGCCGTCTGATGAACCGCAATTACAAGGACACCCCGCTCTTCAAGAAGGTGCTGCAGACAATATGGCACCAAGTCAACAACGGCCAAGAAGTGTTTGTCGTCGGAAGAATTCTCGACGACAAGACCGTTAAGGGCGGGACCGGTTGGGGTGCTGAGTTTGCAAAGCTGTGCAATAAGCCCCTGTTCGTTTTCGACCAAGACATGGGCGCATGGCACCGCTGGAGCGATGGTGCGTTCGAGGCCTGCAGCGATCCCGTGATCTCGCAGGGTCACTTCTGCGGCACCGGGACGCGGCTGCTCAACGAAAAGGGAAGTGCCGCGATCGACGCGCTCTTTGATCGCTCTTTTGGGGCCTAGCAGCCTGTTGCAGAACAGGGCATGCGCCGCAATGGTCCTTTCGCGGCACAGCGGCGTTGGCGAATTCTCAACAAGAGCTTGGGCTTTGTTTCCCCACCTCCGCCAAGGCTTTGGTGGAGAGGCCGGTTCGCCGCCTTGCGGTGACACGAAAACCTTCATTTTCGGTCTGCGCGCCCGGTTTTCAACGGACGGCTAGGCCTGACCGCGACGACGAGAGATCCCTCGAGATAGAGAAACTCGCGACGCTGAACGCCCACAGCGCTTGTCCGTAGCTTTGCCTGAGCCTACCCTCGCAGCGACTCAGATTCCGCGGTCGCGCCCTTCCCAGTAGGGATCTCGAAGCCTGCGTTTGTAGAGTTTGCCGTTCGGGTCGCGCGGCATTTCTGTCGTGTAGTCGATGCTCTTCGGGCATTTGAACTTCGCTAAATTGTCGAGACAGAAGGTCATGATCTCATCGGTCGTTTCGGCGCTTGGCTGGTTGCCCTCGGCCAGTTCGATCACGGCCTTCACTTCTTCTCCCCAGTCGTCGTTGGGAATACCAAAGACTGCCGCATCGACAATTTTCGGGTGGGTGGCGAGAACGTTCTCGATCTCCGCCGGGTAAATGTTGGCGCCGCCGGAAATGATCATGTCGATCTTGCGATCACAAAGGAAGAGGAAGCCCTCTTCGTTTAGGTAGCCAATGTCCCCGACGGTGAAGAACGTCTTGCCGTCGTCGGTCTCGAGGCGATTTTTCTTCGTTTTCCCGGAGTCGCCTCTATATTCGAAGCTCGTGGTTTCGCCGAGTAGAATGTAGACGGTTCCCCGCTCGCCGGTGGCGACGGGGTTTTCGTCGTCGTCGAAGATCCGGATTTCGGCGGTCGGCCACGCCTTGCCGACGGTGCCGGGGAATTTTCTCCATTCCTCCGGCGTGACGATCGTGCCACCGCCTTCGGTCGCTGCGTAGTATTCGTAGATGGAGTCGCCCCACCAATCGAGCATTCTGCGCTTGATCTCGGGCGGGCAGGGCGCCGCTGCGTGGATCATTGTGCGCGTCGACGAGCAGTCGTACTTCTCACGCACATCTTCGGGAAGGGCGAGGAGCCGGTTGAATTGGGTCGGAACCATGTGGCTGGTCGTGCACCTGTAGGTGTCGATCCGCCGCAGCATGTCTTCCGGACTCCATTTGTCCATGAGCACGACCGGATGACCGAAATGGAGCGCCGATGACGAATGCATGAGCACGGCGGTGTGGTATAGCGGCGACCCGCAGATGTGAACGTTGCCGTCCTCGGGCTGGATGCCGAACATGGAGAGAAACATTCCGTAAAATCCGGCGATGACATCGGGTTCGATGTCGGTCGGCGGAAGGGCTCTCTTAACGCCTTTTGGATTGCCAGTGGTACCGGAGGTATAGTTCATGACAGCGCCAGCGGATCGATCCCCGGGTAAGTCCGCGGAGTGCGCGGCGGTGAGTTCAGCGAAAGGGCGGAAGCCTGCGACGAGTCCGATCGCGAAGCGGGCCTTGCTGTCGAAATTGCAGTCGTCGGCCGCTTTGATGCAGATGTCAGCGACGCGCTCGTGGCCGATGAAGGCTTTGGCCCCGCAGTCCTTCAGAATGTACGAAACCTCCGGGGCGGCGAGGTGCCAATTGATCGGGGTCAGATACCATCCCGCCTGGGTACAGGCGAGAGCGACGATGTAGTACTCGGCGCAGTTGATTGCGTTGATGGCGACGACGTCGCCGTGGGTGAGGCCGAGTTCCCGGAGGCCGTGAACTAGCTTGTTGCACTCGGTCAGGATCTCGCCGCGTGTCCATTTGCGTTCGTCGGGATCGACCAGGGCAAGGACCTCCGGGTCGCGTTGGGCGTAGCTCCAGAATCCATGATCTGCCATGCTAGTCCTCCTATGGGTGGGGCGCTTCTGCCGAAACCCATTTTTCTATCCTGAACTGATGTGTCGCGGCAACGGAGCTTGCATTGACGGAATTGACGACAGAACAGATCACCGAATTCGGCACAGCGTTGGTCGAGATTCGCGACGAAATTGAGGCGGCTTTGAACACTGGCGCAGAGGCGGTCAAACCAGTTGATTTGGACGAGCCGATCGGTCGTTTGTCGCGCATGGATGCGATTCAGCAGCAACAGATGGCGCGAGCAACTCGATCGGCGCTCGATCTCCGCCGCCAACAGGTCATGGCGGCCTTGGCCGCAATTGCGTCGGGAAGTTACGGAGCCTGCAGGAAATGCGAGGAACCGATTGACCTCGCGCGTCTGCGGGCACGTCCGGAGTCCCCTCTCTGCGTCGACTGCCAAGAAGAGATCGAGAGCCACTAGCCTGGATGCAGGCACCAATCGGTGGGCGCGAGTGTGGCGCTGGCGCTGTTGCGACGCGAAAAAGCGACCGACGTCTTGCTAGACGCCGCCGCTGGAGAATCCAAGTTGGATGCGCGACATGCGGCCTTGGCGATATCCGTCACGACGACGCCCTCTGGGCGCGCGTTGAAACTACGATTGGGCCGGGCGATACGCTAAGAGGATGCATTTCGACGGACTTTGCCGTCTGAGTCGGGCCGATCCCCCGGCCCCGGGGACTGCTCGGCGGCCAGGAATTGCAGCACTTTTTCGTAGGCTGTTGTTGCACCCGCGGTCTGCAACGTTCATCGTGGACGACTGCCTAGAGTGCCTGAATGGACCGTATCGTCAAAGAAGAAATCGACCTTTGCGCCCGCGTGATCGACGCAATTGCGCGAGGGCCCCGGCAGAGCGGACCGTCGGAGCACGACGTGCTCACCGAGCTAGAGCGGCTCCGCGAGCAACTGATTTCAGGCCGGGGAGAAGAGGACCAGGGGGCGATTGCGTCGGAGTACAACCGGCAGGCCGCTCTGCTCGAACAGCTCCGTTCGTCACGGGCGTCTATCAAGGTTGCCCCGGGGTCGCCCTATTTTGGGCACATACGGCTTAGCGAGGACGGACGTTCGTGGGACGTCTGTTTGGGCAAGGCAACTTATATCGAGCACGGGGTGAGTATTGTCGACTGGCGCAACGCGCCGATCTCGAAAATCTTTTACCGCTATCGTCAGGGGGAAGAGTTCGAGGAGGAGATCGCCGGACGGTTGCGGATTGGGACGTTGGCGACTCGCCGTACGGTGACGATCCAGAATTCGGCCCTGCAGCGCGTCGACGCTCCGGAAGGGGTCTTCGTCGCCGATTCCGACAACGGCTGGGCGCGTCGGGAGGTCGAGCCCCCGCGTTTGGCAACCGGCGGCGGTGCGACCTTGCGAGAACACAACCAGGCGAGCTCTACATCGCAGCTCGGCGGTGAGCGCGAAGGGCTGGGGCGGGCCGACAAGCATCTGCCGGACATCGCGGGCTTGATTGACCCGGATCAGTTCGAGATCATCGCACGACCATCTTCGGGATTGGTCGTAATCCGGGGTTCGGCTGGATCGGGCAAGACGACCGTTGCGTTGCATCGAATCGCGTTCTTGGCGTTCGAGGATCCTTCGTTTGATTCTAGGCGATCATTGGTCTTGGTGTTCTCGCCGGGACTTCGTGACTACGTAGCCCATGTTCTGCCGGCTCTCGGCGTTGCGAATGTTCGCGTCGAGACGTTTGGCGAGTGGGCGTCGCAATTGAGACGGTCGCACTTTGAGATGTTACCGACCCAGGTGCGCGACGATTCTCCCGCGGTGGTTCAACGGTTGAAACAGCATCCCCTGATGATCGAAGCACTTTCGCGGCATATCAGTGAGACATCAGGTCCGTCGACAGCCCAACAGGTTGTGGATGACTGGATGAGTGTTCTAACCAATCGCCCCCTGTTGCATGAAGTGGCGACCTCGGTCGGCCCTGGGGTCTTTAGTGCCGCCGAACTTGAGCGCGCGTGTGATTGGATGCAAGGACGTAATCGCGACCTCTCGGCTTGGTTTGATGGAGATACCGAGTACGAAGCGGCTTTGTGCCCGGAGGACGATGCGTTGCTGCTGCGGGCCCACCAGTTGCGGGTCGGCCCCTTGCGCGGTCGCAAGGGGCGTGAGCTGCGCTACCGTCATGTCGCGATTGACGAAGTCCAGGATTTCTCGCCGATCGAGGTGCGTGTTCTGCTCGACTGCCTCGACAAGCGCCGCAGCATGACACTGGCGGGCGATACGCAGCAACATGTATTGCAGGAGGCAGGGTTCACTTCGTGGAGCGATTTCTTCGGCCACTTGGGACTCGAGGGTACGGAGGTCAACACCCTGCGAGTGAGCTATCGGTCTACGCGCGAAATCGTCCGCTTCGCACTGTCGGTACTCGGGCCGCTCCGCGAGGATGACGAGCCGCCGATGACGACGCGATCGGGGCCTGAGGTTGAATCTTTTCGATTCACTGATCACGGGGCGTGTGTCGGTTTCTTGGCGGAGGCGCTGAACGCTCTGGCTTCGGCGGAGCCGCTGGCCTCGGTGGCGCTGCTCACTCCGAGTGAGGATCTGAGCGTGCTTTACCAGAGCGCTTTGAACGACGCTGATGTCCCACGTGTCCACCGCGTCGTCGGGCAACGCTATCGTTTCGCTCCGGGCATCGAAATCACTGAGGTCGATCAGGTCAAAGGTCTGGAATTCGACTACGTAGTCGTGATCGAAGCCAGCGCGCGCCACTACCCCGACACGCCAGCAGCACGGCGCCTACTGCACGTCGGGGCGACGCGTGCGATTCACCAGCTTTGGCTGACGAGTGTGGCAACGCCGTCGCCACTTCTCGTTGAGGCAACTCAGTAGTCCGGTTCTCATTGCGGAGCCGGTTCGATCTGCACGGGGGTACCGAACAGAATAGCGGCGCCGCTGGCAACGTCGTAGGCTTGGTCGTCCGTGAGCACGTTGGAGTTGATACCGGGGTGGTTCTCGGCCACCTGCATCTGAGATCCTTCGGCATCGTGGCCCCAGCCGTGTGGTAGGCTGGCGACGCCGGGCATCAACTCTTCAGTGATCACAACTGGCGCCACCACTGTCCCAACGCGGCTGGTGATTCGGGCGCTTTGACCGTCCACAAGACCGAGACGGGTCGCGTCTTTTGGGTTGATCTGTAGCGTGCATCGATCCGGCCCTTTGACGAGGGCCGCAAGGTTGTGAGTGAAGGAGTTGGTGCTGCGCAGATCGCGGCGGCCGATGAGCAGCATGGAATCCGGCGTTTGCCTCATCCGGTCCTGCAGGCGTGGCAGGTCGTCGATCATGGTCGGTGGCGCTAGCTCGATCTTGCCGGAGTCGGTGTTGATGATCTCCGCCAGACGCGGCTGCAATGCACCCAGGTCGAGTCCGTGGTCGGACGCCTGTACCTTCTCCAGAGTCAGACCCTCGGGGTTCCTTCCGAAGCCATCGCCGTAGTGGCCGAGTCGGATGAGCAGGTCGACGAGGCGTTGTGGCCCGCGCGGGCTGTCCAGCTTGCCGACGATTTCGTCCGTTGTGAGGTCTTGCCATTGGATATTGGTTTCCAAAGCAGCGTCTGCGTACTGGCGCAGGATGAAGTCATCAATGTCGCTTAGCGCCATCCCCTCGAAACCCATGAGGCGAGCGCCGAGGGTCGCGAGGATTTCCCACGAGTGGGGCAGGTCACCTTGGGCGGCCCCGATACCGTTTGACCACTTGGCCATGTTGCGGACCGTCAGATAGTTGAGGCCGATGTCGAAGTGCTCGTGCTCGGCAGGCGACGGCGTCGGTAAGATGTAGTCTGCGTATTGGGTGGTTTCGTTGATGTAGAAATCGACGGCGACGATAAGGTCGAGCTGCTTGAATGCTCGTTCGAGCTGAGTCGAGTTGGCGGCACTCCGCAGCGGATTGGTCATGAGCAGGAACATCGCGTGAACCTGGCCGTCACCCGGGGTGAGAATCTCTTCGGCCATGGTGGACGATGGGACCAGCCCACCGACCTCGGGCTGATGACTGACACGGCTCTGCCAACGGTTGATTTCGAAACCTTTGGTGGGCGGGAACGCGGCGTCGATGGGCGCCGCGGGCTGCGTGAACATGACGCCGCCCGGCCGATCGAGGTTACCGGTGAGTATGTTGAGGAGGTCACAGCCCCAACTCGCGAGCGTGCCGAATTCCTGAACACACGTGCCGAGCCGACCGTAGCAAGCAGCGGACTCGGCGGCGGCGAATTCGCGAGCAAGACGGCGAATCTCGGTTGCGGCGATCCCGCAGTGATTTGACACCGTCTCGGGGGAAAAGTCCTCTGCGGCTTTCTCGACCTCGTCGAGGTCGCGCGTGAGTCCCTCTGCTGCGCCGAGAGAGACGAGTCCTTCCTCAAATAGTGTATGGATCATTGCGAGGAGGAGAGCTGCGTCGCTGCCGGGGCGGATGAAATGGTGCTCATCCGCCAATTCCGCGGTCTCGGACCGACGCGGGTCGAGGACCACGACCTTGCCGCCGCGATCGCTTACGCCTTTGAGCCGCCCGGGCGCGTTGGGCATGCTCATCAGGCTGCCGTGCGAAACGACCGGATTGGCGCCGATGATCAGCAGGTGATCGGTGCGGTCGATGTCCGGCACTGGCACCGCAGTGGGGAAAGGGCGACCAAACATCAGCGCGGTCTGTACGATTTTCGGCAATGTGTCGATTGCCGCCGAATTGAAGAGATTGCGCGTCGCCAGCGCGCGTTGGAACACCGGGCGATAGAGTAGTGCGCCGTAGTCGTGAACGACCGGATTGCCGGTATACATGCCTATCGCATCGTTGCCGTGCTTCTCCCGAATTGCGATCATGCGATCGGCGATTTCATTGACAGCGGTTTGCCACTCGATTTCCTGCCAGCCGCTGCCGGTGCGCTTGAGTGGCCGACGAAGACGGTCTCCGTCTTCGTACAGCTCTTTCAGCCCGTAGGCTTTGGGGCAGATAAAACCCTGCGAGAATGGGTCTTCCTTGTCCCCGCGCACGGAAACAATTGTGTCGCCGTCGACGGTTATCGCGACGCCACATGTAGCTTCGCAAAATGGGCAGGCTCGGTGAACGATACTTGGTTCGGACATTCGGTCGCTCCTCTCGGGTCCCAAAGTAGCAGGCGGCCGGGATAGTAGGAGGTCCGGTTCGGGTTCAAAGTTTGGTACCGGTCGTACACTGGCGATCCGTGGATCTTGCCGGTACGTTGTCGAGCTGTTTGCGCGCCTTGAGCGTCAAGCCGTTGACTAAATTGGAGTGGAGGACTGTTGATGACGGAGCTGTGGACTATTGAGAACTTTGCCAACCTCGGCGTGTTGATATTTCTGCAAGCGGTGTTGGGTTTTGACAACCTCCTGTATATTTCGATCGAGTCGAAACGCGCGCCGTTAGAATCGCAGGCCGCGGTGCGGCGCTGGGGTATTTTGATCGCCTTGGTCCTGCGCCTGGTCCTTCTGTTTGCTGTGATGGCTCTGGTCGAAACGTTCGCCAAGCCCTTCTTCTCGATTCACCTCGAGGGTGTCATCGAGGGAGCCTTCAACTTCTCGACCTTGGTTTTCTTACTCGGTGGGGCGTTCATCATGTATACGGCGGTCAAAGAGATTTCGCACATGTTGGAGGTCGAGCACCTCGACGAAGGGGGAGATCGAGGGCAGAAAACGCAGTTCGAGGTGATTGCGATGATCGTCCTGATGAATCTGATCTTCTCCTTCGATTCGATTCTTTCGGCCCTGGCAATATCCAAAGTCTTTGTCGTCGTGGCGACCTCGATCGCAATCGCGAGCGCCTTGATGCTGCTGCTCGCCGATCACGTCGCGGAGTTTCTCGAGAAGAATCGAAAGTACGAGGTTCTCGGGATGTTCATCCTATTGATCGTCGGCGTGGTGCTGCTCGGCGAGGGAGGGCACGAGGCCCATTTGACTTTGTTTGGCTATCGCGTCGAACCGATGTCGAAGGCGACCTTTTACTTCTCGGTCGCAGTGTTGGTAGCGGTCGATGTCATCCAAACCAGCCAACAGCGCAAACTGGCGATGCAGAAGAACGCGACAACGCACGCTTGAGCCAAAATCCCTCCTCCTTGGCAGAGGCTGTCGATTACTCTCGCGACGCGCTTGGTGCGGGAAACCCGAAAACCTTCCCTGGCAAGGGGAGGGGGCTCGCGGGGGGCACTTCGCCTCCATACGGCTTGATGAGGTTGGTGAGTGAACCGAGTCCGATCAGTGCTGCGCAAACTCGCACGTAGGTCATGATCGCGACTCAGTCCGCGCTACGGCCAGGCTGTTGAGCCGACGAAGGGCGATGGCTGTTAGAGTTCGCCGCCTATGCGACGGGGGAGGTACGGGGCATCGAGGGAATGAACATCTTCCTTGTCCAGGTTGATCTCGAGTGCCGCAACCATCGACTCCAGCTGTTCCGGGGTGCGGACGCCGACGATCGGTGCCGTAACCGACGGTTGGTGGCAGACCCAAGCAAGGGCGACCTGGGCCGGAGTGACACCTAGGTTGTTTGCAAGCTTGCGAACTTGGTCGAGCACCGCCCAGTCGCAGTCACGGAATTGTTCGGCCTGGCCAAAGGCATCGGTGGCTGCGCGCTCGGTCGTCTTCCACTTGTCGCGGGTACGTGATCCGCTGAGAAATCCTCGTGCAAGCGGACTATACGGGATCACCCCGACGCCTTCGGCGCTGCACAGAGGCAGCATCTCTCGCTCTTCGTCACGGTAGACGAGGTTGTAGTGGTTTTGCATCGAGACGAAGCGAGCCCATCCGTGCTGGTCGGATTTGTACAAGGCGCGGGCGAATTCCCATGCGGCTGTGCCCGAGGCGCCGATGTAGCGGACCTTGCCGGCGCGGATGACATCGTCGAGAGCGCGCAGTGTCTCCTCGATAGGCGTACGCGGATCGAAGCGATGCACTTGATAGAGGTCGATATAGTCGGTGCCCAGTCGGCGCAGCGATGCGTCGACACAATCATAGATGCGCTTGCGTGATAAACCTTGGCGGTTTGGCCCTTCGTCGCGGAGCGGGAAGAAAAGCTTTGTGGCGATCGCGATCTCGTCGCGGCGGCAGGTTTCGCGCAGCACTTTTCCGACAATCTCTTCGCTGCGACCATTTGAGTACATGTCGGCCGTGTCGAAAAAGCGGATGCCGAGGTCGATGGCGCGTTTGAGAAGTGGACGGCTCTCGTCTTCTTCGAGCACCCAAGGGCGCCAGGCCTTCGAGCCGTAGGTCATGGTGCCGAGGCAAATGCGGGAGACTTCGAGACCGGAGCGGCCGAGTTTGACGAATTCCATGGACCGAACATAGCTTAGTTGGAGGTGAGATCCAGTGACCGAGACGAAGGATCAGGCGATGCGTGACCAGACGAGCGCGATCGATCTGCATCGGTATCCGATCAGTGCGATCGCAGATGGCCGGGGCCGTGAGTTGGTGTATGAGTGCCGGAACGATCTCGCCGACCGCGGCTACTGTGAACTACCCGGCTTTGTCACGGAGCGAGCTCTGGCGCAGCTGGTCGGTGAAGCGGTCGCGGCATCTCCACATGCCCATCGCCACTCGGGTTTGAGTACGCCCTACTTGGAGATCCCTGCCGATCACTGGCCGGAGGGACATCCTCGCGTGACCGCCGGATCGTACTCGCTCGGCGCGGTTGCGTATGATTTGATTCCAGAGGGCAGCGAGATGCGGCGTTTATACGAGTCGGATGTGCTGTTGCACTTCCTCGCGGCGTGCCTCGGTGAAGACCGGCTCTATCGCTACGCCGATCCCTTGGGAGCATGCAATTTCGCCGTGATGTGTGATGGAGACGAGCTCGAGTGGCACTTTGACCAAACCGACTTTGTCGTATCGATTGCACTGCAGCGGCCTTTGTCTGGTGGCGACTTCGAATGCGTGCCGAGGGTTCGCAGCATTGCGGACGAACGTTACGACGACGTTGCGGCGACACTCGCGGGATCGGAGAATGGGTTGGTACGGGTGCCGTTCGAGCCCGGGAGCATGTTGTTGTTCCAAGGACGCTACTCGATGCATCGGGTGTCCCGGGTTCACGGTGGGAACGACCGTTTGGTGGCCTTGCTGAGTTACGATACCCAACCCGGCACGGTGAGCAGTCCGTTGCTGCAGGCGTCACGTTACGGACGCGTCGCCCGACCGTAGCGACATCCCCGGTTTGACCATAGGACGGGTTGGTCGATAAGGCTCAGGGCGGGAGGGGGTCTGTCATGCGGAAAACCTTGGGGAGAATCGTGGTCGCCTGCTGGGCGGCTGCTGCGTTTGCAATCGTCAACTTCGGCAGCGCCGGGGCGCAATCACGCAACGGGGGCGGTGTCGAAGAGATCGTCGTGACCGCTAGAAAGCGGACGGAGTCATTGGAGAATATCCCGGTGGCCGTGACAGCCCTGAGCACAGCCGACCTCGACGCCGCCCAGGTGACAGACCTTGCTGATATCGAGCAATTTGTTCCCAACTTGCGGTTTCGCAGAGGGCGAACGGGAATCGATGGTTCGGTGTACATTCGGGGTGTTGGTACCCAGGGCGACGATGTGTTCATCGATCAAGCGGTGGGGATCTATGTCGATGGGGTGTACCTTGCGCGTTCTGGAGGTGCGGTGCTGGACTTGCTGGACTTTGAGCAGGTTGAGGTTCTTCGCGGGCCCCAGGGGACACTGTTTGGCAAGAACACGGTCGGCGGTGCAATCAACATCACGACGGTCAAGCCACAGCCCGAGTTTAGCGGCAAGTTGAAAATCCGCCCTGGAAATTTCGACCTGATCGAGACCCGGGCGACGCTCAACATCCCGCTTGGTCGGGGTATCCTCGAGGATAAGTTGCTGAGTCGATTTTCCTTCGGCTCGCGCAGCACTGCGGGGTACACCAAAAACACCTTCCTAGACGTCAACTGGGATAACGAAGCGATGCTGAACTTCCTTGGCGCCATCCGTATTCTGCCGACGGACGATGTTACGATCGATCTCACCGGTACGTGGTATCGGTCCCAGTCACGTGGCCGCGGCGGTGAGTGTGTTTTTCAGCGGCGCTCCCAATTCGATGGTTTGCCGGGCGGGCCGACGGATGACTATTACGACTACTGCGGTCAGCCGGCAGCAGGCGAGCGCCGGGATCGCTCGGGACCTTCGACCGCGACACGCCGTTTGACTTCGAGTCAGATGTAGCCGGCATTGCCGACCAAAAGAGCTACGGAACCTGGGGTACTGTCAACTGGGACCTTGGGCCGATTGACTCGATCGGCGCGGACAACGTCAACTTGAAAGTACTTGGATCCTGGCGCGAGCAGGTGCAGAGGCTCCGTGAAGACATCGACATGTCGCGGTTCCCGTTGTTTGAGTGGTCCTCCGCGGGCGGAGATGCTCTACATCCAGATTTCGGAGTGCCGACGGACGGTGACCCGGGCGTCGCGAGCCAAGGGACGTTGGAGCTGCAGTCCAGCATTTCTTTATTTGAGGAAAGACTGTCTCTAGTCGGTGGAGCTTTTGGCTACTGGGAATCTGTCAGCACTGAGTTTGACTTCATCAATTTTCCGGAGAGCCCGATTACGATCCCGAACGACGGTCTTTCCAAGAGTATAATCTTTACGGACAACTTCAGCTGGGCGCTCTTTGTGCACGGGGTCGCCGACATCACGGATTGGCTGTCGATCACCGGCGGTGTCCGCTATACCAAGGAGAAGAAAGGCGCGGCGCGGCGGGTCGAGAATCTGGTGCTTTGCAGCGACAATTCCAGAGGGCCCTGTACGCCGGACAATCCGAATCGAGTTCAGACCTTTTTCGGCGAGCGCTCTCGGACGTTCGATCGGATCACACCGATGGCCAGCGTGGCGTTGACAGCTCCCGACGAGTGGCTGCTGGATGGCCCGGTCGATCACTTGCTCACCTACTTTACGTACTCCGAAGGCTTCAAGGGTGGCGGTATCAATGCTGCCGTCCGCGGTTTCCTCGATGATGATGAAATCGAGAGCTTTGGGCAGTTCGAACAGGAAACACTGCGTTCGTATGAACTGGGACTCAAGACAATTGCATTCGATCGGCGCGTGAGAGCTAGCCTGGCTGGGTACTACGGGGAGTATTCAGACCTGCAGTCGCCGACCGTTCTGGCGGTTCCTTGTCCTCCGGAGATGCCGGACTGCTTGTCCCAGCCGCGTTTCATTGTCGACAATGCCGCCGAGGCGAGAATCGCCGGTGGCGAGTTGGAGATGACGCTGCACCCGGTGCCGGCGATGACTTTGATCGGGACTACGAGTTATCAGTTCACCGAGTACACGGATTTTCCGGATGCGGTCAACGTTCTCAAGAACCCCAACAATCCAGCTGAGAATCCCCCGACGATTGACCGTTCGGGTGAGCGTTTGCCGTTCGTGCCGAAGTTCTCGGCTCACCTCGGAGTGCAGTACGCCTTCGAAATCGAAGCCCCTGAGGATTGGGCGTGTCTAGACGGAGTGCTGACGCCTCGACTGGACTGGTCGTATCGCAGCTCGGTCCAGTATTGGGGGAGCGAGTTGAATGGCAATGTTCAGCGCGGTTACAATCTTCTCAATGGCCGGCTCGGATATCTCTTTTGGGACGATTCCATCGAACTGGCTCTCTGGTCGCGAAATCTAACCGACGAGACGTATTTTGATGAAGTGTACCAGATCCCTGCTCTCGTCGTGGGTAGCACGACTCGCTTCTATGCGACGCCTCGAACCTATGGCGGCGAGATCAACTACCGATTCTAGAACGGCACCGGGGATTCGAAGCTCATCGGCTGGCCTGTGCTCGGATGGCGCAGGCTGAGCTGGTGGGCGTGTAGCATCATCCGTGGAGCAGGGCTGCCGCCGTACAAGTGGTCTCCGATGATCGGTGCCGCGAGTCCCTCGGCTGCAGCGCAATGGACCCGCAGCTGGTGCGTCCTGCCCGTCCGTGGCTGTAGTTCCAGGCGGGTCTTTTCGCGGTCTCGTTTGAGTACGCGGAAGAACGTTTCGGACGCTTTTCCGTGGGACGGGTCGACGATCTGGTGCGGGCGTTGCTTTGAGTCGGCGCGGATACGCAGATTGATGATCCCCGACTCCGCCTCGATGCTCGCACCGACGATCGCGCCGTAGGTCTTGTCAACTTGTCGTTTGGCGAACGCCGACGACAGGGCGGCGTGAATCGTTGGGTTGCGGGCGATGACCAGTAGCCCGGATGTTGCCTGATCGAGGCGGTGTGCCGGTTTCATCGCGTACTCCTCCGGCATTGTCAGTTGTAGGCGCGCTTCGATGCTGTCTTGGGCAGAGCTGCTTCTTCCGCGGACGGAAAGGAGACCCGCGGGCTTGTCGACAATAATGATGTCTTGGTCTTGGTAGAGGATTTCAACCATTGGGCGGGGGGTTCCGGCTCCGCAGAGTTGGTGGCCGAGGAGGGGGGCGCACTTCTGTTCACATGCTCCGTAGTATTCGCCGTGTGCCTTCGACTGGTCGGGGGGCGGAGGACCCCACCAGAACTCGGCGATACCGGTCGGCCGAATGTTTCTCTGAGCAGCGGCTTGTAGTAGCTTCGGAGCGCAACATTCGCCGGCGCCGCTCGGGATTCCTCCGCGGGCGAAGAGTTCCGGCAATGCGGCGTAACGTGCAGCGAAGTTTACCAGGCCGTGGGTGTCGTGCATTTTGGTCTGAAGGTGGCTCGACTTTCTGCGTCTTTCGCGTCGCAGCTTTGTTTGACGCTCGAGCCTCTGGTCGATTTCGTCTTGCAGTGGCGCGAGTTTTTGCTTGCGCTGGCGCCGTAGTTTACGGAGTTCGCTGCGCTCCCTCGCGCTCTCGTCGTCGAGTTCTTGGAGCCGGGCTACTGCGGCGGGACTCTGAGGTGCCGTCGTCGGCTGATTCCGCTCGGCATGGCGCAGAGCTTTGCTTCGGAGGTGTCGCTGACGCAGCCCGGCGATATCGTGATCTAGCTTACGGCTCTCAGCGGCGAGTCTGTTCTGCAGGTCTGCTGTACTCAGTGACCGAATCTCGCTGCTCAGGGCGCTCAGGGCTCGGAGGGTGTCGCGTTCTGTGTCGGCGGTTAGCGAGTCACTCCTTGTGGGGCCGACGAATGTTGCCCCGCCAATTGCGGTCGTCGCTCGGCCGGAAAACGCCCTGAGTGTTGCGGTCTTGCCGTTCGACGTTTCCCCGACGAGAACTCCATACATTCTACCATCGCCGTTTTCGTCGCCGAGATCCGTCATGAGCAAGCCGGCGGCGGCGACCGCCTCAGCTGTTCTCGGTAGGTAGTGGTTGCTCTGACAGTGATCGCACCACCCTTCGTATTGATAGGGCTCGGGCGCTGAGGATCTCGAGATCATTGTCCCTCGACGAATCGGTAGTCGAGCCGACTGCGAAACGTCTTGCCGTCCCAATAGATCGTATAGCTGGACTTTTCGATTCGCTCGATTGTGAGAACATCGTGTTTGATGTCGGGCAGTGGCGGGGATCCCTCGTAGGCCGGAACTGCGCTTCGCGGTTTGATCGCCCATCCTTCGATCGTTTCGAAGTACGCGGGCGCCAGCTCACCGACGACGGCGTCGAAGCCGATCAGGTGCAGATAGGTCCCGGCGCGGCAGATCACGAAGCCCGCCTTGCCGTCGGTCGTTCGTATGGCCGGGGCGGCGTAGTCAATGGACCCGTCACCGTCGAGATCGCCGTCCATCGTGCGAGGCAGCACGTACGCGTGGAGTTTGTGGGGCATCCTCGCCAGCCCGCAGCTGCCGAAAATTTCGATTTCTTCATCCAGGTGGGCGGGGCTGTTTCGGTCGGTCTCTTCGGCGATTTCCTCGGTGGACTTTGGCCAGGTGAGACAGGCGAAAAACTTGAGATACATCATCCGTGCCTGCTGATCGGGTTCGAGATCGGCAAGTGCGTAGTCGTCGATCTTGAACCAACCGCGCCCGACCGCGTCGACGATCGCGGTGCCCGACGGCGGTCGGAAACCACCGGTACCTTCGAGGCCGGGCGAGAACTGGAAGATCCGCAACTCTCGCGGTGCGTTGACACTTCCATCGTTGGCCGCCGTATTGCTCGCATTGCGGAAGTGCCACCCCTCGATGTCGCGAGGGTTTGGGCCTCGAAATGGTGGAGTCACTTGTGTCAGGTCGATGCCGTCGCGAGCTTTCAGGCGGATCGCCCAGCCGCGCTCTTGGCGCAGCAGTGTGAATGTCCAACGGTTGCCGACAGGTTGGCGGTAAGATCGGTTGCCGGCGATTTCCCCGGCAAGGTGAACCGCATGTCGCTCGGCTGTCTCATGGCAAGTCAACTCGGCGTTCGCGCCCTCGGCGAGAGCCCAGACGACGAGAAGTGCGGCCAGCAGCGGCCTGTTTGGAAATGATATCATTGCAATTGGGGTCCGATCGTTCCCTCAGTCGCATTCGACGTTGGAAGTCGAACGTACGTTGACGTTGCGTATCGCCCCAATCGCATTCGCGATGGCCGATTTCGCGGCCAGACATTCTGCCGAAACGTCGACAACACTTGCTCTTGTGGAGCCGTCAAACTTCCAAGATAGTCGCTGTTCGGCTGTAGCGGAAGACTGGCTACAATTCCGGATCTCGGCGGTCGGCACTTGCGCGAGCCGGCTGAGGACATCGCCCACGTGTTTCTGGGCCTGTGCGCGCAGCGTTCCTCTGCACTCTCTGCCGTCGGGCAAGGTTAGCGACCACGATCGGCTGGTTGTGTCGATTCCGGCGCGAGTGGCGAGATACGGATCCGTGATGATCAGCTGTTGCACGCTGGCTTGAAAAGAGGGCAGGCCATCGTAGGCCTGGTTGGGATCGGTGTGCTCTGCCTGTGCTTGCTGCCACCGTAGGGTCAGGACGACTGCCATCGCCATGGTGATGATCAGTGTCGCGGCAACGAGCCGACGCAGGATTGCGCCCACTAAGATTCGTGTGGCGAGGGTAGCGACGCATGCTCCGGCGACGGCGCCGATGGTTCCGTAGCCGAGCGCGATGACCGGGCCGGCCAAGCCGCTGCCGCGAGGGACGAGCCAAAGGCCGCCGCCCATCGTGCCGAGTGATAGTCCAATGAACGCAGCGCCGATGACGAAGAACACCAATTGCCAGCGTGGCACCGAGGAGATCTCTTGCCGTCGAGGAGTGGCCGCGGCCGATCTGTCGTTCGTCACATTCGTACGCTGCCACTGCGAATGTTGGCTCAATCAATCGAGCATGGGAATGCGTTGACCCCCGAGATGCTTCCGACTAGCGAACCTTCCTCGACTGCATCGAAGAGGCTGTCTCCGTCCGTCATCGCGAGGTCGAGCCAATCGCGCATGAGGATGCCGTCCACCGACTGTCCGGTGAACAGATTCGTTTTCGTGGCAATTACGTGGGTACTGCTGGTGATTGCCGGCAAGAAGTAGCGAAGCCCGTTCGTATCTTGCGTGTCGCAGTAGGATTGGCGCATCGCATTGATCCAAGTGCCGGCGTTCGGAAACCCTGTCGTGCCGACCTGGGTGCTGTCGACTTGGTTGGAGAGTACCAAGAACTGTTGTTCCGGTTCGTTTTTTAGCCTTGGGGCCGATGCGGCATACATGACTGGCCCAACGCCGCAGTTTGTTGCCTTGCAGTAGGGCGGGAGCATGTGGAGCGCGCCCCACCCGAGGGGCGCTTGGTTGCTGAGCAGAAGAATGCCGAGATTGCCGATACTGAAGCCGGTTCCGCTGTCGAGCGCGAGTGCTGCGTCAGGCCAGGAGCTGGTGTGAACCCACTGTAGATCGTCGAGCACGTAGTGATAGTTGTAGAGTGCCCCGAAACCACCGGCAGAGGTGCCGCCGAAGAGCATCTTGATACGGTCGGGTCGGTAGCCCTCGGGGTCGGTATCCATCTCACGCCATAGTGCGTCGCGTAGGTAGCGCAACGCGCCGCGCGTGTTGACGCCTCCGAATCGATGCACGGTGACGGTGCTGAAGTTGCTGGTAGCACCGCCGCCGATGAACAGGTCTTGGTTGCAGTAGGGCAGGAACACTTTGGTCCAGTTGGCGAACGGGCTGGTGGCCGTGCTGTTCGACATGATTCCGGATTGAACCGGATTGTCGTTGAGTGCCTCGAAGAGACTGGCGGGTTTGCTGTTGCAGTCGGCTTCGAGGATGCACACACCGCCGCCCTGCATTTGTAGGACGACGTTCTCGACCGGAAAACCGGCGGGTGCTGGGCGAATCCAGAAGGCAAAAGGACTGCCGTCGCCGCAGCGTGTGCCCCACGTCGCTTCATCGAGAATGACTTGTGTGTACACACCGCGAGGTAGGCTGGCGATGTCTCCGCGCGGGCCGCAGTCGAGTTCCAGAGGCGACGTGTCTGGGTGGGCGATGGCGGTCATGCAGCGTGATTGTGCGGAGGCTGCGTCGAGGAATTGGCTGTTGGACAGAGCCGTCAGTGAGCTGAGCGCGCCCGGGCAGCGAGCTGTGATCTTGAAGTCGGCTTTGTCCTCGAGTTTGATGAGCTTGGAGTCGGTCTTGATGAGGTCGCAGTTGCCCGACTTGCGTTGTTTGGTGACGCAGGATGCCCGCGCTTTCGCGCTGCCCGTGATGAGTTTGCTGGCGCTCTTGAAAATTCCGTCGATACACTTGCGGTCTTCGTCGTCGGCACTGGCCCAGACCGATCCGTGGGGTCCGCCATAGGCACGCGCGACCAGCGAGGCGGTCTCGGCGCTGCAGGAAGCTCGTAGGCGATCGATTAGAGAGCTCAGAGTGAGGGAGGAAAAGCCGGCGGCCTGAACCGTGGTGTCGTTCACACACTTCTTGGTCACTTTGTCGGACAGCTTGGTGAGCGCCTTGACGACGTTCGGGTCGGCGCCGTCGCAGCCAGCGTCATTCTTCTTGAAACACTTGCGTTGCAGGTTGGTCATCTTCTTGACGCACTTGATCAGGCTAAGGGATGCTGCCTTTTCACAGGTCTGCCCGGGATCAGCGGCAAACGTCGGCGCGGAGCTAATGACCGCCAATACGAGCGAGAAGAGAATCGTGCGACGAGCGAGATTGACCATGTGTCCCCCTTGAGCCCCGGCTGGATGCGCCAGTCCTCGGAAGCTTAGCAAAGTGGGCCCCGGCTTGGAACTTCTAAGGCTCCGGCGGTCGAAATTGCTCCGGAAAGATCGAATCAACCGGCAGATCGGGCCGGATCGGTGCCCGTTTGGGGTTGGGATAACGGCTCGAGTCGACGAAAAAGGGTGGGGCCTTGGCCCCACCCTTGTCGGATCTTTAGCTTTCGTCTCGCCTTTGCTTCCACCAAGCCTCGAGTGAAGCGAGTCCGGCTAGTAGCGGTATTGTTCGGCCTTGTAGGGTCCTTCGACTGTCACGCCGATGTACTCGGCCTGGTCCGGCCTCAGCTCGGTGAGCTTGGCGCCGAACTTGTCCAGGTGCAGGCGGGCGACCTTTTCGTCGAGCTGCTTTGGCAGCACTGTCACGGTCTTGCCGTAGGTCTCGGCGTTTTTGTGCAGCTCGATTTGCGCCATCACTTGGTTCGTGAACGAGGCGCTCATCACGAAGCTCGGGTGGCCGGTCGCACATCCGAGATTGACCAGGCGCCCTTCGGCGAGAATCAGGATCGAGTGACCGCCGCCGTTCGGGCCGTGGGTCGTGTTCTTGAACTTGAACTCGTGAACCTGTGGCTTGATCTCGATCTTCTCGACCTCGCCTTTTTTGACCAACTCTTCGAGGTCGGCAATGTCGATCTCGTTGTCGAAGTGGCCGATGTTGCAGACGATGGCGTTGTGCTTCATCCGCTTCATGTGCTCGACGCTGATGATGCTGCGGTTACCGGTTGTCGTGACGAATATGTCGAAGTCGCCTACCGATTCGTCAATGCGTACCACATCGATGCCCAGCATGCAGGCCTGAAGCGCACAGATCGGATCGATCTCCGAAACGGAGACGCGCGCCGATTGCCCGGCCAGGGATTGGACCGATCCCTTGCCAACGTCGCCGAAGCCGCAGACGAGTGCTTTCTTGCCGGCGATCAGCACGTCGGTGGCGCGCATGATGGCGTCGACCAGTGAGTGGCGGCAGCCATAGATGTTGTCGAACTTGCTCTTGGTGACGCTGTCATTGACGTTAATGGCAGGGAAAAGCAGCGACCCCTCACGAACGCGCTCATACAGGCGGTGCACTCCGGTCGTGGTTTCTTCCGAGACGCCGCGAATTGACGAGGCCATCTCGTGCCAGAACTTGTCGCCCTTGGCGGCACGTACGTCGTGTAGCAGTTGCAGAATGCAGCGGAACTCTTCGCTGTCTGCGGTGTCGACCGCGGGGATGGTGCCGGACTCTTCGTACTCTCGGCCGAGATGGACGATCAGTGTCGCATCGCCACCGTCGTCGAGGATCAGGTTTGGTCCAGATCCGTCGGGCCAGATCAGCGCCTGCAGTGTGCACCACCAGTATTCGGGGAGAGTCTCTCCCTTCCAAGCGTAGACCGGTATGCCCTTGGGGGCGTCGGCAGTACCGTCTGGACCTGCAACAGTAGCTGCCGCCGCGTGGTCCTGCGTCGAAAAGATATTGCACGAAACCCAACGCACATCAGCGCCGAGCTCGACCAGGGTCTCGATCAGGACGCCGGTTTGAATGGTCATGTGGAGCGAGCCCATGATCTTTGCACCGGCCAACGGTTTCTTGCCGGCGTACTCTTGCCGAAGCGAATCGAGGCCAGGCATTTCGACCAGCGCGAGGTCGAGTTCCTTGCGTCCAAAACGTACGGTGTCCGCACTCAGGTCGGCAACGCGATGGGGGAGACCCGCCGATAGGGGCAGGCCTGTGTCCATGAATGTTTCTTCTTTAGCGGCAGTAGCTGGCATCGATTCCCTCGCAATCTTGGGGCGCGGCATCCTACTCGAGCCAGCGCGGTGAAGTGTCCTTTATAAATGCCCGAGAGCGGATGGTCCATGGCGGGTCCGCCCGCGGTTGTCCTCCGCCGCTTGAAGGCGACGGTCCACGGAAATTGGTTGTGTTTTGAGTTTTTGGGGTTGGATAAGGGCAGTTGCTTTATAATACAGTTTGGCTGACTAGAACGATAAATTGTAATCTATGGTTTTCTATGGCTGCGCTGACCGGCATAATCCGGCCCCGTACATCGAACATTTGCATGTCTGACGAATCGAGCAAGATAGGCGCGGTCAATAATGGCACCGCGGGGCGACGGGGTGACCGACGAGTCGGTCAAAGTACTCGGAGGTACTTTGCGATTTGTTACCGGCTCACCCGGATGTGGCTGCGTGCGAGGGCTTCGGGCGATGTCACACCGTTTGAGCTGGCGCGACGCTCGACCAAGTACGCCGGCAAGATGGTGGAGAGCGCTGGTCTGCACGTTGTCTGCAAGGGCGACCTGCCAGACCCGGAGCGGCCGGTCTTGTTGGTGTCGAATCACGTTTCCTGGATCGATCCGTATGTCGTGAACGCGGTCAGCGGTGCTCGCTTTGTAGCCAAGTCAGAGATCGCCAATTGGCCGATCATCGGTACCATCGCCAACGGGTTCGGATCGTTTTTTCACGATCGCGGTAATTTTCGCGATGCGCGCCGTACGGTGAGCGAACTGTCGTCGGCCCTCGGCCGTGGTTTTAGTGTGGGTGTGTTTCCGGAAGCGACGACGACATCGGGTGCGGAGATTCTTCCGTTTTATCCCGCAATGTTCGAGTCGGCCGTCGAGAGCGGCGCGCGGGTCCAGCCTGTTGCTATTCGATATCTCGAATCGGACGGTTCGCATTGTTTGGCGCCGGCCTACATTGAGAACGTCACTCTGCTGGACACCTTGCGAGAGATGTTTCAGCGGCCCTACATCACGGTTGAGGTCGAGTTTGGTCCGGTCTTTGATTCAAGTGGACTGTGTCGTCGCGAACTCGCACGCCGTGCCAACGAATCGATTGCGAATATGCTCTCGCTTGCACCCGCTCCGGCTCGCTACGGTTTCGCTTCCAATGAAGAGCCGTGGACGTGGTTGCGACACTTCTAAACGGTAGTCGGGCGGCCCCGGCCTGGATTCCCGACGGACCAAACGCGGGTTGCCGGCCAGGAGCCTGCGGACGCATCCTCGCTCTCATTCGGTCAGTTCAACCGCACAGCAGCCCGTTTGAAAGACAGGGACTTGGGCTGAAATCGGTCATTCTAGGCGTTGGCGGCGTTGCGAAATCCTCAACAAGAGCTTGGGGTTTGCCTCCTATCCTCGTTCAAGGCTAGGGCGACAGGCCGGTTCGCAGCCTTGGCGTTGGAGCGCCGGCTAGCCCGGACGCTCGAGGGCGAGATTGGCGAGTCGGACAGCAGCCGACTTTCTGGTGGAAATCTGGCAATCCGCATTCACGGTTGCGTGGGTGGCACCTGGCATAATAGGAATCTGTTGGGGAAGCGCGCCCCATTAGTGTAATCGGGTTCGGAAGCGCCGGGCGCGAAAGTGCTGTTGGCTAAGCGAGGTGGAAAAATGTCGACGACGAGTCTACGGGTACTGTTGGCGGTGGTCCTTTTCCCGTCTGGGATTGCATTGGCGACCCCGTTTTCCACTTTCGAAACGGGGCCAGTGCGTCCGATGGCGCTCTCGGGCGACGGGGCACGCCTTTATGCGATCAACACGCCAGACAATCGGCTCGAGATCTTTTCGGTTGGAGGATCGGGCTTGGTCCATCTGGAGGCCGTCGATGTCGGCGTCGAACCCTGTGCGGTCGCCTTGCGCAACGACTCCGAAGCGTGGGTCGTCAATCATTTGTCCGATAGCGTCAGTATCGTCGATCTCGCGGCGATACCGCCGCGGGTCGTTCGGACGCTTCTGGTGGGGGATGAGCCGCGAGATATCGTCTTTGCCGGACCATCCGGGGATCGGGCCTTCATCACGACCGCCCACCGCGGGCAAAACAGTCCGGTGGATCCCCAGCTGACCACCGAGGGAGTCGGTCGCGCCGACGTCTGGGTTTTTGACGCGTCGAATCTGACACACTTTCTCGGGGGGACGCCGCTAACGGTGATCACCCTATTTGGGGATACGCCTCGACCTTTGGCGGTGTCGCCGGACGGAAGCACGGTCTACGCCGGAATCTTTCACTCCGGGAATCAGACCATGACAGTTTCAGAGGGGGCCGTGTGCGACACGAGTGAAGCGAATATATCGGCCGACCTCGTCGAGGGTCAGTGTTCCGTCGGCGGCCTCACGATGCCCGGTGGGTTGCCGTTGCCGCACCGCGATAGCCAGGGCGCGGAACGACCTGAGACTGGTTTGATCGTCAAGTATGATGGCACCAACTGGCGCGATGAGCTCGGGCGTATCTGGGACAACGCCGTCAAGTTCAATCTGCCCGACTTGGACGTATTCGCGATCGACGCGAATGCCAATCCCCCGGCCGAGTCGGCGTCGTTCGCCAGCGTTGGAACGATTCTGTTCAACATCGCAGTGAACCCGGTGAGCGGCGTGGTCTATGTAACCAATGGCGAGGCGCGCAACGAAGTGCGCTTCGAAGGGCCTGGCGGCGGCGGGTCGACGGTCCAAGGACGTCTCGCTGAGTATCGCATTACGGTTCTCGATGGAGCCAACGTCAATCCGCGCCACCTGAACAAGCACATCGACTATTCCGTTCGGCCGGCGCCAGCCGGTGTCAAGGACGATAGCTTGGCGACGCCTCTGGAGATGGCGATTTCGAGTGACGGTGCGACGCTCTACACAGCCGCTTTCGGATCGAGCAAGGTTGGGATCTTTGATACCGCGGAGCTGGAGAACGACACGTTCACTCCCGATAGCGCCGACCACATTTCGGTTTCCGGCGGTGGTGCTAGTGGCGTGATCTTGGACGAGACCAACAATCGACTCTACGTCACGACCCGTTTCGACAATGGCGTTTCAGTGGTGGATGTGGGGACGCGCAACGAGATCGATCACCTGCTGTTGCACAACCCCGAACCGGCCGACGTCGTGGAGGGGCGACCGCTGCTCTACGATGCCCACTTTACGTCGAGCAACGGTGAGGCGTCGTGTTCGAGCTGTCACATCTTTGGGGACTTCGACAGTCTAGCCTGGGATCTGGGCAACCCGGACGACGAAAAGATTCCGAACCCGCTGCCCATCAAGCTCGAGGATGTAGCTGTACTCGCCGGTGAGGACGTCGACTTCGAGTCGTTTCATCCGATGAAGGGTCCGATGACGACGCAGACATTGCGCGGCATGGCGAATCACGGCGCCATGCACTGGCGCGGCGATCGCGCCGATCTGGTCGAACCCTTCAATGAGGATATCGCGTTTCGAAATTTCCGCGTGGCGTTTCCCGGATTAGTCGGACGTGCTTCGTTGATACCCGAAACCGACATGCAAGCGTTCGCCGACTTCGCCTTGCAAATTCTTCTGCCGCCAAATCCAATCCGTGCCCTCGACAATTCGCTCACGGCGAGTCAGCAGGCGGGCCGTAACTTCATGACTGGGAGCCGGCGTGCCGACGGAGTATTCGTCGGCAATGGCTTCGGATTTACCTGTGAAGGCTGCCACACGTTCAATCCGGCGCAGGGCTTTTTCGGAACCGATGGCCAGGCGAGCTTCGAGAACGAGCCGCAGACGATGAAGGTCGCCCACCTGCGCAACATGTATCAGAAGGTCGGTATGTTCGGCATGCCGGATGTCAGCTTCTTTAACGGTGGCAACAACGGTCATCAAGGTGATCAGGTGCGCGGTTTCGGTTTCCTGCACGACGGGAGTACGGACACTCTGTTCCGCTTCTTCAACGCGACGGTTTTCAACGATGGCGGTTCATTGAACCCGGTTGGATTCAACGGCGGTGACCCGCAGCGCCGACAGGTCGAGGACTTCATGATGGTCTTTGACAGCAATCTTGCTCCGATCGTTGGTCAGCAAGTCACTCTGACCAGCGCCAACGGGCCGGTTGTAGGGGCTCGCGTCGATCTGCTGTTGCAACGTGCGGCGGCCTCGTATCCGGTTCTCGGGGATGCCGGCGCCACGGAGTGCGACATCGTGGTGAAGGGAGTGGTTGGTGGCGAGGCGCGCGGTTGGTACCTCGCGGCGGCCGATACGTTTCGCAGTGATCGGGCCTCAGAGCCGCTGCTGACAGATGCTCAGTTGCGCGCACTGTCCAGTGTCTTCAACCAGGAGCTGACCTATACGTGTGTCCCCCCCGGATCAGCGTTGCGCGCCGGTGTGGATCGCGATTTGGACGGCTTTTTCGATCGAGACGAACTCGACGGGGGCTCCGACCCTGCCGATCCTCTCAGCAACCCAAACAATCTGACGCCAACGCCGACCAGTAGCGACACGCCGACGATCACGCCGACGGCGACGGAAACGGGTACGCCGACCGACACGCCGACGAGCACGCCAACCAGTACCGCGACCGCAACGGCGACCAATACTCCGACCGGGACGTTGATCCCGACCGCGACTCCGACGAAAACGCACACGCCTGGGCCGAGCCCAACGGCGACAGATACCGCTCTGCCGACTGCGACTGCAACCAGTACGGCGACGGCAACCGAAGCTCCATCGTGTTTTGCTCAGCCGCGCAGCGGATGCCGACAAGCCGGACGTTCGGGGATTAAGATCAAGAAGCGCTCAGCCACCAACAAGCAGATTGTGTGGAAGTGGCTCAAGGGCGATGCCCCGATCGTCGAATTGGGCGATCCGCGCGCAACCACGGAATACGCGCTTTGTATTTACGACGAACAAGGCCTAGTGGCTGAGAACGTCGTGACCGCCGAGATCGCTGCCGCCGGCGTTTGTCCAGCGAAGGAGTGCTGGAGTGCCATCGGAGGTTCGACTCTCAAAGGATATCGCTATCGCGATGGCGAGAAGCACCAGTCGGGGATTTCCAAAATCCTGATCAAGGGAGGAAAGCCCGGCCGCGACAAGATCATCGTGAGCGCACGCGGCAACCTCGTACCGGTTCCTGATCCGGCGACCCCGTCGGCGTTGATGCACCAGGACGAAAACGTCACGGTCCAGCTCGCCAACGACGACGGCTTCTGCTGGGAAGCAGTGTTCACCCCGGCCGACGTCTCACAGAACCGAGTGGATTCCTACAAAGCCAAGCAATAGCCGAACCCATCGGTCTCCGCGGGCTGTCGAATATTGGAGCGAGACGGCGTTCCGAGTAGTCGGGGCGTCGCTCCGGCTACTCGGCATGGTCGGTGGAGTCCGCTGGGGCGGAGAATTGCTCACACAGAGGTCCCCGAGTAGGGCCCTTTGGGGCCGCATCGGGTGTACCTCGGTTACGTCGAACTCAGAGCGGCGAGACGCCGAAGAGATACTGGTGGGCGAACAACAGGACCACGTAAACGACCAATCCTCCCACGATCGGTTTGATTTCGGCGGTTGCTGACACCGTTGGCGGAGGCTGCCAGTCTTGTTCTCTGCGGTTGATCGCAAGCATCGACACCAGAGCCCAGGCCCCGATGCCGCCGAATAGGACGACGGAATGACTGTCGCCGTTTGCCAGCAAGTGTGCGATGGCCCAGACGCAGACACTAGTCAACTGTGGGTGGCGCAGGGCGCGCTTGATGTTGGTTGGCACTCCGCTGGCCGCGAGCAGCACGAGAGCGACGAACATCAATACGAGTGCCGCCGAACGACCCCAGACCGGCGGCGCGTAGATGATTGAAGCTGGGCCACTGCGCCAGCCGATCACCATCAGGACGATCGATGCGACAATCGCCAGCGAAAACAGTCCCTTGTAGGGATCGGCGCCAACTTGGTCGATGATTCGCTGACGCAACCCCGGCGTCGCGCGGCGCATCAGATGGACACAGCTCCATAGAGTGACGCCGAGAATCAACCAAATCATGTGAAGCCTCTATTCTGCTTCGGCCCTTTTGACTGCGGGGCTGCGGCGTCGGCGCGGCTTTGGTGGAGGTGGTGCTTCATCCTCGTCGGTCTCTGCCGCTTCGTCCATCGAACTAGAGAGCCGGACACGCCCGTGCGAATCGATCTCGAACGCTTTCAACCGGCGCAACAGGGTGACCAGCCGCGGAGAACCCGGGGGTCTCGAGTAGCCGTCCGCTTTGAGCGCGCTTTCGAGGACATCAAGGTTGACCCAGGGGGTCGCTCGCCCATCGCTCAGACGCGCGACGAGTGCTTCCATCTGCTCGGGCGTGGCGCCGTGCACCTCGGCTGGAGGCGCGTGAGTTGGTGGAGCCGCAGATGCCGTGGTCGTTGTTGTGGTGGTCTTGGTTGTTGAGGATGGTCGACGCCGCTTGCGCACGCGTCGTTTGCGTGGCGGAGCTTCGCGGGTCGCCGTCGTTGCCGCAGCGCTCCCACCGCGCTTGTGCTGTACCCGACGATAGATGACGCCCTGGGCCGCCGCCGCGTCGCCAACCGCGTCGAAGGCGCGGTCATTTGAGATGATTTCGAGAATGTCCCCGGGCTGTGCTTGCCCAATCCACGCACCCGCCGCGACGGCGATCCATAGATCGCTCCAGTCGCGAACGCCGCGCGCCGGAGCGCTGTGGATCAGTTGGGCGCCGAGAGAAGCGAGCTCGCGTCCAACTTGCTGTCCGATAGCTCGCCAGTTGCCGACTGCTGCGAGCTCGATCGGCTGTTTTGTCCGATCGAGATCTAGAGACCGCAGCACATCGAAAAGCGCCGTCTGGCTGCTGGTGTTCTCCACATCAATATACACGGCGCGTCGGGCTGGCGGAGTGTTGGCAACGTCACGTGTCGAGACTCGCTTCGTCGCTCGCTTCGTCGCTCGCTTCTTGGCGGCGACCCTCTTCGGCGCTTTGAGCGGGGTTCGCTTGCGGGTAGTCGCACGCCTTGCGCTAGGGGCCTTTGTTGTCCGCTTCTTTGCAGAAGGCCGCGCTGTGGCTCGTTTGGCCGCTGTCCGCTTCGCCGTCGCCCGCTTTTTGGCGGCTGGCCGTTTTGCAGCGGTCTTTCTTGTGGTGCGTTTGTTCGCGCTCTTCTTCGCTGGCTTCTTGGCTACCGCCTTGGCTGCTCGTTTGACGGTCTTGCGGCGGGAAGGCGACGCGGACGGGTTCTTCTTTGTGACTTTTTTCTTTTTCGCTGGCACGAAGTTCTCTTGCCACTTTGATGGCGGTCCGTCAAAGCCACCGCGATTAGTTCTTTGCGGGGGCGAAGGCTTCGAGGATGTCGAGGTCAGGGCCCATTTGCCCGTCGCTGCGGATTGGTTGCAGGCAAACGTGGGTGGCGCCGGCGTCGTAGTGGGCTTGGATACGATCGGCGATCGCTTTCTCGTCTCCCCAAACGAAGACGGCATCGATGAGCGCATCACTGCCGCCGTTTTCGAAGTCGGCATCGCCAAATCCCAGAGCACGCCAGTTGTTCCGGTAGTTTGGAAGGGTCAAGTAGGTGCCGAGATGCTGGCGACCGAGCTCGCGCGCTCGCGATGGGTCCGTGACCAAGATCGCCTTCTGATCGGGGCACAGCCAGGGGCCTTCGCCGAGGATGTCGCGGGCGTATGCGGTATGCTCGGGAGGGACGTTGTAGGGGTGAGCACCCTGCGTCATCTCGGCAGCTAGCGCTAGCATTTTTGGTCGCAGCGCTCCGATGACGACCGGTGCCTCCTCGGCCGGCGGCGGTCCGATGTAGAGCGACTGTTCCATTGCCTCGAGGACTCGTCGCATCGTGCTCAGAGGCTTTGCGTAATCGTGTCCGCGCAGGTCGGTGACCATTGGTTTGTGCGACACCCCGAGGCCGAGGAGAAAGCGGCCGTTCGACAGCTCTGCCAAGGTTTGCTGGAGGGCGCGGAGAGACATCGCATCGCGTGCGTAGATGTTGGCGATGCCGGTAGCCAGGACCAACCGGTCGGTTGCGGTTGCGAAGTAGGTTAGCAGCGCAAACGGGTCGCGACCGACGGCCTCAGGGATCCAAAGAGCCCCGTAGCCCCACTCTTCGATCTTCTTGGTGATTCTCACCGCGTCTTCAATTGGTAGAGTGTCGAAAAATGTCCAGCAGCCGAGCCGACCGATATCCATGTTGTTCTCCTGGTTGATCATCAGAGTTGCTGCAAATGGCTTCGTGGTCGCTATTGGCGCAAAAAACCGTTTGCAATGCGTGTCCTGTTTTTCGACAGGCTGCTAAGCTTGCACGATGCCGGAGTCGAACCAATCCCATCGATCCGTCGGCCGCTATCTAGTGCAGCTGGCCGTGGTCGGTGTCTTCGGCTTTGCTGGTCTGGTTTGGGTCCTCGGCTGGTTGGCTGGGCTGACGGAATCGACCCTGGCCGACGCCGTCGATGCCGATGCGCAGACAGTCACCATCGTCGTGGCGGAAGAGCCTCCGCAACTCGACAGTTCGCTTTCAACCGACACGAGCAGTTTCATGGTGCTCGGCCATGTGATGGAAGGGCTGCTGCGCTACGGTAAGGATGGCGGTCTCGAACCCGGGGTTGCCGAGCGTTGGGAGATCGGTGAAGACCGGGCGACCTTTTGGTTGCGGCGCGATGCTCGGTGGAGTGATGGGCGACCCGTAACCGCCCACGACTTTGTCTTCGGTTGGCGTCGGACCATCGATCCGGCCAACGGGTCGAGCTACGCGTTCATCTTGTACGCGATCGAGAATGCCGAGCAGATCAATCTCGGCAAACTTCCTGTAGAAACGCTAGGGGTTCGTGCCGTCGATGATTTCCAACTCGATGTGAGCCTTCAGCGTCCGGTCGCCTACTTCGACAAGCTCGTCGCGTTTCCCTCGTATTATCCGATTCGAGAAGACTTCTTCGCTTCGACCCGCGGACGCTACGGCGCCGACGCCGATACTCTCCTGTACAATGGGCCGTTTGAGATTTCGAAGTGGATTCATGGCGCTCGCTTGCGGCTCGAGAAGAACCCGCACTATTGGGACAAGGCTCGCATCCGACTGCAGGCCATCGACGCAGCCTATTTTACGCGAGATCCTTCCACCCAGCTGAACCTTTACCGCGAAGGTCGCGCGGCCGTGGCGAGTCTCAATGTGGAGACGGTCGAAACCGCGTTGCGTAAACGCTGGCCGATCTCGCGTTTTGCGAGTGGCGCGGTGTTCTACCTAGAGCTCAACCACCGACCCGAGCGTCCTACCAGCAACCTGCACTTACGACGGGCCTTGTCGCTGGTGATTGACCGCGACGAGTTGGTCTACAATGTGATTCGAACCGCGGGGTTCGTGCCGGCGCCGTCCTTGTTCCCGATTTGGCTGCAGGGAGCGAATGGTCCCTTACGCAATGAGATCCCCGTTCCACCGATGAAAGTAGACGTAGACTTGGCACGGCATCATTTGGAGCTAGCGAAGCGTGAGCTGGGTGTCGACGAGATCCCGAGGCTGATGATGTTGGTTACCGACAGTCCGACGACGGCCAAAGAGGCGGAGTACCTGCAGAATATCTTCCAGACGCGGCTTGGACTGGATGTTGCGATTGACAAGCAAATTTTCAAACAGCGCTTGGCAAAGGCGGCTGCGGGCGATTTCGATATCGTGGTGTCCGGTTGGGGGCCGGATTACGACGATCCGCTGACGTTTGGGGATCTCTTCGCCTCTTGGAACCAGAACAACCACGGCAAGTTCTCGAACGCCGAGCTCGATCGCTGGGTCGCGACGGCTCAGACTTCCCTGGATCCGGGCCATCGTGTGTTTGCGTTCGGGCAGATCCAGCGGATCCTCGCTGAAGAGGTTGCGTTGATCCCAACGTATGAGCCTGGCTCAGTCTACGTGCGTCACCCGCTGCTGCAGGGCGTTGTGCGCCGCGCTGTTGGACCGGACCCGGACTATACGAACGCGTATATCACCGGAGAATCCTGAGACCGTGTTTCGCTATACGATGAAGCGGTTGCTGCAGGGTGTGGTGACGATCTGGTTTATTGCCACGTCGACTTTCGTTGCGATGCACAATGTTCCCGGTAACCCACTGCTCGACGAAAAGGCAGTGTCGCCCGAGATTCGGCGCAATCTCGAAGCTAGGTATGGTCTCGACCGCCCGGTGTTTCCGGATCAGTACCTGACCTATATGCGAAACATCTTGCGTGGTGATTTCGGCATTTCGTTTACACAGCGGAATCGACGTGTGAACGACATCCTGCGGGAGCATTTTCCAGTTTCGGCGATCCTCGGCATCCTCGCGATCGTCTTTGCCGGATTCGGTGGAATCCTCTTTGGCTCCCTGACCGCGGTGTATCGAAACCGGCTGCCCGATGTTGTTATCATGGTTCTGGTCGTTGTTGGAATTTCGGTGCCAGGGTTCGTTTTCGCCGCGCTTGCTCAACTCGGTATCGTGGGCCTCAACGAAGTCCTTGGGTGGACCGTGCTGCCGGTTGCTGGCTGGGGTACGTTGCGTCACCTGATCATTCCGTCGTTGGTCCTTGGCCTCGGAACCATGGCGTTCCTCACGCGGCTGATGCGCTCGTCGATGCTCGACGTCCTGGGCGCGGACTACATTCGCACCGCGCGGTCCAAGGGCCTACCCCCGACGCGGATATTTTTCCGTCACCAACTCGCCAACGCGAGTTTGCCAGTGTTGACGGTTCTCGGTCCAGCGATAGCGGCGATCACCACGGGAGGATTTGTCGTCGAGTTGATTTTTGCGATTCCTGGCTTGGGTCGATACTTCGTCGAGGCCGTTCAACAGCTCGACTACACGGTGATCATGGGGACGACAGTTTTCTACGGGACCTTTCTCGTTGTGATGGTGCTTGTCGTCGACCTTGCGTACGCGTTGGTGGACCCGCGCGTGAGGTTAGAGTAGATGGCTCGAGCGCCTCTCTCCCCATTAGATTTTCGACCTGCCGAGCGAGGCTTGCAGGTCGATCCTATTCTGCGGCCGTCGCTGTCCTACTGGGAAGACACTTGGCGCAGACTGCGCGGCAATCGTCGCGCGACGCTCGCATTGGTCGTTGTGATTGCGTTGCTCACTGCGAGCGCCGTCGGGCCCGTGGTGTGGACTGTCGATCCGTCGGCACAAGACCTCGACCAGGTAAGCAAGCTCCCCTGGGCGGACCGCCGCGCTCGAATCGTCGACGGAGCGGGAGCAGCGGACCCATCTTTACCGGTAGCGAGAGCCACGGGCGGATCGGACCCCACCGGGATGGATTTGCGTATCGTGGGCGAGGCAACCACGAAATCGGTCGTTCTCGAATGGAATCTGAGCGACCTGGCTTCTGGCTACCGTGTCTATCGCCACATCGATGCGATCGCGGGAGGGGAGCCGCTCGGGCTGCCTCTGGCGGAAGTGCCTATCGCCGGGCCTGGGCGTTTCATCGACCGGCTCAATCTACAGCCGCATCGATACTATTATGCCGTAGCGGCGCTCGACGCAGCAGGAGAAGAGCAGGCAGCGTCGACAATCATCCCTGCTGACGTTGTACGTGTGCTCTCGGAGCAGGAAGCAATCGCGAGAGGTTTTGCGGCAAGCAAGATCTTTCCGGGCGCCGAAGTGGAGCTACCTTTTCATCCGCTGGGAACGGATGCACTCGGTCGCGACATGTTGGCGCGGCTGATCCATGGTTCGCGGGTGTCGCTTTTCATAGGGATTGCCGCTCCGTGGTTCTATGTGATGATCGGGGTAGGGCTCGGGTCGTTGGCTGGGCTGCGCGGCGGCGCGGTGGATCAGCTCATCATGCGCTTCACCGACTTTGTTGTGGCGCTGCCATTTTTGCTCTTCATGATCCTGTTTAAGATCGGTTTTGGAATTGGACCGGGGGAGAGCGGGATCTTACCGATGCTGGTCGCGCTGGTGCTGTTGTCGTGGCCTGGTACAACGCGCCTGGTGCGCGGCCAGGTGCTGCAGATTCGCGAAGAGGGGTACTTGGAAGCGTCTAGGCTGCTCGGTGCGCCGACTCGGCACTTGTTGCTGCATCATCTCGTTCCGAACGTCATGGGGGTGGTCTTGGTGACGCTGACCTTTGCGATCCCTAGCGCGATTTTCACGGAAGCGTTTCTCTCTTTCATTGGGATGGGCGTCGTACCTCCAACGCCGTCGTGGGGCAGTATGTGCAACGACGGAACGAAAACGATGTTGATGCATCCGCACGAACTCGTTCTTCCAGCTACGCTCATCTCGCTGACGGTGCTCGCCTTCAACGTTTTGGGAGATGGGCTGCGCGATGCGCTGGACGCACGGTTGAGGTCTCGCGAATGAATGCGCTGCTCAGCATCGAAAACCTCTCGGTCGAGTTCGATACACACGGCGGTGTGGTTCATGCGGTCCGCGACGTCAGTCTAGCGGCGTACCCCGGCGAGACCGTCGCTGTGGTCGGCGAGTCCGGTTGTGGCAAGACGGTTACGTTTCAAAGCGTGATGGGCTTGATCCCGATGCCCCCTGGTCGCATCACCGCAGGAGAAGTCACTTGGCGTGGTGACAGGATGCATCTCGGTCGCAGTGCTGGACGTGATCTGCGGGGTACCGAGATCGGAATGATTTTCCAGGATCCGATGTCGTCGCTGAACCCGACGATGCGCATCGGTGATCAGATCGCGGAGCCATTGCAGGTTCATCGCGGCAAGTCGCGCCGGCAAGCGCTTTCTCAAGCGGTCAGCTTGCTCGACCAGGCTCGGATTCATGCCCCCGAGCGTTGTGCGAAACAGTACCCTTTCGAGTTGTCGGGGGGGATGTTGCAGCGCGCGATGATCGCGATGGCGATAGCCTGTGAACCGGCGATGTTGATTGCGGATGAACCGACGACCGCACTGGATGTTACGATTCAGTCGGACATTTTGGACTTGCTCGCGGATTTGCAGCAGCGCAAAGGGATGACGATCGTTTTGGTGACTCATGATCTGGGGGTCGTCGCGCGCGTCGCCGATCGCGTCGCTGTAATGTATGCCGGGCAAATCGTCGAATCGGGGACCGTCGACGACGTCTTCTATCGCCCCGCCCATCCCTACACGGTCGGTCTCAAGGCGGCGTTGCCGGCCCGATCCATTGATCCAGGAAGAGACCTCGAGCCGATCGCAGGGACTCCACCAGATCTTTTTGCTCCGCCGGCGGGTTGTGGCTATTTCATGCGGTGTCCGCGTGCAATGAGGGTTTGTGAAGGGCATCCTCCCGATCTCGTGTCCTTGGAGGCAGGGCATGTGTCGCGGTGTTGGTTGCATCACGACTACGCTGCCGATGTCTCGTTGGACCAAGCGTGAGCGGGAAGGATCACAGCGAGGCGACGAAGCTGCTGGAGATCGAAGATCTGGCGGTCGAGTTTCAAATCGGTCGTCGAGAAGTTCTGCGTGCCGTGGATGGTGTGTCGCTTGCCATTGACGCCGGTGAGGTCGTCGGGTTGGTCGGCGAGAGCGGATCGGGCAAGACGACTTTGGGCAAGGCGGTGGTGGGTCTGCGCGAGGTAGCAGGTGGGCGTGTGCTTTATCGAGGCGAGGCGTTGCCGCGACGCTACAGGCCCTCCGACTTCCGGGAGGTGGCTCGCAAGATTCAAATGATCTTTCAGGACCCGAGTTCCTCTCTGAACCCGCGCATGACGGCTGGGGAGATCGTAGGCGAGGGCTCGCGGATTCAGGGTATGGGGAGGAAGGAAGTAGAGGCGAAGGTCGTGGATTGGTTCGATCGAGTCGGGCTCTCGGAGGGGTTTCGGTCGCGCTATCCGCATGAGCTTTCCGGTGGCCAACGCCAGCGGCTGGGGATTGCTCGGGCGCTGATTCTCGAACCGGCGTTTGTCGTGTGCGACGAACCTCTGAGCGCTTTGGACGTGTCTGTGCAGGCGCAGATCGTCAATTTGTTGCGAGACCTGAAGCAGTCGATGGGACTGACCCTGCTGTTCATCGCACACGACCTATCGATGGTGCGGTATTTTTCGGACCGAATCGCCGTGCTGTACCGCGGCGCATTAGTCGAAGTAGGGCCCTCCGAAGATGTGTTTTTTAGGCCGCAGCATCCGTACACACAGCTGTTGATCGGATCGAATCCGGAACCCGACCCACGCCACGAGCGATCTCGCAAACGCCGTGCATCGGCCGAACCGGCAAGTGAGCCGATTGCTGAGGGCGGTTGTTCGTTTGCCGATCGGTGCCCCGAAGTAATGGAGCGGTGCAGGTCGGAAGTGCCTCGATTGACCGAGCAGTCGGGTAAAGATCGTCACCGCGTCGCCTGCTTCCTGTTTGGTCCCACGTGAGTACCTGCGGACGCTGAGGCGGTTTGCGAATCGCGCAACGTCGGTGCCATGATGATAGAAACCAGCTAGGAGGTTTCATGGCAGTTGCAAGAGTTACAGAGATCATTTCGTCGTCGCCGGCCAGTTTCGAAGACGCGATCGTGAAGGGAATCGAGCGAGCGAATCAGACCCTGAAGAACGTTCGGGGGGCCTGGGTTCAGGATCAGAAGGTCGAGGTCGTGAACGGTCGCATCACAGAGTACCGCGTCGGCTTGAAGGTCACCTTTATTCTCAACGACTAGATCGGTCGGCCGTGGCACGCTTCGTGCCGCGGCCGCTTTTTCCCCGCGCGGCATTATGCCGTGCGAGGCATGGCAAAGCGTTCGCTAGGCGAGACGCGGTGCTTGGCGGAACATCCTTGTCGGTGGTCCGTTGTCTGGACGACGGTGTGCTGTCGATGGAGCCTTCAGTGCGCACATCGCGCGGCAATAATTTGTTGGCATATCGTTCGCATTGCGCCTTGGTCAGATCAACTGCAATCAACCGTTCCCGTCGGTGGTCGTCACCGTCGGACTGGAGATGCAGAGACACAGGAGAATCTGACCATGCGAGCAATATCCATAGCTTTGGCCACCGTCTTTGTGGTTTCCGCGGTACCCGCAACTGCGCAACTACAAAGCAAACACCAGATCAAGTGTCTGAAGGATTTGTGGAAATCCTCGGTTCAGGTTTCGCACGCGCAAGGTAAAGAAAACGTCCATTGCGCGAAAATGGCAGGCAAGGGGAAATTACCGATGTCCGCGCAGTCTTGCTTGACTGCGGACATGCGCAAGCGGGTTGTTAAGAAGCATCAGCGGACGACGGTGATTGCCGGTGCGAAATGCGCGGTAGAGACTCCGACGTTCGGATCGACCGACGCGGATACGGTCAACCAAGAAGGGTCCGGTAAACAGGTCGCGCTGGTTGGCGCGTTGTTTGGGGGCGACTTGGACGCGGCGCTCATACCTTGCTCTGACGATCGTGATGCCTGCAGTTGTCAGGTGAAGGTTCTTTCGAAAGCCGCCGATCTGGTGAAGACGCAACTCGCCGAATTCTCGAACTGCACCAAGCGAGCGGTAAAAGTGAACAAGCACCCGTTCCTAGGCGGTGTGTTGTCGACCGACGAGCTCGAGCGCTGCCTTTACGACGCGGCGACGTCGTGGTCTGTGGCCGCGGACGAACGCGGTAAAGTTGGCAAGGTTTCAGCGAAGCTGTCGAAGACCGTCGCCGACCATTGCGGCGACCCCTCGGGGTTGTTTCCAGGGCAGTGCTCGGCCGCAGCCGGTCCAGCGTTGGCGGCGTGCGTTGAAGATGCCGCCGATTGCCAGACCTGTCTTGGGTTGAACGCCATGTTTGCGCTCGATGTCGATTGCGATCTCCGCGACGATGATGCGAGCAACGGTTCATGCGTCTCCCCGTGAGTCATGTAGAGCTCGCTCCGTAGTCGGCGTTGGCCGGGGCTGCGGTTATGGCCTTGCCCTGGCCGCGGTCGTGTGGTGATGGTGGCGCATGATCGAAAAGACGATTGCGAACTGGCACAACCACCTGCGCGGTCAACATCCGGGTGGCTTGGACGATCTGTTGGCCGACGATTGTGTCTTCTTGTCACCGGTAGTTTTCACACCGCAGCGTGGCAAGGACATCACCAAAGCCTACCTGTCAGCTGCTTTTGCGACTTTTGACGGGGGCGACGGAGCGTCGGCTGCGGCCGAAAAGCCGGTCGAGTCTGGAACCACTTTTGGTTACGTCAAGGAGGTGATGTCCGGACATCACGCCTTTCTCGAGTTCGAGACGGAGATGGACGGGAAGTACGTCAATGGCGTCGATATCATCACCTGCAATGACGAAGGAAAGATCGTCGAGTTCAAAGTGATGATTCGTCCGCTGCAGGCGGTCAACGCCGTGCATCAGCAGATGGCTGCGATGCTCGCTGGGATGAAGAAAGCGTAGAGCCCGACTCAATCGCTCGCGCCGGCGCGTTGCCGGAGTGTGATGAGTGCCGGCAGTACGACCAGATTGCAGACGAGTATGATGAGGATGCCGAACACCAACAGCATACCGAGTGTGGAAATGCCGCGGTGTGAAGAAAGCGAGAGGCTTCCGAAACTTGCAGTCGTCGTCATGGTGCTGAAGAAGACGGCGCGAGCGGTTACGCTCTCGAGAAGAGCGTTCGCTGCCTTGCCGTCGCGCGCCGCGTAAACGAGGTGGATTCCGCAGTCTACGCCGATGCCGATGAGCAGAGGGAGTACGACGACGTTGGCGAAATTTAACTGGATGTCGAGAGCGACCATGAGTCCGCCGTTGAGGATGGCGCCAAGCAGCAGCGGCGCCAGAACCAGTAGGGTGTCACCGATCCGCCGCCAAAGCAGAAGCAACAAGATGGCGATGGCGACAAAGGCTGATGTTAGTGCCTGACGCAGCGATTGTGATGTCGCACGACCGAGTTCGAGGAGGTTGACGGCGACGCCAGTGGCGTCGGGGGCGAGCTCCCGCACCGTGTCGACGAATCGAGCGACGTCATCACTGGTGGCGAGTTCTTCGCTCGGAAAGATCTGAACGCGGGCGTGGCCGTCGTCGGATACCATGCGGCGGCTAAGGTCGCGCGGAAGATCTTTCAGTTCGACCAATGGCGGGTCGGCTGCCTCACGCAGACGGTCGAACTGAGCGGTGAAGTTTCCCAGCAGAATCTTTTGGAGCTCTGCCAGTGCTGCCTTGGTTTCGGCCTCGTCCCCGACGCGCGCGAGGAAGGTATCCAAGTGCTTCCGCAGGCTGAGGGCGCTGCGGCCCAATGGCGAATCCGCGTCGAGCCAGTCCGCGTCGAGTTCGTTGCGGAGGTCGCGCAGGGCAGAGACCTGTTGCTCGGTTGATGTGTCGTTATTGCTTTCGCCGATCGGAACCTCGAGCAGCATCGCGACTGTTTCTAAGATCTGGCGTTTCTCATCTTGGTCGGCGGGCACGTAGTCGGCGAGAGTCAACGCTGAGCTGACAACGTCGAGGTCGCGGGCGCGCTCTGCTAGGGCTTGGCCGGCTTCGAGATCCGGAGTGAGAACATCGATGTACCAGGGCGATGTCTCGCTGCGCGCCAGCAGGTCCTTGAACGCTTGCACCGACTCTGTCTTTGGGTCGCGCATCTCGACTACGTTGATGTCGAACTTCATGTGCGGCAGCTGCAGGAGTGCGGCAATCGCCAGAGCGATGGCGATCGCGACAATCCACCCCGGGTGTGTCGTGACGGCCCGCGGCGGCACTAGGCGGAGGGGCAGCGCCGGGCGAAGGTTCTCCGGGTGGTCTCCTAAGAGAGCACTGACGAGTGCCGGAAACAGGGTGAACGTCTGAAACAAAGTGATGAACATTCCGCCGCCGGATATCAGACCGAGCTCTGCGACGCCGCGGTATCCGGTTGGGTAAAACGCGAGAAATCCAATCGCCGTGGTGATGGCGCATAGAACGAGTGCGCTGACGATGTGTTGCAGGGTGTTCTGCATCGCGTCGCCCGGGGTGCCGCTATTGAGAGTATCGACGTACTGCATGCCGAGATGGATTGCGAAGTCGACGCCGAGTCCGATGAAGAGGACTGCGAAGGCGATCGACAAGACGTTGAGTTGGCCGACCGTAGCGGCGGCGAATGCCGCGGTCCAGATGAGACCGACGACCAAAGTAATGGCGGCCGCTGAGACAAGTCGCATGCTTCGCAGGGCGGCGTAGAGCAGGGCGACGACGATTGCGAGTGAGAAGAAGGTGGACACGCCGATGTCCCAAGCGAGGCCGATCATCTCCTCGTAGTTGAGGGCTGGGTTTCCGGTGATGCGAACTTCGATTCCGCGATCAGGCGTTAGTCCTAGATCCTGCGCAGCGCTTCGTATCTCTGCGATGGCGTTTTGCGCTGCTAGGATCTTGCCGAATTCGAGGACTGGCTCCAGGACGATGGTTTGGCGGGTGCCTATGTCGAGGGCTGTGCCCTCGACCATGAGATCCTCCCACGACACGGAGATCGGGTATTCGTCGAAGACGCGGACGGTTGCGACGCCGATCTTGTCGAGAACTGCAGGCCAGTCGGTGGCCGCAGCGGTGGGGTTTGTGCGTGCTTGTTTGAGTCCGAGCTGGATGATGCGCGACAGACTACCGATGCTGGCATCGCGGGATAGATCGGCGAGGATTGGCTGAACGAGGGCCACATGATCGACAAAGTCGTCGAGCTCCTCGGGTGAGCGGTAAAGAAGGCCGTGGCGCTGGAAGAAAGGGTCGCCGCCCGGGATGTATACGTCGCGAAAGGTGTCGCGATCCTCCCTCAGTTTATCCGCCAGAGCTTGCGCGCTGGCGCGTGCTTGCTCCGGTGTTTGCGCGTCGAGGACGATCAGGAGACCGTCGTCGAGAGAAGGGAAGTAGCGTCCGTAGGCGCGCGCGGCTTTCTGGAACGGAAGGTCGGGGGACAACAGCTTCTTGTTGTCCATGTTGACGCCAAGTGTCAGGGCGGTGAAGATCCCGAGCGCCACGGTGGCAGCGAGGATCGTGCCGATTGCGAGCCGATGATGATTTTGTATGGCGCCGACCCACGAGCGTGCGAGGGAGGCGACTCTATCTTCGAGTGACATGCTAAGCTTCCCTAACCTGCAAAAGTGAGAAGATTCGAGGCCAATTTTTCCCTATGTGTGCCAAGTGCTGCGAGACGACAGCTGCGATGAAGTCATGAATCGTTCGGGCTAGATCTCGCGAAGCTGCCGGCCGGTGAATCTTCGTTGCGCTGTGAATGGTTTGGTTAAACCCTGCTCATGGCTTGACGGTACCTTGCGGTATCACAGATTCGAGATGTCCTGTAGGGCGTCACCTGATATGCTCGGTACACCAGAAATCTACGCGATTTCCTCCGGAATGAACAATTGCCGCACAAAATCGGATATTTACGGAAGCTCTGCCGATCGTGCAAATTCTTGCATGGAGTTTTTGGGCGAGAACCAAAAGTTGCTTGAAAATAAAACGATGGTCTGTGATACTGCCTGGGCGCTTGGCGACTGTCTTGAAGGTCAGCCGCCGCATACCTGCTTTCGGAATTTTGTCTGAAGGACAATCGACCTTAGATAAAGAAAGAGATCGCACGATCGGTCCGCATAGGACTCTGCGATGGACGCGGGTAGGCGTCGTTGGAAGGAAGGGCTGGTGCTGGAGACTGTGAGGGGTTCTGAATTGACCGATCGTCGTTCGCAACTTTCGATTCTTGGAGTGCTCGCCGCGCTGGCCTTGTTGACGGCGTTGCCTGCGTCTGCGCGTCCGGATCTTCGCCCGGCGATGGGTGACGCAGCCCTAGCTGCCGAGTTCGACGACGAGGACTTTGGTGACGACTTCGTAGCTGAGCGGGGCGCTGTCTCGGATCCGCTCGAGTCGGTGAATCGCAGAACGCTGGCCTTCAATCGAGCACTCGACGGCTGGGTTTTTGATCCAATCACCCAAGTCTACCAATACGTCGTTCCTAGCCCCGCGCGCGACAGCGTACGTCGTTTTCTTGCCAATTTGGATACGCCGGTGGTTCTGGTGAACGACTTGCTGCAGAGGCAGTGGGACGATGCCGGAGTCACAGCGGCGCGGTTCGGTATCAACACGACCATCGGTGTTGCCGGTTTGTTCGATCCGGCTGCCTCCGTGGGCATGGAAGGGCATACGTCTGATTTCGGTCAGACGTTGGCGCTCGAAGGTGTTCCTAGCGGCGCCTATATCGTCGTCCCCGTGCTTGGCCCGACGACGGTGCGGGACGGCCTCGGCGACATCGTAGATCTGATGTTCCGCCCGATCACTTTCTTGCTTGGTCCGGTGGATCAGATCTTCTATGCAGCGTTGCACGGTGGTGGCAAAGGGCTCGTCGTTCGCGATGAGGTCTCGGATGAACTTCGGATGCTTGAGGAATCTTCGATCGATTTCTACGCGGCGCTGCGCAATGCCTACTGTCAGAGCCGCGACGCAGACATTTGGGGGCGCCGCTCGAATCACGAATCCCTCTCGTCGGTCGCGTATGCGTGGGTCTCTCCGACGCCGGACGGTGTGTCTCACGCGTCGCTGGCACAGCGCTGACCTAGTTTGCTGCCCTCGCGATCGGCGAGGCGTCGTTTGCGGCCTCGCCGATTTTGGCCCGCACCTTTGTGACCAGTGCGGTAAATCCTTCCCGCTTGAGAACTCCGGCGTATTCCGACCGACGCAGTGCGAGTTCGCTGACCGAGCCCTTCAGGTAGACGTCGATAACCTTCCACTCGTCGCCGGTTCCTCGCAGTCGATAGCTCAGGTCTACCGTTTCTTTGCCGGGGTCGATGACCTGCGTGCGCACTAGAACCGTGTCCTTGGTGCCAGGCTCCTCTCCGACGATTTCGAATTGCTGATTTGCGTAGTGGTCGAATCGCGCGGCGTAGTTCGAGACCATGTAGTCGGAGAACAGTGAATACCACAGCGCCCGATCTTCTTGGCTGAGGTCGAGGAAACCGCGGCCGACGGCTTGGCGGGCCATGTACTGGAGGTCGAAGATGGCTTTGAGCGAAGGTTCCAACAGTGAGAAGCGTCCCGCGTAGTCCAGCTCGTTGGACTGCTTGAGGACTTCGAGCAGGGCGTCGTTGAGATCGTTGACGACCAGCACTGCGGGGCTCTGTTCTTCGTCGCCGGCCACCGTGGCCGCCGTGCTTGAGCCCTCCACAACCACCGCCGGAGCGAGGACATCCTCCGATGGCTCGCCATTTTCAACGTGTCCGGCAGCGCGGGCGGCGGTGCTCTCCTCTCCGAGAGACGCTGCTGCGAAGTACGTCGACACAAGTCCTGCGGTGATCCAGATTCGCCAAATACCTATTCTCACTAGGTCCTCCTACGCGTAGACACTAGGGAGATCCTAGCACGTTGCGGACCCGGATGCCGAGCCCGCCGGGGCTTGAGAATGACCGGGTTCCGTCACTAACATGCGAGGTATGGCCCGATCCGACTATCACGATCAGTTGTTGCGCCACGTCGGCGAATGGGATGTTTTGCCTTGCGGACTGCCGCGGCCCTCATTGCCGCATGGATCGGATTGGAGTCGCTCCGGATGCAGAGGCATCGCCTTGTTGTCCGACAGTGTCGTGCGGGGGAATCGTTGGCCGGCATTGTCGGGTGCATTGCTGGCCGAGCTTGCGCTCCGCTGTGCGACTTTGGCAGCGCTGGCTCACGCTGACGAAACGGAATCACCGCAGCCGCGCGACATTTCGGTTCGATTCCGCCGGACGATTCCGATCGCCGACCCGCGCACACGCCCGCACATTGCCGATGGGGCGAAGGTGCTCTACTGGGAATCGAAGGTGGCGGCAGGCGGGGATGTCGACGTGCGGATGGAAAGGCGATTACCCTCGGCGACTGAGCCGGTTTTGGCCGTAGAGGCGACGGCCACTTTCGATCGAGTTGAGATCACACCCGACGGCCGCACTACGGAGCGGCGTATGGCGGATTATCTGTTCTCGTTGCCTCGACGATTGGCGCTTCCGGCTTATCGCGCTGGTTGGACGAACGAAGAGATTCGCGGTTTGTGTCGGGAACCCCCAGGGTCACTGGTCGGTGTCGCCGAACAAGCACTAGGCGACGCGGGGAAGATCATTCGCGGTGACGGTACGCCGGAGGATATGGATGAGTCGATGCTCCTGGCGAGTATGACCTATCGCTGGATTGCTCCGGACATTGGGGACGACGCCGAGGGTATCGAATACGTAGCCCGGCCGGGGGCTCGCAGCGCAGACGACAAGGGGCGAGACTGGGTGCCCGCGACCGCGACTCTTCACGTCGGCGGTCGCCCGGTCGGCGAGGCGGAAGGATTGGTCGTCCTGCGTCGCTTCCGTCGTGGAGGTAGTAGGTAGGTGCTTTACCGGGGCCACGGATGAACACAGATCTGTGTTCATCCGTGGCCTATTTTCACTGCTACCGCTCAGCGGTTACGGTGTCTTCGCCTTGAACAGACCGTCGGTGTTTTTGATGACGGTCGCCGGCGCAAAGTCGGCTCCCCAGCAGTTGGCGTTGTCGGTGTTGCTCATCCGTATCGAGATCGTACCGCTATCGTCTAGCAACGGATTGGCAGCGGAGTAGTTTAATGCACCGTCGCGTCCTTTGAAGAGAATCTTCGTCTTCGGGTTGACGGCGTCGCCCTTCAGGATCGCCTTGAACGCACCATCTTTGGCGGCAGACTTGTCGAGATACTTGTAGCCCTTGGTTCCGAGCGCTTTCCAGCACGGCTTCGATCCACATGTTCCACCGGGGGGAGTGATCGTCGCGTCCAGAGCGAGTGTCCCGGTACCGTCGTAGAGGCAGAGCTGTATGCTCGCTGTCGTCAGAGGATCGCCGAATCCGGTCTGCAACTCGGCCGGACCCTTGATGTACTTCCACAGAAGCTGATCTTTGGCTCCCGGGCCATCGGCGTCGCGGTCTTTGAGTTTGAGGATCGATTTCGTCGGCATGTCACACCCGACCAGTGGGCTCGCAGGGCATCCTGCCGGAGGTGCAGCTGTATCGGTCGGTGTCGATGTCGGCGTTGATGTGGGGGTTGAAGTCGGGGTCGCCGTCTGCGTCGACGTGGGGGTTGGAGTCGGAGTATCGGTCGGTGTCGATGTCGGCGTTGCCGTTGGCGTTGCCGTCGGGGTCGATGTTGGTCCCACTGCGGTTGGCGTCGAAGTTGGCGTCGAAGTCGGCGTTGCTGTTGGCGTTGAGGTCGGGGTAGATGTGGGAGGCGGATCACATGCATCGCCCATTCCGTCCGCATCGAAGTCTAGCTGGGCGTTGTTCGCAACGCCTGGGCAGTTGTCACAGGCATCGTTGACGTGGTCGCCGTCGGCGTCGGCGGCGAGGACGTCGATCGCGTCGATGTTGTCGCCGGCTCCCAGCCCCATGGCAGCCGCAGCTACTGCGATTGCCGGACCGGGTACGAAGATGTCTGCCGCTAAGCCCGGAAATGCGCCCAGCGTCGGTGAGCCAGGAGCAAGTGACAAGTAGCCGAATCCGAAACCGTCCCAAGACAGTGCGTCGATCACGTCACCCGGTACGAAGCCCATCGCCGCCGCGGGAGCGGCGACAGCCGGCGGACCTCCGGGTCCCGATATCAGAATATCGGCTGGGCCGGCTCCGAGGCCCGCCAACGTTGGTGACCCGGGGGCGAGGGTGAAGAAGATGGGAGCTCCAAAGAACAGCGGTCCCGTGCCGAGGTCGCACGCCGCCATCGCGTTGAGCTCGTCTACCGGGGGCGCCGCCGGCGCTTCAATCAGACCAGTGGCCGGAGGCGCCGCGGCTGGTAGACCGTCGCCATCGACTGCGAGGAAGTTCGCCACAGGGGCTCCGACGGCACCGACCCCATAGATGTCAGCCTGAGCTTGGCCGGCGCCGGCTTCTGCCAGTACAGCACCTGCGACACCCGGCGAAAAGGCGTCGACGGAAATGAAAACCGGCTCGCCTCCACCGAAGGTGTCGAGACCAAACGAAAGTCCATTGATGACATCGCCGGCCGCAAGGCCGTAAGCGACACCGCCGGGGAAGACAAATGGTGCGACCGGCGGAAAGTTGAGGAAGATGCTGGCTCCGGGAATACACAGATCGTTTCCAGGAATACCGCAGCTCCCGGACGATCCGGGTGCGGTCACCATCGTCGGACTGCCGGCGAAGGCGGTACTGCACATCGCCGAAAGCCAAAGTGAAAGACTGGCTACAACAACCTTCTTCATCTGATCTCCCCCTCGAATGAAGCGTCCCGACGAAGCGTCGGGTCGGACGTTGGGCCCGACCGACTTCGAAGACGACTAGATTTGTTTGCCGATTTTCTTAGGCGTGCATCGCCAAAGCAAAGGCGCGCATGCGCATCATTACTCCTTTTTCCGGTGGTATTGCCAGCCCAACTGGAGTGCTTTCTCTATTGGAAGAGGTGCTCAGCTGGCTTTACAAGTGAAGGCGGGCGGGGTCAGTGCCGATCGTAGTTTTTGGGATTTAGTTGGCCGATATCGATTCCTTTTTTTTGGCCACGGATGGAACACGGATAAACACCGATCAGAGAGCGGCGCCAATCCCGATCACCATAGTAGGCCCCCTCTTCGCCGACACGGACGAATCCCTCCAAGCCCGCAGTCTTCCAACCCAGCATCCGTGTTTATCCGTGTTCATCCGTGGCCAGTTCTTGTTATTGGGCGCGGGGGCTGCTGGATCACGCGGTAGCAATGTTCACCACGTCGATTCGCGCCGTGTGGCCGGGTGCCCTTTGGAGTTTCTCATCACATGTGACCAGCGGTGCGGCGAGTGCTTCTGCCAGGCAAACGTACGCCGCGTCGTAGGCTGTGAGATTGGCGCGAAGGCTCCAGATACGCGTTAACAATGGCTCGTGTGGGTACCTCGCGATCCCTAGGTCCGCGAGGCTTTCGAGGGCTTGCAGCGCCCGTGCTGAAGTGATGATCCCAACTGACACGAGGCGTCGCAACACCTGGGCAACCTCGAGGTCGATCAAGTGCGGCGCGTGCAACGCTTGCGAATCGTCTCGTACGCGATTGGCCACGGCGCGGCCTATCGCGGTGTTTAATAGGAGTTCGATGAGCGCGGACGCGTCGATGACAATCAACGAGAGTCTCTCTCCTTGCGAACCAACTCCGCTGCCGACTGGGGGAGATAGACTTCGGGGAGCTCGGCGATGTTGTTGAGCAACTCTGCACGGGCGGGGCGATCCAGCGCCCGCTCGATCTCTCGCAAGGCAAAGTCCGACATCGAGATCCCCTCTTGAGCGGCCCGTACCTTGAGCCGCTTATGGACTTCCCGCGGGACGTTGCGAATCTGAAGCATCGTGGACATGAAGTTAGACTGCTTTCATGTGGGAAACATGTCAAGCGAGTGTCGGCGAGGAAATGGGGCCTCGCAGGTCTACTTTTGGCCACGGATGAACACGGACTAAACGCGAATGCGTGGTGAAAAGACGATGGTTGTTCGTGCCGGCGAACCGAGGGCTTATCGTCGAAGATCGGGATTGGCTCTGCTCTGTTGTCCGTATGTATCCGTGTTCATCCGTGGCCAAGTTTTTCTCGATGAGCGTAACGGTCAATTTGCGAACCTTCCTGTGACTTGATTGGAACCAGACCGGTGATTGCGGACCGAGAATACGATGCTGTCGTTGTAGGCGCCGGCCCGAATGGGTTGTCGGCGGCGGTGGAACTGGCGCGTGCCGGTGCTTCGGTTGCCGTTCTCGAGAGAGCTGAATCGATCGGTGGCGGGACGCGGGTGGGCGAATTGACGCTGCCCGGGTTTGTTCACGATGTTTGCTCGGGTGCGCACCCGATGGGAATCCTGTCGCCGTTCTTTCGCGAGCTGCCGCTCGACCGGCACGGGCTCGAATGGGTTCGTCCCGGGGCGTCGATCGCACACCCTTTGGACGACGGCCCGGCTGCGATGTCTTGGCGATCGCTCGAGCGGACGTGCGAAGAGCTGGGTGCGGGAGGAGATAGCTATCGGCGCTTGATCGAGCCGCTGTTGCAGAACCCGCACGGTTTGTTGCGAGACATCATGGGCCCGCTGCGCGTTCCCGATCATCCTGTGAACTTTGTTCGCTTCGGTCTCAGGGGAATGTGGCCGGCGACCGTCTTGGCCCGCGCTGCTTTGCGCGGCGCTGCAGCGCGGGCGTTGTTTGCCGGCTGCGCGGGGCATTCGATCCTCCCGTTGTCGCAACCGATGACCTCTGCGGTTGGGCTGGTGTTCGCGCTCACCGCCCATATCGAGGATTGGCCGGTTGTTCGCGGTGGTTCGATCGGCGTGGCGAACGCGCTTGCGAGCTACCTGGCGGAGCTTGGCGGAACCATCCACACAAGTGTCGAGGTGAGGTCGTTGGCAGACCTTCCCGCTGCCCGGGTCTATCTCTTTGATACCGACCCGAAGCAACTCGCGCGTATCGCCGGACCGGTATTGCCGAACGGTTACCTGAGAAGGCTGGGCCGCTACCGTTTTGGTCCGGGCGTTTTTAAACTCGACTTTGCCCTCGATGGGCCGATCCCTTGGACCGATCCGCGTTGCTTGGAGGCATCGACAGTCCATGTCGGCGGCTCGCTGGACGAGATTGCCGCAAGCGAGGCGGCGATGTGGCGCGGCGAACACGCGGAGAAGCCGTTCTTGATCGTGGTGCAGCAAAGCATGTTCGACCGAAGTCGCGCCCCGGCTGGCAAACATACGGGCTACGCCTACTGCCATGTGCCGCATGCTTCGGATTTCGATATGACGGACCGTATTGAAGCCCAGATCGAGCGCTTCGCTCCCGGGTTCCAGGATGTCGTTCTGGCGCGCCACGCCATGCGAACCAGCGACTTTTTCCGCGACAATCCAAACTACGTCGGCGGCGCGATCACCGGTGGTGCGGCGGATCTGCGGCAGTTGTTTACCCGTCCGGTTGCACGCGTCGATCCGTATTCGACTCCGAATCCGCGCATCTTTATCTGTTCGGCATCGACCCCGCCTGGCGGCGGTGTGCACGGAATGTGCGGCTATCATGCGGCGTGCAGTGCGCAGAGACAGTTGACGCTGCCGCACGCCCGACTCGTCGCCTGATGCCGCCGTTTCTTGCTGGCTGTCCTTTCGCTATGGTCAGTCTTTCCTAGCCGGGGGATCTCATGCAGCAGCTCAGTGGACTAGACGCTTCCTTTCTCTATTTCGAGACGGCGAATTCGCCGATGCATATTGCAAGTCTGTTCATTTACGACCAGTCGGAAGTCGCCGGCGGAGTCGTACGCTTCAAGGACATCCTGGCGTTCTTCGAGGAGCGCCTGCATTTGGCGCCGGCCTTCCGGCGCCGTTTGGCCTACGTCCCGCTCAGCCTCGACCATCCGTATTGGATCGAAGATCCGGACTTCGACATCGAGTATCATGTGCGACACATCGCACTGCCAAAGCCGGGCGACTGGCGACAGCTGTGCATACAGATCGCTCGCCTCCATTCGCGTCCTCTGGATGTTTCCCGACCGCTCTGGGAAGCCTACGTCATCGAAGGCTTGGGCAATGTCCCCGGTCTGCCGCCCGGAAGCTTTGGTATCTTTACGAAGACCCATCACGCTGCGATCGATGGCGAATCCGGTGCTGAGCTCATTGCGGCAACCCACGACTTGAGCGCAGACGCGCCGCCTCGCCAGGCGGAAAAGCAATGGCTGCCCGAACAAGCTCCTGACGCGCTTTCCCTGCTAACACGAACTGCGGTCAACAACGTCCGGACACCGTTCAAGATGGCCAGTGTCCTGGCAGAGTCTGTGCCGGCCATTGCCCGGGCGACACGTGAGTGGCGCAAACTACTGCCCTCGAGAGGGTCGAGGGTGCCGCGGACTCGGTTCAACCGGCCTGTATCTCCACACCGAGTCGTCGAGGGGCGCTCCTTTGCTCTGGCCGACTTCAAAGCAATCAAGCAAGCGGTGCCCGGCGCGACCGTCAATGACGTGGTGCTCGCTCTCTGCGGCGGGGCTCTCCGCAAGTATCTCAACGAGTTCGGCGAACTGCCGCAAGAGTCGCTGGTTGCGATGGCACCGATCAGCACTCGGACCGAGGACGAAAAGGGGGTCGGCGGCAACAAGGTAAGTCAGATGGCGGTGTCGCTTCGTTCCGACGTCGAGGATCCGCTCGAGCGCCTCGAGGCGGTTCACGTTAGTACTATGCAGTCAAAAGAGTTCACCAACGCCATCGGCGCGCGTCTGATGACCGATTACACGCAGTTCATTCCATCGACGACGGCGGCGTTGGCGGCTCGGCTTTACACGGGGCTCCACTTGGCGAATCGGGTTCGCCCTATGTTCAATTGCGTCGTAACCAATGTTCCGGGTCCGCAGATTCCGCTGTACTCAGTGGGGTCCCGTTTGGTGACTACCTTTGGGATGGCGCCGATCGTCGACGGGATGGGTTTGCTCCATGCTGTCTTCAGCTACTGCGGCACGATTACCGTGACGATCACGTCTTGTCGCGAGATGATGCCCGACCCGGAGTTCTATGCGGAGTGCATTCAGGAGTCGTTCGAAGAGCTGCTCGTCGCGACGGTTCCCGTCGCAAAGAAGAGCAGGCCGGTTCCCGTCGCAAAGAAGAGCAAGTCGCCGCCGAAACGCGTGACCGGGCGGCGCAAGGCGAGGCAGAAGAAACCCTTGAAAGCGGCGAAGAAGAGTAGTGCCAAGGCGAGAAAGAAGACGGGAGCGAAAACGAAGGCAACTGCGCGCGGACGCAAGCGCGCCGCTTCCTGAGTGGAGTCTGATCGATGGACGGAGTTGCGATGACAGCAGAAGGCGTGACCGTCTCACCGCCGCGCCGCCTCGCGCTGACCGACGGGGCATGGTCGCCCTAGGTGTTTCCTTTCTATCCCCGGTGGGGCAGGGCTGTTGCCTTCACAAGACCGAGTCATCCGGACTAGAGTTGTGACAATATGGCGAACGAACGTTCTCGGGAGACATTTCAGCAGACATCGAGTAACGAACTGCGCGTACTGTATGAAGTCAGTCGCAAGCTGACTTCGTTTACCGACCTCGACGACGTGGTAGGATTTGCAACGCGTCGCGCGCGCGAGATCTTTGAGGCCGATGGTTGTTCGTTGATCTTGCTCGATCGCGGTCGCAACGAGTTTGCGATTCCCGTTGCGAGCCAGCGCGGAGCCGGTGTCGTTACCGAGAGAGCGCTCGCGGAGATTCGTTTCCCTGCTGATCAAGGGATTGCCGGCTGGGTGTTCAAGAATGATGAGGCGGCGCTGGTGCACGACGTGGCTAATGACGATCGCTTCTACGGCGGGGTCGATCACGAAACCGATAGTCAGACACGGTCTCTCTTGTGCGCCCCCCTGCGCACCGGTGCGGTGAACATCGGTGTCATTGAAGTCGTAAACCCGGCCCTGCGACATCTGACGGAAGACCGCCTCCAATTCCTGGATACGCTGGGCAACGAGATTGCGCTTGCTTACGAGAAGGCCGATCTCTATCGCAGGCTACGCGCCGAGGTGATCAGTCTGCGGCAGATCGGGCGTATCGCAGGGGTTGCGATGTCTTTCGGAGGCTTCTTGATGGCCGCATTTGTTGCCATGGCGCACCGCGCCAGGGTGCTCCCGTGGGTCGATTTGTTTGGTCGGCGCGAAATGTGGGTGGCGCTTGTCTTGTTGATCGGCGGTGTCGTCGTAACTGTGCTCACACGCAAAGGGCCCGAAGCGACTTCCTAACGGCGGAAACCGATGCCGGCGTACGTTTGGTTGAGTTCAAACGTGCCGCGCAATCCCGTCTCTGCAAGGCATAGGGCAGGGATCGAGTTGACCGCCTGCATTGCCGTCGCGATGTCCGATGCGTGTACGTGCTCTTCGATCGCAAGGTCGCGCCGGCGAAAACTTGCGGCGGGGAGGAAGTGGGTGCGGAAAGAAGGCTCACCCTCGACAGTGATTGTCCAACCCTCGCGCGGCTTGTCCCAGTGCGCCGGGTATTCGCCGCCGAGTGTCCAGAGGGCATCGATCGCGATGGGGTGATCGTCGCCGACTCGACCTCGCCATTGGTAGCCCTGAGCGCAAACAGTATTGGCCTCGACGCGGCCGACCGGAACATCGTAGGCCGTTGGGGTGACGATGAGGTCTTGTTCGGTGCAAACTTCGTCGAGTTCGAGGCCGAGGGCAGCTGCCAACATCCAAATCTGCTCTTCGAAAATGCCTGCATTGAATCGAGCGAAAGCATTGGCAGCCAGAGTGGCCTCTTCCTTCGGGTAACCGAACCTCATGTTGTCGAAGGTGATTCGAGGGCTCGCGTAGTAAGTCCAGTCGGCTTTCTCTTGGATGTGAATCTCTTCGATGGTCCGGGACATGCCGGACAGTGCCAGAGGTAGGACCATACCGACAAATCCGGGGTGGATGCCCGTCCCATGTACCGAGCTCTTGCCTTGGATGCACGCTTTCCGCAATTTCTCGCGTTCCTCTGCGGGAAGTGACTCGGCGTAGAAAAGGAAAGCCGTGCTGATCACATTCTTCCCCGAGCTGAGAAGCGCGCACACTTCGTCTATGCTGGCGTGGCGCGGCATATAGACGACGCAGTCGGCTTCTGTGTCGATGATCTTTTGCGAGTCCGTGGTGGCGCGGATGCCGGTGTCCGGCATGCCGCACAGTTGACCTGCGTCGATGCCATTCTTGTCGCTCGAATAGACTCGGAGGCCGACGAGCTCGAGTTGTGGGTGCATCAGGACGGCTTTAAGGGATTCGCCGCCAACGTTGCCTGTAGCCCATTGGATGACCTTGAGTCGTTTCGTCATTGAGCTTCCCCCAGAGTTGTTGCGTTCGATAGAAGTGACCTACTCCCAGTCGAGCCGCGTCTTGTCACGAACGATGGTGCAGGACGCTAGTTTCCCAGCAGGATGGACACGGTACCGTCCGTGCTTGCCGTGATCAGATCGGGGATACCATTGTCGTCGACGTCTGCGACGACGAGAGAATTTGCCGGATGGAGTGCGGCAACGGCTTGTTCCGGGGCGAAGACTCCGCGGTTGCCGATGAGGATGGAGACAGTGCTGTCGCCGATGTTGGCGGTTGCTAGGTCGATGCTGCCGTCGCCGTTGAGATCCGCTGCGGCGATCGCCGACGGTGTCCTGCCGACCGAGTGACGCGATTCCGAATCAAAGTTTCCGCCGCCGAGACCGCGTAGGAACGAGACATCGTTGCTGCCCTCGTTTACCGCGGCGATATCGGTGATACCGTCGCCGTCGAGGTCGGCTGCGACGAGTGCGTGCGGAGCGTCTCCAACCGAAAAGCGACGATCGTCGGCGAAGGTTCCGCCCCCCAGGCCGAGCGCGACCGACACGTCGCCCGAAGTGATATTGGCTGTCGCGATGTCGGCGATCGCATCGCCATTGAGGTCAGCGACGATGACGCCACGCGGACGTTGTCCGACCGACACGCGTGGCTGCTGCGCAAAGGACCCGCTGCCGTCGCCGAAATAGACCGAGACGTCGGCGGTGCCGTTGTTCGCGATGACGAAGTCGAGATGGCGGTCGTCGTTTAGGTCCCCGATGGCGACCGCCACAGGGGCTTCACCAGTCGGGACGCGTGCTGTAAGGGTAAGCGAGTGATCGCCCGCTCCCAGGGCGATTGCGGCGTCGTTGCCGACGAAGTCGTTGGCTGTGACGATGTCAAGGAGTCCGTCTTCGTCGAGATCACCGCTGTCGATTGCAAAGGATGTGATTCCCAGCTCGGACGTGAGCGCCGCGGAAAATGATCCGTCGCCGTTCCCGCCCAATACACTCAGGCGGGGAGCCCCAACATCGGCGACAACGATGTCGAGAAGTCCATCTAGGTCAAAGTCGCCGACTGTCAAACCGCGGTGCGCGGAGCCGGCGTTGAAGAGTCTCGCTCGCATGTAGCGAGGCTGAATCGCGCGGCAGCCTCGGAGAGCTCGATTGACCGCCACGACGATGTCACTAATGCGGATCTGCGCGTCGCCGTTTGCGTCCGCGGCGGGACAGTCCATGATCGGGCTGCGTCCTAGGGCGATGGTTACGATGCGGACGAGCTCGGCGATACTGACACGCTGGTTTCCGTCGCAGTCGCCGACGCACACTGGTTCTGTTGGGGTACGAGTCGGAAGCGGGACCGGTGTTGCTCCGGCGAGCGTGGCGAGGAGTATCAGGTGGCCAAGCAGGTAGGGGGTGAGGATGCGCACAGTTGTTACCTACCCGACTTGGGGCGGCGACGACAACTGTGTGTGGTGATCAGTACTCTCCGCCAGAGGTTCTTGTGGGCGGCGATTTGGCCACATCGCCGCCAGACGCAAGTTGCCGTGAATGCGGTCCCCGCACCGATCCGTCATGAGGTTGAATTAGCCTCTGGTGAGTTGGCGGTACTTTACCTTTTGAGTCGGGTCGGCGCTGCTGCCGAGGCGCTCGAAGCGGTCCGCTTCGTACTGGGTGTAGTTGCCGTCGAACCACGTAACAACGCCGTCACCCTCGAAGGCGAGGATATGTGTGCAGACGCGATCGAGGAACCACCGATCGTGGCTGATGACCACGGCGCAGCCGGCGAAGTGTTCGAGGGCCTCTTCCAAAGCTCGCATGGTGTTCACGTCGAGGTCATTGGTCGGCTCATCGAGGAGGAGGACGTTGGAGCCCTCTTTTAGCATGCGTGCCAGTTGAACCCGATTGCGCTCTCCGCCTGAGAGCACCCCGACCTTCTTCTGTTGATCCTGGCCGTTGAAGTTGAAGCGGGCGACGTACGCTCTCGAGTTCACTTCCTTTTTTCCCAACACCAGAATATCGGAACCATCGGTAATGGCCTCCCAGATGTTCTTGTTGGGATCGAGGGTCGAGCGATCTTGTTCGACGTAACCGAACTTGACTGTTTCCCCGATCTTGATGGTTCCTGCGTCGGGTTTTTCTTCTCCAGCGATCATCTTGAACAGAGTGGTCTTGCCGGCACCGTTTGGTCCGACGATACCGACGATACCTCCAGGCGGCAGGGCAAACGTCATCCCCTTGGTCAGAAGCTTGTCCTCGAAGGATTTGTCTACGCCTTCAACCTCGATCACCACTTTTCCCAGACGAGGTCCGGGCGCGACGTAGATGGCCAAATCTTCAGCGACGCGTTCGTTCTCCTCGCTGAGCAGGTTTTCGTAGGATGTGATTCTCGCCTTCGACTTGCTGTGGCGTCCCTTGGCGGACATGCGCACCCACTCAAGCTCTCTCGCGAGGGTCTTCTGGCGCTTCTTGTCGGACTTCTCCTCTTTCTCCAGTCGAAGCTGCTTTTGCTCGAGCCAAGAGGAGTAGTTGCCCTTGTAGGGAATCCCTCGTCCACGTTCGAGCTCGAGGATCCAGCCCGCGACGTTGTCGAGAAAGTAACGATCGTGGGTGACCGCGATGACGGTGCCCTCGTAGCGTTGCAGGTGGTTTTCCAGCCACGCCACGGATTCCGCGTCGAGATGGTTGGTCGGTTCGTCGAGGAGTAGGATGTCAGGTTTTCTCAGGAGCAGACGGCACAGCGCCACCCGACGTCGCTCGCCACCTGAGAGGTTGTCTACGATGTCGTCGGCCGGGGGACAGCTGAGGGCCTCCATTGCCATTTGTAGTCGCGCGTTGAGGTCCCAGGCGCCAATGTGCTCGATCTGCTCTTGCACCTCACCTTGGCGTTCGATGAGCTTCGCCATGTCGTCGTCGGACATCGGCTCCGAGAAGCGCTCGTTGATCTTGTCGTACTCGTCGAGCAGGGCAACTGCCTCGGCCGCGCCTTCCCGAACGCTATCCATCACGGTCTTGCCCGGTGTGAGCTGTGGCTCCTGCTCGAGGAGCCCGATGGTAAAGCCTTCTGAGAGTACCGTCTCGCCTTCGTAGTCGGTGTCGAGTCCGGCGAGGATTCTGAGTAGCGAGCTCTTCCCCGAGCCGTTGAGGCCCAGGACGCCGATCTTCGCTCCGTAGAAGTACGAGAGGTAGATCTCTTTCAGAACTTGCTTCTGGCCGTGCGTCTTGGTCACACCGACCATCGAGTAGATAACCTTGTTTGGATCTTCAGCCATAGAACAGGCCAGATTCCAGGTTCCGCCAGCTAGTGCAACCCGCCTTGCGCCAATCCTACGTGGTTGCTGCTGTTTCCTGCGCCCTTGGGACGGCTAGAGCGGCCCGATTGAGCACAGGGGGATCCGAGGGGACAGGTCGGCTGCGCAGCCTTCGATTCGACTAGTCGTGCCCGCGACAATGCGCGGCAAATCGACTTGTCCGAGCGGATGCCACCGGATCGAGATTGCGCCGTGTAGATCCAGCGCAGCCCCATCCACTGGCCTCTTGCCCTCAACTCACAACGATTTTTGACGGCAGACCCTTCTAGTTTTTGACTAGCTATCCACCAGGTTTCTCGGCTTGATCGTGACGTTGAATGAACGACGGTAGTGTTGGCCGCCGTCGTAGGACTTGGCGGATCGTGCGGTGAGGGCCACGTGGATCTGGCGGATCGAACGCCATTCTTGATCATTGGCTGGGGCGTCGGTGGATGTCCCATCGGAGAACTCGTATTCGATGTCGAGAGTCTCGATTCCCAGGGCGAACGGCGTTGCGGGGCGGTCATCGACCTGGAACATCAAGGTTGGGGTTCCGGCCGTCGTGTCGATGAAAAAACGGCGCTCATCGATTGCGTAGACTCCGCTCGTTTGGGGATACGTCGCGCTGAGGCCACCATCGCTGGAAATCGTGTTCGCGCCGTTGTCGACGGCGACAATCTTGAAGTACTCGCCGCTTCCGTTGGTGTGGCGCAGGTAGACGAGGCCCCCGACTTTGAAGCCGGTGACGTCGTCGACGGTGAGAACGCTAGATCCGCCGGGAGTCGATTGCGAAGTAGCTGTTTGGATGCAGCTCATGTCGGCTGGCATCGTAAGGCCGTATCGCGTCGTGAGGATGTCCGTGGTGCCGTTTTCGACGGCGTCTAGTGCGATGAACTCGCCCGTCTCTGGCAGGCATGCGCCGCCGAGTCGTAGCTCTCTCAAGATCGTTTCCACAGCGGCGCGGCCCGCATGGGTGGCCTCGAGTTCCTTTTCTTGCTGGAGGATGTGGCCCTTTCCGGCCAACATCAGTCCAGAAGCAAGGGCGATTCCCAACAAGCTGATCGTCATCGACACGAGCAGCTCGATGCTGGTGAATCCCAGCACGCCGCGGCGGCGGACCACCGAGCCAGAACCGCAAATGCTCTGCGATTCGTCAGTCGGGGGTAACTTGTGTGTAGACCGTGTGAACATCGATACTCTGCGCCCCTCCAGGGCTATTCCATGAGACGGTCACTGCGATAGTCTTCATGCTCGGCGCGGGAGCGCCATCGGTGACCGCTGTGTGAATTAGATACTTCACGTCGCCGGTGGTTCGGTTGCTCGTGCTGTTGTCCATCTGTCTGAATGGCAACGCGCGAACACGTTCCAGTTCGTCGGCGGCGTGTGAGTAGGCTTGCGCTTGTAGGTGGTTGTTGGATCCGTGACGGATCTGCGAAGTCATAAAGTTGCCGACGGCGGCGGCACCGAGGGCGAGGAGAGCCAGCGCAACGAGCGACTCGAAGAGGGTGAGTCCTCTCTGGTTCAGGATTCGGTTCGACTGACGGTCCTTACCCGGCATTGATCTGGCCCGATGGAAAGATGGTAAGAGTGCGCACCGCCGAGAATTTCGAGTCGTTCAGGGTCCAGGTTCCGATGGCGGCTGCAGCAGCGGTGGGGAAGACGATGGTTCCGCGTGTGTTGAACTCGGTCAAAGCTTCGTCGCTGGTGAGGGAGACGTGAGCGGGAAGAGTCACTTCGCGAACGACTCGATCGAAGGTCCAAGGGCCGGTGCCTTCTGTGAGGCGTTCGATCCGGTAGTTGTTCGGGCCGGTCACGTTGATGCGGTGGTGGACCCCGGACACGATGGCGCGCCCCCGTGTCCAACGGAAGTCGGCCAGGATACGGCGCTCGGCCGTGTTGATGTCGTTGCGTCGTTGGTCGACGGTCATCAATCCAGCGGCCGACAGGATCGAGATAATCGCGATCATTGCGATTATCTCAATGAGACCGAAGCCTCGGCAGTTTTTGTTGACCGAATAGGTATCTCGCCAGCTTGGTGACATCTACTTGAACTCCTGCGCGAATACGCGCTGCTTCAAGAATGTAAAGCGTGGCGTCAAGGGAGGCAAGTTGGCGACGTCGTTGAACGCGGTGTCGAAGTTCCAATCACGCTTTGGCGGGTTGTAGATGTTGCAAGTGTCGCCGGTTCCGCACCAAAGGCCCTGGACGTGTTCGGGTTCGCCGAGAGAAACAAATGAACCACGGTAACGTAGCCACTGGCCACTCCAAGTCTCGTGGAAACGGGGGTAGTTCTCCATGCCACCGTTGTAGGTACCGACGAATCCTTCGGGCGTGGTGTCAACGCCGCCGAGAAAGGCGGCGTTGATCACGGTCGTGAATCCGTCTCGAGGTCCGCTTGTAAGAGGGACTACGCTTTGGCCATCTCGGCAGAGGGGGTTGATGACCGCGCAGAATGGGTCCGGTCTCCAGTATCCCTCGGACATGACGTTGATACTGTCCCCAATGATTGCAGCGGGTTGGCGCGGAAGGATTGCCTGGTCGGCCCAAGGCTGCAGCGTCGCCGGATCGACGAGTCCTCGGTTGTAGTCGCCGAGGACATACATGGCTTGATCAGATACGACCGTCAGTCCGGTCGGGTTGGCGACGACGTCAATTCCGCCTGGGATGGCGAGGTTTGCACCGCCGAACAAGCGGACGCCGTAGTTGTTGACTCCGGCCGAAGCAGGGCCCTCGACGGTTGCGTAAATGACAATCCCACCGTGTGTCGCGTCCGCCGTCGCGAAAAATGGTTCTCCCCGCTCGTCGTTCCAGCGAATGAGATCGCCGATGTTGATGTTGAGCAGCAGCATCCATTTCTGCTCGCGCCAGTTGTAGTAGCCACCGCGCCGGTAGTCGAGATCGAAGTTGTCTGGCTGGCCCATCACTGAGCCGTAAACCCCGCCGGGCCGGACGGAACCGGTGGTAATGTCCGGGATCAGGTCATCATAGCATGTTGGGGCAGCATTATTGCAGAGGGGTGTGGCGTCATCGCAGGTGCATAACGGGCCTGCGACTGGAACGTCGGTGTAGAAGACCGGCATGGTGTCGACATATGTGCTGCTGGCGGCGTTCCACGCGTTGTCGCGCATGAACTGGTGAAGTCGGTTTGTCAGGGGAATGTCGCGTGCACCCGAGGCGTGCTGAACCTCGAGTGAATGAGCCAGCTGCGGCCCTGCGGGTAGGTTGTCTGGCGCGTTCAGCTTGAGGACGATGCGTAGGTCCGCCTTGTTCCAAAATATCCCCGTGCCGCGGTCGATGATGTCGGGTTCGGGAATCGTGATGGTCTCGATCTGGCTTTTGATCGAACCCTGCCAAGCGTCGAGCTCTGACTGCGGAACCAGACGCGTCGCCCCGCCGCTGCAATCGAGATTGCGTGGGTCGAGGTCGCCGGCGGGGGCGACGACATCTTCGAGCTTGTCGATCACGACGGTTCCGCCGCAGGTGTTGCCGTCTTTGCGCCCGCGATAGATATTTTCGCCGGCGGAAACCTGGACGGTATTCACGCCTTCGGCGGGTGCGTCCTCGACATGAAGCTCACTGTTTGCGTTGAGATAGAGGTTGCCGTTGGTGTGAACGCGCCCGGTCAAGAACATGTCGGGTCCGGGCAGGATCTCTAGGTCGTCGCGGTAGAATGCGACGAACTGGAACAGCGGAATGTAGGACACCAGAAATTCTGCTCCGACTCTCGCTTCGGTATCGTTGATACCGTTCGAGGCCTGGGAAGACACGACGTAGCTAAACTGCTGAGAGTTGACGCCGGCGAACACTTCACCTGCTGGGATCACCACGGAGCGTGGATTTCCTGGGCGCTCGTTGAGTGAGTAGGTTACCTGTCGATCGCCGACCGCGACTGTTTGTTCGACGAAGTCTGCGGAGGTCGGAACGTTGTAGTCGAGAAAGATGTTTTTGAAACGCGCCATCCCGATGTTCAGCCCGGATTCGGCAGCGTAGAAGCCCTCGATCGTATGGCCGAAGGCACCGCGCAGGCGGGTGTCAGAGGCCGTATTCACTGCCATCACTGCAGCGATTGACATCAGGACGACGAGCGCGATGACGGCACCCAGCAGGGCGGCTCCATTTTGATTGTTGCGAATTGCACTCATTCGGTTTTCCGAGGCGTTTGCCGTGGTGGCGGTTGAGGCCAGATCTTGGCGATATACGGTTGTCAATTTCACGTTGCGAGATATTCGCACGGCCAGCGGGACTTTGGAGATTCGGTCAAGGTAGGACTTTTCGCGGTTTTGCCGTTTTTTGTACGACCAAGGTCGGATCTGAATCACTTTTTTGGGGTATCTTGGTGGTTCCGAGTTGCGATTTTCGCATTTTTGGGTCGGCAAAGAGCCCATGATGGGGGCATCTTTGCGTCTCAGGCATCCCGACCGGTATGAGGGGGGATGCAGCGATTGCCCCGACAAGCCGGAGAGGTCCCGTGGCCGACCCAAGAGTGGCCCGAGACGTCGCCGACGTCCGATGTAGATGCGAGGCGACTTGGAGCCGCGATTGAGTTGTTGTTCTCTCCCACTGGAGCAACCCGCTGCGGAATCACTCAGGCCCTGTTGGGGATTTGGCGGGGTGGCGTCGTCGTTGAGCGGTACGGTGACGGGGTCGGGCCCGAGCAAACGTTGCGCTCATGGTCGATGGCCAAGAGTGTGCTACACGCCGTTGTCGGCTGTCTTGTCGACGACGGACTGCTCGAGCTTAATGCTCCGGCTGCCGTACCGGCGTGGGGCCAACCCGGTGACGAACGGGGCACGATCACCCTCGAGCAGCTGTTGCGGATGGTTGATGGGCTAGATTTCGTTGAACACTACGAGGCGGGTAGTCGATCGGACGTGATCGAAATGCTGCGCGAGGCGAAGACATCAGACACGGCCGCGTTTGCTGAAGAGCGCGGGTTGGCACATCCGCCCGGTTCGGTCTTCAACTACTCCAGTGGGACGAGCATGATCGTCGCAGCGATTGCCAAGCGAGCGCTGGGTGGTGGGCGGAAGCGGATGGAGGAGTACATGGCCGAGCGACTGTTTGCTCCGCTCGGTATGCAGAGCGCGTTGCCTCGATTTGACGGAGCCGAGACCTTTATTGGATCGTCTTATCTGTTTGCGACCGCTCGTGACTTCGCGCGTTTTGGCCTGCTCTACTTGCGTGATGGTGTTTGGGAGGATCAACGCATCGTGCCGGCTGGGTGGGTGGACCACGCCCGGACCGTCACTGCGCCGTCGAAAGGCGAGTACGGAGCGCACTGGTGGCTCGATGTGGCCGAGGCAGGAACGTTTTGCGCCAAGGGGTTTCAGGGACAGTACATCCTGATCTCTCCGGAAAAGGATATGGTCGTCGTGCGGCTCGGTGTTTCGACCGAACCGCAGCGTGAGTATGTGGTCGAAGCTCTGGGGGAAGTCCTTGCCAGTTTTCCGACCGCTGGAGATTGAGGAGGAATGAATGAGGATGGATAGTCCGAGGGTTGCGCCACTGGGTGATGAGGAACTGCCAGAGGAGGCGCATGAGATTTTTGGCGACGCGCCGAAGCTGAACATATTCCGTACACTGGCGCATCATCCGAAGCTGATGAAGCGCTGGCTGGTATTCGGTAGCCACGTCTTGGGCAAGAGTACGCTGCCTGAGCGCGAACGAGAGCTCGTGATCTTGCGAATTGGTTGGCTGTGTCGCTCCGAGTACGAGTGGACCCAGCATGTTGGCATTGGGAAGTTGTGTGGGCTGGATGATGAGGACATTGCCCGCATTGCGGAGGGGCCGAATGCCGCCGGGCTGGATCCCTTCGATGCTGTGCTTCTTCGCGCCGTCGACGAGCTGCGCGAGGACGCGTTTGTCTCCGATGCGACCTGGAAGTCGCTGAGTGAGCGCTATAATCACCAGCAGATTATTGACTTGATCTTTGCGGTCGGCCAATACCAACTCGTTTCGATGGCGCTCAACAGCCTCGGCGTCCAACTAGAGTCGGATGTCGAGCGCCTGCCGGAGGGCAAACGCCCGTGAGCGGCCGGCTCGCCGGGAAGATCGCGATCGTCGTAGGGGCTGGACAGACTCCGGGTGATACGATCGGCAACGGCCGCGCCACCGCGATCTTGTTCGCGCGTGAGGGAGCCGTCGTCGTGTGTGTCGACCGACTTGGTGATTCGGCTGTCGAGACGGTCGCGATGATCGCTGAAGAAGGCGGCGATGCGATTGCCCTTGCGGCCGACGCTACCGACGAAGCGGCTTGTGCCTCGGTGGTCGAAGAGACCGCGGAGCGCTTCGGGCGGATCGACGTGCTTCACAATAATGTCGGTATTGGGACGGGAGACAACACCGCAACACGGATCGAAAGCGAAGCGTGGGACCAAATCATGGAAGTCAATCTCAAGTCGGCGATCCTTCCCACCAAGATGGCGTTGCCCATCATGCGCGAGCAGCGGTCGGGTTCGATCATCAACATCTCCTCGGTTGCTGCGGTCTGTGCGACGCCGACGGTGGCCTACAAGGCCTCGAAGGCGGCGCTCAACGCCTATACGCAGTCGCTGGCGATAGGGAACGCCAAGTACGGAATTCGCGCCAACGTGATCATGCCTGGCCTGATGAATACTCCGATGGCGATCGAGGGGATCAGTGCGATGACGGGAGTCGACAAGGCGAAGCTGATCGATACCAGGGATGCGATGGTCCCATTGGGGGCCAAGATGGGGAGCGCCTGGGACGTCGCCTACGCGGCGCTCTACCTGGCTTCGGATGAGTCGCGTTTCGTCACCGGCGTCATGTTGCCAGTCGATGGCGGCCAGAGCGCCAGGGTCGGATGATCGCGGCGATTGGCTTCGGGGCTGTTACAGACGCAGCATTGGCAACGGACGAGAGGGATGCTTGCGGGTCCAAGCGAGAGTGAATTGAACTAGCCGGTAGTGGAATCCGGCGCGCGGAAACTCGGTCAAAACGCTGGCCATGTGTTGGCGGTCGATGGCCGTCGGTAGGCAGTAGAGGCAAACGTCCAGCCAGTCGGCCTTTCTGAATGCGTCGACCAGCGGGCTATTGGCCCACGGTCGTATGCGGTGGTGCTGATCGATCATCTCGGTCACGGTGTCGGACCACTTCTCGCAGCCGCGCGATGAAAGATGGTCGCGTGCGCGCCGAGCCGAAGGGTCTAAGTAATCGAAGGTGTCGTCGAGCCAGATTCCAACGTCGTGAAAGGCCGCGGCAATGGCGATTTGCTCGCGTTGTTCTTTGTCCGTTTCGATCAGCGCGATGGTGAGATGATAGACCCGGTAGACGTGATTTCGATACGCATCGTAGTCGCGACCGAGGGCGGGTTTCCATTCGCTCAAGAGTGATTCGATCGTGTCGTGGAGGCGCTCCTCGATCGATTCTCTTTGGTTCGCAGACATCGTTTCCAGTAGAGTTGCGACAAGGTTGGGGGTCAAGGGCTTGCAGTCGAGCGGCTTGACTGGATGGATTCGCTGTTCGAAGTTCCCGGCAAGGAAGAGAGAACAGTCATTCTCAACGGCACGAGCGACTTCACGATCAAGGCCCTGAGAGCCGGGTCGAGCGAGGCTCGGATGTGCGCCATTGGCTGGCGTCGTCCGAACCGCTGCAGGCGAGCGCAATCGTCTGGATCGAATTCCTCTGTGGACCACTCTCCGACAGGGACGCCTCGCTGGCCAGGGAGCTTCTGAAGGAGGTGATTCCTCTGAGCGCAGAGCATGCCGCCCTCGCCGCTCGACTTTTCAATTCATCCGGCAGGCGTCGAGGGTCGCTTGCCGATTGCATGGTCGCCGCGGTTGCCGTTCAGACCGATGCCCGATTGGCGACATCCAATCATGTTGATTTCGCGCCTCGAGTCTCACGGGCTCTTAGTCGCCGGCTGACGCGACCCCTCTTTCTAGCAAATGCGGCACCAATCACCCCGCCGAGCCGTCTTGTCTGACCCCCGCACGAGCCATCGCATCCTCGAGAAAGTAGTTAATGTCTTCTGCCTCGTCAGCATGTAATACGTCATAGGCATGCGCCGCACTGCGGGCGTGGTAGAGTTGCTCGCGTAGATTGACGTCGCTGGTGATGATCCTCGCGAAGGCTGCTAGGACTTCAAGGTGGCGCTTGCGGTCCGTCTGCGGAGTGGCCAGGAGCAAAACGGCGTGAACCGGCTGGCCGTCAGGAGCGCCTAGCTCTAGCCCGCGCGAACTGATCCCCAGAATCCCCGTGATGTCGGCGCCCTCTTCGAGGATCGCGTGAGGGATCATCAGGCCTTCGGCAAGACAAGTGGATTGTTCCTCCTCACGTTCCAGCACTTTCTGTACGAAGTCCTCTTGAGAGACAGAAGGCTTTACCTCGGTCGTGTAGAGTTGCGCGGCGAGGGACCGAATGACGTCGCTCTTGGTATTGCCGGTCACGTTGGCCGAGATGTGGTGCTCGTCGAGAAAGTCAAGCAGTCGAGGTAAATCCTTGTCAGCTTCGCCGGCGCGCCAGAGCGCGAACCGAGCGCTGCTGGGACCAACTAACTGGTTGATCGCCAAAGCAGCCAGCCCCACCGTCGTGACTGTCGCGGCAACGTCGCTGAAACGCGCGTCGGCTTGAACGAACAGAATCAACCCCACGGCCACTCCACCATGGGGAAGGAGCGCGATGCCCAGGTAATTGCGAACGCGAGTCGGAACGTCGGCCAGTGACATGGCCGCAAACGCTCCCGCGTACTTTCCGACGAAGCGAGCCAAAAAGTACAGCCCAACAAGGCCTGCCGAGTGCAGGACAAGCGAGAAATCAAGATTCATCCCGGCGAATGTATAGAAGGCAGCAAACAACGCCCCGCCGATCGAATGGAGATAGGCTTCCGCAGAACGCACAGTATCGTGCCGGACATTAGTAATGATCATGCCGGCGAACGTGCAAGACAGAATGCCTGACGCGCCAAATCCAGCGGCGCCGCCCCAGGCTGCCAGGATCACGGCGACCATCAGAGGGCCCAAGAATGCGGGACCGACGACGGTTCGCAACAAGACGAGCGAGCCCAGCGTGCTGATCGCCGCAACCGCAACCGCCACTCCGAATTCTTTCACCACCGAGCCGAAGGCAACCTGCCAGGTGGCGTGCCAAGGGCCGTCGCCGCCGCTGCCTTCGGCCAAGTACGACGTAGCGAAAATGAATGCCGCGACGGCGACCATGTCGATCAAAGCGACTGCCGCAACCAGCGTACGAGTTAATATCCCACGCGCACGTGCTTCCTGAACAACGAGCACGGTCGTACCGGGAGCACCAGCGATCGCGACCGCCGCCAAGATCAGGCAAGCCCTGGCCGTCATTTCTTCTGGGGCGACCATTCTTCCCAGCCCGTACATCGTCAGAGCGACAACGGCTGGCGTCACGGTCGCTTCGCCGAGCAGCAGCAGCCCGAGCCGTTTGCCGGCGTTGCGCAAGCTTGCGAAGTGAAGCGCAGCGCCAACGGTGAAGCCTATGTACCCCAGCACAAAGCTCATGTACGGACGGAAATTGGCAACCGTGTTCTCGTTCAGCCCTGTGAAGGCACCGTGATGATCGTCGAGTGCGCGCAGCAGGATGCCCGTTCCGATCCAACCGGTAACTTTCGGGAGCCCAACTCGACCGACCAGTTCACCGCCAACGATGCCGGAAACCAGCACTAGGGCTAGATGATAGAGTGCGTCGTCTGGTGTGAATGTGAGGTTCATCGGTGGCTCGTTGTAGGCGAGGACTGTGACGTCGGAGCGGCCTCACCGGCGGGCTTCAGGTTTGGGCTTCGATCGTCATTGAGCGGGTAGTCCGTATTAGCTGGAGATTTGACGTGATCGCAATTGCCGGCACTGCGCTGATGACTGGAACTGTGTCCGCGGAGACGGCACGCTTCCAATACAACGGCAATGGTACGACAACAAATCTGAACACAGGTTTCGCCTGGGAGAACAAATCCTACAAAGACGCTAGCGTCAACGACATGACCACGCGTCACCCCCGTCGAGGAAGCGTTCTCGGTTCACGTCGCCGCGCTCAACGGGGCTTCGTTCTCGGGGGAAGAGATCTTTCGGGTGTACGCCGGCAACGGCACGCGCACGGTTTGTTCTCTATTTCGATGCCGGATGCGGCGAGCTTTGGTGTGCCCGACACCGCTGTTTCGGCCTGACTACAGTGGGGCCGAAAATTGCTCGTATCCTCTGAAGCGAAGTTGTCGTCTTCAAGTCGCTGCTGCCGCGGTCCGATTGGGGTTGGTGCTAAGATCCAACTGGGTACTCTTCGCGAAGCGTGGAGTCTATGGTCCTCAGCAGCCGTTCAGTAGGCGTCTGATGGCGCCGAGGATCTCGCCGATAGAGACGAGTCCATCTTCATTGGCGTCGAACGTCGCGCAGGTCGAGATCCCTCGTTGGCCGAGGGCAATATTGATTCCTTGGATTACTTCCGCGATGCCGACAACTTGGTCTCCGTCGCAATCTCCGGCGCAATCCGAGAGCGCGCTAGCCGGTGAGATCCTCGCCAGAAAGGAAAGTGTATCGGAGCGAATGCCTTGGGTTGGATCGAATTGATTGAACTCTGTCTCGGTAAAGGAGCCCAAGACGAGGACTCGACCGACGTGGTCGATGGCGATTCTGGTCCTTCGGGAGTCTCCGGGGATCTGCTTCTTTACGGAGCCGATGAAAGGTGGATCGAGAGCTCCGAAATTGAGCAGTGGTACTGTGTATCCTGGTCCGATAACCGTCACCGAACTGTGTCCATTCGGATCGAAGGGGAAGGTCAAGAGGGCACTGTGGGATGCGGTGACTTGAACAGTGAGGCCATGGGCGTCGTTCGTGAAGTTTCCCCCAACCATAGCGGAAGCGCGTGGTCCGACATCCGCACCCCAATTCATCGACTTGATGAATGGCTCGCCGACTGTACCGTCGGTTTGCAAGCGGACATTGTGCACCTCGCTGAGGCCGTCAAACGGGCCGATAGCGAACGACTCGGCCCAAGTGACCATGATGGTGCCGTCTTTCGCTGTCTGGAGACCGTTGAACAGGGCGGTGACGGACTCGGGTTGCGATGGGGCGAGATGGGCAGCGCTGTCGGTCGCGAAGCCCCCATCGATGGTGCCGTCGGAGTTTAGCCGAATGATCTGCGGAGGAGAATTCGTACCCACGACGATCTTGCCTGTCGATTGGAGCGCGATGGAATGGATTCTCGTGACCGCTGCCACGCCTGCGTTTCCGAAGGTAGGGTCGAAGGCTTTGGCGTTGGCGTCGAATCGGGAGATAGAGCTGGAGGAGTGGAGGAGGATCTTGTCGTCTGGTTGTATCGCGAGGTGCAAAGCCTCGACCTCGATGCTCCCGTCGATTCCGAAGCTTTCGTCACGGTTGCCGGAGCTATCAACGCGGGTGAGATGGTTGTTGCCGAGTATGAGAATTTTTTGATCCGACTGCAGGGCGATGCTGAGAACTGAAGTCGAAGCGCCTGCGATTGTCGCGATACCGTTTTTGCCGAAGGTCGTGTCGATACTCCCGTTGTCGAGATACCGAATTACGGCCGGATGTTCTCCCGAGTTTCCAGTAACGAGGATCTTGCCATCCAGTTGATGAAGGAGGTCGGTGTGAAAGCTTTGCCCCTGGTTAGCGGTTGTGACCATGCCGCCGTCGCCGAAGCCGATGTCTAGTTGGGCGTCTTGAGCACCGGCCGTGAGGGGAAGGGCAAGCAGTGTCGAAACTAGAATCGCCCTGCCTGTGTCCGATACCATCGATATGCTCCCTCCAACTGTTGCAAGGTATAGTCGGGGAGCAGAGGCAGCGTCAATTGTTGTATTGCGCGACGCTTTCGACTTCACTTTGAAGTTCCGTTGCGAGGATAGTGAGGCGACCAATGACGATCGGAAGTTTACAGGCGATTCACCGTTACCCCGTCAAGAGTATGCAGGGCGAGTCTCTGACGTCTGTGTGGCTTGGGGAGAACGGAATTCCTGGGGACCGCGCTTGGGCGGTTCGGGACGAAGTGCGCGGCGGAATTCGTGGTGCGAAGAAGATATCGGCCTTGATGCAGTTGACCGCACGATACCTGGAGGAACCGAGCAGCGAGCAGGCGCCGGCTCCTGAAATCACTCTGCCGGACGGCGGTGTATTCCGCGCTAGCGACGACGCGGCGGCGCAGAAGCTCAGTGAATCGCTCGGGCACGAAGTGACGCTATGGCCGCTGTTGCCTGCGGACGCGCTCGACCACTATCGGCGCGGCGCAGCCGACGATGCCGATTTCGATGCGGAGTTGCGAGCGGTGTTTGGCCGCAATGCTGACGAACCATTGCCCGACCTTTCGAAGTTTCCGCCCGAGATCTTTGAATTCGAGTCGCCCCCGGGCACGTACTTCGATGCGTTTCCTCTGTTGATCCTGAGTGATCAGTCCTTGCGAACTCTGACCGCCAGGGCGCCGGAATCGAAGATCGGGGTGAAGCGATTTCGCCCCAACATTGTCGTCGAGACGGAGGCGGGCGGCGATTTCCCCGAAATGGAGTGGATCGGCAAACGGCTCGCGATCGGCGACGCGATTGTGTCGGTCGAGATGGAGTGTCCGCGTTGTGTGATGACCACGCACGCGGTTGCCGACTTGCCGCGCGACCCGGCAGTGATGCGTAAACTAGTCAAAGAAGCTGGTGGCAATCTCGGTGTCTACGCGAAGATCGTGCAAGCCGGCGATGTCGCGGTGGGGGCGAAGGTCGAGATTCTCGCTTCTTGAGCGAGGGCGGCGGGCGTTCACGAACTGACGAACGCGACCCCTTCGCGCAATAGTGCGCGCCAGCGACGCCGGTCCGCCCTTGCGATCGAGACCCATTCGCGGAACACGCGTCCCGCTGGTGCGAAAGGTTGTCCCTGTCCCTTTTCGACCAGCTGATCGACCCGAGACTTCGGCAACTTTACGACCAGGCCCGCTCCCTTGTGGTCGAGGAGTGCGAGAAACTCCTTACCGACCCGCAGGCAGCGGCTGCTCATGATCGTGCCCTCGATCACTCTTGCGTCCTCGGCCTGCAATTCTGCGGCGAGTTCCCAGAATAGATCTTCGGCGGTCATATCCCGGCTCACTTTGCGCTTGGATCTACCGCCGTAACCTTGATTTCGACCCGGTAGCGCGGGTCGACCAACGCGGTAGCGCCGATCATCGTGCACGGGGGTGGCTTGGTGCCGAAGGTTTCGGTCGAGACTCGATCGAATGCTTCGACGGCTTCGGCTGCGTCGCCGACGAAGAACACGATCTGTTCGACCGCGTGCTCAAGTGTCGCTTCGTAGTGTTCGAGAATCCCAGCGATGTTGCGATACGCCAGGCGCATCTGGTCTTCGATACCGTCGGGGACCGTCATGTCCGGCTCGAAGCCGGTCATTCCAGATGCGTAGATCAATCCGTTGTGGTGCGAAGCCAGGGCGAAGCCGAGTTTGCCATCAAACGGGTCGTGGTAGGTGACGGGTGGCGAGGGCATTGTGTTCTCCTTCTGTCAGCGTGTCGTGTGCTCCGGCCGAGCGCCCTATGCGAGCCGCACCGGCATTCGCTTGATGCCGTTGATGAAATTGGAGTGGAGCCGATCGAGGTCGCCGCTGCGGCGGATGTTGGGGGAACGGGTGAGGAGCTGCTCGAGAGTGATTCGCATGCTCATCCGCGCCATGTGGGCGCCGATGCAGACGTGGGTTCCGGTGCCGAATGCAAGATGCGGATTGTGGCGTCTCGAAATGTCGAACTCCTCGGGATTGTCGAACACTCTGGGGTCTCGGTTCGCGGCGCCGTAGTAGACGACGACTTTCTCACCTTTGCGGATCGGCCGATTGCCGATCGTCGTGTCTTGTGTTGCGGTTCTACGAAACTGCATCACCGGGGTGACGTAACGCAACATCTCTTCGATCGCGTGAGGAATCAGGGAATGGTCTTGCCGCAGTCGTTCGAACTGCTCTGGGTGGTCGCACAATGCTTGCACGCCGCCGCTGAGTGCGTTGCGAGTCGTTTCGTTCCCGGCGACAAGAAGCAGGAAGAAGTTCATACCAAGGCCGAGGCGGTCGATGGGCTTACCGTCGATCTCGCCGTTGACCAGGCGGGAGTATACGTCTTCGGTTGGATTCTTGCGTCTGCGCCGGGCGAGGAATGCCGCGTAGATGAAGATCTCTAGTACCGCGAGCCGTCCGCGAAAGGCGCTGCTGACCTCGGAATCGGCTGATCCGATCAGCTTGTTGGTCCATTTGTAGAACTTCTTCGAATCCTTTTCAGGGACTCCGAGAAAGTGTGTGAGGATGCGAAGGGAAATCGGTGCGGAGATATCTTCGACGAAATCGCAGTCGGTGCGCACCTCGAGCTCATCGAAAACTCTCGTGATGATTCTTCTCGCCTCCACCTCACGGGTCGCTATTGCACGCGGTTTGAATGGTGGATTCATCAGCTTCCGCAACTGCGTGTGCTGTGGCGGGTCCATGTTGATCAGCTGTTGTTGCATATTGTGGAGATCCCTTGCGTAGAGATCGCTGAGGATTGAGGAACCGATGGCCGAGGAAAACACGGATGAGCTTTTCGAGACCTCAGCAACGTCTTCGTATCGAGTCAGTGCCCAGTAGCCAGGTCCCTGACGGACTCCGGGAATCTTGCACTCCGGTTGCCAGTGAACGGGGTCGTGTTCGCGCAGCCATCGAAAGTACCGGTGGGGTACTTCAGCGCCGAAGGTGGCGTTGTCCGATAGATCGACCCGGTCGTCGGTCGTTGGCAGAGGATCTCTCATGGCTGCACTGATGCTGCCCTAATTCGCACAATTTTTGAATTTCGAGCAAGGGCCGCTACCTAGCATGTTCAGTGGTCTCGAGTACTAGATTCTTCAAAGGGGGGAGCTTGGCGTCAGATTGGGCGGAGCATTCGTAGAATTCCTGGGCTGCCCGTCGCGGATTCGAACGCGGCACTGCGCCTTTCGTCGACGTAGCGAAAGCCGGATTGCTCGTAGGCGCGCTGTGCGGGGTTGTTGCCGCTGAGAATCATGATCTGCGAAGTGCCGTGGCCGCGCGCGCGCCCGATCTCGAGCTCATCTGCGATGAGGGCTTGCACTAGCCCCTTGCGGCGATGCGAGGGTGATGTTGCGACCCATTCGATGATCCACGCGCCGGGCTCGTCTTGCGGTAGACAAGCGAGGAAGCAGTGCATCCGTTCGAAGGCTTCTTGTTGGGCCACCTCGGTGAGTCCGGCGGCGATCGATGCGTTGATGATCGCTTTGGTAGGGCTGACGAAGTCTGGGTCGTCCGGTGTGTAGCCTGAGAGAGCGGCCCCCGGTTCGCCGTCGACCTCGGCGATGACGAAGCTGGTGTAGTGGCACCAGTGGCGATGGTCGGAAAGCAGCAGCCCCTCGAGAAAGTTGAGCTTGTCCTCGTCGGATCCCGGGATCCAGAGATCCCATATGCCGGTTTCGACGTGGGATCGTGAGGCGGCGAGGGCGACCCAGGCGAGGAATCGGGAGTCGGCAGTGTTTGCAGGGCGGACGTTCATGCGGTTCAGATATCAAATCTGTTTTTGATTGCACACATGGTTCGACGGCTGCGAGGATGTGGCTGTTGGCGGACGGCCTCATCGGAGGGTGTTCGCGGAGTAGGGCCCTTGGTTCATGTCCCCGAAAGGCACGGAAATAGAGAAAGCGAGATCGATTGTGAGCTCTGATCCTTTGGTGATTGAACGTGGCGACGGTGTGCTGACTCTGATCAACAATGATGCGCCGATCAATCGGATGTCGCTCGAGTACATGGATGCGCTCGAGGCAGCGGTTGTTGAAGCGGCGAACGATTCAGAAGTGCGCGTCTTGGTATTTACCGCAGCAGGTGACAAGAATTTCTCCGTCGGGATGGATCTCAAGCAGCTTCAGTCCGACGCCGGGAGAATGCGTGGCTTTGAAGCCATTCTGGATCAGCGATTGCGCGTACTCGGTCTGATCGAGAGGTTGGCGAAACCGTCGATCGCGACGCTTTACGGATACTGTCTTGGCGGCGGGCTGGAGTTGCCGCTCGCCTGTCATTTTCGCCTGGCCGCGCGGGAGGGCGCCAAGATCGGTCTTCCGGAGCTCGACTTGGGGACGGTGCCCGCTTGGGGTGGTACGGCGCGACTGACCCGCTGTGTCGGCCGCGATCAGGCTCTCGATATGATCTTGCGTGCCAAGAAGATTGACGGGCCGGGGGCGTTGCGCATTGGCTTGGTTCAGGAGGTGCACCCGCTGGATCAGTTGAAAAAGGCAGCGCATGCTCTTGCTCTCGAACTTGCAGCGATGCCGCCGATAGCCGTTGCCGGTGTGTTGAGTTGCGTCGTTGGGGCAGCAGCGCTTCCACTCGAAGAGGCGCTCATTGTTGAACGCGAAGCCGTGAAACGTTGCGCGAAATCGAAGGATCAGTTTGAGGGAATGATGGCATTTATGGAGAAGCGCCGCCCAGTGTTTACCGGAGAGTGATTTCTCGGTTTGTCGCGGCGCTCTGCCAGCGCGGGACTTGTGGCTGGCACTGACCTCCGAAGTCGAGTAACTTTTGAGGCAGAGAAAAGGGGCAGTTCTGATGTCACTAACATCTGATCAACGCGAATCGTATGAGAGAGACGGCTACTTGGTCGTCCCCGAGCTTTTCGACTCGGCGTCTGTGGATCGTTGGCGCGAGCGCCTGATCGAAATTGTATCAGGGCGGGCCGAGCGCTCCGAGCGCATGTTGGTGATGAAGGATGTGATGGTCGCAAAGGGCGCTGTTGCGCCGAAGAACGAACTCGAGGCAGTTGCCAAGGTGCAAGATTACGAGGGAGATCCCGTCCTCGACACGTATGCGCATGACGACAGGATACTCGAGGTCATTCAGGGCTTGCTCGGCGACGAGGTTATGAGCATTCACACGATGCTGATCAACAAGCCGCCGAACGTCGACGGTCGCCACCCTCTCCATCAAGACCTGTTGTATTTTCCGTTTCGACCGGCAGAAAAAATCGGCGCTTCGTGGACAGCGCTCGAGCCGGTGACGCGCGAGAATGGTTGTTTGGTCGTTGTGCCCGGTAGTCACCGCGGCAAGCTGCAGCCGCACGGCAGCCCTGACTGGGAGTACGTAAATGTTGCCTATCTCGGCGCCGTCGAGGTCGCGGACGCGATCGAGCAGCGTGTTCACCTCGAAATGAATACGGGCGACACGGTATTTTTCCACCCGTTGCTTTTGCATGGCTCAGGACGGAACCGCACCAAAGCCTTTCGGCGCGCGATCTCGGCTCATTACGCCAACGTCGCGGTCACCTGGGAATGGGCCGGGGGCGACTATCTGAAGCGGCCATATCGAATTGTTACGGGGCCTCGAAAGGGCGAGATCTGGAATGGGCAGATCAACACAGAGACGCCCATCAACCCTCTCGACTATCTAGCGGATAGTGTTGACGAGATGCTGCGTGTCGGAGATGCGAATCGTCGGAGAGCCACCACGCCCTAGGGGTTTGCGAGGTCGGCAGTCCGTTTGGACGAGTAGGGCCGGACCGGTCTCATCGCCGTTCGCGTCTGCGGATTGTGCGCCCACCATGATTTCGGATAGGTGCAGCCCTATGCGAATTCTTGCCGTGATGATTCTGGCTCTGCTGGTTGCTGCCTGCGGAGATGACGATCAAGCAGCGCGATCGTTTGAGTTTCAAGAGATGGTGGACCAAGGGCTGATGCGTTACGTCGGCGCGGCCAGCCCCCGGCAGTCGGTAACTGTTGGAGACTCCACCGTCTTCGAGTTCGACCCTGCTGACGGGCCTGTCTGTCTCGCAGGAGCTCCGTTTCGAGTTGCGACGCGCAGTGGGCAGTCGAACGATCTCGTAATTTACTTGCAGGGCGGCGGTGCCTGTAACTCACAGATCTGTCAGGTCACAACCGTTACGACGGATACGACCCTGTCGAACGGTGTGCCGGGAGCCGGTGTCTTGTCTGCCTCACTCGCGGCGAATCCGGTACGCGATTGGAACGTGCTCTACTCTCCCTACTGTGACGGGTCTTTGATGGCAGGTGATGTGGAGATCGATACAGACGGCGATGGTGTCGTCGATCGCTACCAAAAGGGTCTGCGTAATCTGAGCGCCGCGCTGGATGTGGCCGTCGCTGAGTTTCCGGAACCTTCCCGCATCTTGCTGACCGGCGTGAGCGCCGGTGGTTTCGCGACGCTGACCGCTTTGCCAATGGTGCGATTTCACTACCGCGATGCGGAGATCTTGGTGTTGAACGATGCCGGTGTTGGGATTGCCTCCGGCGAAGAAGGATCTCTGGTGGCGTTGGCTTCCGAGTGGAATTCGTCGTCGGCATTGCCGGCGAGTTGCACGGAGTGCTTTGCTACCGACCAGCTGATGCCGGTGCTCGGGTGGCAGCTCGATCGTGATCCAAACTTGCGAATCGGTATCGTGACATCGAAGCGGGATCTTGTCATTGCTGCGACGTTCGTGATGATCCCGGGAGATCAATTTGAGGCGGCGCTTCTCGAGCAAAGTGGCCGATTGCGCAATCGACATCCAGAGCGTTTCAAGCGGTTTATCTATGCCGGCAACCGCCATACGACCCTGGCGATCCAGGCCGACACCGAACTCGGAATGGCGGGCGGCTTCACCGATATTGATCCCGAAGTCCTCGATATGATCCTAGGACGGTATGACGTGACAAACATTGAAGGCGTAACTGTGGCGGACTGGGTGACATCGATGTTGGCGGCGACTGGTTGGGATGACCTCGTAGCGCAGGACTAAGGGAGATTAGAAGTCGTCGCTCAAGGGAGAGAGTGTTTTCTCGAAGGACTTGCAGCGTGGGCCGAATGCCTGTGCCTCGGAGGGCTTGGCCCACTTCTCTCGGGGTGGCTAAGCGCGATGGAGGATCTGACTTAATGAACGCGTGCGAAGGCAACGTCGTTCATTTCCCCCGTACCAGTTCGTCCCGGGCGAAGTTGGGCCGATTCGTTGTCCGGGACGGGTGGCTCAGTATTTCTGATCGGTCTTGTGCGGTAACTGCGACAGCAACCTGTCTCTTAAGGGCAGACGATTCCGACGCCGTCTTTGGCCAACAGCTTGCGGCCGGTGCCACCGGCGATTTCCTTGTAGAGAATCGAGCTGCCGTCGCCGGTTGAGAATCGGGTGCAGTAGCGGTTCAGAGTGCCGTCGTTCTCGTTGATCATCGTCAGGATGGTGGTGAGGCCGTCAGTCCCAGGGGGCGCCGAGATGATGTCCATGACGAGCCCGTCGCCGAGACCCTTGGCTACGATCTTGGCCGACTTTCCGTCCTTTACGATCCCGACTTTGACCCGGCCTCCGGTCGGCGCACTCTTGTTCTTGTATTTGCCGACCTTGTCGTCGTTCTTATCCCACGGGGCGGGGACTGTAAGCACGCCGACATGGTCAACTGGAGTGTTGGAGTAGAACACGTCGAGTGCGGCATCAACCAACGTGATGTTTCCGCCGGCGCCTTTTGCGATGGCACCATCCTTGGCGACCAACACCAGCTTGGATTTCCCACTGCTGGGCTTGTCGATGAGGAGTAGCTTCTTGGCTGCCACCGGCACATCGGTGGGTACGTACCTCGTTGCCGCCAATGCTAGGGTGGCGCGGGCGATGTTCAGGGTGAACGCGAAGTCAATGGTGGCCGGTGTGTCGGTCGGGTCGTGATAATTGGCGTTGCGGAAGTTGGCCGTGTCAGTGAGCATCATCGCGGGGATGCCAAGGTCCCAGTACGGGGCGTGATCGCTACGGCGCGTATCCGAAAGACAGGCACCGGTGCCAGCGATCTGCGCCGTTCCAACCAGTAGGCTTGGCGAATAGCGGCTTGCCGCGACTTGAAACCCATTTGCCAACGCGGCGGAAGCGTCGTTGACCACCGCGCCGATGAAGTTGCCGTTGGTTGCGCCCGGTGCGCTGACGTCGAAGCAGCCGGGGATGTCGGGAAAGCCGAACTGGCAAGGCGCCGGGCAGGTGTAGCCAATCATTTCGAGCGAGATCATTCCGACCACGCCGCTGGAGCTAGCTGCGTGAACCGTACTACCGAGAAGGCCCTTTTCTTCATGGGCGTAGGCCACGAACTCGATGGTCCATGGCATCGGGCTGGACTGTAGGACCCGAGCGATTTCGAGCATGCCGGCGACGCCGGAAGCGTTGTCGTCGGCTCCTGGGGCGTTATCGACTGAGTCGTAATGTGCACCGAGGATGAAGACATCGGCCGGAGTTGTTGTGCCGGTCAGCGTAGCGGACAGGTTGTCGGCGTTTCCCTCCGCTGAGGCGACAGCGGTTCGGACGACCGTATATCCGTAAGACACGAGCTCGGACTCGATATAGGCCGCTGCCGTGGTCCACGCGGCGGGCGTATCGCGTGGATTCGCTGCGAGGGCGTTGACGTGCGCCTCAATGTTGGGCTGGCTCAGCTGGCCCACTAGAGTGTCGAGGGAGGGCTTCGCGTCGGATGGTGAGGACACCAACACAGACAAAGCCAAAATTAGAGAAACGACTCTACTCAGTGCTTGTACTCGCATCTTGAACAACTAGTCCGAAAAGCCCATGAGCGTCAAATCTGAGCTGACAGGGATGGTGGCGGCGGTGATGACTGCCATCTCTTGGCCGCTGCCGGCATCCTGGACGACGACTCGGAGCAGGCAGCCTTTGTTGGCGACGCGCAATGGCTGGACGTGCGTTTCGTACGGTCCCGTTGGCCCCTTGGCTAGGTATCGAACTGCGATGTCGATAGCGGCTTGCGCTTGGCCGGTCATCGCTGTCGCCGCGGTTTCGGCACCAAACTCGCCGAGCGCTGCGACCATGCCGCCCTGTAGGGACCCGAAACTGTTGATCGTGTACTCGGATTGGGCGAGGCGGACGACGCCGTGGTTGGCATCGATGGTCTCGATTCCCACCGTCTCGCGGAAGGGCCGGGTCAGTCCCGAGGTCTCGGTCGCGAAGGAGACTGTGGTTTGCTCCGGTTCACTCTCAATGGCATCGGCTAGATCGGGACGTTTGATACGCACGAAAGACAGTGCCGCCAAGGCGATGGCGCGTTTCTCTCCCCCTTGTTCGGAAATCTCGACTTCCACCACGGTTGTCGTTCTGCCGGTGCGCAAGACACGGGCTTCTCCGACGATGGGGCCTCTGCACCTGGTGTCACGAGTCCAGATGGAGAGGTCCGAGGTTGCGAGCCAGTCGGGTTCGAGCGAGCGCATCGCGAGCCGAGCGGCAACCACGTCGGCTGCGCTTGCCAGGACGCCGATCCGGACACCACCGTGCGCAGCCCGTGTTTCGGGCGGCGTTGGGATTGTGACCCGATGGGCGACGTGGGGGCCGTGAGTGAGCTCGATCCCGAGGTCGCGCAGCACATGGCGGATTGGCGGGTAAGTCATGCTGGTTCAGAACAGATTTCCGGGACATGTCGAGCGACATGTCGAGCCATCCAGGTCTGGTCGCGGCTGATCAAGTCGCCGGTTTGGCTATTGACTGATGGATTCGTGGAGCACCGGGCTGAAACCTACTTGTTCGGCACTCGAGTCCCTGGCGGCTGAATACAGGGAGTGGGGGCGGACTTTCAAAAGAAAAGGCCCATCGGCGTAACGCCGATGGGCCTTTTTTTAGGCTGACACGTAACCTTAGATGGTGACTACGTTCTCAGCGGCCGGGCCCTTCTGGCCTTTGACGACGTCGAACTCGACTTTGGCGCCTTCGGCAAGAGTCTTGAAGCCCTCTCCCTGAATTGCGGTGTGATGGCAGAAGACATCGCTTTCGCCATCGTCGCGGACGATGAAGCCGAATCCCTTGTCGCCGTTAAACCACTTGACTGTTCCTGTTGTACGCATGCCGTACTCCTTAACTCTTCCTGAATCGTCGGTGTGCGGCATTGTGCTTGATATGCATGATCCGTAACTCTCCGACCACTCGCTGCTGCGGGATGCTCCCGCTTGGACAGGCCCTGAATTTGAGCCCGAGGAATTAGTCACCATGACTGATCCTGTCATACGCCTAGATCAGCGAGCCCCATTTGTCCAGAGCTGTGTTTCACCCGAGTTGTTTGCAGTTGTAAATAGTGCTGGCTCTAGCGATTTCTGATTTTTTGTGGCGCGGGTGATCCCAGCTTCTCTCCTTGGCCATGATGCGAGTTCTATGGCTGGCGACTGTGGGGTTCCCGCAGGGCGGTGGAGGTCGGTTGAGCAGCAGCACCGTTGAGCAACAGGGCGCGTGCTGCAAGGGTCTTTTCGCGCCGCAGGTGTGTTGGCGAACCCTGTAGCAATCGTTGGCTTTGCCTCCAGCCTCCGCCAGGGCTTTGGTGGACAGGCCGGCTCGTGTATTGCTCTTTGTCGAAAGTCCTCATTTGCGCCTTGCCGCCTGTTTTTCAGCAGACTGCAGCCGAGGTCCTTTGTCATTGGCGGCCGGTACTGTCAGACTTGGGAGATGAAGTTGGTGCAGCAATTGACCCGTTGGCATCGGTGCTTTGCGGTTTTACTTGTGTTGGCAGCGGGGACGGGGCCGGTGTCAGCAGGCGCCGAGGATCTTGCCAAGCCGGCGTTGTCGCAGCAGGTCAGCGCTGAGGTTCTGGGCCTTGGCTGAGGATTTTGCGCCAAGGGCGTCAAGGCGGCCGTGAGTCGTCTGTCTTTTGCACCTCCGGAGAATCAAATCGTCGTCGACGTCCAGGCCGCTCGACTTGATTTTCCGACCCAAGCGGGAACCGAGTGTAGTCCCGATGCCTTGCGGAAGGTGATCGAGGAAGCGGGATACGAGCTCGGCAAGATCACCATCGACGGTAAGCCAGCGCCGTGAGTCGCCGGCCTGCAACGGTCGCCAGCTTTGTTGTTGCATTCTGCTTGTGGTTGACGTCACCCGCGGGCGCTGCGCCGATTCGGACTACCTCGGCTGCTACGGGTATTTTTCAGTCAAACATCCTTCTGGGACGGACGGTTTTCACCGAAGCGAGTCGAAGGGACACCTCGGTCTCCGGTCAGCGGCACTTGGTCGCCATGGCTTTTGGCCTTTCGACCCACAGCCTCGTCGGGGTGGTGCTTCCTTATGTCGAGAAGACACTCGAATTCGACGGTCGAGAGGACTCGATTCGGGGCCTCGGCGACATTAGGATCTTCGGGCACTATCGGTTCTGGCAGCGTCTAGGTCGAGGACGTCGTGATATGGCTGGCTTTCGACTGTCGCTCGATGTGCCGACGGGGTCCACCTCGCGCGGGCTGGACTTCGACGTTCCGGAGCCGCTGCGGCGGGCGGTTCAGCCGGGGACGGGCTCGACGGATGTACTGGGTCAGTTGATACTCAGTCGCGAGGACTACCGCTTCAATGTCGATCTAAATCTCGGCTATGCGATCAAGACCGAAGGCAAGGGCTTGGATGCCGGGGACGCGCTCATAGCTGGATCGAGCCTTGGAGCGTTTTTGTTCCCCGAACGAACCCGGCCGCAGGGTTTCGAAGTCAATGCTCAGGTCGAGCTCGGATTGCAACACAGCGACCGCAGTGAGCTGCGCGGTGAGAAGATTGCCGCATCCGGCGGCACGACGCTCACCGTTGCGCCAGGCCTTCAGGCGATCATCGGTGACCGGATTCTGCTCGAGGTTTCGGTCCGCCTGCTCGCCGCTGAGAAATTGAACGGTCCGCAGCCGAAGCTGGACCACGACGTGTTGGTCGGCATTCGCATCGCTCTTTGATGTCGTCGGAATCGGAGCGCTCGCACTCACGGCTAAGGGGAGTGTTTGGGTCGCGGCCTTGATGAACCGTCGATGACGAGGAGTGCGGCACCCTCCTCGGCTGTGGGTGTTTCAAAGAATGCGATGTAGGCATCCAGCGCGTCAGTCGCGATCTCAAAGTGCGATGTGCCGGGGCTGTTGTTTCGCGCGGCGACGCGGCTGCGCACTTCATTGTCTGGCGTGTTGACGAAGTGAATGGTGGCTGCCGCGCCAACTTCGTTTGCTGAGTTGATGTGTTGTACTCGATCGCTTTGAAGGAAAAAGCCATCGTCGAGGATAACGTCGGCGCCGCGAAGTAGGAGCTCGGTTGCAGCGCTCCAAATGAGTTCGCGACATGCGTAGACACGCCGCACGTGCTCTCCGTGCCCTACGACGTCGACGGGGTATCGCCCAAAGCTCGTGAGCAACCAGTAGTCGAGCGAGAAGTAGGCGGCATCGCGCTCAATACTGAGCTTCTTGGCGTAAGTAGTCTTGCCAGTGCATGGGAGGCCGGAGATCAGGTGAAGTGTCGGACGCGTCGCCATGGTCGAAGAAGCTCGTCATACCAGCTTTGTTCTGGAGTCGTCGAGAAGCTCTTGTTTTTTCCGTCGTACCGAGTCGGGTATGGGGACGCGCCTGCGGCCCTCACTCTTCGGTGATTTTCAGTGCCCGCGTCGGACAGTGTTTGACCGCGAGATCGACGAGATCGCGCTGTTCGGGCCCGGGTGTCTTGTTGAGGACGATCACTTTGCTCTGATCTGGGTCGAGGCCGAATACCTCCGGCGCTTCGTCAGCGCAGACCCCGTGGCCTTGGCAGAGATCCAGGTCGACCTTGATTCGGCAGGCGCCGGGAGGGAGCGTCGCTTTCGAGGCCGTACTACTTGCGGCGATCGCTTGCTTGGCTCGTCTTCGATAGCGTGCGCGGCAAGGTTGCTCGAGTTGCACCACCATTTTGGAGTGATCGTTGCGATAGGTTTCGGGGGGCTGGGAAAGCTCGAACTCGTACTCTCGTAGTAAGTCGCTGAAGATGGCCTTGAGTTGCATCATGGCAAAGGCAGCGCCGACGCAGCGGTGGCGCCCCGCGCCGAAGGGGATCCACGCGAAGAGCTGCTTGTCTTCCTCCCGCCCCTCCTCGTAGCGAGTTGGATCGTAGCGATTGGGGTCGGCAAAGCACTCCGGCATTCGGTTCGAGACCGCTGGCGAAACTGCGACCAACTTGCCGGCGGGCACGGTCCAGCCCTTGTAGTGAAAGTCGTACATAACCTTGCGCATCAGGATGATTAGCGGTGGGTGTAGGCGCAGCGCCTCGAGAATGGCCCTCTCTAGTAGCGGAATTGCGCGCAGGGCCTGGAAGCTGATGTCGCGCCCATCGGCGTAGAGCTCGTCGAGCTCGGTGATGACAGGGCCGAGTACATGGGGGTTCTTGAGTAGCTCGATCAAGGTCCACGCGGCCGTGCCCGACGTGGTGTGGTGACCGGCGAACATCAAGGAGATGAACATGCCGGTGATCTGATCGACGCTGTAGCGCGATTGCCCGTTCTTGTCTTGCAGCGTGAGTAGGATGTCGAAGAGTTCTTGCTGCGAGTCGGGATTCGCCTGGCGCCTTTCGAAGACTTCTGTGAGCAGGGCGACCAGGCGTTGCCGGGCGCGGTCGCGGCTGCGGAAAACCGGCAGCGGCAGGTCCGGGTTGACGTAGGCGATGGCGTCGGTCCCTTTTTCGAGCTCGTAGAAGGTCTTGTAGTATTCGGCGGTCAGCTCTTCGCGAAACTCGGTGCCGATCAGGCATGCGCTGGAGGTGTACATGGTGAGCTCGGAAAACAGGTCGAGCAGGTCGACCTCGCCGCTGTCACCGAGTGAGTCCATCATTCGGTGGACCTCACGCGAGATGGTGTCGGCATGACCCTTCATGAATTCGGCTTTCAGTGACTGGTTCCGCAGCGCCTGCTTGCGCTGTTCGGGCGTGCCGTCGAATACGACCCCCTGACCGAAAATAGGAGTCATAAAAGGGTAGGCGGCGGCCTGGTCGAGTTGCTCTTCGGAGCCGCGAAAGAAGGCTTCCTGTGCTTCCTCGCCCATGAGCATGACGACGCGGTTTCCGGCGAAGTTGACCTCGCCGATCTCGCCTAGTTCGTCGCGAACGCGTTGAAACAGCTCGATCGGACGCTTGCGCAATTCGAGCAAGTGTCCGAGCAGGGGCCACGATCCGGAGAGCACCGGCGGGGCGGATCCGCCCGGGTATTGACGATCGCCGGTAGCCTCGGGGGTGGCTGAATCCTCAACTGCTGTACTCATGGTGAGCCCTTTCTAGTACGTCCGAAGGTGATTCGAACCGGCGGACACCATATGGGATTTACCATGCAGTCGCAATGTAAATGGATCCCGCTGCTTTTGGCCATGACTTTGCTCTGAGGCTGGGGAGTTGAGCCATGTGGTGAAACCGATATTCATAGCTGTGACGATCCTTTGCGAGGTTGCCCGGGTCTTTCCGATCGTCCCGACAGTTCCGACCCCGAATTGAAAAGTAGAGAAGGAGAAACACCATGGCTACAGCCGTTATCGTAGACGCCGTTCGGACTCCCGGTGGCAGGCGCAATGGGAAGTTGAGCACCTGGCACCCAGTTGATCTCGCTGCCCACGTCCTCAAGGCTTTGGAGAAGCGCAACAACCTCGATCCTGCGATCGTCGATGACGTGATCATGGGGTGCGTCATGCAAGTCGGCGAGCAGGCGATCAACATTGGCCGCAACGCTGTGCTGGCGGCCGGCTGGCCCGAGTCGGTTCCTTCTACGACGGTCGATCGCCAATGTGGCAGCTCGCAGCAGGCGCTTCACTTCGCCGCCCAGGGTGTCATGGCCGGCTCTTACGATGTCGTTGTCGCAGCCGGCGTCGAGGTAATGAGTCGCACTCCGATGGGAGCCTCGATCGTGGAAGGGATGGGATTTCCCTTCCCGCAGTCGATGCTCGATCGCTATAAGGAGTCGGGCCTGCCTCCGCAGGGCATCGGTGCTGACATGATAGCGGACGAGTTCGGCTTCACGCGGGAGGACCTCGACACCTTCGCTACGCGGTCACAGCAGCTGGCTGCGAAGGCGACGGAAGAAGGGCGCTTCAAGAACGAAATCGTCCCGGTGCCGGTCAAGGTCGGCGACAAGGTAGAGATGATGACCGCGGACGAGGGGATCCGAGCCGATACCAATGTCGGCAAGCTCGGCACGTTGAAGCCCGCCTTCAAAGAAGACGGCAAGATCACGGCCGGTAACTCGTCGCAGATCGCCGACGGTGCGTCGGCCGTGTTGGTCATGAGCGAGGAGAAGGCGAAAGAGCTCGGTCTCAAGCCGCGGGCGCGTTTTCACGCCTTTGCGCTCGCCGGTACGGATCCGGTGACGATGCTCAAGGGACCGCTGCCGGTGACCAAGAAAATCCTCGAGAGGACCGGAATGTCGATCGGCGACATCGACCTGTTTGAGGTCAATGAGGCCTTCGCCTCGGTCGTGTTGGCGTGGCAGAAAGAGCTAGGCGCGGACATGGACAAGGTCAACGTCAACGGCGGTGCGATCGCCCTCGGGCATCCGCTCGGCTGTTCGGGCACCAAGCTGATGGCGACGCTGCTGAACGAGCTCGAGCGTACCGGTGGCCGCTACGGACTGCAGACCATGTGCGAAGGCGGCGGCATGGCCAACGCAACGATCATCGAACGTATCTAATTTTCACCGGGGGTGCCGACACCTTCGGCACCCCCGGTATTCCGGAGCGATATGTAGATCTCGATATCACGGGTTACTGCTACCGCCGCCGTCTCAGCTGTGTGACTTGGGTCGACTGACTGCGTAGATGCCCAGCCCTGCGAGTGCTGCTCCGATTGCTGCCAGGACTAGCGGCGAAGCGAGCGGCGCCATATGGCCCCCTCCGGCTTGCGGGCAGCCGGCGACTGCGGCGCACTCGTTGCCGGCGAAAAGCTCTTGGCAGCCTGCCTGAAAGCACAAGGAGCCGCAGAGTTGCCGAACCGTATCGACGCATAGTGCACCCTGCCCAGCGACGATCGTCGGTTCTGGTTGCTGCTGGGAAGTTGTCGCCGGTTGGCTCCTGCAATCGCACACGCAACAGCCGGGGTCGGTGTTGCCGGCACTTCCCGGTGACGGCAGGGTGATCGCGAGTAGGATTGCTCCGACTGCGATAGAGAGCCAAGGGGAGGTGAAGCGACGCTGCCGCCCTGGGATCCAGCTCTTCCCGGTGTCTTTTTGGGGCATGGGCCTGCCTAGCACCTCCTGCCTTTTTTATCCAGTTTCGAGGCCACGCTTTTTCTCGGACGAAATGAGACGAAACCAAGTCTTGGGGTTGAGATGTCAGCGCGATCGCTCGGGTCTCAGGGCCGGCGGCTCGGTTGAGCTACCGGCCCTGGTGTGTCTCGAATTCAATGGGTCCAGAAAACGCTGTCTTGGATCTCGTCGTCGATGGTCGTGTTGCGGCGAATCACGTCAGACAGACGAGTGTCCTCCAACTGTCGGAGTTCATCGCTTCTGAATACTCGCTCGTACCAAAAGCGGTCGCCGTCGCGTAGTAGCTCGAACTGTTGGCGCAGAATGTTGAAGACCAACTCGCCGACGAGTGCTCCGCGGATTGGATCTTCTGCGAGGCCACCGACCCACGCGTCGACCAAGTCAACGTCGCCGTACGCGGCGCGCAACTTTTCTGCGACGTCCGGATCCGAAGTGATGTCTTCGAAGTCTCGGGCGGGGCGGAGGCCGTAGCCTTCGCGGAGTTGGTTGTAGGAACCGAGACCGTGGTCGCGACCGCGTTGAATGTTGAGCGAGACCAGGTCGAAGCCGCCAGATCCGGGCGGGCCGAAGAGGAAGTTGCGAACGTCGTCGACCACGAAAGTGTCGATGTCTTGGCAGGTTTGCGCTGCCATGCCGCGCAGTAGGGGCTCGATGCCTCCTTCGTCGGTGAGCCGCTGCGGCGCAAAGAAAGCGTCGCGCAGCGCCAGGTGGCCCTCGGCGATCTCGCTGCCGTTCGCATCGATTCGAATCAACGTAGGGCTCAGCGCGCTGTGACCGAAGCGGTACGCGCCGGTTGAGAACTCGTTGGCGATGCCGACTCTCGCCCTGCTGCGGTAACCGCGGTATGGGCGCAATGCCTCCTCGCCTAGAAGCGCAGGAAGAAACTCGTTGTATGTGATGACCTGCATCTGCGCGCCAACAATACCGCGGGCGCGTTGGTAGATCTCTTCGCCAGACAAGTGCGGGTCGCCCTCCGCGATCTCGCGAGCCAGGCGGTTGTGCTCGCGTACGAACAAAGTATGCATCGCGGTCAGGCCGGCGTGCTCGTTGGCTCGAACGTCGCCGGCAAGAAAGAGGCTCGACGAGTCGCCGCCCGCGTTTGGCAAACCCAACTCATTGAAGGGTAGGAGCTCGCCGTCACTGGTCAGGAGTTGGCCGCTACCGTCGTTCGCTCGTAGGGCCGTCGCTCTCTCGGCGTCGGAACCATAGACGTTGGAAGCGTCGATCCATGCGGTAATCTCATTGAGTTGCTGGCGGGGGTTGTGCCGGTCGGTGCCTGTGTCTTCATCGTAGATTGATCGGTTCAGCGCGATCGATTGTTCCCCAGTCGAGAAGGGATCGAAGAACGAGTCTCCCGAGGGAACCTCGATCGAAGCGTCTTCGGGCGGGTCAGTACCGTCGGTCAGATCGATGTCGTGGTCGACGAACTGGCCCCAAAGCCACAGATAGTCAGATGCCCCGGCAGAGTTGGCCGCCGATGCCTCCTGGGCGAACACAGCGTTGCTGATCTCTCTTGGACCGGGTCGATCTTGTCCCGCCAGTGATGAGATGCCGTCTTCGTAGTGCGGCTCTGTCGTGCGCAGGAGTTGGCTTTCGGACGAACCGAGATCCGGATGCCGGAGGTTGTTGTTGCTACCGTCGAAGGTTCGGTTGCCTGTTGCCGGTTCCGCGTTCCTGCGCCGCCGCTGGCGGTTGATCCGACGAGCCGGGGAGACGTCCTCGCCCGGTCGTGTTCGCCGCATTCTCAGTCGCCCCTCGCGCGTTTGCGCGCCGATCTCTGGCCCGTTGAAGAGCAGGAGACCGAGAAACATTGCTGCAGCTCGATAGAATCGCCGATTGTTGTCCATTGTAGCCCCTTTCTGAAGTGAAATTAAATATGTGGGTAATTATCCCACGTACGCATGGACGCTCGAGCCTGGCGAAAAATTGCCTGGAATCTGTATTTTCTTCAGATTTCCGGTTTTGGACGATGCTGGGACTTTCCATCGGCCCTGAGCTGATTCGGGCGTCCCAAGTGGTGGCCCGGCTTGCAGCGCGTGTTCTGTCGTTCAACGGGCTGCTAGGGATGACCGGGTGAATTCCTATCCACGAGCAACGAAATACCTAGATCTCGATTCCATTTACTCGCGCTGTAGTGGTCCAGGAGCTTTGCGGACTGCCGAGTTCGTTGCCGACAAGCTGGACCTTCGTCCGGATACGCGGCTTCTGGACATCGGCGTGTTCAAGGGCGAGCAGACGTGTTTTCTTGCCAAGGAGTACGGCTCGATGGTGGTCGCGGTCGATCCGTGGTTGGACGACTTCTATCCCGATTGTGACCACCGACCGTTCGTCGATCATCTGCGTCGCAACGCCGATCGTTGGGGGGTTGCAGACCGAGTGCTCGGCCTGCAGTTGGGCGTGCCGGATCTCAAGTTCGCCGACGTCTCTTTCGATGCGGCGTACTCGACGACGGCGTTCGAGATGCTTCGCGGCCTCGGTGGTGTGGATCACTACCGCGCATGTTTGGCTGAGGTACGACGAGTGCTTCGTCCGGGCGGGCTTTTTGGACTGGCGGAGCCGATGCACCTGGGCGGTGAGCCGCCGCCAGAGCTCGCACCCTTCCTTTCTGACGGGATCATCACCTTCGGCGATTGTCTGACGAGTATCGGGCAGGTCGAGGATGACTTCCTCGCAGCTGGATTCGAGATTGTCGAGTCGGGCTACGCTCCGGATGGGTGGGAGTGGTGGTTGGAGTTTGCGGCCCACGACGTGGAGTGTAAGGCGAATCCGGAGCGCATCCCTCGTATGCTCGAGGTCGATGGTGGACGTTGGATTGGATTTGGGTATGTCATTGCTCGAAGGGCTGCGTAGGAGCCTCGCCTCGCGAGGCGGTGATGATCGGTTACGTGGCGCAACTCGCGCTCCGGCATTGAGGGATCGCCATTCAGGCGAGAGGGGAAGCGCACGATGAATCCGACGCTGGCTTGCGAGACCTTTCGTTGGTTTGATTTCGAGAAGCTCGACGGCGAGCAACTCGACCGTGCTGCTGATATCCTCGGTCTCGACGAAGGGCAACGATTGCGGGTCGAGCGTCAGACCGGCCGGCCGGGGATCGAGGAAATGGGCCAGGCCACCTTCTTCGTGCTGTATTTCCCGACTTTCAATGATGCGCAAACGGAGGTCGAGACCCTGCCCGTAGAGATCCTGCTTGCCGACGGAATCTTCGTTTCGATACGCGATGAACGGTTGCACGGCGGTTGTGGCGTTCGTCAGCGCGCCAAGGACGGCATCTTCGGAAGCAGAACCCGAGTCGAACAGATCGTTTACGAGCTCCTGGTTGGTATCCTGCAAGACCGTTTTGATTTCATCGATACCTTGCGAGACAAGGTGCGAGAGCTCGAGCAATGCGTCTTCGTCGAAGAAGGGCGAACCGACATGATCCGGGACTTGATGGTGGTCAAAAAGCACGTTTCGACCGTGCAACGTATCGTCGAGCCACAACGCGATGTCGTGCGAGCCCTCGGCAATCGGTTGGCCAACGCTCCAGGCTCGGATCCGTCGTTGATGCGCGACATCGAAGAGCGCTTGGACCACATCACGACACTACTGCGCGGGCTGCGCGATAGCGCTGAGATCATAACCGAGGCGAACGAAGCGTTCTTGAATCACTCGCTCAACAACACGCTGCGGGTCCTAACCGTGGTGTCGGTGATCTTGATTCCGCCGACTCTGATTTCTGGAATCTTCGGAATGAACGTCGGTGTGCCGTGGCAGGATCATCCCTACGGATTTGCTTTCGTGTCTGCTCTCATCGTGGGCGCAGCCGCGATTGCCGTCCTCTATTTCAAACGGCGCGGTTGGTACTGAAGCCGCAATGCAGGACTCTGCTCGCGGGTGCGACGCACTTGCGAGCAGGGTTTTTCGTGTTTGCAATTCCAGGCGATGGCGAGGCCAATCCGTGGTCAAAATTGTTGCGCGGCTCGGGCGGAGCCTCGCCCTGAAAGCGCCGATTAAAATCGGCAAGGAGAAGCGGATGAAAGATCCGTACGATGAAGGAATAGCGAACCGCATCGGCCCCGAGTCATGCGTTGGCGACTGAGAGGTCGCAGCGAAGC
>JAJCZJ010000049.1 GCA_029262455.1 Deltaproteobacteria bacterium | reverse complement strand
TATCTTGCTCTGGTTTGATGTGATCAACGGACCAGACGGCACGGCACCCATGGGCAGCGAGCTACACATGGCCGCCGCACCGCGCTTCCGGGCTTCCGCCGTTGGGGCCCAGAAACAGACTCCAGGCTGCTCTGACGCGAGCAAGCAACTGATGCCCGCGCAGAGGATCGAGAGACTGTGCGGCGGCGAATGCCACAACCCAGGCAGCGAACGCGAAGTCATCGAGCGAATCGAAGTGGTACGCATTCGACCGCGCATCTCACCAGACGAACACCTGCGCGATTTGATTGACGACCCGTGGTTGAGCGAGGACTGTCCGCCAGACCCGGCAGGGTGTACGATTACGTTCCAGGATCAGGAGTTCCCAGGTGGTTCAAGAGAATCGATCTACTACGTCAGAGCGCTACAATCACCCACCGCGGCAATCAACGGCGGCGGTCTCCGCTGTTCGTATGACGATGCCGGACGATGTGTTTCGGTCTCGCCATGCTATTCTGACGAGCGAACGGCCGACGACGACTGCCTGAGCCCTGCCATGGAACGCGCATGGTCCTCACCCATATTCATCCTCGCGGACACGACGGCACCCGTCAGCGCGCCCGCGAGCTGAACCACTGATTCGATTAAAATCGTTTGGAGGCCAAGATGCCAAAAGCAATCTGGAACGGACACGTGATCGCCGAAAGTGACGACTGCATCGAGATCGAAGGCAACCAGTACTTTCCGCGAGACAGTGTCGAGGCAGACCACATCAAGCCGAGCGCGACAACCTCGTCTTGCCCCTGGAAGGGCACCGCCAGCTACTTCGATGTGGTTGTGGGAGACCAGACCAACAAAGACGCTGCCTGGTACTATCCGGAACCAAAAGAAGAAGCCGCCGAGATCAAGGACTACGTCGCCTTCTGGCGCGGCGTGGACGTTACGAAATAGCTACCGCGGCTCAGTGAACCTCGACCTGCTGCGGCATCAGTGCCAGAATCGACCCGTCCGGAAAATCATGAGCGGCCACCGCCTTTCTCAGTGTCCGCAGCCACCGTGGGGCGCGCAGGGTAGCGCGGCTTTCGAGGGCCTCGGCTAGCCGCTCGACCCAACCGCGCTCGCGTGGGTAGTAAACGACTTCGACTTTCTGCGAGCGCTCGAGACCGATCTCCTGCTTGGCTTCGTCAATCGCGTCGAGGAGTCCTCCCAGGCGATCCACGAGTCCGATTTCGACCGCTTGCTCTCCGGTCCACACGCGCCCCTGGCCAACGGCGTCGACTTCCTCGGCCGACATCGCCCGACCACTTGCGACCCGATCGACGAACAGTCCGTAGACCTCTTCCATCGACCCGCGCACCCGTGCGAGTTCTGTTTCGTTGAAGCTCTCGGTCATCGAGACGATTCCGGCCTGGTCGCCGCGGCGAATCGTCGCCGTGTGCACACCAATCTTCTCCAGCAGCCCGCGAATATTCGGCTTCGCCAGGACGACTCCGATCGAGCCAGTTAGTGTTCCAGGATCAGCGAGGATCCGATCGGCACCGGCAGCGACGTAATACCCACCAGACCCCGCAACGTCAGACATCGAAACGATGATCGGCTTCTCCGATCTGGCCCGTTGCGTCGCCCGCCAAATCAGGTCCGAAGCGAGCGCCGAGCCACCCGGACTGTCGACGCGGAATACGACGGCGTCGATGTCCTCATCCTTCGCGACCTCCTCGAAGGCCTCCCGCATGGTTTCAGAGCCCATCACCAATTCGTCGCTAACGAGACTCTCTGAGCTGTCCCCAGTCATGATCGTGCCGAGCCCAAAGATCACCGCAACCCGGCCGGCTGGCTCCTCGGCGAGCGGCGGAGGCTGTTTCTCGTAGTCCGACGGCTTCACCAATGCGCCATCGACGCCGACCATCTCGCTCTCGACCTCACCGAGGAAGCGCGTACCATCGATGAGACCCGACTGCTCCAGTTCTTTCATCGACGAGGGCCCGCGATCGACTAAGTTGCGGACATCATCCTCGTCCAAACCGCGCGATGCCGCTACGGCCGAGACAAACTGTCCGTAGATACTGTCGAGCAAAGAATTCGCCATTTCTCTGTGCGCCGGCGACATCTCCTTGCGCCCATACAGATCTCCGGCACTCTTGTACGCACCAATTTTGACGACCTGCATATCGATATCGAGCTTCTCCCAAAGCCCCCCCAGGAACAAATACTCCGCGAACAGGCCACTGACGATCATGCTGCCCGCCGGCGGTACGTACACCTTTTCGGCGGCGCTCGCGACGAAGTACTCCAGCGTGGAGTTTCCAAACTCGTTCTCCACATAAGCGACCAGTTTCTTGCCGCTGTCGCGGAAGCCTTGCAGGGCCGCGCGAATCTCTTGCGCTTTCGCCCAACCGATGGCGAGGCCGCGAACACGCGCCACGATGCCGTCAATTCGCTTATCCTCCTTAGCCCGCCGCAGCTGGAGCAGGAGGTCGATCAAAGACCGACTGCTGTCGCCGGTCAGCTGGGAAAACAAATCCTCTGGGACCTGCTCCTCGTACGTCCCCCCGATATCGAAAAAGAGGTAACTCCCGTCTTCGATCGGGGTGAGACTCGCGCCGCCGCGCAACATCCACCAACCGGCCGCCAAGATCCCTGCAATGAACAACCAACGCCTCCAACGACGCGGCTTTTCAGTAGTCGCCATGAACTGAGCCTAGCACGACAGAATGCCGACGCCACCGACGAGGCCGAATGCGCGGCAATAGGGGTCGGACCACTACAGAGATATCAACCGCGCTTGAGTCTACCGCGCCGCTGCCGACGTACGTCGACACGAGACAGATTCCGCCCTAAACTCGGCGAGCACGCGGTCCGCCAAAGCCCACCCGCTTGCCCACGTCGCGACTTAGCCCGGATTATTCATGAAGCTTCTGCACTTCCAGTCCGCAACCCTTTGTGCACAAGGGCTACCGAAGGCTATCCCGAGCGTGCAGAATCAACACTATGTCAATCTTCCGATTCCAACAGCATGCTCACTGGTACTCGCCCGCCTGAACCTGCGGGCGCTTCCGTAACTCTTCTGAACTTTCCAGGTCACGACGCCTCTACCCTACTGGCACCGTCAGCAGAGGCACGTCGTTGTTCGGACTGCTCGCGCCGACTGGCCAAGTGCTTCAACCAGTACACGGCTGCTTTCTCGGTCTTGTCATCTGCCTGTGCCGCCGTGAATGCGCGCTCTGCTTCGCCCCATCTCTCTTCGTTGGCGCTCGCGATTCCAAGCAACAAGCTGGCGTGCCCCGGCGTACGGAGGTTGCCCTTCTGGATCGCAAGATTGAGCGTATCCCGAGCGTCGCCCCACTCTTCTCGATCGATGTGGATCTGCGCCAAGCGAACAAAGACGTTCCCGTCGGTCGCCAACTCGGCCGCCGTCTGCATCGGCGCTACCGCCGCATCCCGGTCGCGGGCGTGCAACAAGCTATCGGCCAACAGCTGCCAGGTCGCCGACGTCGACTCGAGTTTCCCGCTGTCGAGTCCTTCCCGCAGAATCTTCGCAGCCTGGTATGGCATCTGATTGAAGAGGTACATCTGGGCCAGCGTCGTGTACTCGGAGGCCTGGTCGAACAGCCCCTGAATGTGGACCAGCTCGAGAGTCGTCAGGGCCCTCTCGTGCTGCTCCGTTTCGGAGTATACCGCCGCTAGCTGCATCCAGTATGCCTTCTTCGGAAAACGTTCGATCAGCTCGTCGAGAACGAGCTCCGCGCTGGCGAAGTCTTTCTCCTCCACCAGCATCGCGTTCTTCAATTGGAGCCACGATTCCTTCGGCGCGGAGGCAATCTCGAGGGCTCGATCGATGTGCTCGATCGCCTTTCGCGATTGCTTGTCCTGCATGTACGCCATCGCAGCCATATAGTGAGCCGTCGGCGCAGGATTCCGCGCATGCTTGAACCATTCCGTGAAGTGCTCGATCGCCGGCTTCGGGTGCTCCAGCATGACCAGGATCTGTGCCAGGTTGTACCGGGTATGGAGCTCGACGGCCTGCGGTAGGCCGTTCGTATCGAGACACTCCTCGAGAGCCGCGGCCGCTTCCTCGTACTTTTCCTGGCCGATATAGGCATAGCCAAAGGCCTGCCACATCAGGCCGCGCTCGTGGGAGTTCAGGGTCGGGTTCCGCTTCATCTCCCTCAAGGTGTCGAGAACGAAACCGAATTCTTCGTTGCGCAGGTCCTCCCGCACTCGTTCCAGTCGCCTGAACGACCACGGCTGAACCGCTTCAACTTGTCGCTCGACTTCGACCGCAGGTGGCTCGGCCGCCAGACCAATCGATGCCATCACCATCAGGAGAGCCACTGTGCTCACGATACGAATCATTCCTACCCTCGATTTAAATTGAACTGCAGAATTACGCGTACGTCTTCCGTCGCAATGGGTTTTCCATTTACGACGCTTGGTTTGTACTTGTACTTGCGCACCGCGTTGACCGCCGCCTGCTCGAAGTAGTTCGGCGGATCAGCCTCCTCGACCGAGACGTCACGTACCGTCCCCGCCGCCGTCACCGTAAAGCGCAATTGCACCCACCCCTCGATGCCGCGCTGCATCGCGCGAGCGGGATACTGGGGATTGACCCGCACCAACGGCACCGGGTCGGAGTCGTTGCCTTGCCCGTCGCCACCCGGGCCCAGATTGATATCGAGATCGGCCGAGAGGTCCGGCGAGAACGAAGCCAGCTCCATCTTTCCCGGGCCGGTCTGCGGCGCCAGCGCGGTTTGCGGCGGTGGTGGCTCGCGCATCGGCTTGATCCGGTTTGGCGGAGGACGCTTCTTTGGCTGGACGCGGTTCTCGCGCTTCAAGCGCACGAAGTCGATGACCTTGCCGCCACTCGCATCGACCAGCTCCAGCGAGTCACTCTTGATCAGCGCCTGCATCACGTACGTCAGCCCAAAGGCAATGACGGCAGCGATCAGCGCGCAGGAGACGAAACGTAGCGTCATCCTTCCTCGACTGTGGCCGCGAGCGAAACCTCCGCCACACCGGCCTGACGAGCAGCGTCCATGACCTTGACGAGGAGCCCATTCTTCGACGCTTCGTCAGCTTGGATGATGACCGAGCCCTGCGGATTCTCGGCATGCATGCGTTCGATATTGGCTCGCACTGCGCGGATATCGACCTGGCGTCGATCGATCCAGATCTGCCCGGTTTCACTAATCGCCACCAGGATGTTGCCCTTTTCCTTGCGCTCGGCGGTCGATGCACCCGGACGATTCACGTCGATCCCGGCTTCTTTGACGAACGATGCGGTCACGATGAAGAAGATCAACATGATGAAGACGACGTCGAGCATCGGCGTCATGTTGATCTCGGTGTCGTCTTTCCTGCGCTTGCTTCTCCGCTTCATCTTCAACCCATCTCCGTTCAGGCGTCGCTGCCAAGCCGATCAGCGACGCGATCCTCCTCGGCCTCGGCCAAGCGCTCGAGTTGGACGCTGAAGACAAATCCAGAAATCGCGGCAACCATCCCAGCCATCGTCGGAATCGTTGCGCGTGACACACCGGAGGCCATCGCCCGCGTGTTGCCGCTGCCAGCGGCCATGACATCGAACACTTCGATCATGCCTGTGACCGTCCCGAGCAGTCCCAGGAGCGGGCAAAGTGCCACCAGCGTCTTGATCATCGAGATATTCTTGGAGAGCGACATCGAGACCTGCGAAACCCCAGCGCGGCGGACCTGGTGCGCGTTCCAGGACGTCTTGTCGCGGCGCGCTTCCCAACGCTCGACGAGCGCCCGAACCGCGGACGTGTGACCGGTTCGAAAGTACCAGTAGCGCTCGAGAATCAACGTCCACATCAGGAACACGACGCCCAGGATGACCAGGAGGACCGGTCCCCCGGTCTCGACGAAGTCTCGGTTGTCGGTGTATGCCTCAACCAGCCGCCACACGCCTCAGCTCCGGTCCCGGAGGGTTCGACCCCTCCGCGTGCTCGGCAATCAAGCCGGCGCTTTGCTCTTCGAGGATCTGCACCAGTGACGCGCTGTAACTGCTGACGACGCTGTGCAACAGCGTCAGAGGAATTGCCATCACGAGTCCAAGCACGGTCGTGACCAATGCCGTTGAAATTCCATTTGCCATCATTTTGGGATCACCTGTGCCGAAGAGCGTGATCGCCTGGAATGTCTGGATCATTCCGGTCACCGTGCCGAGAAGACCGAGAAGCGGCGCAACGACCGACAGGACCTTGATCATGGCTTCGCCGCGCTCCAACGGTGCCGTTTCTTTGAGGATCGCTTCGTCGAGCTTGAGCTCGAGGGTTTCGGTGTCGGTCGTCTTGTTCGCGCCGAAGACCGCGAGCACTCGGCCGAGGGGATTGCCTTTGTCGCCAACCGCTGTTCCCAGCTGGCGCCGCATCTTCGAACCAACGAAAGCCAAATAGGCAAGTCGGTAGAGTGCCAGCGCTCCGCCAATGATGCCGAGAAAGATGATGACGTAGCCGACCGTACCCCCCTGCTTGATCCGCTCCTCGAGACTCGGAGCCTGGATCAATTTGCTGAGAATCGAGCCGCGCGAAGGGTCGATCGCGAAGCCGACGGCGCTGGTAGCAGACTCGAGCTCGGTAGCGGTCTCGAGATGTCGGGTCGCCGGCTGACGACCGAGCACCGACAGCTTTCCGGTTTCGGGTTCGAAGTAGAGATACCTGCCGCCCGACACGGCATTGAACGCGCCGACGCGTGTCACCTGTTGTTCTCCGTCAGTGCCGCCGACGGAGCTTACCATCGCGGGAAAGCGCACCACCTTGGACTGCTCGGTCATCTCCTGCTGGAGCATCAACCAAAGCTCCTGGAGCTGCTCCATCTTGGGATTGGTACGCGACTCGCTGACCTCTTCGAGGAACTTCTCACGTCCGGGGAACTGGACACTGATCAAGGAATTCTGAAACTGGGCTCGCGTATCGCCGGCGACCTGGCGAGCGACACCAAAGATTTCGCCGAGAGCCCCCTCGCGTTCTTTCAGCTTTGCCGTCAGCTCGGGAATGCCCTTCTCGTTGTTGTCGTAGGCGACTTGTAGCGCGTCAGCGCGCTTCTCCTCCTGCGTGAGTGCGGCGCGGGCTGTTGCCAGCAAACCCTCTTGCTCGGCCTTCTGTTGGCGAAACTCTTCGAGTCTGCGCCGGTTCTCGGCACTCTCACTCTGGTTGATCGTACGCACCGTCTCGAGAAGATCGTCGAGACTCGCCGCCTCCGACACGTCGGAGTTTGCACTCGCCGCGTGGGACGCCAGCAGCGCCAAAGTCATCCAAAAGGCTACGGCACGCTTCATCGGATCACCTGCGGCGCCGGCACTGGGACCTTGACGAGATCGGGCGCCGTCTGCTTGCGCGCCATCCGGAGTCCCTGCTGAATCGGGCGTCGGAACTCATCCCCCAACACCGCCCAGGCCTTCTTCTCGGGATCCCATCGACCGGTCTCCTGCATGTCCGCGGTTTGATAGAGTAACGCGACGCGGCCGACACGGAGAAAATCCACCGTCCGGCTCTTGCCTTGAAAATCCAGCGTGCCTTTGTAGGCCTCGATGGTCCGTCCGTATTCGTTCTCGATCTGGTACGCCTCCATGAGGCGTCGGTACTTTTCCGAAAGCGAAACGTCTGAGCGTTTCATCATCGCGTTGAGGTCGGTCATCCGTTTGCGGCGCTCGTCGGGCAGAAACGGAACATCGAGGTTTACGAACCGATCGAGCACTTCGATCATTCGGGCCATCAGCGGGCCGATCTTGCGCTCGACGTTGTCGATGTCACGAATCTGCTCCTCGAGGGCGACGACCTCGCCGCTCTGCGCCCCCACGACATCCGACAGCTGCTGGTTGTAGAGCCGCAGTGACTCCGTCTCCTGCAAGACCCGCCGGTACTCAGTATAGAGCTGGTCCGCTTCGTCGCCGACCTTATCGATCATCTTCTGCGCTTCCACGGCAGCCCGATTGCCCGCATCTCCCTCAGAGAGAGCCTGCTGCAAATCGGTTGCTGCTCCCGGCAGCGCCGAGAAGAGCAAAAACCCTACTAACCCAACTCGCAATCGAATCACGTTCGTTCCCACGTTCACCTCTCGCACCAAAGAATCGCCAAACATCGGCTCGACTACTCCACGCTTTCCGGCCCTCGTCCGGAGAGCTTATGAAAAGATAGTAACAGTGCTCTCGGTCGCTCAGATCAACGGAAGGTTAAAACTCTATGACAAAGGCGGAGTGGAGGGTCGCGGCATGGGCGACGTCAATCGTCCCACTCAAAGCTCAGGAACTTGTACTTGCCGTCCACTTCCGCAATCCAACCCGAGGTAATCTCGTACTCGATTCCGCTGTCGTCCGTGACAGTCTGGCGCACTTCGCCCCAGGCGCGGTACCAGTCGTAGGAGCGTTCCGGTGAGGTATAGCGAGCCGCCCTGCGCTTGTACGTCCGGCCGCCGAAGCGCTCGAGGAGCACGTCGACAAAGTTGTCGCTCTTGAAGTCCATCACTTCCCAGAAGTATTTGTCGACGATCGCCGACACGCGACGCGGAGGAGCGCCCGGCGCGACTCTGCCCGGGACGATGATCCCCTGGTATTCGTCTTTTGTAAGCCGCAGCGCATCCAGCGCTGCTTTGTCGTTCTTGGCGACGGCGTCCAAAAACAGATCAATTAGAGCTTCACGGTTGTCAGCTCCACCGCTGAGTCCGAAAGGCGGGTTTGGTTGATACGGCTCGACCATCTGTGCAGCCGCCAGCTGCTCTTGCGACCGCGCCGCAACGGCTGCCAACAGGAACGTCAGGACGATGCACGCCACTCTCAATATTTCGTTCACTTCGATTCTCCCCGGAACGCGCAACGAGGGGGTGGCCTCAGCCACCCCCTCTCGATTGCGCGGTCGATTCGCGATGTTCCTAGTTGCGAGCGAAGCCCGCCCAGGGACGCGTGATCCAGTCACAACCAGAGCTCGTGCATGAAGCACCCGGATCGACGGCACCGAGATAGCTCAGGCTGTCAAAGAATCCATCAAAGGCGCTGCAGTCGAAGGCCGCAGGAGTCGTACCCGAGAATGAAGGCGAAACCACCGGGATCTCTCGACAAGTACCAGCGCCGCTGCCACTACAGCAGGGATCCGGATCGCCAGCTCCGACGCAAGCAGAGTTGTCGATCGCAGGCCAGGCATTGCTGATTCCCGTGGACGTCGTTGCGGTACCATTCGCTGGCACCACATCAAAGCCGGCAACCAAGAGCGCGTAATACTCAGGGACCGTGCACTCACAGGTCGCATCGAAGTCACCGCCGTCACACGTGCCGGCGCCAGAGCCCGTGCAGCAGGCGGCCGGATCACCGGCACCGACGCACTCCGCGTTGGTCGTACAGCTGTCGAGCTGGCGGTCACCCGACTTGGCGTGTTCGACGCCGCCCGAACCATTGGCCTCGAATACGGACGAACGAACGATATGGTCGCCGGTCAGGGATTCCGGCATTCCATCGTCGTCAGCATCGATACAGGCCTGCTGCGTTGTCGAAACGTCGCGCATTTCGTAGCCCGCGTCGCCGAAGTTCTGCACCAGAGTGTTGGCGATTTGCGCTTGTGTCCCGCGACGCAGCAAGATTCCAGCGTCCGAACCGTCGTTGGCCCCAGCTTGTCCATCGGCGCCGATGACCGTCAGGTTGCAGAACGTCGGGTTCGACCGCGGTGTCGCGTTGTTGTCAAACTCCGAGTTGTCCCCCTCGATCCCACGGCTGTCGCGACCCGGGTCCGTCAGGGTTCCGTCCTGGAACATCAAGCCATTCTGTACGCGACCGGTGTATCCGAGCTGGAAGTCGAAACCATCGTCGCCGCAGCCGGATGAGATCAGGTTCTTGTGGTTGCTGGTGCCTCCGAACCACTCATGGCAGTCGTCGTTACCGGCGTGGGCCTGCGTAAAGTTGATCTGTGTCGCGCTGCCGATACCGTTCATCGTGATGACGTTCAGCTCGTTGGCCGTCGTGAACTCGATGCCGGCAAACTCGACACGGGTGAATGTCACGATGCCGCTGAAATCGTCTTCGTCACAACCACCGAACGGAGTCGGTAGGCCCTCGGCCTCAAAGGTACAGCCCGGAGCGTTCACCGTCGAGCGGCCATTGATGTTCAGACCGCCCCAGTCACCAATGGCGCGAGCGCCAGGAGCGGCGCTCGAGGTCATGATGATCGGCGCGGTCGGGGTTCCCTGGGCGTCGATCTTGCCTCCCGGGAGGACAAAAAGAGCGGCCGGATCGATCGAACCCACCAGTCCCCTGATCACCGCCCCAGGCTGAATGGTCAGGGTGACGCCGTCTTCGACGAACACCGAGCCACCGAGCGTGATGTCACAACCGGCGGGCCAGGTCTGATTCGCGGTGAGGGTCGAGGTCGGAATCGTCACCGACGGACACCCCGCGACGACCGGGCCCGGACCTTCACAAGCCTTGAACAGAGTGGCGCCGCCGGTGAGCTTGAGCGCCAATGCAGCGATGTCGGCCGTCAAGCCGGCGATCGACACGTCACTATCGCCGAGTACGTCGCCGCAGTCGATCAGCGAACCCGTACCGCAAAGCGGTCCAGGGCTGACCGTCGGACAGTTCCCGCCACCGACGATGCATTGCGACATCAGCAACGCGTCGACAACGTTGGTGCTGCCGTCGTTATTGAGGTCTCCGCAAGGCGGTGAAATCTGCGCCTGCGCCGCCGGCGCTGCGAGCACCGCCGCCGCCCCGATGGCTGCGAGTGTTCCTTTCCAGGACATTCTCATGTTTGTCGTCTCCCAAGTAGTCAGTTCTGATGGTGGCAATCGGTTACACTCAGTTGCCGTGCTACGCCCGGCAAATCTCCTCCACGACTCCAGGACCTACCAAGCGAATGTGAAGCGTTCGTTTGGAGTCCAATACGATCGTGTGACAATCGCGGTTGGTCCGGAGCAGTCTCTTCAAGCGGAATCGCGGCATCGAGATTCGCAAACTACTAGCGCGCGTTCATTACCGCAGGGTTACGCGCAGATGATGAGTCGGTGATTCGGTGGCGCATTTCCTCCGCCGGTCGCGGGCGACGAACCCGGACGAAGCGCGGCGACCGAGCAATTCGCAGCCGTTGTAACGAGATGTTCACGCGGGGGTCACACCACCAAAACATCGCTCTGGTTTACTCCGTGACACTTCGAGGGAGTCAGGGAGAAACTTCGGCTTCACCTTGGCTTCTTCGACTTTTCGTTCAACGAGCACCGAGCCGAAAGCACGAGTATCACCAACTTATGTTCGCAAGAATTCCGGTCGTCGGACTCGCGGTGATGATTGTCTTCAACCCCGTTCAAGCCGGCGCACAAGACACCGGATCCGTATCTGGACGGGTGTTTGACTCGTCCAACGGGAGACCATTGATGGGAGCGAGGATTGTCGTCGTCGGGTCCGTAGGATCGATCGGCGAATCTGACGTCGACGGCCGCTTCGGGATCACAGGCATCGGGCCCGGGACTTACGGAGTTCGCGCCACCAAGGGGCGGTTTGGATCCACTCGCGTCGAGAATGTCGTCGTGGCGGCCGGCAAAACCGCAGAAGTACGAGCCAGCCTGAAGCCCAAGAACGATTCGAACGTCGAAGTCCTCGAAGTCAGCGCCGACGTTAAAGAAGCTTCCCAGGCCACCCAATTGCTCAAGCGCAAGATGGCGCCTACGGTGAGCGACAATCTCGGGGCCGAGTCCATTTCCAGAACACCGGACTCCGATGCCGCGGAGGTTGTCACCCGAGTTCCGGCGGTGACGATCAAGGACGACGCCTTCATCATTGTCCGCGGCTTGGGGGATCGCTACAACTCCGCGCTCATCAATAGCAGCCTGTTCCCGAGCACCGATCCGACTCGTCGCATCGTCCCGCTCGACTTGTTCCCCGCCGGCTTCATCGAATCACTCACCCTGGTAAAGAGCTACACGCCCGATCTCCCCGGCGACTTCGCCGGCGGCCTGGTCAATATTTCTCTCACCGACCCCCCACTCGAACCGCACATGTCGCTCGGGTTGACGCTCGGCGGCAACACAACGACGACATTCGGGGACTTCGACACATACGATGGTTGCGGGGCCGCTGACTACTTCGGCTTTGGCGACGGGTGTCGCAAGCTCGACTTCGAGTTTCCGGAGAAGAACGACGCCGGAGATCCATTGAGTCGGGTGACACCTCTGCAGCGCATCGCCCTGATTCGCTCCCTCAAACAGAACTGGAACACATCATCCGTCGACGCTCCGCCTAGCTACGGTATCAGCGCCGAGGCCGGCAACACCTGGGGCCCGCTCGGAATCAACACCGCAATGACCTACCGCGGCAAATACGCGCGGCGCAGCGACGAGATCCTTCGCACGAGGTCTGGCAGAGGCACGATCTCTGACGACTTCGTCTACGATCGAAGTACGTTCAAGACCGATCTCGGCGCGCTTGCGACTTCGGTACTCAAAATCAATCAAAGACATCGAATCAGCGCCAACACAATCCTCAATCGGAAATCGTCCGACGAAGTGCTGGTGGGATTCGGCCAGGACCGTCTTCTCAACAACGACGAGGATCGTTTGGGGACACGCTCCATCTACACGACCGACCAACTACTCTCTCTTCAATTCACCGGGCAGCACAGCTTCGGAGTCGCCGAGGTCGACTGGCGCGCCGCGCTCTCCCAGTCTCGCCGCTGGCAGCCCGATGGCAAGTTCACGATCTATCGCCGGGACAATGACGAGGACAACCCGGCATTCACCCTAGCCCTCGCCGGCTCCGCAGCGGGCAGCTCTACGACACGGTTCTTCTCGGAGCTCGACGAGTTGCTACAAGATTACGGCGTAGACGTCTCGATCCCGACGTCAGCCAGTTTGAGCTTCCTCGGTCTCGATCTCGGCGGCCAGGGCCGACTGAGCGTCGGTGCGGTCTACACGACGCGCGCGCGCGATTTCAAGTTGCGGCTCCTGCAGACGACGGCGCAACCAGGCCTCAGCGGCATCGACTTCACAGCGTCCCCTGATTCTATCCTGCGGCCCGAAAACTACGCCACAGCTCTGGACCTCAGGGACTCGACTAATCGTGCGCAGCAGCGCTTCACCGCCTCACAGGACATCGCTGGCGCCTACATCATGCTCGACATGCCGATCGTCGGAGAAAAATTGCGGGTCGTCGGTGGCGTCCGCAGCGAGTACTCCTACATCCGCGTCAAAGGCGTTGACCCGGAGCGGCTCGAGCCATTCGACCGCATCATCAACGACTTCGACTTCCTGCCGGCACTCTCGCTGGTGTACGCGCCGCGCGACGACATGAACGTGCGCCTGGCGGCCAGCCAGACCGTCTCGCGCCCCCAGTTTCGGGAAATGAATCCAGCACAGTTCCCGACCTCACCAGGGGAGCGCGCGTTTCGTGGCAACGCCGACCTGGACTCGTCCACCATTCAGAACCTCGACTTCCGGTGGGAGTGGTTCCTTTCCCCGCTCGAGTTGGTCTCGGTCGGGCTGTTTGCCAAGAACCTCGGGGAGCCGATCGAGACCAATGTACGGCCGGCGACGACCGTCGCGGTCGAGACCATGGCCAATGCAGGATCGGCAGTTCTCTGGGGCGCCGAGTTCGAGGCGCGCAAGAACTTCGAGTTCGCTATGCGCTACCTGCGCCAGTGGGACTCCGTCCGCCCGTATGTTGCGTTCCTGACTGACGTCGAGCTCCTTTCCAATGTTACTCTGGTCGAGTCCGAAGCCAAGGGCTTCCGGCCTCTGCCGGGTCAGCAGACCGTCAACGTGACCGATGCGAGGCGGCCACTGACCGACCAGGCCCCGTTCGTAATCAATGCCAGCATTCAGTACGACGACTATCGCTACGGCTTGTTCCGACTCCTCTACAACACGGTCGGCAAGACAATCGTCGCGGCAGGTAACAATGCCGGCGGACAGAATCTGCCAAATGTCGAGCTACAACGGCGCGACCAACTCGACTTCGTCTGGTTGAAGAACTGGTCGCTTCTCGACACCCCGTTCAAGACGAAACTGTCGGTCGAAAACATCACCAACGACGATCACCTGGAGACCCACGGTCAGATCGATGATCAGACCGTCATCACCAATCGCTACTTCACCGGAGTCAGTTTCAGCGCCGGACTAACCTTTGAATTCTAGCGGAGCGCTCGCATCGCGAGCGAAGGAGGAACTTAGCGTGTTTTACATTCGTGAGGGAAAACGTCTTATCGGCACCGCGCTCGTCGCGTTGAGCCTAATTGCAGCCGGGCCTGCGCAAGCGCAATGCCCGGGCGACTGCAACGGAGACGGGCGCACAGCGATCAACGAGCTGATCCAATGCGTGAACATCGCGCTCGGCCAACAGCCAGTATCCAACTGCACGGCGTGCGATACCAATGGTGACGGGCGCGCGAGCATCAACGAGCTCGTGCAGGGCGTCAACGCTGCGCTGAAAGGATGTCCGGATGTTGCCTCACCGACACCGACCATACCGCTCGATACTCCGACCCCGGAGCCGACCGAGACGCCGGTATCACTGACTTGCGGCGATGGTACGCCCGACACGGGTGAAGAATGCGACGACGGTAAGCAGTGCGGCGCAGGCGGCTCGTTCGGCGACCCCTGCACGGTCGATGCAGATTGTGGCGAAGGCGCCGGACCGGGGACGTGCCAGACTCGTGACGGGGATGGATGTCAGTCGGACTGCAGCCTACCCACGTGCGGCGACGGGATCACCGACAACCAATCCGGGGTATGCTCCGACGGAACGTGCGTCGCGCCGAATCCATTCGATGCCCTGTCGTGCCTGGTCGATGCCGACTGCGCCGGCGAGTCGTGCGACGACGGTAACACCGACGAGGGCCCCGGCGACGGCTGTCCCGGGAATTGCCGCGTCGCCGCCTGTACGACCTCCGGCGCCACGGTCTCGGTGGACGTAACATTCTCCGCCCCCAGCGGAGTCCTGGTCGCCGGGCTCGAGTACTTCGTTCGCTACCCGGACGGACTCGTGAGCCTGCCCAGCAGTGGCTTTTCGAGCCGCCTGTCTTCGGACACGCTGCCCTCGATCACAGCGACTGACCAACGCTACGGCCTCGACGTCGTACAACTCGACAGTAGTCTGTTTGGCAGTGAATCCGGCGTCGCCATGACGATCGAGTTCAACACCTGCGAAGGAGCAGACGCACCAGTCGCGGCCGACTTCACCTGCACGCTGGAATCTGCATCAGACACCTCGCTCACCACCATCAGCGACCAGGTCGACTGCAACGTGAGCCTGTAACCGGATAGGCCCTTCGAACGACGCGAAACACCCCAACCCGAAGGAGGGAGGCGTCAAGCCGCCTCCCTCCACCCCGATCGTCACGCCACCACCACGGAGAACGCATGAAGCACGTCCTACAGACACTCGCTCGCACCCTGATCGCCGCTTGCCTTTCGGTCGTCGTTGCCTCCTGTAGCGGCGGTGACGACGGTCTCTCGGTCTTGCGAACCTGCGGCAACGGCACCGTCGAAGCAGGCGAAGAGTGCGACGCCGGTGGCGTCTGTTCGGCAACCGGCGACCGCTGCCGTGTTAGCGTGGCCAGCGGCTGCGCCGACAATGAAGTGTGCGTGGCGGCCGACACCTCGACCTGTTCCAGTATCTGCAACGTCCCGCTGTGCGGCGACGGCTTGGCCCAAGGCGGCCTCGAGCAGTGCGATACCTTCGACCTGCGGGACGCTACCTGCGGCGACTTCGGGCGCGGCGACGACCCGCAGGGCGGGCCCGCTGGAGGCCTGACTTGCACAGATTCATGTACTCTGAACCCGAGTGCTTGTGGCGGCGTGTTCACACCAACTTCGCTGACGAGTGCCACTCCCACGGTCACCGAGACACCCGCGACCCAAGCCCCGACGGCAACGGCGACCAATACACCGGAGCCAACCGCGACTCCCACACCGCCATGCAACCTCCCCCTCCTCGAGCCCGGCGAGCGCGCAGAAGATCCAGACAACCCGGGAACATTTTTGGGCGACCCTGCGGGAACCGACTGTTCGCAGGACATCGAAATCCTCGACTGCGCACCCGATGGCGGCAGTGCTATTGTGCTCGTCGCATTCAGCGCGCCACCAGGACCGCAAGCAACATCGATCACGACCCTCCTCTCCTATCAGAGCGACGTCGTCCAGATGCCGGGTACCGGTCGGGTGCGCGACGTTGCGGACCGAATCCAGGAGATCCTCGACCCCGACCCGTTCATCTTTACGCCCTCTGATCTCGACTTCGCCGCACGCGTCGTCCTGGTCAACACCACCGAGCTGCCCTCAGACGAGATCTATGTGGCGACCTTCGACACTTGTGACGGCGCCGCCGGCCCGGACGCGACGAGCTTCGCATGTATCGTCGAGGGCTGTAGCGGTGCTGGCGGCCCGATTGCCGGCTGCACCTGCAGCGCCACGCTCCAATAGAAAGAATTCGGCCCCAAATCATTCGGCAAGGGATCGCTCCACTTGTGAGTGGGCGCCCGCCGCAGGCAACAAACTCTGCTGAGGGTTCCAGTGAAAAATGCGATCATCTCCATCACCGTACTGAGCGCGCTCCTTGCAACCGGCACCTTCGCGGTGCAGCCGCAAGAGGCAACGGTTACACGCCCACAGGTAGCCCCACCCAGCGCGCCGCCAGGGCTCGACCCGACGTGTGGCAACGCCCTTTTCGAACCGGGTGAGAGCTGCACGTCTTGCCCAGCCGACTGCCAGCCGCGATCCTGCGAGCCGAGCGACGAGGTTCGCTTCGCAATCCGCGTACTGCCGCCGCTCGGGGCCGAGGCAACCGCGGCGGCGCTGCACGTTTCCTATCGTACCGACCGTCTTATCATCCCAGGCACCCAGCAGGATGCGTCTGTAAGAAGCAGCGTCAATTTTGGATCGAGCTCCGGAATCGTCGCGTTGAACGACCTCGACCACTCGATCCGCCTGGTTCGCGGCGAAGGCAAGAGCTTGCCGACACCCTATGCGGTCATCGACTTCCGTCAGTGCAACAACGCCCCGAAAGCCGCCGCCGGCGACCTCGCATGTGTTGTCGAAGGCTGCGCGGGCAGCGGCGGAGTGATCGAGGGCTGCACCTGCAATGCGACGTTGGTGCCTCCGACGGGCAAGTAGCGGGTCTACTTCCGAGAGGGGCAACGCCGGCGGTGTGCCGCGGGCCCCGAAGCCTTTCTAAGGATTTCCGGTCAATAACTTAGGGCGCAGCCGGGAAACGGAGGCGGACCGCCGTACCCTTCTGCAACTCGCTCTCGATCGACATCGAGCCGCCGTGCGCCTGGACGATATGCTTGACGATCGCCAGGCCAAGACCCGTGCCTCCGAGCTCGCGCGACCGAGCTTTGTCGACCCGGTAGAAGCGCTCGGTCAATCGCGCCAGATCCGGTGCTGGAACCCCCACTCCAGTATCGGCCACCACGAACTCGACGAACGCCGGCTGTCCCTCGCTACTGGCGATCTCTTCGGGCGCTTCGCTTCGGCGCACGAGTCGAGCCGTCACCCGCACCGAACCGCCACTGGGCGTGTACTTGATTGCATTATCGATCAGGTTCAAGAGCGCTTGCTCCAGCCGATCCGGGTCGGCCTGAACACGCGGCACGCTGGTTCCGACGGGGTTCTCCAGGGCCACCCCCGCGATCTCCGCCTTGGCCTGCAAGGTCTCGAAGCAAGCGTCCACGATGCGCGATCCGTCTTGCGCCGACGCACGGATCTCGGTTCGGCCCAGTTCGAGATCCGAGAGCGTCAGCAGATCGTCGACGAGTCGGCCAAGCCGATTGCTGTGGCGCTCGATTGTCTCGAGAAAGCGACGCGCCGTTGCCGGATCGTCGAGGGCCCCGTCGAGGAGGGTTTCAGTGTAGCCACCGATCGCCGCCAACGGAGTGCGCAACTCGTGCGACACATTCGCGACGAAGTCGCGGCGCATCTGCTCGAGTTGCCGTATCGCGCTGATGTCATGGAACACCAACACGAACCAACGCTCCATATCCTCGCGAGCGGACAGGCGGGAGGCGGTGACCCGAAGAACCGTTTCGCCGCCCTTACCCACCGAGACCTCCTGCACGATCGGCTGGCCCCCCTCCCACTCCTCCTCTTGGCGAACCGTCCGGACCAAATCGAGCAAGTCCGGGTCCCGGTTCAGTTCGGCCAGCGACCGCCCGGTGTGCGTCTCGCCGGAAGGAAGGTCGAGAAGCTCGTCGGCGCGCCGATTGGCGAGGACGACATTACCCTCGCCGTCGATGACCAACATTCCCTCAACCATGCCCTCGACGACGCCGGCCAACCGACCCAACTCGCTTTCGCGCTCGTCGAGACGGTCGCAAAGCCCACGCACCCCTCGTAGAATCTCGTCCGGAGCCGTCGAATCGGGGGTTGCCCCGGGAAGCTCTGCGGCGATGACCCGCGCCCAAGACCGCCAACGCGAGAGCCGCCAGCCGGCCGCAACCGCAACCAGCGCCGCCGCTACCCAGCCAAGCATGTCGAAGAGCTCACCACGAGTTACGAGGCCAGCGCAGGATCCAAGGCGTCGATATTGAACTTGTACCCGACTCCGCGCACCGTCTGGATCAGATCGGGCCGACTCGCGTCTTGCTCGACCAGGATCCGCAGACGTCGCACGTGCACATCGATGGTTCGCGGCTCGACGTAGGTATCCCCGCCCCAGACCAGATCCAGAATCGTCAAGCGGTCGAAAACTCGATTCGGGTTGCGCACGAAGAACTTTAGCAATTCGAACTCGCGAAGACTCAACGAAAGCACGGACCCATCGAGCCAGACTTCGTGACTTTCAAAGTCCATGCGCAGACGACCGCGTTCGAACACCTCGCGCCTTTCCTCGACGTGTGCGGTTTCGGATCGCCGCAGCACGGCCTTGACTCGGGCCACGAGCTCGCGCGGACTAAACGGCTTGGTAATGTAATCGTCGGCCCCGAGCTCCAGCCCGAGCACGCGGTCAACTTCGGCAGCCTTCGCGGTCAGCATCACGATTGGAATCGCCGCCGACTGCGGCCTCTGGCGCAGCATCTTACAGATATCCAGCCCATCCGCATTGGGTAGCATCAGGTCCAAGACCAGCAACGACGGCCGTTCTTTCTCGATCAGGGCGAGCGCCTGCTTCCCATCGTCTGTTTCGATAACCTCGAACCCGCCTTGTTCTAAGTTGTACCTGACCAGCTCTCGGATGTCGGGTTCGTCCTCGACAACCAAAATCTTGTGTCGTCCGGGAAGGTTCATAGCTCCTGTGGCGGTTCTCCCAAATGTCGGATGCTCTTGCCCTTGACCATAAACACGACCATCTCGGCGATATTCGTCGCGTGATCGGACACGCGTTCGAGATACTTTGAAACGAAAATAATCCGCATAGCACGCGAAATCGATGCCGGATCTTCTACCATGTAGGAGATCAGCTCTCGGAAAATCTGCTCGAGCAACGCGTCGACCGCGTCATCATCTCGGCAAACCTTCAACGCAAGCTCAACATCTTCGCGGACGAAGGAATTCAACGAATCGCGAAGCATCTCCTGAGCCATTCGCGCCATTCTCGGCAGATCGACATAGGGTTTGAGCTGCGGCTCTTGGCCGAGCTCCATCGCTCGCTCGCAGATATTCTCTGCCATGTCGCCGGCTCTCTCCAAGTCGGCGTTGATCTTCATCGCCGTGGTGATGAAGCGAAGGTCACGAGCTGCCGGCTGGTGCAGAGCGAGCAAATTGAGGCACATTTCGTCGATTTCTACGTCCATGCGGTTGACGATGTGATCGCGTTCAATCACCAGTTCCGCCTCTTTTGAGTCACGCTCGACGAGCGCGTGAATCGCATCGGCGATCTGCTTCTCGACGAAACCACCCATCTCCAGGACGCGTCGACGCAACTCCTCGAGCAAGCCGTCGTAATGTCTATTTATGTGAGGCTTTGGTCGCATCGGATTCCCCTTCTCCCCGCATCATCAGCCGAATCGGCCGGTGATGTAATCCTCGGTTTGACGGTTCTTCGGCGTCGTGAAGATGTCTCGGGTATCGCCGGTTTCAATGAGCTCGCCCAAGTACATGAACGCTGTCTGATCCGATACGCGCGCTGCCTGCTGCATATTGTGAGTAACGATGACAATCGTGTAACTCTCCTTGAGCTGATGGATGAGATCCTCGATCTTCGCGGTCGCAACCGGATCGAGCGCCGAGCATGGCTCGTCGAGCAACATCACTTCCGGTTCAATCGCGATCGCCCGAGCAATACACAAACGTTGCTGCTGCCCGCCTGAGAGCCCCAACGCACTGGCGTGCAGCCGATCCTTGACCTCCGTCCACAGAGCGGCACTCGTCAGACTCTTCTCGACAATATCGTCGAGGTCAACCTTCTTCTTTATGCCGTGAATCCGGCATCCGTATGCTACGTTCTCGTAGATCGACTTGGGAAACGGATTCGACTTCTGAAATACCATTCCAACGCGCTTGCGCAGCGAATTGACGTCCACTTCCGGTCGATAGATGCTCTCACCCTCGTGCAGGATGTCGCCCTCGATCCGCACCTCATCGATGAGGTCATTGAGTCGATTGAAGCAGCGCAGCAGCGTTGACTTGCCGCAGCCCGATGGGCCGATGAACGCCGTCACCTGCTTTTCGGGGATCTCGAGCGAAACCTGGCTCAGCGCCCGCGACGTCCCATACCAAAGTGACAGGTCAGCGACCTCGAGCACGACCCGCGAAGGAACCACGGCGCCCGCCATAGCAGACTCCGGCGATGCGGCTTCTTCCGGGGCCGATGCCCTCGCCACGCTGTCAGTCGCTGTCATGATACTCCGCACCCTATCTGATCGAATCATCGTCCTAAACCGCACTCGTCGCGTAGGCTCGTCGCAGCCGATTGCGAACGACAATCGCCACAAGATTCATCGCAACCACGACGCCGACCAGCAACAAAGCCGTCGCAAAAACCAGAGGCTGTGCGGCTTCGACATTGGGACTCTGGAATCCGACGTCGTAAACGTGAAACCCGAGGTGCATAAACTTTCTCTCCAAATGGACATACGGAAAGCGGCCATCGATCGGCAATGACGGCGCGAGTTTGACCATCCCGACGATCATCAGCGGCGCTACCTCCCCAGCGGCGCGCGCCATCGCCAGAATCATACCCGTCAAGATGCCGGGTGCCGCCGCCGGAAGGACAACCTTACAGATGGTCTCGAACTTCGTCGCGCCGAGGGCCAACGAACCCTCGCGAACGATTCTCGGCACTGCCGCAAGCCCCTCCTCAGCCGCCACGATCACGACGGGAACGGTGAGCAACGCCAACGTCAAACTCGCCCACAAGATGCCGCCCGTTCCGTAGGTTGGCGTCGGCAGGGCCTCCGGATAAAACACCTGATCGATGGTTCCGCCGATCAAGTAGACGAAGAACCCGAGTCCGAACACGCCGAACACGATCGATGGCACCCCGGCGAGATTGTTGACAGCAATCCGCACGGCACGGACGACCGGCCCCTCGCGCGCGTACTCGCGCAGGTACAATGCTGCGAGGACGCCGAGAGGCGCTACCGCAAACGACATCAAAAAAACCATCATTACGGTGCCAAAAATCGCCGGGAAAATACCGCCTTCAGTGTTTGACTCGCGCGGATCACCCGACACGAACTCCCACACGCGCGAGACGTAGAGACCCACCGAAGCGAACAGACCCATCTCGTTCGGCTGAAGGATTCGAACGATATCCCCCACCGCGATGCTCTTGTGCTGCCCATCAGCGGCCTGCATCCGGACCGAGCCGCGCGACAGTTCGCGCCGTCGATCGAACAGCTGGGCGGCAAGCAGCTCGTACTCCTTGCTCGCCGTCGCCTTCAATCGCGCAACCGCGGCTAGTCGGTCGCTGTCTGGTTCAGCGCCTTCCTCGGCATCCAGCCGGATACGCCGTTCCTCGAGACGCAAGTCTTCGAGCTCGTAGTTCACGTCGGCCAAGGGGCCCGACTCGAAGTCTTCGATTTGCTCACGCTGTTCGATCTTCTCAGCGTGGAGTGCAGCCAGACCTGCGCGAAGATCGACGGCCCCAACCCCACTGGGATGCAGCTCGACCGGCCGTCCGTAAAAGTTTCCCCACTCGAGACGCTCCAACAGCACGATGTCTGCAGGGTAGCCTACGCGCGCGACCTCCGATTCGCTCACCCAGCGGAAATCCAATCCGTAGAGGTCACGGTTGCCGATTTTGAGACGCATGCGACGCTCACCGGGCGTGGCGGCCCGGTCCGCCGGAACCTCTTCCCAACCATGCACCTCACCGATCAATACGTCACCACTCACGAGTTCGACTTCCGCAACGCCCTTCGGCCAAAAGTAGGCGGTGCCGTGAAAACCGATCAGACCCAGCAACCCGATGGCGAGGAGCAGATTGACCGCCAGGGCCCCGCCGCAAAGCCGCGTGAAAAATTTGCCGATCCGGTCTTCTCGCGGCCGCCAAGCTCTCGCCGTCATCTCAAAGACTCGCGTAGCGTTCGCGCAGCCGCTGGCGAACGAGTTCGGCAGCGGTGTTCAGCACGAAAGTGAACATGAACAGCAACAAGGCCGCCAGAAACAGGACCCGATAGAGAGAACCAAATTGCGGTGCTTCGGGGATCTCGACCGCGATGTTGGCGGACAATGTTCGAAATCCGTTGAACGGATTCCATTCGGAAATCGGCGTATTTCCAGTTGCCATCAGTACGATCATCGTCTCGCCGACCGCTCGACCAAATCCGATCATGATGGCTGAAAATATTCCGGGACTCGCAGTCGGCAGGACGATACGCGAAACGGTCTGCCAGCGATTCGCTCCGAGCGCCAGGGACCCGGAAACCAAGTTCCTCGGGACGTTCGAAAAAGCGTCCTCAGAAATCGCGAAAATGATTGGAATCACCGCAAAACCCATCGCTAGCCCCACGATAATCGCGTTGCGCTGATCGTAGTGGAGGCCGGTCGCACCGAGTAGCCACGCCTGAAAGTTTCCACCAAAAACCAGCGCCTCGAAGGGATCGCTCAACAAGATGCTGAGAACCGTGGCCGCCGCCAGGGAGACACAAAAGGCAATTGCCTCAGCTCCTACCGGCATGCGCGTGCGCCACGCAAGCGGCAGCCGCTCCCAAAGCATACCGGTGCCGCCAACAACAAACGGAAACGAAAGCACCATCAGAATCAAGGCTGAGAACGCTTCCTCGACACGAGGCGCCAACCACAGTCCAGCCAGAAAGCCTAGAACGACACTCGGGAGCGCCGCCATGATTTCGACCGTCGGCTTGATGACGTTTCGCAGCCGGGGATGCATGAACTGGGAAACGTACATGGCTCCCAAGACACCGAGTGGGATCGCGATCAACAGAGAATAGAATGTTCCCTTCAGAGTGCCGATCAACAGGGGGACCAGACTGTACTTCGGCTCGAAGTCATCGGTTCCGCCACTCGACTGCCACACGTACTCCGGCTTCTCGTATCCTTCGTACCACATCGGCAAGAACAGAGCGCGCAGACTTACGTCGGGGTGTGGGTTGTCCACATCGAAGATCGAGATCCCGGCAGCACCGGCAATCACCACGGTGTCAGCCTTTGGCGAGAACCCAAGAGCGCTAACGCTTCTCAAGCCACTCTCGCCGCGCCAGATCACTCGCTCGGAAGTCGAATGGTAGATCCCGACTCCGCCCCTTTCGTCGACGGCAACGAAGCCCTTGCCGCGCCGCGACGGGGCAAGAAAACGAATCGCAGATTCGTGCGGCGGAAACTCCCGCACGTACGTCAACTTCGGAGGACTATCCCCACGAGGCGCCCGCAACCACACTTGAATCGCACCACGTTCGAGACCAACAACCAACGCTCGACCACCGAGCAGCAAGGTCATCGACGAGACCTTGCCGTTCACCGTGACGACTTCCGGTTCGCTCGAAAGGCGCGGAATGGCGTCCCAACGATACAAGTGCCCGTCAGCAGTCGCGGCAAATAGCTGCGCCCCGCTGTCGTCGAGAGCAAGCGCAATCAAACCGTCTGGCGCGTCAACGGACGAAAGTGTCTCGCTCTCTTCCACTTCCTCCGTAAAGTCATTGACTTCGCGGTCGCGACGAAAAAGTACGAGTTGTCCGTCATCGGACGCTGCCGCCACAGTGCGACTCGAACCATCCAGCGCAATGCGCGCCGCAATCGGCGCCACCAAGGCAGACTCCTGCGCGGCGAAGTAGGAAGCGTCACCGATCGACGGTCGAACCACTCGTTTGCCGTCAGCAAAACCGACCTGCCAAGCGACTGGCACCAGGCCGACGCGCCCGCCCGCCTCGAGCCAGGCGAAGAACTCGCCGTTTGGGTCGGCTGTGATGTGCCCGACCTGTGCTCCAGCAGCAACATCCCGCACGAGCACTTCGCGATCGTCGGAAAGCTGTCGCACACGAACCGTGCCCTCGCCATCAATGGTCGCTAGATGGCTCTGGTAAGGATCGCTGGCAACGCCCATGACAGTAGTGTTGGCCTGCAGTATTGGCCTCCGTTCGACCCGCGCGGCGCGGACCAATGGCCACACTTCGACGACAATGAAAAACAGGATGGCCAGGATGCTGGCGATCACGCCGAAGCCGCCAGCGCGTACGACGATGGCCCCGAGCCGATCGACGGTCGCCCGTCGATCTCTCCCCGAGGCCTCACGCACCAACTTCATCACGCACCGCAACACCACGCGCAGAGATTCCGCGACAGGTCATTGTCATCCTGGGCATCGTGCAGGGCATCGTCCTGGAAGCCTTGGTCCTTCACTTCAGATTCGCCGTTTCGGTTGCTGCGATCTTGGCCGAGATCGGCAAGTATCCGTCCTTCAAAACGACCTTCTGCCCTTCCTGACTCAAGACGTAGTTCAGGAACTCCCGCACCAGCGGATCCAGAGCTGCGCCCGGCTTCTTGTTGACGTAAAGGTAGAGAAATCGGGCCAGCGGATACTTTCCGGACAGAACCATGTCCGGCGTCGTCGCGACGTATTCGCCGCCGCTTTTCTTGGCCAAAGACAGGGTCTTGACGCCAGAAGTCTTGTAACCGATGCCGCTGTACCCCACGCCTTGGAGATCCTCAGCCACTCCCTGAACCACGGAGGCCGACCCCGGCTGCTCTTTCACCGTGTCTTTGTAGTCTCCCCGACAGAGGGCGTTCTTCTTGAAGTATCCGTAGGTGCCCGAGGCAGAGTTCCGACCATAAAGACTGATTGGCCGAGTCGCCCAATCCCCACCGATACCGGTTTGGCCCCAAGTCGATAGATCACCCGTCGCACCACAAAGCCTCGTCTTCGAGAACATCGCATCGACCTGGGCAATCGTCAGCTGATCGAGGGGGTTATCCTTGTTGACGTAAACCGCCAGTGCATCGACCGCGACTCGCACCTTGGTCGGCGCATAGCCAAATCTCTTTTCAAACTCATCCACTTCGGAAGGCTTCATCGCACGGCTCATGGGTCCGATCTGCGCTGTCGCCGCAATGAGTGCCGGTGGCGCCGTCGAGGAGCCTTTGCCTTCGATCTGAGTGCGGACACTCGGGTAGTTCTTCTGAAAGCCCTCTGCCCACAGGGTCATGAGGTTGTTGAGTGTGTCCGACCCGATGCTGTTCAGATTGCCGGTTACGCCGCCAACCTTCGCGTATTTCTCGATATCCGGATCCACCTCAATAGGTCCGGCCGAAGCCAGTCCCGACGTCATCAACATCGCCGAAACGACCAAAATTGACTGATTCAACATTCCACAACCCTTTCTCGAATGCCGCAGACATGCGGAGCCCAGGCCCAACGTTCCCAAGTTTCCCAATTTCGACAAGCTCGACGGCTACTCAGCCTCGCACCGCGGATCGCATCCTCGGCGAACCAACTCGCTGAGTGATGATTGCTTCGGAGACCGCTATCTCCAGCCTCAACCATAGCGACCGAATATTACGGGAGTGTTACATCGCGGTGAACGTTTTCTCTCGATCGGTGCGTTGGCCGGATCGCGTCCAGCAATATACGTCAGCCGGGGCTACCCGGATCGAGCGATCACGCGGAGGGAACCAGCCTAAAGTGTTCTGCTGGTCTGCGACTACTCGAGGCTCCGTTACTCCAGGTCGAACTGTGTCGCTGGGGTGACAGCACCTTGCCATTCGCAACGAGCGTTGGCGGAATTCGCTCACTTCCCTATCGTAAGAATCAGCCGTACCAGTCCGATTGCCACTCACTTCAGTCGGGCCAAGAACACCTTTCGCCACCTTCATCGATCGACTACACTCTGGCCGTGGTCGTCGGCGAAAATTTTTTCGCAATGGAGGTGGGGCAAGTGGTCGGCGTAGGTGTGCGGTATGCGTGTCGCTGCCGTTGACGTAGGCAGCAACTCGATTCACATGGTCGTCGCCGAGGTAGAGGCGGACGGCCGGTTTCGGGTTCTCGATCGCGCCAAAGAGATGGTCCGTCTGGGCGGCCGCACCCACAACGAGGGGCGCCTGTCCGACGCTGCAATGGACGCGGGCGCCCAGACACTAGCCACGTTCCGGACACTGGCGGATCGGCTCGGAGTCAACCGTGTCCAGGCGGTAGCGACGAGCGCCGTGCGAGAAGCCGCCAACGGAGGAGATTTCATCCGCCGCGTCAAGAATGAAGTCGGATGGCGAATCAAAGTCATCCAGGGCCTGGAAGAGGCTCGGCTCATCTATCTCGGCGTTCGCCATGTGATGGACCTCGCGTCCGACTCGCCCTCGCTGATCGTCGACATCGGCGGCGGCAGTGTCGAGCTGATCCTCGTCGAAGAGGGTGAGGCGACGTGGTTTGAGAGCCTCAAGCTGGGCGTGGCACGCCTTTCGGATCGATTTCTCGAGGAGGATCCGCCGCCGAAAAAGGTTCTGGAGTCCCTCGACACCGAAATCGAAGCTGGTCTGGCAAGTTTCCACAAGCTCATCAAGGATCGAGGACGCAAGTGGAAAGTTCGCCGCATCGTAGGAACGTCCGGGACCATGGATAATCTAGTTGCGATGGCGTCCCACTCTGACCAAAACACTGCCGCGACAAGGAACAGTGCTTCGACGATCGATGCTGCGGCCATCTCACGCGTGCGCAAGCAGTTGAGCCGGACCGATCGCGCGAATCGACTGGAGATCAAAGGCCTAGATTCGAAGCGCGTCGACCTCATTATCGCCGGGGCATGCGTTGCCGACCAAATCATTTCAACCAGCGGCGCGAAGGCGGTCGTCTCGTGCAATTGGGCGTTGCGTGAGGGCGTGCTCCTCGATTTTATCGACCGACACCAAAAGGGAATCGAGGAGGTCGAGCGCTACCACAGCCCCCGCCTCCGATCGGTCATGCGCTTGGCCCGGCACCTTGGCGAGACCTCGCGACACGGCAAACAAGTCGCGCACCTCGCAACGCGTCTTTTTGACCAGCTTCAGGACGACCTCAACCTCGCTCCCGAGGCCAAGGAATGGCTAGAGTATGCTGCACTGCTCCACGACATTGGTCACCACATCTCGCACAAGAATCATCATCGGCACTCGCACTACCTCATCGTCAACAGCGAGTTGCACGACTTCGAGCCGGAGGAAGTCGAGATCATCGCCCTCATCGCACGCTATCACCGCAAAGCATCACCGAAAGACTCTGACCCGAGTTTTGGCGCCCTACCCGACGACAGAAAATCGACCGTTCGCAAGTTGAGCTCCATCCTCCGGGTCGCGGACGGGTTGGACCGGAGTCACTTCGGTGTCGTCAAGGATATCGTAGTGGAACGGCGCAAGAACGAGGTGATTTTCGAGCTAGATGGCGGTGACAACGACGCTGCACTCGAGATCTGGGAAGCCCAACAGAGGGCCAAAGCTCTGGGCCAGGTCCTCGACAAGCAGATCTCATTTGCGGTGCAGATGTGACCAGTCCGGCCGAAGACGAAATCGAGATCAAACTTCTCGCCCAAACCAACGCGGTCTTCGACGGGATCCTCGCCCTGGGGTCCATCGGACCCTTCCAACTCGATCGACGGCCGGCCTCTGACCTGACGACGACGTATCTCGACACCGAGGACCTGGATCTCACGCGCGCCGGAATCGCCCTCCGCATGCGGAATTCTTCGGGTCGCTGGGTGCTGAATATCAAGCGAGGTGGACGAATCGACGGCGAACTCCACATCCGGCTCGAACAGAGCATGCAACTCGACCGCCCGCTGACCGCACCATACCCGCTGCCTCCGGGCGCAATTCGGGAACAAATCACCGCCATCGCAAAAGATGCTCCGCTTCACCCGCTCGTTGTCACCGGGATTCGCCGGCAGATTGTTGCGGTGCGCGACCAGACGCGGGCCTTTGTTGCCGAGATTGCGCTGGACACAGTACGTCACGGTGCGCCGGGTGCCGAGTGGAGCGAATCTCCCTCATACTACGAAATCGAGGTCGAACTCGTAAAAGGAACACCCGCCATCCTGTCCGAAATTTCGGCGCTTCTCGGCGCTCGCTGGGACTTAGCACCCAATCCGACATCGAAGTTCGCCCGCGCCCTCGCCGAGGTGCGCGGCATCACGTTGGCAGAGATCCTCGACTGATCACGGAGACGCAATGAAGCTCGATACCATCTACATTGTTCGCCACGGAATCGCCGAGGACTACGCGGATTCCGGTCGCGATGGCGACCGTCGATTGACCGAGATCGGCATCGAACGTACCAAGCAGGTCGTCGCTGGGCTCGAGCGAATCGGAGTCGCGCCACAGTTGATCCTCAGCAGCCCATTGGTTCGCGCCGATGAAACCGCCCGTATAGCGGCCAATGGCCTTGGGGGAGCGTCGGTGCGAACCACCGATCACCTCAGGCCCGGATTCGACTTTGATCGGCTTTTCTCCGACCTACTCGCCCCGCCCAAACCAACCAAGGTCATGGTCGTCGGCCACCAGCCCGACCTTGGCATGCTGGCCTCGTGGTTGATGACGGGCGACCCGGAGGCGGCCTACCTGCCGTTTCGCAAGGCGGCAACGGCATGTCTCGCAACTTCCGGGAACGCCGAGACGCCCCACGCCACCCTGCAATGGTTTCTCGAGCCGGCACATGCCCGCGCTCTCGCAGCAAAAAGGAATAAATAGCTTAGGGTTATTGCAAAACATAAATAGTTCGGAATTCTGGAACGATTACGCAGGCCCTAGTGTTCCCGCCCTTGAGGAGGAGTCCGGTGGCCGACAGGGCAAACCAGGGAGTTACAGAGCCATATCCGAGCGATGCCGTGCTGCCGTCCCAGTACTGGGGCGACGGCGGACTTGTTCAACCTGAAAAACGCCTATTGGCGGCCGTGCTCGAAGAGGCCATCGCTGTATTGGCCAGAGCAAACCCGAGACCCGGTTCGGAAGCCGAACAGGCAGCGATCGAAGCGAATCATTGGATGGACAGCGACGAGCGTATCGGCCCATTCGCTTTCGCCAGCATTTGCGATGTTCTAGGACTGGACCCCGACGGGGTCCGTCAGGCGCTGCCGCGTATCCGGTCCGGCGAGAGAGATTATGTCCGCCCCCGTATGTCAGCCGGCAAGGGGCGGCACCGGATTCGAGAAAAGCGCCGCCGCACTCGAAATGCTGCCTGAATCTGGGTCTGCTTGCTTGCGCCTGACGCCATCTGCGTGACAAGACGAGCCATGCCACGACACGTTGAAAGTGCAACCCGGATCGAAGCGGCCGGCAACAAGCCAAAATTGATCGATGAGTACGTCGGCCAGGTCAACACCAGCAGCACCCACGTCAGCGTCGCCCACATGCGGTCGCCGGGAGGGTGGGTCGAGCCGGCACAAAGCCCTGATTTTGAGGAAATGACCGTAGTTCTCAAAGGCTGTTTGGTCGTCGACTACGACGGTGGTTCGATGGAGGTACGAGCTGGGCAGGCCGTGATCACCAGCCCGGGCGAGAAGGTTCGCTACAGCACGCCCGGAGCCGAGGGCGCCGAGTACATTGCGGTATGCCTACCGGCGTTCTCTCCGGACTCAGTACACCGCGACGATTCGTGACGCCCCCCGAAGACGCGGTCCATATTCCGATCCTGGTCGACGTCGTACTCGATTTTCTCGCTGCGCGCCCCGGCGGAGTCTACATCGACGCGACCGCAAACGGCGGTGGGCATACGGGAGCACTCCTGGAAGCCAGCGCGCCCAATGGCCGCGTACTGGCCTTCGACCGCGATCCCGACCTGATCGATCAACTCCGCTCGAAGCGGGCTGACGCTGTGCAAACCAATCGTCTGTCGACCGCAGGGGTGAGCTTCTCCGAGATGGAAGAGACCGTTGCGGAACAGGGCTTTCCTCCAGCCGACGGAATACTGTTCGACCTCGGTCTGAGTTCGTACCATCTTGATCGGAGTGGCCGCGGCTTCGCTTTCGCCCACGACGAGCCGCTCGACATGCGCTTTGGTGGATCTGAGATCGATACGCGAAGCGCTCGCGATATCATCATGCGGGCGCCGGTAAACGAACTGACGACCATTCTTCGCGAACTGGGCGAGGAGCGTTACGCGTCTCGCATTGCACGAACGATCATCGCCGACCGCAAGAAGTCTCCGTTTGAGACGACGACCGACCTGTTCCAGGCGATCGAGCGCAGCCTCCCTGCCAATACGCGCTGGCGCGCTGGCCGTCACGCCGCCCGGGTATTCCAGGGGCTTCGTATCGCCGTCAACGACGAGCTCGACACCATCCACCAGACGCTGCCACAAGCCTGGAAGTGCCTGGCCCCCGGGGGTCGGATGGTCGTGCTGTCGTTCCATTCACTCGAGGACCGAATCATCAAACGGTGGTTTCGCGACCGCGCTCGCGAAGACGACGCGAGGATCTTGACGAAAAAGCCACTTGTCGCCGGCGAGGCGGAGATCGCATCGAACTCCCGCGCTGCCAGCGCCAAAGTGCGAGCCATCGAGAAGAGCGCTAAAACATGAACTGGGCGCGAAACTGAAGGATATTGAGATCCTCGGCACGGTTGCGCAGTTCTGTTGCGTCATCGGTATCCAGAATGCGCGACCACTCGAACATGAAGCGAACGATTGGGTTGACGTACCAGTTGAGGGCAGTCGTCAGCACCTTCTCCTCGCCACCTTGAACCGGACCGTCGTTGACATCGAGCGACGCAAGACGCATCGCAAATTCCCAAGCTCCCAGTCCGCCTTCGCTGATGCTGAAGTCGCGGGCGGGCGTGAGACGTTTGAACTCACCGCTACTCATATTGTAGGCGGCGGCGCGTGACTCTCCGGTAATCGTCCAAGTCGTCGCGACATGCCAGCTGTCAAAATCCAAATCCCCACCTAGCCTGCGATCGATGAAGGCTTCGTTGTACTCGCCGAAAACCGAGAACGGACCGACGGCGAGTGCTGCCTCGGCACCGACAAGAGCCGTGCCTTTGACGTCGGCGATGTCTCCGGTATCGACAATGTGCAAGTTCGACATGTGGGTCGTCTCATCGCGCACACGAATCGAGTCACTCGCGTTAGACGGCTGGCGATACGCAGATCGAATTCCCAGATGCACGACGTGCTTCTCGTTGTGAATCGGCGCTACCACAAAACGACCAGCAGCGCCCCAGCCTTCGTCGTCATCTCTATTCGAATCAACGGCTTCGCCGTACACGCCGGTGGCCAAGAACCAGTGAGAGCCTGCGACATCCGTGCGCAATCCGATGGCTCGATCGATGAACGGAATGATCAGATCGTTGTCGATGGATCGTTCGATGAAGGGTATGTCGTTGGTGCTCATTTCGACCGAGAGGCTGTACGGCTGCTTCTGGTGCCCGACATACAACCCGGTTCCAGGCAGCCCTCGATAGCCCACCCAGAAATCCTTGACAGCGGTCTCATTGTCAGCGAAATCCACCTCGCCGTTCCAGATCCAATCCTCATACACCGACCCACTGAGCGCGATCCGCGCGCGACGGATCTCCGTACCATCCGTGCCATCGACATCCGCGGGCAAGTCGCCTTCATGTCCGGTCACCTGGGCGTGCAAGCGGCCACCGATGCGCATTGTGAATTTGCCGTCTCCGGACTTGAGCCGCAGGCCCCGCTTATTGAGCGTAACCGCGACGGCTGAATCCTCTTTCTTCGACGACGGACCGGCTTCAACTCGTACTGTCTCCTCCTTGCGGTTCAAAAGCTTGTCGTACTGTTCTTGCGTAATTGTGCCGTTCTCCAACAGAACATCGAGCAGCTCTTTCTCTGTCGCCGCCGCTGTGCCGACACCGACCACAGCGGCGATCAACACAATCGACTGGAACGCCGAGCGAATTCTCATCCCACTTCCCATCGTTATCCTCCAACTCCTCTACGAGAGGACGAACTCGCGGAGAACGCCCCCCGCACACAATGCCCGCACATTCTCGACAGCCCTCGCACGACCACATCCCAAATCGAGCGTTCGTCGCGCTGAAACCTGCCAGTCCCAGGCAATGGAGACCCCCTCTCCGATTCAACTGGCGCTACAGTGCCAGAGAATTGTTACAGCCAGGTTACGGAAGCGTGAACTCTCGTACCGAGAGCTCAGCTACCGGCAGCGTCTCGCAAGATCGCAGCCACGTGCTCGCGCAGGGATCCGGTCCGCCGCCCATAGCGGTTGCGGGTGGACAACGCGACTTCTTTGCCGACAACATCCGCCGCGATCAAATCGCTCACGTACTGACACAGGGCCTTGCGCATCCGCTCTTGGCGCTGCTCCAATCGGCGCTGGCGTTGCGCTTCGCTCAACCCTTTAGCGCGCGGATCGGGAGGCGGATCGGGCATCAGTTCCCTGAGCACGCGGCGCAGGCGGAGGTCCCAGCCTGGAGGCACGGTAACCACCAACTCTCCGGCCCGGCTTCCTGGCCGGGTCTCAATCGGCTGCGATCGGCTCATCGACAGATCGCTAGCATCCCCAATCCAGCTCCACAACGACTAATTCACGGCGCCTCTCGCGGCCTACCGCGGCGAGATCGTCTACCCTATAGGTCTCTTTAGGCTGGTGCTGGGAGAAATGTAGCGCTCCGACTGCGGCAAACCTTGATCGGAACGATTCATCTGGTCCTACCGAGCCGGCCGATCCGCCGGCCCGGCTCAGCTCTCTCTCAAGCCCAATTGATAGATCTCACGCGATCGCCAACCAGTTTCGGCCGCGAGCACCCGAGAAATCTCCTTCATTCCAACCCCCGATGCGCGCAACTCTTCGATGCGCTCGCGGACTGTTTCTTCAGATGCTCGCTCGGCACCCTCACGACCAGCGATGAGCAGCGTAACTTCCCCACGAACCGCTGCCGTGCCCAGTTCGCTCGTGACTTCGTCGACAACGCCGCGCACGAAACTCTCGTACATCTTGGACACCTCACGCCCGACGACGATTCTGCGTTGACCAAGCACGGCACGGAGATCGGCTAGAGACTCGATCAACCGGCGACCCGCTTCATAGCACACGATGGTCCGATCCTCGTCCTTCAGGCCCTCGTAGAAGCGCCGACGGGCGCCACTGCGCGAAGGAACGAACCCCTCAAAAACAACGCGATCGGTCGGCAGCCCGGATACGCTCAGACACGCCGTGAGTGCCGATGCTCCCGGGACCGGCACAATGCGAATTCCCGCCTCAATCGCCTGCCCGACCAAACGATACCCGGGATCGGCGATGCCGGGTGTCCCTGCGTCCGAGATCAACGCTACACTGTCGCCGCGCAACAGCCGTCCCACCAACTTCGGAGCCTTCGCTCGCTCAGAATGGTCGTGATAGCTGGTCAGCGAGGTCGCGATGCCGAAGTGTGCGAGAAGCTTGCGGCTATGACGTGTGTCTTCGGCCGCGATCAGATCGACCTCGGACAATACGCGAAGTGCTCGCTGGGTCACGTCCTCGAGGTTGCCTATCGGCGTCGCAACAACATAAAGGATTCCGGACATCGGTCCGCTATCGACCACCGGCAACACCCTCGAGTCGGTAGACATCTGCCACCGCACCGCTTTGCGCCGAACGCAAGCATGCATCGCTGACCGCAATGGCCGCCAAGCCATCGGCGAGAGAGATCGGAAACGGTCGATCTCCTTCGAGGCACTCGACGAAATCGCCGACGATCTCACGGACCGTGGGAATCGCTTTCCCGACTTCGATCGGAGTTCGCTCTCGGCCGCGAACCAGGTACGCGCAATTAAAGACGTGATCACCCGTTAGAGCCGCTTCTCGACCCGCGATCTCGATGTGGCCAGTGCGCCCGCGCGTGGTCCGCGCCAGACTCACCGTGGCCAGCAGTCCCCCCTCCATCTCGACGGTGGCGGCACAACCATCCTCGGTTTCGCGCGTCAACTGACGACTGACCTGAGCTGTAACACGGACCGCCTCCCGGCCAGTGAAATATCTCAGCAGATCGAACGAGTGGACGCCGGTATGCAGGGCGATGCCAGCTCCCGAGCGCTGCGGATCATCCAACCATTCCAACGTCGACGGCTCGAAGCGCTGTGTCAGACTGATCGATGACACTTCGCCAACCTCTGCGATCCGTTCGCGCAGTGCACGAACCACTTCATTGTACCGCAGAGTTTGGGCGACCATGATCCGCCCGGCAACACATCCAGCCATCGCAAGGGCATCGTCCCAATTGGCGGCCGCTGGTTTCTCGAGAAGCAGCGGAAGCCCGGCGTCTGTCGCGCGTTGAACAATATCGAGATGCAAGAATGGTGGCACGACGGCAATCAGGGCATCGCAGCCGCCCTCCGCAATGAGAGCCCGGTAGTCTACAAAACCTCGCGCACCCCACTGCGCTTCATCACTGGTCAACTGAGCAGCGTCGCGACGACTGATGGCATGCAGCCGAAGACCAGGAAAGTCCTCACAAATGTGCCTTGCATACCGCACACCGTGTTTGCCGAGCCCGATAAGACCAATGTTTTCTATCTTCATGGAAAGAAGCCGTCCTTGCCGGTTCTTGTACTGTTCGGATCAGACTGTTACCCAGCGCGCTGACGACCCATTTCGGGAGGGAACGACAGATGCCAGATACATTCTCGGAAAATTTGGATCTCGAAGCGATTGCCGCCCGGGTAGGAACTCCGTTCTTCCTCTATAGCGCAGACGTACTACGACGGCGGATCGCAACGGTGAAAGAGATCATCCCGGGGGGTAGCTTGCAAGCACGCTACGCCATGAAGGCTTGCTCGACCAAACGCATTCTCGAGGAGATCCGCGACGCCGACCTGTGGATCGACGCGGTTTCCGGCAACGAAGTGTTGCGCGCGCGGAACGTCGGATTTGCTTGTGGCACCGAGCTGCCAAAGATCCTCTACACCTCCGATGTATTTCGCGACAATGCCCTCGACGTCATCAAAGAAACTCGAGTCCTTCCCAACATCGGGTCACCCGCGATGATCGAGCAACTCGTCGACGCCGGCTACCGGGGCCCGATTGGCGTCCGCGTCAACCCGGGATTCGGACATGGACACGTACGCGAATGCGACACCGGCGGCCCCAGTTCCAAGCACGGGATTTGGCACGAAGCGACTGAGATGGTGCGGCGCGCTGCAACTGCCGCCGAGCTGCCCGTAACCCTCCTCCATTCGCACATCGGCAGCGGTCCCCAAATCGAAGAGTTCAACCGCAACATGGCCAGGCTCGTCGATTTCTTCGCCGACATGGTGCCCAGCTACCCAGACCTTGAGGCGATCAACCTCGGAGGTGGAATCCCCCACCCCTACCGCCCAAACACCGATGTAATCGACTTGGCCCCGCTCGGCGAGATCTTGCGCAACGCCCAGGAGCAACTCACTGCACGGGCCGGCCGGTCCATTCGAGTTGAGATTGAACCCGGCCGTTACTTCGTTGCGCCAAGTGCGGTTCTGGTCAGTCGAGTGCACGACCTGAAGACCACAACCGACAACGACAAGGGGCCCGGCCACAAGTTCGCCATGGTCGATGCTGGGTTCACCGATTTGCTCCGGCCGGCAATGTACGGCGCCTATCACCACATCACCGTTCACGGAAAGTCCGGCAGCGGCGAACCAGTCGTAGTCGCCGGACCACTGTGCGAATCCGGCGACGTGTTCACCCGCGATGCTCGCGAGTTTTTGGAACCCCGCGAACTCCCAACTCTCGAACGCGGTGATTTGTTGGTTTTTCACGACGCCGGAGCCTACGGCGTCCAAATGAGCTCATACTACAACTCTCTCGGGCGAGCTCCCCAAGTGTGGTCGGAAGCCGGGCAATTCTACCTCATCTCCCGACGCGAGTTGCTCGAAGACATCGTCGGAAACGAGTGCCAGGAGCATCTACCCGTTTGAGTCATCGCGACCGGGCCCTTCGCCGTGCCCGCCCACCTTCCCCGACGACGTCGGGGATCGTTTAACACCTCAGAAAATTCCTCCCTTGACGGATTCGTGATCGTGCTTAGGTTCCTACCCGAACACGAACTCACTATCCCCGAAGGAGGATTGATCCATGTTGTACGCAACATCCGAACGGAGTCCGTTCGACTCGTTTTTGGGCCTGCGACGGGATCTCGACCGACTCTTCAAGGAAGCACTTCCTATTGACGCTTCACGGTCCGTACCCCTCGCGTTCTCACCGACCATCGAGGTCGAAGAAAACGATACCGGCCTAACCCTGCGAGCCGAGGTTCCAGGAGTCGAACCGCAGAACCTGAACGTTGCGATCGACGGAGACGTTTTGACGATCTCCGGAGAGCGCGAAACCAAGTTCGGACGCGAAGCCAGTTTCGCAAACGACGGTTCACGGCACCGCAGCGAGCGAAGGTTCGGCAAGTTCTCGCGCGCATTGCGCTTGTCCGATCAATACGACACCGAAAAAATCGATGCCCAACATAGCAACGGTATTTTGACTCTGCACATCGGAAAAAAAGATGCGGCACAGCCCCGACGCATTGCCGTCGAGGCGAAGTGAACCCCGGCAGTCGAATTCCAAAAACCTAGGAGGATTCTATCATGAGCACAGCTGAGCTGAGTACGAACGTCCAAGCCACCCCCGTCCGCTACCTAACCCCGCGTGTCGAGGTGGGCGAGACAGAGACCGCCGTTTGGCTGGTCGCAGACATGCCTGGCGTCGCCACGGATGGCGCCACAGTCGAGCTCGACGAAACAGTCCTGGTGATCGAAGGCGTGGTCGAACCGGCCGACGTCGAGAAGGCCGAGAGCAGACCTACTCGCCACTACAAGCGGCGCTTCACCCTATCCGATCCGGCTCTCTTTGATATCGCCAATATCAAAGCAAAAATGGCTAACGGAGTGCTCGAGGTCGAGATTCCAAAAGCCTCGAAGCCGGAACCTCGACAGATCAAGATCGCCACATCCTAACCTCTCCCCACATCAACCACTCCCCGCAACGAGGGAGGGGCGCCCAGCGCCCCTCCCTTTTTTTGCTGGCGTGTCCCGTTTCGCCTCCAGCGATTTCTCGCTAAACTCCCCGGATGACGACGGCACGAGATTCCGACCCACCCGACACAGCTGCCTGGCTCGAATCTTTCGATGCCGTGCTGCACGACGAAGGACCAGAGCGCGCGCGATTCCTTCTCGACAGACTCGTTCAACGTGCAACCAAAGCCGGTCTACCCCAGCCGTTCTCGGCCAACACGCCGTACGTCAACACGATTTCCGCAGATCACCAACCAGCGTATCCCGGAGATCTCGACACAGAGCGCCGCATCCGTGCCATCTTGCGTTGGAATGCCATGGCGATGGTCGTGCGCGCCAATCGCGCGTTCGACGGCCTTGGCGGACACATCTCGTCCTACGCCTCATCTGCATCTCTCTACGATGTCGGCTTCCACCATTTTTTTCGCGCCGGCGACGATCACAGCGCCGGCGACCAAGTGTATTTCCAAGGGCATTCTTCGCCCGGGATCTACGCCCGCGCCTATCTCGAGCGCCGCATTGATGCCGCTCGGCTGCATCGATTTCGTCGTGAAATCGGTGCCGAAGGTTTGTCATCCTACCCCCACCCGTGGCTCATGCCGGACTTCTGGGAGTTCCCCACAGTCTCCATGGGCCTCTCACCGATCGCTTCAATCTACCAAGCGCGCTTCAACAACTACCTGAGGGACCGCGGCATCCGCGACACCAGCGGCTCTCGCGTCTGGGCTTTCATCGGCGATGGTGAAACCGACGAGCCTGAAACACTGGGCGCAATCACTCTGGCGTCACGTGAGCACCTCAACAACTTGACCTGGGTAGTCAATTGCAATTTGCAACGGCTCGACGGCCCGGTTCGTGGCAACGGTAAAATCATTCAGGAACTGGAAGCCGCCTTTCGCGGGGCCGGATGGCGCGTCATCAAAGTCATTTGGGGGGACGACTGGGACCCCCTCTTGGCACGCGACGACAGTGGACTCCTGACCAAACGCATGGGGGAAGTTCCCGACGGCCAGTATCAAAAGTACACCGTGTCGGACGGCGATTTCATTCGTAAGGACTTTTTTGGCGCCTATCCCGAGACATTGGCCCTCGTAAAGGACATCACCGACGCCAAACTCGCGAAGATGAGACGTGGTGGACACGATAGCCGTAAGCTCTACGCTGCCTACAAGGCTGCCGTCGAAAACCAAGACACGCCTACCGTAATCCTCGCAAAGACGATCAAGGGCTACGGCCTCGGCGAGGCTGGCGAAGGCCGCAACGTCACGCACCAGCAAAAGAAGCTGAACGAACAAGAGTTGCGCGACTTCCGCGATCGCTTCGGTATCCCCATCGCCGACGCAGAGATCGAGGAGACCCCGTTCTATCGACCGCCGAAGGACAGCGCCGAGATGGAATACATGATGGATCGCCGCAACGCCCTTGGTGGATCAATGCCACAGCGTCGTGTTCGATCGAAGCCGATCAAGCCACTGCCACTCCCGTGGTTCGAAGAGTTCATGAAGAGCACCGGCAAGCGCGAGGCCGCGACCACGATGGTCATGGTGCGGCTGCTGCAAAAGATCATGAACGACCCGGAAATCGGCGACCTCGTCGTGCCGATCGTACCTGACGAAGCACGCACCTTTGGCATGGACGCTCTTTTTCGAAAGTTCGGTATCTATTCACGTGTCGGACAGACCTACGACCCTGCCGACTCAGACGTGGTGCTGTACTACCGAGAAGCCGTCGACGGCCAACTCATTGAGGAAGGCATTACCGAGGCCGGCTCGATGTGCTCGTTCATCGCCGCCGGCACGGCCTACGCGACGCACGGTGTCAACACGATTCCGTTTTTCTTTTTCTACTCGATGTTCGGATTCCAACGCATTGGCGACCTCATCTGGCAGAACGCCGATTCACGCGGTCGCGGCTTTCTGATCGGCGGCACCGCTGGCCGCACCACACTCGCAGGTGAAGGGCTCCAGCACCAAGATGGGCAAAGCCTCCTTCTTGCCAGCACAGTCCCCACGCTCAAGTCGTACGACCCCGCGTTCTCCTTCGAAGTCGCTGTCATCGTGCAGGACGGCCTGCGTCGCATGTATTCCGAAGGCGAGAACTGGTTTTACTATCTCACCGTAGAGAACGAGATGTACACCATGCCGGCGATGCCAGAGGGCGTCGAAGAAGGCATCCGGCGCGGCATCTACCGCTTCAAGGAGTCCGAGCTGCCAGAGGGGCCGCGCATTAACCTCTTTGGCAGCGGCGCGATCTTGCGCGAAGCACTGGCGGCGCAGGAACTCCTCGCCAGCCGCGGCGTGGCTGCGGATGTCTGGAGCGTCACCAGCTACGGCGAGCTGCGACGCGACGGGATCGCCACCGAACGATGGAACATCCTCCACCCCAACGAGACACCCCGAATCCCTTACGTGGCACAAGCACTCGGAACGACACCGGCACCGGTCGTCGCCGCGTCCGACTATATGCGTGCCGTCGCCGATCAGGTCACGCGCTACGTCCCAGCCGAAATGCTCTGTCTCGGCACAGACGGATTCGGCCGCAGCGATACGCGCGAGGCTCTGCGCCGATTCTTCGAAGTCGACGCAGCTGCGATTACAGTCGCGGCGCTCTACCAGCTATCCCAGAGCGGCGCCGTTAGTACTGACGACGTCGCACGAGCCATCCGCGACCTCGACGTCGATCCGGAACAGCCGGACCCGACGACGGTCTAGTCTCGGTCAGAAACGGACTGTTGAGGTAGCTGCTCAGGAATCCGGCGAGCGGCCTCGAGCCAGATGTCGGCGGTCGCATCGGCCGGCATCCGCCAATCACCGCGCGGCGAAAGTGCACCACCCGATCCCACCTTGGGCCCTCCCGGTAGGCAGTCCCTCTTGTACTGGCTGCGCACAAAGCGTTCGAGGAAAACGATCAGCCAGCGCCGAATCGTCGCCAGGTCATAGCGTCCGTCGAACGCATGCAAACACAGGCGAGCAATCTTGCCAGGCTCGGCGCCAAATCGAAGAAAGTGATACAAGAAAAAGTCGTGCAGCTCGTAAGGCCCGATGACATCTTCGGACCGTTGAGCGATCTCGCCGTTGCCATCCGGTCTTTTGAGCTCAGGCGATATCGGAGTGGCGAGGATATCCATCAACACCCCGACGAGCTTTTTGTCATCGCCGAATACCCGTTCCGTAGCCCAACGGATCAGATAGGTAATCAACGTCTTCGGAACGCCGGCATTGACACCGTAGTGCGACATATGGTCGCCGCCGTAGGTACACCAGCCCAACGCGAGTTCTGAGAGATCGCCGGTCCCAAGATCGAGCGCCCGGTGCCGCGATGCCATCGAAAAAAGCAAAAGCTTCCGCAACCACGCTTGCACGTTCTCGAAAGTCAAATCTTCGACTTCGCTGGGGTGTTCGACAATCCGAAACACTTCTTCACTGAGTTCGCCGATCGGCACTTCGTGGAGCCGTGCGCCGAGAGCTTCGGATAAATGCCGGGCGTTATTGCGGGTTCGGTCAGTCGTCCCCAGGCCCGGCATGGTGATCGCCAGGATCCGATCACGCGGCAATCCGAGCAAGTCAACGGCGCGCGCAGCGACTAGCAGCGCGTGCGTCGAGTCCTGGCCACCCGAAACCCCGATCACCAATCGCCGACTTTCATCTGGCAGTGCCTCGAGCCGGCGCGCTAGCGACGTCGCCTGGATCGAGAAGACCTCGCGGCACCGTTCATCTCGCTTGGCCGAATCCGCTGGCACAAACGGGTGCGGATCGACAACGCGAAGAAAACTGTTGTAGACGGCGGGCTCCCTGGCATCCTCGCCTTCTCCACACACGATACGTCGGAAGGTTGCACCGGCGTCCACAACGTTATCGGCAAAGGATGTCTGGCGCATCCGGTCCTGTGCGACGGCTCCTAAGTCTACGTCTACGATCGCCGACGAGCCGGCTAGAGAGAAACGCTCGGTCTCGGAGAGAAGGTGTCCTCGTTCCGCGATCAGGCCCTCGCCGTCCCAAGCCAGGTCGGCCGTCGACTCACCGAAACCAGCGGCGGCGTACATTTGGACCGCGAGGTTTCGTGCCGACGAGCCGATCACCAGCGTGCGCCGGTATTCCGATTTGGCAACGGTGATATTCGACGCGGAGAGGTTCGCAAGCACAGTGGCACCACTCAACGCCGCCCTCGCACTGGGTGGGATCGGCACCCAGAGATCCTCACAAATCTCCGTATGCAGGGCGAACCCCGGAATGTGACGTGCTTCGACGATGATGTCCGATCCGATCGGCACGACCTCGCCGATCAATTCGATCTCCGGTGTCGTGCAAACTTTCGCCGCAGCAAACCAGCGCTGCTCATAGAACTCGCGATAGTTCGGCAAAAAGCTCTTCGGCGTTACCGCAACCGGCTTACCTCGATAGAGAGTCACCGCGCAGTTCAACAGCAGCGAGCCGACTCGGATAGGCAGTCCGACCGAGAGCAACATGCTCATCTGCTCGGTGGCGACGGCAATATCCCCTAAAGCATCTTCGCACGAACGCTGCAGGGTATCGTCAAAAAACAGGTCTCCACACGTGTACGCACTCAGGCCCAACTCGGGGCACAGCGCGTATACAGCTCCCTCGCGATACACTTTCTTCAGATACTTTAGATGCGAAGAAGCGTTCCTAGCAGGGTCTGCGACGTGCACTTTGGGTATGCAAACCGCAACCCGTGCAAAGCCGTGCGTACGGGAATCTTCAAAGCCGCTTGTCGTTACCTTTGTCATGAAATTCGTCCGCCGCGATCTACCCCAAAAGCGTCGATCCTCCATCATACACGGCCCGGCACAGCGGTAAACGACCGGGCAAAATACGTCCGCAGATTGCTCGCCCCCGGGGGTGACAATCCCCCTCGTGTGGTGTAATCCGCACAACGGGTAGGGAGAATATATGGCAGTGATTATCGATCTCGAATCGCGGCGCGCCAAGCGCCCAGCGAAGCGGCATCTGGGCCACGGTGGGCGCTTCGTCAACTGTGAGAACTGCGCCGAACACCATCCAGTCATCCGCCTTGCCGGGGGAGAAGAACGATGCCTCACAGCGTTCAGTGACGGCGATAAGTGGTTCTGTAAGAACCGCGGGTGCCGTCAAGCTTGGCTACTTCCTCAGCGATCAGTTTAGCTCCCCATCGGCAAACGGCACTCGCCGATCGCTACACGCGTGGTACACTGTGTAGTTGAGCATGGCGAACGCGCACCTCGATGGGATCCAGGTTTCTTCGGCCGTAGATCGGCTCGATCTTCGCATGGCGGACGGAGAGGCTGTCGCTGGCCTTTGTTCGTCGGCCGCCGCAACTGGCCCCATCGCCCGTTCGATCGCCGGGCTCGACGACCTCGCCGCGGGGACGATCACCGTCAACGGGCATCGGTGCGACCAGCTGCATCCCTCGAAGCGGCCCATTTCCATCGTATTCCGAAGCCTCGCCCTCTACCCACACCTGAGTGCCGCGGAGAATATCGCCTTCCCCCTACGACACCAGGGCGTTGAAGACGACGTAATCGCTGATCGACGTGACGAACTCCTGGCATTGCTCAAACTCGAAACCGTCGCCGAAGCACTGCCGCGACAACTTGGAAGGCTCGACCGCGTTCGGGTAGCGATCGCTCGAGCAATCGCGAAAAGGCCCGGCCTCATCGTCCTCGACGACCCGCTGGCTGCACTTGCGGACGAAGACAGGCTCCACGCACGCGCGCATCTGCGCAGCATTCAGCGACAGACACAATCCGCAATGCTCTATCTGACCTGCAATGGCTTAGACGCCACCATCGTCGGCGATCGCATCGCATACATCGAAGATCGCCAAGTTCGCCAAACCGACACGCCCGCTCATCTCTACGCAAACCCAGCGACTCGAGGAGTCGCCGCCGCCATCGGACAACCTCCGCGGATTAATTTCATACCAGCCCGCGGGAGCAGCGATGTTCTTGCCATCGCTGGCCAGAACATCACCCTGAACGGATCTCTGGCGACGCGGTTCGATGATGTACCCGTTCTCGTTGGCATTCGGCCGGAAGCCTTCGACATTTCCGGAACGATGAAAAATTCACTGTTGGCAATCCTCGACCCCAGCACCCGACAATCGATGGGAAGCTTCTCGATCGTGCAGGGCCAGGTCGGCGACCAAGCGGTCGCGGTCCAGATCCCAGGAAATCCAACCGACGTGCCACGTCGAGCCTACGCCGCACCGGAGTCGCTGCTCCTCTTCGACTCTGAGACCGGCGAGCGAATTCGCTAACCGCCCGTTCGCTGCTGCCACCACCACGCCGCCGCGAGACATCGTCCATTTGCCCACGGATCGGCCAACGTCTACCATTCAAGAGCCATGCCCATCGTATTGATCGCCGTACTCGGACTTTTCGTGAGCGCGACTCCCATAGTCGCAGGCGAGGGTTTAGCCGATAGCGTACATGAAGCTTCGGCAATGTGCGCAGACAACCCACGTCTCATCAGGGTGACAGGACAAGGCGAGGCGAGCGCCGAACCTGACTTGGCGATTATCAGCTTTGCCGTCGATACAACGGCCCCGACAGCCGCTGCCGCGGTCGAAGCGAACGCGCAAACGAGCAAGGCCTTGGCAGACCGGATCAAAACTCTGCTGGGTAAGGACGATCGGGTCTCGACAACCCGTTATTCGCTCGATCCGGTGTACGATCATCATCGCGAACGCAACCGCAACGAACCGCCCGAAATCACGGGCTACGTCGCTCGCAATGAGGTGCGGGTCGAAACCCGCACCACTGCCGCAGTCGGCAAGTTGATCGACAACGCCACCCGAGCGGGCGCGAATCGCGTCAGCAATTTGGTCTTCACTCTGCGGGATCGAAAGTCCACCACCGCGCAAGCACAAACAGCAGCCGCACGCGACGCACAGGATCAGGCAGCCACCATCGCAGCTGCGCTCGGGGTCGAATTGGGCCCGATCCTCGAAGCTTCCACCGCGACACCGGCATCGATTGTGCCTAGGCATTATCGCGGGGCAGCGATGGCGATGGAGTCGTCGGCCCCGACCCCGGTCGAGCCCGGCGATGTCCGAGTCACGGCGACGCTGCACGTCGTCTACGCAATACGCTAGGCGACGCTGTCCGCGCCATTTGCCTGCACTCCGGCCGGCACGTACACTTTTCCTATGACCAGGCTGCCCAACCGGGAGCCGGTCTCGACTCGTACCCCACTACGGAAGGACCAACCAAATGCGAAGACAAATCGGTACCGCCCTATTGGCCGGAATAATCGCCTTGAGTCTCCCCGGCTGCCAAGCCTACCAACAGCAATCTGGCACAACCAAAGGAGCCGTCTTAGGCACTGTCGGCGGCGCCGCCATCGGCTCCGCGATCGGTGCCATTGCAGACGGTGGTGAGGGTGCCTGGAAAGGTGCTGCCATCGGCGCTGCTATCGGCGGAGTCGGCGGCGGCCTACTCGGCAACTACATGGACAAACAGGCTCGCGAAATGCAGGCAGTCCTGTCGGAGCAAGATCGAATCCGCCGTGAGCAGGAAACGATCTACATCTCTCTCGGCAGCGATGTGCTCTTCGATTCGGGGAGCGCTGCGGTCCAACCCGGCGCTCGGAATAAGCTGCTCGAGGTCGGTGGCATCCTATCAAAGTACCCGCGGACGCTGGTAACGATCACGGGCCACACCGATAGTCGGGGCGCCGAGGAAATGAACTACGAGCTTTCGCTGCGCCGGGCCCGAGCAGTCGCTGAACAACTCACGGCGGATGGAGTCAGCAGCGCACGAATCAGCACGCGCGGTGACGGCGAATCTCGTCCGGTAGCGAACAACGAAACCCGGGAAGGTCGTCAGCTCAACCGCCGGGTCGAACTCGTCATCAAGCCCGATTCAGGGCTGCGCGCCGAGCACGCGGCCCAGGGCGGCTCTGGCTCCGAGCCGAAGTAGTCAAACGCGAGCGGGGATCAGACCGGTCCCCGCTCGTTACTCGCCGATCACGCCGCTCTACGCTCCGCTTCGCTGCGGTCCAGCGCTTCACTGATCGCGTGTCGAGTCTGTTCTCGCAGGTGTTCGATTAAGTGTGCCCGATCTTTCTCGTCCCAGGCATGTGGAACTTCAATCGGTCTACAAAAATCGACCTGGATCTCGCTTCCCGGATTGAGCTTCCACCAAGCTCGCCGCGAGAGCGCGGTATGGGCACCACCGATCGCGGTCGGCAACAATGGCAATTGGTTGGCCAAGGCAAAGTGAAAGGCCCCCTTCTTGAATGGCAACAATGAGCCATCGGGAGATCGGGTGCCCTCTACGAAGAAGATGATCTGGCCACGCACGTCGCTCAGAGCGGCCTCTGATATCGAACGAATCGCCTCGGCGCGATCGGCCCGGTTGACCAGCACCTGCCCAGAAGGCCGCAGCGACCAGCCGATGATCGGCCACTTTTCGAGCTCCTGCTTCGCGACGAAGCGAACCGGCACGGGAACTGCACTCATGAGTGCGAAAATGTCGAAGACACTGGTGTGGTTCGCACAGATTACGTGCGTCCGTTTCCACTCGATGTGGGTCTCCTCACGGGCGCAGAACGACATCCTCGTGATCACGAAGATGCCCCGCGCCCAGTAGTCTCGCGACACCATCTCGAACGTCTGGACGTTGCGATCGACCGCGCCGTCGAGCAAGTCCGGCCGACCAAAAACAGAGCATACCAGTCCGACGACGTACCGGCTGTAGATGAAGGCCAGAAGTGGAATCCCAAGGACAGTGGTCCATAGCAAGCCCACGCCGACCCGGAGCCATCCCTCGGCGACCTTGAGGGGGGCCAATAATCGGTTCTCTCCGTCCATCGTTTCAAGCGTGCCTGAGGCTCTACATCGAATGCAAATGCCGAGGGCTCGTTACGGGTGCAGTCCCCGGCCAGCGATTCCCAACTCTTCCGAATACCCCAGCATGCAGTTCATATTCTGAATCGCAGACGAAGCGGCCCCCTTGCCCAAATTATCCATGGCCCCGATCGCCACGATTCGGCCTCGATCGGGATCGACATCCACGCCAAGCTGTACGTAGTTTGATCCGGCCAGGTGGGCAACACTGGGATACGGCAAGTACTCCCAAGAAACCGCTGGGTCTTTCGGCAACCCGACGACGTCGATGAAGGGCTCTCCTGCATAGAATTCACGATACGTCGCCAAGACTTCATCGCGGGACACCGATCGCGTCGAAAATCCACTGCAAACGGATAAGATTCCGCGCGGAAAAGGACAGAAGATCGGCGTGAAATGTACCTGAACCTTCCCTACCGCAACGCCGCTGAGTTCCTGTTCGATTTCGTACGTGTGGCGATGGTCGACGACATTGTAGGGAAACGCGGAGTTCGCAATCTCACTGTGGCTACTTGAAACTTTCGGCTCGGCCCCCGCCCCGGAGGTCCCCGTCAATCCGTTCACCACAATCCGGTCGAGATCGACCAAACCCGCCTTCACCAGCGGCGCTAGAGTGAGAATCGTGGTGTAAGCGAAGCATCCCGGGTTTGCGACCAGCCGAGCCCCGGCGATCGCCTCTCGGTGCAACTCGGTCACGCCGTAGGGAGACTCCCCGACGAGGCCCCAGCAGGCATGGCTGCCGCCATAAACGCGCTCGAAAAGCCCCTGATCCTTGAGTCGAAAGTCAGAGCCGATATCGACCACTTTGGTCCCCGCCTCGAGATAAGCCGGCGCTCTGGTCATCGACTCACGGGACGGCATACACAGAAACGCTACGTCACACGGCCCGGCGTCTTCCTCGCGAACAAAGCGCAATCCGGTACCCATCAGGTTGCGATGCACAGCCTCCAGATCCTTGTCACCGCGCGAGGTAACCCAAGCGATCTCGGCTTTGGGATGGCCGAGTAACAAGCGCATCAGCTCGCCACCGGCATATCCAGACCCACCGACGATCCCCACCTTGATCGGCTCCGACATTTCGCTTCTCTCCACCATCTCGACGGCCAGCGTAGTCGAGCCGCCAACAAACACAATCCCGGCCCCGAGTACTGAGACGTTCGTGGAATTCGAGTTCTAAGTCTGTTAGCTCTCCGCGACGAGGAGTCGCGGGTCAAAGGGGCGATTCGAGGGGGAGAACAGCGATGGCGGCAAACCGAGGACGAGAGCACTGGGGCAGCGGCTTTGGCTTTTTGATGGCCGCAATCGGGTCCGCAGTCGGCCTCGGCAATATGTGGCGGTTCTCCTACCTCACGGCCGAGAACGGCGGTGCCGCCTTTGTCTTCCTGTACATTTTGATGCTCTTCTTGGTCGGCGGCCCCGTACTGATCGCCGAGCTGGCAATCGGTCGAGGGGCAGCGCGCGGACCAATTCAAGCGCTCGGATTCTACGGAGGGCGTAGGTGGAAGATTCTGGGTCTGGTCTTCGTCTCGGCCGGCTTCCTGATTGCCTCGTACTATTCTGTCATTGCAGGTTGGACACTGCGCTACGGTCTGGAGGCGATCTTTGTCGGCTTCGATCCGAAGCCGGCTCAGCACTTTGGCGAGGTATCAACCGGACTCGACGCTCTCGCCTGGCACCTGGTGTTCATGGCCGGGTCGCTGTGGATCGTCAACAACGGTATCTCGTCAGGAATCGAGCGCACTTCGATCATCGTCATGCCCATGCTGTTCGTCGTCGTCTGCGCTCTCGCGCTTTACGCCGCAACTCTTCCCGGCTCTGGGCCCGGATACCAGTACTACTTGGAGCCGGATTTCTCCGGGCTCTTCTCTCGCAAGGTCTTGTCCGAAGCTGCCGGACAAGCCTTTTTTAGTCTCAGCCTCGGCATGGGCGCGATGCTCACCTACGCGAGCTATCTCGACAGGACGAGCAACCTTCCGGTACAGGGCGGGATCATCGCATTTTCAGATTTCGCGATCGCCTTCGTCGCCGGCCTAGTGGTCTTTCCCCTGTTGTTCGCACTCAATCTTTCCGAAGACGTCACCGCAAGCACTCTCGGGGCTCTCTTCATCACGCTCCCGAAGGCGTTCCTCGAACTAGGGATCGCTGGCCGCATCGTCGGCACTCTTTTCTTCGGAGCGCTCGTCGTCGGTGCACTGACCTCGCTGATTTCGCTTCTCGAAGTCGTCGTCGCCTCGCTCTCCGATGTTTTCACATTGGATCGACGGCAGGCAACTCTGTGGACCGGCGGAGCCGCCGCCCTACTCGGCACCCCCGCGGCACTCAATATCGCCGCACTCGACGCCATGGATCAGGTGGCTACCAACGTCTTACTCATGGGTGGGGGGCTGGCGCTCGCCATCTTTACCGGCTGGGTGATGAAGGAGCCTGAGCTCGAGCTCATCGCCGGCTCCAAGCGGTACAGAATCCTCAAGGTGTGGGTCCCACTCCTGCGTTACGTCGTACCCGTCATCCTCGCGTTTATCATGTGGGGCTCTGTCCCCAAGGCTCTAAAGGCAGTTGCGGCACTCTTCTAGTCGCATCTCGGGGGTTCGATGAAGACACTGCAGGTTGTATCTCCGGTCGATGGTTCGACTTTCGCCGAACGCCCCCTCGCTACTTGGGATGAGGTCGACGCGGCTCTCGCGCGGGCAACGGCGGCCACGGCCTCGTGGCAGGACACCCCGCTCGACGAACGCATCGCCCTAACAGAGCGCTTCGCTGCGGTCCTCGACCAGAACGCTGAAGAATGGGGGCCCGAACTTTCGTGGCAAATGGGGCGACCCGTGCGCTTCGCAGGGCGCGAGATTACGACCGCCGCGGATCGCGCCCGGCGCATGGCGAACCTCGCCTCGACGGCCCTTACCGATGTCGCAGTCGATGGTCCGGACAACGCCGAGCTGTTCATCCGCAAGGTACCGCTCGGAGTCGTCCTAGTGATCCCCGCCTGGAACTACCCCTACCTCATCGCCGTCAATTCCGTCGTTCCGGCCCTCTTGGCTGGAAATAGTGTCGTCCTCAAGCACTCTTCCCAAACTCCGCTCTGTTCGGAACGCCTCGCGGCAGCCCTCGCAGAGGCCGGTCTTCCCGACGGGGTCTTTCATGCGGTTCACACCGACCACACTACGACAGAGCGAGCTGTCGCTGATAAACGCGTCGCTTTCGTGGCATTCACCGGCTCGGTGCACGGCGGCCACACGATGGTGGGCGCCTTGGCGAATCGGTTTGTCGGCTGCGGTCTCGAGCTCGGCGGCAAGGATCCCGCCTATGTCCGTGTTGACGCCGATCTCGACCATGCGATCGAGAATCTCGTCGATGGATCCTTCTTCAATTCCGGCCAGTCCTGCTGTGGCATCGAGCGCATCTATGTTGAGCGTTCGAACTACCAAGCGTTCGTAGACGGCTTCGTCGACCTGACCCGCAAGTACCAGCTCGGCAATCCGCTCAATCCAGAAACCGATCTCGGACCAGTTGTCCGGGCAGCGCACGCCGACTTTGTCCGCGCCGAGGTCGCCTCAGCCGTCAGCGCGGGCGGCCGTGCACTGATTGACCCAAGCGACTTTATGCAGGCTGACGGCGGAACCTACCTCGCGCCTCAGGTCCTAGTCGACGTCGACCACAGCATGAGCATCATGCGGGAAGAGACTTTCGGTCCGGTCGTCGGCATCATGGCGGTCGACGGCGATGAGCAGGCGATCCAGCTGATGAACGACAGCCCCTACGGTCTCACCGCTTCGGTCTGGACCAGCGACCGCGACGCGGCGGTCTCGATCGGCAACAGAGTCGACACCGGCACCTGGTTCATGAACCGCTGTGACTACCTCGACCCCGGGCTGGCCTGGGTCGGCGTCAAGGACTCGGGCCGAGGTTGCACTCTATCTGTTCTTGGGTTTGATCAGCTCACCCGACCGAAGTCCTATCACCTGGTCCGAAAGTAGGAGGAAGCGATGTCGAACCCACGCGGGATGCTCGACGTCGGTCAACTGACCGAGTTGGTGCGCAGTGAAGAGATCGACACCGTGCTCGTCGGATTCACCGACATCTACGGACGCTTTGTCGGCAAACGCTTCGATGCGGAGTTCTTTCTCGACAGCGCCGTCAAAGACGGCACCCACGGCTGCAACTACCTATTGACCGTCGACATGGAGATGGAGCCAGTCCCCGGCTACGCATTCGCCAACTGGGAACAAGGCTACGGCGACTTTCACTTGGTCCCCGACATGATCACACTGCGACGCGCCACCTGGTTGGACAAGACGGCCATGGTCATTTGCGACCTGGTCGACGACGCGAGCCACGGCCCGATCGCCGAGGCGCCGCGTTCGATTCTGCGCAAACAAACCGATGCGGCCGCGGCCGCCGGCTACGGTGCACAAGCTGCCTCAGAACTCGAGTATTTCATCTTCGACAGTACGTACCGCGATGCTGCATCCACCGACTACGCGCAGCTGCAAGCAGCCGGCTGGTACATCGAGGACTACCACATGATGCAGGGGGCGCGCGTCGAGAAGTACAATGCTCCGCTGCGACGCCATCTGCGCAACTCCGGAGTGCCGGTCGAAAACTCCAAAGGTGAATGGGGCCTCGGTCAACACGAACTGAACGTGCGCTACACCGAAGTCCTATCGATGGCGGATCGCCACTGCGTCTACAAACAGTGCGCCAAGGAATTAGCCGACCAGCTCGAGATGAGCGTCACCTTCATGGCCAAGCCGCACACCGGCCAAGCGGGATCGAGCTGTCACGTACACATGAGTCTTTGGAGCGAAGGCACCAATGCCTTTGCTGGCGACGACGATCTCGAGGGGATCCAAAGCACCGAGACGTTTCGTTGGTTCCTGGGCGGTTGGATGGCGCACGCTGCCGAGGTGATGCCGTTCTACGCGCCGACTGTCAACTCCTACAAGCGCTACGTGGCCGCCTCATGGGCTCCGACCAAGATTGCTTGGAGTTACGACAACCGCACGGCCGGATTTCGTGTCGTCGGCAGCGGCCAGAGCCTGCGCATCGAATGCCGCATCCCGGGCGCAGACTGCAACCCGTACCTGGCCTTCGCAGCCGCGTTGGCATCCGGCCTCGACGGGATCGACAAGAAGATCGAACCACCGCCATTGTTCCGCGGGGATGTCTACGCCGCCGCTGATCTACCCGAGGTGCCAACGACCCTGCGCGACGCCACCGACGCGTTCGCGGCCAGCGCCTTCACGCGCGCCGCCTTCGGCGACCAGGTCGTCGACCACTACACCCACTTCTTCCGCACCGAACAAAAGGCCTACGAGCAATCCGTGACCGACTGGGAACGAAAGCGCTACTTCGAGCGAATATGAGAGAGCTAAGATTGCCCACCGCGGGCCATATACGAGCCCTCCCCGACTGTGCCGAACCTCCAATTGGTAGGCTAAAGCCAACCCTACGTCACACGGTAGGGTTGGCTTTAGCCTACCAATCGCTCGACCAACTAATCCAATGACCCCAATCATCGGCATCACCACCTACGGGCGCGACGAAAAGAACCACTACACCCTGCCCGCCGAGTACGTCGACGCCGTGAACCGCGCAGGCGGAACACCTATTCTCCTGCCCCCGGGCGAGCACGCGGTTGACCGCTGGCTCGCAACCGTCGACGGCGTCATCCTGGCCGGCGGCGGAGACATGAATCCCGAACTCTACGACGGCGACTCCCACGAAACCATCTACATGATTGACGCCGAGCGCGACGGCACCGAAATGATGCTCGCCAAGCGCTTGCTGGAGTCGTCGCTTCCCACACTTGGCATCTGCCGCGGCACACAGCTAATCAATGTCGCTCTCGGCGGAACACTACACAACCATCTCCCCGACGTCGTCGGCGAAGACGTCTTGCACCGACTCCCACCGCGAGAGCCGACACCGCATCGCATCGCCGTAACGCCCGGATCGAAGTTGGCGGGTGTCACTCAGAGCACCGACTTCGAAGCTGCTTCGTGGCATCACCAGGCGATCGACCGCGTCGCAGCCCAGCTCTCGGTCGTCGCGCACGCGCCAGACGGCGTAGTCGAGGCCGTAGAGAAGCCAGACCATCCGTGGCTCGTCGCAGTCCAATGGCACCCGGAGCTCACGGCGAAAGACGATCCCATTCAGCAGAGAATTTTCGACAACTTCGTCGCCGCCTGCGCGGCATCAGGAGGACGATAAAATGCGACTCAAAGATCGCGTAGCACTCATCACCGGTGCCGCCAGCGGGATCGGTCTAGAATCAGCCCGACTTTTTGCGACCGAAGGAGCTCGAATCGTTGCGGTCGATCTCAACGACGAAGCAGGCGAAGCCTGCGCCTCACGTATCCGCGACGACGGCGGTGAGGCAATCTACGTTCACGCCGATGTGTCCAAATCGTCTGATTGTAAGGAGATGATCGACGCCGCCGAGAAAGAATTCGGCAAGCTCGACACGCTCTTCAACAACGCCGGTATCATGCACAGCGCCGACGACGATGCCGTCAACACGGACGAGAAGATCTGGGACCTGACGATGGGCATCAATCTCAAGAGCGTCTTTCTCGGCTGCAAGTACGGTATCCCCGCCTTACAAAGAGCCGGCGGCGGTTCGATCATCAACACCGCATCGTTAGTCGCGGTCATGGGATCGGGCGCACCTCAGCTCGCGTACACCGCCAGCAAGGGAGGAGTCCTCGCACTGTCCAAAGAGCTGGCCATCGTCCATGCCAAGGAGAATATCCGAGTCAACGCACTTTGCCCCGGGCCCTTGAACACCGAGCTGCTCATGAAGTTCCTCGATACGGACGAAAAGAAGGCGCGGCGCATGGTCCATCTCCCCATGGGTCGCTTTGGGGAAGCTGCAGAAATGGCCAAGGCCGCTCTATTCTTGGCGTCTGACGACTCTTCTTACGTCACCGGCAGTACCTTCCTGGTCGACGGCGGCATCTCGGCGGCCTACGTGACCGCAGAATAGCCAAGCCGCCTTGGCCGCACCCGCCAGCAACCCGTCGACACCACCATCGCCCCCCACGACAGAGGCCGACGGACGTGTCTCGCGCTTGGCCATGGCCGCCACCCTGGTCGTCTATCTCTGCGCCCTCGCTTTCCGGCGCGACGTGGTCCCGCAGGGGCTACACAACGACACCTCCGAAGAAGCTCTGCGCGGTATCTATCTCGTCGAAGGACGCCACGTTGAAGTCATCACAACCTCCATCGGCAACTCCGCCGAGACTCTATACCTCTACCTCGAAGGCTTGTCCGTCACATTCTTTGGACCAACCACCTTCGCCATTCAAGTCTTGAGTTGGCTCTTCGCCCTTCTGACGATTGGGCTAACCGGAGTCTTGGCCAAACGAATCGACGCAAGACTGCCGACCTGGCTGATCCTCAGCGTCACCACGTCCTCGCTATGGCTCTTCCACTACGGCCGCTCCGGTCTGCGCGCCATTTCCGCCCCACTCTTTCTCGCCGCGATCGCGTTGGCCCTCGAGCACACGAGCCGCAGCCGCACCTCGGTAGCCGCTTTCCTAACCGGTTCGATCGCTGCGCTTTCCGTCTACGCGTACACCTCGTGTCGGATCATCGTCATCGCCCTCGCCGTCCACGGTGCTCTGTCGATCGTGCGAGCCCCGGCAAGCGACCGCCGGACATCCGTCGTGACACAAGGATGGATCTTCGCCGGATTGCTACTGTTTTCGGTGCCCAACATCCTCTTTGCATTCCAACAACCCGATCTATTCCTGTCGCGCGGCAGCTACACGATCCGGGGCGGTCCGTGGCATTGGCTGGAAAACATCTTCTGGTCGATCCTACTGCCCATCCATCACCCCTCGATCTACAGCTGGACGCTCGGCACCGGCCACTTCCACGACGGCGTCTCTTCCTTTTTCGTTACCGCCGGCCTCGACCCAATCCATCCCATCGTCGGCTTGTTCATGTTCGTCGGCATCAGCGAGGCGTGGCGGCAACGCGGCCATCTCGTGTTGGGATTTCTGCTAACAGTGTGGATTCTGTCCTGTAGCGTCCTGGGCTTCGTCGGCCCGAGCCTAACTCGCATGCTGCTTATTTTACCAGCATTGGCGATCTTTGGGAGCATGGGCTTCGGACGACTCGCGGCGCTCTGTCCGCGGTCGAGAGCGCTCGTCATGCTCGGCTTCGCTCTTCTCGCGTTCGCCAACTACAACTCGTACTTCGTCGAGTATCCTCGCGATCCCGATCCGCGCTTGGTCAACAACGGAAGCGCAACCGACATCGGCCAACGCGCCGCAGCCTTGGCGGGTCGAGGTCTGCGCGTGCAGTGCATCATCGCCAAGGACAAGAGAACAACCCAACTACTGACCAGAGACGTGGCCGAACGCGTCAACATCGCAGAGTTCTGGAACCGACCGATCCGACCGGAGGAAGTCCCACTCAAGCGCGAGCGACCCGACGTGATCCTGGTCGAACGCCATCCACCGTTCGCGCGTTTCGCAGCGCAGTTCCCGAAAGAACTCAGCACCGATACTCCGGCATACATCGAAATCAACACCTCGGGGCTTTGGCAAGTCTCGCCGAAGTAGCGGTAGCAGCGCCATACCGGGAGGGAGAGGCGCCGCCGAGCCGCGTCAGCATAAGTGCGGGAGGGAGAGGCGCCGCCGAGCCGCGTCAGCATAAGTGCGGGAGGGAGAGGCGCCGCCGAGCCGCGTTCAACCCGGGCTCCCATTGCGCCGAGCTCAACATCATAGTGATCCACTACCGAACTCGCAGCCAGCTTGAAGTGCCTCCCACAAAGCTGCAATCTCCACCCATCTATGACAGCAGACCTTCTCGACGCAGAATCAGTTTTGGCCGAAGCTCAGGCCACCAGCGGACTCTCCGACTTCGGCGACGAATCCTATCGACCGGGACTGGAGGCCCTGATTGAAACGTTCAACCAGGCCCAATTGAGCGAGCGAGGACGCCGTCGCAACCGGCGCCGGCTCGTCGAGGTTCTCGTCACTCGCTTGCGCATCGAAGATGGCTTTCGGCGCCACCCGGAGATCCGAAAGCGCACGATCAAGAAGCCGATGGTCCTGACCGGACTGCCCCGCTCCGGCACCTCCGCCTTGTTCAATCTGCTGGCAAAGGATCCAACCACGCGGCCGCTCCTCCTTTGGGAGGCACGCACGCCGGACCCGCTCGACGGCCTGCAGCCGGGACAGAACGACCCCCGGCGCGACGAGCTGGAAGCCCGCTTCGCCGAGGGGCGCAAGAAAAACCCCGAGTTCACCAAGGTTCACTTCGCCAGCGCCGATACGCCGGAGGAGTGTGTCCTGGTGCATGCCTTCGCGCTGCACGGTGTCCAGATGGGGTTCGAGGTCATGCTCGAACCCTACGGCTCTTGGTATCGCTCTCAGGATCTCACAGGCATGTACGCGTACTATCGCGACATCCTCAAGATGCTCGATTGGCAGCGCCCGGGCGATCGCTGGCTCCTCAAAGCACCAGCCCACATGTGGGGCATCGAAGCGTTGATCAAGACCTTTCCAGATGTGTCGGTGGTCTGGAGCCACCGCAATCCGCTGCTTTGCATCGCGTCGATCTGCAGCATGACCCACCTCATCATGGATCCGCAGATGGAAAGCCTCGACAAGACCCAACTCGGTCCGATCGTCATGGATTTCTACGCCACTTCACTAGAGCGCGGCTTGGCAGCTCGCGATAAGGCCGAGCCCAGCCGATTCATCGACGTCACCCACGACGACTTCGTCGATGACTCATTGGCAGTCGCCAAGAAGATCTACGACCACTTCGGCCTCGACTATTTGTCAACGGCGCGGAGCGAGATGGAAAGCCACCTGGCGGCGAATCCCAAGGGCAAACACGGGACCCATACTTACAGCTTGGAGGAGTTCGGCCTACAAGACAAAACCGTATTGGACCGCTTCGCCGCCTACGTTGACCGCTTCGACATCTCGGTCGGCGGCTGAATGACCCCTTCCAACGACAAGAGGGGGAGCCGACTTCGACTCCCCCTCGCGTGTGCCGTTGCCTTCGCGGTGCTAGTTTTTCGCCAGGAACTTTCCGTCGGCGTTCTTTGATACATCGAGTGCCGTGAAGACTGACTCCCAGCAGCTGCCGGTCAGGTCATTTTGAGCCTGCACCGTCACCGGGAGGCTGACCGGAATCGTTGGTGTAAACAGGTGGACGCCCTTCGCTTTCGCCAAGAGCAGCCCTTTGCCGTCAGTACTGGTCTTGATCTTCGCGACCTTTACACCCCCGACCGACGCAGACTTGTCCTTATACTTCACGCCAGATCCGGTAGCAGTCCACTGACCCGCCGTGCCAGCAGGCAACGCCGTCGCGAACAGTCTGCCGGACGCGTCGTAGGCACAGATATCGATCGTATCGGCCAGCAATTGGTCTCCGATCTCCGCCGGGTCGACATTCATCTTGTTGGCCTTCCAAATCAGCTTGTCGGCCTTATTCTTGTCCTTATCGACAATGACGAGCTTCGACTTACCCGCCGCAGTACAGCCGACAGCCGGTGTCGCTGGACACGACACGGCCTTGTTCATGTCGAATGTGTCGAGTACCGCACCAAGATTGTCCAAAAAAGTCCCGGTAGCGCTGTCGCCATCGACATCCAAGATGAACGAACCGAGCGATTCCAACGCTACGGGTAACGCGGGATGAGTTCCAAGACCTGAGCGAACTTCACTGGCACTTCCTGCCACGACATACACAGTCCCCGAATGGGACTCCGCGCCGAGTCCCGACTTCTCGTAGGCGTTGTCGATCATCGGATCACCGAGACCGCCGTCGACGATGTGCTCGGGCCCAAAGGTGCCGGACAAACCGTAGTGACCGTCGATCATGTAACTGCGTTCGTAGTGGTGGCTATGACCGGACATCACGATATCGACTCCGAAGTCCTCGATGATCGGGTTCATAAACACCCGCATATCGACTTCGTTTTGCTCGACGTCCGAATTGTGGAACGCCCCCCTGCTGTACGGTGGCCGATGCCAGAATGCGATCAACCACTCGGCTTCGGTGGAAGCCAGGTCCGCTTCGAGCCAGTCCTGCATGACCTCGCGCGCTGTCGGATCGGAAATGGAATCTTCGGAGTCCAGCACGACGAAGTGAATGTTACCGTGATCGAACGAATAGTAGGACTCAGTCCCCGAAGGCACACCGCCCGCCTCGCCGGCAGACGGCAAGGTAAAGACGTCATAGTACGGTCCCGTCTGGAGGATCGTATCGGTGCCGGCCGCGAACTTCTCGTGGTTCCCGAGACATGCCCACGCCGGGGTTGTCCGCATGAAGCCCGGATACTGTTCGAAGAGGTCCGTCTGGTACTCAGCGTCTGTGCCGGCGAAATACGCGTTGTCGCCAAGCAAGAGAAAAACATCCGCCGTCGCAGCACCGCCGTTGAAGGTTGTATATGCGTCGCGAACTCCATCGCCATCGCGAACCACTCCGACCGGATCCGGGTAGCCGGAATCACCGATTGCCCAGATTCGGATCGGCGTCGAATCACCCGTTGCAGGCGCCGAGTTGAAGACGTGGTCGGTATCGTCGCCGGCCAGCGCGGTCGTGGTCGAACCGACCTCGTAAAAGTAGGTCGTATCTGGTGTCAGGCCGGTGATCGTCATCTCGTGATCCGTCACGGCCGTGGCATCGTCCATGGTGTCGCTGAGTGCCCCTTGGATCGTACCCCAACGGACTCGGCTGTCTTCGGCCACGTCCGTACGCCAGCGCACGACGATACTCGTCGGCGTCCCGAGTTGCAGATACGGACCGCGGATCAACGCGGCTTCGGCCGCACCAGCAACTAGACTCGCGACCAATAGGGCGCCCAAACTTCTCGCCAATCGTCGATGCATCGTCATTGTTCCCCTTTTTCTGTGTTTTTCTCAGCCCCACGTTCCAGTGCGGCGTGAAGCTGCTTTTCCAAATCCTCTAGGTTGCGGCTACCGCGGCGCGACGTCCGCAGTTGAACAAATGCAAGTGCCTCACGATAGGCAGCCCGTGCTTCGTCGGTTCGACCGGCGTGCTCCAAGATCTCGGCGCGCTTGGCTGCCCAGATCGGATGGCGAGGAGCTTGCCCAAGGAGCGCATCAACGCGCTGCAGGGCCGCGTCGAACTTGCCCGCTTCCAACTCGAGATCGACGGCGGCGCTTTGCAAAGCCGGCACCGGACCCATGCGCGCCAGATGACCTTCCAGAAACACCAGTGCTTTGTCCGATTGTCCCGCCGCACGCAGGGCTCGATGACGTTCGAGAACCAACGCTGGGCTCGGTTTCGCGATATCCGGGAACGCTACGGCGAAGTCACTCTCCGCCGCCGCCGGATCTCCTTGCAGCATTTGAACGCGGGCGCGACCGATCCGCGCCGAAACATAGTCGGATTGAACCTCGATCGCTTCATCAAAATATCGTTTTGCCGTTAGGGTCCACCCAGCCGCGAGATACACGTTGCCGACCAGAGTTGCGGCGCGTTGCACTGGCGCGCCAAGATCGCGGGCACGCGAAAACGCGGCGATCGCAGCATCCCAGTTCTCGACTTCCTGGTAGAGCTTGCCGCGCGTGATGTGCGCTTCAGGGTCGCTGGGTTCGGCCTTCAGCGCAGCATCCGCCGTCGCCTCCTGCTCGTGTATGCCGGGGTGGCCGGAGGCCGTTGGAGGGACGACCGCAACGATCATCAATACAATCAGGCTGCTCGACAGCCATGCGGTCGCGGCGCTGCGGTTGCTCATAACCAGTTTCGGCTCAGATTGAGGTTCATCCTGCCCTCAGATCAGGTCCACTCCGTCGTACCCCCTGGACGAAAGTGCCACATCACCGCGGCTAATAGCAAGTAAGTACTTTAAGGGTGTGATCGTGCCCAGAAACGATAGGAGTTGCGGGATCCATGGAAGGAGAGGCTCCTGCCGAGCCGGGCTGCATTCGGCATCCGCGGCTCGGCGGGATCCACCCGCCCCCTTGGGGGTTGATCTGTCCGCGAATCGCGGCTCCGCGGGATCCTCGCCCTCCTTTGGGGTTTGGTCTAACCGGCGGTCAGATACCTAGCTGTGTGGCTAGCTGCTCGCGATGTTCGACCGGGTCGCCAAACATCGTCGAGGAGCTCTTGGCTCGTTTGAAGAACAAATGCGCCACGTGCTCCCAGGTAAAGCCCATGCCGCCGTGCACCTGGATCGTCTCGGCGGTGGTGTTGAAGAAGGCCTCCGAGCAGTACGACTTGGCGATGTGCGCGGCGGCTCGAACTTCTGCCTCATCCGTTGACTCCGCTGCACGGAAGGCTGCGTGGAAGGCCGCGGACTTCGAGAACTCCGCCTCGACGAGCATGTCGGCACAGCGATGCTTGATCGCTTGAAACGATCCAATCGCACGACCGAACTGCATCCGCGTCTTGGCGAACTCCGTCGACTCGTCCAGGCAGCGTCGCGTGCCACCGGCTTGCTCCGCCGCAAGTGCGATGATCGTACGCGTCACCGCCTTGGCCAGCGCATCGGTCTGATCGCCACCGCTGTCGACTCGTGTCGCGTGCGTCCCCGTGAATTCGAGCGATGCCAGCTTGCGCGTTGTATCGAGTGTCGGCAGCAGCTCTCGCTTGAGATTGTCCGCACCGCCTTCGACGCGGAATAGACCGAGCTCGCCACCAGCGCGTGCCAGTACCAAAATCGTATCGGCGATATGCCCGTCGAGAACATACGACTTAGTGCCAGTTAGACGATACGCTTCACCGTCCTTCTCGGCCTTCATCGAAACGCTGGCCACGTCCCAGTCGCCATCTTCGACGTACGCAACTGTCGTCACGCTCTGTCCCGCCGCGATCGGAGCGAGCAACTCGCTCTTCGCCTCTTCGGAACCCGCCAAGACCAGGGCGTTGACTGCGAACACGGCAGTCGAGAGATACGGCGCGCAGAATAGCGCACGGCCCATCTCTTCCATCACAATCGACAGCTCGACCGGTCCGAAGCCGTTGCCACCGTACTGTTCAGGAACCACCATGCCCTGCAGAGCCATCTGCTCGGCCATCTGGCTCCACAACTCTTCCGAGTACCCTCGGTCGGTCGCCATCAGTCCGCGCACCGCCTGCTCATCGGACTTGTCCTCGAGAAATCGCCGCACCGTTTGGCGCAGCTCTTCGTGTTCTTCCGTAAAAGCAAAATCCATCGCAATCCCTTTCGTCTGATCCCCTGAGGTCGGAACGGGCCGCTGGCGGGATTACCCGCGCGGCACGTCCTTCCAAGCAATATCCTTGTCGACGCGTGGCTCGCCCGGCAGGCCGAGCACTCGCTCGCCGAGGATGTTGCGCATGATCTCCGAGGTGCCGCCCTCGATCGAATTGGCCCGCGAACGCAGGAATTGGTACTTCGCGTAGGTCAACGGCGTGTGCTTCTCAGCCGCCTCCGGCCGCTTCAACTCATAGCCCGGCTCGTAGATGAGAGAGTCCGAACCGATCACGTCGAGGCCGCACTCCCAAACCTTCTTGTACAGCTCCGCCTGAGCGAGCTTGCCGACGGAGCCTTCCGGCCCCGGGTTACCAGACTTGGCGGCGGCACGCGCTCGCTGGCTGGTGAACCGCAACAACTCGCTCTTGATGTACAGCTGCGTGATGTGGTCGCGCAGCACGGCTTTGGATGCATTGGAGTGCTTGCTCGAGTTTTCCTTCCAAAGGTTCATCAGCGTCCCGATCGGGCCACCGCCCTTGCGTCCGGAGCCGCCGCCCAGGGCGGTGCGCTCGTTCATCAGCGTCGTGATCGCGACTTTCCAACCGTCGCCCTCGGCCCCCAGCATACGTTCGTTGGGAATGCGCACGTCGTTGAGAAAGACCTCGTTGAACTCCGCCTCGCCTGTGATCTGGTACAGCGGCCGGACATCGACGCCAGGCGCTTCCATGTCGAGGAGAAAGTACGACATGCCCTTGTGCTTCGGTACGTCCGGATCCGTGCGCGAGACCAACATCCCCCACTTGGAGACATGTGCGAGGGTCGTCCAGACCTTCTGGCCGTTCACCACCCAGTCGTCACCGTCGCGCACTGCGCGACTCGACAGACCGGCGACATCCGAGCCGGCACTCGGCTCGGAAAACAACTGGCACCAGATGTCTTCGCCGGTGAAGATGCGCTTGATCAGCGTCTTCTTCATTTCTTCCGTGCCGTACGTCAGCACAACCGGCGCGCCCATACCGATGCCGATCGGGTTGATATTGAGATCTTCGTAGAACGTTTTAGCGTTCTTGCGGATCTCGTCATTGACGATTCCCTGCATCTTCGGATTCAACCCGAGACCACCGAGGCCCTCCGGGAAATGCACCATCGCCAAGCCGTGATCCCACTGCTTGCCGCGGAAGGTAAACTGGTCGACCTGGTCGGGATGTGCTTCTTTCAACAACGCCTGCACGCGGCCGCGCAGATCCTTCCCGCTCATTTCTACTTGCGCCATTCATCTCTCCTTCGCCTCGACAGCGTTGATTGAATTGTCGTGTTGTTCGTTTCGTCGCAACAGCCCAAGCCGCCCTCTGGACAACCGGCTCTGCGACTAGTCTTTGATCTTGTAAGAGTTTGGGATTCGCATTGGCCCCGGTGCGCAGCTCGCGTGAAGGTTCTCGACGCGACCGATTTTTTCGGGAAGCTGCGCGACGCGGTAGAACACCCACAGAGCCTCAACCATCATTCCCCCGAGGCCTTTTCTCGGCGACTCGCAACCGCCTCGATCCCCCCGCGCACGAAGGTAAGCATATCATTCATGAAGGCATCGTCCGCTTCCGGGTCTTCCTTGTCCCGCCCCCAGGCCGGGCAAAAGAAGCGCTTGGTCTGGAACCAACCGGTCATCATACAGTAGGTCATCAGATGGAGATGCTCCGGGTCGATATCGGCCCGCATCTCACCGGCCTCCTGCGCCCGCCGCAAATGAGCGGTCGATTGTCGCATCACCTTCTCGAGGGACTCGGGCATCCCGTGGTCAGCCTGGAGTTCCGCCCAGCGCGCGATGCGCAGATAGTCGCCATTGTTCTGAAAGAATCGGAAACTACCGCGAAGTCGATCGAGTATCCCCTGGACGTCGTCAGAGAGATCACCGGCCGCCAACTCGCGCTCGTTCCCCGACCTGGCGTAGTCCTCGATGACTTCGCGCCACAACTCGCGCTTGCTGCCGAAATAATGGTGTACCAAGCCTTTGGTGCACCCCGCTCGCTCGGCGATCTCGACCAACGAAACGGCAGCAAACCCCTTTTCGGCGAACAACGCCTTGGCCGCGGCCAGGATCTTGGCCTGCGCCTCCTCCCGGGCCTGCTGGCGTCCTCGGTTGGGCTCGATGGATTTTGGATCTGAATCTGACTTCATTGACTGTCCGGCCAGTCAACTACAATACGTACCCCGGGCAAGCAAGCCCTGCCCGGGCAACTACCCACCGACCAGCTGCGGATTGAGCTCGAGGAACTGCTTCTTCCAATGGTACCCGTCGAGCAAATCGGGCCGCTCCTGGCCGAGCATGAACAACGCCGCGTAGAGAGCCTCGACCGAGGCCAATCCCTCCGCCGGGTCCTCGAAGCGCTTGCTCTTGCGCGGGTAGGCGGTCCGGATCGGCGGCAAACGACGGCGCGGCGGGTCACCGGTCACCAGGCGCAGCAGCTTCGGTAGCCGCCGCCACGAACTGTCGAGGATCATGAGACCCAGTCCTGCATCAGCCGCGCTAAACAGCTCACCGTCCGGGTGCAGTAAGACCCGGCCGCTGGCATCGACCGGTTCCGTTCGCGGGAAATCCAGAAAGCACATTTCGGGATTACCGCGCAGGGGCGTCAAGGAGCATTTCTGGGGCGACTCGTGTCGGTCGCGAAGTATGAGTACAGGTGAATCCATTGGGATGTGCGTCAAGCCGGGCCGCCGAGCAGCAAGCAGGAACACTGCCGGCGTGCTACGTAACCTCGGATGGTGAACGACAGGTCGCAGCCGCTACCAGCGATCCATCGACTGCGACCAGACCTGTTCTACGGTTGGTACATCGTCGCCGCAACCTTTGCCCTGAGTTTCGTCTCGGTCGGCATCGGCTTCTACGGACAAACCGTCTTTCTCGACGGACTGATTCACGAAAAGGGGTGGTCGAAGGCCTCCGTGTCGGGTGCCTCGACGGTATTCTTCATGGCAGCGGGAGTCGCCGGCGTCGCCGTCGGGCGGGCGGTCGACCGCTGGGGTCCACGCCCGATGCTGGCAGCCGGCGCGATCACCATGGCCACGGCCCTCCTATGCCTCGGCCAAGTCGACAGTCCCGGGCAGCTTTACTTGGTCTACCCGCTCTTAGCCGCCAGCTTTGCCATGAGCGCTGCGATCCCCCTGTCGGGCCTGGTCAATCGCTGGTTCGTGCACCAGCGATCGCGCGCCATGAGCTTCGCCCAGACCGGCGTTTCGGTCGGCGGCCTCATTCTCGTCCCGGTGGCGACCGGGCTGATCGCCACACGTGGGATGCGCACCGCAACAACCGCGCTTGCGGTATTCGTCCTGTGCGTGGCCCTTCCGACTATTTTCTTCGTCGTCCGCGACCAACCCGAACCCCTGGGCCTCGAAGCCGACGACGGCATCGATCCGCCGACGACTTCGGCCAATCGGGCACGACACGCCCCGGCCCGGCGCTGGGCCATCAGGGACGCGATTCGAACTCCCTGCTTCATGCGCCTGGCAACGGGCTTCTCAATGATTCTGCTCTGCCAAACCGGCGTCGCAGTTCACCACCTACACTTACTACGCGAGCATATGTCCACGTCCGAAGCCGCGTTCGCGGCGGCGACGATCCCTTTCGGCAGCATCATCGGGCGTCTCATCGCCGGCAAGTTTGCCGACCGGTTCCACAAGCAGTACGTCGCAAGCGCCCTGTTCGCGATTCAGGCATGCTCCATCCTGGCGCTCGGTTTCGCGGCGGTGCCGGCGACGCTCATCCTGGCCTCCATCGCGTTCGGACTGACCATCGGCGCCGTCTTCATGATCCAGGGATTGCTCGTCGCTGAGATGTTCGGACTGCAATCGTACGGCGCAGTCTTCGGAGCGCTCAACCTCGCCACCGGGATCGGCGGTGGACTCGGGCCGCTGGTGGTCGGGATTCTTTCCGAACAATTGGGCGGCTACTCGGGAGCCCTGCGCACGCTATCGCTCCTCGCACCGCTCGCCGCGGTTGCAATCGCCACTGTTCGGCCTCCGTCAGCTGCGAACCAGACGACCGCGTAACTCGCCCGTCGGTTCGCCTTCGCGGAAGGCTACCGCTCCATCGACAATGCTCGCCACATAGCCATCGGCCCGTTGGATGAAGCGTCGGCCGCCAGCCGGTAAGTCATTCACCATGGTCGGTGCGTATAAACGCAGCCGATCGTAATCGATTACATTGATGTCGGCTTTCATACCGGGCGACAGGACACCGCGATCATCGAGGCCTACCAGAGCAGCACTGTCGCGCGTCATCTTGCGTACGACCCACTCGAGCGGAAGCTTCTCACCCCGGCTGCGATCGCGGGTCCAATGCGTCAGCCAAGTCGTCGGAAAACTCGCATCACAAAGCACGCCACAGTGCGCTCCCGCATCGCCGAGACCAAATGCAGTGTTTTCGTGCGTCAACATCGAACGCACAATCTCGAGATCTCCCTCGAGGTAGTTCATCAGCGGAAAGTAGATCAGCCCGCGCCCTTCGTCGCGCAGCAATAAGTCGACGATCACCTCGTAGGGGCTGCACCCCTTGGCTTGCGCTCGCGCGGCGACGCTGTCGGACGGCGACGGTTCGTAGTTTGGCGGATCGGTCATCGCGAACATCTTGTGAAAACTGGTCATCAGAAAACCCGGGAGGCTCTCCGGATCGATCGCCACGACCTCGTTGCAGAGTCGGTCACGGAAGCTCGGATCGCGCAGCGCGACAACCTTGTCGTTGAGAGATTTCGCCGCGATTTCACGGTACGTCGAATGAAAGAGGAACGGGTTCAAGGTCGCCTCGAGGCCCATCAGGACTGATGTCGCACGCGCTGGAACCTGCCCGCGCATCGGTAAGCCACGGGACGCGGCTTCTTCGATCCCACTCAAGACACGACGCCAAATTTCCGGGAAACGGTCATCTTGCTCGATCGTCAACGACAATGGTCGACCGGAAACCTCGACCATGCCGCGAATCATCGCGAACTCCGGGTCGAAATCGAAGAAGTCCGCGATCAACTGCAACACGCCCTTGCCGGTCTTGCCCATCGCCCGGGCGATGCCGTGCAGCTCTTGCTCTTCCGCCTTGAAAGACGGCGTGTGATTTCCCCGACTATCCTTGTGTTTGTAGGTGCGCGACGTCGAGAAGCCCAACGCACCGGCTTCGACCGCTTCACCGACGAGCTGTCCCATCCGCGCCGTGTCGGCTTCGGTCGCGGGCTCCAGGCGGGCGGCTCGCTCTCCCATGACATAGGCGCGCAGCGCTCCGTGCGGTACCTGCAGTCCGACGTCGATGGCCAGTGGTGAACTCCCGACCGCGTCGAGAAACTCGGGGAACGACTCCCAGCGCCAGTCGATGCCCTCGGCCAGGGCGGTCCCGGGAATATCCTCGACCCCCTCCATCAAGCTGATCAACCAATCGCGACGTTCGGGCGCACACGGAGCAAAGCCGACGCCACAGTTTCCCATCACAGCCGTCGTCACCCCGTGAAAGGTTGAGGGTTGAAGGTACGGGTCCCAGGTCACCTGCCCGTCGTAGTGTGTGTGGACGTCGACAAATCCTGGCGTGACGATCTTCCCACGCGCGTCGATCTCTTCTCGACCCGTCGCGGACACAGAACCAACAGAAGTGACGCGCCCATCGTCGACCGCCAAGTCCGCCTCGCGGGCCGGTGCGCCAGAGCCGTCGACCACTAAACCGTTCCGAATGACCAGATCATGCATCGCCAAACTCCTCGACTAGACCAAGTAGCACGTTTGGACCAAAGCGGGCTAACAGCCCGTTGAAAAACAGGACACGCGCTGCAAATGGTCTTTTCGCGCCACAGCGTCGTTGGCGAATCCTCAACTAAAGCATGTGCTTTGCCTCCCACCTCCGCCAAAGGCTTTGGTGGACAGGCCGGTTCGCCGCCTTGCTGTGACACAAGAATCCTCATTTTCGCTTGCGCACCTGTTTTTCAACGGACTGCTAATCCCGACCTTCCCGCGTTGCCCCGAGCCGCGGAGAAAATGGCAGGGAGCTACCCGGCTGGGGTTGCAGCGGTCGGCCTTCGATGAACATAGATGGGCCGATGCGAAGGTTTTGGTTGATCCCGCAAATCGCCACGATAGCGGTCATTCTCTTCTTTCATGTCGGTCTGGTCGCGGGTCAAGAAGACACGCCCGCGGCACCGACTGCCGCGCCGCTCGAGGCCACCGACGCCGCCCCGCCGTCTACCCCCAGACGTCCGGAAATACTCGACAACCTCCTGCAATCGATCCAGCGTGGCGAGGCCCAAGTGGCGGAGATTCGGAAGCGGGAATCGACGGCCAGTGCAAGCGAGATGCAAGAGATCGCCGACCTGCGGCGCGAGGCAGAAGCAGACCTCGCCGGGCTGCGCCGCGACTTCGAGAGTGTTGCGACCGGCATCGAGATCCAAGACTTCGAGAGGGAAGTCTCGCCCACCCTCGACTGGTCGGCCGAGGTCAAGGATCTGCTCGGACCGATGATCAACGAGCTGAAACGCGTGACCACCAGGCCGCGCGAGCTCGACAGACTCAGTCGCGAGATCGAAGACTACCGCGAAAAGCTCGCACTCACCGAAAAGGCCATCGAAAACCTCGACAAACTAGAGCCACAAAGCAGCACCCTGCAGGGCCGGCTCGAGAAAGCACGGGACCACTGGGATGAACAGCGCAACCGGCTGACGACGGAGCTTCAGCTGTCGCGCGAGAGACTGGAACGATTGCAGGGCGAGCGGACCTCGCTCTACGAAACCGTTCAGCATCTGACCCAGATCTTCTTTCGCAGTCGCGGTCGCAACCTACTCCTGGCCATGCTGGCATTCGCTGCGGCTTGGGCGATGGTCCGAGGCCTGCATCTATTCATCAAGCGAGTTAGTCCGATGCACCGCGGAACGCGCAATATCGCCGCCCGCTTTCTCGATCTGCTCTTCGTGCTGAGCGGTTCGTTGGTCGGCATCCTCGCCGCCATCGGTGTGCTCTACACCGTCGGCGACTGGGTCCTGCTCACGGTCGTGAGTCTGTTCTTGTTCGGCATCGCCTGGGCGTCGCGGGCCGCGTTGCCGAGAATCTGGCGTCAGGCGATGATCCTGATGAATTTGGGCGGCGTCAGAGAGGGGGAGCGCTTGATCGTCGACGGTGTTCCCTTCCGCGTCGACCGGCTCGGATTCTACACCGACGTCCGCAATCCGGCTCTCGAGGGCGGCCTGTTGCGCCTGCCGCTGAGTCACCTCGCCGACCGACACACGCGACCCTTCGGAGCGGATGAGCGTTGGTTTCCCAGCAACCAGGGAGACTGGGTCCTCCTCGCCGACGGCACGCACGGCAAGATCGTTCACCAGAGCCCCGAGCTGGTGACGCTGATCTGCCTCGGCGGCGCCCGGAAATTGATCCCCACTGCCGACTTCATACAACAGACACCGACCATTCTGGCGGCGGGATTTCGCCTGACCGTCGTCTTCGGGGTCGACTACCAGCATCAAGCGAAAGTCACCGACGAGATCCCGGCCAAGCTCTACAGCTGGGTCGAGAAAGGCCTCGTCGCAGCGGGCCACAAGAAACTTCTCCGCAACCTCAATGTCGAATTCAAAGAGGCCGGGGCCTCCTCTCTGGATATCGCAGTCCTGGCCGACTTCGACGAAGACGCTGCCCCGAAGTACAACGAGCTGCAGCGCTTGCTGCAGCGCCTCAGCGTAGAAGCCTGCAACGAATACGGCTGGGTCATCCCCTTCTCCCAGCTGACCCTACACATGGCGGCTACCAAGGGCGCTTCATAGCCTGAAGAATTCAAGAACGAGGCCGCGGCCCCAGCCATTTCGTCCGGCCAACCAACCGCCCGACCAACCTGGAAGTCCGCCCAACAAACTCCTACAACTGGTCTCATGCACCCGCGCGACCACGCCCTAGTTCAGCCCAACAAGCCGGCCTTGATCATGGCGGCAAGCGGCGTGGTGACTACCTACGAAGACCTCGACAAGCGGTCGTCCCAATGTGCGCATTTGTTCCGCTCCGAAGGCCTCGCGATCGACGACCCGATTGCGATCCTGATGCACAACCACCCCCGCTTTCTCGAGGTCTGTTGGTCGGCACAACGCTCCGGCCTCGTCTACACACCGATCAGCACCCACCTCACTCCAAACGAAATCGAGTACATCTTGCGCGATTGCGGCGCCAAGGCGCTCATCGCCTCAGCCGTTTTCGCCGAGGTCGCAGCGCAAGCCGTGTTCAATCTCCCAGCCTCGACTCTGCGCTACTCCGTCGACGGGTCGATCGGCGGCTTCACTCCCCTCGAAAGCGCGATCGAGCCCTTCCCTTCCGAGCCAATCGCGGACGAACTCGAAGGCGTCGAGATGCTGTACTCGTCCGGCACGACCGGGCAGCCGAAGGGAATTCGTCATCAGCGCGGCGACCGCACGATTGGTACTCCAACCCCCGCGACCGCCGGCCTGGCGTCCGGCGCATACGGATTCGACGCGGATACACTCTATCTGTCTCCGGCGCCGATGTACCACTCTGCGCCCCTGCGCTTCGCAATGGCGTTGCAGCGAATCGGCGCGACCGTTGTCATCATGGAAAAGTTCGATCCCAAGTTGGCGCTGCAAGCGATCGAACGGTACTCGATCACTCACAGCCAATGGGTGCCGACGATGTTCACCCGCATGCTCAAACTCCCCGCGGCCGAACGACAGGCGCACGACCTGTCCTCAATGCAAATAGCCTTGCACGCGGCGGCCCCCTGCCCGGTTCACGTCAAGCGCGCGATGATCGAATGGTGGGGCCCGATCCTTTTCGAGTACTACGGGGCGACCGAGGGCAACGGTGCCACAGCGATTTCTTCCGAAGATTGGCTGCAGCACCCGGGCTCCGTTGGTAAGGCCCTCAATTGCACCGTTCACATCATCGACGATGACGGAAAAGAAGTGCCTTCGGGGCAGGTCGGGACGGTGTTTTTTTCGGGCTCGGGAAAGTTCTCGTACCACAACGACCCAGACAAGACGGCAGACGCCTACAATCAGAACGGCTGGTCGACCGTCGGGGACGTGGGTTACCTGGACGACGACGGATATCTTTACCTCACCGATCGCAAGGCCAACATGATCATCTCCGGTGGCGTCAACATCTACCCACAAGAGGCCGAGAACGTTCTTGTCGAACACGACATGGTCTTGGATGTGGCGGTCTTCGGTATTCCGAACGACGAATACGGGGAAGAAGTCAAAGCCGTCATCGAACTAATCGACTTCGCGCAAGGGTCGCCAGAGCTTGAAACCGAACTCCTCGAGTATTGCCGTGCCCGGCTGGCCAAGATCAAATGTCCGCGCAGCATCGACTTCGAACGGAAGCTGCCGCGTTCGGACACCGGCAAACTCTACAAGAGGCGGCTCAGGCAGCGCTACTGGAAAGACCACGCTACCGGCATCCTGTAGTGTCATTGAGATGCACGTGGGGTTCGTCCAATAATGGGCTGGACTTCTAGACCATGTCGATCGGCAACTGGGCGGCGCCTCACGTCCCGACGCACACATCCCGACGAAAAACTTGGAGATGCATTCGATGCCACAACTCCCCTCCCGAACAATCGTGCTCACAGCCGTCGCAAGCGTAGCGCTGGTGGCGTGTAGCGTTCCGATCAACACCGGCCTGGGTGCGCCGGCCGAAGACCGCAGCAATGGCGAACGAGAGGTCGCGTCCGCGCCACAGGTTGCACAAGATCGACCAACATCGGCCGAGCCAGCACCTCCGATCGACAGCGCCAAGGATGACGAGGCCGACACCTACACCCGACTCGGAGTCGCGCAGACCGCCAAAAAGAACCCCACTGACGCGCTCGAGCTGCACGGCAAGGCCTTAGCGCTCCGCGAAGAGATCTATGGTCCGGATCACCCAAGAGTCGCGCAGAGCCTCAACTTCATGGCCACGAGTTACTATCAGCTGCAGCGTTTCGACGAAGCAGAGGCCGCCTTCCGCCGCCAGATCGAGATCTACACCAAATCGCTCGGCGAGGGAGACCGTATGACGGGCCTGAGCCTCAACAATCTCGCGTTCTTCTACGCCGCCACTGGCCGCTACGAAGAGGCGGAGCCGCTCTTCAAGAAGTCGCTGAAGGTCTTGGAGAAGAGCGAGGACACGAGATCAACCGAGCTCGCACGCGCCCTCGACAACTATGCAGCAATGCTGATGGACGCGGGACGCAACGGTGAAGCGATGAAGCTGCAGGAACGCACCAAAGACCTGCGCACCAATCGCAACCGCATCGAGGACATTCTGAAGTCGACCCGATAGCAGCCCGGCCTAATTGTAGGCCGGGCTCCCAGACCCAGTTACTTGCCCTTCCACTGCGGCTTGCGCTTCTCAGCGAATGCCATGACGCCTTCCATCAAGTCCTCGGATTTGAGCAGTTCCCCGACCAGCGGATAGTGCTGCTGCATCGACGCTTCCAAAGGATACGCGGCGCTCTGCAAAGCCACTTGCTTCGAGGCGCGCACCGAAAGCGGCGAGCACTCGCAAATTTCCGTTGCCCATCGCTCGGCACACGCCAATAGATCGTCGGCTGCGACAACTTCGTTCACCAAGCCCAGCTCATGGCCGCGTTCGGCGGTGATCGGCTTGCCGGTCAACATCATGCCCAGAGCGATTTTTTCCGGGATGAGTCGCGGCAACCGCTGCATCCCGCCGGCGAGGGCCGCCAGCCCAACCCTGGGCTCCGGCAGGGCAAAGGTCGCGTGATCGGCCGCGATAATGATGTCGCACGCCAAAGCGATCTCGAAGCCGCCGCCGAAGGCCAAGCCATTCACGGCGGCGATCACCGGCTTGAACAGGTCGAAGCGCGAAGCAATCCCGCCGAATCCCGAAGCGGGCATCTCCATCGCGATGCCCTGATTCTGTGCCGAGAACTTGAGATCGTTGCCCGCCGAGAACGCCTTGTCCCCCGCGCCCGTGATCACGGCGACCCAGCACTGCTCGTCAGCCGCAAAATCATCGAGCGCCGCAGCCATCTCCGCGTGGGCCGGTGGATGCAGAGCGTTGCGTACTTGCGGCCGATTGATGGTCAGATACGCAACTCGATCTCGTTTTTCGAAGGTGACGAATTCCTGTGACATCTCGGCTCCTTGTTCCTGTCTGCGTTCCTTGGTCAGCCGGCGAGTAGGTTACGCGCGATGACCTTAAGCTCGAGAATCGGCTTGACCCCCTCGAAGATCGGCAACACCGTCGCATCGACGACGTAGCGGGAGATCGCGAATTCCTCGGCGTAGCCCCAGCCGCCGTGGATCAACTGACCTTCTTGTGTCGTCCACACGGCGACGTCGGACGAGAACAACTTCGCCATCGCCGGTTCGAGCGCAATCGACTCATCGGCGTCCATCGCCAACGCCGCCTTGTACGTAAGCTGACGCGACGCCGCAATGTGCGTCGCCATGCGGCCGAGCTTGTGCTGGGTGAGCTGGAAGTCCCCGATCGGTTGGCCAAACTGCTTGCGGTCGGCGGCGTACGCGGCCGTGGTCTCCAGAGCCGCTTGCGCCAACCCGGTCGCCCGCCCACCGGTTTGCAAACGACCGGCGGCGAAGCCGTTCATCTGCAGGTAGAACCCCTTGTTCAGCCCCTTCTCCTGCCCGACGAGATTCGCCGCCGGCACGGAGAAGTTCTCAAACGCCAGGGTAAACGAGTGCATGCCGCGGTAGCCCGGTGTTGGGTCCGCCTTGCCCTCGAGCACACCGCCGCCGTCTTGTTTCATCGTGAAGCTGTGGCCGGGGAACGTGTCCTTGGGAACGATAAACAACGACAGACCGCGAGCACCTTTGCTCATGTCCGGATCGGTTCGCGCCAACAGCGCGATGACGTTGGCTCGCCCGGCAAAAGTACACCAGGCCTTGGCGCCGTTGATGACGTAATCGTCGCCGCTCGGCTCCGCCTTGCAACGCACCGACGCGACGTCGGAACCGATATCGGGCTCGGTGACCGAGATTGCCGCCATCACCTGGCCGGCCGCAATCGGCGGTAGCCACTGTTTCTTCTGTTCGTCCGTGCCGCCCTTGAGCAACGCCTTGGTGAGGATCTCGGGCCGTGTGATCAGACTTCCGGCCGCCGCCAAAGAACAGCGCGACAGCTCCTCGGTCGTGACGATCATTGCGAGGTTGCCCATGCCGCCGCCGCCGAACTCTTCCGGAACCGCCATGCCGAAAAAACCGAGCTCCGCCATCTTGTTGATCAGCTCATCCGACACCAGGTCGTCGTTGCGATGAATGTGTTCGGCGATCGGTGCGACTTCGGCCTCGGCAAACTGCCGCACCGAGTCGCGGGTCATGACCGCCATCTCGTCGTCGATCGGCGTGTGATTGACCGCGCGGTGCTCGATCACATGGCGACCGATTGCACTCAAGCGTTCGTCATCGACTGCCGTCCGAGCCGCGGCCAGTACTTCGGCCGACGCCAAGGTCGCGTCGAGGCGTGATTCGCTGACACCAAAGGCATCGAGGTGCGCCGTCACTTGGCTGGTGAGCTTGAGAGCGAACTCCCCGGCGAAAGCCGTTGCCATTGCCGGGACCGCGGCGTCCGCACCGCCAGGTCCCTGGGCGTAAGCGAGAAGATCCTTTGCCGCGGCCAGCTCGGTCGCCGCGTACGCCAGACGCTCGCAGTGAACCTGCTCGTCGTCGATACCCTTACCGCCATTGGTCCGCTTGCTGGCAACCTCGAGCGCCTCACGAACGACCTCGTCCGCTGCGCCCACCACTTTGGCGGCGCCCGCCAAGTCCGCGTCTAATCCCATTCTGAAACTCCTCACTCGCTCGTCGACGATTGTCCGTACTCTTTCTGGCGTACCAGCCACCACCGAACGCAGCCATACGGGGCCGCAAGAATTAGAAATGGCACGCAAGCTCTGAAATTAGACTAATTTGACCCCGGGTTGCCGTAGTAGTAGCTGGGCTTAATGTAGTTCAGACACCTCGCGCGGGCAACAATCCCCGCGAAAAGGACCCAAGGAGGCATCCATGTTCGTACTCGACAACGGCAGCCGTTTCGTCATCCCGCGAACCGAAATGACCTACCCTGGGCACAATATGAAGCTCCATCAGAACGCCGCCGACGCAAAGAAGTCACCGGTAGATCACGTCATGGCGGATTTCGAAGATGCCTGCCCGTATGAGTTCAAGGGCGAGAAGAGCCGCGAGACCATGATCGAGGCGCTCAACACCCTCGACTTCGGCAAGAAGGTCGTGACCGTTCGGCCGAACAATATCCAATCCCCCTTCTTCGTCGGCGACATGGAAGCCATCTACCTCGGCGCACCGGACCGCTTCCACGGCATCGTTCTACCAAAGACCCGCGGCCCCGAGGACATCCACTACGCCGCCCGCGTCATCGACGACCTCGAACGCCGCGGCGGGTGGAAGACCCGCACCCAGATCGAGTCGCTGATCGAGATTCCGCAAGCCCTGATCCGCGCCTACGAAATCGCCACCGCTTCCGATCGCATGGCCGGTCTGATTTTCGGCATCGCCGACTTCGCTGCGACCCTCGGAATCCGCGACATCGTCACCAACCAGAACCAAAACTTCCACTACGCCAAGCAGAGCATGGTCGTCGCAGCGAAAGCCGCCGGCCTGCACGCCATCGACAACGTCTTCCTGCGCCTCGTCCGCAAGGGCGACACGGCGGAACAAAAAGCAGAAGTCGAAGCAGCGCTGCGCGACAAGAACACCGGGTCCCAGCACCTCGGCATGGACGGCACCTGGGTCATCCACCCGCAGCAGGCCGAGATTTGCAACGCGTGCTACGGGCCCGACGCCGAGCAGGTGACCTACGCCAAGCGCGTCACCGAGCTGTACCACCAGAACGGCGGCGGCTCGATGGCCGACCCCGAAACCGGCGAGATGATCGACGAAGCAACCATCAAGATCGCACTCATGGACCTCGCCAAGGCAGTACAAGCCGGCGACGTCTCCGCCAAGTACCTCGCTGAGCAAGCAAAGAAGTCTGCCGAAATCACCGGCTACGACATCCTCGAAATGATGGGACGCGTCGCGTAGGGAGTTGCACTCAATCGCCAATTCAAAACTTGAACATCGCCCGCGCAACCTGTGGATAGCCGTCCGTCATCCGGCCGCGACGACCATCGGCGGTTCAGCATTGAGGATTTGATCCCCCGCGGCCGGCTCTCGGTAACAAACATTTTGAGGCAACACGCCCGACCCACTCCCACCGATGCGGAGTCGCTACACCGAAACTACGCCGAAGCGTTGGGCTGCGCGCTGCTGCCGTTCTGGAGATTGGCTACCTGGGCATACCTCCAACCGTGAACACGGACATCCTCGAAATGAGGAGGCGGGTCGCGTAGGGTCGTAGCGGCGGCGAACGAAAGCGGCCGCGAACCATCGACCTCAATGCCGGAGCCAACACACTCGAGTTCACGCGACACCCGTCGCTCGCCATGCCGCCCCACAGCGTTGCTCCGCCTCGGACTCTTCGCCTCGGCGCTCGCAATCCTGGGTTGCAACAACCAGCCACCACGCCCCGATCCGATCGATAACGTCGTCGTGGTCCTGATCGATGCCCTGCGCTTCGACCATCTGGGTTGCTACGGCTACGAGCGGCCGACGTCCCCGCGGATCGACGCCTTGAGCGCTTCCGCTACGACCTTCATGCAAACGGTCAGTCCGGCGCCGTGGACGCTCCCGGTCATGGCGACGATGTGGACCTCTCTCTATCCCTCGGTGCACGGCGCGGCTCGCCCGAGCAACCTGCATGTCTGGGCGCGCGATCGCGAGAACTTTCGACCGTCGCGGGTTCTCGACCCATCGCGCACAACGCTGGCGGAATCTCTTCGCGATGCCGGCTTCGCTACCGCCGCGTTCATCGACGGCAGCTACCCGAGCACACTTTTCGGAACGCCACAGGGCTTCGATCTCATCGTCCAGGATGAGGCCGAAGGCTCTCGGCTCAATGTCGAACAGGTCCTTGCCTGGCTCGACCGCGACAAGCCAGAGCGCTTCTTCGCCTACCTCCATATCGGCGAAGTCCACTCGCCGTACCTCGGTCCGAACTTGAACCGCAAATGGCTCCTCGGTGACGAGGAGCGCAAGGCATACGTCCGCCGCGCCAATTTTCACGAGCGCAAGCGCTATCGCCGTAGTCACTTTGATCCGAAGTACAACGGGCCGATTAGCGGAGCACGACCTGTCGTCGACGAGCTTGCTCGAACGCGGCGCAAGTTGGCGGCTCGCGACCTGGAACACCTCATCGCCGCCTACGACTCCGGCATCGCCTACGTCGATGGCTGGGTGGGCCGCCTCATCGACGCGCTCGACAAGCGGCAGCTGTCGGAGAACACCGTCTTCATCGTTACGTCTGATCACGGCGACGAGTTTTACGACCACAAGGGCTACGAGCACTCCATCACCTACTACGAGGAGATGGTCCGCGTCCCACTGATCATCCGCGCCCCGGGAATCGGCAAACCGCGAAGAGTCGACCGGCAAGTCGGGCTCATCGACTTGACGCCGACCGTCCTCGACCTCACCGGAGTTTCATCCGATGCCCCGATGCAGGGAGTCAGCCTCCTTCCCTTGATCACCGGGGGCGACATCCAACCGCGAACACTGTTCGCCGAAGCCAGCATGTCGGGCAGGTGGAAGGCGGCTGCGAGGACGGTCGATGAGAAGTTCATCCTCGCCGACAAACCGGAACGCAATCACCTCTACGACCTCAACAAAGATCCGCGTGAACAGATAAACCTCTGCCGCTCGGCCCCAGCACGCTGCCAACAGTGGCAAGAGATCGTCGAAGAGTGGCAAGCCGACAACAAGTCGGTCGCCGACACCCTCGCCTTGCCGACCGCCGCACCCGTCGAGTTGGATAGTACGACACGCGAACGCCTGCGCGCACTCGGCTACGACGAATAGGGGAGCGTTACCCGGTCTGGCCGCGGCCCGCGCTCACCCGCAAGAGCGATAGGGTTCCAATCGCGTACAACCCCAGCGCGACGAACATCACTGCGGTAAAGCCGAAGAGCATCGCCAAGATCGTCGCTCCCAGCGAAGAGATCACCGAGAAAAAGCCGTTCACCGCCCACGCCCAGGCGACGTACTCTTCGCCGTACTCTGTCCACCCCGCGACGGTGCGCAGCCCGAGCGGCATGAACACTCCGAGACAGAGTCCGAGCGGCGCGAGAATGACGAGCGCCACCAACATCCGCGCCACGAAAGGCCATGAGATGATCGCGTTGGTGAGCGGCCCGAGTCCAAAGGCGTACAAGAGTACCAGCACCGCGAGTGCACCCAGCGTCGGCGGGAGGATCTGCTGCGGATTGGAAAATCGCTCGCTCAGCAGGCTTCCGGCGCCGGCGAAAATCAACAACGAGAAAAGCGTCACCGACAGTGAGTGAGTCGGATACCCGAGTAGCAACGTCAGCCGCTGGATCAGGGTGATCTCCAGTAGCATGAAACCCATGCCGAGAGCCGCAAAGAAGATCGCGGCGCTCATCTTGTGGGGAATCGACCGCCACACCTCGCGTCGGGCGAACAACGGCACGATCAAGAACAGCAGCGCGAAGACCGTCGAGATCAGCAAGAGAACAACCAGCAGCTGCTCCCCGAAGCCGTGTTCGAGATCGAATCCGCGCAGCGGCTGCAGCGCATCCCGGAAGCGCACGAAGTGCCAGAAGAACGGCGCATCATCCGTAATCGGATGGACCAGAGTCGGCCAGGCGTCGAACCATGCGTCGAGCTCCTGGGCCGGCAGATCGATGATGTCGAGAACTTCGACCTCGGGGTCGCGTTCGAGCAGTGAGTAGCGCACGAGTCCGGTCTTGTCTTTACCGATCTGTTCGGCGAAAGCACGAGCGTCGCTCTCTTCGAACGGTGTTCGTTTCAAGACGATGGTCGAATGAGTAAAGGCGCCCTGCCCCGACGTCGAGACCATCACGTGTCGAGAAAAGTCCTCGATGCCGATGCGGCGAAAGGCTTCGCGCGCCGTGGCGAGGTAACGCGCCGACCGTTTGGCCCCTTCGTTGAACCGCAGCTCGCCAAACTGGGCACAGATGATCCCGTCCGAGGTGAGGTGCGCCAACGACTCTTCGAGCATCTCGACCGTGTAGAGGTAACTCTCCGACAGAACGAAGGCGCCAGAAGTGGCTGCGTTCATCGCAGCGTAGCTGTCCGGCGCGACGAACCAGATCAGATCGACCGCGTCGCGGTCGCGCATCAGGAAGGAACGTCCTTCGGCGTTGTGGACCTCGACATTCGGCAACGCAGCAACGCCGCCCGTCCACTCGGCAAAGACTTCCGTCAATAGAGAGATCGTGACCGGATTGAGCTCCACGCCGCGGATCCGACTGGCTTCGTAGCGCACCGAAGCGACGATCTCGTTGCCGCCGGCCGAGCCGATGATCAGTACATCGGGGCCCGGTGGCAGCAGGGCAAACGGCAGGCCGCGAATCTCTTTCTCGTAGTACTCTTTGGTTGCAAGTTTGCCGGCGAAGCGCGGGATCACCGATCCCCACATGCCGTCGTGGGCGAGCATGATCAGTCCCTGGTGAAACTCCAGCGCATCGACGCGGAAGACCGGGTTCCACTCGGAGTAGAGCGTGCGCATATTCTGCTTTTGCGGGCTCAGGGTCTTGATCGAGTCGGGAACCGGATCCGGAAGGATGCCGGGTGCCATGACGCCAATCGAAAGCAGAGCCGCAGCGACCAAGCCGGGCCACCTTGCGTAGCGAATCGCCGCGACGCCGAGGATCATGCCGGCCAACGCCACGCAGCCGGGCGGCGACAACAGATTCATCAGCGGAACGACAAGGGCACACCCCAGCCCCGCACCGACGAGATCGGAGAAGTAGAGCTGGTTGATCCGCGCCGCGTCGCCGGAGAGGATCACGGCGATCGCGACGCCGACCGCGAGAAACGGCGTAAACAACGAAAAGCAGAGGAAGCCGAGTTTGCCGGCTTCACTCCAAAAGATCGCGGTTTCGCCGCTGCTGATCGCCTTCACCATGTCGACCGCGTTGACCTGCAGGTACGCGACGACCAGGTAGCTCAGGAGAACGGCGACAGCGCCGGCAACGCCGCAGAGCGCCACTGTTCGCTCCGGGCCGCGCGCGCGCAGGCCGGGGAACGTCGACACCGCCACCGCCCCTGCCCCTAGCCCGAGAAGCGCAATTCCAATAATCAGGTACGTGAAGTAGTAGGCCAGCTTGAACGAGAACACTCGCGTGTAGCTGACCTCCAACACGATCGCCGCGAGCGAGATCAGAAAGATCTCGAGGCGCAGAGCTGGGGGGCTATCGCTCGACTTCACTGTCCGGTCCAATTCAGGAAGAGATGTCCGAGCGCACAGGGTCTTGAAAGTGTGACTGTCGGTTCGGACTCGAAGCAGATCTCACCGACGCGCGCCGATTAATTCCGCAATGTCACCGACGATGTCACTCAGGGTCGATTCTCCGGGCGTGTAAACCGCAGCAATGCCCGCTTTCATCAGTACCTTGCGATCCACATCCGGGATGATCCCGCCTACGATCACCGGGACATCGCCAGCTCCCCGCTCGCGCAGGAGCTCGGTGATGCGCGGCACCAGGGTCATGTGTGAACCGGAATGGATCGACAGACCGATCGCATCGACATCTTCCTCCAACGCCGAGGCAACGATCTGCTCGGGCGTCAAACGGATCCCCTGATAGACGACCTCGAAACCGGCATCCTTGGCGCGCACTGCGACCTGTTCCGCCCCGTTCGAGTGGCCGTCCAAGCCGGGCTTACCGACCAACAGCTTGAGAGGCCGTCCCAGTTTGTCGGATACCTTCTTGGTGCGCGCCTGCAGTGCGGACAACACATCCGAGCGCGACGCCGCCCCGGCGCCCTGCAACCCTGTCGGCGCGCGAAACTCGCCGAAAACTTCACGCAATGTCCCGGCCCACTCGCCGGTCGTGACGCCTACCTTGGCCGCCCGAATCGACGGCGGCATGATGTTCGCGCCCGAACGAGCCGCGTCGGCCAACCCGGCCAGCGCGGCCGCGACCTCGGCCTGGTCTCGTCCATCGCGAAAGGCGCGCAAGCGCTCGATCTGCCCGCGTGCCGCCGCCGGATCGACGACTTCGATTGAATCGAGGTCGCCTTGCGTGAGGGGCGATGGTTCGCACTCTTGATATGCGTTGACCCCGACCACGACGATGTCGCCCGATTCGATGTCGCGCTGGCGCTTCGCGTGCGACGCCACCAACGCCTGTTTCATCGCGTCGATCGCCTGCGCGGCGCCGCCCATTTCTTCGAAGCGGGCAAGTTCGGCGAGCGCCGCGCTTTCGAGCTCCGCGACTTTCGCCTCAATGACGGTGGAGCCGGCGAAAATATCCTCCTCGTAGTCGAGCAGATCGGTCTCGAAGGCGAGCACCTGCTGAATGCGCAAGGACCATTGCTGGTCCCAGGGGCGCGGCAATCCAAGGGCTTCATTCCACGCCGGCAACTGGACCGAGCGCGCTCGAGCCTCTTTCGACATCGTCACGGCGAGCATCTCGAGAACGATTCGCTGGACGTTGTTCTCCGGCTGCTGTGCGGTCAACCCGAGCGAATTCACTTGCACGCCGTAGCGGAAGCGCCGCTTCTTTGGATCGGCGACGCCGTAGCGCTCTTCGGTCAGCCGGTCCCATAGGCGCGTCATCACCTTGAGCTTGCACAGCTCTTCGATGAACCGGATCCCAGCATTGACGAAGAACGACAGCCGACCGACGACATCATCGATCGGAACTCCCGGGCGATCCTTGACCTCGTCGAGGACGGCAAAGGCATTGGCCAGGGAAAACGCGATCTCCTGTACCGGCGTCGCACCGGCTTCCTGCAGGTGGTAGCTGCACACGTTCATCGGGTTCCACTTCGGCACGTTCGCCACCGTGTACTCGATCGTGTCGGCTGTCAGCCGCAGCGAAGGCTGCGGTGGGAAAATGTAGGTTCCGCGCGATAGGAACTCTTTGAGAACGTCGTTCTGCGTCGTTCCCCGCAAAGCCTTTGGATCGGCTCCCTGGCGCTCCGCCGCGGCGACATACAGCGCCAATAACCACGGCGCCGGAGCGTTAATGGTCATCGAGGTGTTCATCTGCGCCAGAGGGATCTGGTCGAAGAGCGCCTCCATGTCGCCAAGATGGCAAATTGGGACGCCGACTTTACCGACTTCGCCCGCCGCCATGGGGTGGTCGGAATCGTAGCCGGTTTGGGTCGGCAGATCGAAAGCTACGCTCAGACCCGTCTGGCCTTTCGCCAAGTTGGTCCTAAACAACTCGTTGGCCGCATGTGGGTCACTGTGCCCCGCATAGGTCCGCATCAACCAGGGTGCTCTGCGCTCGGACATTCTCAGAACTTACCCTGCATACTTGAAGAATCCTAGACAGCGACCGGCAGATCCTCACTCCTCGACGATCGGCTCTTCGAGAGGAACTTTTCGCAGCCGCACGCGCTCGACCCGGCGGCCGTTGGCCTCGATCACCGAAGCTTCGTAGGACCCGATCAAGGTCTTGTCACCAACCTTCGGTTGACGACCGAGCCGGGCCGTCAGATGGCCCCCGATCGTATCCTCCGACTCGTCCTCGTCGGGATTCAGGTCGATGTCCAACCGCCCGACCACCTCGGGCATCGAAATTCGGCCGGAGAGCTCATACGTACCCTCGCCGACGTCGCGGAAGTGCGATTCCGGCTCGTCGAATTCATCGCCGAGCGGGCCGACGATTTCTTCCAGGGCGTCTTCGCGGAACGCCATGCCGATCGCGGTACCGCGCTCGTCGACCACGACAGCGCAGTGGTTCTGTTTGGTCTGTAATTCGAGAAGGAAGTCAGAAACTGGCATCGTATCGGGAACGACGAGGACCTCGCGAGCTATCTTCCGAAGGTCCAGCGGGCCATCGAGAGCGCGCTCTAAAGCATCCTGGGCATGGACCATTCCAACGACGGAATCCAGTGCGACCTCGCACAACGGCAGCCGGCTGTGTTTGGTGGAACGAATCTGAGCCAAATGAGCCTCGGCCGACTTTTCCAGCGACAGGTATTCGATATCGACGCGCGGCACCACGAGGTGGCGCACTTCGAGTGAGATCATTCGAAAGACATTCTCGGTGAGTTCGAATTCCCGATCGGAAATGTGCCCCGAACGAGCCGACAACGAGAGGATACTTCGAATCTCTTCCGCCGTATGCTCCTCACCGTGACCGCCGGCCGGCAATCCAGCGGCCCGCAGCATGGCATTGGAGATCCAATTCACGGCCGAAATGAATGGGCGCAGCACCGTCGTAAAAAGCCAAAGGGTGAGCGAGGTCCGAAGAGCGGTGTCTTCCGCCTTGCGCAGTGCCCACATCTTCGGCGCCTGTTCGCCCAATGTCATGTGCAGGATCGTGATCACCGCGAAGGCGAACCCGATCGAGACGTAGGGCAACCAGGCAGCGTCGGCGATCGAAACACCGAACCTTCCCGCGGCGGCGACGATCAGGACCGAAACCGCCGGCTCACCGAGCGCCCCGAGAATCAAACTGGCAAGTGTAATCCCCAGCTGACAGGCCGACAGATAGCGGTCGAGGTGCTGTTGGATGTGCTGGACACGCACAGCCCGGCGGTCCCCTTTGCTCGCCAGTTCGTCAATGCGACCGGCTCGCACCTTGACCAGTGCAAACTCAGCGGCGACGAAGTAGCCATTGAGGACGACAAAAAACAGGGTTGCGCCAAGACGCCAGGCGATCCCGACAAAGTCTAACGATGCGTGTTCACCATGCATAACGAAAGGCCAATATTCGATTCCGATCGAATAAGCCATCATAGGCCCCGCGGGTTCCAGTCCGACACGAAAAAAAAGGCCTCGATTCCGCGCAGGGCACAGCGACGCCTCCGAACCTGTTTCGAGAGGGATTCTCCGACGGTTCTTGTCTTGGCCATCGAAAAATGCGACTCACGACGGTTCACACGCAGGATCCCGGCCAGAAGGAGCATTCATATGAAAGACATCCACAAAGTAGTGGTGCTTGGCGCAAACGGCACCATGGGAGCCGGCAGCGCCGAGGTTTTCGCAGCGGGTGGCTGCGAAGTGACCTTGTTGGCGCGCTCCGCCGACAAGGCCCAGGCCGGACTCGAGTCGGCACAGGGAATGGCCAAGTCCGCAACCATCGGCAGTCTAATGAAGGTCGGCAGTTACGATGCCGATCTCGAGAGTTCGGTAGCTGAGGCCGACCTTATTTTCGAGGCCCTCGCCGAAGACCTCGACATCAAGAAGGAGTTCTTTGGCCGGGTCACCAAAGCGCGCCAACCAGACTCGATCGTCGCGACAGTGTCTTCAGGCCTATCCATCACCGAAATGGCAGCGGCTGGCGACGAAAGCTTCGCCAAGAACTTTCTCGGGATCCACCTTTTCAATCCGCCCAACGTCATCGTCGGTACCGAGGTCATCCCCCACGCAGGCACCGACCCCGCCCTCGTCGCCCCAATCGTCGAGATGTTGGAGAATCGCTTCGGGCGAATCGTCACTGTCTGTCGCGACCTCCCCGCCTTTGCCGGCAACCGGGTCGGCTTCAAGGTGATGAACGAAGTCGCGCAGCTCGCCGAAGAGCACGGCGTCGCCTACATGGACTACGTGGTTGGGCCGTACACCGGCCGCGCCATGCAGCCGCTGGCAACCGTCGACCTTGTCGGACTCGATGTTCACAAGGCCATCGTCGATAACGTCTACGACAATATCAAAGACGAAGCCCACTCCGCCTTCGCTCTGCCGAAATATGTAGACAACCTGATCAGCAAGGGGCACCTGGGCAACAAGACCGGCGACAAGGGTGGCTTCTATCGGCGCGCCAAGGAAGGCGGCAAGAACGTCCGCTACACGCTCGATCCTGCCAGCGGCAAGTATCTCGCCCCGGGTGACGCCAAGGTCGAGCCGGTCCAGTTCATCGAAGACATGTGCACCCTGCACCGGGTTGGCCGCTATCAGGAAGCAATGAAGTTGTTCGTCACCGCCAAGGGCAAGGAAGCAGACATCGCCCGCAAGGTCATCTTTGGCTACGTCAGCTACGCGTTGAACCGCGTCGGCGAAAATGAGGTCGTCAAAGAGCCGCGCGACGTCGATCGGATCATGGGCTTCGGCTTCAACTGGGCGCCTCCGACCGTTCTCACCGACGTCATCGGGCTCAAGGAAACGATCTCCCAAATCGAGAAGTGCGGCCTGCAAGTACCAGAGGTCTTGGCGAAGGCTTCCGGCGACAAGCCCCTTTTCCGCGAGGCCAACGTCAATATCGGAAAGTTCTTCGCCGCCTGAGCGCGTGGTGAGCCATTTTTCCTAATTAACTTGGATAGTTGTACGACCCGGCTTGCCCAACGCTACAACCTGGGGAATAATCTCAAAACTCGTTTTACCCTGAGCCGACGGAGGAGCAACGATGGCCAAACCGGTGTACGTACTTGGCGGATATCAGACCGATTTCGCGCGCAACTGGACCAAGGAAAACAAGCACATCATGGCCATGATCCGCGAGGCGGTTATCGGGGGCTTGGACGAGACCGGAATGGACCCGGCCGATGTGGACACCGGTCACGTCGGCAACTTCGCAGCCGAACTCTATTCCATGCAGGGCCACCTCGGCGCCTTCCTCGTCGATGCCGACCCGAGCTTCTCGGGATTGCCGACAGGACGTCACGAAGCAGCCTGCGCTTCCGGCAGCATTGCTCTCTTGGCCGCCTCGGCTGAGATCGAGGCCGGTCGCTACGACACCGCAATGGTCGTTGGAGTCGAGCAGATGAAGACTGTCGATCCAAAGACCGGCGGCGATTATCTCGGCACCGCAGCGTGGTACGAGCGCGAGGCAGAGGGTGTGGACTTCCCGTTCCCCAAGCTCTTCGGGCGCCTCGGAGACGAGTATGACAAGCGCTACGGATTGAAGGACGAGCATCTGGCGCACATCTCGGCCGTCAACTACTCCAACGCCAAGCGCAATCCGAACGCACAAACCCGCAGCTGGTACATGACCGAAGACCATGCCAACGCCAACGACAAGTTCAACAGCATCATCGGCGGCCGCATCAAGGTTTCGGATTGCTCACAGGTGACCGACGGAGCCGTCGCCCTGTTCCTTGCCTCGGAAGAAGGTGCCGCCGCCTACGCCAAGAAGCGCGGAATCAAGCTCTCCTCGCTGCCAAAGATCCTCGGCTGGGGGCACCGCACGGCGCCTCTCGAATTCACCACGAAGGTCGCCGAGAGCGCCGACAACGAATATGTGCTTCCCCACACTCGACAAGCCATCACCGATGCTTTCAAGCGAGCCGGTGTGTCGGGCGTCGCAGACGTCGATGCCATCGAAACCCACGACTGCTTCACGACTTCGGAATACATGGCGATCGACCACTTCGGCCTGACCAAACCGGGCGAGTCCTGGAAGGCAATAGAGGACGGAGTGATCGAGCTCGGTGGAAAGAAGCCGATCAATCCGAGTGGCGGTCTTATCGGAGCCGGACACCCTGTCGGCGCGACCGGGTGCCGCCAGGTGCTTGACGCGCACAAGCAGGTCACCGAGCAAGCCGGTGACTATCAAGTCGAGGGCGCCAAGAAGATCGCAACACTCAATATTGGAGGAAGTGGCACGACGAGCTGCTGCTTCGTCGTCGGCTACTGACGGCGCGGCGCGACTGATCGAGCGTCATCCCCTGTTCCGCATAAACCTGCTAACCCACACCACTGCTCGAGGCTGTCCCAAAACATGAGTGAATACGATCGCAAGTCGATCGAAATGCACGATCGACTGCACGGCAAGCTTTCCGTCGAAAGCAAGATCCCCCTCAAGACTCGCGATGACCTCAGCACCGCCTACACCCCCGGGGTGGCGGCTGTATGCAACGAGATTCACCAACATCCGGAGAGGGTCTTCGACCTGACGATCAAGCGCAACACCGTCGCCATCGTCTCCGACGGATCCGCCATTCTCGGCCTCGGGAATCTCGGTGCCGAAGCGTCGATCCCGGTCATGGAAGGCAAGGCCATCTTGTTCAAGGCCTTTGCCGATATCGACGGCTTTCCGATCTGCCTGCGCACACAGGACGCCGACGAGATCGTGAGAACCGTCCGCGCCATCGCACCGGTCTTCGGGGGCATCAACCTCGAGGACATTTCCGCCCCGCGCTGCTTTGAAATCGAGGAGCAGCTGCAAGACCTCGGCATCCCGGTCTTCCACGATGACCAACACGGCACGGCGATCGTCACCCACGCTGCGTTGCTGAACGCTCTCAAGGTAGCCGGCAAAGACTTGGCCGACTGTAAGATCGTCTTTAACGGCTCCGGCGCCTCAGCCATCGCCTGCTCCAAGCTAATTCTGAGCGCCGGAGAAAACGGCTACACATCGAAGGTAGGAGACATCGTTCTCTGCGATTCGAAGGGCATCATCCACAAGGATCGCAAAGACCTGAACCCCTACAAGGCCGAGTTGTCCCAGGTCACGAACCGCGAAGGTCTTCAGGGCGGCTTGGCCGATGCGATCCGCGGCGCAGACGTGTTCATCGGTCTATCGATGGCAAACTTGGTATCGCAGGACATGGTCCGATCGATGAAGCCGCACCCCATCATCCTCGCCATGGCGAACCCCGACCCGGAGATCATGCCGGATCTGGCCCGCGAGGCCGGGGCTGCTGTTGTCGGCACCGGGCGAAGCGATTTTCCCAACCAGATCAACAATGTCCTGGCTTTCCCAGGGACATTTCGTGGAGCCCTCGATGCTGGCGCAAAGGTCATCAACGATGAGATGAAGCTGGCTGCGTCGGAGGCGCTGGCGGCGGAAGTCATCGAGCCCTCGCCCGAGCGAATTCTCCCGGACCCTCTCGACAAGACTGTCGCGGAGCACATCGGCGCGGCCGTCGCCGAAGCTGCAAAACGGACCGGAGTTTGTCGCTAGTAGCCCCCCGAGCTCTCGTCACAGGAGCCAGCCGAGGGATCGGAAGAGCCATTACGTTGGCTATTGCCGAAGCCGGCATTCACACCTACGCGCTGGCGCGCAGCGCTGACGCCCTCGCCGAGCTCGCGGCGTCCAATCCGACCGCCATCACTCCCGTGCCCTGCGACCTCACCGACACCGACGCAATGGATGCCGCAATCGCTCGCTGCAAAGACGTGTCGATCCTCATCAACAACGCCGGTTGGGCGACACCGCGCATATCGGTTCGCCACAGCCGCCTCGAAGACTGGCACCGCACGCTGGCGACTTGCCTCGTGGCGCCGATGCGAATCACACACGCACTCCTGCCCTCCATGATCGAGCGCGGAAGCGGAGCCATCATCCAGATTCTCTCGCCGGCCGCGCAACGCGGCCGAGCTGGCGAAGCTGCGTATGCCGCGGCAAAGTCCGGGCTGCGCGGGTTCACCGAGTCGCTGCGCGAGGAACTCGCCGACACCTCGATCAAAGTGTGCTGCATCTATCCGGGCCTCGTCGACACCGACTTCGTGCCGCCGAACCGCAAGGTCGATCGCACTCGATTCCTCGTGCCAGGGGATGTCGCAGACGTCGTGATTCAGTGTCTCGAGAGTTCGCAGCGCGTCGCACAGACCGATATCGTGATCAATCCGCATGAAACCCTGAAGGGCCGCTGACAACCCGCCGGCAAGACTCAATGGATCTCCGCAACAAAATCGTTTTGGTGACGGGTGGTGCCCACCGGTTGGGTCGCGCCGTCGCGCTCCAACTCGCAACCAAGGGAGCCGACATCGCCATCACCTTCCACTCGTCGGAGCAGGCGGCCATCGACACAGAGGCCGAAATCGAGGCCCTTGGCGTCCGGGCTCTTCGCATCCAAGCCGACGCTGCAGACGCTGACGACGTGGAGAGAATGCTCGACAACACAGAGCGAGAGCTCGGCCCAATCGATGCGTGGGTGGCGTGCGCCGGGGTCTTTCGTCGCACTCCCTTCGGGACAGCGATTCGGGCTGACTGGGACGACATGATGCGTGGCAACTTCGAGACTTTTCGCGTGCCCGCCGAACGAATCGGGCCGGCGATGAGCCGCCGCGGCCACGGTGCGATCATCGCCTTCGCCGATGTCGCCGCAATCCGTCCCTGGCGCGACTACGTCCCCTACTGCACCTCGAAGAGCCGCGTTCTGCACCACGCTCGCCATCTGGCGCGCTCGCTCGCCCCGGGAGTTCGCGTCAACGCGATCCTCCCGGGCCCGGTG
>JAJCZJ010000048.1 GCA_029262455.1 Deltaproteobacteria bacterium | reverse complement strand
GGGCTTAGTACGCGGCCGTCGAGGTCGGTGCGATTTTCCTAGAGGACGCGGAATCGGTCACCGGGACGAACTTGGGCGTCGAAGTTAAGTCGGACGCTGAGAATGTCGACCATCTCTGAGATGACCGCCTCGGGGATCCCGGCAGCTTGAGCGGCACCGAAAAAGCTATTGCTGATGCGACCGCGGGCGCCGGTTGGTGTGACGAAGACGTTTTGTTCCTCGACGCGTGTTCGAAAAGCACCCTCGATGGCGTCGCGTTCGACGATGAGTCGCTCTTCGTCGTCGATACTGTAGCCGAGGCTGATCAGCCGACGCTCAGCAGAGAAGGAGAGCTCGATCTCGTGGCCGATCGCGAGCTTACTGAGGTCGCGTTTCGGTCGGGCTGCGCGCCACCAGCTTTGTACCTCGCTGGCGCCGACGCCATGGCTGGCCATGATCTTGGCTAACGTATCGCCCCGCGAGACTACGTGCGTTACAGTGTCAGTGATTCTACCTAAGGTGGTTCCGTCCGTGGCGAGCGTGGCTGGCGGAACGAGTAAGGCGCACCACAACGTAAGTACCGGAAGCGCCCGTCCTACCGCCCCTACCTGTCCCTGTTTGGGATACCCCCAAACTCCCCACATCGCACCGGACATGACAGCGTGTGAGCCTGCCCGGCAGCGCCGCGCTTGTCAACCGTAGAAAACTCCTGTTGGCTGAGCATTCTGCAAAGGAATCGGATTGTTAGAGCCATGTTGCGTCGATTATTCCAGTTGCTGTTGGTCCTACTCCTGCTCGCCGGAGGGACGCTGTGCTATGCCGCATGGTACTTTCACGGCTGGCTCGAGAGGCCGGTCCGGGCCGAAAAAGTACCGGTCGTAGTGGTCGTGCCGCAGGGCGCGACATTCCGCCAGGTAGTCGATCGGTTGGCAGCCGCCGGGGTGGTGACTGAGCCTTTGTTGATGCGAGGATGGGCCCGCTATACAGCAGCCGACCGTGCTGTGCGCAGCGGCGAATTTCTCTTTGATGCAGCACTTACGCCGCCGCAAGTACTTGAAAAATTGAGGGGTTCTGAGAGCTTCGCGCGCAGAGTAACGATTCCCGAGGGGCTGTCGGCGCGACAAATCCGCGAGCTATTCGAAGCTGTCGGGTTGGGCGGGCGCGATGTATACGAGTGCGTCATGGGTGATCCGGCATTGTTGGCGGAGTACGCTTTGCCCTCGACTGGCATCGAGGGCTACCTCTTCCCGGATACCTACGACTTTGAGCCCGGAACTCCTCCGCGGTTGGTGGTGCGGCGAATGCTGGATCGCTTTCGTCGGGTGAGTACGCAGCTGTTTGCCAAACGCGCCGCCGCCGGGATGAGTGAGGCGGAAATGGTGATTTTGGCCTCGGTGGTGGAGAAAGAGACCGGTGCCGACGGCGAGCGCGGCCGCGTTGCCGGGGTCTTTCACAATCGAATGCGCAAGGGGATGTTGTTGCAGACCGACCCGACGGTCATTTATGGGCGCGACGGAGAATGGCGCAAGCCGATCACCCGCAGCGACTTGAAGAACCCGCACCCCTACAACACTTATGTGCACGCAGGTCTGCCACCTGGGCCGATTGCCAACCCTGGTCGCGCGGCCCTGGATGCTGCGGTGGATCCGCAGAACACCGACGCGCTCTTCTTTGTGTCTCGCAACGATGGCACCCACGTGTTTTCGCGCACCCTGGGGGAGCACAACCGAGCCGTGCGCAAGTACCAGCGGTGAGTGTCCAGGGGCGCCGCGTGGCGGCGCCCCTGGTCGATTTGGCATCTGATCCGAGTTAACTCCCTAAGGTGCTCACGATTAGCCAACTCAGCCGCTCGTTCGGCGCCCAGACAGTATTCGACAATGCCAGTTGGTTCGTCAGCGAGAACGACCGCGTCGCGCTGGTCGGCGCGAACGGCTCTGGCAAATCGACCCTGTTGCGGATGATAGCCGGGACCGAACAAGCGGACGGGGGCACCATCGCTCTGGCGCGCGGATGTTCGGTCGGCTACCTGCCGCAGGACGGGATTTTGGCTGGCGGTCGCACCGTGATCGAGGCTGCGCTCGAAGCGTTCGAGGGGTTGCGAGAGCTCGAGGCTGAGTGCCGGCGGCTCGAGGAGCAGCTCGGGACCGCTGACCCGAGCGAGCCGGAGTACGCGCAGATTCTCGATGACTACACGGTGGCTCGTGAACGCTGGGATCACGAGGGTTGTTACGATTATGAGAGCCGCGCCGAAGCGGTGCTCGAAGGGTTGGGTTTCACGACCGAAGACTTCCACCGCGACGGGGGAGAGTTCTCCGGTGGCTGGCAGATGCGGATCGCGCTGGCGGTGCTCTTGCTCCAACAGCCGAACGTTCTGTTGCTCGACGAACCGACCAACCACCTCGACCTCGAGGCGCGCAATTGGCTCGAAGAGTTTTTGTGTGGCTACCCACATGCCGTCATTCTCGTTGCTCACGATCGCTACTTTCTCGATGTGACGGCGAAGCGGATCACTGAAGTGTCTGGCGGTCGGTTGCACGATTATCCGGCGCCTTACTCGCGCTACGAGCGGGCGCGCGAGGAAGGCTTGGAGCAACAGCGGGTCGCTTACGAAGCGCAACAGGAGGAGATCGCCCGCCTCGACGCCTTTATTTCACGCTTCCGATACCAGGCTTCTAAGGCGGCTCTCGTCCAGAGCCGTATCAAGCACCTGGAGAAGATGGAGCGCGTGCCGCCGCCACCCGGTGGGGGGCGAAAGGTGCATTTTCGTTTCCCGCCTTGTCCGCGCAGTGGTCGCCAGGTGCTGCGAATGGACGGTGTGCGGAAGGCCTACGGCGATTTGGTGGTATACGATGGTCTCGATTTGACCATCGAACGCGGCCAAAAGGTCGCGCTAGTCGGTCCGAATGGCGCCGGAAAATCGACTATGATTCGGATGTTGGCAGGGGTCGAGGAGCCGACGGCGGGCGAACGCACGCTCGGCCACAACATCGAGTTGGGCTACTTCGCCCAGGACCAGGCGGCGGCACTTAGCTCCGACCGTACGGTCCTGGAGGAAACGACCAAGGCGGCGCCTTTTGAGATGGCTCCGCAGGTGCGCAGACTTCTCGGCGCATTTCTCTTCTCGGGCGAGGCAGTGGAGAAGCGCATTCAAGTGCTGAGCGGTGGTGAGCGTCACCGGCTGGCGTTGGCGTTGTTGTTGTTGCGTACGACGAATTGTCTGCTGCTCGATGAGCCGACAAATCACCTCGACATGACTGCGAAGGGGGTCTTGCTCGAAGCGCTGCGCAATTACGACGGGACGGTCGTGATCGTTGCCCACGACCGGTACATCCTCGATCAACTCCCGCAGCAAATCATTGAGGTCGGCTCGGGCGGTGTGACGCGGTACATCGGCAACTACGAGGAATATTTGCGTCAAAAGCAGTCACAAATTGAGGGCCGTGCCCCAGCTCCGACAAAGGTGCACGACAGTGCTGTGGCGGCCGAGGACCCAGCGGTCGAGACCCCGAAGCCCGTAGCTGACCGCGGCGATCAGAAGAAACAGGCTCGCAAGGACGACAAGCGAAGGCGCAATCTCGAACGCGCCGAAGCGGCGATTTCCGAAAAAGAGGGCGCCATTTCGGAACTCGAGGCCAAGATCAACCAGCCCGATTTCCATGAATCGCACGACAACCCGCAAGCCCTGTACAGTGAGTACGCGAAACTCAAGCGTGAAGTAGACACTCTCTACAGCAAGTTGGAGAAACTGGATCAGACGGCGTGATTCTTCGAGGTCTTCGTTTTCGCTTGCGGGAGCGCGGGGATATTCGTAGTCAATCCAATGGCTTACGACTGCAAAGCTGAGACCCGCGCGGTGCGAGCCGGCGTGTGCGGGTTGAGGTAGACGATGTGGTTCCACCTGAGATTCGCGGCGTTGGTCTCAGCCTGTTGGGTTGTTGTCTTGGTCCTGCAACCGATTCCTGGTGCCGCGGAGCTCTCGGCATGGCTGTCAGCGCTGGGCACCTGGACCTTGGCCTTGGCGCATGCGCTGTTGGCGACCCTTTTCGCTTGGGGTGGAATCGATCCGCCGCGTCGCCTGGTCGCCGTCTACGTTGGCTTAGCGGTGTTTGCGCTGCGTTCGACGGTCGGCGTCTACCTGGTGCTCGAGGTGTTGCCGCCGGCGGCCGCGATGGTGTGGATGGTGGAGATGGTGCTGTCGATCGGCCTGTTGTCGGCGATCATCAACGGATTGCCGAACGTGCTGCGCCGTGGCGACGATAGCGGCTCGGACATTATCGCGACGGGCTAGTGTCCTGTGCCGTGAATCCGTCACAGTATTCACCGGCTCTCGCCGCCCTTACCGGCGTTCCCACTCCTCGAAATATGCCCGGGCCACGAAGTCGGCTCGATTGCCGGGCCGTCAAGAAGTCGGCACTGTCGGGCCGTCAAGAAGTCGGCTCGATTGAAGGTCGGCAGGACTACTCGGTAGCGAAGGACGTGCCGCAACCGCAGGTGCGCGAGGCGTTGGGATTGAGGAATTTGAAGCCAGCGCCGTGCAGACCAGTGACATAATCGATGGTCATTCCACGCAGATGCTGCTCACTGTCGTTGTCGATGAACACTGGGACGCCGCCGACTTGGATGATCGAGTCCTCGGCCTTGGGCCCCTGCTCGAACGCCAAATGGTAGGACATTCCGGAACATCCACCGCCGATCACACCGACCCGGAGCCCCTGGCCGTCACCACCATCGCGCTCGGCAGCCTTTTGCACCATCTCGACCGCTTTGTCGGTGAATACGAGTAGCTGATCGTGTGATGTGGGCTGTGCTTGGTCTTCTTCGAGAAATTGGACGGTCATTTGCTCACCCTAGCATATACAGTGAAGCTTTTGCTGGTAGCTGCGTCTGAAACTCACTGCTAACGCCGCCTCGGCGGGTAGTCAAGGTTAGAATTGGGCGGTCAGGTTGCTTCAACACAGGGTTTTATCATAAAACATGCCGGATTTTAGGTACATGTCTTTCTCTCCCCGATATTTGGTGGTGGTGAATCTGGTTCTCCTCGCCCTTGCCGCCTATTCGGCTTCCGCGATCGTCGGGACGGCCCTATCGGCTCGTCTAACGCAGGCGCCCAAGGTTGAGATCTCCGCGCCGCCGGCACCGATCCCACAGCACTCGACGCGGCCATCTTCGTTTTACGCACTGATTCAGACGCGCGACATCTTCAACTCGGTGCAGCCGGACGACACGGGCCCACCTCCGACTCCGGGCCCACCGCCGCCGTCAGATCTCAATCTCAAGTTGTGGGGTGTGGCTGTTCATGACAGTGAAGCCGAGTCGTACTGCATCATCGAGGACGTGAAGAAGCGCGAGCAGTTGGTTTACAAGGTTGGCGCGGAGGTCGCGCCGAGTACGACTGTGCACGCTGTGGAGTGGGATCGAGTGGTGCTGCTGCGAGGCGGCAGCGAAGAGATCCTAGAACTCGAAGAAGGGCTCACAGGTAAAAAAGGGACGAAGCCGTCACGGTTTAGCGCCGCGGCGTCGCGAGGATCGAGGGCGAGCGCGAAGACCGAACCGATCAAAGGGGTCGAGGTCGTCAGCGATACCGAGTACATCGTGGAGCGCGAGGAAGTCGATAACGCGCTCGAGAACATGAGTCAGTTGTTTACGCAAATTCGCGCCGTACCACATTTCGAGGGTGGTGAGTCGACGGGTTTCAGGCTGTTTGCGATTCGCCGCGGTAGTCTCTTCGACAAGATTGGTCTGAAGAACGGCGACATCATTCGCAACATCAATGGGCAGGCGATGAACGATCCCACAAAGGCGTTGGGGTTGTTGGAAGAGTTGCGCGATTCGACCGACCTCACGGTCGCCGTTACGCGCAATCGAAAAGAGAAGACGCTCAATTACACGGTCAAATGACCGGACGTCAGTGGGGCTCTATGGATCGGATGCGGTTGCCCGTTTGCGGGTTGTTGTTGTTTTTTTTGTGCGCTGGCGCGGTTGCGCCCGCGTTTGCACAAGAGGTGGTTGAGGAGCCCGAGAACGGTAAGCTGATCACCATGAACTTCCAAGACATTGAACTCAGTGCCTTGGTCAAGTTCATTTCCGAAATCACCGGCAAGAACTTCATCCTCGACGAGAGGGTGAAGGGCAAGATCACAATCATCTCTCCTGAGAAGATTACGGTTGATGAAGCCTACGCCGTTTTTCAATCAGTCCTTCAGGTGAAGGGGTTCGCGACGGTTCCCAGTGGATCGATCTACAAGCTGCTGCCAGCGCAAGAGGCGAAGAGTACGACCTTAGAGACGGTCCTACCGAGAATGCCTGTCGGTACCAGTGACGAGTTCGTCACCAAGCTGATGCCGCTGGAAAACGTCGACGTCAACAACATGTTGCCGATCATTCAGCCGCTGGTGTCTCCCAACGGTTTGTTGGCGGCATACCTTGCGACCAATACTCTGATCTTAATCGATAGTGGCGCCAATATTTCGCGCATTGCTCGTATTCTGCACGTCCTCGATGTTGAGGGGCAGGACCGCGGCGTAGAGGTGTTGCGCCTCAACTATGCGTTTTCTACCGAGATCGCGGCCCTTCTCGAGCAGGTTCTCGATGATGGACAAGAGGGCGTGGTTACGCAGGCGGCGCAGCCGGCTGCTGCGTCTTCCCGAACCAGTGGCCGCTCGACATCGCGCCGGTCGAGCTCGCGTAATCGCAACCAGCAACAGACGTCTACGGTGACTGGCGGCGGCGCGAGTCAAAACTACAAGATCATCCCAGACGAACGGACGAACACTTTGGTGGTCGTTGCCGGTCCGCTCGAGATGCGACGAATCAAGGATCTCGTCGTACGCCTCGACGTACCGTTGCCGCACGGCACGGGGCGCATTCATGTCTACTATTTGAAACACGCCAACTCCTTCGAGATCGTGCCGGTGTTGTCCGACTTGATCGGTGCAGGTGGCGCCGGGGGCGGTGGTCTGGGTAGCGGACTCTTGAGTCGGCGCATCGGCGGTTCGACGGCGGCGCGCGGCGGCCGGCTCGGACAGCGCGGTGGCCTCGCGGGTGCAGTTGGGGCCGGCGGTAGTTCCTTTGGTCGCTCCGCGCGGCGTCAGCTAGGAGCCGGCGGTGGTGTTGGAGCCAGCGCTCAGATTGGCGGCAGTTCTCGTTTTGGTGGCGGATCGAATTTTGGCGGCGATTCGCGCTTCGGCGGTAGTAGTCGCGGTGGGTTTGGTCAGAGCGGTAATTCTGGCGGGCGCGGCGGCTTTGGCCAGGGCGGCGGCGGTGTTGCTTCAGTGGTTGGTGGTGGTACCGGGGAGTTTGCTGGCGAAGTACGCATCACGGCAGATCCTTCGACCAACGCTCTCATCATTAACGCCTCGCCGCAGGACTACGAGACTCTCAAGCAGGTGATCGAGAAGCTCGACGTGCCGCGTCGCCAGGTCTATGTCGAGGCGATCGTCATGGAAGTCAGCCTCGACCGTCGCGAGAATCTTGGGATCGAGCTGCAGGGCGGGCTTGGTCTGGGCACCGGGGTCGGAATTGGCCGCAATACCACTCAAAATTTGATCAATGGCCTGGTTGGCGATCCGGCGGGACTGGGCGGTTTCATTCTAGCCGCGGCTAGCAATCAGACTGTGCGGCTGCCGAATGGCCAGACGGTGCCGGCGCAAGTAGCCCTGCTGGCGGCGGCGCGCAGCAATAACCGCGCGAATGTACTTTCCGCACCGAATATCTTGACCACGGACAACCAGGAAGCTGAGATCGTCGTTGGTGAGAACGTTCCTTTCGTTGCGTCGCGTTCGACCAGTGACGTCAACCTGAGCAACACCTTTGCGACGGTCGACCGGCGTGATGTCGGGATTACGCTCCGAATCACTCCGCAGATCTCGCAAGGGGGAATGGTCCGAATGGACATCTTCCAAGAGGTCTCGGATGTTCTCGAGGAGGCGACGGCGGGTATCGATGTCAACTTGTTGGGGCCGACAACGACGATTCGCTCGGCAACGACATCGGTGGTGGTTCGCGATGGTCACACGGTGGTGATCGGTGGCCTAATCAGCGATCAGAAAAACACGACGGAACGAGGTGTGCCCTACATCAGTGACATTCCGATCATCGGCAACCTTTTCAACAACAACACGAGCAATAAAGAAAAGAACAACCTGCTCATCTTCCTGACGCCGCATATTGTTCGGAACCCTGCCGAGCTGCGCGACAAGTCACTCGAACGGCGTGATCAGATGACGGCTTTCATGCAGGAGCATCGTTTCCGCGACCTGCGTCCCGAAGTGCTGGGGCGCGAGACTTGGACTCCCGATCTCGAGCAATTCGAGAACAAGGCGGAAGCCAAGGATGGGTTGCTGCTCGACCGCCGCGGGAGTTCCGACGAGCGCCCCGATCTAGATGGCGACGCGGATCTACCGGCGCGGAGGATTCAAGCGCCGGCCAAGGGTCGCCACGATCCTTCGCTCGACTTGGTCTCAATTCGTCCGCCGCTCATGGAGAGGAAGCAACGATTTGTCTTGCTGGCGAGCTTTGCCGAACGCGGCACTCCGCCGCCCGGGCTACAAAGCACGAGCGGCATGCTGGCGATCGAGGTGGATGAGGACTCACGTCTCAGTGAACTCTTTCGGGATGGGCATCAGTATCGCTACAGCAGTGACACTTATAACGCCTTTTTCCACGTGCTCGAGACGTACCCGAGCCTGCGTGAAGCGCAGCTGGTTTACCCGGAGGGGATGCCGGTTGACCCCGAGCATGGCGAGTACTTGCACTGGCGCCAACTAAAGGATGCATCTTCCGCTAACGCTTCGGCGTGGACTGCGCTAGACTGAGGCTGCCATGGCAGTTGTCGGCAACTCTCTCGAAGCCTGTCTGATCGAGGCTGGTTCGATATCGGACGCGATCCTCGAAAGGGCGCGCGAGCGCCAGCGCGATGGCAAGCAGCTGGGTGAAGTGCTGCGCGAGATGGGAGCGATCGATTCGCCGACGTATGCTCGCGCTGTCGCCACTCACTTTGGACTGCCGTTCGTGGACACCCTGCCCGAGGACGACCCGACCGCGAGCGAGTGCGTCGAGCTGCTGCCGATCAACTTTGCGAAGCGGTGTCAGATCCTACCGATTCGACGCGACGATGACGCGATCGTCGTTGCCGCGTCCGACCCGAGCGCCCTCGGTCCGTTGGACGATCTTCGCGTCTTGCTCCACAAACCGATTCGCGTCGTCGTGGCGCCCGGCGAAGTCATCGTCGATCGCATCAACCGGGTCTACGACATGGCGTCGAGCAACGCGTCGGACATGATGGACGGCCTCCAAGAAGAGCGGCTCGACATGCTGGCGACCGAGCTGGAGGAGCCGCGCGACCTGATCGACGCGGACGACGAGGCTCCGATCATTCGCTTGGTGAACTCGTTGCTCTTCCAGGCGGTGAAGGATCGCGCCAGTGATATTCACATCGAGCCGTACGAACGCGATCTGGCAGTGCGTTTTCGAATCGATGGGGTGCTCTACGACATCATTACACCGCCGAAGCGGTTCCAGCCGGTCATCATCTCGCGTGTGAAGATCATGGCCGGCTTGAATATCGCCGAGAAGCGCCTGCCCCAGGATGGTCGCATTCGGATCAAGCTCGCGGGTAAAGATATCGATATTCGCGTGTCGACTGTGCCGACCGCACACGGCGAGCGCGTCGTCATGCGTTTACTCGATCGATCATCGACGATTCTCCAACTCAAGGATTTAGGCTTGGTTGGCGGTAAGCTCGAATCGGTCGACCAACTGATTCGTCAGTCGCACGGAATTATTTTGGTGACCGGCCCGACCGGTAGCGGAAAGACGACGACGCTGTACGCTGCCTTGGCCGGGATCAACACGACGGACAAGAACATCATCACCATTGAGGATCCGATCGAGTATCAGTTGCACGGTGTTGGCCAGATCCAGGTGAATCCGAAGATCGAACTCACCTTTGCGGGCGGGCTGCGTTCGGTGCTGCGTCAAGACCCTGACGTCATCATGGTGGGTGAGATTCGTGACTCCGAGACGGCGGCGATCTCCATCCAAGCGGCCCTGACCGGTCACCTCGTGTTCTCGACTCTCCACACAAATGACTCTTGTGCGGCGATCACCCGGCTGCTCGATATGGGTATCGAACCGTTCCTGGTGTCTTCTTCTCTGATGGCGGTGATGGCGCAGAGGCTCGTGCGCAAGGTCTGTCCGACGTGTCGCGAAGAGTATCGACCGCCGATGGAAGAGCTTCGTCAACTCGGCGTGACGATGGACATGCTTGAGGATAACCCGGTGTACCGCACGGGGCCCGGATGCGTGGATTGCAAGCAGACCGGATATCGTGGCCGACTTGGAATCCACGAGCTTCTCATCATTGACGACGAAGTTCGCAACTTGATCATGCGCTCGGCGGATTCCTCCGAGATTCGGCGGGCTGCGGCGGCCAAAGGGATGACGACGCTGCGCGAGGATGGCGCCGACAAGATCATGGCCGGCGTTACGACCATAGACGAAGTCCTGCGCGTAACGCAGGACGACCTCGGGGTGTAAGGAGTTTCGCCAGTCGCGCGACGTCTCGGTTGAATTCCGGGTCGTCCTCAGCGTCGGTGTATCAGCGATGCCTGTATATGCGTACAAAGGTCTGAACGACGGTGGTCGCAATGTTAGCGGCATTGTCGACGCCGACACTCCGAAGGCGGCGCGTCTCAAGCTGCGCTCGCAGGGTGTTTTCCCGACGGCCCTAGCCGAAGAGAAAGATCGTGCTGGCGGCCGCGGTTCGGCGGTCCGTGCGTCGACCGATGTTCAGTCGTATTTCGAGAACATCACACCGCAAGATTTGGCGTTGATGACGCGCCAGTTGGCGACTCTGGTGGGTGCCGGATTGCCTCTGACAGATTGCCTCGGAGCCCTCATCGAACAAGTGGAGAATGCTCGTCAAAAGCGCATTCTGTCGCAGATCCGCGAGCACGTCGTCGAAGGAGGCAATCTCGCGGATGCGCTGGGCCAGCATCCGCAGGTTTTCGACAATCTGTTCGTGAGCATGGTGCGGGCCGGAGAAGCCAGTGGCGCGCTGGATATCGTCCTCATCCGTTTAGCGGATTACACCGAACGCGCCGCGGAACTGCGCAGCAAGGTGAAGTCGGCGACGACCTATCCGATCGTCATGACAATCATCAGTTTCGTGATTCTTCTATTCCTGCTGTCCTACGTCGTTCCGAGCATTACCAAGATCTTCAAGGATACGGGCCAATCTTTGCCGGGGATCACGATCGTGCTACTCGCCATTTCGGACTTTGCGGCGAATTATTGGTGGCTCATCATCGTCGGCGCGATTCTCACCTACTTGGTCTTCCGCGCGGCCGTGAATACGCCGAAGGGTAGGCTCCGTTTCGATACCTTCAAATTGCAGGTTCCTTACTTCGGTAAGGTTTTGAAGAAGGTGGCGCTGGCGCGTTTTGCGCGCACGCTCTCGACGTTGCTCAACGGTGGGCTACCGCTCTTGCAGTCGCTCGATATCGTCAAGCACGTCGTTGGCAACCAGTTGTTGATGAATGCGATCGAAGATGGTCGCGACAGTATTCGAGAGGGACATACGGTGGCTGAGCCATTGAAGCGCAGCGGACTCTTTCCGCCTCTTCTCGTTCACATGATCGCAGTCGGCGAAAGGAGCGGCGAGCTCGAGTCGATGCTATCGCGCGCGGCGGATGCATACGACAACGAAGTGGAAGCCTCGGTCAACGCCCTGAGCAGTATTTTGGCACCTGTGTTGGTGGTCGTGATGGGTGGTATCGTTGCGTTTATGGTGATTGCGATTTTGCTACCGATTTTCGAGCTAAATCAGATCGTATGAAGACGAACCGCGGTTCGTTTGGAGGAGAAACGATGAAACGAGTGTCGATGCAGGCAGGCTTCACGCTGATCGAGATCATGGTGGTGGTTTTCATCCTCGGGCTGCTCGTGACCCTGGTGGCGCCGAAGATCATCGGCCGCACCGATCAGGCCCGGCAGACCAAGGCACGGGCCGATATCAAGGCGATCGAGGAATCGATGAAACTCTTTAAGCTCGACAACGGATTTTATCCGAGCACTGGCGAAGGGATCCAGGCCCTGGTTCAGCCGCCGCCGCGTGCTCGCCGGTTCAACCCGGATGGCTATCTAGACAAGGTTCCGCTCGATCCCTGGGGCCAAGAGTACGCTTACCTGAACGACGGTCGCAATATCCGTATCATTTCGTTTGGCGCCAACGGCGTCGAGGGTGGTGACGGATACGATCGCGATATCGACAACTACGACGACTAGATTGGGACAAGTGGATCGGTGAGGATTGCCAAGTGAGGGAGCTGCGTCGTAGCGATCGGATCGGTGCAACGACCGATAGGCCGATGCGGCTTGCTCGGAGTCGCCGTTCGGGTTGCGTGGCGTCGCAGGCAGGTTTCACTCTGATCGAGCTTGGCCTGGTGATTCTCATCATCGGCGTCATGCTCGCGATCGCCATACCGCGGCTCGGCAACCGTTCGTATGCTGAGCTGGGCTCGGAGACGCGAAAAATCGCGCTGGCCTTCCGCTACCTGCGCCACGCGGCCATTTTGAATGGCCGGCAATATCGTCTCGTCTACGACCTGGACCAGCAGGTCTACTGGGCTGAAGTCGGCGAGGCGGACGTACCGCCGCCGGAGGGCGAGGAGGCCGAGGGCGAGAGCGATTATTTTGAAGAAATCCCCGAAGAGCGCTTCTCGATGGACACAGACGGTCCGATCGAAAAGCGCAGGCTGCCGGAGCCGATTGGTTTCTCCGACGTAAATCTTCCGGAGGTTGCGGGGCGGTTGTTCGAGGGAATCGTTTGGACGACATTTTATCCAGATGGTTACGTCGACGTGAGTGTCGTGCACCTCGACAACGGTCAGGACGCCTACACGCTTTATGTTCTGAACGGCATTACCGGCAAGGTTTTCGTTGATCCGGGCTATCTGACGTGGAACGGATGATCAGGCGCCGTCCCTTGCTCGGCGTCGATCGGCGCGGCTTTACCCTGATCGAAGTCCTCGTGTCTCTGGCGATCGTCGCCTACGCGATGATCGGATTACTGGGTCTGCAGAATCGCAACCTTACGATCATCGGTCGTGACCAGCAGATGACGCGCGCGACATTGTTGGCGCGCAAGTTCATCGCTCAGATGGAGATCGTCGAGAAATTTCCGGACTTGGGATTCAGCAGCGGTGAGATGGAGGAGGGCTATCTCTACGAGCGGGAGGTCAACGAGACGCCTCTTCCCGATGTTCGCGAGGTTCGTGTGCGTATTATCTTCGACGAGCGGCAACCCGATGCTGTTGAGCTCCTCTACTACATGCGGGATCGAACCGTTCCTGAGGAAGAATTCGGAACGTGATTCCATGGGCCAAAGATCGCCGCGGCTTTACGCTGATCGAGATCATGATGGCGGTTTTCATTTTCGGCTTCATCGCCGTGACCGTCTACGGGGTGTTGTCCCGGGCGATCTATGCGCGTTCGGTCGGGGAAGAGCGCGCCGAGCTATATGCACAGGGAAGAGAGTCGGTCTTGCGTATAGTCAATGACGTCGAGGGCGCCCTGTTGCCTCTTTCTGGTGATCGGATCTACTTCGCGGGCGATGCCCAACGGGTCGAATTCGTAGCGATCAACCGCGGCGGGCACGGCCTGAATCGGGTTCGGCCTGGGCAGGTCGTGGTCGAGTACAGCCTGAGCGACCCAGATGGACGCGGCTACCCGCAGCTCATTCGTGGGGAGCGCGATTTTCAGCACATGCTCGACGAGGCCGACGGCGTTCAGCGCAACAACGAAGAGTCCAAGTTCGATCTTGACGATTCGAACGACATTGACGCCAACGCGCCGACAGAGGTGTTTTTACCAGTTCTCGAGTGCGCTCCCGGTTCTGAGGATTCTGGCATCCCAGGATCTTGTACGCGGATCGCGGGCATGCAGTTTAAATTCTACGACGACGCCGCTGGCGAGTGGCGCACGGCTTGGGATTCGTTCGAAGAGGGCTCGGGAATGGCAGACCGTATCCCGGATGCGGTCGAGATCCTGTTGGTCCTGATCGATGAGAAGGGCTTCGAACACGACTTCTATACGGTGGCCGACCTGCCGCTGGCGCGGGCCAATCCGACGCCCGGCGAAGAAGAGGATGTCGATGATGGCGCCTGAGCCCTCATCCCAGCCCAGCTGGGGCAGATCGACAGAGTCGAGAGTAGTACGAAGGTCGGTCGTCCGCGACCAGAGCGGCATCGCGTTGATCCTAGTCTTGTCGGTTATCTCGATGTTGAGCATCGTCGTCATGGAGTTTACCCATTCGGTGACGATCGACCAGTATCGAGTGCGCAATTCACTGCACGCGTTGCAGTCGGAGTTGCTGGTCCGGTCGGGGGTCAATATCGCGGAGGGATTCCTCGCGCTCGACGAAGACGAGGGCATCGATACCTATACCGACGAGTGGTTCTGGGCGATGCAACAGCAGTGCCAGGAGGGCATTCCGCTTCCGAACGGCTCCATCGTGCGCTGCGCCGTCAAAGACGAGAGTGGGAAGATCAATGTCAACAATACCCGAACCAGGCGCGGAGCGCCGATTGTGCCGGGAAATGTTACGAAGGAAGCAATCCTATTGGACGCCCTGCGGTGCATTTTTCAACTCGGCGATGGTCTGGACGGAAGCGCTGTCGACGATCTGAAGGAGTATTGGCAACGCGACCCCCCAACTTTGGGTGACGGTACGCAGCGCAACACGATGCCGTCGTTCGGATCGCTCGAAGCGTTTGCGGCTGCGCTGCGAATTCCGACCAAGCACATCCGCTTGCTTCGAAAGTACTTGACGGCGCAGCCGCCGCGGCGCCAACGCGGTGTCAACATCAATACCGCGGACCAGGTTGTGCTGAGCGCGATCTTGCAAGGCGCTGACGGCAGCGGTGTTGAGTGTGGGCCGACGCAAGAGGTGCAGGATATACTGGAACGTCAGCTCGACCCTGAAGACCCGATCAAACCAGTCGATATCCGGACTCTGATCGGCGGCATCCCCAATGGTTCCCTGGCGGTCGATCTGTTCGTTTCCAACAGTAGTATTTACCGGCTCGAGGCTAGTGCTTTGACCAATGTCGACCCGGAGAACCGCAGCCGCGGTGGCGTAGGGAAGACCTTGAGTGTCTTGGTTTTTCGCAAGTGCGTCGAGAAAGAGGGGGATAAGTGTATCCGCTGGACTTCGACGCCTCTGGACTGGCAAAAGGAAGGCGGAGCGAGACTATTTCGGGAGAAGAATCGCTTCTCGGCGTTATCGGAGTATTATGGTGACTTCGATCCGTCCAACGTGAGTGAGCTGTTTAACTGAGTGATCGCCAATGTCACGTAAAGTAGTATCTATCGATATCGGGAAATCCGACGTCAAGGCGACGGTGGTCGAGGCTGGCTTTCGAGAGTTCAAGATCGAGGGTTTTTACCGCCAGGAGCTCAATGGTGACCCGGCCGGTGTTTCGGCAACGATTGGCCGGTTCGTCGATGAGCATGCGGCCGGTGCCGACACGATCCTATCGGCATTGCCGCCCGAGGCCGTCAGCTGGCGAACTCTGCACCTGCCGTTTCGCGACAATCGGAAGGTCGCGCAGACCGTTCCATTCGAGCTCGAAAGCAACGTACCCTTCGGTCTCGACGATGTGATCATCGACTACCACGTCCTGGATCGCACCCCGGAGGGGACGACAGTCTTGGCGGCGCTGGCACCGAAGTTCGAGGTCGAGCGACATCTCGAGATATTGACCGCCGCCGGGGTCGACCCGAAGATCGTTGACGCTGGTCCTTTGGCTAGCCTCAATACCCTGAATCTCATTGAGAATCGGCCATCGGCTTTCGCCTTTGTGAGCGGCTCGGATCACGCGGTGACCGTCGCGTTTTACCGTGCGGGTTCCTTGGCTGGAGTTCGCTCGCTGACCGCGACCGAGGCTTTTGGCAGTGCGAACGGCAACGGCTCTTCCGATTCATCGGTGGCGGCTCTGGCCGCCAATGTTCGCTGGACGATGCTCGCTCTCAACGGTGCGCCGATCGAAGAAGACTTTCCGTGTTATCTGGCAGGATCCGCCGAATGGGTGGAATCGATGATCAAGCCGCTGGAAGATGCGGTCGGCGGTGATTGGCGCCGTCTTGGCGGGGTACCTTTGGCCCATGTCGATCCCAAGATCCGGGCGCAAGCCCCCGAGTTTACTTCCAGCCTTGGGTTGGCGTTGCGTGAGATCACGCCGTCCGACACCGTCGGAGTCAATTTTCGCCGCGGTCAGTTCACGTTCCATCGGAGTGAGCAGGAGCTGCGGGCTGGCATGCGGACGGTCGGCTTGTTGGCGTTGCTCGTCGTTGCCCTGACAGTCGGCGACTTGTATGCGAATTATAAGGAATCGCAGGTGCGACTGGCTTCCATTGAGAGTCAGATTCAGCAGGTGTTTAGTGCAACTGTACCTGACTTTGGCAGGGTCGAGCAGCCGTTGGATATTTTGCAAGAACAGATCGACTTTCTACGACAGGATGTCGAGATGTTGGATGATGTTGTGCCGGTTGCGAACTCGACCAGTGTCGATCTCCTGCGCGCCGTGTCAGCGGCCGTTCCGAGGTCGGTTCGGATCGATAGTGAAGAGTACCTGATGGATCCAGACGCGGTCCGGCTGAATGCGAATGCCGACACCTTCGAATCGGTAGACAAGCTGCGACTCAAGTTTCTCGACACGGGCTTCTTCTCCGATGTCCAGGTCAAAGATGCGCGGGCGACGTCGGAGGGCGATGTGTCTTTCCGGATGGTGATGATGCTCAACAAGGACTTTCGTCCGCCCTCGAGGTCACGATGAAGTTCGATTGGCATGAAGTAGTCAACATGTTCCAGCGGCTTTCGTCGCGGGAACGGACACTGCTTGGGGCAGCTGTTTCGGTGGCGGTGGTCCTCGGCTTTTACACTCTGGTTTGGGAGCCGCTGTCGGAGGATCGAGGTCGTGCCGAGCGCCTGATTCGCGGTCGCCAGCAGGATCTCGTCGACATCAAGGAATTGCGGCTCGAGTACATGGAGTTGCTCAATCGGCTCGAGGCGAGCCGCGCGATGATCGATCCGAAGAATATCGACGAAAGCTTCTCTTTATTCCCGCACATCGAGACGACGGTTAGCGCCGTGTTAGGTGGGCGGGACCAGATTCGCTCGATGAGCCCGAAGACCAAGGTGATCAACGACGCCTACCGGGAGGAGGCCGTCGAGTTCAAGCTGAACGGCATCGCGCTCGATCAATTGGTGGATATGATGGTGAAGATCGAGAAGGGCAAACAGCCGCTGCGGGTGACTCGGCTGCAGGTAAAGAAGCGCCGACGCGATCCGCACAAGTTCGATGTGACGGCAACGGTTTCGATGCTGAAACCAAACGATCAGGCCTGAGCGGGTCGGGCAGATGCAACTTCCTACAGTACGCCTGCCGGCGGTCAATTTTGGGGATTGGTTCGAGGATTTCCCGGCGCGCCGGTTTCTTCTGTATGCACTGTATACGATCGTCCTCTTTCTTCTCTTTCTCGTCATCAATTTCCCGTACCGAGTCTTGGTTGACGGTTTGGTCAACGATGTGAATCTGGCGCCGGCAGAAGTCTCGGTGCACGACGCCAGCCTCGTGATGACGCGTGGTCTGGAGTTGCGCGGCTTGACCGTGCGAAGGCCCGACTGGAGTCGGTTACCGATCCTCGAGGTGCCGCGTGCCTACCTTTGGCCCGGCCTCGCCGGCGTCTTGCAGGGGCGCCTTTCAAAAGCGGATATCAAGGGCGACCTGTACTCTGGCAAGCTCAAAGCGCGTTGGACGGGTGGTGACGACCTGCAACGCAGCATCGTGCAGATTGAAGATTTGCAGGTCGCGCGCTACGGCCCGTTGCAGGAACTCTTCGAAGAAGGGCAGATCTTCGGATTACTCTCCGGATACGTGGAGTTAGAGGGCCCGGCGGGGGACGTCGACAAGATGCGCGCCGAGGGGGAGCTCTATCTCGATCGGGCTGGGTCGGAGGGTTTGGTGCTCGCCTCGATTCCGATGTTGGACTTAGCCTTTCTCGAGACCAAGGCGGTATTCACCTTTCAGGGTGGGCGCCTTGAGATCCAAGAGTTTTCGTCGACAGGTCCCGACGTCGAGATTTCGGGGTCGGGGCAGATTGGCGTCAGGGCACCCTTCGATCAGAGTGTTTTGGATCTGAAGGTCACCATTCAGCCGGCCGCGGATGCTCGGCCCGAGGTGAAGGGACTGGTGTCGCTAATCCCTCGGAAGAAAGGGGCTCGAGCCGATGCGCCGATTTCGATCACCGGGACGCTGAGCAAGCCCCGAGTGCGCTGAGAGGGCCGAGGACCTCAGAGGCCTGTGGCCCGTTGACTTTTTCGGCCGGTCCGTTGAAAACAAATACCTAAGCTGAATCGTTGGTTCGGCCTTGCGGCGTCTGGGTGCTTGGCTGCTGTGCAGCAGCCGGCTGGTCTGATACGTGAGTCCGATTCCCGATAAGATGGACTCGGAATTCGAGTCACGGCACCCGAAAGAACGAGGAGACTGAAGCCATGACCTACATCATTACCCGACTGTGCCGGGACTGTGTTGACACTGCTTGTGTGGCGGTTTGTCCGGTCGATTGCATCTACAAGTATACCGGTAGCGATTCTGAGTCCTTTCCGAATCAACTCTATATCCACCCGGACGAGTGCATCGACTGCGGCGCCTGTGAGCCTGAGTGTCCGTGGCAGGCGATTTTCGAGGAAGAAGCCGTGCCTGAAGTATTTGAGGAAGATACCCCGCTCAACTATAAAATGCTCGAGAAGATCGACGACTTCGAGGTCTCTCCCAATGACGACAAGGACAAGCCGTCAGCCGAGCAAATCGAGGCCAATAAGCAAAAATGGGGCTGGGATGGTTAGCGACCGATGAGCTACGAGGAGATTGAATTCTCGCGCGATTGCGAGGCGGTGCAGATCCCGCAAGGCAACACGGTGCAAGTCGTATCTGGCACCAAGGCGTCGATTACCCAGTCGCTAGGTGGGAGTTTCACACTTCAGATTCCGAGCCTCGGCGGCTTGTTTCGGGTGGCCGGGGCGGACGCGGACGCGATCGGTAAAGAGGTGGCAGCAGCTGTGCCTAGTGCTGAGACTTCTGGACCGGTCACGGAAGGTGCGATTTGGGAACAGCTAAAAGGGGTTTACGACCCTGAAATTCCGGTGAACATCGTCGACCTTGGTCTCGTCTACGATATGCGCATTGCCGCCGGCACTGATGGCAGCGTCGTTGACGTCAAGATGACGCTGACGGCTCCCGGATGCGGGATGGGCGGTCCGATTTCGATGGATGCGAAGCAACGCATCGAGAGCCTGCCGGGCGTTGCCGCAGCCACGGTTGATGTCGTTTGGGATCCGCCGTGGAGCCCTCAGATGATTTCGCCGGAGGGCCGCTCCAAGCTGGGGATGGACTAGCAACTCGTTGGGATGCATGGCCGCTGACCGTTTCCGTCGTTTCTTGTCGGCCGAACGCGTCCGGCGGCATCAGGACTCGGGCGAGTGGCCGCGCCCGGGACTGGCAGAGGTTGCCGCACGTCAACTCGAGGTTTGCCCCGAGCGCGAGATCCTGATCGACGGTCCCGTCCGTCTGACGGTGGGCGATTTTGTCGGTCGCGCCCAGGCATTGGCCGGCGGGCTTCGTCAGCTCGGGCTTGGTCCGGGCGACATCATCACCTGGGAGATTCCCAGTTGGTGGGAGGCCGCGGTGTTGGCGACTGCAATCGACTGGATCGGAGCCGTCAATAACCCGATCATCCCGATTTATCGGGAGCGCGAAGTCAGTTTTATTGCCCGCCAGGCAGAGTCGCGCGCGCTCTTCGTCCCGGGAGAGTTTCGCGGCTTTGATTATCGCGCGATGGCCGAAAAAGTGCGCGGCGAGTGCGAGCAACTCGGCCATGTCGTCGTTGTGCGCGGCGACCCGGGCGATGGGATGTCACGCTTTGCCGATCTCCTCGATGCGGATCCGATCACTAGACCGTATCGTCGCTCACCTGAGGAAGTGTCGATGCTGTTCTACACGTCCGGCACGACCGCCGATCCGAAAGGTGTGATGCACACGAGCTCGACGATTGGGTGGTACTGCGTCGCGAGCATGAACGCGATGCAGACCAGCCGTGACGATGTCGGTCTGTTGCAGTTTCCATTGACTCACATCGGTGGCCTCGTGTCCTTCGTTTTGTTGCCGTTGATGGCGGCGTCACGTGTCGTTTACTTGGACACATGGACAGCGGAATCGGCGATCGACCTGATCGAGAAGGAGCACGTGACTTCCGCCGGTGGCCCACCCGTGATTCTGCAAGGCCTGATGGCCTCGTCTTCCCTCACTCCGGCTCGCGTCGCGAGCCTCAGGACGGCGGGTACTGGCGCAGCCGGGATCCCACCCGAGTTGGTACGCAAAGTTGGTGAGCGCCTTGGTGCTACGAGCTTTCGCGCCTATGGGTTGACCGAGTGCCCAATGGTGACGACTGGGGTCCCTGACGACCCGGAGGACAAGCGCTGCGCGACCGACGGCCGCCCCAGTCCTGGATGCGTCCTTCGCACCGTGGGGAGCGATGGAGCTGAGGTCGGGCAGGGTGTAGAGGGCGAGATTCAAGTGTTTGCGCCTCAGTTGTGCGTTGGCTACGTCGACGAGTCGCTCAACGACGCGGCCTTTACCGCGGACGGTTTCTTGCGCACGGGGGACCTCGGCGTAATCGACGAGGTTGGTTATCTGCGGGTGACGGGCCGGCTCAAGGATATTATTATCCGCAAAGGAGAAAATCTCAGCGCACAGGCGATCGAGAACGAGCTTCACGCCCACCCTGATATCGATGATGTCGCGGTGTTTGGTCTGCCGGACGGTGTCGCTGGAGAACGAGCCTGCGCTGCGGTGGTGCTGCGCGACGGTTCCGAAAACATCACACTTGCTGCGCTCCGTGGTCACATGGAAGGGCGCGGAGTCATGCGCCAGATGATCCCTGAGCAACTCGAGATTGTGGATGCACTGCCGCGTAACGCCACTGGCAAGGTACTGAAATTCGAGTTGCGCAAGCGTTTTGCGTAGCGACTCTGATGCCCATTCACTCGCGAAAGCGACTGCACAGAACGGGATGGGAGGTTGCGACCTGTGTGCGGTGCCACCATTGCGACGCGTCGTGAGTGGCCGTGAACCGATAGTCCCAGAAGACCAGGCGGACCGCCTGTGGAGCTACTGGTAGCGACTCCGAGAAGAGGTCGTCGACGGCGTTTGGGTCGATGCAAATGCGTTCTACCAAGGCCTGAACGTACGTCGGCGTCCCGCGTTGATACGATAGGCCGTAGAACCATAACCTGAAGTCGATGCGCGGCTGATGTGGCGCGACAAAAGGTGGCCGATCCGCTGCAGCACCGGGTTTGTATCGCAGGTGGTGTGGCTTCCAGCGGGTTCCGTCGAAGGTCTGTATTTCCGTTTCGATTCGCTGGCGCGTGATGTGGCCGAAGAGGTGGTAGGTGTTGACGACCCGCCACGGTCGATAGGTCGACCGTGCGGTGGCGAAGGTCTGCGGCAGTGTTCCGGGCGGTGCAAATGCGAAGATCGCTTCGACTGTTGAGAGGCCGATGTAGGCAGTGGCGAATGTGGCAGCGGCGAGGGTTCGGAGATTTTGCAGCTTGAGCTCGACCTGGGCTGTTGCTGGTGTTCGGCGGAGATCTCGGTCGTCGAGGAGAAAGACGTGTAAGGCTAGCGAGAGGTAGCAGAAGAAGCCGTAGTTGGCGGACGCGATGTTGACGAGTTGGAATGCGGTGAGCACGGCGCAGCAAGTGAGTCGGGCCGACCGCGGTCCAAAGATGGCCCACGGTACGAGCAGCTCGAGTACCAAGACGAGGCGGCTTTCGAGCTCGTGCCACCACTGAGGCAAGGCGTGCGCGTACCAGGCGATCCACGTAGGTAGAGGCGCGGTCTCGTAGTAGAAGGTCATGGCACTGCCGTCGTGCCAGTCCCCTAAGTGGGACTGCCATTTGGCGATACCCGATTCGAGATAAAGCTTGAAGAGCAAGACGCGGAATAGGATGTGAATCCAGTTTGCCGAACGATCGCGTGGTAGGAAGGCGGCTAGTACCCCGGCTTCGATCAGCATGTTGTCCCACTGGAAGTGGAGAAATTCGCGGGCGGCGGTTGCGTAGGACAGGTACAGCAGGGCGGATACGAAAGCGCAGGCGCGGCTACCAAAACCGACGATCCAGACTGCGCTGATGGCGATGCCGCACCAAATCCCTGCGTGTAGCGCGAAGTCGCTGGGTGCCCAAAGTAGGACCGTAGGGAAGCTTGCGAAGGTTTGGAGAGATGCGTCGGTCTTGGCGAGCCATTCGGTGAGCGGCAGTAACCCGCGGGAACCGATCAGTACATCGACTTGCCATAGCAGTGAGACCCAAGCGCCGAGGTATACCAGCGCCAGGAGACGGTGAAACACCGACGCAACTGCCGGGCCGGAGGTGTGCGGGATCGGTTGCATTGCCGATGCCCAAGAAAACAGAGAGAGTCGGGTGACGCGAGCCCCCAACTATCGGTGTAGGTAGACCGGGCAATCGGCGTTGCGCAGGACGTACTCGGTAGTGCTGCCGAGAACCATCTCGATAATTCGACTGTGTCCGTAGGCGCCGATGAACAGCAGGTCGTGGCCGCGCTCGTGAATGAAGTTGGCAATCCTCTCCGGCGCGTTGCCGGTGCGCTGTGCCTCTAAGGTGACCTCGAGATTGTATGCCTTCAGGTACTTCCTAGCCTCTTCTAGAATCTCCTGAGCGCGGTCTTCCTCGTGATTCACGGTGAGGACCGTCAGATCGGTGCCGAGCTGCAGGCAGAACTCTGCGGCGTCGTGCATGACGGCGGCTGCCTTGCTGCTGCCGTCGTATGCCAGGAGCGGGTTCTTGCACTCGCGGAACTTCATCGGGGTTACGAAGACCGGCTTGGGGCTTTTGCGAGTGACGCTTTCGGCGGTGCTGCCGAGTAACCCAGTCGTGTACTTTTCGTTGACTCCGCGGTGGCCGATGATCACGAGGTCGGCAATTCTCGCGTGCTCGGCGATTTCGTTGGCGATGACCCCGAGGGTGTTGACCATCTCGACGCTCAGACCTTGGTCGCGACTACTTTGAAGAAAGGATCCCAGAATCTGTTCGCCGCGTTCGTGAAGCGCCTCACGGACCTTCGACGATAGATCGAGATATGGCTCGAAGCCCAAAGAGCCCGAGATGTCGTGGAAAAATGTGCCCTCAATCGAAGCGAGGTCGACGATGTGCAGTGCTGTGATTTGGCCGCCGAGCTTCTTGGCCAGCCATTGCGCGTAGGCGCCGGCAGTCTGTGAATGTTCCGACCCGTCGAGTCCTACTAGGAGCGATTTGATCATCGTGACTCACCCACTTTGGTCTCCAATTGTGCTGGACGCACTCGATGTGAACTTGTTTTCTCCGGCATCGCGTTTTGCACCTACGATTGTAGCTCGCGCTTGGTGCTATGGGAAAGCAGATTGATTCGCGGGCTGTTGGTGCCTGTCCTTTACAATGCAGGCTGGGTTCTACTATTTTCGAAGGACTGTGGCTGTGACGTTGAAGAGGAAGAAGCAGAAGGAGAAGAGGCCGGATAGCCCGGAGCAAGTTGCGCTGTTGGAAGAGCTCAAGGGTGTCGCCGAGAAACTCGGTATCGTCGTCCGCGAGGAGCGCCTTTTGCGGGAAGTCGGGTACAGGGTTCGGAGCGGTCGCTGTCGCGTCGGTGAAGAGGAAGTCATCTTTCTGGATCGAAACCTTCCGATCGACTCTCACATTGACGTTATGATCGATGAGCTTGCGGTGCGCGGATACGAGGACGTGTACTTGTCGCCGGCGACGAGATCGCTGCTCGATCGGGCGGCGGCTCGAGTTGCTGCACTCAGCGAGATGACGGCGGATGGCGAAGTCGAATCGTTTGGCGGATGAGGGTTTTGCCCGATTCAAGACCTACCTGCGCGAGCAGCGGCTCAAGTCGACTGCCCAGCGGGACGCGATTGTCGAAATCTTCCTCAAGGGCGCCGGCCACGTCAGCGTAGAGGAGCTCTACGGAGCGGTTCGCAAGCAGAATCCGCGAATCGGCTACGCCACCGTCTACCGCACGATGAAACTCCTCACCGAGTGCGGTCTCGCAGACGAGAGGCACTTCCGCAATGGTGAGGCGCGTTACGAGATCGCGGAGAAGGATCACCACGATCACCTCATCTGCGAGCGGTGCGGCAAGATCGTTGAATTCGAAGAAGATCGCATCGAGGCCCTGCAGGAAGAGACCGCACGACGTCTCGGCTTTGAGCTCCGGGGGCACAAGATGGAGCTCTACGGGGTCTGTCTCGATTGCCGCCGTCGCGGTCGCGAGAACTAACCGCCACAGGGCCCGTGCGGGCTCTCGATTCTCCGCGTTGGATGCGATTGACAGGGGGCGGCTTGCGAACTAAGTGAAAATGAGTTTCAATATCGCATCAGCCTTCCCGATATCGCCAAAATCCAACTTATGCTTTCTTTTCAACGACTTGTCTTGGGCGTGATCGCCCTCCTGTTGCTTCTGCCTCCCCAGGTACCTGAGGCTGAGGGAAAGGTGTTCCATTCGCGCGACGAGGTCCAGGGTTTGGCATTTCCCGGTGCGACGCGGATGGAGGAGATGGAGTTCTTTCTCACTCCACAGCAGCGCACTGCGATTGAGCGAGCCGGTCGGGAGCCGGTCGAATCGGACTTCATCACGGCCTATGCCGGTTACGAATCGGATCGTCTGCTCGGCTACGCATTTATTGACACGCATCAGGTGCGGACGTTTCCCGAGACATTTTTGGTCGTCTTGGACGGCACCGGAGCGGTGTCGGGTACGCACGTCTTGGCATTTTACGAACCGCTGGAGTATCTGCCAGCGGATCGGTGGTTGTTGCAGTACCGAGGAGCCGATCAGCGCACGGATCTGAAGATCGGTGGACGGATTGCGGGGATTACCGGCGCAACGCTGACAGCCCAGGCGATCAACGGTGGCATCCGGCGGGCCCTGGCGATTCACTCGGTGCTGTTGGCGGGACGCTGAGCAAGTGCGTTTCGTCGTAACTGGAGAGTGGACGCGCAATCGGCTTCTCAAGGTAATCGTATGGTGCTTCCTCGCCTACACTTTCATCCTTTGGGTGAGCAACGCTGGCCTCTACTTCTCCAAGATGAGCCTCGACCCGGCGTCGGTGGTGGATTACTACCGCGGCAACGAAGAACGGTTTTTGCGTCCGCGATCAGTTGCTGGGCTGCTCGAAGTCTTGCACTTCCACTCGTTCGCAATGGGCATTCTGCTCATGACCCTGACCCATCTGGTGCTGTTTGTGCCGATTTCGATGCGGGTCAAAGCAACCGGCATCGCAGTGGCCTTCGTGTCGGGGATTGGTGGCGAGTTGTGCGGCTGGGGTGTTCGCTTCGTGCACCCAGGTTTTGCCTATCTCAAGGTGCTGATGTTCCTGGCGCTCGAAGGGGCGATTCTCTGGCTGATGATCGCCGTTGGCCGCGCTCTCTTGTTCGACGCTCCGAGCGACTACACCGCCGGCAATTCGCGACCGCAATCCGCCCACTGAACCGGTCGATCGCGGCCGCTCTGATCGTCGCCGGATGTGCGGGGCGGACCGAGATCGAGCCGACGATTCTCCAGCCCGCCGCCGTCGCTCGAGTGGGGCGACCGGTGATGGGGACGATTTTTCAGGCCGAGGTGCATGCGGCCGATCGCGAGGCGGCGCAGCGGCTCGCGGAGGCGGCGCTCGCGGTTGCCGAGCATTGGGAGGACGTGCTCACGACTTGGCGTCCCGACGGCGAGCTTGCGGTCCTCAACAGTCGCGCTGGAGCCGGCTGGCAGCCGGTCAGTGACGATTTGGGCTGGGCGTTGGACGAGATGCTGGCCTACGAAAGACGCTCGAAGGGAGCGTTTAACGCAGCGGTAGGGACCCTGGTGCGCGAGTTGGGGACCGGCGTCCAACGCGGCGTGGAGCCGGTCACCTCGCACCGGCCACTTTCGGCGGTCTTGGCGCGACGACCTGGTACGGCCAATCTGGCGCCGGGTATCGAGATCGACCCCGGCGGTATCGGTAAGGGCATGGCGCTGGACGCCGCCGCGGTTGCCCTGCACGACGGTGGTGCGACAGCGGCTTTTCTCAATTTTGGTGGGTCGAGTCATTTGGCCATGGGTGCCGAGATCCGAGATGCATCCCGACTGTTGGCGGCTGGTTTGCTGCCCGGCGAGGCTGTTGGGGTCATTCGTTTGGAGCGGCGCGCCCTATCGACCTCGCGTTCGCCGGCGTCGTCCGCGGCGAGACCGATCGTGGACCCGCGCAACTCGCGGGCCGTTACGGAGCGGCGTATCGTAACCGTGGCTAGTGCGAGCGCGACCGCGGCCGAGGTGTGGTCGACCGCATTGGTCGTGCTCGGACGTGATGGGATCGGCACCGCCGAGCGTGCCGGTGTCGACGTGCTCTTCGTCGACGTCGAGGGTTCGACCTCGACTAAGGGCTTTCCGCTGGAGAATCTGGAGCTGCGCGAATAGCAGCGGCACGCTTTAGTACCTCGGCCAGCTCGCGGATCTCGTCGTTTTCGATTGGTAGATCCTGGGCTAGTGGCGCAAGGAGGTTGCGCCAGCTTTCGGCGCTGGCTGAGGGGAGTCGGCGTAGCTCGCGGGCGATCTGCCGGTCGACGCCCAGGATGCCGTCACGCAGCCGCTCCAGGTTGGGCCGATCGGTCTCCTTGGTGGAACGATGTTGGACCAGCTTAGCCATGTCGATCAGGACAGGAAACAGCAGTTCAGCACGTTCTCCGGCGCTTCCGGCCCAAGCCTTTGCGCGATCGATGACCTTTCGTTCTTGGCCGCTGTCCGTTACCTGACTGCCGTTTGATCGCTTGGTCGAGGCGACCATTGGCATGATGCTTAGTCTAACTCGGATCAAGGCAGCGACGGCGTGTGCGGTTGCTTCGTAGGGCGTTGCTGCCTGTGCTTCCCCGAGGTGGAACCTTCGTAACTCGGGCAGCCACCCGTCCAGCTCTCGCGCCACCAGCCATCGATCGACCCTGGGGGCCAGGTCCCCTCGGTCGGCTGCGATCAACACCGCTTTGTAGTCTGTGGAAAACGGGCCGTGGACCGTGCCGAGGTTCTCCCAGGACCTCGACTCGGCGGAATCGGTCACGATTCCGGAAACCGATGGATCGAGCAACAGATCCGCGAGACGCCGATTGTCTTCAGTCGTTTGTAGGGTGGCTCGAGGAAGATGCCGACGCGACCAGCGCTCGAGGTGGCCTCCGGCGTTGACGGCGAAGTGCAGCGACGGTTGGTTGAGATCGGCCAAGGTCCTCGGACCGGTTGTCGCCTGATCCGTGATGATGACCACTCCTGTGCGTGCGTAGGGGCGGCTGAACCGTCCGTGCAGCGAGCGCTCGGGACGCATCGTGATGCCGCTCATGGCAATGTCGAAATCGCCCCGTTCCAATTGTTGGATCAGCGTGGGCCAGCGGAACCGAACGAGTTTCGTCTCGCAGCCGAGGTCGTAGGCGAGTCTGTCGGCCATCGTAATGTCGATCCCGGCCCAGCCTGCGACAGAACCCAGGTTCGACGAATGGCCCGGGAACTTGGAGAAGGGCAGATAGTCGCCGCTGGTCCCGACCCGCAGGGTACACGGTTGTTCCTCTGGCTGGCGGACGGTCGAGCATCCGGTGAGCCATAGCGCGGCCAAAACCATCGCCGCCAAAGTGTGTTTTGAAATTTGAAACATCTGTAGAACCTGAGCTTGTTCGGATGATCGCCGCAACAGTTGACACCCTCAGATGCGGCAGGCAAGCACAGGTGAATGGCGAATCTCAAAGCAGAAGAATTTTCAAAGATCATCGAGTTTTTGGCGGAGGATCACGGCCTGCAGGCGTTTCGCGACAAGCTTGTTCGCTTGAACGCGCTCGTGACGCGTCGACGTGCGGGAAAAGTCGCCAATTTAGCCAATCAGCTCTACACTCTGACCGGAGGGTTGCGGCGCGACGTGCCGGCGACGATCGCGATTCACACTCTCTGGGGTGAGAAGGTCAACGAAGGACTCGACGAGAAACTCGAAAAGGGACTTGAGAAGACCGCGGAGCAGATCAACGAGTGCCTCGGCGACCGAGACCGCATCATCGAAGAAAAAAGCGAGGAGATCGCGGGCTACATCCGCCAGTACGAGCTTCTCCTGGCGTCGGGGATCGGGCCCGATCGAGCTCGCATCGACATGGTCATGAAGGCGGTGCCAGACGTCGCCGACAAGCTTCGCGAGATGGACCCGGTCACGGCTGCGGATGCTGCGGCAGCCCGAGAGGCGATGCCGGATCCCGACGAGTCCGAGGCGTCGGATGACCAGGAGGCTGGAGAGGACGCGCAGTGAGGGAAGCTCGCTTCGTCGATCTGGTTGACGCGACGCAAGTTCGATCCATTCGAGGCGAGCTGGATATCGCGATCCGCGGCGTCGCGACCGACTCGAGACGGGTCGGGGCAGGGGAACTCTTTGTTTGCCTGCCGGGATATCGAGCGCCTGGCGGGGAGGTCCTCCAGGACCGACACGACTTTGCCCAAGCCGCAGCAGAGCGCGGCGCCGCAGGCTTTGTCGTTCAACGCGACGTGGCCGGCTTGGGCGACCTTCCCGTGGTTCGGGTAGACGACACCTGGGCAGCAGCTGCCTACGCATCGGCGAGGTTTTTTGGCGACCCCTCGCGTTCGCATCTGGTCGTCGGCGTGACCGGCACCAGCGGCAAGACTACGACCAGCTATTTCGTTGATGCCGTACTGCGCGCTGCGGGTCATCGAGTGGCGCGTCTCGGCACGATCGACTATCGAATTGGCGACCGGGTCCTGCCCGCCGAACAGACGACGCCGGAGGCTCCGGTATTACAACAACTGTTGCGCGACGCTGTAGATGACGGTTGCACGGCGACGGTGACCGAGGTGTCGTCGCACGCCCTCGAGCTGCGTCGGGCGGCCGAAGTGGACTTCGATATCGGTGTCTTTACGAATCTCAGTCGCGACCACCTGAATTTCCATCCGGACATGGACAGCTACCTCGCCGCCAAGGCGCGCCTCTTCGATTCACTTCGGCCCGATGCTACAGCGATCGTCAACTTCGATGATCCTGCTTCGAAGAGTGTGATCCGAGGTTGCCGAGCCTCGCTCTTGAGTTTCGGAACCGACCCGCGAGCTGATGTTGCTGGCAGTCGCATCAAATCGCAGATGAGCGGGCTGTCGTTTGATGTTCGGGCACTGAATCAGTCGGTTCGGGTGTCGCTGCCCCACCTTGGTGAGTTCAACGTTCACAACGCTCTGGCGGCCTTTGCCGTAGGGGTCGCGGTAGGAATGCCCGCGGAGGAGGTGGCGCATGCGCTCGGGCGAGCGGAGGCTGTACCTGGGCGATTCGAAGTGGTTGATGACGGTCAGGACTTTGTCGTGGTGGTAGACTATGCGCACAAGCCGGTCGCTTTGGAGCGATTGCTGGAAAGCGCTCGGCAACTAAATCCTCGAAGATTGATCACATTGTTCGGCTGCGGTGGCGACCGCGACCGCGGCAAGCGAGCCGTGATGGGGAGGATTGCTAGCAGCATGAGTGACTTCGTCGTCGTGACTTCAGACAATCCTCGCGGTGAAGATCATGACGCCATTATCGCCGAGATATTGGTCGGCTCTCGCGAGCACGATCCAATGCTGTCGAGACATCTCGTGGAAAAAGATCGTGGTCTGGCCATTCAGGCGGCGATCGACCGAGCGCGAGCGGGTGACCTCGTCGTCGTGGCTGGCAAAGGGCACGAGCCGTATCAGCTCGTCGCCGGAGTGCGGCTCGACTTTGATGACCGCGAGCACGCCCGCGCTGCGATCGCTGCGCGGGCGAGTGCTTGATTCCAGCTACGCTTGGGTTTGGAAAGAGTCGAGCGCTGAGGCCAGCGACGATGGCAGACTTTCCGGATTGAGAGAGCCGCGTCCACTCAACATCCGGATGCCTGCAGTGACGAACGACTCTTCGCGGGGTTGGGCTTCCTCGTCGAGGATAAACAGAATCGGAATGTTTCGCGTCTCTTCCTGCGTGCGCAGGCCGGCGACCGCGCGAAAGACGTCCGTGCAGTTCGGAGACATGTGGAGGACGGCAGCTTGTGGTTTAATCGTCGGGACCAAGTCGAGTGCTTGCCGGCCATCGAGGACGACGGCCGTCGAGATTCGACCGACCGATAGCTGTTCTTGAACCTCTTCCATGAGGTCGAAGTCGTGGCTCATCGCCAGGACGCGTCGCAGGTTCGGCACCATAGCCGAGAGTATCTTGCGTAGATCGCGGTCTGCGATTGGCATCGTCGCAAAGTCGACTGGGCCGAGCCAGAAGCCCTTTTCTGCCTTGTCGCCGAGCGCGTATGCGATCATAGGCGTGTGCGGGACCCCTGCGCCGTTTCTCATCTTTCTCAAAGTTGGCCAGGCGCTCGGTGCGGCCAAGTTGATGGCGGCGCAAGCGAAGGCTGAGTCGGCCAGTTCGAGAGCAGATTCGGGTACGGGCTCGAGAGCCGTGATCTGATGGCCGATGCTGCTCAGGTGCTGAGCGACGCTCCCGATCATATTTTCGAGGTCGAGCAGAATGATCTGCTCCGACGCGGTGGGTACCGTATCCGGAGCCTCGCCTTCCCGATTGTCGTCGCTGAACTCAGACTCGGCGGTCGTGGGGCCCGAACGATCGATTTCGAGAGCCAGGTCGTCGTCTCCGATATCGTCTTCGATGTCGAGCGTCGTCAATCCGTGTTCAGCGGACTGTAGAAGCTGATCTTTCTCGTCGAGGCTGCGCGTGAGTTGATCGCGCTCCTGTTGCGCCAGCGCCAGCCGATCTTGCAGATCGATGACCTCGAGGGCGTGTCGTTCCTGCGCTTCAGCCAACGCTTCCTCGGCCTCGCCGCGCGCTTTGTCCGTTGAGTCGAACTTGGTTCTGAGGTCGACCAGATCCCCGTCGCGCAGACTGCGCAGGCTCCCTTCGAGTTCGGCAATGCGCGTTTCGGTTTCTTTGGTGCGGGCGTTCGATGCCTCGAGGTCGGTGCGGGCCCGCTCGAGATCCGTCGTCAGACCGTTCCGTTCTTCGCTGAGCGCCTCAACCCTCTGCTCGAGCGTCTTGTGCTCTTGCTCGGCGGTCGTCAGTAGTTCGTCGCGGACGGACTCATCCTCCCTCGCGCGCTGCACTTCCGCTTCGAGTTGTTGACGCTGCTCGTTGACAGTCTCGAGATCCTTCTCAACCTCTTCGAGGGCTGCTTGCGCTTCGGCGCGGGTCTCCGCGACCTTCTGCTCGAACTCTTGCTCGCGAGCTTGCAGTTGCTGTTCACGCTCGGTGAGCTTCTGCGTCAAGGTTTGGGCTTCAGCTCTTGCCTGCGAGACCTCTTCGCCCTTCTCTCGCGCGATGGTTTGCTCGTTCTCGGCCAGAACCTCGATGCGCATTTCGAGGGCGCTCTTCTCGATGTCGAGGCGCTCGGCTTCCTTCTTGAAGTTTGCGAGCTCGCCCTCGATGCGTTGGTTCGACTGTCGAGCGATGCCGACGTCGCCCTCGAGTTCTTCGACGCGGCTGATCAATCGTTCGCGCTCTTCCTCGAGCCGTTTGAGTGCGGCGACTTGCTCGGACAGGCTGGTGCGGTCACGGTCCGCCTGCTCGAGTTGATCACGCAAGTCGGACAAAGTGCTGCCAGACTCACTGCGGATGCGCTCTAGTTCCTCGTGCAGCTGGGTGCGCTGCGCTTCCAGCGTTTCGACTTGGCCGTTCAGCTGTTCGAGAGCGGCTGTCTGATCACGGCGCTCTCCCTCGAGGGCTGTCCGGACGGATTCCAACTCTTGAATACGTTGCTGATTCGATTCGTTGGTGGCGTGGAGATTCTCGCGTTCGCGCGCCAGCGAGATTTTCTGCTCTTCGATCTCCTCGAGCTTCTCCCAGCTTTTGAGAGCGTCCGAGTAAATGCTCTCTCGCTCCTTGGTGGTTGTGACGAGGGCCGACTTGGACTCGTTGAGTTCCTCGTCGAGCGCCTTTTGGGCAGCTTCGGCCTCGGCGAGGGCAGCCTCGAGAGTTGCGGCTTTGTCTTCCGCTTCGGTGCGCGCCGTTCGGGTCTGCTCGAGATCGATGCGTAACCGCTCGGCTTCTTCTTTGATTGCGTCGAGGCGCCCAACTTGTTCGTTCAGCTCGTTGGCGGATTGTTCGTGACGTTCGGCGAGTTCGCCTGCTCTCTTGAGGTCACGTTCGAGTTCTTCGCGCTTGGTGCGCAGCTCTGCGAGTTCGGCTGCCTTGATCTCGTTGTCGTGTGCCTTGTCCTCGAGATCGGCCTCGAGTTGGGCAACCCGATTCTTTGCCTTTTCGGCAAGCTCTGTAGCGTTCTTGAGTCTGCGTTCGAGCTCGATGCCTTCGTGCTCGAGCTGGGGGATTCGCTTCTGTTTCTCGCGTAGCTCGTTGAGCTCGTGCTCGGCGCGTTCGCTGCGTTGTTGGGCGGCTTTGAGAAAAGATTGGGCGGTGACGCGCTCGGCGACTTCTGCTGCACGCTGACGTTCTGACTCTTCGAGAGCCGAAGTGAGCCGAACCAGCTCTGCCTTGAGGGCGGCGAGCCCGCGCAGGAGGTTTGGTTGCTCGGTACCGGTGCTCTCTTCGAAGTGTGGGGCAACGGCAGACGAAGTCTTGGGTAGCTCGGTGATCGCGGCTCCGCATACGCGCAGCCCCTGGCTGACGCTGCGAAGGACATTGTCGGAGAAGGGCTCCATTGTGGCTGAGAATAGGACCGCGACGCCGACAGGGGTGCTCGAGTGATAGAACGGAATTGAAGCGATCGTGAGCGATTGAGGGCTGATCGCCTTGATCGCGTCAGGGACGAAGGGGTTCTCGTGGGCAGAGTCGATCACGTTGATTCGGCGATTGCGGATACTTCGCAGTGGGATGTCCCAGGTGCGACCGATGCTGGCGCGGATTGCGGTCATCGACTCCTCGTCGAGACCTGTCATGGTTAATAGGTTGAGCTGGTTCTTGCGCGTAGAGTACGTGAAGATCGCGGCTGCCGTTACGCCCGACTCGCTGACGAGCAGCCGAATTGCTTCATCGGCAAAGGTGTCGAGCGAAGGACGAAGCGAGTAGAGGCGATGCAGCTCTTCGCGCAGTGAGCCGGTCGAGGCGCTGCCATTGGCGTTGGTGCTCACGTCTTGGCTCGCCGCGTTCGTCGGCTCGACCGATGCCCGGTCGCCGGCCGATGTTGATTGCATTTCTCCCCCTGCCCACACCAATGCAGGCGGGTCATCGACGATGGTGGCCGGTCACTCCGCATGTGATTTGGTGTGTTTGAAGCGTTTGTCCGATGGTTCACAAAGAGAGAGTACGCAATTGGCATACCACTTTGGATTGACATGCCTGTGTAGTGGCCAGAAACTAGTATCGGCGCGGGAAAGTGGGCAATTGGTACTGGAAAGTCCAGGAGTTATGGGAGTTTCGGCCGATTTGAGCGTCCAACAGTGCTCATCGGTGGTGCAGAAATGCACGGCGATTGCGCGGCACTGTGTCGAAAGATTGACGCCTTTGATGGCAGAAGCGCAGGCAACCCGCCGGTCAATTGATGGGATCCTGGGTTGCAATCCGGTCAGTTATAGCTAAGCTTTTGGCAAGTCGGCGGATTCATCGGCCGATGCACCTGCTCTCAGTCGAAGGGCCCCGGGTGGGGCCGATCAAGGCAGAAAATGCGATTTCTCCTGTGGAAATGCGCGTGGGCGAGTCCTCTCATCCACATTGCGCGAGTGGTTGCTGTTACAGCGACGATAGCGGTTGCGGCGCCTGGCGGGTTGCGCGATGTCGTTGCCGATCCGGCTTGGATGGTCACCGTCGCGCCGACGATCGATGACAGCGGGATCGGACGGCTGTATTCGGCCCTGACGGACTGCCGCGGCAGTCTGCCCGAGGAGGAGCGAAGGGTCATCGCGGATGTGATCGTGAGCCAGAGTAACCGTCACGGCTATGACCCATTGTTCGTGCAAGCGATCGTCGAAGTGGAGAGTACCTGTCGCCCAACGGCGCTCAGCAGCGCCGGCGCGGTTGGATTGATTCAGGTCAAGCCCTCGACTGGGCGCGAAGTGGCGGATCGGTACGGGATCTTGTGGGAAGGGGCGGACGGGCTCCTAAGGCCGGAGGTGAACGTCGAACTCGGCCTTCATTATCTGGCACAGCTCGAGGAACGCTTCTCGGATCCGATCCTTGCGATCGCCGCATACAATCTCGGTCCCAACCGAGTTGCCCGCATGGAGCCGCAACTTGCGCGTCGTGCGCCCTATGTCCGCAAGGTGATGAATCGCTACGAAGGATTGCTCCTCGAGTATCCGACGACGCGGTCTTGAGCGTTCTCGTTTCTGTCGGCACGTTGTTGATCGGGAAATTTTCTGGCAGTTGACGACGTTTTGCTTGCGACTAGTAAGCTGAATGTGGCAAAGGGGCTGCCATGCCGTTGTCCTGCTGCGAAGTACGCGTTGTGCTGACGTGAGAGCCGTCGTCGACATCATTGCGGCGGGCGGGGTCCAGGTATCACCCCGTTACGACGACTTCCCTCAGGTCGTTGAGGGGCTGGTCGACACATTGATTGCCCACGACCAGGTGGGCGAGGATGTTCGGCAGTCGGCAGTGAGGGCGGTCTGCGAACGCGAAGGGCTTTCGAGCACAGTGATGGTGGAGATCGGCGTTAGCATTCCGCACGCCCGTGTCGACGGAGTGGAAGGCGTCGTTGGTGCCTTGGCGGTTTCGCACAACGGCGTTTACCAAGCGATTGCTCAGGTCCCGATCCGGATCGTTTGTCTGGTCCTGTCTTCGCCGGACTTGGCGGGGGATCATTTGAACGTGCTAGCTGGCCTGTCGTTGTTGCTTCAATCGCAAAACGTACGCGATCGCCTAACGCGGGCCGACGACTCTTCGGTCGTGATCGAAACTCTGCGAGAGCAGAGCGGTCGCAGCGGTTCCTGATTGCCGAGCCGATCAGAAGCGGTGGCTGATTTCGACTCCAAACGTTCGCGGCTCGGCGAAATACCTTGTGACCGACCCGAAGGATGATTGGATCGGCGTGCCTTCGTTGAAGTAGTGTTCGTCGGTGAGGTTGCGCCCCCAGAGTGCTACTTGGGTCGTGTCGTGGTTGAGGGCGTAGGTAAGCCGCGCGTTGAGCAAGTGAAAGCCGTGTTGAATCAGCGGAGCCACTTGCCGCGAGAACAGGTGGTAACTGTCTCGATACGACCAGCTGAAGCGCGGGATCAAGGCACCGTCGAGCCACTCGGGTCCGTACGGATCAATCGATTGTTCGTATTGGATCGATAGCGAAGCCTCGAGACGAGGCACGCGGTCGAACCCTTCTCCGGATCGGTCACGTTGACAAAGACCTTGTGCGTTTTCGGTCGGCGTGCAGAACAACAACTCGTCCGACGCTTCTTCGAAGCTGTCGTAGGTTGCGTCGATCCAGCCGAAGCTGCCGTTCAAAGCTAGTCCCTCGATCGGAACTGCTTGGAACTCGAGTTCGGCTCCCTGCACGGTGGCTTCGGCAGCGTTCTGCGTGATCCGCTCGATTCGTAGTCCGGTTGGTGAGCCGGGATCTTCGATGGCGCGCACTGTGACGGCCTGAACGTCGCTGTACTCACCGTAGAAATAAGCAAGGTTGAGAGACAGCCGCTCATCGAGAAGGGTGGTTTTGATGCCGAACTCGTGATTGTCGAGAGTCTCTTGACGGAACGCCGGGAGCCGATCGGGCTCCCCCTCGAGCCCTTCTTGCCCGAGAATGCCGTTGAATCCGCCGCCGCGGAAACCTTGTGAGAATGTGTAGTACGCCATCAAGTGATCGACCGATGGCAACCGATCGAGGATTGATTCGGGTGCTTTTAGCGCGGCGCTGCTCATGCCGGTCCAGCGCTCGAAGGTATCGCTCTCCGCGGCCTCCAGATCCGGGTCGATGATTGCTTCGCGGCGGTCGCGGACGAACGCGGATAGGCCCTTCTTGTCGCGCGTATAACGTCCGCCGAGGGTCAGACTGAACCAGTCGGTGAGGTCGGCGGTGCCCTGGCCGAAAAGGGCCCAAGTCCAGTTGCTGATAGAGGTGCGGGAAGTCGACTCACTCAGAGTCCCTCCGCCGGCCGTCGTCGTCGCTTCGAAACGACCGGTCTCCCACTGTCCGAAAGCTCCGCTCACCAGTTTGATTCGGTCGTTCCACGCGCCGGCGTTGAACTGGAGCTCGGAGGTGATCTGCTGTTGGAAGCCTGGGATTCCGTCTTGCAGTTCCCCTCCGACGCTGGAGATCTCAATGACGCGCAGCCTGGTCGAGTCGAGGTCCTCGCGGATACGGGGGAGCTGTCGCCGCCATGAGCCCAGGGCTTTGATCGAGACATCTTGGAGCAAAGAACCCGACCCGACGTCGAGCAATGCCGTACCCCACGCGCCGGTGCTTTCGACATCGCTGATGCCGTTGAAGTTTGTATCGATCTGCAGCGGTCTCGATCGATTGCACTCCTCGATGAATCCGGGGATGAGGTCTTTGAGCAGCGCATTCTCGTTGAAGAAGACGCACTGACCGCCGCGACCGTTGTTGTGGTCGCGTCCATAGGTGCCGCTGATGTCGATTGTCAGATCTTCGGTTGGGATGAGTCGGATCGACCCGAGGAAGGCGTAGGATGCAGTGTTGGACTTGTCCGATCCTTGTGACGCGTCTGCAACGTAGCCCTGGCTGTTCTTCGACATGAACGAGAAGCGGCTCAAGACCTTGTCTCGGTAGATTGGGATGTTGAGCATGGCTCGAACGCGGACCGAGTTGAGATCTTCGAAGTCACGTACGAAGCCGGAATTGAGCGAGATGGATCCTTCGAAGTCAGGCTTTGGTTTGACCGTTCGCACGAGGATCGCCCCGCCCACCGTATTCTTGCCGAAAAGGGTTCCCTGTGGACCGCGCAGGACGTCGATCTGTTCGACGTCGAAGAGTTCGACCAAGGCGCCGATCGCGCGCGGTAGGAAGACGCCGTCGACATAGACTCCAACCCCGGGGTCGAAGGCGATCTCATTGGAGCCAGCACCGACGCCACGCATGCGGAGATTCGTGTCTTGGTTACTGCGGCCGACCTGAAAGAAGGTGTTCGGAATCAGAGTTTGGATGTCGTCGAGCCGGGTAACCCCCTCGCTATTCAACGTTGCCGGGCTGAGCGCGGTGACGGAAACAGGCGTATCTTGGAGCAGCTCGTCGCGTTTGCGTGCTCGGACTACGATTTCCTCGATTTTCGCGGATCGGCCCCGACGCAGCGTTTCGGGCTTCGGCGTATCCTGGGACCAGGCTGGTGCGGCACATGACACCGCCATGGCCAGCACAAGGGCCTGTTTACGGTTCATTTTCCCCCTCCGAACCGCGACCCTGCCTGCTCGGTCGGACCAAAGTCAATTCCAAGGCACCGTTTCTCGAAGTTGACTTTCTACTTGCGCGTCAGTAAAAAATCATTTCGATCATGGAACCTGAAGTCAGTGAAGAAGTACCCCGCGAAAGTAAGGGCGATCGGACTCGAGGTCGAATCCTGGAATCGGCCGAACGGCTCTTTGCAGCAAAGGGATTCGCGGCGAGCCGGCTCGATGACGTGGCAGAGGAAGTTGGTGTTCGTCGGGCCGCGCTGTTCTATCACTTTAAGGATAAGCAGACTCTCTACGATGCGGTCGTCGCCGATGTCTTCAGCGACCTCCTAGACCGGATGGGCAAAGTGCTCTTCGGTGAAGGACCGGTGCCGCAGCGTATCGATCAATGCATCGAGATTTGGGTTGAAGCAGTTGGTGCGCGTCCGTCCTTGGCGCGTTTTCTTCTGCGCGAAGCAGCCGGTGCTGACCCTGGGGTGGTGCCGCCGATGTTGGAACGCGGGACTGAGTTTCTGATTCGCGGGCGTGAGCTTTTTGACGAAGGCGTACGCACGGGGGTCTTGCGGCCGGTGCGTTCGGATCCATTTCACGTGATTAGCGCTGTTGTTGGGTCGACCGTATTTTACGTAGCTGCGTTGCGTTCGTTGATGCCGGCCATGCAATTTGACCCCCTCGATCCGGTCGAGCTTGATGCGCACAAGCGCGATGTGCTGCGAATCGTTCACCACCTACTAGGGTACGATACGCAGGAAGGTGGGAGGGGGGCATGAGCGAGATTGTGTACAGCCCCTTTGACGAGGCGAACCGGACGAATCCGTTTCCGGTTTACAAAACCCTTCGCGATGAAGCTCCGGTTTGTTGGGCGGCCGATCCGGGCGCCTGGGTGGTTTCGCGTTACGACGACGTTCTTTATGTTCTGAAGAACACAGATCTTTTCTCATCCGACGCGATGAGCACCGTCATGATGGGTGTGGATTCGCGCGCAATGATGGACCCGAGCGTCGATCCGAAGGCTCTCGAGAACATGATGGCGCTCGCCGATGCAATGCCTTTCCCGGTCGAGGAGATGAGTCGCAGTAGGAACTTAATCGTTTCCGATCCACCCCAGCACGAGGTGCTGCGTAGTATCGTAAACCGTGGATTTACGCCGCGTCGCGTCTCTGCCTGGGAGCCGCGAGTGCGTGAGTTAGTGGAAGATTGCATGGCCACGGTCCGACGGGGGGACGGCTTTGACCTAATCACGGATCTGGCCGTGCCGGTCCCGGTGATCATCGTTTCCGAGATGCTTGGTGTCGAGCCGGAGCGCCGCGCCGATTTCAAGCGTTGGTCGGACGATTTGATTGCCGGCATCACGGGTTCTCGGCGCAAGGATGGCTTCATCAAGAGCGGAGTTGTCGAAACCATTCGCGAGTTCGCTACCTACTTTGGTGAGATCGCGGAGCGTCGCCGAGCCGAGCCCAAAGGCGACTTGGTCAGCATCTTGGTCGACGCGGCCAGCGAAGATGGTGGATTGCGACCAATGGAGCTGGTGGTTTTTGTCCTGATCATTCTAGTGGCTGGCAACGAAACGACCACCAATCTGATCGGGCATGCCGTGCGACTGCTGCTCGAGCACCCGGACCAGCTCGATCGGGTTCGCAAGGATCGAAGCCTGATCCCGAATTTGGTCGAGGAGGTTCTGCGCTTCGAGTCGCCGATCCAGTTGTTGTTTCGGCGAGCTCGAAAGGCGACGGAGATTCACGGTCAGGCGATTGCAGAGAACGATATCGTATGTGGCTTGCTTGGATCCGCGAATCGGGATGAGCGCCAATGGCCTCGTGGCGAGGAGTTTGATGTGATGCGTAACACCCAGGGGCATGTTGCCTTTGGGTTTGGGGTCCATTTTTGTCTGGGCGCGTCCCTGGCACGCCTCGAGGCTGTGTGTGTGCTTGAGGCCTTGCTTGATGAACTGCCAAAGTTGCGCCGGCAAGAAAAAGTGCTGGAATACGTGGACTCGAATTTAGTTCGGGGCCTGAAGCATTTTCACCTTGAGCTAGCCGCCTGACTCGAGTGAAGGAGACGATATGACACTGCCGAAAGATCAGGTCCTCATTTCCGCCGATGATCACATGGACATTCACGCCATGCCGACCGATACGTGGGAGAGCCGGTTGCCTAAGGAATGGCGCGATCGGGGGCCGCGTGTTGAGACGACAGACGATGGTCCGTGGTGGATCGTGGACGGAAAGAAGTTAGCGCCGAGCGGTCGCAAACCGGCCGGGCTGATCGAGACACGCCAACACGGCCTCCGTCCTGGGCAGCCCGATACACGTTTGGCGGACATGGACGAGGACGGAGTTTTGGCGCAGGTGATCTACGGGCCGACGACGACGCAACTTCGTATTGCAGACCCGGAGCTGCACGCGCAGTGTGCGGTGGCGTACAACGACTGGGCAGCGGAGTTTCAGAAGTCTGCTCCGGAGCGGCTCGTTCTCCTGCCCGATTTGCCGTCGCACGACGTGGAGGTGGCGCGTGATGAGCTGCTGCGCTGTGCCAAGATGGGCCACAAGGGCGCGATCCTCAGCGACACCATTGGCAAGGGAGAGCCGATATTCGAGGATTCCTGGGCCTCGTTTTGGGATGCTGCCGAAGAGGTCGGGCTGCCGATTCATGTGCATCTAACCGGTGGGACTCACAGTATCAAAATGAAGCCTGGCTCTTGGCGGTCTCCTGCGTTTGTGGCGGTGGTCCCGATGCAACTCGACGAGACATTGGCAGGCATGATCTTCTCGGGAATTCTCGAAAAGCGGCCGCGGGTGAAGTTCGTCATGGGTGAGGCCGGCCTCGGGTGGATTCCGTACATCATCGAGCGCCTGGACCACGAACTCGAAAAGTACGGTCCGAAGATTACCGACTACAAGATCTCGATGCTGCCGAGTGAGATCTTCAAGCGCCAGATCTACACGACCTACGAGGATGAGACCCTTGGGCTGGAGCTTTTGCCACGCATCGGGGTCGACAATGTGATGTGGGCGTCGGACTATCCGCACGGGGACAGTACATGGCCCGAATCGCGTAAGGCGGTGGCGGCGTCTCCGCTGGCGCAACACGGTGAGGCCGTCATGCGTAAGGTAACTTGCGAGAATGCGTCGCGGGTTTACGGGATCGAGTATCCCAGATCTTGAGTCAAGGCGCGCCTCGGTTGCGGGCGTGTCACTTTCCGCCGATCTTCATTCCATGTGGAAGTCGTTGAGGTCAGGCGTTCTAGTCCAGTTCCAGTAGTCGACCAACCTCCAGGGGGAGGTCGTCGTCACGCGCCCGTTCTTGTTCTTGTACCAAGAGTCGACTCCGGGGTGAGCCCATACGGTCTTGGCTAGGGCCTCGTCGAGGCGTTGATTGAATGCATCGTGGACTGCGGTTTTGCATTCCATCGAACGCTTCTTCGACTCTACCAGACTTCGAATGCAACCCATGATGTAGCGAACCTGGCACTCGGAATGGAAGATGATGCTGCCGGCGTGGGCCAGGTTGGTCGCCGGTCCGTAGATGCAGAACAGATTGGGAAAGTCAGGGACGGTGATCCCCAGGTAGGCTCGCGGTTCCTCCCCCCATCGTTCGTTCAATTTCTGCCCACTTCGGCCGATGATCTCCATGGGCCAGAGAAACTTGTTCGAGTGAAACCCTGTGGCGAAAACGATGGCGTCGACTTCGAGTCGCTGCTGCTCCGATGTATCGTCCGCGTGGCAGACGATGGCTCCCGGCTGAATCTCTTTGATCGAGTCGGTGATCAGCTCGACGTTGTCTCGTGTCAGGGTGGTGAGCCAGTTCCCGTTGTCTTGGAGCATTCGCTTTCCGAACGGTGGATACGTCGGCACGACCTTGGGCAGCAGGTCCGGGCGATCGCCAAGCTGTTCCTGGATGTACTGGGTGAAGAACAGTCTGGTCTGTTCGTTCGCCTGGTTGATCGAACGTTCCTGCTGTGGCCACTGAGGGTCGACGATCAGAGATGGCAGCAAGCCGTCCGAGCCGGGCCAGAACAGGAGGAAGCGATACCAGCGGGCGTAGTACGGAACGTGCTTGAACAGCCATTTTGTTCCGTCGCTGACTTTGCGGTGGTAGGCGGGGTTCGGAAACATCCACGCAGGCGTGCGTTGCAGCACGTACAGCTTCCCCGCTGTCTTGGCCACTTCCGGCACGAGCTGAAGGGCGCTGGCGCCGGTGCCGACGACGGCGACACGTTTGCCAGTTAGGTCGTGTTCGTGTTGCCACTGCGCCGAGTGAAATAGCGGGCCGCCAAAAGTGTCGAGGCCGGGGATGTCTGGGATCTTCGGTCGATTGAGCTGGCCGACGCTGCTAATGAGCACGTTGGTTCGCAGTGATTCGGTCGTCGACGTCGTGGCGAGCTGAACCTCCCACTCGCCACAGGCCGGGTCGAAGCGAGCCTCCTTGACCTCGGTGCCGAATCGGATCTGTTCCCTAACGCCGTACTTGTCGACGCAACGCTCGAAGTATTCGCGCAACTCGGGTTGCTGCGAGAAGAACTCCGACCAGTCGTGGTTGGGCTCGAAGGAATAGCAGTAGAAATGGTTGGCGATGTCGACGCGACATCCTGGGTAGGTGTTTTCGTACCATGTGCCGCCGACTCCCTCGTTCTTTTCGATGACAGTGTAGGGAATCCCCGCTTGCTCGAGGCGGATCGCCGACAGAATGCCGGACATTCCTGCGCCGATCACCGTGACGTGTATGCTGTCGAGTGATTCGTCGGCGCGCCAGTCGTCGGCGCGCGCGTCGCTTCCGTCCAGCGCCATCTCCTCCATCATCATGGGGACGTACTCGGCGGGAACTTCTTGACCGACCTGAAAGTTCATCATCCGATGGATCAAATCTGCGTCGGGTTGCGGAGGAAGCGCGCAACCGCGGTCGCGGTACTCGGTGAGCGCAGTCAATGCTTGCTGCCGTACCGACGCTCGCTCTTGCGGTGTGAGTTGCCCTTGTACGTCGCCCAGCATTGCCGCCTTGGGGCGAATCTTTCCGTCGAGAATCGAGGCGTCGCCGGTGATGTGGAGCAACGCCACCATCAACGTGGGAATGCTGGCGCTCTCCAGAGCGACGGCGATAACCTCGTCGGTGTCAGTGACGGGCTCTTGAGCTGATGGGATTGTCGGTCTCATTTCTGAGAGTGAGTCTGAAACGGACTTCCTGTGCTAGTGCCTGCGGAAGTGTTCGAGTAGGAGGTTGTTGATCTCGTCGGGAGCTCTCTCCGGAATCCAGTGATCGACTCCCTCGAGGACAACGAATTCGTATGGCCCGTCGACGAACTGTTGGGTCCTTTCCGCTGTATCTCGACAGATGACCGCGTCGTCGTCGCTCCAGACGAAGAGGGTCGGAACACTGATTGAACCGAGAGTGGGAGGGGTGATGTCACGAGCCCCGACGTTTGCGTTGTACCACCACAACGCCGTCTGCATTGTCTCGCCTTCGCTGAATGCCGCGACGTACTCGGAGACGGTATCGTCTTCGAAGTCACTGTAGATGCCACGCAGGAAGGCTGCGTCGTTTTGGAGGAATAGAGTGGCAGCGTTTTCGGAAACGAAGAGGTCGAAGTACGCCGAAGCGGTGTACTGACAGGATGTCGTGTCGGCGAAATCGGCCGCGAAAGCATCGGGGTGTGGAATCGACAGGGAGGTGACGGTCCTGACGCGATCAGGCGCGATCCCCGCGATCGTCCAAGCGACGATGGCACCCCAATCATGTCCGACGAGATGAAACGTCTCGGCGCCGTACGTGTCAGCGATGTCCAGGATATCCCCCGCCAGCAGTGCGAGGTCGTAGTCGGATATTCGTGATGGGCTTGCTCCGGGGGAATAGCCCCGCTGGTCGGGGGCGATGACGAAGTAGCCTTCTTCGGCGAGGGCGGGCAATTGGGCGCGCCACTCGTAGGATGTTTCCGGAAAGCCGTGCAGTAAGATCACGGGAGTACCGCTCGACCGGCCGGCGACCCTGAGATCGAATGTAAAGGGGCCGACGTCAGCCTGCTCGAGTCGGATCTCGTTTGAGAAAACGGCTTGGTCGTCATCGTTTCCGCAGCCGACGGATGCGCTAGCGATCAGCACTGTGATCGCGACAAGTTTGTAGATCGTCGTCATCGGTACCCCGTCTGAGAATTGTTTCATTTGTGTGGGTCCACTGTACGGCGTACGTCTGCGGTGAACAACGCAGTAGCAGCAGACGAGAGAAGAGAGGTTGAGATAGCATGTCGGGACCGTTGAAGGGAGTTCGGGTCATTGACTTGACGACGATGATATCGGGGCCGCTGGCGACGAGGATTCTTGGCGATCAGGGTGCTGACGTGGTGAAGGTCGAGCGCGTTGGGAGCGGCGACTTGGTTCGTCACATGGGCGCGAGCCGATCCGGTGTGTCGGCGACCTTCGCCACAGTGAATCGCAACAAACGCTCGATTGCGATCGACCTCAAGAGTGATGATGGTGCCGATGTGCTGCGGGGCCTGATCGCCGACGCCGACGTCTTCGTGCAGAATTTTCGTCCGGGCGCGATTGAACGTATGGGCTTTGGCGAGCAGGAAATGCGTGCCATCAACCGCACTCTGATTTACGTCTCGATCAGCGGTTTCGGCGAAACGGGTCCGTACGCTGGCAAGCGTGTCTATGACCCCGTGGTCCAGGCGCTCTCGGGCCTCGCGGCGATCCAGGCCGATCGTGATTCCGGTCGGCCGCGCATGATGCGCCTTATTGTTCCGGACAAAGTCACTGGTTTGACGGCCGCACAGGCGATCACGGCGGCGTTGTTTGCGCGCCAGCGTGATGGCGTCGGACAGCATGTGAGGTTGTCGATGCTCGACGCGACGATTGCCTTCCTCTGGCCGGAAGGAATGGCGAGTCAAACTTGGGTCGGGGCGGGCGCCCGCGGATTGCGCTCGCGCTTTGCGCAAGATTTGGTGTTCGAAACGTCGGATGGCTACATCACGGCCGGGGCCGTGTCTGACGGCGAGTGGCGGGGACTGTGTCGCGCGATCGAGCGGTTGGACTGGTTGGACGACGAGCGCTTTGCAACCGCCGCCGGCCGGGTTCTTTACGCTGGCGAGCGTTTGTCGATGCTGCAGGATGTGCTGCGCACGAAGAGCAGCCAGGAGTGGCTGCTGCGCCTCGATACTGAGGACGTCCCGTGCGCTCCGGTGCTGAGTCGATCGGAGCTAATGGCGCACCCGCAGGTGATGGCCAATGACTTGATCCACGAACAAGAGCATCCGGTTGGCGGGGCGATGCGACAACCGCGTCCGGCGGAGCGCTTCGACGTGACGCCGAGCAAACTCGACCGCCCGGCGCCGACGCTGGGCGAGCACACCGATGAGATTCTCGCGGAACTTGGAAAGACGGCTGACGACTGCGGACGCTTGCGTTTGGCGGGTGTGATCGGCTGAAAGCTCTCGACCTCAGTCTTCGAGGACGAAAGCGAAAATCAACGGTACGACGATCGTCGCGTCCGATTCGATGACGAATTTCGGCGTATCGATGGCGAGCTTGCCCCACGTGATCTTTTCGTTGGGTACGGCGCCTGAATAGGAACCGTAGCTGGTCGTCGAGTCGCTGATTTGGCAGAAGTAGGCCCACTTTGGGACATCTTTGATGCGGAGGTCCTGTTCGAGCATGGGGACTACACAGATCGGAAAGTCTCCGGCGATGCCTCCGCCGATCTGGAAGAAGCCCACCGGTTTTTCGGCGGCCGTCTCTTGGTACCAACGAGAGAGTTCGATCATGTACTCGATGCCGCCGCGGATCGTTGTGGGGTTTTTGACATCGCCGCGAATGCAGTGCGCCGCGAATACGTTGCCGAGTGTAGAATCCTCCCATCCGGGTACGAAGATCGGCAGAGAGCGTTCGGCTGCAGCGATCATCCAACTGTTTTTTGGGTCGATCTGATAGTGTTTCTTGAGGTCTCCGCTGAGCAGCAGTTCGAACAGCAGCTCATGCGGGAAAAACCTTCGCCCTTCTTCGTCGGCTTTCTGCCATAGGTTACCGACGGCGCGTTCGAGCCTGCGCATGGCCTCTTCTTCGGGAATGCAGGTATCTGTGACGCGGTTTAGATGGCGATCGAGTAGCTCCTGCTCGTTCTGGGGCGTCAAGTCCCGATAGTTCGGAATGCGTTCGTAGTGATCGTGTGCGACCAGATTGAAAACGTCTTCCTCGAGATTGGCCCCGGTGCAGCAGATCGCGTCGACCTTGCCGCGCCGAATCATTTCGGCGAGCGAAACGCCGAGTTCGGCCGTGCTCATCGCGCCGGCCATCGCCAGGAGCATCGAGCCATTGGACTCTAACAGCGTGCAGTAGCCCTGTGCCGCGTCGACGAGTGCGGCCGCGTTGAAGTGTTTGAACTGGGCGAGGACGAAGTCCTTGATCGGTGACTGAGCCATCTCGTTCTCCTGTTGAGAGGGAGAAGATGCGGCATCACCGCCGCACTTGCAACGGAGAGGATCGAAGCGCCACCCGCGGGCCTATGACAGCCTCACGGGTGGCGTTGAAACCCTACGGGCGCCGGCAGGCGAGGCTGAATCGGCCGCGCCGCTTGCAAGTCGAAATCGAGCCGGAGCGCTGCAATGTCGGTTGTTGATTCATGGTCACGGAGAGTGGCGCCGCGGGCTGGATCGTCGACGTTTCGGTGTTCGAAATCCGTCTGCGCAGAATGTTCGCTTCGTAGATGTCGGGATCTTGTCGTGTCTGCTTGAATACGCCGCGCGTGTTCCCGTTTGTGCTGCGGCAGCGGTAGACCCGGTCGCTGCGCTTGACGCAGCCAGAGATGTTGATCGCTGCATCCCAGAAACCACCGTCCGTCACCTGGAAGTTGATCCCACCGCTCAGGAGGTCGGCTTGGAAGGTCTTCTCCTGAGTGTCGTCGATGATCAGATTCAGCTTCATGCGTCCGTTCGGGCGCTTCGGCGAACTCATTTTCAGTCGGGCCCGGCGAATCGCCAAATTCGGACTTTGCAGGACGATGCCCTCTAGCATCGGCGTGAATGGTGCGTGCTCAACTGTGCTGATGCCGCCCATCTTTACGCGCTTTCCAATCAGTGCACCCCGGACTACGGAGAACGCACCGACCGAAACCTTCGGGCGTTTGGCCGCGAAGATGGTTCCTTCGACGACAGAGTGGCTACCCACACGTGAGGAGCGCCCGACGCCCTCGATGCTCCAGATGACGTGGCCGGGGTCAATGCCACCCGCCGTTTGAACGATGGACCGCGTCCCGACTCGGAATCGACCGGGGATCCGAAAGACGACCCATGCATCTTCGGGGCCGTTGACCGTTACCCGTCCGTCTTGGCCAACGCGGAACGATCCGATGTCGACAACGTTCTGTCCCGGCCCCAAGTTGATTTGCGCGCTTCCGCCGCGGCGCAGATGGATTTCTTCGATTTCGAGGGTCGGGGTGAGTCCAGCGAGGATCTGTTCAGTCTCAGGAATGTTGATCAGGATATCGTCGCACCGGACGTAGTCTGGCGCGGTTCCTGTATGGTCGACGAATGGGTTTGCCGGATGGTCAATGGTGAGCGGAACCGTGCAGGTCTGGCCGGACGGGCACTGCGAGTCGAAAGTACACGCCTGACTGCTCCCAGAACATTGTGCCGGAATGCCGACAAGTGGGACATTGCGTCCGGTAAAGATGTTGCCGCCGTCGTTGAGGAACTCAACACCGATGAGAATCGGCGGCTTGCCGCCGCTAAACCGCGAGTCGCGCTCGACTGCCACCGAACCCGATACGAAGGTGCCGACCGAGGCTTTCAGATCAATGCCGCACGCTCCGGCGCGCATCGCTCCCACCAGATCTCCGACTCGCTCTCCCATCTCGACGATTTGCGTCTTGCGACCGAATCGGACACTGCGAGTTCCGCGTTCAGCCGTGCCGATGACTGCGTATCGCTGGAACCTGAAGAAGGTTGAGCAATTTGGATTCTCCGCATCGACGACTCCGTCTCCGTCGTTGTCGATACTATCGGCGCAGGAGTCACAATCCGGGCTTTCGACACCGACTTCGTGCAGGCAACCAATCGTCGGCTCACATACGTCGTTGGTGCAAGTGTCTTGATCGTCACAGGTCAACGTCGTCCCGCCGCTGCACTGGCCATCGCCGCAAGTGGTTCCGTCAGTGCATTCGTCTTGATCGTCGCAAACTGTTCCGTTGAGACGGTTCGGGTGAATGCATTCGCCCAGGCCGTCGCACGTGTCAGACGTGCACTCGTTGCCGTCGTCGCTGCATGGTGAGCCGTTCGATTCGAAATTGCAGCTAGACGAACAACAGTCACCGTCGACCATGTTGTTGTCATCGCACTGCTCGGAGCCCTCGACGATCCCGTTGCCACAAAAGGGAGTGGCGGTCGGGGTTTGGGTCGGAGTGAAGGTGTTCGTCGGTGTTGGCGTGTGGGTCGGTGTATTCGTGAAAGTCGGAGTGTGGGTGTGCGTAAACGTGTGCGTCGGCGTCGGTGTGAAGGTGGGCGTGTTCGTGAAAGTGGGTGTGTGCGTGAATGTCGGCGTGTGCGTATGCGTAAAGGTTGCTGTCGGCGTCGGTGGAATGCCCGAAATGTTGTCCCTGCGTGCGACCCCGCTTATGACACTGTTCGGCCCGCATCCGAGCGAGTTTTGCCCGTCAAGGTCAATCCCGAATCCGGCGACGCCGATCGAAGCGGAGAACTGTGGTTCGGCTTGGGCGGCGATGATTATCGTTGAGCCGCGTGTGCCTCCGGAGAAAACTGAAGCACCGTCGGGCAGAACGACAGAATCCGTCGGAATCGCGCCGCAAATCGATTGGTGGATCGTCGGCGATGAAGCGAACTTATAGAGGGCCCGATTGTTGATGGGGCAGTGGGGCGCTTCGACCGACGCAGCGAGATCGGCCATGGCCGCGGGTGCATCCGCGTTGCCGGTTGCGAAAGGGGTTCCCTGCGAGAAAGTGAAGAGTTGGCAGTTGCTGTTGCTGCAGGAGCAAGTCGCGCTGCATCCCGGCCCGAGGCAAACCGTTCCGGCGCCGCTTGGCGCGAAGCAAGGTTCGGTGGCGTCGGATATCTTGGCCGACTTACGTACTTGCGACAACGGGATGAGACCTACTGAGCTTGTGCTGATGGAACCATCGCAGTCCATGGGTGGCATGAACTGACCGGGGAATGAACAGGTCTGCGTCGTCATGATGGATGCCGCCATCGTCGTCAACGCGACTCCATCGATGCCGTTGCCACCGGTCCTGGAGCTGTCGAACTGCACGACCATGTATAGCGTGCCGTCCTGCGCTCGGTGGGTGTCTGTGGACACCGACGCTAGCGCGCTGGTTGCGCTAGCCACCATGCAACCGATCAACAGCTTGGCTGTTCGAGCGTTCAGGTTTGCCCGCGGCCGTCTCCCCGGCGATGTGCTACGCGAAAATAAACTCATGAGTGTTGATGCCCCCGTTCACGGCGTAGGTTTCCCACCCGCCGATCCCCCCGCTTAGCCACCGCAACCCCACCAAAATCCTCGTGCGAGTATCGACCAGATCGTACATGCGTTCGTCTATGGATCCTGCCCAAGATATGATTATTCCCCGGGACCCATTGACCGCCAAAAGCCATGCATAGTCAAGGCATTTTAACCGATTATGGCGAGAATGTGAGGGTTCATCCAAGAGGGACTGGGCCGCGTTATGGAAATGATACTTTGTAAATAGATCTCCAAAGTTTGCCCGTAAGCAAGTATGTGCGGCTTTGCGGGTCGTAAGCGATACCGTTTAGGACCGCTTGCGGAGCCAGACTGGCTCTCTCCGGGGCCGGCAGTAGCTTGGATGCGTCGATCGTCGAGACGACCCGACCCGAGGATTTATCCACTTTTACCAGATCCCAGGTCTGGTAAACGTTGGCGAATACGTGTTCACCAACGCACTCGAGTTCGTTGAGTCTGCGCACCGGGCGGCCAGAATCGTGGACCTCTACAGTCCGAATTATGGCGAAGGTGTCGGGGTCGCGAAAGATCAGTTGGTTGCTGCCGTTGCTCATGATTAGAAATTCACCATCATAACAAAGGCCCCACCCTTGGCCTTCGTACCTGTGGTGCCCAATCCGTTGCAGGTCGGGGAGTGAGTAGATGAGAGCGATCCCGTCTCTCCATGTGAGCTGAATCAGCCGATCTCCTACCTTGGCGAGGCCCTCCCCGAAGAGTCGGTCGGGGAGATTGCGCTGCTTCAGGACCTTGCCGGTCTGCAAGTCGACGATTCGTACCGACGACCGACCTACCAGACCGGTACTTTCGTATAGAACTCCGCCTTCAAAGAGCAGGCCTTGCGTGAAGGCGTTGGGATCGTGGTCGAAGCGCCCGAGGATCTCCGGCTCGACCCGCGGCGCGCTCGGCGCTTGTTTCCTGGCTGTTGTGACCGGATCTCTGCGAGCCTTGGTTGTCGGAGCTGCTTTTCGAGCCTTGGTTGCCGGAGTAAGTTGCCCGGCTTCTCTTGGTGGCGGACCTGGCTCCGCAGCGTTTAGATTCGTTGCCGTGAGCAGCGCCGCGCCGACGAGGAGGCCTATTGCGAGTCTATTCATCGTTTCGATCCTCGGGCTCGACGATCAGGAGCAGCCCTTCTGCATCGACGACGCGGACTTTGACTCCGCTTCCGATGGGCCCTCGATCTGCACTTGCTTTGGCGTTCCAAATTGCCCCTTGAACCCGGATCGTTCCTTCGGGGTGCAACTCTTGGCGGACGACCCCGACCTTGCCGACCGGGCGTCCGGGCGGGGCGGTCTTGGCCTCGTATGCACTGCGGGTCATCGGATAAAGCGCGGCGTCCTTTAGAATCCAAAGCGTGAACGCGACGACGGCCGTGGTGCCGGAAATCCATCCGGTGGCGGAACCCCAATACACCGCGATGCCGACCGCGATCGTGCCCGGGATCTGAAACATCGCGTAGCGCACCCACGTCGGCATTGCGCGGCCTGCTAGTCACGCGTCGCGAAGTAGGCACGCAGTCGGCTGTCGAGCTGGTCGCGCACGCGGCGAAATCCATCGAGCACTGCTTCGTCGTTGCCCCCTGCGGCGGCGGGATCCGGGTGTGGCCAATGTAGTTTCTCGACGGCGTGGGGGAAGACTGGGCAAACTTCCTCGGCACACAGGGTGATTGCGGTGGCAATCTCATGGGCGGGAATGGTGTCGATGCCCTTCGAATGGTGACTCGCCAGGTCGATGCCGAGTTCTGCCATCGCTTGGATGGCGAATCGATTGACCGATGTGGGGTTTGAGCCTGCACTGTAGATCGTGACGGAGGCGGGCGCGTAGCGGCGGGCCAACCCCTCAGCTATCTGGCTGCGCGCCGAGTTGGCTACGCAGAGAAACAGGATCGCGCTTGGTTCGCTCATCGGTGTCGGCGTCCCTTGTGGAGGCTGTTTTCTGCGTGCGCTTTGAGTTTGATTGCGACTTGCCGACGCCGTCGGTCGCGCTCGATATCGAGCGTGACGGATCCCCCCTCGCGGTGGGGTTCGAGGGCTAGGAACAAATCATTGGACGACCGCACGCGCTCGCCATTCACAGCGGTGATGATGTCGCCGAGTACCAGTCTACCATCGCGGTTGCGTTTCGTCGGACGCAATCCTGCCTCGTCGGCGGCGCCGCCCGGGATCACGTTGAGAACGAGCGCACCGTCGACGCCGAGGCGGCGCGCGATCTGTCCACTCGCGAGTTCGACGCCGAGGGACGGGCGCACGACCCGACCGTAGCGAATCAAGTCGTTGACCACCCAGGCTACGGTGTGTGCTGGGATCGCAAAGCCAATGCCGGCGTACGCCCCTGAGGGCGAGACGATCGCAGTGTTCACGCCGACGAGCTCGCCTCGGCTGTCGAGCAGCGGGCCGCCGGAGTTGCCGGGGTTGATGGCGGCGTCGGTTTGGATGACGTCACGGATGGGGATGCTGGTGCGCGAGTCGATCTCGCGTCCAAGGGCCGAGATCACCCCGGTCGTCAGCGTGTGGTCTAGGCCGAATGGGTTTCCGATGGCGAGGACGTATTGACCGACCTCGAGGTCGTCGGTCTCTCCCAAAGTCGTTGGATGCAACTTTTCGCGCGGAGCCTTGATCTTGAGGACTGCGAGGTCCTTTTCCGGTGCGGCCCCGACCAGCTCGGCGTCCCATACGGTCTGATCGGATAAGGTGACGTGGGCGGCGTTTGCGCCCTCGATGACGTGATAGTTGGTTACGACGTGTCCCTCGCGGTCCCAGACGATGCCGGAACCGCTGCCGCGTGCGATCCGCTGGGTGTTCATCGAAAAGACGCTGCGCCGCACTGCCACCGAAGTGATGTACGCCACGGACGGGGAAGCGCGGCGGAATAGATCGACGGTTGCTTGCTCGAAGTCCCGGAGACTACGCTGGAAGTCACGGTCGGCATTCGCCGGTGCGACGGCAGAACGCAGCGAGATGCCGGCCGCAAAAGCTGATACGGCGACGATGACGAACGCTAGTCCAGGGAAGAATCCGCGCCTCAACTGGTTGCTCCCAACTTGCTCCGCCAGTGGTCTTCTAGATGGCCGATGCGTTCGAGAGCGCTGGAACGCTCCGCACGAATCCGTGTCAGATCAGCGCTAATGGCGTCGACGCGATGTCCTAGCGCCTCTTTTGTCCGCGAAATTACATCCTTCAATAATCGCCGCGCTGTCAGCGACAGGCCTCGTCGTACAACCAGGCGCACTGCGAACAAGTATGCGGCGAGAATCAGTACGGCGTTGAGCAGGAAATCGACGCCGGCGTATTGGCCGACGACAAATCCGTGTCCGACGTTGTACATGACCCACGCGGCCAGGCCGTAGACCGGCAGATCCAGAGCGATGCGGAGGAAGCGCAGTGCCGAGTTCTCTGCGGCGGCCGGCAGATCTCGCTCGAGGAGGGTGTTCCATGACTCTGCGACGGCGAGGGTCGCATCGGCGCGGGCCTGCTCGGCCGAGGGCAGGCCGAGTCCATCGGTTGAACCGGTGAGGCGTGCGGCGCGCACGCGGGCCGCAGACAAAGTGTCGATGTACCAAGAGTCGAAGTCGGTCGATGCGGGCATGAGGCCGGTGACGTCAGTGACGCGGTGTTGTCGCACGGACTGCTGAAGTTTGTCGGCTGCCAGTGCGCCGGCGGCCGCGCCGGCGGCGAGGAGTGGATTGCGGGTGGCAAGAGCCGCCGCCGATCCGAGGCCGACTGAACCGATGTTGCCAGTGCGCAGGGCCCAGCCGCCAGGTCCGTCCCAGCGTTTGGCGGCTTCGCCCCAGAGCAGTTCGCAAAGGTCGGCGCGGCGCAGCTCGAGTCGAGTCGAGACCTCGGCTGAGCAACGTTCGACGAGAGTCTGGAAGCCGGCTTCTGCTTCTCCCGGTAGAGCCTCGATGTCCGCCCCAGCGTCTTGCTCGATTCGCTGGAACAGCGATTGGATTCTGCTCGCGGTGCCGATCGCATTGAGGCGCCGGACGCCGGAGATGGCACTCTCTCGGGCGAGGTTCTGTAGGCTGGCGCAGAATTCGCTCCAGCCGTGCGCGTTGGGTTGGGATTGGGCATCGCGCGCGCTGATTGCCAACACCGGAGCATTCGGAGCGTCCCAGCGGTCGGTCGCGAGTTCTCGCACCTGTGCGAGCAGGCCCTGGCGCGACTCTTCGGTCACCTCGTCGATGCGGTTCAGCACGAATAGCAGCTGTCGTCGCCCGGCGAAGGCGTCGACGAACGATACCGCGGACTCTTCGAGGATGGACTGTCGGTGGAGTACGACGACCAGGACGTCGCTGCGCTCGGCAAGAGCCGTTACGGTTGCGCGATGTTGCTCGTCGATGCTGTTCATGTCAGGCGCGTCCACCAAAATTTGCGCCGACCACGGTCCGCTCTCGCCGCTGTAGCGGACGACACGCACCTCGCCCTCGCTGTCGCGCCCCTCGGGTTGTTCGATCTCGGCCCCGACGAGCTCGCTGACATCTGCGTCGCGCGGTGCGTAGACGACTGGATGTCGTGTTGTCGGACGGTCGACTCCTTCTAGCGCGATCTTGCTGCCGGCGAGGGCGTTGAGCAATGTCGACTTACCGGCGCCGGTAGCCCCGACCAGGGTGATGACGGCCGCGCGCCCGGAGCGTTCGAGTTGGCGATCCAGATCGGCGAGTAGCTCATCGATTTCGAAGCCTCGGTCATCGACGCTGCGCAAGCCGCGCAGTGATTCGATGTCCCGGTGCAACTCGCGTCGTAGCGCTTGCAGTTGTGGGCGCAACGACCTTGCGCTGTGGGAGTCGGGGGATTTCATGATTTTGGGTCCGTGATCACTTTGTTACTTTCGTTCTTGCTGGAAAACGAGTTACCTTAGGCTGCTCAAACGATCGGCCAATTGTACTAGTTTCTCTGCGGCGCGGGCATCCCCGGCCGCGGTTGATTCGAGGCTGCCCGCTGCTTGCGGAAGGCTTGCCGCTAGAAGAATCCGCCCAAGACGTTCTCCGCGCAACTCGGTCCACCGCCTTTGGGCGTCCGACATTACGCTGCTGCCGAGCAGGTGACAGTATTTTTCGACGAGAAACGTGCTGAGAGCGCCGCCGCCGGCGGCGGCAACGTCTGAGCCGATACCGCCCGTGTTGACGATCACCGCGGCTGCCAGCGCAATCGGGACCAGCGTCAAGATGTCGGCAGCGGCCTGGATGTCGATGTCGAATCCACGCTTTTCGAGGGCGACTTCGACCAAGCGCTCACACTCGCGGCGAAACGTGCCGATTTCCTCACCAGGGCCATCTTTCAGAGCGTCGTGGGCGCGCTGCCGTGCCTGGGCGGGCGCGTTGGCGGACGAAAGATCGCGGTCGAGCAGCTCGGCGACTTCTTTGGTCGCACGCTCGCGTGCCGCGTGTCTCGCCTCCGGTCCGAGGTCGCGGACGAACTCTTCCCAGTAGCCAGGCCATACCGCGTCGAGCGCATCGCGTTCGATCCCGTCGATCTTGAGGTCTTCCTCTTCGGCAGCGCTCGTGCCGCTCAGGAGGGACGGGAGGCTTTCGATGCCGAGTCGTAGCTGCCGTAGTGATTTGCGCCAGCCGCGGCTCAGGAAGTTGGTGCGTCGATCCAAGACGTCGCGGAATGCTTCGACGAAGGGCCCGCCGGGCATTGCTGCCGACGCGATACGCAGCCCGGCTCGGTGCGCAGCTTCTTCGGCGAAGTGGAGGATCTCTGCGGCGTTGTCGGCGTTGCTCGTGATTGTCACCGCGGTCTGACGGATCGAGGTCTGTAGTCTGGCGCGCGCAGCGTCGAAAGCCCGCGCTTTGACTTCGGTAACGGCGTCGAGGTCGAACAAGACGCTTTGCAATGTACGCGCTTCGTCGGTGAGATCTTTGGGTGCGAGGACCTTCGAGCCGGACTGAACCTCCAGGTCGTGCGGTGCCCAGAAGCGCGCGAGCGGCGGCGTGCCGACGTCGGCCGCCAGCTTGTCTGCATGACTGGCCGCGGTCTGATGATCGATCGCCTCGTTGTAGACCAGCACCCAAGGTCGGCCGTGGGCGAACCAACTCTCGAGGAAGTCGACCACGGCCCGATTCTGATAGGAGTGTCGCGTGACGACGCCGATGACGAGATCGGCCACGGCCAAGAGCGATTCACTGGCGAGGCGATTGTCGTCGAGGATGCTGTCGAAGTCGGGTGTATCGATCAACATGACGTGGCGCGGGAGGGATTCGTCGGTTGAGATCAGCACTTCTGCCGGGTCCTCGGTCCGCTCTGTGGCCATGTCGGCGCGCGGCGAGTTGACCTCGCGTAGGCGAAATCGTGACAACGTTGGCTCTGATTGCAGCTTGGACAACAGCTCCGGGTGGAGCGCGCCGACAAGTCTCCTGGTCGCTCCTCCGGTCGGCATCGAGGGGCTGAAATTGCGGCCGATCAGAGCGTTGAACAGGGCCGACTTACCGGCGTTGTTTGGGCCGACGATCCCGACAACGACGTAGGGGTCGCCGCCGGCCGAACGCGGCAGGAGGTCGCGTTCGAGCAAATCGAGAGCAGAATGCGCCGCATCGATGCGCTCTCGCCAAGGGGCGAGCTCTGCGCGAATCTCGCGAAAGATTGAGGAGAGGTCGGTTGTCACGTGTTGGTCGCGCCGCTGAAGTGTTTCTTCACAGGGAAGCTGGCGCGGCCTTGCGTGTCAAATTGAGTCGCGGGGCTTGCGCGATTCAACGGCCTGCTAGCCTGGAAAGTGCAGAAGATTGAAGGAAGCGCCCGCAGATTCAATCATTCGAGTTCGGTTGAGCCTTCTGCCAGATTCGAAGATTGACACAGCCCGGCCGACGGCCGGAACCAAACCGCTGATGAACGCAGGTGAACGCTGATGGTTTTTGGCCACGGATGAACGCCGATCGAGAAGAAAGGATCTGGCTCGGCCTGAGGCTAAGGCTGGTGCTCGCTGCGCTCGTTATTGATGCCGGTGGAGGCGTATCGAGAAAAATGGAGGGCGAGGCTCCGTCCGAGCCGCGTAGCGGATCTGGTTTCTCTGATCGTCTCTGCTGCGGGCCTGACGCTAATGAGAATTCCCCAATCTTCGTTGCCGCATGAAAATCTTCGCGCGCGGCGCAGAAGCGAGATGTTTGTTTCACAGAGGAATCACTTCCAGTTTATCAATAATTCGGGCTAGGAAAGAGCCTTTTGCAGCGCGGGACGGTCTTCTAGGCGCTGCACGTACGCAAGTGAGCTCGGATGTGCATCGGTGAGAAGGTCGTACCACTTGGCGCCAAGCATCGTGATTCCCATCATGATGTCGGCAGCGGTGAACTCCGCCCCCATGAGGTATTGCCGATTGGCGAGCCACTCTTCGATCATTGCCAGGATTATTGTCGCTCGCGCCTTTCCATCCTCGACCACGGCTGGGATGCGATCTGCCTCGGGACGGAAAAACGAGTGCGCAGCGACGTCGGCGATTGGTGGAAAGGCCGAAGCTTCAGCGAAATGGATCCACTGCAGAAAGGTGCCGCGATCGGCGCTCCCGCGGGCAGCTTCCAAGCGGCCGTTTCCATACCGTTCGAGAATGTACTCCAGGATGGCGCCCGACTCGAACATCGTGAGATCTCCGTCCCGTATGGCCGGAACCTTTCCCATGGGATGAGTCCTTCGGTACGCCGGGCTCTGCAGTTTCCCGAACTCGATGGTTTCCAACTGGTATGGAATTCCGAGTTCCTCGAGCAGCCAATAGATACGCACCGAACGCATCAGCGGTGAGTGATAGAGCCTGATCATTCGAGATCTCCTATGCGTAGCGGTAGCCGTTCGTCCTCAACGGCAAGCCGAGAAGACTGGTGATCTCGCTGAGCGCCTCGGGGCAGAAGTAGTAGTAGCGCAGTCGCGCGATGCTACCCTCGAGTTCTTCGAAGCGCATTGCGTCGCGAACGACGCGGGTTTTCTCGCCGTCGCGGGGCGCGTACCAAAGTACGATGATTGGTTCGCCGTGAAATTCATGCCGTTCTGCGAAGGGTTCTCCGTCTTCGAGCGGAATCGGTCGTTGCCCGGCCAAGTGGAGTACATCGAGAGTGTAGCGGAGCGAACTGTTGCGAATGGTGGTACTGCCGAACTCCGTTCCCATGCCGATCACTTCCGCAGTCGCGTCTTCACGAAAGAGTGCGGTCAGTCGCTCGATGTCGCGTGCGTTGAACGCCTCGACGAAGCCGTCCAGGATGGCGTCGCTCGGTCGCACCGGTGGCGGGCCTGCGTCCGGAGTGGCGAGTTTGTCGCGCCCGCGATGCAGTGCTGTCTTGATGGTCCCGACGGTCGTACCCAGGATCTCCGCTGTTTCTTCGAGGCGAAAGTCGAACACGTCCTTCAACACGACCGCGGCGCGCTCCTGCGGTGAAAGTTGGCTAATGAGCTCTCGGGCTGCGTCGCGTACCTCGAGCCGGCTCGATGGATCGTCCGCTGATGCGCTCGTCTCTGGTTGTTTTGGGTCGGGCCGCCGTATCTTGTCGATCCACAGATTGCTTGCGATCCGGAGGAGATAAGCGCGTGGGTGGGTGATTGGCTGACTGATTTCGCCGAGCTTGGCGAACCCTCTGAGAAGAGTATCTTGAACGAGGTCCTCTCCGTCCCAAACTGAACCCGTCAGGGAGCGGCAATAGCGATAAAGACCGGGGCGTAGCTCTTCTGTACGTTCAATGAATCGCAGCCATGCGCCTTGGACATCCGTGGACAGCTCTTTCGGCAGTTCCATTTATCCTCCTCGAATATTTGTACCTGTCTACATTCCTAGACGGATGCGGGCGCAAAAAGGATAGCAAGATGAGGTGCACCCCATTACGGGATAAGGGCCACGCTGAACGGCTAGCCGCAACGCCTTGTCTTGGAGGCTGGCATCGTTTCCAGCCTTATCCTCGTGCGACCAAGGCCGTGAAGTTGTGCTGCATCACGTTGCGAATGTCGCTGTCATCCAAACCTTCGAGTTCTTCTACGAACTCAGCGGGCCACAGCAATCCTTCGGGGTGTGGGTAGTCGGAGCCGTTTAGGACCTGGCTTACGCCGATGGTTTTGGTTAGGCCGACGACGTCGTCTTCGAAGAATGGAGATACCCAGATGTTGTTGCTGAACATTTCAGTCGGCGTCGCCGGTGGCTGGCCGAAGCGCCACATGTCTTTGCTGTAGAGGCGCGAGATGTGGTCGAGCTTCCTGAGCGTTGGCGCGACCCAGGATGAGCCGTATTCGACACTGACGACCCGGAGCTTGGGGTGGCGGCCAAAGACGTTGTCGGCAAGCAGCGCTGCGACGGTGTCGACGATGGGGCGCTCGGTGAATGACAGGAAGTACTCCATCAGTGAGTGTCGATGCGACGGCGGGTGTGGCCGAAAGCCCCAGGGAGTGTTGTACATTTCGCTGAACGGTGTGCGTCCGATGTGGTAGACGACGTTGACCGACGCTTCCGCACAGCGTGCCCAGAACGGATCGAAGTCGGGATGGCCCGGCGATTTGCCGTCGATCGGCCCGGCCGTGAGTATGACGAAACGGCTTCCAAGAGTGATGAGTCGGTCGAGCTCTGCGAGGGCCTGCGGGAGGTCGACCAGAGAGGTCATCGGAGCTCCGTAGATCCTGCCGTCAGTTCCGTAGCCCCAGTCTTCCTCGAGCCAGCGATTGAATGCCCGCAGCGATGGGTAGAGCGCGTCTCGGTGCTGAGGCTCGCACAATTGAGTCTCGATACCGACTCCGGTCGTCGGCAACATCAGACACGATTGAACGTTCTGCTCGTCCATCTTGGCCAAGCGCTGCTTCTTGTCGACGAACTCGGGCACTTCAAGGGCGTTGATCGGATTCAGGCTGGGGCTACCGCCGTCATCACTTGTGCCGCGCAAGAACTCCTTCATCACACCCGGCGCGCCGACACTGTCGCCAGCGCCAACGCTGAAGAACTGGCAGCGCTCCGACCCAATATACATCCGTCCCGGGCCGGGTCCTTTGGAGCGATCGATCCACATCGTCCGATCGCGAAACCCCGCTTCAATGTGGCGAGTGAAGCAATCGTCCGGTTCGTAGTAGTGGTTGTCGGCGTCGTTGATGGGGTAGTCGAGAGTGGTCATGGGGGAATCTCCGATTGGTGAGTGGTGATTGGTGATTCGTGATTGGTGAGTGGTGATTGGTGAGTGGTGATGCGCTGTCTAGAAGCCGCCGAATTCTTCTCGTAGTTTGCGGCGGATGATTTTTCCGGCGTCGCTGCGGGGGATCTCGTCGATGAAACGAATTTCGCGCGGTTGTTTATACGTTGGCAACGTCTCGGCGTAGTGCTTGATCAGCTCTGCGGCGAGTGTCGCAGTCGGTTGGGTGCGGTCAGCGGCTACGACCGCTGCGTGGACGACTTCTCCCCAGTCTGGGTCGGCGGCGCCGAATGCTGCTGCGTCGGAGACGGCGGGGTGGCTGAGTAGGGTTGCGTCGATCTCGGCAGGGTAGATGTTCGATCCACCTGAGATGATCACCTCGGCACTGCGGCCGGTGAGAAACAGGTAGCCGTCGCGGTCGAGATATCCCATGTCGCCGACCGTGAAGTAGCCATTGCGCATCGCGTCCTTGGTCTTGTCGGGCGCGCCCCAGTACTCGAACTCGCCGCCGGCGATGGGTTTCAGGAAGACTGTCCCGAGTTCACCGCAGGGGATTTCTTGGCCGCGTTCGTCGGCGATGCGCACCGCGCCAGGTGCGGGCTTGCCGACGGTCCCGGGTTTCTTGAGCCACTCGGGTGACGTGACCAAGGTCCCCATGCCTTCCGTCGCGGCGTAGATTTCGGTGACGATCGGGCCGAACCACGCGATGATCGCGCGCTTGTCCTCGACCGGGCATGGAGCGGCCCCGTGGATGATGAAGCGCAGGCTGCTGACGTCGTAGTTGTCGCGGGTTTCTCGTGGCAAGGCCAAGAGACGATTGAACATCGTCGGTACACAATACGAATGGCTTACGCGATGCTCGGCGACGAGTCGCAGCATCTCTTCCGGGTGCCATTTTTCCATCAGGATTGTCGGAATGCCTGCGTTGACCGGAATCGACAGGCAAAGATGAATCGGCCCGGAGTGGTATAGCGGGCCGGTTGCAAGCGCTGTGTCCAATCCGTCTGGGTCGAAGCCGAACACGGCCGACAGCAGCTTCATACCTTCGACGGCCTTGGTCGGCTCCGGCATCGCGCGGCGCACACCCTTCGGGCGCCCGGTGGTTCCCGACGTGTAGAGCATCGTGTCGCCGAGCAGGGGCTCGTCGATGTCTGAGTCGTCCTGATCCGCAAGGCTTTGCTCGTATTCTCGAAATCCTTCGATAGGGTCGCCGATCGCGACGGAGAGGTCGAGACTGGGTGAGGCGGTGCGCGCTCGGTTGGCGGCTTCGGACAAGCTGCTGTCTGCTATCAGTGCCTTGGCCCCGCTGTCCTGGACGACATATGCGACTTCCTCAGGCGTCAGGTGCCAGTTGACAGGTGTCAGGCGAACACCGATGCGCTGACATGCGAAGAATGTCTCCGCGAATTCAGGTCGGTTGGGGCTGAGAAGCGCTACACCATCTCCGGCGCCAATGCCGCTAACTCGCAAGCGGCGCGCGCACTGATTGACCCGTCGATTGAGCTTGTCGAACGTCCGATTCCCACGAGGCGAGATGATTGCGGTTCGATCGGGATGCTGTTGGGCCTGGAACGCAACGCTCATCCCGTGCGCCGCGGCTTCATCGAGTTCGTCGAACATCATCCGGTCTCAAGTGCCTCGCTTCGTTCGGGGGGTATCCGTGATCTTATCACTGGAAAAGGATCAGCACACCGGGCGCGTGCGCCGCTGTCAAGTTGTTCGGTGGACGACCATTGGGCTGGTCTGAGCGTTTCATGGGGATGCGATGACCGAGGTGGCCAGAAGTCTCGGCTTCGTGACCTATCGATGGTTGCGGCGAAGACGAACCACGTTGAAAAGTGAATGGTTTCCGCTACCATCGAGTCGATCGCAACCCGCATAGGGCGCGCTGTGTAACTACTGGCGGAGTTCATGTGATGTACGTGAGATTTGTTCAACTAGGATTTTCTTTGCTTTGCTTGTGTGTCGCCGCGTGTGGCGGAGGCGGTGGGCAGACGCAAACGGTGGAAAGGCGTTCGATCGACGGCTCCGGAAACAACGTCGCCAATCCTGAATGGGGTCGGGCCGGTGCCGGGCTCATGCGTATTGCGCCGTCCGCGTACGAGGATGACGTGGCGCAACCCTCTGGGGGCGGTCGGCCGGGGGCGCGCGAGGTTTCGAATGCGTGTTGCTGGCAAAGCGTGGAGCGGCCGAATGCAAGGCGAGCAACGAATTACCTTTGGCAGTGGGGCCAGTTCCTCGACCATGATATCTCTCTGTCCGGGCCTGCTCTGCAGGCAGACCCGTTCGATATACCCATTCCGATGGGGGATCCGATGTTCGATCCGATGTCGAGCGGCGATGTGATGATGCCGATGGAACGGTCCATCGTCGATCCCAAGTCGGGAACCGATGCGGGCAATCCGCGCAACCAGATCAACGAGCTCACCGCATTCATTGATGGGTCGAGCGTCTACGGCTCGGACGCCGCGCGCGCGGCTGCTCTACGTGCGCCCGATGGCAGTGGGCGACTCGAGATGAGCGCTGGTGGCCTTCTGCCGTTCAACACCAAGGGCTTGGATAATGCCGAGGCGGCGCCTGGCCCAGAGCCCGACCCAACGCTTTTCGTTGCCGGTGATGTCCGGGCCAACGAACAGGTCGGGCTGACGAGTGTGCACACCCTCTTTGCCCGCGAGCACAACCGCATTGCGGACGCATTGCGGGCCGCGGACGCTTCGCTGGACGGCGAAGAGATCTACCAGAGGGCGCGGTCCAAGGTGGGCGCTCTCATTCAGGCGATTACGTTCAACGAGTTCCTACCGATGCTGCTCGGGCCTAATGCGATTCCGCCCTACGCTGGATATGACAGCACGGTCAATCCCGGCATCGATGTGACCTTCTCCACCGCGTCCTACAGGCTCGGACACACGCTCTTGTCGGACACGATTATGCGGCGGGACGCGCATGGTCAGACCGTAGCGGAGGGAAATCTGGCTCTGCGGGATGCCTTCTTTAACCCGAGTCGAATCACCGACGAGGGCGGCATCGAGCCGATCTTGCGGGGTTTGGCGGCCGGCATGTCGCAGGAGGTGGATGTTCGGGTGGTGGATGATGTGCGAAACTTTCTTTTTGGCCCTCCGGGTGCCGGTGGATTCGACCTGGTTTCGCTGAACATTCAGCGCGGTCGCGATCACGGTCTTGCCGACTACAACTCTACGCGTGCGGCCTTCGGGTTGTCTCCTCTCGTGAGCTTCGAAGAGATCAGTAGCGATGACGACGTCGTGGCGCGGTTGACGGCGGCGTATGGTTCCCTCGACGAGGTTGACCCGTGGGTCGGAGGCCTAGCGGAAGATCATTGGGCGGGGGCGATGGTGGGCGAGCTGATCTACACAGTGGCGGTCGACCAGTTTCGTCGGCTGCGCGACGGCGATCGTTTTTGGTACGAAAACGTCTTCGAGGGCGACGAGTTGGCCGAGATCGATTCGACGACCCTGGCCGACGTCATTCGTCGCAACACCGACATTGGAAGCGAACTCTCGGATTCGGTCTTCGCGCTTCCGTAGTGGCCTGGATTCGCTAATTGGTCGAAGCTGTCTCGAGCGGTAGTTCAACTGTGAACTGGGAGCCTATGCCTAGGTCGGAGTCGGCGTGGATTGAGCCGCCGAGAGCAGTGGTGAGTTGTTTCGCGAGAAACAGGCCAAGGCCGACGCCGCCTTGGCGCGGCGGGGCTTGGCTGCTCTGCTGAAACATTTGAAAGATGTGTTCGAGATCTTCGCGCGGGATGCCCTGTCCCGTGTCACCGATAGTGAAGCCGACCTTGCAGTTTCCAGGCACGGCGGCAGCGGAGATCCTAACCTCGCCGTCATCGGTGTATTTCAGTGCGTTGTGGATGAGGTTGCGAAGAATAATCTCAACTTTGCCGGCATCGCTGTGCATGACGGTGTCGGCGACGTCGACCTTCCAGTGAATCGCGACGTCCTCCTTTGTCCAGCTGGCGGGGATCGCCGTCTTTAAGTGCTCGAGAAAATCGCCGATGCGAAACTCCGAGGACTCGATTGTGATGCCGCCGGCTTCGAGTTTGTTGATGTCGAGCATCGCTTGGATCATGTCGAGAAGATTCCCCGATTGCGTACGGATTCTATTGAGAGCGTCGTTTTTCTCTCGTTCATTGTTGAATGCATCCTCGAGCAGCAGGTCCGTATAGCCAAAGATGATGTTGAGCGGTGTCCGCAGCTCGTGCGAGACGCTGGCGAGGAAGTCGCTCTTGGATCGGTTAGCGCGCGCGGCTTCAGCTGCGTGGGTCTCCGCTTCGATCGCTTGGGTGAAGGCGCGCCAGCGGTATTGGTTGAGTAGTGAGGCGCCGATGACTGTCATGATGCCGTGAGTGATCAACGCGAACATCGAGTAGGGGATGGGTAGATGGGGTGCGATACCCAAGGCTAGGGTGGTGGCGTAGGTCGCGATGGCTCCGGCAGTGGCTGCGGCTTGAAACTTCGGCCCCCAAGGGAAGCGAACGACGACGCCGGTGAGATATCCAATCATCGCTAGCAGGCAGAGTTCGCTGCTTCCGTGGATGAAGGTCAGGTACCCTCCGAGCAGGATGATGAGCGTCATTACGGTTGCGAGCGTGACCATGGCAGCCTCGCCGCTGGTGGAACGAACCATGCTGAGGCCGATGGCGCAGGTGGCCAGCAGGAGTCCGACCCAGAGCACCAGAACGAAGAGCCGTTCCGGGTAGTAGAACCATTCGATGACGGCAGCGGTGAGCATCATCGAAACGAAGAGCGCGACCGCACGCGGCATCTGGTCGGAGACTTCCTGGTTCATCAGCCGCCGGAAGTCGACGCTGGCGTCTACGCTGCTCGCCAGCTCGGACAGTGGCTTTGGACGATCCTCGGTCACGAGCTTGTTTACCATCACCCAAGATCGAGAGACACTAGAATTTGCGAACGAAAGGGTGGATTCCTGACCACTTGCCGTGCGAGATCGCATCTGAGGTGGTGGAGTTCGCACGTCCCGAGGGGCTCGTGTAACCTCCGACCTGGGGAGTATCTTGATGTCGTATTGGAACAATCGAGGGGGGCGGCTTGGTTTGAGCAGGGGCTTCACTCTGATCGGAATTCTTGTTGCGATCGCGGTGATCGTTTTGACGACCGTTGTGGTCACTGCGTGGTGGCTCAGCAGCAATGTTTATGCGAAACCCTTCGAGCCGACGCAGTTGACGCAGCCCGAGCGGGTTGCACTGAACGGGAAGTTGTCGAAGCTGGGAGGGGTGCCGGTTCCCGCCGAGGATCCCGATCAGCCGCTGCCGGAAGGGCTCGAACCAGAGCCGTACTCGGAGGACGACGCGAAGCGCGAAATCCGGCTCAACGAGCGCGAGCTCAACGCGCTGGTAGCCCGCGATGGTGAGGTTGCGCGGCGCGTTGCCATCGACCTTGCTGACGATTTGGTCAGCGTCAAGTTTCTGGTCCCGGTCGACCCCGATTTTCCGTTCCTCGGCGGCAAGACCCTGCGTTTCAACTTCGGCCTCGAGTTGGGCTACAGCGCGGGTAAGCCCGTTGTCGCAATGCGTGGACTCAGCCTCGGCGGTGTCCCGATCCCCAGCGCGTGGTGGGGAGACATCAAAGGGCAGAACTTGGTTGAGAAGTTCGATAGCGAAGGTGGCTTCTGGGATCAGTTTTCCAAAGGCGTCGAGAATATCAGCGTTCGCGACGGCCACCTCTGGGTACAGCTGAAGGAGTAGTATGCTGTCATTGCTCCCATGCGCGCTGCGCTGACGCGCTGCGCTGACGCGCTCCGCTGACCTCGCTTCGCTCTGCAATGACTCCCGTGCGCGCTGACCTTACCGTCCCGATGAAGTGCCTAGTCGGCGTAGGATTGCGCTGAGCGGCTGACGGACTGCGTCACGAACGATCGTGTCACCGATGGTCCAGGTGCCGAGCCCTAAGACGGTCGCGAAGAGCGTGGCGCGTGCGATTGCTCGAGGGAGGGCGGCGATACTGTCGGGTACGACCTGAACTGTGGCAATCGCCGCGACTGCGATGATCAGAGTTCTTGCACCGGTTGAGGCGAGTGCCGCGAGGTCGGGTGCGCCGTGCATGATTCTGGCCATTACCAAGGTTGCGAGCGCGTTGGCCGACATCGCGATTGCCGGTGCCGCCGCGAGACCGATGGCTCCGTATCGGTTGCCGAGAAAGACGTAGAGCGGGATGGCGCCGAGCGCGAAGAGTGTTCCTAAGATCATTGGACGCCAAGTGTCCGAGCGTGCGTAGAAGGCGCGCGTGATGATCTGCTGCGTGATCCAGCCGGGGACGGCCAGCGATAAGATCGCCAGAATAGCCGACACTGCGACGGCGTCTTCGGAGGTAAACGCGCCGCGCCGGTAGATGACGGCGACTAGCTCTTCGGCGAACAGGAAGAAGATCGACGCGGCAAGAATCGCCAGCACGACCCCGGTCTGTAGGGTTTGCTGGACGAGCTTGTCGAGGTCTCGGTTTTTGCCATCTGCCCACATGCGTGACATCGCCGGCAGAGCGGCGGCGGCGATCGCCTGTCCAACCACGGCGACGGGTACCAGCATTAGGCGACGTGCGTAGCTCAGGTGCGCGATGGTGCCCGGCTCGAGTAGACCACCGAACCAGCGCTCGTACCACTCGTCGACCGTCAGCAGTGTCTGCCCGATCATCAGGGGTGCGGCGAGCCACAGGTAGCCGAGGAAGTCACGATGCGTCGGCGAAAATCGGGCGGCTAGTCGGACACGTCCGCGCGCGTCGATCAGTGGCGCCAGGAAAGGGCCGAGGATCGCGCCAATCATCGCTCCCCACGAGAACCCCTCCACGGGATTGGCTAGGAGAGGCGCGAGCAGGAGGCCGCCGACGATAATACCACCGTTGTAAAGAAGCGGGGCCGCAGCGGCCGCTCCGAATCGACCATGGGAGAGGAGTGTCGCATTGACGATCCCGCCAGCGACGAAGAAGATCTGCGCCGGCAAGACGATGCGCGTCAGCCGCGTCGTCAGGGCACGAGTCGGCGCGTCGAAATTTGGGAACTGAATGTCGATGAGCTCGGGGGCCCACCACCAGAGTGCCGCAGTCGCTGCGACCGCGATGCCGGTGAGAGTGCCGAGTACGACCGCAAGTAGCTCGTCGGCGCTACCGGCAGCTGCCTGGGTTGTGCGACGGCGGGTATAGAGGGGCAGGAATGCGATCGACAGCGCTCCACCAGCGAGCAGGTAGTTGAGCAGATCGGGGATTTGAAATGCCGCGTAGTAGGCGTCCGCGTCGGGGCCGGCACCGACGCGGTATGCCAGTAAGGCCTCCCGTGCGTAGCCCAGGATCCGCGACAAGAATACACTGGCCGCCAGGAGGAGGGCGGCGGCGCCGACCCTCTTCGAACTTGCTTCTTGCACCGCCTTCTCCGCGCGCTCGGCAACGAGAATAACAGCCTAGCGCGCGGAGGCGACTTTCAACGGCGTTTCCTGGTACTCTTCTTTGCGGTGCTGCGTTTCGCGGCACGTTTCTTTGGCGCAGCCTTTTTGGCGGTACGTTTCTTTGTAGCGCGCTTGGCCGTGCGCTTCTTGGTCGCCTTTTTGGTGGCCCTCTTGGCGGTGCGTTTTGTTGAACGCTTTTTCGTTGCCTTCTTCTTCGCGCCTTTCTTGCCGGAGGCTTTCGAGGCGGCCTCGAGATCCATTCGCACTTCGCGGATGTATCGCTCGACTTGGTAAGCTGCCTCAGCGGCCCCACGGCGCAGCTGAGACGCTGCTTGGTCGAGCACCTTGGGGGTGGCGTCGTACTGCTTCTGCACTTCGCTGCGAAGTTGGCGCAATGCCTTTTCGACATCGCGAATCGTCTCCGAAATCTGCCCTCGAACGGTCTTTGCCATCACAGCCTCCCTTTTTGTTTCCCATAGCAATATCCTGGCGTGATGGGAAACCATTTTCGTCGGAAGGTGCGGCTCGAGCTATTCGAGAACGGCGACCGTCACGCCCGCACCACCTTCGTTTTCGTCACCCTGCCTGAACCCGATGCAATACGGGCTCGTCGAGAGATAGTCGCGCACGGCTCTCTGCAGCGCTCCACTGCCGATGCCGTGGATGATGCGGACACTGTTCTGGTCGGTCTGCGCGGCGTGATCGAGGAAGGTCTCGAGCTTCTCGAGCGCTTGACGAGCCCGCAATCCGACCAGCGTTACTTCGCGCTCGACGCGATCCAGGGTTCGATCGATCCGCACTTGCGGCGCCGCGCGTTTACGCCGACCGACTTTGCGGAGCTGGGCCGCAGGCACTTCGAAACGAAGTGTTCCGCGCTGGATCCAGGCGCGTTGGCCGTCGACGCTGAGTAGCTCTCCTTGGATTCCGCGATCGCCGACTTCGACAGTGTCTCCCACGGTGGGCTTGGTCGAAAACACTTCGGCCGGGGGAGTCGTGGCGGGAGCAACGGCTGGTGCGGCGAGGGCGTCGACGCGCCCCTCGAGCGACTCTTCCTGTGCGCGAACGAAGCTGGCGAACTCCGCACGCTGGTTCGGCGAGCTGCGCATGGCGCGCAGCTGTGTGCGGCCCTTTTCTTTGAGCTCGCGGAGAAATTCGCGGGCGGCGCGAACTTCTTCCTTCCAGGCGCGGCTTCGCCGCTCGCGCAGGTCGTCTGCGAGGCGAGCTGATTCGGCCTCTCGAGCGCTGAGCTCGGTGCGCTGGGCGGCCAATGCGTCAAACTGTGCATTGAGCTCCTCGCGCGTGAGCTCGAGATCGCGCCGCGATGCCTCGAGCCGATCGAGCACGTCGCTGAAGGTGCGCGACTCCTCCGATTGGGCTTCTCGCGCGGCTTCGAGAACTTCCGGGTCGAGACCGAGGCGCTCGGCGATCGGGAGCGCCAGGCTGCGACCGAGGGAATGGTAAACCAGCCGGTAGCGTGGCTCGAGTTGCTCGACGTCGAAGTCGACGGCGGCGACGTGGCACGCGTCGCTGCTGACTGCATGGAGCTTGACGCTGCGGTAGTGCGTGGTCACGGCGATGCGGGCCGTGCGCGACTCGAAGTAGCGCAGCAGGCCGACTGCCAGTGCCGCGCCCTCCTCGGGGTCGGTGCCGACCCCCGGTTCGTCGAGTAGGATGAGCGAACCCTCACCTGCCTGGGCGAGGATCTCTCTCAGATTGACGACGTGTGCAGAGAACGTAGAGAGGTCTCGCTCGATGTTCTGTTCGTCGCCGACATCGGTGAAGACCCGATCGAAGAGTGGCAGCCGCGCTCCCTCGGAGGCGAAGACGAGCAGTCCGCTCTGGGCCATGAGAGCGCTCGATCCAAGGGTTTTTAGCGCTACCGTTTTGCCGCCGGTGTTGGGGCCGGTGACGACCAGAGCGCGTTTGTCCTTCGGCAGTTTTATATCGATCGGCGTGACCGGCCGGCCAGTGAAAACCAGGCCCGGGTGTCGCGCGTCGTCGAGGTCGATCTCTCCGTCGGTGAACGTTGGTTGCGTACACGAGTACTCGATCGCAAAACGTGCCTTTGCGACGATGCAATCGACTTCGCTCAGGCGCCCGATCGCCTCCGCTAGCGGTAGCGTGTCGGTGCGTACGAGGTCGGTTAAGTCGGCGAGGATGCGGCGTACGATCGCTTCTTCGTCACGCACGGCGTTGAGTAGGGAATTGTTCAGCTCGACGGCGAACAATGGCTCGACGAAGAATGTTTCGCCCGAGACGGATCTGTCTTGCACGACGCCCTGTAGCCGCGATGCTGAGGACGCTTTCACCGGGATGACGAAGCGATTGTTGCGCAGGGTGACGTATTGATCAGCCACGACATCGTTCATGCCGCGGCGTGCCACCAAGTCTTCGAGCCGCTGCGACAGGGTATTGCGCAGTCGACGGATGGAAACGCGAATCGCGGCGAGCTCGTCGCTCGCCTGGTCGAGTACATGTCCATCGTGATCTAAGGACCGGTGCAAGGTGTCTCGCAGAGCGGGAAGCGGAGTCAGCGTGCTCAGGATCGACCCGAGCGAGGGAACCGCTGCGCTGTGTTTGTCGAAGAATCGGTGGCAGTCTCGGAGGCAGTCGAGAACGACGCGGATTTCGACGAGCGCCTCTCCCCCGAGCATCGAACCCATTGGCGTGGCGCGATTCAAGTGAGCCTGGATATCCGGGAACGCGGAAATGGGTGGGCGACCGCGGTGCTCGATTAGGCGGAGCATCTCGCGAGTCCGACGAAGCCCTGCCTCGGCCTCGGCCCGTTTCCTCGTCGGAGTGAGATCGCGGCAAAGGCGCTTCCCCGCCTCCGAGGTGGCGAAGTCAGCCAAACGTTTGCAGACGCCGGAGTAGTCTAGTGAGTCGAGGTCGCGTGTCCGCATCGTGCTGACGCTTATAGCAATGGCGGCAGGGGATGAACCAGTATCGATATGACAGGCGTGGAATTCCCGCTTCCGAGCGGGTAGGGTCGAGTGCTTAGGCTCATGAAAGCATACCGCGAAGCAATCTGGGTGATCGGGTCATTTCTTTTTCTGATCCTCGCATTCTTTTTTCTCCTGTCTTGGGGGCCGATCGTCGATCGTTTCGACGTTGGATCGGGCTTGGCGAAGTTCACGGCTTGGATGAGCTACGGCCTGCTGAAGGTGTTGTCTGAGGTCGTTGGCTTTCCGCTGCACAAGAACGGCACGATCATGGGATCGGGAGCCTTTGAGGTCGATGTTGCACCGGCCTGCTCTGGAGCCGTGCCGATGAGTATTTATCTGTCGGCAGTGCTGGCCTATCCAGCGACCTGGGCGTCGCGCCGGCTCGGGGCTGGGTTGGGTATCGGGGTCATCCTGATCGTCAACATCCTGCGGGTCACTGCTCTGTTTTTGATCGGGTTGTATTTCAAGCAGATCTTCCACGAGACTCATGTCTACGTGGCTCAGTCATTGGTGATCTGTGTAGCGGTGGCTCTGTGGCTGTTTTGGGCGACGCGGTATGCCGATGCGCCGCAGAGATAATTCGTTGCAGCTCAACCCGTGGCTTTTTCTGGTCAAGCTGGTGGGATTGTTGGGAGTCACCTATCTGCTTTGGAAGCCCACGGCTCCCTACTACTCGAAGCTGCTATTTCACGCGTCGCGACTCGGTGTTTGGCTGACCGAGTTCTCTTTTGACCCGGAGTGGAGTCATGGAACGACGCTGCTCCAGACTCCACGACATCCCACGGGGATCTTCTACACACACGAAAACTTCGACGCTTTCGCGAGTCCGCTACCGCCGCAGGGCATTCCCGCCGAGTGGGTGATGGCCAACTTGGTCCTGCTGATCCCCTTGATGCTGGCGACGCCCGCTCCGACATGGGCAGCGCGCTTGGGTCGTTTGGCGATGGCCATGGGGATTGCCCTTGTCGTTCAGGTCCTCGACGTCATCGTTGCCATCAAAGCTTTCTATTCGATGGCCTTCTCCGGCGTTTGGGGGCCGATCTCGCAGCAGTTCTACGGTTTGATGGATTCTTTTGTGCAAGGCTTTGATGCGCAGCTGTTTCCGTTTGCGATCTGGGCGGGAATTCATTTTCGCGAGCTGATCAATCTTCGTTCGGGAGTTGGGGAGGACGAGGTACCACCCGAACCTCGCAAGACCGACGGTCCGACTCGCGCCGAGCGACGCCGCCACGAGCGCAAAGCGAAGTGAGACGGCGGTTGCAGATCGCGTCGGCGGTCCTCGCACTCTCGCTGGCTTCTAGCGCGTATAGCGCGGAGGATGGTGAGCCCGCGGCGAGCCTGACCTTTGATCGAGTGACACACGATTTCGGCACGGTTGGGCAGGGCGATCGGGTAGCAGCGGAGTTTTCATTCACCAATCGCGGCGAGGTTCTGCTCACTTTGAGTAAGCCAACAGTCGGTTGTCACTGCCAGGCTGAAATCGTCGGCACGCGCGACGTCGCCCCTGGGTCCAGTGGATCAGTGCGCGTGAGTTGCGACACGTCGCAGTCGGCCGGGGCACAGGTGTACACCGCAACCTTGCACAGCACAGAAATTGGCCGCAGCTCGGTGATGCTGACGGTTCACGGAGTAGTGAGACTCGAAGTGGTGGCCGAGCCGAGCCAGGTGTATCTCGGGCTGGTGCGGCGTGGCAGCAAACACCGTGGAGTTTTCAAGCTTCGCTACGGCCAGCGGTCGCGTGATCGGCGCGGCCCGAAAGCGGTGACCAACGGACCGCACCTCGTATTGACCCCGAGCCCAGCTGGTAAGGTTGATCTGCAGGTTGCGGCGTCGGCGCCGCTCGGTCCCTTCACGCAAGAGATCACTGTGGCCACCGACAACCTCACGGTCCCTGAGATCGTCGTTTCGGTCGGCGGAGTGGTCGTCGATGAGCTTCCTGCGACGCGCTGGTAGACTTGATGAGCAGTCTCGGAGCGAAGGTCATCGGCTTGGGTTACAACACACTGGACCATGTGTGTGTTGTCGATCATTTTACCCCATTGGGTGGCAAGGCGCGGGTGCGGTCTTACCGGACGCAGCCGGGGGGGCAGGTCCCAACGGCATTGGTCGCTCTGCAACGCTGGGGCGTCGCCACTGTCTATGTTGGCCCTTTTGGCAGCGATGAAGGAGCCGCAGCGCAACGGGCGTCCCTAGAATCCGAAGGGGTTGACCTCTCGCAATCCTGGACCTGCGACGGATGTGGCACCGACCAGTCGTTTATCACCGTAGACTCGGTGACCGGGGAGAGATCAATCCAGTGGTATCGGGACGAGCGGATGAACCTTTCGCCGGAGCGTGTTGCGAAGCTGGATTTGTCGGGTGTTCGAGCTCTATTGAGCGAAGCTGACGACGGAGCCGCCGCGGTCGAGTTGGCGCGCCGCGCCAGGGCAAGCGGGGTGCGTGTGGTCTTGGACGCCGACAACCGTTGCGATGGATTCGATGACCTACTTGGCTCGACGGATATTGCGATCGTCCCATCCGACTTCACTGGTTCCGACCTTGGTTCGGCCGGGCTCGATGTGTTGTTGAGGGAGCTGGTTGCCGGAGGCCCGTCGGTTGCCGTGGTCACACTCGGGCCGCAAGGCGCGTTGGCGCTCAGCGGCGGTGAGTTACTCCGGCAAGATGCGTATCCGGTGCGCGCCGTCGATACGACGAGTGCGGGCGACGTCTTTCACGCGGCCTTTCTTTTCGGAGACTTGGTCGGGTTAAAAGTAGTAGATTCGCTGCGTTTCGCAGCCGCCGCTGGTGCGTTGGCTTGTGAGCGCGCCGGTGGACGCGATTCGATCCCGAGCTTGCAGGATGTGCGCGAGCTGTCGCGATGTGTATGGTGAACGTTGAGATGAATCGACGCGATTCGGCTTGGATCCGACTATCCAAATGGTGGCTGGTCCTTCTGACGGCTGTGATGCTGGTGGTCGCTGCCTATGCCTCACGCTTTTTTTCGCGGCCGCTGGTCGCCATCATCGCGCTGATCCTCCTCACGATGGGGCCCTTTGGTCACGCCCGGTTGTGGTTGATGCGATTTCTCGAGCGCCATGGCTACGCGCGCGGACTTCCACTGGCGGCGTTGGTGTTTTTGGCGGCGGCGTTCGATGCGGTGATGGTGTCGCAATTGCTGACGGCGCGCTCGAACCTTTCTCTGTCGTGGTTGGTCAGTGACGGTATGGGTTGGGTCGGGCCGGTGTGGTTCAGTGCTCACGCCATCATCTTCTTCGGGCTCGCATTTGCGCGTCCGATACGTGCGTTGCGGCGTCGCTTTTCGTCGCAAGGTGAATCGTCCGAGCCTTCACTCGAGCGGCGTGGTTTCCTGCAGGGTGTCGGGCGGGCCAGTGTCGGGTTGCCGTTTGTCGTGTCTCTCTCGGGCGTTGAAACCTCCTACGATTTCCAGGTCGAAGAGCGCGAGGTGGTGGTACACAATTGGCCGCCACGGCTGGACGGTCTGCGAGTGGCGCACTTGTCCGACATTCACGTCGGCGGTGCGATGGATCTGGAGAAGTTGAACCAGGTAGCTGCACTGACGAACGCGGCGAAACCAGACCTCGTGCTGCACACCGGAGACTTCTTGACGCACCGGTTGCCGGGCTTTGACGAACCGTTGTACGAGGCTCTCGGCAAAGTGCAAGTTCCGCATGGTCAGTGGGCCTGCCTCGGCAATCACGATTTTGACAACCCGACGCGCCTGGTCGGGCGATTGGCGGGTTGCGGCGTTGACGTTCTGCGCAATCGACTGCAGAAGATCGATGTACGCGGCGAGAGGATCGAGATCGGCGGTCTGGATTTTGCTGGCTACTCTCCAAATCGCAGTGAAATTTACGTGGCTGGGATGTCGCGTTGGCCTGATCGTTCGACGGTGCCGCGCCTGCTGCTCTGCCACGATCCGTCCGCCTTCGCGAATTTGCCGGACGGTTGTGCGGACTTGGTTTTCTCTGGCCACACGCACGGCGGGCATGTGGGTGTTCAGCTGAGCCCCTCGAGCGCGGTAACCGTCGTTGGCATGATGGGAATTCCCGACCAGGGCATCTTCGAGCGCGGTGACATGAAGATGTACGTTACGCGCTGTGTTGGATTCTACGGATATCCGATCCGCCTGGGGATTCCGCCCGAGATCGCGGTGCTGACTCTGCGTTCGAAGTAGAATTCGAGATCGCTAAGAACGCAGGAGTTGGAATTCCTTGACTTTGCTGCCCGCGAAGTCGTGTTATACCTCGTGCGGGCGAGGCTCCTGCCGAGCCGCGTACGAGACCATCAGGCGGCTCGGCAGGTGCCTCGCCCCCTGGAAATCAGCGGGGGGAACGAACCGATGAGTAGCGTGATCCGAGCGTCTTTGTGCGCTTTTTTGGCTTTGTGTTGTGCGACGACTTCCGCGTCGGCTGGTGATGCGTTCCTCTGTTACAAGACGCGACTCGCGAGCGGAGCCTCTGAGTCGTTGCCGGCGTCAGTGGCGGTGGCCGACGTGGGTGGTGCCAAGTCGTTGGATCTAAAGAAGGGCAAAACGCTTTGCGTTCCGGCCGATGTCGGCAGCGGCATCGCGGATGCGGATGTATCCCTGCGCGGCTATCGCAGCCGGCTGACCAAGGGCCTCGAGAAATACGATGAGGAATTGGCGGTCAAAGTATCGAACCAACTCGGCGATTTGTTCGTAGACAAGAAGAAGCAACCCAAGATGCTGTTGGTTCCAACTTCCACCGGACCGTCGGCGACTCCGCCGGACCCGGCTTTGCACGAGGTCGATCATTACCGTTGCCACAAGGCCAAGGTTCCCAAGGGGGGCCCCCCTTTTCCCGCGGGAACCCAGGTGTCGGTGAGCGATGCCTTTACCGCCGCGAAGACCTTCGATCTCAAGAAGCCAACGAATCTTTGCACGCCTGTGGATGTTGACGGCGTTGTGATCGACGATCCGGCCGGGTCCTTGCTTTGTTACAAAGCGCGCCGCGCTCAGGGTGAGGCGAAACACACTGCGGTGGTCGGTCTCGAGATCAGCAATTCAGTCGGTAACGCGTTGATCGACACGCGCAAAGAAGTCGAGGTGTGTCTTCCTTCGCGTGCGGTGGCGCGTTGCAATGGGTTTAACGAGCTATGTGATCGAGGCTTCGACGCGGTCGCGCATCCGACGACGCACAACGCGATGTCCAATGCTGAAGAGGGCTGGGCCGGACCGAACCAGCAGTTCTCGATCACGAATCAGCTCTTGGACGGCGTTCGAGGGTTGATGCTCGACACGTGGTACTTTGATTCGGAACCCGTGTTGTGTCACGGCGGCGATGTCTTTCCGTGCGACGTAACGGGGATGAAGCCTTTGGCCGACGGGCTAGTCGAGATCACTGACTTTTTGGACGACCACCCGGATGAAGTCGTCAGCATCATCTTCGAAAGCTACATCAGCGAAGCGGATACGCTGACCGCTTTCATTGCCGCCGACCTCTTGCCCTACACCCACGTGCAGTCGGCGAGTGCGCCTTGGCCCACCCTGCGCGAACTCATCGAAGCGGACACCCGGCTGGTGGTGTTCACCGATGACGGTGGAGCTGGTCTGTCGTGGCACCACTATGTGTGGGATCACGCGTGGGAGACTCACTTTTCGTTTCTAAACCCCGGTGAGTTCAGCTGCGATATCAATCGCGGCTCAATGAGCAACCAGCTCTTTATCCTCAATCACTTTCTGACGAACTTCATCGGCTCACCGGCACTTGCCAACCTCGTCAATCACAATCCGCTGTTCATCGACCGAGCTGAACAATGCGAGAGTGAAAGCGGTGTTCTGCCGAATTTCGTCACCGTGGACTTCCACAACATCGGCGACTTGTTTGACGTCGTGAATACATTGAACGGGGTTGGGTTCTAGAACCGCAGATGAACGCAGATGCTGCTCGCGGTGAGGCAGGCGACCATCGGGGACACCCCGGGGCGAATACGAACTCTGGGCGGGAACTCGAACTAGATCGAATGGACGGCGAGGCTCCGTCCGCGCCGCGCGGCGGATCCGCGGAGGACGCTGAGGAGCGCTGGTTTATCCGCGTTCCTCAGCGTTCAGCTGAGGGTTCTTCATCTTTCTTTGCTCTCAAAGCCGGCCTGAGCCACCTGCAGTGCCGGGCAGTCGAGATACTTCAGCAGCTCTGGATCGCCGAAGTAGAGCCCGCTGCGGCCTCTCTGCTGCCAGGCGACTTGCCGGTCTTGGTCGATACCCAGAATCGCTGGCGTCAACTCTGTTGCACTCAATCGCAGACCGAGCTTGGTAGCCAACGCCAGGCCTCTGTCTTCGACGAAGGGGAACGGGAAGCCGGTTTCGTTTGCCAGCTTGGCGATCTCTTCTCGCGGCCCTGGTGAGATTACGATGAAGCTGGCCTCGCAACTTCGCAGACGTGGAAGTTGTTGTTTCAATCGTTCGAGTTGGGCGCGGCAGACCGGGCACGAGGTCGCTTTGACGGTAACGATGAACAGTTTGCTGGAACGCGCGCTGGCGGCGACGTCGATCTGCTGGCCGCGGATGTCGGTGAGTTGCGCAGGGAGTTGTTCTGCGCGAACCGAGAGCGGCAGCGCGAGTAGACAGAGGACCAACCAAGCGGGTGTGTATGGTCGCACGGCAGTCCTCAAACGGCCGCGGCGGCTGCCTTTGCCGCTGACTCGCCAGCGAGGCGGCCGAAGAGCATGCCGTCTGCCAGGGAGGCTCCGCTGACGTATCCTTGCGCCGACACGCCGGATGTCGTTCGGCCCGCAGCGTAGAGGCCGTCGATTGCCGAACCGTCGGGCCTTAGCACGATTCCTTCTGGCGTGGTGCGCAGCCCTCCAAGAGTAAACGCTGCGTACACAGCACCGCACAAAGTGATATCGATGGCTCCAAACGGCGGCTTGTCGAGGGGGACCACGAGTTCGGGGCGCTTGTGAAACACCGGATCGGTGCCCTCGCTTGCGTGGCGGTTGTAGACCTCCATTGTGGCGACAAGGGAGCCGGCGGGGATTTCGAGCGTGCGTTCCATATCTTCCCAAGAGTCTTCGACGAACTTTGCCTGCATCCCGACTTCGTTGACGACGTATGTCTCTGCGTCGACCAGATGCCAGCAGTGTCCGCCTTGGTCGAACAAGGCACGCTGACCGATTTGGCCGGCGTAGGCATCTTCGTTGAGGAAGCGTTGCCCGAGAGCATTGACCAGTACGCCCTTGCAGATGCTTTTGGGCGGGTAGAGCGGGATGGTGATGCTGGCGGCGTCCATCCGGATTGCGTCGGCGCCGGCTGAAAGGGCCATCTGGATGCCGCTGCCATCGTCGTTCTCTGTGCCGACCTTGTAGTTGGCGCGGGCCGCGGCCGGGGCGTAGCGCGCCATCATTTCAGGGTTGGAGATGAACCCGCCGGCGGTCACTACGACGCCGCCGCGAGCGCGAATGTAGGTATCGCCTTCGACTCGGTGCGCGGCGAGCCCGACGACGCGACCGCTGTCGGACTCGACGACGAGTTGGTCGGCGCGGATGTCCTCGATGACCTTTGCGTTGGTCCTCTTGAGAGCCGCGAGCAGTTTCTGCATCAAGAAGCCGCCAGCGGCTCCAGGAGCCTGGGGTTTGTGTGCCCGTGGGGCCGGACGGGCGACCGATAGGTAGGGGGCACCGTCCTCGCCTCCGGAATAGACCAGGCAGTCGTCGGTGGGCGGTTCCTTGCCGGGCTCGTGATAGGTGCTCCGTTTGAACGGCACCCCGTGCGCCTCGAGCCAATCGAATAGTTCGACGCTGCGGTCGCAGAAAACATGGATCTTGGCCGCATCGGCGCCCGGGCCGCAGGCGGCCATGAGAAAGCGGAACATATCGTCCACGGTGTCTTCGACGCCGCAAGCGCGTTGGACGGCGGTTCCCCCACCGAGGTAGATCAGACCGCCGGAGTTAGCCGATGTGCCGCCGCCACCGCTGGCGCGTTCGAGAGCGATGACCTCGGCGCCTTTTTCGCTGGCTTCTATCGCAGCGCATACGCCGGCGCAGCCGAGGCCGACAACGACAACGTCGGCTTCCTCGTCCCATGAGGCGATGTCGGTTGCGGGGAGTGTCTGGTGCCGGGCGTTGTTCACATCCTCGATCGTAGCCGGTCGGGGCAGATGGCTCCATAGCGCGCAGTGGAGGTCGTGAAATTCACTCACTCAGGTGGTTTGCGACCCGGTTGGTGGACCTATATCCCTCTTGGTTGGTCGGCATCTCGGAAGAGAGCAGCAACGGAGGGTACTCATGAAAGACCTGAACGGGCGAGTGGCGGTTGTAACCGGAGGAGCGAGCGGAATTGGCAAGGCCTTGTCCCGCGCCTTCGTGGGTGAAGGTATGAAAGTCGTCATCTCGGACGTCGAGGAAGGTGCCTTGCGCGCGGCGCAGGATGAGCTGTCGGCCGTCGGGGATGTGTCGGCGGTTGTGACCGACGTTTCGAACGCCGAATCGGTCGAGGCCCTGGCGGACAAAGTGTTTTCTGAGCACGGAGCCTGTCATCTCCTGTGTAACAATGCCGGTGTCAGTGTCGGCAACTCCAAGGTTTGGGAAACGACCGTCAACGACTGGAAGTGGGTGCACGGTGTCAATGTGATGGGTGTCATTCACGGAGTCTTGGCCTTCGTCCCACGCATGCTGGAATCCGGCGAAGAGGGATTGGTGATGAACACGTCGTCGGGCGACGGTGGCATTTCGCCGCTAGCCGATCAGTCGGTGTACGCGTCGAGCAAGGCATCGGTGTCGATCATGACGGAATGTCTCGGGGCGCAGCTCGCGGCGGAAGAGGGCAGTAAGCTGCGGGCGGCGATCTTCTATCCGTCGGGCGGGTTGTTGAAGACCGGCATCTGGACCACGGCGCGCAATCGTCCTTCCGAGCTATCGCGGGAGCGTCCGTACGCGCCCGGGGCGGAGCTGACCTTCGAGCAAGTAACAGAGGGGGCCAAGGCGGTAGGCTTTGATCTGCCGGTGCAGGACCTGGACGAGCTCGCCGCGGCGACCGTCGCTGGAATCAAGGCAGGGGACTTCGTCATCATGATCGATCGGCCGAACGTCGAAGCGACGCTCACCGATCGCGCAAAGAAAATCGCCGCCGGCGAGTGCCCGATCGGCGCCGGATTCCAGCTGTAGTCGTTTCGCGTGCGGGGACTGCTAGGGTGTCAAGGATGAGCTTTTTGCGAGATGGTCTGAATCAGAGAGTGTTTGGAAGAAGCCAGGGGTCCGCTGGCGTCCCTCTGCGACTCCTTCTGGGTGCGTCGCTGCTGATCGGGGTGACCGTTTCTCTAGCTCAGCCCGTCAATGCCAGTGGCTCGCGCAGTGACGAGCGTCGATTCCTTGACGATGTCCCGAACTATGTCGCAGTTTTGCGCGAGACGTGGAGCACGGAAAGAGCCGACGATCTGTACGGACGGTACTTTGGACTCCTTTCGGAAGAGGGTGACGAACAGGATGTGACCCTCGAACAGTGCATTGCGTTGGCGTTGCAGAACAACACGGGACTGGAGATCAGTCGGCTCAGTCCGGTATTGGCGACCAATGAGGTTCGCCGTGCCAGGTCGATGTTCGACCCGGCGATCTTTGCCAATGTTGCGAAGGCACGCGAGACCGACACCCTGACCAACAATAACGCCCTGTTGCCTGAGGGAACGCGCCAGACCTTTCGCAGTGACGTTGTGTGGGATGTCGGCATCCGGAAGGGGCTGATCTCGGGCGGGAACTTGGCTCTCGAATGGACAAACCGTCGCACCACCACGCTGCCGAGCCCGATCTCGGTGTTGGTGCCCGAGTACTCGACGGAACTCAACCTGTCGCTGAATCAGCCGCTGCTGCGAAACTTTGGGTGGCGCTATGCCTTATTGAACGTTGACGTTGCTGAAAACATCGAAGAATCGACATTCTTTGAATACAAGGCGCAGGTCGCCAACTTGGTCTCGGCGATCGAGCGACAGTATTGGACCTTAGTGCTCACAAACGAGAACGTGAAGGTTGAGGAGCAAGGTCTCGAGCTAGCCCGCGAGCTGGCGCGGCAAAATCAGGGCCGCTTCGATGTAGGGGCACTGCCGAAGACGGCAGTACTCGAATCAGAAGCGGAAGTGGCCCGGCGCCAAGCGAACTTGGTTCGTGCGATGAACCTGCGAAGAATCTCGCGTGACGTGTTGAGCAACTTGGTTAACGCACGCCGTGCGGAGTCGGATCAGGTAGCGAGGCTCAACCCCATCGATCGCCCTGTGTTGTCTGAGTACGAAGTCGACACGCGAGGCAGCTTCGAGCGTGCGCTGTTGGGGCGTCCCGAGTTGATCGCTGCGCGATTGGATGTCGATAGCAAGGCCTTGTTGGAGCGAGCCGCGCAGAATCAACTGCTACCTCGCCTCGACTTCGTAGGCTCGATCGGGCTGAGCGGCCTGGGTGGCGCGCCTGGGCTGGAAACCGCGTTCGGACAACCCGTCGAGATCGACCCGAGAGTTGATGGCGGTTACAGCAGCGCGTTGAACTTGCTGACCGACGGACGCTTCTACCAATACAATATCGGGATACAAATCGAAGTGCCGATCGCCAATGCGGCAGCCAAGGCTGAGCACACCAAGTCGAGGATCAACAAGGAGCAGTCGCAGCTTTCCCTGCGGCAGCTCGAGGAGAACGTGACTCTCGAGATCAAGAACGCCATCGACAATGTCCGCTCTGACCTGAAGAGCATCCAGGCGACGCGGGTAGCGAGTCGACTGGCTGAAGAGAATGTCCGCAATCAGAAGGCGCGCTACGAGGTTGGTTTGGCGACAACGAAGGACCTAATCGACTTTCAGGAACGATTGACACGGGCGCGTCAGTCGGAGATCGATGCGTTGACGCGCTACAACACGAACCTTGCCGAGTTGCGGCGGGTCGACGGGACACTGCTCGATCATCGCAACATCGAGATGCGCAGAACCCCGGCAGAGAGCACCCCTTGGTGGGCGAAGTTCTAGCGTTGAGAGAAAGCGGTCAGTGAAAACGATCGAACGTCTGCCTTATCCGCTGCTCTGTTTTCTGATTGGGCTGCCACTGGCTTGGCTTCCGACTCTGGTGCACGGGCCGATCCCAGAGAAATACAACGTCTTGTATGTCCAGGGTTCGATCGCCGTCTGGGGCTGGTACAGCGCGCGGATGTTGATCGGGTTTTTGGTCGGCATCACATTTTGGCCCAAGCCGTGGTACTTGCGCGGCCCGATGTGCGGTTTTCTCGCAATGTTTCCCTTGGGACTCGTGTCGGTAGCAACTCCGGGTTGTGGCTTTCCCTGAATGTTTTGGAATGAGGTCACCGGTACGGTGATCGGGGCCACGGTCGGATTCGCTGCTTTCGCTGCGACTGGGCGACATCACGCTTAGCGCGCCCGACGCGTTGGGCTATCAGGAACTCTTTGTCCGCAGATGCCCCATCGCGAGCTACGCCCGCTGATGAACTCCGGTGAACGCTGAGGCTGCGGACGATCAACTTGGCCACGGATGAACACTGATGAACACGGATCCGAATAAATTTGGAGGGCGAGGCTCCGTCCGAGCCGCGTAGCGGATCTGGTTTTTTCGGATCGTCTCTGCCCTGTTTTGGTATTGCTCCCGTAACGTGGCCTTGTTTGTCGGGCCCGGCATTAGCGTTGACCGGCGTTCATCAGCGGTTGGGTTCCGGCCGGCGGCCGGTCTGGGGAATCTGCATTCTGTGGGTAGAGGGAGAACGGTCAAAAACCCGCGCGCGATGCCGAGATCGCTGCACTGGTCGATGATACGTTTTCGACCAGCGGACGCGACACTCGCAGCTGGGCGGGTTAGCGGCGAGCTGCTAACCGCGCTTGGCAGAGGTGTGATCGGCCTCACTTTTCGCCGCGGAATCGACCTGTTTCTCTGGTTGGCACGCTGGTTGCGAAGTTGTGTTCTCAACTTCAGAGAAGGCGAGGGAATCACTCATGACGACAATGGACCTGACGATACGGCTAGCCCCACTCATGTTTGCGATGGTTGGGATCTTCCTGTTTGCGGCGACCGTGATCATGGGTGAAGCCGCCCGTAATCTTCAACAGATGCCGCTCCATGGATCGCGGCTCGGGGGAGCCACGGTGGTCATAGCGACATTGGTGATGTTGCTGTCGATCGTGGTGATGCACGAGGCGATTCTCTTGGGCTGATCGAATCGCGGGGAGCTAATGGAAAATTCCCCGATGGGTGGTTGGGTCCCGAACTTCGTTGCTCGGGACCCAACCTCTGGAACGCCCTCCTTGTTCCCCAACAAAGCGTTCCCACCGCAATGCCGACGCAGCCGAGCTGACTCGACATTCCAACAAGGCGAATTGCCAGATCAGCGAGCCGCTGTCGAGCCTTATATGTCATGTCGCATGCGACTCTCGCTCCCGCGCATGGCAGAGGTTCTCTGGACGGCGGGGGGACTGTCGTCCGACAACCCCCCGGAATTCCTCCGAACTTCCCCTGACTCTCCTCCGGGGTCCCTCCAGCTTCGCGGACTCAGCTTGTGGCAAGTTTCTATAGTTCTCCGAACGCAGGTGACGAACGTAGTGCACACAAAGAAAGCGGGTGTTGTTATGGATTCCTTGGCGGTTACCAGTAAGCGATTGGGATTGTTCGTCGTCGTCTTCTCGTTGGTTTGTCCGTTCTTGAGCGGCGCGCAAACTTGGAGTGGGCCTGGGGGGACCGGACCAGGGGGGAGCGGGCCTGCAACCCATGATTCCAAGGATTTCGAGAAGAAGGAGACCGGGACGGACTCCTTCGACAAAGGCTTCGCGCGCGTATTCATTTCGCTTGCGCAAAAGGACTCGGTGTTTACGTTTCCGAAGGATCCCAAATCGTTCCAGCAGGGCGAGAAGGTAGTCGCGGAAGTTGTCGACGGGTTCTTGTCCAGGCTCGGGAAGAGCTACCCGATCAAGGACTGGAACGTCGCTCGTTTCCCGGGGTTGCCTTTGGTCGTAGCAACCTTGGCGCCGCAGGAACTCGAGGCGGTGCAAAAAGACCAGGCGGTGTCTGGTGTCTGGCCCGATCTTGAGCTCGAACTTTTTCTCGACGCCAGCATGACCCAAATCGGGGCGGACGTCGTGCACCATCCTGAGATCGGAATGACGGGATTTGCTAATCGAGGCGGCGAAAATTTGATCGTGATCATCGATTCGGGCTTTGAGAAGCGCCATCCTATGTTGCGTGACGCGATCGCTGTGGAGGTCTGCTTCTCTAGCAACGATGAGCGCCTCGGACTGACGAGCTTGTGTCCAGGAGGTGGCGAGTACGAGGTCGGTCCCGGTGTGAGTTCCAATTGCGATGCGCGGCCGGAGGGTTGCCGGCACGGGACAGGTGTTGCTTCCGCCGCTGTCGGGCGAGGGCCACTGCCGGGTCAGCAGCCTTCGACTTCTGCTGCAGGTTCACAGCCGAGTCTTCGCGGCGCAGCGCCGGCGGCGGGCATCGTCGCCGTCGCTATTGATATACGTCAAGACATCGTCGATGGAAGACCGTCGTTTTACGCGACCATGGAGCAGGCGTTTACCGTGATCTACGCCGTTACCCAGTGGACGGTCGGTGTCGACGTTCCGCCGGGACTGGACCCAGGGGACCTCGTGGCGCTCAACCTCAGCTCGGGTAACGACAGCCTCCCTGGCTTGAAGAAGTGCGAGCCAGCTCAGAGTGTCCGCGATGAGTCCTTCTGGATGAATGGATTCTTTGAGATCCTGTTGGAGAATGGAGTGGCCCCGGTGATCGCTACCGGGAACGCAGGCCTTTCTGGCCAGATTGCCTACCCCGCTTGTCTGTCCGGAGCGATTGCCGTCGCCGCATCATCGACTTCGGAAGGCGGCGTAGAATTTGTCACCGGTACCTCCAACATGTCGGATGAGGTCGACTTGGTGGCGCCGGGCTTGGCAATAGAGGTCGCCAACGCTGCGGGCTGGCGCGAGCTGGACAGTCTTTACAGAACCACAGCTGGTACATCGATTGCGGCGCCGCAAGTGGCCGGGGCGATTGCGGCCGTTAAGTCAGTATTCCGCGACCTGCCGACGAGCGAGGTCGTCGCCGTTCTGATCCTAAGTGGCAGCCCTGCCCATTCTGATCTTCTTGGCAGACCCATTTCTCGGATCGATTTGGTTCGCGCCGCGCAAGGACTCGGAGTGAGGTACACGAGACTCGAGATCCACCAGCCGCAAGATCTCTCGGCGGCGGTGCGTTTTGGACCTCGCGATGGAGAATTCATTTCGAGCCACGTCGTCGAGTTTTCCAACCAGGGGACCGAGCCGATGCGCGTCGGCCTCACGTACCCTGCATGGCTAACAGCCGACGGCTTCGACAATCCGCTGGCGGCGGGTTCCAGTCGCCAAGTCGAGCTCCGGCTCAATGGACCGGTGTTCGGACTCCCGCCTGGACTCAATACGGGGGCGATCAATCTATCGAACTTGGAGTCGGATTTCGGTTCTGTGTCTCTTGAAACGGAGATCGCCATCGGCTGCACGTCGGCCGCGGACAATGATGACATTGCGAATGCTGTCGAGCTGCAGGGCCAGCTCGGGGTGGAATACGGGCACAACTGCAAGGCGACGACAGAGCCAGACGAGCCTGAGTTGCACGCCGGGGTTTCTGATCAGCCCGACAACAGCGTCTGGTTTCGGTGGACCGCGCCGGACGACGGATCGCTTTGGCTTTTCTTCGGTGCGAATCACACGGCGCGCCTGGCGGTGTTGGCGTTTGATTCCTCGGACGGAACTTGGAGTGTTCCGTTCGGTGCGGCGATCAGTGTCGACGGAGGTATTGGCAGGGAGTCTAGATTGGACGTGCAACAGGGCCGAACGTATTACTTTGCGGCCGTCGGTTGGAACTCCAGGGACGATGAAGAGCAAGTGACCGAAGGGAGCTTTTGGTTGGCTTGGGACCACTCCTTCTAGGCCGCGCCCGGTCCGGGCCGTGCAGCCGGATCTCGGCACGCGCCCGACGCGCTTCTCGGCAGCCGCGATCGAACGAACGAATTCTCCCCAGTACTGACGCCCCTTCGGGGAATCGCAGAGAGGCTCTGTCTTCCCAGTCGCAGGCCGATGCGCAGGTGTCCTGCCGCCAATCGTAGAACCCTTCCTGCGTTGTCCTCGAACCCGAGCATCCCGTCGCGACGCGCAGGACGACTACGAGGGGAAATCGTCGCATCTGCGATGTTGTCGTTCGCATCCTTCTTAACTCGGGCGCATTCTTACGATGAATTTACTGTAGGCGAAAGCCGATTGCGACGCGTCGATCATGTCCCAGCAGCGCACACCTAAATCGCGTTGCGCGACTCCGCCGCCCCTCTAGTGCTCTATCACCTTGCGCTGGTCTGTCCCCAGACAAGGCGCAAACCGCCTCGCAGAATGCTTCTCCGCGACCGTTTCCGATGTCAGGAAAAAACGACGCCGATTCTTTCAAGGCGAAGTAGCGCCAATCCGGCATCGGCATCGACGTCAATGAGTTCCTCTCCGGCGATACCCTGCGGTGCAGCGGATCACGGAGTACCTCCGGCCACCAAGAGCTGGACGACATCGTAGGCAGCGACCACGGTCATGATCGACACGGGATAGATGGTGCCGGACAAGCCCACGCCGCGGTACATGGGGTCTCGAAGATAGCCGAGCCAGTAGACGATCCTATTGAGAAAGAAGAGGACGGCCAAGGTTGGGATTAGCACAATGGTTTCTGGATCGAGAAAGGTGCTGAGAGCCGCGGCGGAGAGGGTAAAGAGGAGTACCTGTTCCGCGGTGTTCGATAGATAGCGAAGATGCACCTGCAGCGTGTAGGACTCCTTGCCGGCCAGCGGGTTGATGGCATCGGAGGTCGCACGACTCAGCGCGACCGCCCATACCCCGAGCAGCATCGAGAGGGCCGGCAGGGCACTGCACTGGAGCGCGAAAACGACGCGGCTCGGCGCTGTGTCCATTGCCGCAGGCGCCGGAAGTATCCAGTAGTAGAGCGCCGCGGCCAGTGCCAGGTTGATCGGCACGCCGATACCGAACTCGAGCAAGATGGCGCGATTTCGATCCGTTAGTTGCATTCGTTTCACCTCACTCGGACGACACTGCGAGGCATGTGCCAGCGAACAGGCGACGGTTGCCTCCATGCGACAGTAGACCGATCTTCCTCCGTGACCAACCAGGCGTGGCGGCAGCACAACGCTGCGTTGCACCGGCGCAACACGTCCTATCCTGGCGGGCGGCCAGCCCCTATTGCAGCATCAACAGGATCAACGCGTCGGAAGAGGGCCAGTTCGGAATCCTGATTTTCTGATCCACAATCGAGGTATCTTCACTGCCGGCAGTAAAACTCACCTCGATGAGGGTGGGGACCGTCGCGTCGATGTAGACGTCGGTGAACGACAGGAATGGGGCGCTGTCTACCAACCCGAGATCCGTTCCTCCGTCGGTATTCGCGTCGTACAAGAAGCCCACGATTCCCCCGTCCAGATTATCGGTCATGAAGGCGTCGATTAAGGTCACCGTCGTCACGTTCGACCCGGGCGCGTCCCTGTGGGCGGTGCGCACGAGTTCACTCAGACCTTGTCCTTCCACTGCGTGGCGCCAAGGAAGATGACGCGTAGCTGGCGTACGAAGTTCTCGGTGAGCTCCTCTTCGACCTGGAACTGGTCGGGCGGCACGTCGAGGAAATCGCTCGCTGCGTTGAGCATGGTGTTCACGACCAGGCCGCAGATCATCTGCAGGGTTGCCATCGATAGGCCGGGCAGCAGGTTCAACTCGCGCAGATCCTGCGCCATCTCGGTAGCGAAATGCTGGGTCTCGTAGCGGATCGAACGACGGATCAACGGTGAGCCGCCCCAGCGCTCGCTCGCCATGAAGAGAATGTGCAGGCGGTGCTCGCGAATGTACTGGTGGTAGATCTCTACCGAGTGAGCGATGATCCGGATCGGCGGCACGTCGGCGCGCCGCGCCTCGCGCAAGAGGCGTCGCAGCGTGAGCCCGGTCTCCTCGACCAAAGCGAGCCCGAGCTCGTCGAGATCGGGGAAGTGACGGTAGAATGAGGTCGGAACGACACCGGCTCCACGCGTGATCTCGCGCAGGCTGAGGCTGGTGTAGCTGCGCCCGGTGCTCATCAGGCGCAGCGCCGCTTCCATCAGCGCGCTACGGGTTCGCTTCTTCTGGACCGCGCGCGAGCGCGGACCGTCGCTGCTGCGACCCGCCGAGGGCGAATCAGACTTTGCCTTGGAGGCGCGACCCGACCGATTCCCGCGTTTTGCTCTCTTCTTTGGATGCACACTTGTAGCCATCAATGGTTCCCAAAAGAGCACTATTTTACACGTTTTTCCAGAGGTGCCAGATCTCTTTCAGTACACAAGTGTTGACTGAATATTTAGTTCAGTCTACAGGTGTTCACCAGAATGGAGACGCCGCGATGCTGACACCCGCTCTCAACCCCGTTTCCGGCTTCGTCGCCGGCTTGCTGTCGAGCCCTTGGCTGCGGCCGCTCAATGACCTCGACGCGCTCGATGATCTCGTCAGCCAAGTCGATGCGACGTGGTCACTTACCCGCATCAAAGCGCGCATCATCGGCACCGTGCGCGAGACCGAAGACGTTCGCACGCTTGTCCTGCGACCGAATCAGCGCTGGCCCGGGCATCGCGCCGGCCAGCACGTACTGGTCGATGCCGAGATCGGCGGGCGACGTGTGCGTCGCACCTTCAGCATCGCCAGCGCGCCGAATGCCGACGGAACGCTCGCTATCACCGTGAAACGCCGCCCCGGGGGTAAGCTCTCGGTATGGTGGAACGAGTGCGCTGCTGTGGGCGACGTCCTTACGCTCGGCGCGCCGCAAGGCGACTTCGTGTTGCCGGCACGATTGCCCAGGCGGATCGTGATGCTCTCGGCGGGCAGCGGCATTACGCCGGTCATGGCGATCCTTCGCGACCTCGGCTCGCGCTGGCCTGACACCAGAGTTTTGTTCGTACACAGCGCCCGTTCGCAAGCCGAAGTGATCTTCCGCGACGAGTTGGAGGAGCTGGCCCGACGCCGGCCCAACTTCGACCTCAGGCTGCACCTGAGCGGCAAGGTTGGTCGCCTCGATACGGCTACGTTGTTGCCACTTGCTCAGACGGCTGACGATCTCGTTTTCGTGTGCGGTCCGGCCGGCTTCATCGACAGCGCCACACGGGCTTGGCGCGACGCGGGAAACCAAGACCGCCTGATCGCGGAACACTTCGGATTGCCGGTGATCGCTGCCGGTGACGACTCCGTCCCGCAGTCGGTGCAGGCGCAGCGCTCGGGCGTGTCGTTTGTAGCCGGCGGCGGCAGGTCCCTACTCGCCGAGGCCGAGGCCGCCGGTCTCACGCCCGCGTACGGCTGTCGCATGGGAATCTGCCACAGCTGCAAATGTCGCAAGCTCACGGGGGCGGTCGTGGACCTGCGCACCGGCGAGGTGTCGGATCAACCGGATCAGGTCATCCAGCTTTGCATCTCGGCGGCGCGCTCGGCCCTGACGCTCGACATTTAGGTAAAACGCGCGCCAACAAAAGAAGGAGAATTCATGACCAAGCCAGCTGACCACCTCAGCCGCAAACAAATCGGCGCCCTCGGCCGCGAGCTCGACGCTCTGCGCGCTGAAGTGCTCGACAATCTCGGCGAGGAAGACGCGCTTCACATCCGCGGCGTCGTCCGCCTCGCCCGCGGATCGGCGATCGCCGGACGGACGCTGCTAATGTTCGGCTTCACACCGGCGAGTTTCGGCCTTGGCGTGTTCGCATTGTCGACCGCCAAGATCCTTGAGAACATGGAAATCGGACACAATGTACTGCACGGGCAGTACGACTGGATGAACGATCCCACGCTCGACTCGCAGACCTATGAATGGGACATCGTCTGCGACGCGTCACAGTGGCGCCACTACCATAATTACGAGCACCACACCTTCACCAACGTCATCGGTAAGGACCGTGACGTCGGCTACGGCATCATCCGTGTGAGCGAAGAACAGTACTGGCACCCGAAGCATCTCTTTCAGCCGGTATCGAACGTGCTCCTGTCGTTGCTGTTCCAATGGGGCGTCGGCACCCACGACATGGATCCGGTACGCCATCTGGCCGGCAAGGGCGACGCCGAGGAGTTCGAACACAAGTGGGAGGAGTTCCGAACCAAGGCCACGCACCAGCTCTTCAAGGACTACGTCCTTTTCCCACTGCTGGCGCCGTGGAACGCTCCGCGGGTCTTGCTCGGCAATTTTCTCGCCAACGGAATCCGCAACGTGTGGACCAATGTCATCATCTTCTGCGGTCACTTCCCCGAGGGGACGCAGGTATTCAGCGAAGAAGAGATCGTCGGTGAAACCCGCGGCGACTGGTACCTGCGTCAGATGCAGGGATCGGCGAACATCGAAGGTGGTAGCTGGTTCCACGTCCTGACCGGTCATCTCTCACACCAAATCGAGCACCACCTTTTTCCCGACATCCCGGCGCGGCGCTACCCGGAGATCGCGCCGCGGGTGCGTGCCGTGTGCGAAAAATACGGGCTGCCATACAACACCGGCAGCTTCTGGCAGCAGTACGGCAGCGTGCTCGGCAACATCGCTCGCCTGGCATTGCCGCCGACGCAGGAAGCGGTTCGAGCAGACGCGGCGGTCTGAGCCTCCGGGGACGAAGTGACCCCATGTCCGGGGCCATTCAACATCGAGCCCTGCCTAGACTCCGCAGCGACCGCGATCCTCGATGCGCTGCACTTCTTGAGACAAGCCCCCAACGTGTTCAGCCGCGCCTTGAGGAGACGAGCTACTTCGGCTTCTCGTTCGGGGGGGATCATCGCGGGGCCCCATTGAACCGGCGCGAAACGTTGGGCGTCCCCCCAGCGCGCGACTTGGGTGGAGGAAATTGGGTGGACACCCAAAAACGAGTGACCTCGACCCCAACTGCTTGATTTTGTTGAAGCTAGGTGGGGTGTCTACGAACTCACTTGACGGAAAGGGGCGCGTCCGCCAATGCTGCGGTAGAAACTTCGGGGGAGATAAACACATGGTCCAATGGGTTCTGTTGTTGTGCGCGTTGAGCCTGGTCTCGTCGCTGCAGGCGAAGGCGTTCCTGGTCAACACCTACACGGTGCATGCTCAACGCTCTGAGTCGATTGCCTTCGGCGGCGACGGCACCGTTACCATCGTTTGGCGAGATGCCGAAACCGCTACGAGCGGTCAGTATTTCAACCGCTTTGATTCTGCTGGCCTTCCCGTTGGTACGACGACTCTCGTGACGAGCGACTCTACCAGCCACCCTGAGGTCAGCGCGGCGTCTGACGGTAGTTTCGCAATTGTTTGGGAGGAGCGAGAGTCCCAACCCGGCCCGGATGATAAGGAGATCCTGGCACACCGCTACGACAACCTCGGCATGCCTGTGGGAACGACGATTCATGTGAACACTTCGACGGAGGACGGTCAAAGATATCCTGTCATTGCCCATGATTCGGCCGGAAATTTTGTCGTCGCTTGGCACATCTTCCTCGGGAACCCGGCTACCACGGTTGCAATCCTCGGGCAGAGATACGACTCGGCAGGATCGACGCTGGGCGGAGAGTTTCAGATCAGCACGACTGGCGCGGGTAGTTTCGAACACTCCGCTGCAATTTCCGTGTTGCCGAACGACTCGTTCGTCGTCGTGTGGTACGGCGATCTCGACGATCTCGAGGATCCCGATGGTCGCAACGTCATGGCGCAGATGTTCGACTCAACGGGTGCGCCGATCGGAGGGGAGTTTCGGGTCAACACCGCGCTCGACGGCCGCCAGGGCGGAAAAGTCGACGTCGCGTCGGATGCGCTAGGGAACTTCACGGTTGTATACACGTCGAACACGCGGACGCCCCCCTCGGTCGACCTCGACGACGTTGTGGCGCAGCGCTTCGATAGTACAGGCACAGCCCTGGGCACGGAGTTCCAGGTGAACAAAGTAAGGAATGCCACCGATCCGAGGATTGCAATGCAGGACTCAGGCAACTTTCTCGTCTCCTATCGGGCCAAGGATTTCGACGGCAACGGGGTCGCTGGCAAGTATTTCGATTCGGACGGAACGCCCGTTGGTGAGGAGTTCCCCTTGAGCGCCAGAGGAGGGGGAGACCAGGAAATCGGGCGTATCGCTACCAACGGTACGGACCAGTTCGTGGCCGTCTGGACGAGCGACTGCAATAATTCCCATCGCAAATGCGATGAGGATGAAGACGGTGACCGAGAAGGCGTATTCGCGAGGAGATGGGTCACGACACCGCCGACATGCCCGACTGCGCCGCAACCCGACTGCCTCGAGGCCGGCAAAAGCTCGATTACGCTCACTGACACCGGAGGCGGCAAGCTGCTCTGGAAGTGGGGCGGCGGTCCAGCCTTCGACGTGGGTCATGTCGGCTCGCCCGCCAATGATCTGACCGACTACGTTATGTGCCTGTACCGGGAAGACGGCGGCGCTCCGTCGCTGGTCATGAGTGCGGCGGTGCCGGGAGGCGGCACATGCGGCGGTAAGCCTTGTTGGAGGGCGAACAACAAGGGCTCGAAAACGAAGTACAAGAATGTGGCAGGCACGCCCGATGGGGTCGACAAGGTACGCTTCAAGACCGGCGAGGCCGGCCGGAGCAGATTCCTCGTAAAGGGCAAAGGTGCCAATCTTTCCGTCCCATTGCCGATCGGATCGTTCACCGAGGTGACGGCGCAGATGATCACGGGTCACGGCGCCTGCTGGCAAGCCGCCTTCGACAGTGCCGCCGCCAACTCGGCTGCCGCTTTCAGGGCGCGCTTCTGAGCACAGCAGGCGCGGTGCTTCGCACCTTGTGTGTATCGGTTGCCGCGTTGCTCGCAGCGTGTGCTTCGAAGCCCATCGACCTCAAGCTTCCCACGCTCGCGGTGCCAGTCCGGTATTCCTCGATACCGTTCGGCGAGATTCGCCCTGCGGAAGTTGAGGCGATCGAGTTTCGGGACCGTGAGTTTGTCGAAGGTGTGCTGAAGGGCGCAGATGAAGTTTCGGCTTTGATCGAGCTCCTCGTTCGATCCGAGAGCGCTGGTGAAGACTCGCGGAGATCGTTTCGAGCGATTGACATACGACTGAAGGACGGCCGCGTGGTTCGGGTCTCGCTTCTGAAGGGCAGTCTGGTTTCGGGAGGTAGGCGCTATGAAGTCTCGAGCGAGTCGTATGCGAAGATCCAAAGTCATTTTGAGAAGTAGTTTGCCGATCCTTGCGATCGCTTCTTCTTGCGCCAACGTTTACGTAACCAAGGCCTACTCAAGGCCGGAGTGTTTCGACTACACTGCAAGCTACCTGAGGTCGCAGGGGTGGGATGAGAGCCGAGAAGGGGCCAACCTCATTTTCCGAAAAGGCGCGAATATCGTGCCGACCTTGGACTACGATACCGAGACTCTCGAGGTCCAAGTCCATTTGCGACAACTCCCTGACAATACCTTTGAGGTGGCGGTTGGTAACCTTGGAATGGCGGGAGAGATTCATCTGCTGAGGAATCGGTTCCATAGGATCAGCTCGAAGCTCGACGAGAAGATTTCAGCGGAATGTTTGAGCGATGACCAATAGGTAGCCTTGCCGGCCATCGGCGGCCATTTGTGGATAGAAAGAGAGTTGCAGCGAGCCCGCCGAGGTTCGCGAACTTTGCCACCTGCCCGAGCACCGACGTGCCTTCGCCGGCTGGTTCGCACAGCGGCTGGCGCGGGTGTAAAGTTCACCGATGCCGCGCCTGACCGAGCTTCGCGTTGTCGATTGCGCGGACCTCTCGGGCGCATTTTGCGGTAGGGTTCTCGTTGATCTGGGTGCGCGTGTTTTTCGTGTTTCTGTCCCAAGCCCAACTGAGGTCGGACCGGACGCGCGTTGGTTCGATGCGTACTATCAACGCGGCAAGCGACTCGCTGCGGACTCGGACGCCGAGCGACTTCTCGGCGACGCTGACGTACTCATTACGACCGGTCGTCCGTCCGAGCTTCGTTGCTTGGGTTTGGTGCCCGCCGATTTGGTCCAACGCTACCCACGCCTCGTTGTTGCGAATATCTCCCCGTTTGGACTTGATGGGCCGCGGGCGGAGTGGCTTGGTGGCAATCTTATCGCTGCTGCGACCGGCGGCATGTTGAACGTCAACGGGTGGCCTGACGAAGCGCCCCTGCAGCCACTAGGTTTGCAGGCGTATCACATGGCTGGCGTGCAGGCGGCCCTGGGTGTGCTGCTTGCGTTGGTAGCGCGCGAGCGCAATGGCGTGGGGCAGGTCGTCGACGTCTCGTTGCAGGAAAGCGTCGTCGGGGCTCTCGAGCACGTGACCGGTCTGTATCGCGAGCGTGGCGAAGTCGCTCGGCGTCGGGGCACTCTGCACTGGAGCGGAACTTTTCGATCGGTCGAGACCGCTGACCGCGAGGTGTTGGCGAGTCATCTCGGCGATTGGGATGTGTTGCGCGCGTGGGTGTTGGGCGAGATGCCGGAGTCCGGGTTGGCCGACATGCGCTGGAGCGACCGCGAGTATCGCAGTGAGCACGCGGCGGAGTTCTTCGACTTGTTGTCGGAATGGTCGCGTCGCCACGAGTCCAGGGAGATCGTCAAACAGGCGCAGTTGTGTCGTCTGCCGTTCGCTCCGATTTGGCGGCTCGACGAGGTGGTACGTCACCCGCAGTTGGTGGATCGGAAGTTCTTCGATCAAGCCGCACGGCTTGTGCGGCGCGAGTTGCGCGGTGTGGCGCGGCCTTTGGTCGCCGGATCGGCTGAGAACAATGGTGCACTTGCTGGTCTGCGCGTGCTCGATTTGACCTGGGTGGTTGCCGGTCCGGTTTGTACACGGGTGCTTGCTGATCGCGGCGCCGAGGTCATCAAGATCGAGCCTCCCTACAGCGACCCCGAGCAAGTGCGGCGCGGTGGACTCTTTGGCAACCTCAACCGCGGCAAGAAGAGTGTCGTGCTCGACCTTCAGCAGGAAGAAGGGTTGCGGGTATTGCGCGCGTTGGTCGCTCGGTGTGACGTTTTGGTCGAGAATTTTAGCCGCCGGGTACTTGTGAACTGGGGCCTCGGGGACGATGAGCTGCTGTCGCTCAATCCGGAGCTTCGCATCGTTCACATGTCCGGCTTCGGGCACAGTGGGCCGATGTGTGATGGTGTGAGCTATGGTCCGACGCTGCAGGCGCAGGCTGGGTTCACGGCGCACATGCGTCACGAGAATGGGCGCGCCGCCGGGTTGGGCTATTCGTACTCGGATATGGCGAGTGGGTATGTGGCGGCGCTGGCAGTGGTGGCAGCGGTCGCCGAGAATCGTGCTTCTGTCGTCGACCTTGCGCAGTTGGAAGTTCTGACCGGCCTAATCGGGCCGTCGCTCTTGGCAGCTGCGAATGGTGTGCCTTGCGCGGATGCGTTGGCCAATTCATCTCAGGAGGGACCGATCGCGCCGCATGGAGTCTATCGATGTGCCGACGACTCTTCTGCAACCGATGACGCTTGCGATCGATGGTGCGCGATCACGGCGATGGACGAAGAGCAGTGGTTGCGGTTGGCCGAGTGCATCGACTTGCCGTGGGTGAAGGAGGCGAGGTTTGCATCGCTCGCCGGTCGTCTCGAACACAGAGGCGATCTCGACCGACTCCTGGAGGAGTGGACGAGGAGGCGCGAGGCTGCGAGGCTAGTTGAGGAGTTGCAGAGCGCTGGCGTGGCGTGCGGTGGCGTTGCCGATGCGGTTGATCTGCTGGTTCGTGACGAGCATCTCCGCGCTCGCGGCATGTGGATATCGGTCGACGCAGGATCCGGCGACGCCGTTGGGTTGGATGCGTCGGCGGTTCGACTGTCGGGCTCACCGGCATCGGTCTTGCGGCCCGGTCCGCTGTTGGGCGAACACAGCGACGCAGTCCTGCGCGGGTTGCTCGGATTCTCCGACGAACGGCTGGCCGCGCTGCGCGCGCTTGGCGTCTTGCAGTAAACGACGGCTACTCGAGCTTGCGGATGGTGACGCTCTCTTGATGAGCGCGGGATACTTGGGCGCCGAACAGGATGATGCTCCAGGCAAGGTAGAGCCACGCCAACAAGATCGGAATCTGCCACAGTGCTCCGTAGACTCCGCTGTCGCGCACCGTGCCGATGACGAAGGTGACGTACGTCCACTGTGCTCCGTACCATAGTGCTCCGGCTACGGCGGCGCCGACCATGGCGGAGCGGCGCCGCACGCGAGTGTTCGGCAGTCCTGTAAACAGCAGAGTAAAGCTGCCGCAGAGTAGGCCGAATTGAACGAGCGGGAACAGGAGGATCAGCAAGACGTTGCCGTAAGGCCAGCTTCGCAGTAGCTCGTACAGTTGATTGCCCGGTCGCAGCAGGGCGGTGAGTGCGAGTGCGAGCACCAGCATCAGCGGCGCGATGACTGCGATCTTGGCAAACGAACTCATCTTGTGGCGCAGCGATCGTCCGGCGATGCCGCCCCAGATCGAGTTGAACGCCATCTCGGCGTTAGCCATGATGATTAGCAGCGCGATGAACGCGCCAAACATCGACGAAAACAACGCAACGGCCCGAACATTCGTTGCGTCGATGAACGCGACGATCTCGATTGCCATCTCGGGCGATCCGGCGCTGACCGTGTTCATGATAAAAGGTGTCAGCTCGCGGTGGAGGCCGGCACCGGTCACTGCGGAATAGGTCACGACGAGCAGCGGCACCAGTCCGAGCAGAGTGTAGTAGGCGAGTGATCCAGCCCATTGGATGCAGTTTTGTTTCAAGTAACGCAGGGCCGACAGTGGCAGTACCGCGACCACCGTAGGCAGCCAAGTGCGAGCGAGAAACCACGTCGCCACCGCATCGAGAGACCAGCGCCGCATGAACGCCTTCGTGCGGCCCGGTCGCTCCGACTCGGTCGTGGACTCTGGCCGATCGGCCGCGATGGCAGCTTCTGTTCCCTTGGGTGACACGGTCGATCCCATTACGCCCTACGTGCTGTGATGCGGTCGTTCGCTGAGTTGATGCATCACGGCAGCGGCACCCAGCATAATATATTCCGCGGACGTTACATGGAAGCGGTTCATCGATTTACTGCATGTTCGTCGACAAACCGGCCCTTACGGGCCGCTGAACGGCTTGTCGCTTATCGAGGAGCAAGATCGAAGATTGGGCGGCCGGCGGCTTCCAGCACTGGTCAGCGGGCCATGTCGAGTAGGAACGCTTCGAGTCGGATTGCTGGATCGGTGCGAGACGACTTGAAGGCTACGTCGAGCTTGTGGAGATCGATCAGTGCCTTCTCCAAACGTTCGGTGCTGGTACGTCCGGCGTTCTGGAGAGCGAGATAGAGAACATATGGGTGCATGCCGCCAAGAGATTGTTTCTGCTCCTCGGGAATGTTGCCCAACATTTCGTCGCGAAAACGGTTGAAGGTCGTGCGATCGGTCCAAGTTGAGGCAAGCGACGTCGTCAGAATCTCTCGTGCGGCGAGGAGGATGCGCACCTCGCGCGCCATCATTGCCAGGAGTCGGAGGGGAGGCTCGCCCTGCGCGAAGAGGCCACGCAGTAGTGGCAGGGCTTCGCCGATGTTTCGCTGGGAGAGAGCGCGAGTGAAGTCGAAAATCCAGGATTCGCCGAGGTCGCGCATGATCGCTTTCACGTCGTCGGTCTCAATCACTTCGTTGTCCCCGGCGTAGAGACAAAGCTTCTCAAGCTCGGCTTGCAGCGGACCGGGGTCGCTGCCGGCCTGCTTCAGGATCAGTTGGAGCGCGGCGGGGTGAAGCTTCTTGCCGCGGGCGCTGATGGCCTCGGCGATCAAGGCTGCGACGGCTTCCTGCTTCATTGCGCCGCTGCGCTCGCGCTCGACGGACAGTTCGGTGACGACTCCGATTTTTTCGACTTGCTTGAAAACGCGCTTGCGTTTGTCGGCATTGGCGCAGGTGAAGATCAGGACCGTATCGCCCGCCGCTCCGGAGGCCAAGAACTCCTCGAGCAATGCGGCGTCGTCGCGCTGCGAGGCTACGCTCAGTCCGATCTCCACCGCGTAGGCTCGAATCGCGTCGGCAGCTTCGAGCTCTGCTGCTTCGAAGTCGCGTCCGAAAAAGGACTTCGCCTTGGTCTTGTTGAGCGAAGTCAGAGGACTGTCGTCGAGGTCGGCGTCGTTCCAACCGCTGAGTGTTGCTAATACGAGGAGCTTTTGGGCTGCGGATTTGCGGCGATCGCTAGCCCAGGCTGCTAGTGCCGCGTCGGCGATGTCACCCTTCTTGTCTCCAGCGACGAAGAACGTCGGCTCGCGCACCCACGCTACCTTGCGTCCGCCGAAAAGTCCGACGGTTCGGCAGCTGTCGAGAACCGAGGCAAATGGACTGCCACGCCCGTCGTAGGTCTCGAGATTGGTCGTCTGCTTTTCCGGGGGAACCAGAATCGCAGCCAGGCGCCGGGCCAGCGCCTCGGTTTGAGTGGTTTCGCCGCAAAAAAGGTATACGGGTGCTGGATTTTTCTTAGCATCACTGAGAATTGAGCGAGCCGTATGGGACTTTTTCGCTGCCACGGTTACCAGCGCTCATAGTTGGTGAAGCGGTGTCTGGTCAATTGGGGAAGCAAAGTTGGTGCAGCAAATGGAAAAAGGGGCGTAAAAACATAAGACTTTTTGCCCCGGCCGAGTAGAAAAACTACTTGTACTCATGGGTATTAATAATGTTAGGTGGTTGTCTGCAGGTTTTACACACGGGAGAGGGGAACTTTCATGGGCAATAACTCATTGCGCGCCCTGGTTTTGGGCACGATCGCGGTTCTTGGTTTGGTGTCGGTTTCGAATGCGCAGTTCGTCGCTTTTGAGACCGGGCAGACGCGGCCGCTGGCCTTGTCGCCGGATGGGACAAGACTTTTCGCGATCAACACGCCTGACAACCGACTTGAAATTTTCAGCGTCGGTGGAGGCTCTCTCTCTCATGTCGAGTCGGTTCCTGTCGGAATGGAGCCGATTGCGGTAGCGGCGCGCTCCAACACCGAGGTTTGGGTGGTCAATCACCTTTCGGACAGTGTTAGCATCGTCGATGTGTCGGCGAGTCCGGCGCGAGTGACGCGCACATTGTTGGTCGGCGATGAGCCGCGCGACATTGTTATCTCGAACGGCACGGTGGGCGAACGCGTGATGATCACCACGGCGCGGCGCGGACAGAACAGTGCGGGTCACTCCTCGGACCCGGTTGATCCGCTGCTCACGACCCCGGGAGTGGGGCGAGCTTTGGTTTGGATCTTCGACCCGGGGAACCTCGGCACCAACCTCGAAGGAAATCCGATTAACGTCGTTTCGCTGTTCGGCGACACACCGCGCGCGCTGACTGTGAGCAACGACGGAAACACCGTCTTCGCCTCGATCTTTCATTCCGGTAACCAGACGACGGCGATCTTTGAGGGCGCTGTTTGTGACGGTGGCGCTTCGGCCGGGACTTGTATCTTCAACGGCGCGTTGATGCCGGGTGGCTTACCGTTGCCAAACGACAACTTTGAAAACATTGATGGGCCTGAAACCGGCATCATCGTTAAGTTCAACCCGACATCGGGGAACTGGGAGGACGAGCTCGGGCGCAGCTGGCCGGTTGGGTTTTCACTTCCCGATCTCGATGTGTTCGAGATTTCGACGACCACTGGTGCGGTTGTGAACTCGTTCCCGAGCGTTGGGACGATTAACTTCAACATGGTCACCAACCCGGCGAGCGGCAATGTGTACGTGTCGAATACCGAGGCGGTCAACGAAGTCCGCTTTGAAGGTGCGGGAGACCATGCTGCGAGTGAAAAGGTGGCTGGCGAACCGGCGACGGTTCGAGGGCATCTGCATGAAGCCCGCATTACCGTATTGGACGGCTCGACCGTAACCCCGATCCATCTCAACAAGCACATCGACTACGATGTCGTCCCGAGTCCTCCGGGTACCAGCTCCAACAGCTTGGCGACGCCGGTGGACATGGCCGTCAACGCGGCAGGTACGACCCTTTATGTTGCCGCCTTTGGATCGAGCAAGGTGGGGATCTTCGATACGGCTCAGCTCGAGGCCGACACGTTTACACCGTCGGCGTTGAGCCACATCACTGTTTCGGGTGGCGGGCCCAGCGGCTTGGCTCTCGATGAATCCAACAATCGGCTCTACGTACTGACACGTTTCGACAATTCGGTGTCTGTGATCGACACTGTGTTGAATACGGAGATTGCGCACATGCCGGTCTACAATCCTGAGCCGGCGAACATCACAGACGGTCGTCCGATCCTCTACGATGCCATCGCGACATCGTCGAACGGAGAGGCGTCGTGCTCGTCGTGTCACATCTTTGGAGACTTCGATAGCTTGGCCTGGGATCTCGGCGATCCAGACGGTACTGAGCTCAACAATCCGAACCCATTCACCGTTGGTAGTGGTAACGACTTCCACCCGATGAAGGGCCCCATGACGACGCAATCCTTGCGCGGCATGGCTAATATGGGTCCGATGCACTGGCGCGGTGACCGCACCGAGGGCAACGATCCGGGCGGCGATCCGCTCGACGAGCTGGGTGGATTCCTCAAGTTCAATGGAGCCTTTGGTGGTCTCGTCGGTCTCGGCGATCCTCCAAACGATCAGATTCCACCGGCCGACATGTTGGCGTTTGGCAACTTCATTCTCGATGTTGCGTACCCGCCGAACCCGGTCCGGGCGTTGGACAACTCGTTGACCGCAGCTCAACAAGCGGGTGAGACACTCTATTTCGGACGTGTCACCGACACGGTCCTCGATTGCAACGGTTGCCATATTCTGAACCAAGGGCAGGGCTTTTTCGGTGGCGACGGTGGGTCGTCGATCGAAGGCTTGACCCAGGAATTCAAGATTCCGCACCTGCGCAATGCCTATCAGAAGGTCGGAATGTTTGGTTCCGGAGGTCCGCAGGTCCGCGGCGTCGGTTTCCTTCACAGTGGTGCCGTGGACACGGTTTTCACATTTCTGGATTCGGGCGTCTTTTCGATCAACGATACCGAGCAACGCAACCTCGAAGATCTGATCATGGCTTTCGACACGACCTTCGCGCCGATCGTCGGCCAGCAGACGACTCTGACGGATACCAACGGCGGCACGGTTGGTCCTCGTATCGATCTACTCATTCAACGTGCGGAGGCCTCCTTCCCGTTGGTGGGGATGCCCGGGGTCAACGAGTGTGAGCTCGTCGTCAAGGGGACAATCGCCGGGGAATCTCGGGGGGCCTTGTACAACCCGGCGAGCAATCTGTTCGAAACCGATCGGGCTAGTGAAGCCGATCTTACTGACGCGCAGTTGCGTGCCCTTGCGGCGACAGCCGGTCAGGACCTGACCTACACCTGCGCGCCTCCGGGGTCTGGCGAACGCATGGCGCTCGATCGTGACGAGGATGGTTTCTTCGACACGGATGAAGTCGATGCGGGCTCAGACCCGGCCGATCCCGGGAGCTTTCCGGGTGGCCCGACGCCGACGCCGACGGACACGCCAACGGCAACCCCGGCGGGGACTTCGACAGCGACGTTCACCCCGACAGCGACGCCGGCGGGAACAGCTTCCTTCACTCCGACTGCCACTCCTGCGGGGACTGCGTCCTCAACGCCGACGGCAACTCCTGCCGGGACTGCGACTGCGACTGCCACGCCGGCTGGGACCGCCGCCTGCGACTCTGGTGTCTTGATCAACAAGGCCCGTCTCAAAATTTCGCGTAACAACAACCCGGCTGGAGACGAGAGGCTAAAGATCAAGGGCGAATTCGTTCTGTCGGCGCTGTCTCCGGCGATCGATCCGGTTGCGAACGGGTTTACGTACGAGATCGTGGACTCTAACACGTCAAGTGTTCTTTCGACGCGTTTTGTTCCGCCAGGGGCTGGGGTCCCGGTGGGTTGGAAGGTGAATGGCGCTGGAAACCGCTGGGTCTTCAAAGACAGGAACGATACTCTTGGCCTTGGGATCACGAGAGTCTTAATTCGCGACCGCTCAAATAAAACTCCGGGACTCTTCAAGGTCGTCTTGAAGGGAAAAGGCGACAACTTTCAGGTGATGGTTGAAGACATCGAAGTAATCCTGACCCTCGGGGGCGCCGCACAGCAAGCCGCCGATCAGTGTGCTACGCGCGACTTCAACCCGAGCACTGGGGCTGATCCCAATTGCGAACTCAAGGGCACTGGTAACAAGACACTCAGGTGTAAGTAAGTATTCACCAGCGGGGCCCGGTGTTTCGGGTCCCGCTGGGTCTTTACTTGCGGACTGCTCGCGTGCGGATCACTTCGCACTCAAGGTGCTGGGGCGCACGCGACCTGGGCTTCCACGATGTCGAGGCAGGCTTGACCGTCGTTGCTGTTGAGTAACTCGATGTCCCCGTCGCAGCCTTCGCCAGATGTACAGTTGCATTGGCTTAGTTCCGGTTCTCCCGGAGCCCCATTCACTTCCAACGTGAGGATCGCGTTGACCTCCACGGTTGGGCACTCGGAATCGTCGCTGCATGTTTTTTGGCAGAACGCCGGCCCACCAGGAAAGGTTGCCGAGCAGAACTGGCCGTCTTCGCAACCTGTGCAGTTGCAGGGAAATGTATTCCCCAGTTGTCCGGTGCAGGTCTCGCACGAACAGAACGTCTGAGGCAGTAGGCAGAGGCCGTTCCCTTCGCAGCGGCTGACATTTTCGGCCAGGCCTATGTCGAATGAGCCGTCGGCCTGTTCGTCGCACGATGTTGCGTTTGCTCGAACGAGAATGTTGTCCCCACATCCGCATCGGGGCTCGCAAACGAGCGGGCGGACACTACCGATCTGCTCAGCTTGCAGGCAGATTGCGTCGATAACGTCCTGGACTCCGCCCGTCTGTTGATCCGCAGCGCAAGTCCATTGTTGGCCGTCGAACTTGGCAATCTCGTCGGTTGCGCAGTCGAGGTCGGCTAGGCCGATTCGGTTTTGAAGTCCGGCAATGGCGCCGGCGTTGCCGGCGATGGCCGCGGCGTTGGCCTCGACCTCGGCGATGATCTCTGCGGATGCTTGCTGATCTTCGCCGCAGACCCATTCCTCACTATTGAAGACAGGGATCTCACCGGTTGCACAACTCAGCCCGTCGATCGGCGGACGGTTCTGTAGCTCAGCAATTGCCGAGGTGTTGTTGCGTACGGATTCCGTGACCGGTCCCAACTGTGAGAGTTGGCAAAAGATGCGGCGCCACGGGCTGCGTTGGTCGCACTGTACTTGTGCGATGCCCGGTCCCGCGAGTGTGAGGAACATTATTGTCCATGCGATGGAATTTCTCATTTTCGTTCTCCCGAGATCGCACTTCGTGCTCGGATCGAGTGCAAATAATCTCGCCGCGCAGGGCGTCGACAGTACAAAAACTCCCCCGATCTTTGTTGATGCCATTTTCCTGGTCCCTCCCGGATTGTCAGGGCCGTCTGCGAGGACGGCGTTGCTAGATGACAAGGTTGGGAAGCATTCGCTGTGCCAGACGACGATCTCGGGGATAACCCTGGCCTATTGCGGCATCTCGGCAAGGGGGTGCAAAGTCTGGTAGGCAGCCGAGGTGATCCGGGGGGTGCCGAGGGGGTAGACCTTCGATTAAATGTTCGCGATATGCGATGCGATTTCGCGCCCGCCGTGCGTAGACTTGTCGAGCTTCGGGCGGCTAGCCCGGCCGCCCTTGGTAGTCGACCCACATCCCGTTGTCGAAGTCGAAGAGCTTGCAGCGCTTGGTGATCGCCACGTAGTCGCGCACTCGATACTTGCGCAGCGCGACCAACGCTCCGTGTTCCTGTCGCAGGGCCTTGGTCGCACTCGGTAGGTTATAGAACGGGATACGCGGGTCGAGGTGGTGTGCCGTGTGGTCGAAGATGTTGTGCCACATGAGGTTGATCCACCACGGCATGGTGTAGTTGGTCGTTCCCTCGACGTGACCTTTAAGCTTGGTCCAATTTCGCCGTGTCATCCAGGCGATTTCCGGATGGATGTGGTGGATGTACACGGTCCAGCCGATGATCGTGTTCCAGATTGCCCACGGGACTACGAAAAGCTCGAACACAGACCATGCGCTAGAGGCCAGAGTCGGCTGTTGGGCCCAGCCAAGCGTGGCGGCGGCAAGCAGGAAGATTGTGAGGTAGGCCGCGACCGCAATGCGGTCGCGGCGAAACTCGGCTTTGCCGCGCGCGGGAGCAGGGCTTTGGATGATGCGATCGAACCAGATGACCCGCGCGTAGTAGAACCCGGAGCCGATTGCCGACCATTCGAGTTTGTGGCGGAATTTCCCGAGCGCCGAGAGTGATTTGTATTCTTGCGGCGATACGGGGTGCCACACGAAGTCCAGACCTTGGCAACACGCAAATGCGTGGTGGACTCGGTTGTGGCCGTACGCCCATACGCTGAACGCATGTAGGCTCGGCAGCATGGCGATTTGGCCGACAATGTAGTTGAGACGGCGGCTGCGAAAGAGTGCTCCGTGGGCGGCGTCGTGGCCGATGACGAACAAGGCGCTGATCGCGTTGCCGGCGAGGAGCCACCCGAGCAGGGAGACCGCGATGGAGTCGGTGGCTGCGAGGAGGGCCAGGGCCGCGAAGTAGATGGCAACGTCGCGCTCGAAGATGATCAAGCCGCGCTGCGCGGGGTTGTCGTAGCAGGTGTCGGGGATTGCAGCTGCAATATCGGCTAACCGTTGAGTCGTAGCGTTCAAAGTCACTCCGTAGTTACCGTTCACGATGCGCGGAACCGTAGCAACTTGACTGCCCCGTCTCGCCCAACAAGCGCTGGCAAGCGTCGGGGGTGATGGAAGTCACCCCCCTTGTCTGCAGGCGGATATTACCACGGTCGTGGCGGTTTTGGTATCCCGGTACGGAGTGCTTCAATGTAGACCGTCAGCTTCTCAGCAAGCTCGCGGCGCAGCGTTGGGGGGTGACCGGGCGGCGGCGGTAGAATTTCGCCGAAGCGTACGACAACCGGGTGTTTTCTCGGAATCCAGCGATCTCGAGGTAGCGCCGAATTGGCGCCGTCGATGGCGACTGGAACGATCGGTACACCGGCGTGCCAGGCAAGTGCGATCACCCCGGGTTGGCCGGTCCCGACGCGGCCGCTGCGTGAGATCATCCCTTCCGGGAAAATGACCAGCGGTTCGCCGGCGGCGAGGACCGATCGTGCGACGCGCATTCCGCGGATATCGGGGCGATCGGTTCGGACGCACAGTGCTCCGTTGAGGCGCAGTCCGATTCGCAGGAACGGGTTTTCGAAGTACTCACGGTGAGCGACGAATCGTACGAGATAGGGACAGTGATAGGCCAAGAAGGACCAGTCCATCATCGATTGGTGATTGCTTGCGATGATGAAGGGGGTGCCCCAAGGGACGGCATCGATGCCGCTGCTGTCCATTCCGAATAGGTACCGGTAAACCGGTCGCAGGGCAGCTTGCCAGAAGTTGAAGAAGCGGCGGAACGGCACCGGCGCCGAGAAATCTTGTCGTTGAATCTTCATCGGGCGTCGTTGAAAAAGAAGTCGAGCACTGCGAATGGTCGTTTGGTGTTTGGCAGACGACCAGAGACCACGTCAATCGTAGCGGTCGCGATCACCCCATTCTTGTACTCGTGGGCCTTCCCATTGGAGAGCGTTCATTGGTTGGGGTGGGTGGCTTTCGTCCCCTGGTTTGTGGCGATTCGGCGATGCGGATTGGGCGAGGCTCTTCTCGTCACCAGCGCGACGACACTGGCCGGAGTCTACCTGGTCGCTGCCTGGTTGGTGGAGTCGGTATCGACTTACTACGACCGAGGTATCGGCGTCGCGGCTGCGATGTTTCTCGCAGTCTGGCTCCTCACGGTGGCGCCGTCGGTGTGGTTGTTTACCGCGGTGTATCGACGTCTCGCTCGATGTCCCGCTTGGTGTGTACCGTTGGTCGGCGCAGCGACTTGGGCCGCGTGCGAGCTCGGGCGAGTTCGTTTCTTTTTTCAGGACCCGTTCGGGATGCTTGGCTACACCCAGGCGGGCGCGCTACAGACGATGCAGATTGCCGACGTGGTGGGGATCTACGGGGTGTCGTTTCTCGTCTGTGCGGTGCAGCTCGCCGTGGTCGAGCTGTTGCTGGCGATCGGCACCACGCGGATACGCAGCGCGGGGTCCGGGGCTTTGATTGTCGGCGTTCTGGTGGTCTTGGCGCAAGGCTATGGTGCGCTGCGCTTGCAGCACTTTGTCGTCGAAGGCGAAGCCATGGCCGGCCATCGCAAGACGGTGGGCCTGGTCCAAGCGAACCTTGATTTCGGCTGGCAATGGAAGCAGGAGTTCTACGGCATCAGCTTGGAGCGCTATTTGCGCATGACGCGTGATCTGGTCGGAGCATCGCAGGTGGATCTGGTGATCTGGCCGGAGTCTTCGATGACGTTCTTTCCCGAGGAGGAAGCGATGTTCCGGCACTCGATCGCCAGTGTTTTGCGACCTGCGGCGGTGCCCCTGCTCGCCGGCGGTCCGGCGCGCGACCGCGGCGGGGAGCGTGACGTATACTACAACGCGGCGTTCGTATTTGATTCGCAAGGGAAGATCACGGGTCGTTATGACAAGCAGCAGCTGTTGCCGTTTGCAGAGTACTATCCGCTGGCGAGTGTTCGCCTGGTGCGTCGTCAGTTCGATGGGGTGAAAGAGTTTGTCCCGGGCAGCAAGCTCGAGATCCTCAATACGCCGATTGGTCGAGTTGGGGTGGCGATCTGCAACGAAGTGATGTTTCCGGAGTTGGTAGGTGAGCGGGTGCGGGCGGGGGCCGAAGTATTGGTGACTCTGGCCAATGACACGTGGCTGGGATCGGTTCAGTTCGCGCGCGAGTCGTTGGACATGGCGCGATTTCGCGCCGTGGAGTACCGCCGCTTTCTCGTCCGATCGTCGACCTCGGGGCCGTCGGTCGTCATCGATCCGACTGGCGCGATTCAACTGGCGACCAAGGAGTTCGCGGCCGATGCGGCGGTCGGCTGGCTATATCCGCGCAGCGACCAATCGTTCTACGCCCGTTGGGGGGACTGGTTCGCCTGGCTCTGTGCCGGGGTAGCGATTCTCGCCTGCTGGGGTGTCGGGCGAGTTCGCTGACGGACCGTGAAGGCTTTCCGGCAACGGCGCCAGGTTGAATCCAAACGTACTCCGACGGAGCTCGGAATAGTTGGAGCAGTGATCGAGGGTGGTGCGACCGATCCCGCCGGATAGTGGGTGTTGGCGGTTGTGAGCTGCGAGGCGCGACAAAAACGAGAACGCCGGCGTCGCGATCTTCCGGAGAATGTTATCGCTCTGGCGATTGCGCCAAGCCCAGCGCAAAGACTTTGTTACGACATCGGGTGCCGAATAGAACTTTCGATGGCAAGTGTGGAGTAGTTCGAGGAGTTCTTCGCGGCCAAGGGTCGGGTGTCGCCAGGTGGGGAAGGTCGCGTCGTAGCGGTCGAGGTTGGCTTCCGTCAGCAGTCCTTGCGATCGGTATTCGTCGTACATTTCAGTGCCGGGGAACGGGGTCAGTATGTAGAAGGTCGCGACCTCTGGTCGCAGGCGGCGCACGGTATCCAAGTGGCTTTCGATCGAGGCTCGCGTGTCGTTCGGAAAGCCGATGATGTTCGAAAAGTGCACGCCGATTCCGAAGTCATCGCACATGCGAAGGATCTCGCCGTACTGGTCGGGGCGGTTCTGCGATTTCTTGACGTCCAATAGTGTCGTTTCGTCGAGTGATTCGAAGCCGAGGAACATCTGATAGCAGCCGGCTCGCGCTAGTAGTTCGACAAGATCAGGCTGTCGAACGATCTGGGCATCGCACTGCACGAAGAACGGCAGGTTGATCGACTCGTCGATCATTGCCTGCAGCATCTGCGGAGCTTCGGGGTACTTGTTGAAGTTGTCGGTCGTGAAATGGATCATCAGCACGCCGCCTGCCTTCGCCGCGCGCAGGGTCGCCATGGTCGTCTCGATCGGCTGTGCGCGCACGGTGTGACCCGCGAGCTTGATCACGGAGCAGAAGGTGCAGCGATATGGGCATCCTCGTGCTGGGTAAACGCCGAACATTTGTGCCGCGTACCGACAGATCTCTTTCTCGCTCGGCGGCTGGACTACGGGAGGGTCCAGCTGCGCCTGCCATCTTTCACCAGAGCCATAGGTTGGAAGCAAAGTGCCTCGAATCGAATCGTCGAGGATGCGCGACCATACGAGCTCGGCTTCGGCGCGGCAAAAACTAACGCCGCGACCCTCGAGCGCAGAGGTATCGCAGGTCATCGGGTGCGGGCCCCCGACGACAATGTTGCGGACGCCGTTTCGTCTTGCGAACGCCGCCAGGTCGAGGGTGCGATTCAATTGGTGGCTTTGAACTCCGGCGAAGGCGACCAGTGTTTCCTGTCCGGGTGTCGGGTGTAGGCGGCCTAGGTAGGCGAGGTCGGTCTCGATGTACTCATCGATGGTCGTGACGCGGATTGCTGTATCGCCGACAATGTCTGGCGTCATCGCCGCAAGGTGGTACAGGGTCGTGTTGGGCATGAAGCCGCGGCGAAATCGATCGACGTAGCCGTCGACGGCATACTTGCTTGGTTTAACGATGATGACGTTGAGCATGATTGCTACGCGGCGCTGCCCCGGGGCTCTGTGGCCCGCGCGAAATCCGTATCGCGGAGACCCTGAGTCGGATCAAAATCCCAAGTAAGGTTCATTGCGGAGAGTTCTTGCTCGCCGGCGGCTCGATGTTCGGATGATTTGGCGCCGAGAAATGTCTCCTCGGAAGAATTGAGAAAGTTGGCCAGCGAGATGCGCAGGCGGGCCAACTCGGCCCTCGTCCCCATTTTCTCCCCGGTCTCCCACGATTGTGAGTAGAACTTCCGTGCACGGCTGCGATTGCCCAGCACGGCGCAAACATCTCCCGCTAGACGCAGGATTTCGACGCGGTTCTTTGCGACATAACCAGCTGTGCGGACGGCGCGGTTGACTGTGCGCCGCGCGTCGCGGGCCACCCCACGGGCTGTGCCGTCGCTGCGCATTTGTACGAGCGTACAATGGAGTTGCGCGGTCCAGTAGGTACTCAAGTGCCAGGAGGAGATTGACTCGGCCTTTGCGATGGCCTTGTCGGCCAGGGCCAGGGCCTCCTTCGCGCCGTCGATGTCTCCGAGCATTGCCAGGGCTTTTGCTTCGAGCCCGAGCGAGAAGACGCGGATCGGCGGTTCATCGCTTTCGATGTAGTGGGTTCTCGCCAGGACGGCAGCATTGCGGAGGTCGCGTTGTTCGACGAGCACGACCGCTTTCATTCCATTGCGGTTGGAGCCGGCGTAGGTGTAGCCGTAGTTGTCGTTGATCTCGGTGAGCATGGTGAGGTAGGCGTGCGTCCGATCGAAATCGCCCCTTTTTGCGAGCCGGTCGATTTCGAGCCCGACAAACAGGGTCGCGTCCCAGACCTGGCCGCGTTCGAGAGCTTGCTGCACTTCAGCGTGTGGGATGGAATGGTCTTCGTCCCAATTGCCGAGGAGGTAGTGGTACACGTAGTCGAACACTTGGTAGACGAATGAATCACGAGGGTTGTCCGGTCGTACCAGGGAATGTGCGATGTCGAGCATGCGCCGGCTGATGGGGAAAGAGACGCCCGAGTACGCGAAGATCAGAGCGGCGGTGACGTAGATCGAGCCGGCTTTCTCGATTCTGCTCGAGTCGATCCGATTGAGGCGTCTTAGCCCATTTGGCAACTCGAGGAAGAGTCGTTTTGGGTCGCTCGTCGTTTCGGCCTGGCCGCGGTGGTAGAAAATTTCGCAGACGTTGCTCTCGTGGTCGAAGTCGACCGAGGTGCTCGGTTTGCGAAACCGATGGCCGACGTAGACATGGAAGAGGACTGCCGTGATGTCGCCGATGAATCGTACTCCGGCTGCCCAGATCGACTTCGGAACTGGTTCGCCGAGTAGTCGTAGTGAGTCGTCGAAGTGATCGATGGATTCCGTTTGTTCGCCGCTGTTGAGGAGCGCTAGCGCGATGCGCTTCTCGAGGGCAGACTTTCGGACCGGGTCACCGCCATCGCCGTGCATCTCCTGGAATATGCGGTAAGCGTCGCGGAAATAGTTCAGCGCCTCGCCGGATGCGGCCGAGTTGGCGGCCTCGTCGCCGGCCTTGAAGAGGTAGTCCTCTGCCTTCGCGAGCTCATCCGTGCGGCTGTAGTGATAGGCGAGCATTCCGTAGAAGTCTGAGATGCGGTCGGTGTAGAGCGACTCGATGGCGGAGGCGACCCGCTTGTGGAGATCCCGGCGAACCTTCTGCAGCAGCGAGGCGTAGATCGCTTCCTGCGCCAGGGCGTGTTTGAACACGAACTCGAGTTCCGTCCTGATCGCCGCGTTTGGTGCGCTGGAGATCGACGTTGCCCGACGCTCGAGCAGTAGTTGCTTGTCTTTGAGGCGTTCGAGTTCGGCTTCGCCTGCCGAATCCAGCTTGTCGTCGTTGCTGAGGATTTCTTCGATGATGCTGAAGAGGGCGGATCGACCGACCACCGAAGCGATCTGGACGACGTGGCGGGTCGCTTCGTCGAGTCGATCGACACGCGACATGATGACTTCTTGAATCGTGTTGGGGATTTCGACGCTGTCGATCTTTTGCGTCACCCGGTGGGTACCGTTTTCCTCGACGATTGCCCCAGAGTCGATGAGCGAGCGAACGACCTCCTCGATGTAGAACGGGTTGCCCTCGGCTTTGCGTGTAACGATGTTTCGAAACGAGACCGGCAGGTCTTCGATGTCGAGAAGCGCCTGGGCAAGTACCAGTGAGTCTTGATCACTGAGCGGGGTCAGGTCGATGCGTCGATGGCTGTCGCCGAGAATCGCGGCGGCGCGCTCTTCGACGTGGTCGGAAGTCTTTTCCGAGTGAGGCCTCGTCAAGAAGAGGAACAAGACCGGCGACTGGGCCGGCAGCCTGAGTAGCGTATCGAGCAGTTTGACGGAGGACTGGTCAGCCCAGTGCAGGTCTTCGAGAATCAGCAAAACCGGATGCACACTCGATAGAGAGTTGAGCAACTCGCGCATGGCATTGGTGATCATGTTCTCCAGGGCCTCACCCTCGATCCCCTGCACCCGTGCGGAGTTTTTACCCGATAGGGAAAGTCCCATCATTCGGGCCACGAAAGGGTAGATGTCTGAGGCACGCTCCCCGCATGCCGACCGGATTGCCCTTTCGACCCTCTGCGCGGCCTGGTCTTCCCGGTCGTCGTCGCGAACACCCCCCCAGCGGCGCAGAAGGTCGACGAATGGATGGAAGCTCAAGTTCCCCCCGAGTGAGATACACCGTCCCTGGATCACGGTCGCGGCCTGTGCTTGCGGCAGTTGCAGAACCTCCGCGAGGAGTCTTGTCTTGCCGACGCCGGCGTCGCCGCTAACCGCTAGCGATCCGCCCTTACCACCGATGAGTTCACTGAGCCGGTTGCGAATTTCCTCCAGCTCGCAGCGTCGACCGACCATAGGCACGCCGTCGGCGCCGACGCGCTTTGCGCCACCGTCGGCGGAGGAGGTGCGGTGTAGTTGCTCGGTGTCGGATTCCACGCTCCGTGCAATGACGGGTTCTGCCTTGCCTTTGAGCGAAAGCGGAGCGCTGTCTCGGAGTTCGAAATGTCCCTCGGTGAAGCGAGAGGTTGCCGGTCCGATGAGAATCTCACCACGCGCGGCGGCTTCTTTCAGGCGCGCCGCGAGGTTGACCGTATCTCCCATCACGGTGAAGTCGCGCTTGACCCGCCCGCCGATCTCACCGGCGATGACGAGCCCGCTGTTGATCCCGGTGCTCAGGGTTAATTCGATGGGCACCTGTCCTCGTTCGTACAGGTCCGACAGCCGCTTGCGCATCTCGATTGCCGCGTTGATCGCTTGCTTGGGCGCGTCTTCGATGGCGTCGGGTACGCCGAAGAGAGCCATGACGGTCTCGCCGATGTATTTGTCGATGACGCCGCCGTAGGCTTTGACTGCCGCTTCGAGGACACCGAAACAGAGGTTGAGTGCGCGATTGTAGTCAGCGGCGGATAAAGTGGCTGCGAGATCGTTGAAGCCGTTGATGGATGCGAAGACGACGGTTGCCTGGCGGCGTTCGCTATCGCGCTTGATGCCTTCGCGCGCACGTTTGTTGCGGAGGTATTGGTAGACAGCCACCGGTTGCGCGCTGTCTCGGACGGGGACTGGGTCGCACGCGACATATTCAAACGTTTCGCGTGTTTCGGAGTGTGTCTTGGGCCCGACGAAAATTTCGCCGACATCAGAGACGTCCTCGAGACGCGAAGCGATCGTGACGCTGGAGCCGGAGACCGTGACGGATCGGTGGCCGGCGCCGCCGATTTCGCCAACTAGGGTGCGTCCCGATTCGATCCCGATATGGAGACCGAGCGGGCTCTCCAGCTTTTCGCGGCTATTGAAGTCGTCGAGCGTTGCGAGTAGCTCGCCGGCGGTCGTGACGGCCGCCACCGCATCGCTTCCGGACTGGTTGAGGCCGAAAATGGCCATGACACAATCACCGATATACTTATCGATAGAACCGCCGTAACCGACGATGACGCTTTCTAGATCGGTGAAGCAGCGGTTCATGATGTCGGTGACAGTCTCTGGGTCGAGTTTCTCCGACATGGCGGTGAAACCGGAGATATCAGCGAACAGAACGGTGAGATCCTGTTCCCGTGCTTGATCGGTTGCAATTTGAGGTTCGATCGGAGACATCGCGGCGGCTGGTCCTTCAAGACTGCAGAGCATCATCCCTCTGAACGCGGGAGTCGCGCAAACTCTCCTTAGCAGCTCGGCGCCAGCGCTGCTCCGCTGATGGGCTCAACCGAGTTGGCATGCCATCTGCTTTCTATCTGGCGGAACGGAGAATGGGTTGAGACCATGATGAGCAGTGAATTTGTAGTGGTAGAAGCAATGGCCACGATGGCCTCGGTGTATTTCGTGCTCTCAGGAGTCGTGCTTGCCGGATTGGTCGGAATGGCGGTTCATCTAGTCCGGTGAAAAACCGGGCGCGCGCTGCGAAAGGCGGGCTCTTGCGGTTGCGCGGAAGCGTGGCGCTGCGAAGGCAGCGGCTCGCGATTCACATCTCCTAAGCTCGCTGCGCGGTTGGCAGACGAGCAAGTGTGCGGTGACAGAGTCTAGACTGGTGTTGAACAGGTCTGTCGTCTCGCAGTCCAATGTATTTTTGGGGAATAAAAATCGTCAGAGGTGGGGTAACAATTGCATTGTAGCGTGATGGGTAGCCTTGGAATAGACCCGCAGCTATTGCAATAGTCGAACCGGGGAAGGTTCCGAGATTCGGGATTTCTAGATCGTCGTCGTTAGGGGGAAGCTTTGAAACTTCGCGCGCTGTATTGGTCGTTTGTTTTGCTATCCATCGCCCTTGTCGGGTTCTCCAGTCGGGCTCAGGCTGGGTGCAACCTCATTCCAGGCACAGCCATGAGTTTCGAAAGTACTCTCGGCGCTACGAATCGACCGTTCGCGGGACCCGGAGAGTCGATGGATATTCGGGTCCGTCCTTGCGACGGCGGATCACCGGGTTTGGGTGCCACGCCTGGCGATCACGTCGTCACGGTGGTCTTCAATCCAGTCACCGGACCGAGCAACGCGGTGGTACTGACAGCGGCTGCCGACTGTAGCGCCGTCGCTCCTCAAATCGCGGCTTGTGATGCGGCGCTCGGGGGAGGATCGGCGACATGTATTTCAGGTGCGGCGGCTGGACTGCAGGTGGTCGATCTCAATGGCGTCGACGTGTTGCGGCTTCGCTTTCCCGATACCGACGACCGGCTGCTCATGGTGGATGACGACATTACGTTTGCCGGGCCGGCGCGGATCGGAGTCACCGCCCCTGGCGATCCTTTGCCCTGCGGCTTGGCTTCCGCCGGATGCGGCGCTCAGAGCGGCTTGATCGCCTGTATCGATGACTACTACGCCAACGACGGTGCATGCGGCACTGGCGTCCCGAACGCAACTTTTCCTTCGTTTACCGCTCTGCCGCCGCCGAATGACTTCGCGGCGCAATGCTATTCGGAAAGTCCTCCATGCACCGCCACGGCTACTGAGGCACGTGGCGCGGTGGACAGCGCAGGCAACCTGCTTTTACCCTGTGGTTGGTCGGGCGTGTTGGTCGACGATGTCGGGGTACCAGTCCCTCGTCTGTTGCGTGTACGAATCGATCCGCCGGTGTTGTTCCAGGCTCCGGACCAGGTGTTCCTGAGTTCTTTCACACCGGAAGGCGGTAAGTTACCGCCGATCTTCGAACCGCAAATCGATCCGAATGCGCCGGCTTCGAGTGTCGTGACGATTTTTGGTTCGACCGATGCCCCGTATACCATCGTCCGTCCTGGGCGACGCCACGGTACGTGCGCGGGTGGGGCGAACGACGGGCAGCTCTGCGAGCAGCACCCTGATTGCCCAGGTGGCGGATGTCAGTTGAGTTGCGTCGGTGACCCGACCACGACTTGCTCTGTCGATGCGGACTGTGGCGCGGACGGCCCCTGCGGCAGGCTCTACGATATTGGCGGAGTCGCCATCGCCACCGGGCCGGTGGTTCTGGGGCGGACGCTGCCGGGGTTCTGCGAGGAGGACTCATCGAGTTGTGCGAGTTCAGCTGAGTGTAGTGATCTCTGCGTATCGTACGCTTTCGAGGCAGAGTTGCCGGTCGACCTGAGCACGTTGGGTTTGGCCAGTGACGAGATCCGATCATTCGTCACCCGCGAGTCGATCGATCTGACGGATCGCAACGGCGATGGCGACGAGTTTGACCTCGTCGTCACGCGGCGCGATCGGGAGACGGGAGAGCTTCTGCCGATCGGGATACCAGCCGGGTGTGGTATTTCCGGCAGCCCCGTCGGTCGTGCCGTTGCGCTGCGCAGTCAGCCGCCGTTTCAGCTTCCTGCCGTGGCGGTCGACGGTCAGGTTCTGGCGTTCCTGGAGAATGAGCAGGGGATCGGCGACTTCGCGTCTGAAACTGGTTGCGACTTAGACGGCAATGGAAGCGATGGAGACGCCGTCTTGCGAGTCTTCGACGAGACGGGTGATCGCACGGCCGGTCTCGACCTCGTCGTCGAACGCCGGCCGTTGGTCGACGGCGGAGTCATTGCAGTCAACGGCGGCAGGGTATTTTTTCGCGCCTCGGAGCGCGAGCGTGCCGCCAAACTCACGTCCTGGGTGAGCGTGAGTAGCTTTCCCGGTCCTAGCGGTGTGGCTGAGAATCCGGTGCCGTCGATTACACCGGACGGTCGGTTCATCGCGTTTGTCAGTCCTGCCGACGATCTCGTTGCCGGCGACACAAACGGTGTTCACGACACATTCATTCTTGACCGCCAGACTTCGACCTTCGAGCGCGTCAGTGTCAGCAGTTCGGAGGCGCAGCAGACAGGTGTGTTTGGCGACGCGTCGCTGTTCATTCCGCCCGCGGTGACGCCGGATGGGCGCTTCGTGGTGTTCGGCAGTAGGGCAAGCGATCTCGTCGCGGGCGATACGAATGCCAGTGACGATCTCTTTCTGCGAGACCGGTTGTTGGGGACGACGACGCGAGTCAGTGTTGCGTCCGGTGGAGGAGAACTGGCGGGCGGTGTCGACAATCTCCATGACATCGGAGTTTCAGCCGACGGTAGGTACGTCGTGTTCGTCTCGACGTCGCCGACAATTGTCGAGACAGCCGGGGACGAAGATGTATTTGTCCACGATCGCACTTTGAACACGACGGAGAGAATCGATGTTGCGCTCGGCGGTGGGCCTGCGTTGGGGTCACCTGGGGCGTTCGAGAGTGCGTCGGGCAATCCGTCGATCTCCGCCGATGGACGTTTCATCGCATTCTCCTCAATTCATACGAATCTAGTCGCCGGCGATACCAATGGCGAGTCCGATATCTTCGTTCGGGACCGCGTCGCTGGGACGACCGAGCGCGTGAGTGTATCGGCAAGTGGAGCGCAGTCCGTCGGTGGAGGCTCGCTGTCCCCAGTGATCACGCCCGACGCTCGTTTCGTTTCCTACGTCAGCGGGGCGACCAATTTGGTGGTCGGGGACTCGAATCTGATCGTCGATTGTTTTGTCTACGACCGAGCGACCGGTGCGATAGATCGTGTCAGTGTCGGCTCGATCGGGAGCCAGCTCGGTTGCAGCCCCGGGGTAGCGGTTCCTCTGTCGTCCGACGGGCGCTTTGCTGCGTTCTTATCGTCCGCTGCTGGGCTGGTTGCCGGGGACACGAACGGCGAGTTCGACGTCCTCTTGCGGGATCGACTGGCGGGAACCACGACACGAGTCAACGTGGCGTCGAATGGCGATGAGACCCTCGGACGGAGTTTGGTCTGGCGTTTCGGTGTAGCTGACAGTGGCGAGGTCGTTTTCGACAATGATGCGGACGATCTAGTTGGAGGGAGTACAAGCGGCGTCGAGGATGTCTTCGTACGCGGGCTCGATCCTACCGATCCAAACGGGGCGGGCGCATTGTTCGCCGACGGAGAGCTCGACGATGTCGTTCTCCAGGTCTTCGATGTCTCGGCTGGGGCAGCGACCACTCTTTGCCCTGCGGAGCAATCCGCGACCGCCGCTGGTCGCACCGCTTTCCTCAGGCCGGAGTCGGCGGTCGGGACGACGAGCTGTCCGGGCGGTCCGCTCAACGGCGACGGTGATGAGGATGACGATGTCGTTCAGCGTTGGGGCGGCGGCTCTGTCGAGAATCTCGGTCGTTCCGCGATTGCGGTGGACATGTCCGCCGGCTGGATTGCCGCCTTGGTGTCGGAGTCTGGCGACGGTGTCGATTACAATCTCGACACCCTGCAGGACGATGAGGTCGTCCAGCTGCACGGAGTCGCAACCGCGGCAGGCTCCTGGGTCGATACGCAACAGGCGGCGGATGCTCTGGAGATGGCCGGCTCCATCGCCGTGTTCGCCACTCCCGAGGCCGGCCAGAACGCCGTGCTGAACAATGACGGCTTACAGGACGACCGTGTGCTGCAACTGTACTACGCAGAAGGTCCTGTGCCGAATCTAGTCAACGTCGAGCAGGCGGTGGAGGAGTTCGTCGTCGGTGGCGCGGTGGAGACGGCTTGTGGCGATCGGCAACTGGTCGCGTTTCGCACTAGCGAACTCGCCCAGGGCGCGAATCTCAATGCGGCTAGTGGAGATTCCGACACCAGCGATCGTGTTCTGCAAGTGTATGATTTGGTCAACCGCGAACTTAAATCGACCGCGCAAGCGGTGACGCCGTGTCTCATCGTCGAATGCGATCCGCGCCGTCCCTATCGAGTCGAAGGCTCGAAAGTGACGTTTCTGACTTTCGAAGCGGAGCAGAACGGACTCGATCTGAACGGCGACGGGACGACCAATCAGTTGATCCTCCAGGTATACGACTTCTGCAACGACGTGGTCACAACGATCGGGGCCGTCGATGAGAGCTTTCCGGACGGCGATCCGCTTTCAGGCGACGACGAAGGTCAGGTCTTCGTGGCGGATGGCGGCCGATGTGACGAGGGGCTGAGCTGCACGGTCGATAGCGATTGCTCGACCGAAGCATTTTGTGAGGTCGATACATGTGACTTGAACACTGCGGCGTGTCGGCGGCACACGGATCTGCCGTCGTGCTCGACGGACGCCGATTGCAATCGCTGTATTCTGCGGTCGCCGGGTAGTTGCGTACAGGATCAAGACTGCCCGTCCGGGACGTGTCGGGAGAATCTCATCGTCGCCGTGACGAGTACCGACGACGTCGATGATGATGGTGTGCCGGACGAGCAAGACAATTGTCCGACCAAGCCCAATACCGCGCAGGTCGACACCGATAGCGATGGAGTTGGGGATGCTTGCGATGTGCAGTTTGGCTCGGCCTTGAGCGGCAAGAAGCTGGTCGTCAAGGACAAGGATGGTGATCCGAGCAAGCGCAAGATCGTGTTCGTTTCGAAAGACGCTTCAGCACCCGCGCTCATTGGCGCCGAGGCCCCGACGCAGGCGGGGGCGTCGGTGACGATCTACAATCCGACCACGGGAGAAACGGACACCTTCAACCTTCCGGCCAGTGGCTGGAAGGGGCTTGGCAGGCCTCCCGGCGTCAAGGGTTACAAGTACAAGGACAAGACTCTGGCCAACGGGCCGTGCAAGGTGGCGGTGGTGAAACCAGGTAAGTTGGTAAAGGTCGTCTGCCGAGGATCGCAGATCGGCTACAGTCTGGATGAGCCAACCCAAGATATGGTTGGTGTGCAGCTGCGCTTCGCGACAAGCGCGGTCTGTGGAGTTTTCGGCGGAAGCATCAAGCGCGACGTTGGTGCTGCGGACGGCAAGACCGGTTTGTTCAAAGCGAAAGACGCTCCACCGCCGACGGCGTGTGCGTTGCCGGCATGTGGCAATGGAATCGTTGATGGCACGGATCAATGTGATGGCAGCGATTTCGCTGGCGAGAGCTGTGCGAGCCTCGGCTTCTTGTTCAGTGGGGAACTCGCGTGTGCACCGTCGTGTTCTTTCGACACCAGCGGATGCGAATCGAAGACCGTGTTCGTCTCTAGTGTAGTGGACGACGGCGATCTCGGCGGTATCACGGGTGCCGATGCGACATGCAACTCATTGGCAGCGGCCGAGGGGCTGAGCGGATCATTCCTCGCCTGGCTCTCCGACTCTGCGACATCGCCTTCGGCTCGGTTCACGCAGTCGAGCGTGCCCTACGTCCTGGTCGATGGCACCATTGTCGCCGAGGATTGGGCTGATCTGATCGACGGAACTCTGGACGCCAACATTGGGTTGTCGGAGGATGGTCAGAGCGTAGTTGGATCGGTCTGGACCGCGACCACCCCGATAGGTGGCACGTTTTTCGGAAGCTCTTGCGTCGATTGGTCATCGAGTAGTTCGGGAGACTTTAGCTTCCCCGGTTTGACGACCGCCGCTTCCGGTGCGTGGAGCTTGTCGGGCTTCAGTCTTTGCTCGGATTCGAACCATATCTATTGTTTCGAGCAATAGGAGCAGGCCGGGCGGTCGGTCATCGACGCTGCAAAGATGAGTTTGCAGCGTCGATGGCCGAGCCTTGTGGCTGTGGGGCAAGGACTGCTGGAATGTGTCTTGCTTGTTCTCTCCCTGTGTTTCGAGCTGCTCGGCCCTAGCGAATCATGTATGCCATCCAAGGCCGAGCCTGGAAGAACAGGGGGCCACGATGGACATTCAGGTCAGGACTGCTGAGACATCGGACGAACGCGCAGCGATCTACAGGCTGAGATACGAGCTCTATGTCGAGGGTCAGCACTTGTTTTCTCAAGAGGCCGATCACGAGTCGTTGACCTTGCAGGACGACGAGGATCGAGGCTCACGCCTGTTGTTCGCTGAGGTTGCCGGCGACGTCATGGGAACGCTCCGCGTCAGTTGGGGAGGCGATGCGGAGTTCTCGCCGCAGACGAAACGTACCTACGACATCGAGCGGTTCCTCGGGGTCTTGCGCCCCGAGCAGATCGCAGTCTTCTCGAGATTGGTCGTCCGGCCGGAGTGTCGAGGTGGACTGGTACCGTTGCAGCTCGTGATCGCAGCGGCTGAGTTCGCGACGGAGCACGGTGTCGAGCTGGGATTCTGCGACTGCGAACCTCACTTGGTAGGGCTGTATTGTGCGTTGGGCTTTCGTCCCTATCGGAGCCTTTACAACCACCCGAGCAACGGTGTGCTCGTTCCGCTGGTGATCGTTGCGGCGGACTTGCCGTATCTCGAGAGTGTTGCGTCACCCTTGAGCGGAGTCTTGGCTGAGCGCGATGTCCCGTGCGAAGTTCTTCAGAAGATCGAGCCGCTCTTGACGGATCCGAACTCCATCAAGATTGCGGATCGAGGGGACGGGCGATTCTGGCGCGACATTGAGGAGTGGTGTGCCGACTGGTTGAGAAGGCAACAGCCGGGCCTCGAACGAGAAGGCGGTCTGTTGGCGGAGATCGATCCCAGTCAACGGCGTGCGCTGCTGGCGGATGGTTGCATACTCGAGTGTGGCCCGGGCGCGGCTCTGATTTGCAAGGGCCACGTTTCACGGACGATCTACTTCATCTTGGAAGGTGCTTTGGATGTATGTGATGGCGAGCGAGTGCTCGCGACGTTGAAAGAGGGCGAGATCGTAGGCGAGGTCGCGTTCCTCCTGCCGATGCGGCGAACCGCGGATGTGCGCGTCGCGAGGAGGTGTCGGGTGCTCGCGCTGAACAACGCAACGCTTCGGCGGATCCTCGAGAGTGGCGCCCCGGTTGGAAGTCGGTTCCTGCTGGCTGTTTCGCGGGCGTTGGCGCGGAAGCTTGCCGGATCGACGGCCAATTGGGCCAGCTGCCCTGCCCACGACGACCTCGAAGGCTTGCGCCGCTTGGTCGCGCTGCGTTGTGTCGACGAGGGCGGACTTACGTTCTCTGCGGCTTCTGCGATGGGAGGATCCGGAGGTGAGATCGACTGAGGATCCCAATCGCGGCGGCGCGCTACGGTTTCTTTGTCGACTTACGCAGCAAAACTCACGATAATTGCGGTTGCGTCTAGTGGCGTGATCTTGTGTTCTAGACCTTCTGCTCGTCGGCTTGCTGGTCGTTGTACGGCTCGTCGCCGGAGCGTTGCTTTTGCCATGTGCCGAGGAGGAGGGTTGCCAGCGCCAGTAGAATTTCATCAGCAAACGGAATGAAATCGGGGATGATTACATCGAGGGCAAATAACGCGGCGGTCACGAGGAATAGCTGTGGGAAGCGGAGCCGGGTCCCGTAGCGGGTGATGAAAGCGATCAACCATTTTGCGTTCATGACGCAAAGCATAGCCGTGACAGCGGCGAACTTCGACCGATCGACGCGTCGGTGGAGATAGGGAGGGTATCTAGTGAATTTGATGGATCTTTTAGGGCAGTCCGCTGGGCAGAACGCGGTTGGACAGATCGCGCGGGAACTCGGCATCGATGAGAGAATGGCTCAGCAAGCGGTTCAGGCGGTACTTCCTGCAATGGGCCGTGGCATCAGTCGCAATGCAGCGAGTGGCAACGGTATCGGCGGGTTGATCAACGCCTTGGGCAAGGGGAGCCACGAGCGCTATGTCGAGCGCCCTGAGGTTCTCGGGAAGCGGGAGACGATCGACGACGGTAACGCAATTCTCGGGCATATCTTCGGTAACAAGGAAGTCAGCCGCAACGTTGCCGGCCGCGCCGCAAAAGAAACCGGAGTTTCTTCGGACATCATCAAGAAGATGCTGCCGATGGTCGCCGCCGTGGCGATGGGGATGCTCAGCAAGCAGACTCAGAATGGCCGGCAGTTGAGCACGTCGACGGACACCGGTGGGTCGGGTGCGTTGGGTATGCTCAATCAGCTGCTCGATGCGGATCGCGACGGCAGCGCGTTGGACGATGTTCTGAGTATGGCGCAGAGGTTCTTTTGAGGTTTGGTAGACGACGTAGGGGATACGGGTCCACAGGCGGGCTCGGAGTCCCCTCCCAGTTGGGAGGCAGAGGTGGCCGTCGTCGCGGCGGCCGCGTCCGTTGGCTACCGATTCTCCTTTTTGCGATTTACGGTGCGTACTACTACCTGAGCAATCAGCAAGAAGTGCCGCTGACCGGACGTTCGCAGCTGGTCGACATGAGTCGCGAACAAGAGATGGCGCTCGGGTTGCAATCCTACCGACAGATCTTGGGCCGCGAGCGAATCCTCCAGGGTGGTGAAACTGTTTCCGCGGTCAATGAGATTGGGCGGCGAATCGCGACCGCGGCAAAGGAGCACGACCCGGGATTTGAGTGGGAGTTCAATGTCGTCGAGTCCCAACAGGCGAATGCCTTTGCACTTCCGGGAGGTAAGGTCGCTGTTTATACGGGGATCGTTCCTGTCGCCGAAAATGTAGATGGTCTGGCGGTTGTCATGGGACACGAGATCGCCCACGCGATCGCAAGGCACGGGGCTGAACGGATGGCGCACCAGAAACTCGTGCAGATGGGGACGATGGCGGCCGGGATGGCGTTTAGCGACATGGATATGGGTACCCAGCAGATGGTGATGGGCGCTCTTGGCGTTGGCGCTCAATACGGGGTGTTGTTGCCGTTTTCGCGTGACCACGAATCGGAAGCGGATTACATGGGATTGATCTACGTTGCGCGCGCTTGCTTCGACCCGACCGAGGCGCCGAAGTTGTGGGAGCGCATGGGACGGTCCTCCAAGGGGGCGCCTTCGGAGTTCATGTCGACGCATCCGAGCCACGAGACGAGAATTCGCCAGTTCGAGCAGTGGATGCCGGAGGCACTCAAGATTCGGCGTGAATCGTGCCCATCGTAATTTCAAGCCGACCGCAGAGTTCCTGTGATGTCTCGACCGGTATGGACTGCTAGCCCGATTGAGCGAATTTTAGTTTCGCGATGCTGTCGGCGAGTCCGCCAGGGCGGCTGCGTTGCAACCAACACGACCGTTGCTCTTCGATGACGGCCGCGGCGTCATTCTCGTCCACTGGGTCAGGCGCCGAGAGGTCGTTGGCTTTCGCCAGCTCGCGGGCGCCCATGCGTGTCAGCCGGATCGCCTGCTGCAGCTCACGGCAAACGATCACTGCGTCCGCGCAGGTGGGCGTTGCGGCGGCGATTCCTCTCTCGGCCGACGCGAGGTCCTCCGCAACTTGGTCGATACCACGTTGAGTCGGTGCGTCTCCTCCAGAGAATATCCCCGGACCGTCGAGCAGCGAGTAGAATAGTGGGCTGCCGTTGAACCCGCGGGCGCCACTGCGTTTGTACACCTGACCGGCGCACAAGAATGCTTTGGCTAGAGACCGAGTTGGGTCCTCGAAGACGAATCGATCCAAGACCTCAGCGAGGTTGATGTCGCGGTTTGCGTCGACGCTCCAGCTTACGCAGGCGCCGTAGGTCAGAGGCGCGAAGCTAACGGACGGCGGTTGCATGTGTCCGTTGTCCCCCCAGTCGGTGATCAGGTAACCGCTCGCTCCCGAATCGAGACCGACTTTGGCGGCGTCGACGAGATTCGCTTTGGCATTGCCCATTCGGCCGAGCAGGGAATTCCAGGACGAGGTTCCAGGACAGACCCAATACGGCAATCCCGAGCCGGCGAAGGCGCCGGCCTGACCGGCGAAGCCGCGCAGGATCTCTTCGGACATGCCGACTTCTTCCAGGATCGTTTCCAGGCCCTTTGGCAGGGTGGGGTTTTCAATCGGCGCCTCGTAGTGCCAGACCAGTGGAATCGTTTGGTCCCTTGGCAACTCGCTGACTAGCTCCGGATGCTGGCGAATGACGTCGCCCCAGAACAAGACCTCTTTGTCGCTGCGGTGCATCGCGTCGAGGATCTTTTTGAGGAAGTCCAGATAGACCCGGCCGCGCCCGACATTGCTCACCCGCTCTCGGCTTCGCCCTTTGCCCAGTTCGAAGGTCTCGTCGCAACCGATGTTGACGCGACGACTGGAAAAATGCGGGAGCAGCTCGTCGTATAGGCCGAGGACCAGATCTAAACTGGCGGCGTCGGGGTGGAGAACTGCGGCCGGCCACCGTGCGCCCCAGCTGGTCGTCCATCCGCCCGGCGCTTCGGCAAGATGTTGGTAGGGCTCGTGTTTGAGCCAGCGTTCCATGTGGCCGAAGCCGTTCTGATTGGCAGCCAGCTCGATGCCGCGCTGTTGGCAGAGCTCGTCCAACCAACGAATGTCTTCACCGTCGAGAGGAGATGCGTTTCTCCACACTTGCGTGTGGCGTTGATAGGCGAAGGTGTGTTCGGTGTAGAGTTCGAAGTGATTGATGCGCAGCAGATCGAGCACTTCGACGAGGCGCTGGAGCGTGGCGCGGGTCGGGACGCGATCGCGACTGATGTCGAGCATATAGCCGCGCACCGCGAAGTCCGGCCAATCGCGAATCTCGAGAGTTGGTAGAGACGGGCCGCACTGGGACTTGATCTGTGCGAGTGCTGCGCGGCCGTAGCGCTCTCCGGCCGCGTCGGCGGAGATCAGCGCGATCGAGCTGGGATTGATGTTGAGCTGATATCCTTGTGGCGCCAGGGAGAGATCGCTTGTGTGAGATATCTCTAGATCTGCCGGTGCACTGTCGCCCGCCACGTCGAGGTGCCTCGGATGGGGTAGTAGAGTGAGTGTCATGCTACCCCATCAACGGGGCCATCTGCGCGGTGTCCATATACTCGGAGACGTGCTGAATCTTGCCGTCTTCGATGGTCGCGATCATGCAGACGTGTGCTTCTACGGGCTCGCCGTTTGGTGCCGTGCACTTCATCGTGTGTTGTTGTACGAATCCGCTGACGGTGGGTGTCACCTTGATGTTTTCGTAGCGGAGGTCTTGCAAGCTTCCAGTCAGGATCCGTACGACCTTGAGCGCTTGCTTTTTGACCAGGGTGCGACCGTCGGAATTGCGCCACGCCGTCATCTCGTCGCTATAGAGATCGCCGACCCCGTTGGCGTCACCTGCGAGCAATCGATCGACGAGCATTTGCGCGATTGCGATACTTTCCTCGGAAGTTGTGGGCATCGATGAACCAAAGCGCGCGATGCGGCGCGCGTCAACCGGGACCGTTCGGGCGTGGTGCGTCACTTTGATTGAAGCGGACGGGAGCAGCCGGGTCCCGGGCGGGTGAGGCCGCCGAGCCGCGTACAACTCCGGCGGGTGGTAGCTGCGACACGATTCGACCCCGGAAAGGCTCGGCGGCGCCTCGCCCTGAAAGCGCCGACTTCGCTTCGATTGCGCCGAGCTCAGAATCAAAGTGACCCACTACCCGTTTGGGGCGATCCCGAAGTTGAAAGCCGTCGCTTGTGTTCTGGTGCGGATCTGAAGGAGTCTTGCGCATGACTGCCCTCGCGGACAATGAATCGAAGCTTACGAGTCTCAGCCGATCGCTGGTTGGAAAGACCGCGTTGGTGACCGGGGCAGCCAGTGGGATGGGACGTGCCACGTCGCGCGTGCTGGCGAGCGAAGGCGTACGGGTTGCGGTGACCGATCTGAACGAAGATGGAATTCGCTCGGTTGCGGAGGAAATTTGTGCTGCTGGTGGACAAGCAGAGGCTTGGCCGCTCGACGTCGCGGACCCGGAGATGATCATTGCCGTCGTTGCAGCGGTGGCGAAGCGCTTCGGAGGGCTCGATGTGCTGGTTAACAATGCCGGAGTTTCGCTTGGTGCGCCGGTCGACGCCGAGGGGTATGAGACGGTCTGGCAAAGGGCTTTTGAGATCATGTTGACTGGGCAGGTGCGATTGATTCGGGCGGCGCTGCCCCACTTGGAGCGCTCCGATGCCGGGCGGATCATCAACATCGCTTCGACCGAGGGGCTGGGTGCGTCGCGTGGGATCTCTCCCTACACGGCAGCCAAGCACGGAGTAGTCGGACTGACGCGGAGTTTGGCCGTCGAGTTGGGGGCGCGCGGGATCACCGTCAATTGCGTATGCCCGGGCCCGATTCATACTGGCATGACGAGCGCAATTCCCGACGAGCACAAGGAAAAGTTCGCCCGGCGCAGGGTGCCGCTGCGGCGCTATGGGGCCCCGGAAGAGGTCGCCCACGTCATCGCCAGCATCGCGCTGCCGGCGTCGTCCTACTTGAATGGCGCCGTCATCCCGGTCGACGGTGGCCTGACCGCGAAGGGGGACTGAGGCTCGATCTGTTCGGGCCCGGGTGCTAAGGCTCGTGCCTCGTTTAGATCGTTTCATCTCCCTTGGGCTGCATTGGTCGTGGATCTCGAGGGATCGGCGGGATACTTTCAGGGGGATCGACATGAGAGAACGAAACGCTGTGCTTGGTGCAGTTGGTGCTTTGTGGATCTTGACGCAACCGGCGGCAGCTTTGGCTGGAGACGAATTGAGCCCTGGCGATACCGCATGGATCATTGTGGCCAGCGCGTTGGTACTCTTCATGATGGTGCCGGGCTTGGCGATGTTCTACGCCGGTCTGGTGCGGGCCAAGAACGTGCTTTCCGTATACATGCAGTGCTTCGCCTTGACGGCGGTCATCTCGATCCTTTGGGTGATCTACGGATACTCGCTGGCGTTTGACAGCACCGGGATGGTCGAGGGCGAGGTCGGGCTCCACTCGTTTATCGGAGGGACATCGAAGATGTTCCTCGCCGGCGTGGGACGGGACTCGCTTGCGGGTACGATCCCGGAGCCGATTTTTGTCGTCTTCCAGATGACCTTTGCGATTATCACACCAGGGCTGATCGTCGGTGCGTTTGCCGAGCGAATGAAGTTCTCCGCGATGTTGGCGTTCTCCGTACTTTGGTTCACGTTCGCCTACCTTCCAGTTTGTCACATGGTATGGGGCGGCCCCGGTTCGTACTTCGGCGACATGGGTGTCTTTGACTTCGCCGGCGGGATTGTCGTTCACATCACGGCTGGTATCGCGGCGTTGTTGGCGGCCATCTTGGTCGGTCCGCGCAAGGGTTATCCGACGCAGCCGATGCCTCCGCACAACTTGCCGATGGCCTTGGTGGGTACGGGGATGCTGTGGGTTGGTTGGTTTGGTTTCAACGGAGGCAGCGCCTTGGCCGCGAATGGGCAGGCCGCCATGGCGGTCCTGGTCACGCAGATTTCGCCGAGCGTCGCGGCGGTCACTTGGAGCGCCATCGAGTGGGTCCGCAACGGCAAGCCGAGCGCCTTGGGTCTTGCGACCGGTGCAATCGCCGGCCTTGCCGCCATTACCCCGGCGTCCGGCAACGTCGGGCCGTTAGGTGCGATCATCATAGGATTTGTGTCGGCGTTGGTGGCGTATTGGGGAGCAACTTCGTTGAAGCAGAGACTTGGGTATGACGATGCACTGGACGTCGTTGGGGTGCACGGCTTTGGCGGGCTAGTTGGGACGATCTTAGTCAGTTTTCTCGCCTCTTCGACGTTCGGCGGAGCTGAAGACGGCCTGGCGGTTGCGTCGCAGCTCGCGACACAGATGTATGCGATCGTCGTGACTCTCGCATACTGCGGTATCGTGTCGTTAGTGATTCTCAAGCTAGTCGACAGCCTCGTTGGTTTGCGGTCGAGCGAAGAGCACGAGATCATGGGACTCGATCTCGCCGATCACGGAGAGAGTGGATATAATTCTTAGGGTACGGGGTACGGGGTACGGTTTGCTTGTACCCCGTACCCGCCCTTCTCCCGTAGGCTGTACCCTGTACCCCGTACCCGGTACCCCGCTCGTATGTACCCCGCTCGTATGTACCCCGCCCTTGCACCCTTGAGGTCGGATGGTGGAGACTCTCTGGCGGAGGGGGTGCCATGGAGATCCGCTCGTTGATTCAGTGGACGGTGCTGCTGGCAGCGGCGCCGATCTTGCCGAACTCACCGATCTTGCCGACTGCTTGGGCGGCTGAAGTTGCCGCCGGGGAGCGGGGACGGATTGAGGAGATTGTCGTTCGCGCCCGCAAGCGTGACGAGTTGTTACAGGACACACCGGTTTCCGTGACGGCTCTTAGCGGGACTGGGTTGCGAGAGAACGCCGTAACCCGCCTCGATGAGATTCAAGATCTAGTCCCCAATCTGAGCTTCTATTCGGGGCGCAGCGGGACTGGGGCTGCAGTCTTCATCCGTGGGGTTGGTCAGGTCGACCCGGTGATTACCTTTGATCCAGGTGTCGGCATTTACGTAGATGGCGTCTATCTGTCGCGCCAAGCCGGCGGCATCTTGAACATGGCCGATGTCGAGCAGGTCGAGGTGTTGCGCGGGCCGCAGGGCACTCTCTTCGGGAAGAACACCGTAGGTGGTGCGATTCTCGTCAAGACGGCACGGCCGAAGGAAGACTTCGAGGGAATCCTGCGTATCGGTGGCGGCAGCTTCGAGACGGTGCGGACGAGTGTGACGCTCAATGCTCCAGTCAATCTTGGAGGTCTCGAAGAGAGGTTGTTCTCGCGCTTCACGTTTCTACACGAGAGCTCGCGCGGCTACACCAAGAACACGTTGCTCGATCGTTACCGCAACGACATCAATGCGCTCGGATTTCTGGGCAAGCTGCGGCTGATTGCGACAAACGAGATCGAGTTGAACGTGACGGGCAACTGGTTTCGCGATCAGACCAACGGTAAGGGCGGGCGTTGCGTGGTGGCGACGGACCCGCCACCGCTCGGAGGTTTGATTTCTCCGGGGCTGGCTGAAGAGTGTCGCAAGGCGCAGCCGTTCCGGTTTGAGGCCAACACTCCGGGGCTCGGCGATATCGAGAGCTACGGCACGTGGGGCGACGGTGTTTGGGATCTTGGACGAGTGGGACTGGCGGAAGATGTTTCACTGAAGTACATCGCGTCTTGGCGTGAGCAGAGGCCACGCATCCGTGAGGATGGAGATGGCACTGGCCTACCGGAGCTGCAGCTTTCTGAGACCAGCGGCGATGGGCCCTTTGACGGCGGCGCCGGGTATCAACGGCAGATTAGCCAGGAGCTCAACGTCGATTTCGGCGGGTTCGACGACCGCCTAACGCTTGTAGCCGGCGCCTTTGGATTTTGGGAAGAAGGCAGCCAGTTCTTGAGCATTCTGTCTCTCCCGAATGCGCCGCAATCGCTCGGACCGACGACGGATGGGAAGACGCGCATTCGCAACTCGTCTTGGGCTTTGTTCGGCCAGGCGACGTACGAATTGCTGCCATGGCTGAGTGTTACTGGTGGGTTGCGTTACACCGAGGAAAAAAAGGGGTTTGCTCGCCTCCGAACGATTCCTCCAGAGGTTCTACCTGGCGGTGTGGCGGGAGAACCGCTGATCGATGCTGATGAGACCGCGGTCTTCAAGGCGTGGAAGCCGATGGGTAGTGTGTCGTTAACTGCGCCGGAGGAGCTGATTGAATCGATCGGACTCGATCACTTACTTGGCTACTTCACGTACAGCGAGGGGTTCAAGAGCGGCGGTTTCAATGGGAACTCCCTCAGCGACGCAGCTCTCGAACCCTTTCGTCGCGAAGATCTCGCGTCGTATGAGATCGGAGTGAAGACGGTGGCACTTGATCGGCGGCTGCGTTTCTCGGGATCAGTGTTTTACTCTCGTTACGACGACATCCAAGTTTCCGTGATCGATGCCGGCGCCAGCGTCTTGGCCGAAGTCATTGTGCGCAACGCGGCAGAGGCTTCGATTCGCGGTGCCGAGCTCGAATTTGATTTGCGGCCGTTCGACGGCCTTGTCGTGAATGGCTCGGCCGGATTTCTCGACACGGAGTACGATCGGTTTGAGAACGCCCCGAGCGCCGCGGTGGATGAACTACTGGACCGAAGTGGAGAAACGTTCAACAACGTTCCCGATTTTGAATCGGGGGTGTCGATTTCTTACACCCACGATCTCGATGAAATCGGATGGGATTGTTTGGAGGGTTCGATTACGCCGACGCTTCAGCACTCCTATCGGAGTGAGGTGCATTACCAGGGCCCGGAACTCGCACAAACGATTCAGCGTGGCTACCACCTGCTGCACACGCGACTGACCTATCGGTTTAATGATGATCGATCTGAATTTAGTTTTTGGGGGCGCAACCTGACCGACGAGGAGTACTTTCAGCAGAACTTCCCCACGGCCAATACCGTGGGCGTAGTGTTGCAGTACTTTGAGGCACCTCGTTCGTTTGGTGTCGAAGTCTCGCAGAGATTCTGACGTCTCAGCGAGTCGGTACTTCTAAAATGTCGGTTACGAAGGCAAAGCCGGCACCTGTTTCGCCGAGTTCAGAAACTTGAGACGGCACAGGTTGTTCCGTATCGAAGAAGGCGAGGATTGCGAGCTCGAGGAGTGCAGTTGGTTGTTGATGGTCGATGTTCAACAACAGGGTTGTGCGAACAGCGAACTCAGCTGAGAAAGGACAAGGGTCCTGGCAGTCTTTGATTCCATCGGAGTCTGAATCGAGCGCGCAGGGATTTTGGCACTGATCGAGGGGGTCGGCTGGGCACGGGTCGACGCAGAACGGAGCCCCGTCGCCATCGAAGTCGGCCCCGCAGTTGTCGAAGCATTGGTCGTCGGGGTCGTCCGGGCAAAAGTCGAGAAAGTCGGGCAATCCGTCACCGTCGCGATCGCGAAAATCGTTGCACTCCTGACTGCTTTCCTCGGGGCACGGATCCAGGCAGTCAGGGAGGCCGTCGCCGTCTCGATCGGGGTCGAAACCGGGGTCAAAGGGGCAGATCTCTTCACAGTCTGCGAAACCGTCGGCGTCGGAGTCTCTTGCGCAAACGTCGATGCAAGCGTCGGCGGGGTCGACTGGGCAGGGGTCGGTGCAGTTCGGATTGCCGTCGGCATCAAGGTCTTCTGCTCCGCGCGGATCGCCTGGGCAGGGGTCCGAACAGTCCGCCAGTCCGTCGCCGTCGGTGTCGAGAAGGCAGGGGTCTGAGCAAGCGTTCGACGGGTCGCCGGGACAAGCATCGATACAGTTGGGCAAGCCGTCGTTGTCGTCGTCCTCGCTGCCGCTTCCGTGGAGCGATGCGGGACCGCTGACGGACCACGGCTCATTGCTGTTCAAGTCGCGCGCAGCGACGTGGAACGACACGCCGCCGATGAAGTCGACGGCGGCGAAAGTGAGGTCGAAGTCGCAGCGGATGCGACCGCCGGTGGGCACGCACTGTACAAGGACGAGCCCTCCGAGCAGATCGACGCCGATACCGGGTGCGCGTGGCTCGGGGTTTGGAGTAGGGAAAGTTGGTGGTGTACGCGTAGGGGCTGGCGGTGTTGCCGGCCTTCCGGTGGCGGTCGGGGTTGCGAGGCCGGGAATGGTCGTGGCGTTCGTGGGGGTTGGGGTGTTTGTGCAGGTTGGCGTAGCAGTCGTCGGAGCTGTTGGCAGTACCGGAGTTTGCTGGGCGCGGCAGATGGTTAGGTTCAAGTGTTCTTGGCATTCCCCATCGCGGCGCACTCCGTCAATGATCGCGCTTTCGCTGGGAATCGGGTCGAAACCACTGGTGCCGCCGTCGCAGCCCGACAGCAGCAGTACGCTCATGCACAAGAATCGGAAGAGAACCTCAACGCGGGCGACGTTGTTCATGATTTCTTGACCCCTAGGGTGGTCGCGTCGACGAGTACATTGAGAAATGCATCGCCAACGGTTTCGTCGGTCTCGAATTTCTTCATGACAGCCGCGACCGCAGCATGCAGCTCGGCGTGAAGCTGCGGCAATCGCTCTGTCTCAACGTGAATGAAGTGGTTGCGGAGATAGGTATCGCCGCCATCGTCACCGAGCACGAGCTTGTCGAGCAGGCCCTTGGCGAAGATTTCGAAGAACTCGATTGCGAGAGCCTGTCTTTCGTGGACTTCGGACGCGACATAGTTCTGGTCGCGTAGCGCCACGTCTGAGCCCTTGATTGCTACGAGGTCGCGTGCCGCGAGAATTTCCTCGGCGCGCTCGACCAACTCGTCGGTTGCTTCGACGCTGCCCGCCTGGCGGTTGGGCGCGAGGCGAAACGCTGCATGCCATTTCTTTCGGTCCATCGGGGAACCGTCGTCGGGCAGCGACGATATCGCGCGGCTGATGACGACCGCCAGGTCGCCGTCTTCGACATTGCCGATCTCACGCGGGGCGCGCAGGGCGCGGACCAGTTCTTTGCGGAAGGCGTGGATCATTCGGTCGCGCCAAAGTACAGCAAGCAGATGCTTTGGGTCTTCGCCGCGCACGGAAGCGAGGCGGCGGACCAGGGCTTCGGTGGGAAATCGAGTGCCTTTCTCGATGGCACTCAGGAGATTCTCGTTGAGGCGGTCGTGCAGAACTTCGGCGGCGAAGCGGCGCACGGTGTAGTCGCGGCCCATTTTTGCCCGGGTTTCGTAGAACAGATCGCCAATCCTGCGCGATCTCGTCACCTCGGCTGCCATGGGAATCCTTCTAGCACTTCATAAACTGATTGACAATCACACAGAAGTTGTGTGATAACGCTCGGCACTGACATTTTGAATGAGTTCGCGGACCGCGCGAGAGCGCCGCGGATCGTACGGAAGGAGTCATGGGGATGTGTTCGAAAAGCCAGCTAAGGATGCTGCGGTTTGCAGTGATCGCACTTGCCGTCTTGATCGGCTCGCCGCAGGTTGCGCCGGTCGAGGCTGCGGACCGCGCGACTCGCTCCTATCGAGTTCGCACTAAGCGGTTGAAACAGAAGGCGCGCGACCTGCGTCGCGAGAATTCTCGTTTGGAAGCGAAGATCGAGGCTCTCGAGGCACGCGCCGCAGCGGATCATGACGTCTTGGTCGAGACGGCTCGCAAGGCGTCCGAGGTTGTGGCTTTGGGGCTGTGTGGCGACCCGTGCGCGATCGACTCGGACGCCGATGGTGTGTCCGATTGCGAGGATTTGTGTCCTTGCAACTCCGACAACAGTGATAGCGATGGAGATTTTTCTCCCGATTGTTCGGATCCATGTCCCGACGATCCGGAAAACGCCTGCGATCCATGCGCTTCGGATCAGGACAATGACGATCTGCCGGACTGTATTGATCCGTGTCCCGACGATCCGACCAACGATTGCGATCCGTGCGCCGCCGACCAGGATGGCGATGGCGTTCCCGACTGCGAAGACCCGTGCCCGGACGATGCGAACAACGCTTGTGATCCATGTTCCGCCGATGAAGATGATGACGGTGTGACCGACTGCATCGATCCGTGTCCTGGCGATGCGGCGAATGAATGCGATCCTTGCAACCAAGACGAAGACGAGGATGGTCTGCCGGACTGTTTCGACCCGTGCCCGGAAGACGCCGACAACGAGTGTCTCGGCGGACTGCCCATCTGCTTGTTCTTTCCCAATCAGAATGGCGAGATTGAGTGCCCAGACTCAGATGGTGATGGGCGGCCTGACTTCGAAGACCCGTGCCCCGATGACGCGACCAATGCTTGCGACCCTTGTGCTCGCGATACGGACGGCGACGGACTGGTCGACTGCACGGATCCGTGCATCGATGACGCCCAGAATGCGTGCGAGGCTTGCTCGGTCGATACAGATGGCGACGGCCTTCCCGATTGTCTGGATCCGTGCCCGGAGGGCGGCGACAGTGACGGCGACGGCGTCGAAGATTGTGGCGATCCGTGCCCAGACGATGCCGACAACGATTGTGTCGAGGGCTTTCCCATCTGCCTGCTGTTGCCACCCGATGCCGATGGAGATCTGAACTGTCCCGACGCCGACGGCGATGGGCTTCCAGATTTCTTGGACCCTTGCCCGGATGACGCCGAGAACGAGTGCGGCCCGTGTGCAGCTGATCGCGACGGTGACGGTGCGAACGACTGCATCGATACCTGCCCGGAAGACCCGGACAATCAATGTGCCGCCTGCGACACCGACTCAGACGGCGACGGTCTACCGGATTGCTTGGACGGTTGCCCGGTCGACGGCGGGATCATTGGCCCCTGCCTCGACACCGATGGCAATGGGATTCCCGACTTCATCGATCAATAGAACGAACTTTGGCATGGCGTGCTGGTGTCCTCTAGACAAAAGCGTGGCGTTGCGCGACCGGCGCGCTGGCTAAAGGGAGGGAGGGCGGAGTTGTTCCGCCCTCCCTCACATCATTGAGGCTCGGTGACCTGCAGAACTTGATCGACACCGATATCCCGTAGCTCGCTTTCGTTGCCGCGCGGCCAACGGACATTAAGTCTTTCGATTGTTGTCGCGTTGCCCAGGCCAAAATGGGTTTCGCCCGGGACTTGCGATGAAAACCCTCCGCCGGCTCTCAGTTCTCGTACTTGCCTCCTGCCGCCGCTTTCGATCGTGACACGTGCGCCGACCGCTTGGGTGTTAGGTACGCGCCCAGACAACTGGACGGTCAGGTAGCGGCCGCGTTGATTGCCGCCATCGTTGCGCCACAATGTCGAGGTGCCGTTGTTGGCGGCGATGAAAATGTCTACGTCGCCGTCACGGTCGTAGTCGAAGCAAGCGAGGCCGCGGCCGTTGCTCGTATCATCGAGTCCTAGAGCCGTCGACATTTCGGTGAAGGTGCCGTCCCCGTCGTTGACGAACAGCGGAGATGGCGTGCCGATGAATTCGTCAGATTCGGGCGGTTCGAACCCGTTGACCTGAAAAAGGTCGAGGTGACCATCGTTGTTGAAGTCTGCCGAGCACGCTGCCCACGCCCACGAGCCGGTGCGAACCTCCGCTACGTCTGTGATGTCGGTGAATGACGCGTCGTCGTTGCGGAAGAGCCGATTCCCCGTAACGCCCCAGAAACCTTCCGCGACGCCGTTTGGATCGGCGATGCCGCTGACGAACCAGTCGAGATCGCCGTCGCCGTCGTAGTCGCCGCCGGCGAGACCGCTGGCGTTTTCGTCGGTCAGCTCACGGTCGCCGTCGGTCAGCTCACGGTCGCGGTCGCTCTTGGCGAACGAAGTCCCAGACTGATTCCTAAACACCTCGCTGGTGCCGCTGTCACTGGCGAAGATGAGGTCTTGGTCGCCGTCGTTGTCGACATCGGTAAAGGCCGGCGTCACAGAAAGGTCTTCATTGGCGCCCGCCAAACCGCGAATCCCCAATCCCGTCCCGACCGGCACGAGAATCCAGTCGTCGTCGTTGCGGAACAGGTGCTCAACCGGCTCTGCGCCGGAAGATGACGTGCCGCGTCGGCCGAGGCACAAGTCGAGATCGCCGTCGCCGTCGAAGTCCGCCAGCGCGGTGCCGACGGTGTTGCCGTCGAGGCCGCGCAGGTTGGACTCAGCCGTTTCCTCGACGAAGACGTGGTTGGTTTGTCCGCCGAAAATCCGCGTCCCGGATCCGGCAATCCCGCCGACGATCAGGTCGAGTGAATTGTCGCCGTCGATGTCAGCGAATGTGAGCGCCGCAGTCGGCGATGCATCTTGCGGCAGTCCGGCCTCGGAAACTTCCACAAAACTCCCGTCGCCGAGGTTGCGCAACAGAGCGTTGGCGCCAGCGTGACCGCCGCCAACGTAAAGATCGATCAAGCCGTCATCGTCGTAATCGCCGGCGGCAACGCCGCCGCCCAGCTGATCGGCGAAGTCGTCGGAGACGCGGGCATGTAGGACCTGGGCGCCCGCCTGCTCGGCGACTTCCGCGAAGGTCCACGGCAACGGGGTGTCTACGACCGGCGTCGGCGTCGGCGTCGGCGTCGGTGCGGACCCTCCGCAGCCGTTGAGGGCGTTGTTGACGGCTTGGATCAGTTCGTTGATTCGAATGCGGCCGTCGTCGTTGGCGTCGCTGGCGGAGCAGTAGTCAGTGTCGAAGAGGCCCAGGTTCACGCTGACCGCGCGGATCAACTCGGCGATGACGACGCGTTCGTCGCCGTTGCAGTCGCCGACGCAACGCGTCTGCCCCGCGCCGAGCGGACGGGCCGCGATCACACCCAGCAGCCCAATGACAGCAATTCTTGTAGAGATGCGGAGCTTACTGGTGCGGAATGGCATGGATCACCACTACCGGTGATGGCGCCGCCTTGCCAATTCGGGAGCCTTCGTAGGGTCCGGCGCGCCAGCCTCACAGCCACCGCACACGTTCGTATCCTGGCGCGCCGGACGATCCTTAAGGTGTCAGTAATGATGCGGCGCGTCAATTGACTATGGGATGAAACCGCCAGCAGATTGGCGTAAGCAATGCTAATGGAATGGCGGCCGCAATAAAGGCGAGCTAATTTTAGGCTTTACTGACAGAAAGCGTTAGTTCGATGATCTATTTGCCGCCGCAGCGGCCGTGATCCGATCGGTTCCGCTGTATGTGTTGAATTGATCGTCTCTGAGGAAGCCGATGAGGGTCATTTGCAGGCGCTCTGCGAGGTCGATGGCGAGCGAACTCGGAGCGCTGATTGCGGCGACGATGGGAATTCTCCCCATCGCGGCCTTCTGAACGATTTCGAAGCTGGTGCGGCCGCTCACCAAAAGGATGGTGTCTTGCGCGAGCTTGCGGCGCTGCAGCAGGCAGTGGCCGATGATCTTGTCGACCGCGTTGTGGCGGCCGATGTCTTCGCGCAGCGCGATGAGATGCCCGTCTCGATTGAACAGCGCCGCTGAGTGCAAACCTCCGGTGCGAGAGAACTCGGTTTGCTGTCGCCGCATGCTCTCCGGCAACATTGCCACGATGCTCTGCGATATCGTCGGAGTGCCCGTCTCAAAGGGGGCAGCCTGCTGTTCAATGCGGTCGAGGCTCTGCTTTCCACAAATTCCGCATGAGCTGGCGACGAATGAAGTGCGGCGGGCGCGGGCGACGGCGTCCGGCTTGTCGCCTGCCGTGATCACGTCGATGATGTTGTCGTCTGTCGATCGATTGCACGGTTCGACGCGGGCGATGTCGTCCGGGTCGCTGACGATTGCCTCGGTGAGGCAGAACCCGGCAGCGAGATCTTCGTCGTGACCTGGGGTTCGCATGGTCACCGCGACTGCCTCGCCGTCGACGCGGATCTCCAGAGGTTCTTCGATGCTGATGATATCTTCTTCGTCGCGTCGAGCGTGCTGCGACCAGCGCTGAATGCGGTATGCCCGCGATGCTCCGCCCTCTTTCATCAGAGGCCGTCGTGTGGGGCACGACGAGTTCGGCGGGCGCTCATTCTCGGACCAGCAGCATGCAGCCGCAGGTGTTGCCACCGCCGGCGGCGGCAACTGCGACCTGTGGCGGCTTCGGAATCTGGCGTTCTCCACCCTCGTGCCACAGCTGGGTGCAGGCTTCGTGCAGAAAGCCGTAGCCGTGCAGACGGCCGCCAGAGAGCTGTCCGCCGTTGGTGTTCAAGGGCAGCTCCCCGTCGCGCGCGATACGCGTGCCGCCCTCGAGGAAAGGCCCGCCTTCGCCGACTTCACAGAAACCGAGCGCCTCGAGCCAGGACAGGGTGAGGAACGAGAAGCCGTCGTAGATCTCGGCGACGTCGACATCACTTGGTTTCAGCTCGGTTCGCGTCCACAGGTGCGCCCCCGCGTCGCGGTTGGCCATGGTGCTGAGATCGTCGAATTGATCCCACGATGGTCGTCCGCGCAGCGCGGTACCAACTGCTTCGACGCGAATGAGTGGCTTGCGCAAATCGGTGGCGCGTTCTCTTCGTGACACGATCACGGCGGTTGCTCCGTCGGCTGGCACATCGCAGTCGTAGAGGCAGAAAGGTGTCGAGATGATTCTAGCCGCGAAGTAGTCGTCCATCGACATCGGTTCACGGTAGATCGCGGCTGGATTGAGTGCGGCATTGCGGCGGGCGTTCAATGCGATCTGCGCCAACTGCTCTCGTGTCGTTCCATACTGATGGAAGTGGCGTTGCGCGAACATTGCGATCCAAATCGCTGCCGATGGCGCGTAGAACGGCAGGGTCCACTCCATGATGCCGCTGGCGCGATACTCGCCCGCGTGCCCAGCACCCGGCATCGCCGCCTTGCGTCCCTTGTCTCCTTGCGCACTCGCTTCCCAGACGCTGCGAAAACACAGGACGTGATTGGCCAGACCGGCGCCGACAGCGAGGCAGGCGTTGATCACCGATCCGAGTTGGCCGGATGTTTCGATGCCCGATCCGAACCAACCGACTTCCAACCGTAGCGCGTCGTGTACTTCGGTCACGTGCGCGCCGGAGAATCCGGCCGGCGTTGGCGCCATCCCGGGATAGCTGGAGATGCCGTCGATGTCTTTGGTCGTGAGCCCGGCGTCTTTGATCGCTGCGATGCAGGCGTCAAGGGTGAGCTCGAGTGGATTGCGGTAGAGTCGCCGGCCGATCTCGGACTGCCCGATGCCGGTGATGCATGTGCGTTTTTCGATCTGGTCTGCGACATCGAGGCTCATGACGTACCTGTTGCGGGCTGGAAGAGCGGAATCCAGATATCTTCTTGGTCGGCAGGGGTCGGACGGTGCTCGAAAACGACGCGGACTTTCATCCCGATCGCAATGTCTTCGGCGGCGCAGTTGACGATATTTGTAGTTAGCCGCACCGACGGCTGGTCGTCGATCTCCACGATCGCCACGACGTACGGGGCATCGATTCCCGGCATCCATGCTTGGTGGTTGATCGTGAAAGTCGCGACCGTGGCCGACCCCGACACCGGCTGCGCGCTGAGATCTTTGCTCAGGTCGCGCGGGCAGATCGGTGCCGGAGGGTGAACGAAATAGCCACACTGATTGCAGCAGAGAAACCGCAACTTCCCGTCGCTGCCCGACGTCCAGAAGTTGCGGTTTAGATCCGTGATCTGGGGAAGAATGCGAAACGGCAGCTCGCTCATCGACGGCGCAAGCGACGCCTCGCTCTGTCGAGGAACACCAAGGCGGGGAAAATTGCCAGCTCCCGCGCACCGGTTTGATTTGCCTGGGCCACGGCGCATCCACCAACATTGAGGACGAGTTCGGTCGGCCGTGGTGTTCGTGTTGGCGGGATCGGAGTTTCGGTTGGCGGGAGTGCGGTGGCCGTCGCTGTCGCCGTCGCGATCGTGCCGGCCGGTAGACCGATGGTTGGTGTCACCGTTCCGCCAGCGAGCCCCATACCCTGTGCGCCGATATCCGCGAGAACGGGGGTGGCCAGAAAACAAGAGATTGCCGCGGTTAGCAGAGTCGTGCTCGCGGTTCTGTTCATCGATTCACCTCGTTGAATGAAAGGCGCGGGCGCCTGTGAGCGGATTTCGAATCGTTTGGTGTTTCCCTGGACTTCGTCGGTGTTGGTCGGCTAAACGCATTGGAAGCTCGTTTGTAGTGCGACACTAATGCCCTATTGGGGGTTATGTTTTCAAACCGCGAGCTCGGACGGAGGGGGAATGTTTGATCAGAGACGAGTAACACGCCGCGTCTACAGCGGTGCGCTGGTTCTCTCGCTTCTCGTTTTTCTCGTCGATGGAGCTGCTGGGGTTCCGCTCGACAAGAAGGGCGAGATCCAGTTTGGACTGCGGGCCTATACTGCCGTGCGTATCGGTACCGAGGAAACGACGGCCGAAATTCTCTCGGACGGCGTCCGGCAAGTGGCCCGAAATGTCACGTTTCCGCAATCTTCCGCCGGTAGTGTGCGTCAGCACCGTGGCTTCCTCGAGCTCGAGGTGCGCCACGATCTCAGCCGTCTGCTGAAGGAGGGATTCGGCCCGCTTGCGTTGTTAAAAATGCTTCCCTTCAAGATTAAGCAGATGCGGTATTTTATTTCCTACCGCGGCGAGTATGAGGGTATCTACGACTACGGACCGTCTGAGTTCCGCACCGCGGAGCAGTTCCTCGCCGGCGAGTTTATTCCCGGTGGCGGCCCTGAAGGCGGTGATATCGGGCAGTTTAGCCCGGCCGCGCTGGTGTTGAACTCGCCGTTTCCGGAGTCTCCGAGCCGACGAGAAATCGCCGCGCGTGATCGGCGCACATTGCGTGATGTTGGGACATCGCGGAATCGTTTGTTCCAAGCCTACATGCAGGCGAAGGCGGGCAAAGTCACCTTGCGACTAGGGCGTCAGATTATCGCTTGGGGCGAGACCGACATCTTCCGTCTTATGGATAACATCAACCCCCTGGACGCGAGCTTTGGTGGATTCCTGGTCAGTCTCGATGAGCGACGTGTCCCGCTCGATATGGCCCGAGTGACTTGGTACCTCGGTGACTTTTCGAAAACCGGTATCCCCGGCATGTCCGTTCTGTCGAACCTCCCATGGTATGAGGCCTATATCGAGGCTTTCATTGCGATCGACGACGAGGTTGGTTTCGCGCCTGGGACTCCAAAGGGGTCGGCTTGGGGGCTGCCGAACGTTCATACTCCGACAGAATCGATTCTGACGGAAACGTTTCAACCGCACCGATCACTAAGTGATTCTCGCGGCGGAGCGCAGTTTCGCTTCAGCGCGCCTGTGCCCCTGATCGGCGATGTGGCTCTCGGTTTGGCGCACTACTACACGTATTTTGACATTCCGGCGGTGCGCGTTCTCAGCAACGGTTTCCCGACCACGATAGGGCTCGGGGAAGATCGTGACAGCTACCTGGGGCCCCAGCGCAATTATACGATCTGGGCACAGCAAACAGCGCCACGAGTTCGCGTTTCCGGTGTGTTCGGCAATTTCGCGTTGCCTCCGGAGTGGGTGCGTCCCCTGGGGATCAGCGGCGAGCCGATCGTTCGTTTTGAAACCGCATTCTTCGAAGGCGAGCCGCGCAACAGTCAAACCTCTCTCGATCCATTCATTCACTCTTTGGGAGGGTGCCCTGGCGGCAAGTTCGTGAGGAGCAACGGAGAAGAGATTGCTGACCCTGACAATTTCGATGGTGATCAATACTGTTCAGCGGGTGCGCGAACCGGTGATTCGTGGAACGTAGCGGTTGGACTCGATATCAACCAATGGTTTCGCTGGCTGAACCCGAACTCGAGCTTCTTCATCACGACGCAGTTTTTCTACAAGCACTTGCGCGGCGCGGAGCGAAGGGAACCTTTGAGTCGCGATACTCTGCCGAATTTGCCCGGGGTTTCAGAAGAGAATCGCCGCCGGTTCTTCCCCTACCTCGCTGGACAGCGGCAGATCAATCTCGGCGAAGTTTTGCCGGTGCAACGTCAGAATATCTCTACCGACGTCTATCTCGGCACGCTCGGAGAAAACGCTGACGCCGCGGTGCCGAACTTCGCTCCCAGCCCGGTCGATCAGTTCTTACAGACTTTGCTGATCGCGTCGCCCTACTACGGAGGCCGAGTGCTGCCGAGCATGGCGATATTCTATGACTGGGCGAACGCCTGGGTATTGCAGCCGTCTCTGACCTACAGTGTCGATCCGTTCCGCTTCACTTTCACGTACAACTTTCTTTCGGCAACCGATCTGAAGGGTGGCCAAGGGATCAGTTTGCTCCAGGATAGGGACAACTTTCTGTTCCAGTTTGAGTACGTGATTTAGAACGGCCCCCGTCCCATGAGAGTGAGGCTCCTGCCGAGCCGGGTGTCATCGCAAGTAGCCGGCTCGGCAGGAGCCTCACTCTCCATTGTTTTTATGGTGTTGGCGGGTTGTGTAGATCAATCGAGGGCCAATCACTCCCACCGTGGTGCGAAGAACGCCGCAATGTCGTCGATGGCTTGTTTGCCCTCGGGCAACAGTCCCGCGAAGGCGTGCCAGACGTGGATCATGTCGTACCAGACGTAGAGCTTGATTTCGACTCCGGCTTCCTTTGCCGCCTCGGCGAAGCGAGTCGAATCGTCGAGTAGTGTTTCGGCGGTACCGACTTGAACCAAGAGTGGCGGAAGGCCCGCGAGCTCGGCGAAGAGCGGCGAGATGGTCGCCGTTTTTGGGTCGGCGCCGTTGATGTAGGCGTCGGCCATTGCCTGCAGCCCATCCTTGGTGACCATCGGGTCCTCGGCGGCGCGCGTCTTCATCGACTCGCTGCCTTGCGTCAGATCGAGCCAGGGCGAGATCAGTGCGCCGGCGGCCGGTAACGCTGCTCCGCTATCGCGCAGCGCGATCAGGGTGGCCGCGGTCAAACCGCCTCCGGCCGAGTCACCGGCGATTGCGAGATGCTTCGGGTCGAAGGACTGGTCGAGCAAGTAACGATACGCAGCAGTGCCATCCTGGACCGCCGCTGGGTGCGGGTGCTCGGGAGCTAGGCGGTAGTCGACGGACAATACGCGGGCTTCGGTTGCGCGCGAGAGATTGCCGACGATGCCGCGGTGAGTCCGGACCGAACCAATGACGTAGCCGCCGCCGTGCAGATACAGAACAGCGTGGTCGTCGCGTGCGTTCGTTGCGATCGCCCATTCTGCGGGTACCCCGCCGGCATCGACGGGTTCGTAGCGTATGTCCTCGTCGAGCGGCGCGGCCGCGGTCATTTGCTCCATGCCCTCGCGCATCTCATCGAACGAGGCGCCCTCGGGCAGCGGCGGTGCGCCGCGCAGTAGCTCGACAACCATTTTCAATTCTTCACTTGCCATTTGATTCTCCGATCACTTTTCGAGTCAGGTGGGGCCTACTTCGCCCGCGGCTATTTCGCCTTCCACTTGGCTGGTCGCTTCTCTGCGAACGCGCGCGGTCCCTCTTTCGCATCCTCGGTGCCGAACACTTTGCCGGCCAGCCGACGTTCGTTCTGGTAGGCGTCCGGCAAGGTCATTGCCAGGCCCTGCAAGGCGGACTCCTTGGTCGCCTGCACTGCTAGCGGTGCGTTGGCGGTGATCCGTTTCGCGAAGTCGAGCGCGGTCGGCATGAGTTCGTCCGCCGGCACGACACGGTTGAGTAAACCCATCTGCATTGCCTGGTCGGCGCTGATCAGGTCGGCGGTCAGCAGGAACTCCATCGCGGCTGGAAACGGGATCTGGCGCGGCAGGCGCACAGTGGTGCCACCGCCGGCAAACAAGCCTCGCTTTGGCTCGAGTACTCCGAAGCGCGCGTTTGGTGATGCGACGCGGATATCAATCCCACCGAGCATCTCCATGCCTCCAGCGACGCAGTCGCCGTTGACCGCCGCGATGATTGGTTTGTACAGTTCAAACTCCTTGAGCACCGCGTTGACGCCGTCCTCGGGTCGCCAATTGTCTGGCTTTGGGAGTTCGCCTGTTACCTGCGGAATAAACGTTTTCAAATCTGCGCCGGTGCAGAATGCAGTTCCGACACCGGTGATGATCGCAACCCAGGCTTCAGGATCGTCGCGAAACCGACGCCAAGAGTCCGCCAGCCCGATGAAGTGCTCCATGTCCATTGCGTTCTTCCGCTCCGCGCGGTCGATGGTGATGGTGACGATGTGATCGTTGGTCTCGTAGTGGATTGCCATGCGGTTTCTCTAACAAGTCGAGGTCCTGAGCAGCAACTGCCCGAGCAGCGCCAACGCGATCGATCATCGAACCCCACCCCGTAGCCTTGGCCGCTGGGATCGATTTGTGATTTGGTGCCGGCTTTCTGGCAGGAGACGAAAATGATTCTCGATCGCTTCAGACTCGATGGAAAAACCGCGATTGTTACCGGCGCCGGCCGCGGCATCGGTCGTGGCTCGGCCCTCGCTTTTGCGGATGTCGGTGCCAACGTCGTATGCGGTGCGCGTACAGAAGAGCAGATTCTCGATACCGCCAAAGAGGTCGAGAAGCGTGGCGTCAAGGCGTTGCCTCTCATTTGTGATGCGAACAAGCGGGAGGATACGGAGGCGCTGATTGCCAAGGCGATGGACAAATTCGGCCGCATTGACATCTTAGTCAACAACGTCGGGGGTACCGGGCCCAAGCCGTTCCTCAGGACCAGCGAAAACATGTTCAGCGAAGCATTTCGATTTAACGTTACGACAGCGTTCCTGACCAGCCGACTCGCGGTGCCTCATATGCTCGATGGCGACGGAGGCAGTATCGTCAACATCTCCTCGGCTGCTGGACGGGTGCCGATCCCGGGGTTTGTCGCCTACGGGACCGCCAAAGCGGCGATGTCGCATATGACTAAAGTGATGGCGCATGAACTGGCGCCGCGGGTTCGCGTCAACGCCATCGCCGTCGGGGCGACTCTGACATCGGCGCTTGCGCCATTTCTCGACGACGAAGCCAAGAGCAAGATGGAAGCGCTCACGCCACTTGGGGCGTTGGGCGAGGTCGACGACATCGCCACGGCCGTTCTCTACCTCGCCTCGCCGGCATCTCGTTGGGTGACTGGCAAGACCTTCGAAGTCGATGGAGGCCAGGAAGCGTCGAACTGGCCCTTCGAGGCTTCGTGAGCGACAGACTGGAAATACGCGGAGTAAAACGGAGGATTGTTGGAGAGTAGCGGAAACGACGGGATACGACTGGCGGTTGTTGGCGACGTCCATCTTTGCTGGGAGCAGTTTGATGTCGACTACTTCAACGGCTCCGACTACGACCTCGTTCTCTTCGTCGGTGACATCGCAACGTATCGGCACCGTCAGGCGATACCGATCTTGGCGTCGATCTCCAAGTTGCGAATCCCGGCGCTCGTGATCCCAGGCAACCACGACGCCATCCACCTCGGCCAGTTGATCGCGGAGGCGCTCGAGCGACCGAGGTTGTCGGCGAATCTCGCGGTTGGCCAGGCCCGCCGGATCCGTCAATTCGATCAATCCCTGGGGCAGGTGCCGATGGCGGGCTACTCGCGGCACTTCTTTGAGATTCGTGGCCAACGGATTTCTATCGTTGCGGGACGGCCGCATTCGATGGGCGGCCCGCGCC
>JAJCZJ010000047.1 GCA_029262455.1 Deltaproteobacteria bacterium | reverse complement strand
GTCTTCAAGCTCGATTACGCCCGTACCGTAGGTCGAGACACCGTATTTCTTGGCAAGCCCGGGTTTGCGATCGAGGTCGACCAATTCGTAGGACAGTTTGGGCGCGTGTGAGTGGATTTGATCTAGGAGGTCGAGCATGTGTCGCCGTTCGACGACCTGCTGACTATCGTAGAATGCGTAGAGCGTGCCGCTGCCTGGAAACTCTTCGGCGGCCTGACGCGCGTAGGGCGAGAGCATGTAGCGTTGGTTCGGCGTCAGGTCGTAGCGAACGTTGTGACGACTGGCGAGGAACTGCACCGTCGCGAAGGTCGTGGCGACGAGCAGGATCTGGACGGCCGCCTGCAGCGCTCCGCGCGTGCGTCCTGCCACGCTCACGGTACACCCCGCCATTTTCGGGCGGTCAGAGATTGCCATGTCAAGAAGAGGAAGAAGCTGATGAACAGTACGAAGAACACGACGTCGCGTATGTCGATGACGCCGCGGGTGAAATTGAAGAATCGGTCGAAAAGGGAGAGCCCCAGGAGAATGCGCAGCGCGGCTTGATTCGCCGCCTCTTCGTTCCATGTGAGAAACCAGAAGAAGACCAGGATCCCGTAGGTGACCATCGCACTGACGACCTGATTTTCAGTCGTCGAGGAGACGAACAACCCGCAGGCGATGAAGGAGACGCCGAGCAGGATGAGGCCGAGGTAGGCGGACATCAGTGGGCCGAGGTCGAACGGATGGTAGGAAAAGAGTAGCGCGCAAAGGATCGCATTTGGCAGGAGCATGACGAGGAAGAACGCGACCGCGGCCAGAAATTTGCCGAGAATGATCTCGATATCGCGCACCGGGTAGGTCCAGAGCAGTTCGATGGTTCCGAGTTTCTTTTCTTCCGCGAACAGTCTCATGGTCACCAGGGGAACGATCAGAAGGGTGACCAGGCGCAGATCGAGGAACACCCATTGCCAAAGTCCCGCGACTGGCGTGAACGACGCCATCAGAAGAATGAAGACCAAGTCGCTATAGAAGAAATATCCGCTGAGCAGCATGAAGACTGCGAGCAGGATGTAGGCGACAACAGAGCCGAAAGTTGCCTGCAGCTCTCGTCTGCAGATGGTCCAGATTCGCGTCATGAGCCCTCTTGGTCTTGGGTCAGTGTCAAAAAGATTTCTTCGAGGGAAAACGCGACCGACCGAAGCTCGACCAGGCCCCAGCCGCGCTGGACGATCGAGCTGGCGAGTGCGGCGCGGACGTCGCGATCTTGCTCCGTCATGACGATGAATGACGCGGCGCTGTCGCCGCTACGTGGTTTCGATTCTACGCTACTCACGCCAGCGAATTGGCTGAGATGCTGCCGCGCATCCTCGACGGGGGCGTCGATCTCGACGAAGATCCGGCCTGCGCGTTGAATCCGTCGGCTCAGATTACCCGTCGTGTCGACGGCGACAATGCGGCCGCGATGGAGGATGATGACGCGATCGCACGTGCTTTCGACTTCCGGAAGAATGTGGGTCGACAGAATCACGGTGCGTTTTTCGCCGAGACCTCGAATGAGGTCGCGCATGTCGGCGACCTGCTCCGGATCGAGGCCGGAGGTCGGTTCGTCGAGAATGAGAACGCTCGGTTCTCCCGTGAGGGCTTGCGCGATCCCGACGCGCTGTCGAAATCCCTTCGAGAGGCTTCCGATGATTCGATTGGCCACCGCCTCGATACCGCAGGCGCCCATCGCCGAGACTGCCTGCGAGTTGGCGGCGCTGCCGCTGAATCCCTTCATTTTGGCGACGTAGCGGAGATAGGAACTCACCGTCATGTCGAGATAGGCCGAGACTCTTTCGGGGAAATACCCTACTGCGGCCCGAGTCCGCAGGGGATCTTTGACGACATCGTAGCCGGCGACATGGACGGTGCCGCGACTTGGCGGAAATACACCGGCGAGGATTCTCATCATGGTCGTCTTGCCGGCGCCGTTGGGGCCGAGCAGGCCGACGATTTCACCGGCCGCGACCTCGAAGGAGAGGTCTTCGATCGCGACGAAAGATCCGAAGCTCTTGGATACGCCGTCTACCGCGATCATCCGACGCAGTGTACGCGAGCCGGCAAACAGTCACAAATGGGGTGGAGTCGTTTGGGCGCTGAGCGTGAAATCGGAGCTCGGCTGAGATATGGTTGGCGGATGAAAAACGAGTATGTCGGCGTCGGAATCGTTGTTTTGGCAGTGTTGGTGGTCATCGGTTGTACGACGGTTCCCTACACGAACCGCAGTCGGTTCATGATGCTCCCGGAGTCTGAAGACCTCTCGATGGGCCTTGCTGCCTACCAGGAAATCCTCAGCAAGGAGCGAGTGGTCAGCGACCCGAAAATGACCCGGCTGGTCGAACGGGTTGGCCGCGCGATTGCGGAAGTTGCCGAGAAACCCGACTTTGAGTGGGAATTCGCTGTGATCGACAATGCGGAGATGGTGAACGCGTTCGCGCTGCCGGGCGGCAAGACAGCTGTATACACCGGACTCTTTCCGGTGGCCCAGGACGAAGCCGGGCTGGCGGTGGTGATGGGGCACGAAGTCGCCCATGCGCTGGCGCGACATGGCGCGGAGAGGATGAGCCAAGGAGTCGTGCTTCAAGGCCTGGGGGCGGGTCTCGCGATCGCCACGAGCGGGCAGAGCGCCGCCGTGCAGCAAGCCGCGATGCAGGCGTATGGACTGGGAGCTCAGGTTGGGGTCATGTTGCCGTTTAGTCGGCACATGGAGTCTGAGGCCGACCACATTGGGATCATCTTGATGGCCAAAGCGGGCTACGACCCGAGAGCTTCGATTTCACTTTGGGAGCGGATGGGAGCGTTGAACGATGGGGAAAAGCCTGCCGAGTTCATTTCGACGCACCCAAATTACGACACTCGCATCAGTCAGTTGAACGAGTGGATGCCCGAGGCCGAGCGGTTCTACAGGATCGCTTTGCGCAAGCCGGTGGAGGCATTGCCCCCGGTTGCGGGCGCTGCTGCTTCCGCCCCGGAGCCGCGCTAAACTTCAGTTGTGTTCCAGTGGTCGGCTAAGCTGCGAGCGACCGTCGACGACCGAGATCGAGGTAGAGCGACAGGCCGAAGTAGTACACGGGGAAGTAGAGGCTGGCCCAGGCCAGAGTTGGGTTCAACGCGGGTAGCTCGAGCACCAAGTAGAAGATCAACGCCGCCCAAACCGGGCCGAGGGTGAAGGTGCCCCAACGGCCCGCGGGGTTACGGCTGGGATAGGCGTAGCGTATTGGCGCAAAGACCAGGGCTGCGAGGGTCGTGAGCACGACGGCGTTGAACAGCGGTGGCGTGTCGAGCAGGACGAAGTAGAGCACGACGATGTTCCAGTAAGATGGAAACCCGAGAAAGAAATGGTCGTCGGTCTTGGCGTCGGTGCGACAGAACCCGTAGGCACTCGCGAGCAGCGGTAGCGAGCCGATGACAAGTCCGGCAGCCCCTGCCGGGAGCAATCCCGCGCCGTAGGCCATGGCGATCGGGACAAAAGTATAGGTCAGGTAATCGACGATGTCGTCGAGTCTGGCGCCATCGAATTCCGGGACGACCTCTTTGACGCGCGCCGCGCGTGCCATCGTTCCGTCGCTGCAATCGATTGCCATCGCGACCCAGAGCAAGAGAAACGCCGTGCGGATGTCGCCGGCATTGCTGGCTGCCAGTGCCAGAAAGGCGACCGCTGCTCCGCTTGCGGTGTAAGCGTGCACCGCCCAGGCGGTGATGCGTGAAGAGCTGGTGGTCATGGCTGGGAGATGTTTGGCTCGAAGAGTAGTTGGACGATATTGCCATCCGGGTCGGCCATGTAGAACGAGTGACTGCCGTCGCGATGCTTACGCGGTTCTTGCAGGATTCGCTCGCCTCGTTCGCGAACGGCCTCGGCGGCTGCGTAGACAGCCGCGGGGGTGGACAGGATGAATCCCAGGTGGTCGAGGGGCTGAGTGTTGGCGCCGCCGACGGATGCGGCACCATCTTTATACTGGTGCAGCGCGAGATTGTCGGCGCCACCCGAGAGATAGGCTGTGTCTTGATCCGGTTCCCAGACCGGGCTCATGCCGAAGACCTCGCAGTAGAATCGCTTTGAGGTCTCGACGTCTCGCACGCGTAGGGCGAGATGGCGCAGCCCGAGGTTTGCGATTGGAAGTTTCGGCATGACGAATTGATTCGTATCAGTTCAGGGCTGTTGCGGAAAAGCCAGAGATTCGGAAAAGCGCCTCGCACTGTGCAGAAAATGCAGATATTCTAAGGCTCTGGAGCAACACTCGATTCTTTACACGTTCCCGAGGCGGTGGTAGCTTCCGCCTCACCCGTTGTCGACGGCTACTCATGAGAACAAATATTCGTCGGATTATTGTTGCCGCACTCGTTCTCATCTTGGCGATCGGCACCGGTATGGTGGCTAGTAGTTTGTGGGAGCAGCGGAAGATCGATATTGCGCTAGAGGTGATCGAGCTTCTTCCGGAAGTCGCACAGAGAATCCAGAACTTCCATCGAGTGAAGGTCGAAGATGGTCGCAAGGTCTGGGAAGTGTCGGCCAAAGAGGCGAGGTATTTTGAGGACGAGGCGAAGGTGTCTGTGATCAAGCCGGTGGTTGAAGTTTACCTGGAAGAGGGGCGGACCGTGGGCATGCGCGGTGAGGGTGGCGAAGTTTTCTTGGACGGCAAAGACGTTCGGAAGGTCGATGTCCAGGGCGGTATCGAGGTCCAGATCGACCAGTATGTGATCCGTACCGAGTTCGCGAGCTACGAGGCTCTCTCGGAGCAGATCGTCGTCCCCGGCATCGTCCGGGTCGAGGGCAACCAGCTCGAGTTTGACGGCGAGTCGATGGAAATCGATCTTGACAGCCAGCGTCTCCGCGTCACCGACGGAGTCGACATGCTCCTCTGGCCGAAAGGCTCACATGTGGGCGGGTGATCGGTTTTTGACCGCGATTTCTCGTAGGTTGCGTATGGCTAGCGCTGAATTGCCGATCGCGATGGTTGCGTGCGCGGCGTTGTCGATGGTCTTGTCGTCAGTTGTCGCTCAGGCTGAGGACGGCAAGGCTGTCCTCGGAGGCGACGGGTTGCTCGAAAGCTTCTCGCTGTCCGCCGATCGCGGCCCTGTCCGCATCGAAGCCGGGACGTTGGAGTTTGACTACAAGACAGGATTTCTCACGTATCGTGGCGGCGTGACGGTGAGTCAGTCGGACATTACGCTGCGCAGCAACGTCCTCCGCATTCACTTGGACCCGGAGCTCACCGGTCGTCCACGTGAGATTGTGGCGACGGGCGATGTTCGGATCGTTAGCGGAGACCGCGAAGCCACCGGTGGCCGAGCCGAATTCAATCAGACGGAACAGACCATCACGTTGAGCGAAAGCGCTGTGCTGCGCGACGGGCCAAACGAAGTCAGCGGCGAGCGCGTCGTCGTGTACCTGAGTGAGGAACGCAGTGTCGTCGATGGTGGTGGGCAGCGGGTCAAAGCAGTGCTTTTTCCCTCTGGCGCCGCGAAGGCCTCCGACGACCTGACGGCAGCATCAGATTCTGTTGGCAACGGTCCGTGAGCTTCGAGCAATGACGATGGCCGGTGACGTCAACGGTGCCGGTGCGAAAGTGCTCAGGACAATTGGTCTGGTCAAGAGTCTCGGCGGTCGAGAGATCCTCAGCGGCGTTTCGCTCAAAGTTGGGGCGGGGGAGGTTGTTGGGCTACTGGGGCCGAACGGTGCCGGCAAGACCACGACGTTTTACCTGACTGTCGGTCTTCTACGACCTGACCGAGGCACCGTCATGCTCGGAGAAACCGACATCACGGCCGAGCCGATGTATCGCAGATCGCGCCTCGGAGTGAGCTATTTACCCCAAGAACCGTCGGTATTTCGGAAGCTCACGGTACAGGACAACCTGTTGGCGGTGCTGGAGACGCTGCCATTGAGCCACGAAGAGCGTTCCGAGCGCCTCGAAAGCCTCCTCGAGGAGCTGAGCATTGCGCACCTGGCAAAGAATCGCGCATACACACTGTCTGGAGGTGAGCGGAGGCGTTTGGAAATTACCCGGGCGCTGGTGACCTCGCCGAGCTTCATATTGCTGGACGAACCCTTTGCTGGCATTGACCCAATCGCGGTTTTGGACATTCAGGCGATCATCGCTCAGCTGCGTTCACGGGGCATCGGGATTCTGATCACGGATCACAACGTGCGGGAAACGCTTGGAATCTGCGATCGAGCGTATATTCTCAACGCTGGTACGATTCTAGAAGAGGGAACTCCGGAAGTGATTGCATCGAGTCGCAAAGCACGTGAACTTTATCTGGGCCAAGGATTTAGTTTGTAGTGGTGGTGTGAAGATATGGCGCTCGAATCAAAACTCGTCCAGAGCATCGGTCAGAAGCAGCAGACCGTTATTACTCCGCAGATGCGGCAGGCTTTTGAGATTCTACAGGTCTCTCGAGCTGAGCTTGACCAGCTTGTCGAGCAAGAGATGTCGGAGAATCCGGTCCTTGAAGAGGGTGTCGATCCGAATGAGGACGAGGAGCGACCGCGCACCGAGGAGCGGTTGGAGGTCAATGGTGCCGACCAGGAATGGCCGGAAAACAACGATAAACGCGAGACGACGTCCGAGGTCGAGCCCGACAACGGGATGCGCGACGTCGATTGGCAGGAGTATTTAGAGAATTGGAACAACAGCTGGACCGGTTCTTCAGGTACCTCGGCCGACTTTGACGACGAGCGCCGGCCCAGTCTCGAAGCGACGCTGACCCGTTCCGAATCCCTCACCGATCACTTACTCTGGCAGTTGCGGATGAAGGACCTCGACCCGGACGAGAAAGCGGTGGCGAGTCGCCTGCTCGGCAACATGGACGAGGACGGCTACCTAAAGCTCGACGTCGAAGAGGTAGCGTTTCGCAGCGGCATGGACTTTGAAGTCGTGGACAGTGCACTGCGCCGCATCCAGGAGCTCGAGCCGCCAGGGGTCGGTGCCCGCGATTTGCGCGAGTGCTTGCTTCTGCAGTTGCGGGTGCTCGGCGAAGAAAACAGCCTGGTGGCTGAGATCGTTCGCGATCATCTCGATCTACTCGAAGCCCGGCGCTTCGATAAGATTGCCAAAGAGACCAAGTCGCCGGTCGAAGCGGTGATGGAGGCCGCTGCCGATATCTCGAATCTCGAGCCCAAGCCTGGCCGCAACTACGGCGAGGGTGACGTTCGCTACATCACGCCCGATGTATATGTTCACCGCGACGGCGACGAGTACGCGGTGACCCTGAACGACGAAGGCTTGCCCCGCCTGCGCGTCAGCTCCTACTATCGCCGGGTCCTGGGCACCGACGGCGGTGTCGACGCGAAGCGCTTCATCAACAAGAAGATGCGATCGGCGCAGTGGCTGATCTCCTGCATTCAGCGGCGGCAACAGACCTTGTTGATGGTTGCCAGCAGTATCGTTCAGTTTCAACGCGACTTCTTGGACAAGGGCGTAGATTTCCTTCGCCCACTGGTGCTCAAGCAGGTGGCGGACGATATCAAGATGCACGAATCGACGGTGAGTCGCGCTACAGCCAACAAGTATATCCATACCCCGCAAGGCATCTTTGAGCTGAAGTATTTCTTCACCTCGAGTGTGAAGGGTGCGGACGATTCCGATGTCTCGGCGGAAGCAGTCAAGAATCGGATCCGCATGATCATCAGTGTAGAAGACGCGAAGCGACCGCTGAGCGATCAGAAAATTGCCAAAATGCTGGGCGTGGAAAAAATCGATATCGCGCGTCGTACGGTAGCAAAATACCGTGAAATGATGGGCATTCTTCCGTCACCGAAGCGACGTCAAGTCGTCTGAGTCCCAGCATTGGTTGGCGCTGCCATGTGCGACATGGTAGCTGCGGTGTATGGTGCCGAAGGGCGAAGCAATGGGCTGCCGGTCGGCCTGAACAAGGTTGGAGTCCGTTATGAGAGTTGGGGTTACGTTCCGTCACATGGAGGCTACAGATGCTCTCCGTGAGTATGCAGAGGAGAAGGTCCAACATACTGAGCGTCTGATACGCAATGCGATCGATGCCCATGTAGTGCTGTCGGTGACGAAGCATCGCCATCTCGCCGAGATCACGGTGCACGCCGATCACGACACCTTTAACGCGACCGAAGAGACAGGGGATCTTTACTCGGCGATTGATCAGGCGATTGCCAAGATCGAGCGCCAGATGCGCAAACACACGACGAAGCGGGAGTCTCGCAAACATACTCACGTAGAGGGCGGCGAGAACGAGCGACAGGAGCCGCCCCGGCGCCGTGTCGAACCGGAAGTGGTTGCCGTTGAGCCGATGTCTGTCGGCGAGGCCCTCAAGTTGATGGATCAACAACGTCGAGATGCACTGATATTTCGCGAGCCCGGGACGAATCTCGTGAACTTCCTTTACCGCAAGAAGGACGGTTCGATGGGCTTGTTCGAGGCGGAAGGAATATAGCACCTTTTTTCAACGGGCTACTGGCCCGTCCGAGTCGTGATTCGTTCGTCGACGGCCATGGGCCGGCGGCTGACGCTCCGAATACGGATTCAAACGAGGTCTGAGGAATGACATTGCACCCATCTTTCGATCTAAGACTGCCGCCGAACGACATTCGAGCGCTTCAGCTCTCGCGCGCTTCCTTTGATGTCCTGAATCGACTGGGTTAGCCGGTGCGGATTACTGATATTTTGACCGGTGAGGAACTGATCGCTCCTCATTTGGTTGCCGCCGACAAAGGAGCCGCGCTGCACGAGTTGGCGGCCCATTTGGCTTCGCACTACGAAGAGATAACCGAGCAATCTCTGATGGAAGTATTGTGGGAGCGCGAGCGCCTCGGAAGCACGGCGATTGGCGATGGAATTGCCATTCCGCACGGGAAGCTGCCGGGCCTGCGCGGCGTCTTGGGAATGTTTGGACGGCACCCGGAGGGTGTCGATTTCGATTCGCTCGACGGGAACCCCACCCGATTGTTTTTTCTGCTGGTGGCACCGGAGGAGTCGGTCGGCCAACACCTCAAGGCTCTGGCGCGTGTGTCGCGGCTTCTCAAGGACGGTGAGTTTCGAAAGCGTCTGATGGACGCGTCTGGTTCGGCTGAGTTGCTCAAGCTCATCCGCAGCGAGGACGAAAAGCTGTAGTTGATGTACGATCCGCCTGCCGAAAATCGCCTCGAAGTCGTTATCGTTACCGGCATGTCCGGTTCGGGGAAGAGTACGGCGATCCACGTACTCGAAGATCTCGGTTACTATTGCATCGACAATCTCCCGGTTGTCTTGATGCCTCGCTTTCTGGAGCTGTGCGGATCTTCACTGGAAAGCATGTCGCGCGTCGCGCTCGGTGTGGACATCCGGGAGCGCGAGTTCTTGGCGGCGTTTCCGTCGGTACTCGGTGAGCTGCGCGCCACTGGGTACCACGTCCGCACCCTGTTCTTCGACGCGTCTGATGACGTCTTGGTGCGTCGTTTTAGCGAGACCCGTCGCCCCCACCCGCTCGGGGAGGAAGGGGGGCCGCTGGGTGGCATTCAGCGGGAGCGTCGTGAACTCGAGGGGCTGCGTGAACGGGCCGACCGGATCTTCGATACGACGGCGCTAACCGTTCATCAGTTGCGCGAGGAGTTGCAACGCTCGTACCGTCAGACCGCTGACGCGACTGGTCTGAGCCTCCTGTTGATGTCGTTTGGTTTCAAGTTTGGAGTGCCGAGTGACGTGGACATGGTTCTGGATGCGCGATTTCTCGCCAACCCATACTTCGTCGAGGACTTGCGCCAACGGACCGGGCAGGACGAGACCGTCGCCAAGTACGTTCTCGATCGCGACGAGGCGCGCGGCTATCTCGATCACCTGCGAGAGCTTCTCCGCTACACTCTGCCGCTGCACCAGGCCGAAGGGCGCAGCTACCTTACGGTGGCGATCGGCTGTACCGGCGGCCGCCACCGTTCGGTCGCGATCGTCGAGCGCTTGGCACGAGACTTCGCGAAAGAGAGTTGGCGCGTTCAGATCAAGCACCGGGACGTCCAGCGGTGAGCCGTTCGGACAAGGACGACCGGCGCACTGTGGAGATCGTCAACCGACTTGGAATGCACGCGCGGGCCGCAAAGTGCTTTGTTCAGCTTGCGATGACCTTCAAAGCCGACGTTGCGGTCACCAAAGACGGGGAACAAGTCGATGGCAAGAGTATCATTAGCCTGATGACCCTCGCCGCCGGCAAGGGGTCTTCGATCGACATCGAGGCGCGTGGCGAGGACGCCGAAGCAGCTCTGGCGGCCCTGTCTAAACTGATTGCCGATCGCTTCGGCGAGTCGGACTAGGCGACCGATTCCGGAGCCGGTTGTCTCCGGGATCGGAGTTCTGTAAGGAGGACGGATTACCTACGTGAGGGGGCCACTATGCCTTTGACGAATTTCGTCTTTACGTCCGAGTCTGTTTCCGAGGGACATCCGGACAAGATGTGTGACCAGATTTCTGACGCCGTCCTCGACGGACTGCTGGCAGTGGATCCGGATAGCCGGGTCGCCTGTGAGACGCTTTGTACGACTGGCCTGGTGATGATTGCTGGGGAGATCACGACGAAGGCTCGTCTGGATTACCCGGATCTGATTCGCGAAGCGGTGCGGCGGATTGGATACACGTCTTCGGACATGGGCTTTGACGCCGACACGTGTGCCGTGCAAGTCGCCTTGGACAGGCAATCTCCTGATATCTCTCAGGGGGTTACCGCCGGCCAGGGGCTGCACGAAGAGCAGGGAGCCGGGGACCAGGGCCTGATGTTTGGGTTTGCTTGCGATGAAACCGAGCAGCTCATGCCGTTGCCGATCATGCTCTCGCATCAGCTGGTCGAGCAGCTCGCGGTGGTGCGGCGCGATGGTAAGCACGACTATTTGCGCCCTGACTCGAAGTCGCAGGTGACGGTCGAGTATCGTGATGGCCGCCCGGTTCGCGTCGGTGCAGTGGTTGTTTCGACGCAACATGCCGAAGAGGTGAGCTACGACGAGTTGCGCGCCTGCGTCGTCGACGAAGTGATCAAGCGGATTATCCCGGCGAACTATCTCGACGCGGACACCGTCTTTCACGTTAACCCGACGGGTCGTTTCGTTGTCGGGGGGCCGATGGGCGACTGTGGCTTGACCGGTCGTAAGATCATCGTCGACACCTACGGCGGCTATGGCCGTCACGGGGGTGGAGCCTTCTCGGGTAAGGATCCGAGCAAGGTCGACCGCAGCGCCGCTTACATGGCGCGCTACATCGCGAAGAACCTGGTCGCTGCAGGGTTGGCGACGAAGTGCGAAGTGCAGCTGGCGTATGCAATCGGCGTGGCGCAGCCGGTGTCGGTCTTGGTCGACTCCTTTGATACAGGCGTCGTCGATAACGAAGCATTGGCTCAGGTCGTGACCAGCAACTTCGACCTCAAGCCGGTAGGGATCATCGCCTCGCTCGATCTCAAGCGTCCGATCTACCAGAAGACTGCGGCGTACGGTCATTTTGGTCGCGCGAGTGAAGGCGGCTTTTTTCCTTGGGAGAAGACCGATCGCGTCGACGACCTGCGTAAGTCTGCAGGCAAGTAGGTCTGCAAGTCTGCCTGTAGCCTCTGTAAGTTTGCAGCAACGAAACTCTGTCGGCGACAATCTCTGTGGCCCGGCTGACGCCGGGGATTGTCGCCTGAGTGGGTACTGTGGTCGGTAGCGAGGGGACAGCAACGCCATCCCCCCGCTACGCAGTCGGGGCGAGCCGATTTGAACGGCCGACCACTCACACCCCAAGCGAGTGCGCTACCAGGCTGCGCCACGCCCCGAGAGATTTGGTAAGTGCCAGCTCGGGCCACAAAACTCAACAGAGGTAGCGAATTCGCCCTTACGGACATGCGGATTGCAACAAATTGTTGCCTGTATGTTAGGGCGGTGGTAGACGAGGTACCGTGATCGTCCTCGTCTCCAATGACGACGGCATCCGTGCTGCAGGGATCCAGGCACTTGCGAAAGCTTTGGAGGTGCTTGGTGAGGTTTGGGTGGTTGCACCGGATCGTGAGCAGAGCGCCGTCAGCCATTCACTCAGTCTGCACCGTCCCTTGCGGGTCGAGCAGGTAGGCACGCAGCAGTTCGCCGTCGATGGCACACCGACGGACTCGATCATTCTCGCAGTCAACTCGATCCTGCCTGAACGCCCGTCGCTGGTCGTCTCAGGCATCAACCACGGCGGTAATCTGGGCGATGACATTACCTACTCTGGGACGGTATCGGCCGCGATCGAAGGTACGCTTTTGGGAATCCCGTCGATTGCGGTTTCGCAGCTGATGGGTAAGGACCAGGACTTTTCGGTGGCGGCGGCGTTTGCCGCGACACTGGGGCGATCCGTTTTGGATAAGGGGCTCCCGGCAGATACATTGCTGAACGTGAATGTGCCCAACCCATCGAGCGAGCAAGGGCGTGGTTACGCGATCACGTGCCAAGGAAAGCGGCGCTACGGCGATGCCATTGTCGAAAAAGTCGACCCGCGTGGGCGCAAGTACTATTGGATCGGCGGTGACGATCTCGGGTTCGTGAAAGCGGAAGGCAGTGACTGCACTGCGATTGCAGAGGGGTTGATCTCGGTGACCCCGTTGCATCTCGATCTGACGAACTACGCGTCACTGCCGCGGCTGGGTGAATTGAACGTGAGGTGGCCATGACGGCGGATGCCGAGCGTCGCACCATGGTCGAGGTTCTGGTTGAGCGTGGGATTCACGACGAGTGCGTCATTCGGGCGATGTCGACGGTGCCGAGGCACGAGTTCGTCGATCACCGACTGCAGACTAGCGCGTACTCGGACGAACCGCTGCCGATCGGTCTCGGGCAGACGATTTCGCAGCCGTTTATCGTCGCCCTGATGAGCCAAGCGATTGGTATCTCGGGTGGGCGTGTTCTCGAGATCGGTACGGGTTCCGGCTACCAATCGGCAGTGTTGGCCGAAATGGGATTGACCGTCCAATCGGTCGAGTCACATCGCGAGCTGGCTGAGTCAGCGGAGCACCGGTTGCGCAAGCTTGGTTATGCCGGCGTGTCGGTTGTCTGTGGTGACGGGAACGATGGCTGGGAAAGGGCCGCGCCCTACGATGCGGTGTTGGTAACGGCCGCGACGCGGGAGATTCCGCGCGGGCCGTATGCACAACTTCGCATCGGCGGCAGCATGGTTCTGCCCATGGGGGACGAGGATAGTCAGGAGCTGGTGAAGATCGTGCGCGCGGCGTCCGGTCCCACCGAAGAGTACTTAGGGGCGTGCAGGTTCGTGAAATTGATTGGCAGACATGGTTGGATGAAGTAGATTAGCAGTCACCTGGCGTTGAGGGACGCGTGAGGGGTGGTGTTGTGGTGTGGAGCATCGGTCGGGTTCGTAGCCCATTGGAAAACAGGACAGGCGCTGCCAATGGTCTTTTCGCGCCACTGCGGCGTTGGCGAATCCTCAATCAATGCTTTGGGTTTTCCTCCCACCTCCGCCAAGGCTTTGGTGGACGGGCGGGGTTGCCGACCTGCCATTGGAGTGTCGGCGACAGGCAGAGCGAGTCCATCGATGCCCGCAAGGGGCGTACGTGGCCGAACTCCGGATGGGCTAAAATAGCTGTTTTAGTACGCTCGCCGGTTTTTCAACAGACGGTTAGGCGACTGGTTGTCGTCGCTCTGCTTCTCGGAAGCGGATGCGGAGCGGGCGGGGTTTACCATCGCGTGAGGCCCGGAGAGACGCTCTCCGTGATCGGGAAGGCGTACGGAGTATCGTATCGGAGCATCGCCCACGTAAACGACCTAGACGATCCTTCGCGAATTTTTGCTGGGCAGAAACTCCTCATCCCGGGCGCGGACGAGGTCATCGATTGGCCTCTCGCGCCGGCGCCCTCGCGTCGTTCGGCGGCGCGGCGCTCGACGTCGCGGCGCCGCCCTCCCGATGCGCCGAGCCTCGTCTGGCCGTTGCGCGGCGGTGTCGTGACGTCTGTTTTTGGCCCGCGTGGCAAACGATTCCACGACGGGATTGACATCGCGGCCGCGGTTGGGGTGGCGGTGCATGCAGCGGCGGGTGGCGAAGTCATCTACGATGGAAGGCTCCGAGGCTATGGAAGGGTCATTATCCTGAGGCACTCTTCGGGGTACTCGACGGTGTACGCCCACAACAGCCGCCACTTTGTGGGAAAGGGGCAATGGGTGCGGCGCGGTCAACGGATCGCAGGGGTTGGCAAGACCGGCCGCGCGACTGGGCCGAATCTCCATTTTGAGGTCCGCTACGACAACGTCGCCCGTGACCCGATGTTGTTCTTGGCGCCGAACTCTTGAAAGAAAAGGCGTTGTCGCCAAGCGCGCGCGGCGTTGAAGCGGTGCCCGCAAATGCGTAACGTAGCGACCTTGAACATCTACCTGAGGAGCCCCGATGGACCTACGCGAGCACATTCGAGACATTCCCGACTTCCCGAAGCCGGGAATCATTTTCAAAGACATTACTCCAATGCTGGCGCACGCGGAGGCTCTCAAGCAGATCATCGATGACTTCGCGGCGGAGTATCGCGGCAAGGTCGACATTGTGTTGGGGATCGAGTCGCGAGGGTTTATCGTTGGCGCCGCGGTGGCGTACGCCCTCGGTGTTGGGCTTGCTTTGGTGCGCAAGCCGGGGAAGCTGCCTTCTGACACGTACGTTGCCGAGTACGATCTCGAGTACGGAAGTGACAAGCTGGAAATTCATTCCGACGCTTTCGGGCACCCTTGCCGTGTATTGGTGCTCGATGATCTGTTGGCGACTGGCGGGACCGCCGGTGCCGCCGTCCAGTTGGTACGCAAGCTCGGCGGCGAGGTCGTCGCATGTGCTTTCATCATCGAGCTAGGCTTTCTTGGCGGCCGCGCGAAACTCGTGGACTGTCCGGTGCACTCTCTGGTGAACTATGAGTAGGTGCGTTGCCGCGCCCTGGTTGTTGGTAGCAGGGATGTTGGCGGTGATTGCTTCTCCGAGCGCAGGTGAGGTGTCGCCGAAGAGTTTTTACGCCGAGCAATGCGCGTTTTGTCACGGCGCCGCCGGAGATGGCAATGGTCCGGCCGCCTCGATGGTCAAACCGCCGCCGACGAGCTTTTCGCGTGCGGCCTACTGGGGCACGGCAGACCGTGGCAAACTGGCCGACGTGATCTTAAACGGAAAGCCGGGGACGGCGATGGTTCCGTTCTCCTCGAAGCTCGACAGCCAACAGGCCGCTGAGATGGTCGAGTTTCTCGAGACCTTATCCAAATAGAATTCGATTTAACGACTGGCAAGAATCTCGGAGCGGAGCCTCTCGGCCTCTTCGACGCGCGACGGGCGACCCTCTTGTTTCGCGATGGCGACTGCTTGGTCGAGGAGCGGAACGCAGCCGTCAGTCTTGCCCATATCGCGATAGGTGGCGGCGAGTTCAATTCGCGCGCCAATGGCGTTTGGGTTGATAGCGATCGCACGTTTGAGATAGCTCTCAGCCTTCTTGAGATCGCCTCCCAATGCCCACGGCAGTTGGCGATAAAGACCACCTTTGGCCGCCAGTCCGTGCGAATGATCCGGGTCTAGCTCGAGCACGTGATTGAGCCGCTTTTGGGCGTTGTAGAGGTTCACCGGGTTTGGGATCGTACCTTCCAAAAGAGCGATCCGTCCCTCGGTTGCAAAAACGACGAAGTGCGCGTCGGCGTTGCCCTTGTCGAGATCGATCGCCTCCAGGCCTATCTCGCGAGCCTCTCGATATCTGGCTAGCTTGGCTCTCTGGTCCTTCTCTTCCTCGGCCAGGTCGAGGGTCGACTGTGCATCGAGGGCCAGTGTGGCGGCACTAGGGTCCTCGGCTGAGGATACCGTGACACAGATGAACAAGGTTGCTGCGACGACCGCGACCGTGGCTAGAGAGCGCAATACCATACAGGGAATGAGGCTAGCAGCGCGGGGGTGGCCCCGCAATCCGTACTATTCCAGGGCCTCGATCGCACCGGTGAACGCCAGCAGGGCCGAGGTGAAGAGCACAGGCTGCTCCACCGGCAGGCTGTGTCCCGCCTCCGGAATCATCAGCAGCCGCGAGCGAGGAATCGCGCGGCTCAGCTTGACGGAGCCGCCCGGCGGAGTGTGCTGATCGGCAAGTCCCTGGATGATCAGAGTCGGCGTCCGCACCGCCGCCAGGTCGGCAGTCAAGTGGTAGTCGCTCACGGCCCGGGCCCCGGCGGCGTAGCCCGCCGGATCGTTGCTAGCGGTTTGAGCGCCGGCGGCATCAACGATCTCTGGGTGCGCTTTGGCAAAGCCCTCAGCAAATGAGCGGGAGGCGTCGATGCGGCCGAAGCCGCGGGATTCGACCCGGTCGGCGAGCCGGCGCCAGTTCGCCGTGGCCTTTTCAGAGATTTCGCTCGATGTGCTGACCAGGGTTGTCGATTTGAGTCTCTCGGGGGATTCGAGGAGAAATTTTTGCGCGATGACCCCACCCATCGACAAGCCCGCGAGGTGGACCCTTTCAACCTCGAGCGCGTCGAGGACGGCGCGCAAGTCAGCCGCGTACATCGTCAAATCATATGGGCCTGGTGGCTTCGAGCTCTGACCGAAGCCGCGCACATCCCAGCGAATGATTGTGTGATGCTTCGACAAGAACTCGATGCACGGATCCCAGAATGCGTGATCATCGCCGAGGCCGTGGGTCAGCACCAGCGGCGGACCCTCGCCGTCTTGTCTCATGAAGATCTTGGCATCGCCTGATTCTACGTAGCGCGTCGGCTCGTTCATGGTGGGCAATGTATGTGGCCCGGGACCCAGGTCAAGCGAGTGCGATGGAACGAATGACGGCTCTCTGTGGTTGAGAGAGGACTGTGTCGACGAGGTGAACAATCATGCGCTACTATTCCGAAATGCCACAACGCACGAGTCTTCGATTCTTGTTGTCCCTGGTTGCTGCACTTCTTCTCCTGAGTGTGGCACGAAGTGAAGCCGCCGAGATTTCGCACGAGCTGTTCGATGCGATCGTACGAACGCATGTCGACGCGAATGGCCGGGTGGCCTACAAGACATTGCAATTGAACTCTGGGCCGGCGCTGCAGCAGTATCTGTCCGCTCTGGCGGAAGTCGATCCCGCGTCGTTGGGCGATGCCGACCGAATCGCATTCTGGATCAACGCGTACAACGCCCACGCGATCAACGGCATCCTGCAGGGCTACAGTGCGGAGGGTGTGATCGCGCGGAAACGTTTCTTTTCCTGGTACGAGTTTCGCGTTGCTGGGAAGGACCGGACACTCACACAGATCGAGCACGAGGTTCTGCGTGCCGAGTTCGAGGAACCGCGGATCCACTTTGCCTTGGTTTGTGCGTCCACCAGTTGCCCGGTGCTGCGCCGCGAAGCTTATAGCGGGAATAAGTTGTCTGAGCAGCTCGACGACCAGGCCAAAGACTTTCTCGGTGATCCCAAGCGCAATCGCTTTGACGAGGATGGTGTTCTCCGGATCTCCAGAATCTTCGAATGGTTTGAAGAAGACTTCGCGAAGGCGGCGGGTTCAGTCGCTGCCTACATCGGGGGGTACCGCAAAGTCGCTGACTCACCGCGGATCGAGTACCTCGAATACGACTGGACGATGAATGCCCAACCCGGCCAGCGCCCCTAGCAGCGATTTGGTACTCCGCCTCTGACCGGTGAAGATTTCGGTCATCATTCCGGCACTCGATGAAGCCGAGAACATCGCCGCTACGGTTGGGTCGTGTCGCGACGTGGGGCACGAGGAGGTCGCCGTCGAAGTGATCGTGGTCGACGGCGGCAGTAGAGACGGTACGCAGTCGATCGCGTCAGAGGTCGCGGATCGAGTCTTATCGTCGGTGCGTGGCCGTTCGGTGCAGATGAATGCCGGAGCGATCGTGGCGACCGGGGACACGTTGTTGTTTCTTCACGCCGATACCCGAGTGCCCACTGGTTTCAGTGGAGCGATCGACTTGGCGCTGAAGAATCCTGCGGTGGTTGGCGGTCGTTTTGATATCGACCTGGTGCCGAGCTCGCCGCTGATTTGGCTGACGGCGCGACTGATCTCGTTGCGGTCGCGAATGTCCAAGATCGCAACGGGTGACCAGGCCGTGTTCGTACGCCGGAAAGTCTTTGCCGAGATGGGCGGCTACAGGGAGATGCCCCTCATGGAGGATCTTCAGTTCACGATCGATCTGAAGAAGCGCGGCGAAATCGCATGCCTGTGGGAGCGGGTCACCAGCTCGTCTCGACGATGGAAGAAGGATGGAGTGATTCGGACCATCCTGTTGATGTGGACGATGCGGGTTCTCTACTTCTGCGGAGTTTCTCCTGAGCGACTGAAAGCGATGTACGCCAACACTCGATAGGCTGATTCGGTGAAGTCATGAGGCCTGGCGAGTTTTCCTCGGACGGGAATATTGTACGATTCCGAGTGGGAGCCCGATCCTGTCGCGGGATGGTTTACAGCCGACGCTAACTCCGGTTTGCACGACAGCTGCGATTCGCCCTGCGAAATAATGTTCGATTGCGCGTGAACCTTTGGCACGTGGGTTGCGTAGTAGGTGCATGGGAGAGTGGTGATGATCGATACAGCAGGAATGATCGGATTAGTTTCAAACTGCGTTATATTTGGAACTGTTCTCTGGGTCGCGGTGGTTGGTGGGGCGAGTTTTGCCGGATTGGCGGTATGGTGGGACGCCGTGATGCGCGGCAGTCTGTCGCCTGCCCGCGACCGGCAGCGAGCGGTTGAGCCACCCCTTGCAGCCCGTTGAGCAGGACACGCGCTGCAAATGGTCTTTGAGCACCTTGGCTGCGTTGCGAAATCCTCAACAATAGTCCCGACTTTGCCTACCAACTCCGCCAAGGCTTTGGTGGACAGGCCGGTTTCGCGCCTTGCCCTGACGCTCAAATCCTCATTTTCGCTTGCGCGCCTGTTTTTCAACGGACTGCTAATTCACCGGGTCGCGCAGTGGCCCGATGGCGAGCGTTGATGGTTATCGGCGGCTGAGTAGCGCAGCGTCTCCACGTCGGTGGAGAGTGCTCGTAAACCTGCGGAATCTCAGGTAGAATTCGGGCCTCTATTTCTTGTTGAGAGGTCTGGGCAATGCCGACACTGATGAAGCCGACAAACACCAAGCAGAAGAACGACCGGCACCCGTTGGCGGGTGCGACGATGACCGGGGCGGATATGATCGTACAGGTCCTGGCCGATGAGGGTGTCGATACGTTATTCGGCTACAGTGGTGGGGCGATTCTGCCAACGTACGACGCTGTTTTTCGTTACAACGAGGGACGTAGCGTTAAGGACGAAATGCGGTTGGTGGTGCCGGCGACCGAGCAGGGCGCTGGGTTTATGGCCGCAGGTTATGCGCGATCGAGTGGCCGTGTCGGAGTTTTTCTCGTCACTTCGGGACCGGGTGCGACCAATGCGGTTACGCCGATACGCGACTGCCAGGCGGACTCTGTTCCGGTTGTTCTGATCTGTGGGCAAGTGCCCCGCGCAGCGATGGGCACCGATGCATTTCAGGAGGCGCCAATCTTCAACATCATGTCGCCTTGCGCAAAGCACGTGTTTCTTTTGACCGACGAGACCAAGATCGAAGAAACCATGCGCAGCGCGTTCGACATCGCGCGCAGTGGTCGCCCGGGGCCGGTTGTCATTGACGTTCCGAAGGACGTCCAGAACTTCGAAGGCATCTTCAAGGGGGAGGGTCTGCTACCTCTACCTGGCTACAGCGAGCGGGTGCTCAACGTTGGACGCTCGCGTTTGTCCAAAGACGAAACAAAGGCGTTCTACGACCTGCTGACTCAAAGTAAGCGTCCGCTGATCTACGCGGGAGGCGGCGTCATCAACGGGGATGCCGGGCCGGCTCTCACGCGTTTTGCCAAACGCTTCCAGATTCCCGTCGTCACGACGTTGATGGGGATCGGTTGTTTTGACACGACGGACGAACTCTCTCTGCAAATGCTCGGCATGCACGGCGCAGCGTTTGCCAACTACGCAGTGGAAGATTGCGACTTCCTGTTTGCGGTTGGCTCGCGCTTTGACGACCGTGTTGCCGGTAAGGTCAAGGAGTTTGCCCCAAACGCCAAACTCGCGCACTTAGACATCGACGCGTCTGAAATTGGCAAGGTCATGAATGTCGACTGGTCGCATGTCGCCGACGCGAAGCGCGGTCTGACCCAGCTGCTCAAGGGTGGCGAAGGGGTCAAAGCGGATTTTTCGACGTGGGTAAAACACGTTGTCGAGCTCAAGGCCAATCACGCGCTCAACTACAACCGTGAGTCGAGCGCGGTTCAGGCCGAGCATGTTCTCGCCACTCTCAACGAGATTGCCGGCGGCGAAGCCTTCGTCGCTACGGGCGTTGGGCAGCATCAAATGTGGGCCGCGCAGTATCTCGATTTCAAGAAGCCGAGACTGTTCATGACGTCTGGTAGCATGGGCACGATGGGCTTTGGCTTGCCAGCGGCGATCGGTGCACAGCTCGCCAATCCGGGGGCGCTCGTCATCGATGTCGACGGCGACGGAAGTATCCGGATGAATCTCGGTGAACTGGAAACTCTCACGACCTATGACGTTCCGGTCAAGGTGCTGCTGCTCAACAATATGGGCGACGGGATGGTCCGCCAGTGGCAGGACTTGTTCTACGCCAATCGTTATTCGGGTACCGACAAGACGTTGCACAAGAAGGATTTCATCAAGGCGGTCGAAGCCGACGGTTTCGGCTTTGCCGTGCGCGTCACCAAGAATTCGGAAGTCCGAAAGGCGCTCGAAGATTTCGTGGCGTTTGATGGTCCGGCGTTCTTGGAAGTCATGGTGGATCCGACGGCGCATGTTTACCCAATGGTTGGTCCTGGACTCGGCTACAAGGACATGATTACCGGGGCGCATATTGCGAGCCGCGACGCCGAAGAGGTCGACGACAGCGAGCCGGGAGCGACAGAGTACTTCTAGCCGGCGGTGATTGGTGAGGCTCCCGGCGAGCCGCGTTTCAGGGTCGCTGCGCGGCTCGGCAGGAGCCTAGCCTTTCCTGATACTCGCCGTCGGCAATGTTTCGCTGCCGGATATCGGTTGGCGCTGCAGCGTCAGCTCATCAAGCGTTCGCGGACTGCGCTGCGCGACCACCACAGCAGCGCGGTGGACAGTCCTAGCAGGTACACGACGTCCCAGAGGATGATCGCTCTGAACTCACCGCGGAAGGCGCAGCGCGCGATGCGCACCGGGTGCAGAAGGGGAAGGAGCTCTGCCACCCACAGCCAGGCTCCCGCGAGGCGCTCTTCGAGAGGGAAGAAGACATCGGAGAATAGAAATAGTGGTGTCAGAAACAAGGTAAAGTAGAAGGAGAACAAGTCGATCGAGGGTACGCGCAAAGTGAACGCAATCCCGAGTGCCGCGAACAGTAGTCCGGACAACAGAATTGATGGCAGTGCCAGGATCGCGCTCGGCATTGGTGCGAGACCCCACAATACGAGGACCAGAAAGAAGCAGCCTCCGTATATCGACGCACGGGTCATGGCCCAAAGCACCTCGCCGGCGAGAACTTCGTCGGGACCGATCGGCGTCGTCAGCATGGCGTCGTAGGCTTTGTCGAAGGTCAGGCGAACGTAGATGTTGTAGGTGACTTCGAAGCTGGCTCCGTTCATCGCTGCGACGCAAACCAACCCGGGCGCGAGAAACTCGGCGTACGACATGCCCGCCATCTCGGATACGTAGGCGCCGACACCGAGGCCGATAGCGACGAGATAGAGAACTGGTTCGAAGAAGTTCGGCAACAGATTGTACATCCAGGTGCGGCCGTACATCGCAGCGTTGCGGCGCCAGACGGCGAGGGCGTGGGGCAGGGAGAACGTCATGCGCCGCCCTCCAGCTGCGTACCGGTAAGGTGCAAGAAAAGATCTTCGAGGTTGGTCGGCCGAATGACACGACTGTGTCTGTCGTCTTTTGAGACGGCGTCGATGGAGGAAAGGAGTTCGGTGGCTTCATCGACGTAAATGACCAATCGGCCGGCTGCCCGCATGGTGCGTGCCGTGTTCGGCAGCAGCGCGAGCAACTTTTTTTCCTCGGACGGATCGCAGTCGATCTCGATGGCTTCCTGCTTCAAGTGGGTTGCGATGAGGTCGCTCGGGGCCCCCTCGGCGATGATCTTCCCCTCGGCCATGACCGCGACGCGGTCGCATAGCCTCTGGGCCTCGTCCATGTAGTGGGTCGTGATGAGGACGGTGGTTCCCGCGGTGCGGAGATCGCGGATCTTGGACCACAGGGCGAGGCGCACCGCTGGGTCGAGTCCGGTGGTCGGCTCGTCGAGGATGAGCAACTCGGGATCGTTCATCAGGGACATGGCGATCGCCAGTCTTCGTTGAAATCCGCCGGACAGATTGATGACGGGCATGTCGGCGTGGGATCGCAGCTCGAGAAAGTCGACCAGGTAGTCGATCCGCTTCGATAACTCGGGCTCACGGAGCAGGTGGTAGCGGCCGAAGACGCGCAGATTGTCGATCGGAGTGAGGACATCGATCATCACGTTGTGCTGCAGGGTCACGCCGAGCCTGGCGCGGACGCTGCGTGGCTGCTTGGCGACGTCGATATCGAAGACCTTGATGCAGCCCGATGTTGGCGCGGTGGCGCCGTAGATCATCCGCAAGGTCGTAGTCTTGCCGGCGCCGTTCGGACCGAGCAGCCCGAAGCAGGAGCCGTGCGGGATCTCGAGGTCGAGATCTTCTACGGCGAGGTGCTGATCAAATTTCTTCGATACACCTTGGGCCCGGACAATCATCGCCGCTATTGTGTACGGCCCGGTCGAGAGATCCAGGAGGGAGGGGGCGGTGTCGGGCGCGGCACCGCCCCCTCAGCTGTTAGAGCCCGCAAGAAGCGGGTGCTGCGCAACTCTTAGCGAGATACTTTTTGCCGTCACTACCATCCTTGCCGTTGAACGGAGTGCACGCCATGCACAGGCCGTCGCCGTTGTTGTCGAACAGGACATCGACGGTGCTTTGCGAGAGACCGAGGGTGAGGTCGTAGTCGAGCGTGCTGGGGCCCTTGCCGCGAAGAACGACCCTGAGCTTGCCGGCCCTCCAAGTGACGACCTGAGCGGTCCCGTCGTCGAGCTCTCTGTCTCTATACCGGTATCCCTTGTGATTGCTGGCGTTCCCAAGGGCCTTCCAGTTCTGACAGGCCAGATCGACACTGTGTGTCTCCCCGGAAGCACTGCTGGCGATGGTGAGGGTGGTGTTGAAGGAGCCGGAGGGTTGGCCGTTACAGCGAGGGTCGTTCGCTGACATTTGCGCCGGGAATGTGATGCTGGCGTCTTTGCTGACCAATACGATCTTGCGCCTGCTCTCGTTGTCATCGGAGCGGTCTTTGATGAAGAGCTTCTTGGCTGAGATCACGGTGGCACTTGTCGTGCCGGGAATCGACAGCGGGTCAGCCGGGTCACTGCCGGCATCTTCTTCGTCCTGATCGAGGAAGCTGTCCTCATCACGGTCGATACCCATGCGTTCGCCGGAGCCCGGAGGAGCGCATGTATAGGTCAAGACGTCGCCAGGGATCGATGCGAGTGCGCGGAGTTGGCCGTCGGTGAGGGTCGGGTCGCCAGCGCGGTCGCTGCGGAATAGGACTGTTTGCGCCGGTCCACATGGACCCTGCAACTCGCCCACCCAACCGCGACTTTCGCCGCTGGAAGTGCCTTTCACGATCAACTCGCACTCGGTGGTGCCTTCTGTCAGCAAGACATCAAAGCAGGTGCGCGCTCGGTCGATGAGCAGGTCGATGCGCGGTCCTGCGATACCGCTGTTGGTGTCGTTCAGTGTGACTTGCTGTCCGACGACCGGGGCTAGGTTGGAGTCGAACTGAAACATAAGCGACTCGAGGTTTGTTTCTTGCGATCCCGACAGGTTGAAGACACTTGCCGTGAGGAAGCGTTTGACGGTGTCGATGCTGCCGTCGTGGAGAAATCCGAAGCCGCGGATCTGCGAGCCTTTGTGCCCGTTGTCTCCCGGGGTAATGAACGGAACCTGCGGCATGCCGAACATTCCGATCTTCTGATAGATGTTGCGCAGGTGTGCGACTTTCATGTGCTGGGTTTCGTTCTCAAAACTACGCCCACCATCGGCGCCGAAGAAGCCGAGCTCGGGTGAGAGCCGGTGGCATCCGTTACACGATTCGACGCCGGAGTCGGTCGCTGGGCCGTTGTACAGCGTGAGTGCAGATTGTTCCGAGGCGCCGAGCGAATTATCGAGCGGTCGCACTGGGTTCGGTGGCAGTAATACGTCGAGCATGAAACCTGTAAACAGGTCCATGTCGCTCACGGAGATCAGGCCGTCGTGTCCGACGAGGCCCTCGAACGCGACGATGAAGTTGCGAAAGGACAGCACTTCGTCCGTCGGGCTGTTGCCGAAGAACCCAACCGAGCGATCGCCACGCCAGTGCAGCGCGCCGTGTGTGTTCATTCCACGCAACGTCTGTGTCGTCATCGGACCCTTCATTGGGTGGAAGTCCTTGAAGCCAATGTCTGGCACAGAATTGTTGAGGGGAAGGTTGTTGATGGTGAGCTCGTCGTCGGGATTTCCCAGATCCCATGCCAAGCTGTCGAGATCGCCGAAGATGTGGCATGACGAGCACGACGCTTCGCCGTTGCTCGACGTGAGGTTGGCGTCGTAGAGAATCGGCCGACCGTCGACGATGTTGGCGGGTTCCGGGTTGTACATCGCAACCGTACCGAGCTCCGATTGCGTGTTGGTGTCGACGATCGAGATGGTGTTGTCGAAGCGGTTGAGCGCGTAGAGGCGGTCGTTGGCCTCATCGAGCACCAGACCAATCGGTCCTCCGCCAACCGGGATGTGGGTCAGCGACGATGGTACGAAGGTGTCGGCCTCGAGCAGTGCGGTGTTGAAAACGCCGATCTTGCCTGAACCGAAGGCGGCGACGTAGAGAGTCGTGCCGTCGCTCGTTATGGCCATGTCGGTTGGAGTGGCAAGACTGTTGGCCTTGACGCTGCCCGGGGATGGTAGGACGTCGTAGTCGATATGCTTGTTTAGGTGGCGCGGATTGACGTTGTTGGTGAGGTCCTCGATGACCGTGATGCGGCTCTCGTGGAGGTGGCCCTGGACGGTCGCCGGTTCGCCGACAGGCTTGAAGCTGGCGGCGTGGATCCCAGGACCCTCGAAGCGGACTTCGTTGATGGCTTCGGTGTTGGAGACGTAAACGTTCCCGCTGACCGGGTTGGTCACCATATTGAAATTGATGGTGCCGACGCCGGCGTGTGTGTTCAGAATCGCGCCACTCGTTGTCGAGATCTCGAAAACGTCGGAGTCGGGGAGGTCGAACTTGACCGCGTTGTTCCACGAGCGGCCGAGTTCATCGACCCAGTCTGCCCCATCGAACTTGACGATCAGCCCAGTTTCGGGGCGGAAGTCGCCATCGTCGTTGTCGTGCGGGAGAGGCAAGCCGCCCGGCATGGTCTGTCCGCCGACGATGCAAGAACCTTGCAGGTTATCGTTGTTGAGGTTGAAGTTGCTGGTGTCGCAAACGGCGCCCTCGGAGACGGTCGCGGTCTGATTTCCGGAGTGAAATACTGCGGCGAAGACGCTATTGCCGTCGGGGCTCACGGTAAGCGCGCGCGGCGTGTCGCCGAAGAGCTCAACGACGGAGATTGGATTGCCCTCGAGGTTCGTCCCGAGATTGCCTGGGTCAAAGACCCAAACCAGCGCTCGCCCAACACCGGCGGTGGTTAGCCGCGGAGGAATCGGATCGGTTGAGTGATTGGTGCTGTTTTGTCCGCGCCGCGCCGAGGTGATCATCACACGGGTGCCGACGGTTCCGACTGCTACGACGATGTCGCGCGGTTCGTCGCCGACCAGCAGGGTGCGGGTCACGGTCGGCGGTGAAGTACCGACATCGACCACGCTGATGCTATCCGACAGATGGTTGACGACCCAGACCTCGCTGTTCGAGACCGCCGCAACGGCGACCGGCTCGAGGCCGACTTCGACCGAGCCTGTGTAGGTCAGATTGCCGCTGGCAACGGCGAAGATCTCGAGCCGGTTGTCCGGGGTGTTGACCGCGTACAGGGTCGCCCCGTCGGGGGACAAGGCGAGTGGGCGTACCAGGCCGCTTTCGAAGGCGGTAAATGCGGCGAAAGCGGAAGGCGCTGCAAATGCGCAGAGCAGGATGCAGGCAGTGAACGAGCGGCGGGCAAGACCCATGGAACCCCCTGTCAGTGTTGTTTTACGTAAGTATAGATAGCTACCACGCCATCACTCCGAAACGGAAATGAAAATGGTTCGACCGGTCGAATTTTGGGCTGATCTGGCCATTCGGATTCGGTTGATGGCCAAAATCGCAGGTTGACAAATTGGTTGGACCAATGCTATCTCGTGGTTCTTGATCGGATGAACAGGGTAGTTGAATTTGAGCGCTCGCGGCGCCGGGCTCATGAAGACATTGCGGAGGCGCTCCGCGATGCGATTCTCGACGGGCGTATTCCGGCCGGGACCAAGTTGGCCCCGGAGCGGGAGCTCGCCGAGCGCTACGGCGTGAACCGAACCACGGTGCGGGAGGCGATCAAGGTTCTCGAAGGTTTGCGCCTGGTTTCGGTTCGACAAGGGGATGGTGCGCGTGTGCAACCGATCGTCGAGGGGTCGTTGGATCTCTTCGCTCCGATGGTATTTCGCGGCGGATCCGTGGACACCAAGGCGCTCGTCGACCTGATAGAAGTTCTACATCCGCTGTTGTATGAGATGGCGCGTCTGGCTGTTCAGCGGTGCGAACCGGATGAACTCGGCGAGATTCGACGCTTGCGTGGTATTCTCGCCGACGACTCGATGTCGCGTGAGGTGCGCTTCGCCGCGAGCCGCGATGTGATCGTGCACTTGGCTGATCTGACCGGTAATCGGATTTGGCGGATGATGGCACGGCGTACGCGTGATCTACTGAGTTCGGATGCGATGCGCAGAGCGCGCGACCAGCTGGATCGGGATCCCGGCGATGTCGTGCCTTGTATCGATCGCTGTCTGGAAGCGATGGGCGGCGGTGAGCCGGAGAGTGCTCTCGATGCGCTCGACGACTATTTTCAACATTTGATCGACGTGGCGCAGGCCCTCGAAACCGATCGAGACTGCCAAGCATCTTAGAGTCGTTCACGCACTTATAGAGGAGTTGAAATGAGTGAGTTCAAGCTGGCGACGGACACCCAAGAACCTGACTTAGATACGGCCATGAAGGTCGTCTATCAGTGGAACTACGAGCCCGAGGTCGAGGAGCTCCGACGCCTCTATCACAAGGCCACCGAAGCCCAGTGGGTTGCGGAGCGCGAGCTTGATTGGGATCAGGAGATCGACCGTGATCTGTTCTCGACTACGCCGCTCGGTGCCGCGGTTCCCATCGAGAAGACTTCGTATTGGTTGGGCCTCGACGACGAAACGCGATGGGAACTCTCACGCCGCACGGCGGCGTTTCGCTTGAGCAACTTTCTGCACGGCGAGCAGGGGGCCCTCATGGTCGCTTCGCAGTTGGTCAATGCAGTCCCGCACACCGATGCGAAATTTTATGCTGCGACGCAAACGATGGACGAGGCGCGCCATGTCGAGGTGTTTGCGAAATACATCGACAAACTCGACGAGGTCCAGCCGATTGCAGCGCCGCTCAAGGACATTCTCGACGAGACCTTGAGGACAGACGACTGGCTCAAGAAGTTGGTCGGCATGCAGATCGTCGTCGAAGGATTGGCGCTCTACAGTTTTCGCGAGATGCGCAACTACACCGAGGAGCCGCTGCTGAAAGAGCTGCTCACGTATGTCGCACGCGATGAGGCTCGCCACCACGCCTACGGTGTGCAGTACGTCTCGCGCTGCATTCCGCAGCTCGACGACGCGAAACGGACGGAGCTTGAAGATTTCGCGTTGGAGGCCTCTCGAACATTGATCGACAATCGAAACGCGCAGACGTTGTTCTCAGAAGCCCTCAAGATTTGGTCCGAAGTTGGCATCGATGCTGCGGCGCTGCTGCAGAGCGTTCAGGACGAGCGTGAAGAGCTAACCAAAAACCGAACGGCCGGACGCCGCCTCGGCCCGATCAGTGGCTTCGTGGTGCCGACGTTGAAACGGTGCGGACTTCTCAGCGAACGAGTGGCGACGCACTACCACGGCTTCTTGGTCGAGAACCTCGGAGCGAATCTGATCGGAGAAGACGTCGAGCAGTTTCTCGCGATCATTCCCGATCTGCCGGAGGACACCGCGCGCTGGGTGATGGGCGAGATACAATAGTTCGGCGAGTTGTTGCGGCGCTGGATTCCGCCCCTTGCCGGAGGGCTGTCGATCAATGTCGTCGCAGCACTCAATCGAAAGCCCTGAGAATCTCTAGTTGATCGCGTTGGGCTCGCCAAGGGAGAATGGTGCAATTTCGGCATCGAAGCGTTCGCCGTCTCCGGAAATCATTTGGTAGGTCCCGTGCATCGTGCCGAAGGGGGTCTTGAGCGGACACGCCGACGTGTAGGTGAAGGACTGGCCAGGCTCTAGGTTGGGCTGCTCGCCGACTACACCTGGCCCGCGGACTTCTTGGCGCTCGCCTTCGGCGTTTGTGATGATCCAGTGCCGGCTGAGAAGTTGCGCGGCGGTGTCGCCTAAATTCGAGACCTCGACGGTGTAGATGAAGAACCACTCGTCCTGATCCGGATCGGAACGCTCGGCGACATAGCGCGAGTGCACGCGGACACGAATGTTGTTTGTTGTAACTTCGGAATGAAACACCGGCCGACTGTTCTTTTCGCTTCTACGAGTTGAATGGGGTTGTGATGCTTATCCCCGCCAGAGCATGACGACGATCATGAGGATGCCTGTTGCTAGCGCTACGAGCACTGCGGGTGACGTTTCCGTTGCCTGATCCAGGTCTCGATCACTCATGCAAGAATCGCAGACTGCCCGCTGGGTTGTCCAGCCCATGACCAAGTCGGCGCAATCACCGCAACACAGGGCTCCACAATCGGCGCACATCCCGTCTGCCGGTGCGTTGCAGTACACGCAGTACTCGTCGTCTGGGATGAATGGGTCCAGGCCTGCCATGAGTGTGTCTCGCTGGGCCGACCCTCAGCTTGGGGCCTCAAGGTTCTTCTCGCGCAGGAGCTTGAGTAGTCGTTCGGGGCCGCCGTTCGACATGATGTCCTGGAACTGCGAGCGAAAATTGGCGACGAGACTGACTCCTTCGATGACCACATCGATGATACCCCACCTGCCGTCTTTGTTGCGGAGCCGGTAGTCGACGAGGACTCCATCAGTGTCCCCGCGGTCGATGCGGCTCTTGACAGTCACGTCACCGCGCTTCTCCTCCCGATCGGAGAGAATGATCACCTTCTCGTTCCGGTAGTTGTCGATGTTTTCACCGTAGGTGTCGGAAAGATGCTTCTTGAACTGACTCTTGAACTCGTCCTTCTGCGTGTTTGAGAGTTTGCGCCAGTTGCGACCCATGACCAGCTTGGACAAAGTGTCGAAGTCGACATGTCGGTAGATGATCTCTTCCACCTTGGTACGTCGGATGTCGGTCTCGACGGATTTGTCGCGGAGAACCTTGAGCACGTCTCCCGCCATCGTGTTGACGACTTCGCGCGGCTGCGGGGTTGCGACCCCTGGGGTAGCCAGGGTGAGCGCACCAACGATCGCGACGCTGAACCTGAGGGCCTTAGTAGTCATCTTCGATGTCATAGAGGTCGTCCTCGACGTCGTAGAGCGAATCGGTATCTTCGCTGGTTTCCATGTCGCGGATGAGCGCATCGCGACGTTGTGCATAGGCGTTGCGCAAGAAGACGTAATAATCAAGCGCAGCTTTTCGCGTGCTTTCAATGTCTTGGTCGGCCAAGGCGCGCCGGTTCACCACATCGACCGATCGGTACGGCAAGGTGACGTAGAACGGAGCGAAGAGCCAATAAAGCGACAGGACACTATCGGTGACCAACCCGGCCACATCGCGCGGGTTTGATGGCCCGAAAAGGGGCAAGACGAGATACGGACCGGGGGGAATGCCCCATGCGCCAAACGTCTGGCCACTGTCTTCGTTTTGTTTTGGGAAACCCCAGTCAGTTGCCACATCGCGAAGTCCTAGAATGCCGACGGTCGAATTGATGGCGAAGCGGGCCGTCTGGTCCCCTGCGGCGCGCCACTTCCATTGTAAAATGTCGTTGGTCGCCAAGACGGGGAAGCGAAGGTTGTCGTCGAAGTTCTTGAACGAGTCGCGAACGATCTGTGGCGTGATTTTCGTCCAACCCTTCGAAACTGGTCGCAGAATGTATCGATCCAGTCCGTCGTTAAACGAATGCGTAGCGCGATTGAGCCCCTCGATCGGATCGTTGACCTGGTCGCTCTGAGCCAGTCCAGGGACCGCTGCCAATAGCGAGACGAGTACGAGGGGCAGAATCTTCATTTCTTAGAGTCTAACCGAAATCTACTGCGTTAGCGAAGTAGGTCATTCCTTCGACGAATCGATGTTGGTGTTGTGTATCAGTTGACCTATCAGACGCTCCAGAACCACGGCCGACTCGACGAATTCGATGTCGTCTCCATCCGCCAGGATCAGATCGTCGCCGCCAAGCTGCAGCGAGATGTATCGATCGCCGAGGACGCCTGAGGTGACGATCGATGCGGAGCTGTCCACCGGCAGCTCGAGCCTGGACTCCACGTCGAAAGCTACACGGGCACGGTAGTCCTCGGCGAGTCCGATCGAGTCGACCTGCCCCACCCGCACGCCGGCTACGACCACCGGCGCTCGCGGCTTGAGGCCACCGATCTCGTCGAAGTTCGCGTAGATTCGCATGGTTTCTTCACCGCCAAACGACAGGCCTCCGAGCTGTAGGGCGAGGTAGGCGATAGCGGCTAGGCTGGCGATGACGAAGAGTCCGACGGCGATGTCTCGACCTGTGTTGTTTCTCATTTTCAGACGCCCCACAAAGCTGTGATGAAGTAATCGAAGATTAGAATGACGACGGAGGCCTCGACGACGGTGGTCGTTGTCGCAGCACTCACTCCGGCTGATGTTGGTTCGCTGCTGTAGCCGCGGTAGGTGGAGATGAGCCCGACCAGGATGCCGAAGATGAGAGACTTCAAGAAGCTTCCGAGAATATCGTCCTGGAAGGTCACGGCGGACTCGAGTCCTGTCATGTAACTTCCCGGATCGATGCCCCAAAAGACTCCGACGAGATAGCCGCCGGCGATCCCGCAGACGATGAACAGTGCCGAAAGCAGTGGCATGACGAAGACCATGGCGAAGGCCTTCGGCATGACGACGTAGTGGATCGGGTTGATCGACATCATACGCAGTCCGTCGAGTTGCTCGGTTGCCGCCATCGTCCCGATTTCGGCGGTTGTGGCGGATCCGGCGCGCCCGGTGGTGAGCAGGGCGGTCAGCACAGGGCCTAGCTCTCGGATCAGGCTGAGGCCGACGACCGTGCCGAGAGAGTCGGTGGCGCCGAAGCGTTCCAGAGTGTTGTATCCCTGCAGTCCGAGCACGGCGCCGACAGCGAGGCCACACACGCAGATGATGATCAGCGACAGCACCCCCAAGCGAAAAACTTCATCGACGAATCGCCTGGCCCTGATCGGACGTTTCGCGGCTGCGACGAGGATTTGTCCCCCGAAGTACGCGACGCGGCCGACCTCCTCAATGAAGAAAATCGACCGAGCTCCTAGATTTGCGAGTTGTGTGATCATGTCCGCCGCCCGCTCGGTAGAACTTCAACTTCTTCGACCATTTCGCTGGGCTGGTCACGATCTGCGGTTAGAAAAGCTTTGACCCGCGGGTCGTTGTGGTTCTGCAGTTCTTGTGGGCTACCGACTACGAGACCGTCTGGTAGTAGCACGACGATCTGGCTTGCCATACGCATCGTTGACGCAACATGGTGCGATACGACCACGATGGTGATGCCGCGTCGCCTGTTGATGTCGACGAGAAGCGCCTCGACTTTGCGCGTCGAGATGGGGTCAAGTCCGGAAAACGGCTCGTCGCACAATAGGATCGACGGCTTGCGAATAATCGCGCGAGCCAGGGCGACACGTTTCCGCATCCCGCCAGAAAGCTGATTCGGCAGAAGGTCGTCGATACCACTGAGTCCGACCGCGTCGAGCCGGTCGTGGACTTCGGTGGCGATCGATTCGTCGTCGAGGTCGGTATGCTCGCGCAGCGGCAGGGCGAGGTTCTCAAAGACAGTCAGAGAGTCGAGCAGGGCGCCGCCCTGGAACAGCATCCCAATCTTATTGCGGGCGGTCTCTAAGACGTCGTTGCCGGCCAGGCTGATGTCTTGTCCTTCGACGACAATGCGGCCGGATTGCGGACTAACGAGGCCGCCGATCAGGCGCAGAACGGTGCTCTTTCCGGAACCACTGCCACCGATAATTACCGAGATCTCGCCCGGCGGTAAGGAGAAGCTCAAGTTTTCGAAGACGGTCCGTTGGCCGAACTTCATCGACACTTGGTCGAGTCGGAGATGGTCGCTGGGCTCTGCGCCGTTGTCAGTCATAGGCTAGTCTTTGAGCCCGAGCTGTCGTTCGAGATCGTCGACACGGCGTTCGAGAGCCTCGATGCGCGAATTGAGTGCCGGGGTTGGCGGTATCGCTGGCGGCGCCATTGCCCGGACAGACGGCGCAGCGGTGGGTTCCGGTGGGGCGTCCAGTGGGTGTGCGTCTGGGGCTAGGGTTTGAGCGAATCGCTCGGCGCGCCCGCCGGATTCCGGTGGAAGGCGGATGCAGAGGCGATTGTCGGCAAGTTGTTGAAGGATCTCTTGTGCCTGGTGGAGGGATTCGATTGGCGCCATGCGGCGAGCTCGTGTGCGGAGCTCGCCGACGGTCTGCGGTCCGCGCAGCAGCAGCTCGGCGAGAATTGCCACCGCAGCTGAATTGAGACCGAGCTTGCCACTGGCTGTATGGGCGAACTTCTCGACGCGGCTTTGACCGGGGAAAACGCGCTTGACCAGGTCGCGGTCGACTAGGCTCTCGATTGCTTCGAGGACTTCGTCCTCTTCAAGAGACAACACCGGGTTGCGGTTCGATTTCTGATTCGCTGCATTGACGGCAGCGTTGAGCGTCAGTGGGTAATGCTCTGGCGTCGTCAATGCCTTTTCGATGAGCACTCCCAGCATTCGGCCCTCGATCTTGTCGATCTTCTCGAGACTCACGTAGATCTCTCAGATCACGAGGGGCGTTCGATGCGTTCGCGCTCGCGCTCTTCGGTCTTGTCGCGCAGCGGGCGACCTTTGTCGGGGGTCGGATCCTTGACCAGGCCGTAGATGGCCCGTCCCTCGTGGTCTTCCGGCAAATACTCGGTGATCGGCTGGCCCTCTTCGTTGGTAAAGAGCAGACAGTGGCAGTACTTGTAGATCTGCATGTCGTCGCAGGCACAGATCCAGGTGCGGTGTTTCACCTCGGCTTCTTTGTCCGGGTAGAAGCGGCAGGGGCAGAGCGGCCGCCCGGTGGTGTCCTTGTTGTGCGCCAGACCTTTGATGACTGCCTCGGTGACGCCGGGCCCAGGATGGGTCGTGGTACCGGACTTTGCGCAGTAGCTGTCGACGAATTTTCGCATCTTGGCGATGGTTTTTTCGTCAGGCTCCGGCTGTGACATGATTTTCTCCCTCGGGTCGCGTTTTATTTGTACGGATGTGTACAGGCTATTGCTCGCGGCCGCTCCAACCCGCATGGTCCGCAATGGCCCGTTGAGCCGGCCATGATAGTGGCGCAGGCGGCGCGAATCAAAGCGGAGGGAAGATTGATGTCCTCAGAAGTGCGAATTCTTCAAGTCGATGCTTTCAGCAACCGTGCTTTTGGCGGCAATCCGGCCGCTGTATGCCTTCTCGATCGAGAAGCCTCGGCGGACTGGATGCAGTCAGTGGCTGCCGAGATGAATCTATCAGAGACGGCTTTTTTGTTGCCGCGAGGAGACGCCTTTGGGCTTCGCTGGTTTACGCCGAGTACCGAAGTTCCACTCTGTGGGCACGCAACGCTTGCGAGTGCGCACGCGATTTGGGACGAAGGTGGGCGGCAAGATTCTCTCGTATTTGCCACGTTGAGCGGCGACTTGAAGGCGGTGAAAGAAGGGGATTGGATCCGATTGGACTTGCCTGAAAAGCGGCCCGAGCCGGGGCCGCTTCCCGCGGCAATCGAGGCTTCCTTGGGTGTGAGTGTTAGTCATCACACGCAGTCTAGTGGTTTTCACCTAGTCGAGCTTGAATCGGAGGCATCGATCACCGCTCTCACCCCCGATCTTCAGGCACTCGCACCGCTTGGTGAAGTGGGCGTCATCGCCACGAGCCGCGGCACCGGCGAATACGACTTCATTTCACGGGTTTTCGCGCCCGGCTTGGGCATCGACGAAGATCCCGTGACGGGTGCGGCGCATTGTATGCTTGCGCCCTATTGGGCCGAACGCCTCGGGCGTCGAGAAATGACCGGATTTCAGGCGTCCGCGCGCGGCGGTGTCGTGCGTGTGCGGAGTGCCGGCGGCGATGTGGCACCCGGGAGGGTTCACCTTCTCGGCAAAGCGGTGACCACGCTGCGCGGCGCACTGGTAGCGTAGCGATTTGGGGTAGCCGAGGCGTTTGATCCCCGCTGGCTGCCGGGCCATGTTGCAGCCGTGCATCTCACAACTACCGGACACCCGCTGCATACACGCATGCAGACGGTGAGCATCGATCGCGACCAGTCCGGCGCTGTCGTTGCTTTTGGCAGCCACGTCGACGTTCGCAAGCGAGGCCTGGTGCCGGTCGGGTCGGATCTGCAGGCCTGTGGCGTCATTCATCAGATGACGGTACGGGCTGCGGTGGATATTTCCGCGCGCGAGTTGCGAAACCTCGAGACAGCGATCGTGACGCCGGCATTTGAGTCGTCCGACCTCACCCGCGGCGAAAGCTGTCGCGACATTGCGGGCGAGCAAGCGACCCTCGCAGCGCTGCCGCTGGATGCAAATACGGGTCGCTCGATTGGGCGCGCTATGGGCGGCGTGCACGGCTGTAGCCACATTTTGGCCCTCACTCAGCTGCTGGCGGCGGCGGTGAAGCAAGCGATCGAGTCCGAAAGTGAGCTGGCGCAGGCGTGGTCCTGCGGCGCAGCGAGGCGGCTGTTTCATCGATCGCTGATTCTCGACGGTGTGCAGCGGCCAGACGGCGGGGTCGATCTGGCCGCGCAAGCTGCGGACCTCCACTTCGCCGCCCTGACTGGTACGCGCAACCCGATGGAGATGTTTGCCGCGCAGCGCGAACTGCGGTTGTCGACAACGGTCGATATGGAACGGGTCGTGCTGAGTCAGATCGAGGTTGCAGAACGCTGCCGAACCCCAGCCGATCTCGAGCCCTCTTGGGAGCGGCGCGACGCGCGGGTGAGCGCGCTTTGCGGTTCACCGTTTCTCGGTGGCTTTGCGCGTGCCATTTTCCAGCACTTTCCTGAGCAGGGGGTGTCGGTGCGCGACGCGCTACTGGTCGATACGCTTTTGGCGTTGGCCCCGACCTTCATCCAAGTCTGCGCCTGCTTCTCAGAAGACTGGCCGGCGCGCTGTGCGGCGACGGACACACTGGTCGGCGTCGGCGGAATCCCGGACTCCTGTTATATGTGGCGCCGTGAGGGTGCTCTGCACGCGCGCAAGAAGAAGTCTGATCCGATCGGGACGTTGTAATCAGAGGTAGACTCAACGCGGTGGGGCTTGTATTTTCTTGGACTCGTCGTAGCGGATCTCGATGCGGCGGTCGGCTTCCGGCGCGGTCACGAGCTGGCGCCTTCCGTCCGGCCAGAAGACTTCTAGCTCGATCGGGCCCTGCAAATTGCCCAGTCCGATATAGAGGCGGTAGTGTCCTTGCGACCAATGCGCTCCGTCGGACTCACCTACGATGTGTGAGCTCTTTCGGCGTCTCAATCGGTCTGGTCCAATCATTCTTGCGATGAGTCGTGCACCGATCGCCTGGCGATTTTGGGCCGGACCGGCGAGGTCGACGTGGAGCCAGTGGTTTGTCTTCTGCTCGTTGCGCCATGCTCGGTGTTCGATCAGGTATCCGTCGCGCGAGATCTCGCAAATGCAGTCGCGGGCTCCATCTCCGTCGAGGTCGAGCCACACGCAGCGTGCGATATTGGGTTGGGGTGAGACATCGACCCCGGCGTAGAAGAATCGCCCGTCGAGGAGCTGCCGTCGAAGACCCCCTGGTAGGAGATGGATGTCGAGGAGTCCGTCGTTGTCGAAGTCGACCCAATTCGCCGTGGCGCTTCGGATCGGTAGGCCGAAGTCGGTTGCTGGCGGGCACGTGAAGCTGCCATTGTCGGCAACGAGGATCCGGTTTCGCCCACTGTCTGCGACGAAGACATCGATGTCGCCGTCGCCGTCGAAGTCAGCCGGTGCAAGGCGGTTTGGTTTGATGGTCGGACAGTCCTCAAGGATTCGCTTGGAAAAGTCGCCGGCTTGGTTGACGAAGTGCAGTGTGTTGTCACCGGGACGGGTGGCGATCAGGTCGAGGTCACCGTCGAGGTCGGTGTCGACCCAGCGGAAGACGTCACCACCTTTGAGGTCGAGACGGTGGGCCGGGGCTACGTCTTCGAAGTCGCCATCGTCGCCTTGGCGCCAGAGTCGGTTGGGGCTGTCGACGTTACCGATATACAGATCGAGGTCGCCGTCGTTGTCGAAGTCCAGCCACGCAGCACGCCGGCTTCGACCGCGATTCTTAGTCACTCCTAGCGTCGCGATCTTGTTGCGAAGCGCGTTGTTCTCGTGAACAAAGAACTCGTCGTTTAGTTTTGGCGGAGCCATTCCCACCATGCCGCCTCGGCTGAGGAAGAGGTCGAGGTCGCCGTCGCCGTCAAAGTCGCTCCAGGCCATACCGTGGCGATCCACCAAGCCGAGCGTGATTGTTGATGACGGCGCTGGAAGTGCCTTGCCGCCGAGTCGAACACGCTCCACGGGTACGTTGGGATCCAGGCGCAAAGTAATCTGATGACGCGGAAACCATGGCTCAATGCTGAGTACGCCGGGAGCTTCTGCAGCAAAATCGATCGCCCGATACTTGCCAGCCTTGTTCTGCTTGGCAGGTGGGTTCACGACCATCGCTCCGTCCGCCTGAAATGAGACGCTGCGTGTGAAGTGCAGGCGGCCGGCGAAACGCTGCTCCGACGTGGTCGTACGTACGATCATCCGGTCGCCCTGGAAATAGAGGTAGAGATTTGGTTCGTCGGTGGGCGGCGGTTCTGACGCTGCTTCGATCCCGGGAATCATCGGGTTGACACTGAGGCCGTAGGCCTCGGTTCGGTCGACGAAGTGGCCATCGCCAATCGCGAGCAATAGGTTGGCGCGAAAGTTGTGATTGGTCGTGAACAGATCGAGGTGACCGTCACCGTTTGCGTCGGCTGCTCCCAAGTCCGCGAGGTTGCCACCGGTGATCGGACTATCGATCGCGCGGAAGAGGACTGGTGTTGGAGTTCTCGTCGGTCGACGAGTGGCGGTCGACTCAGCCGGCTGGGGCGGGAGGGTTGTGGTCAGCAGCGCGATGGCGGCGGCGAGTGAACGTAATCGACGGCGCTTCACGGGTCGCTCACGTGTCGATCGCGGCGCACGCGGATGCGAAGCGCCCGATCGCCTCTTCAATGTCGGACGCCGTGATATCGAGGTGGGTCACAGCCCTGAACGTTCCCGGCCCCATGGCGTTGACCAGTACGTCATGTCGACGCAACTGCGTTGCGAGCTCTTTCTGGCGATCGCAATGGAAGAGGACGATGTTTGTCTGCGGCTCGGGCGTGACCTTGAGTCCGACTGTACGCAGCCCAGCCGCGAGTCGGGTCGCGTTGCGATGGTCGTCGGCGAGCCGTTCGATGTGGCCGTCGAGGGCATGGAGTGCGGCTGCGGCGAGGATTCCGGCTTGTCGCATGCCGCCGCCGAACATCTTGCGAAAGCGGTGAACTCGATCGATGACCTCGGCGTCTCCGCAGACAATTGATCCGACTGGTGCACCGAGACCTTTGGAAAAGCAGAAAGATACGGTATCGCAGCCCTCGGCCCAGCGCTGCGCGTCAATCCCGCTCGCAATTACGGCGTTGAAGAGCCGTGCGCCGTCGAGGTGTACCCTCACTGAACGGTCCCTCGCCGCTTGCAGGACTTCGCGGTGCTGGTCGAAGAGCCAGACACTACCGCCTCCCGCGTTGTGAGTATTCTCCAGTGCGAGGAGGGTCACCGGTGCGTTGTGGTGGTCGTGCGGCGGTATCGCTGCGACGAACTCCGCAGCATTGAACATTCCGCTGTTCCCGATGGTCTTGATTTGCACGCTCGACAGGGCGGCGGCGGCGCCGGATTCGTAGCGCAAGATGTGGGCCCCTGCGCCTGCAACAACGACGTCACCGGGATTGGTCTGGGCGCGGATAGCGGTCTGGTTTGCCATCGTCCCTGTGGGTACGAACAACGCTGCTTCCTTGCCGACGAGTCTCGCTGCGGTTTCTTGTAGTCGGTTGACCGTCGGGTCCTCACCGTAGACGTCGTCACCGACTTCCGCTCTCGCGATCGCCTCACGCATGGCGGCGGTCGGCTTTGTGACAGTGTCACTGCGGAGATCGATGGGCGTCATGGGCGAAGTCTCATGGGCGAGTCTTTCCGAAGTGCGTATGAACGGTACGGGCTGGCGGCCGGTTGATCTTACCCGATTTGAGTGGGCGCCCGGTGGTGATGCGCTCGAGTTGTAACGATGACGGGGTTCTTCTGCGTCGGGGATGCTTCATCAACAGGGCGGGCTATATGTCGAGGTCGTCGACAGCGGATGCGTGCTCCATGATGAACCTGAAGCGTGGCTCTACGTCGCGCCCCATCAGGGTTTTCATCTTTTGCTCGGTGCCGGTGTCGTCGTTGATCGCGACGCGCAGTAGGTTGCGTTTCTCCGGGTCGAGCGTCGTTTCCTTCAGGGTCGGTGGATTCATCTCGCCCAATCCCTTGAATCTCTGCACGACAGGTTGCTTGCCGTTGGCCTTGGCTAAAACTGCATCCCGCGCCTGATCGTCCAACGCCCAGTGGACTTCCTTGCCGAGCTCGATCTTATAGAGCGGCGGTTGGGCGATGAAGACGTGCCCGTGATCGATCAGCGGTCGCATATGGCGAAAGAAGAAGGTCAACAGCAGGGTACAAATATGATGCCCGTCTGAGTCCGCGTCCATCAGGAGGCACACCTTGTGGTAGCGCAATTTGGATAGGTCACAGGTCTTGCCTGCCCCGCAACCGAGGGCAGAAATGATGTCGCCCAACTCGCGATTGGCCATGACCTTCGACAGCGATGCCTGCTCCGTATTGAGAACCTTGCCGCGCAAAGGCAAGATCGCTTGGAATTTGCGGTCGCGCGCTTGCTTGGCCGAACCTCCGGCGGAGTCGCCCTCGACCAGGAATAGCTCGCTCACGGTGGGGTTCGTCGATGAGCAGTCGGCGAGCTTGCCTGGCAAATTCAGTCGGTGAGAAATCGCCGACTTGCGCTGTACGCTCTGTGCCGCCGCGCGCGAGGCCGACCTTGCGCGCGCGGAGATGATCACGCGCTCGGCAATGGCTCCGGCCTGGGTTTGGTTCTGCAGGAGGTAGTTCTCCAGGCCGGTGCGGACGAAATTGTCGAGTGGCGTGGCGACCTCCGGATTATTGAGACGATCTTTGGTTTGGCCTTGGAACTGTGGTTCCTGGATATAGATGCTGAGGATCGCGACGATGCCTTCGCGAATGTCTTCGGCCGCAATGTTGAGGCCTTTTGGCGTGAGGTTCTGGACCGAAAGGTAGTTGCGCACCGCCTTGACGATTCCGCCGCGCATGCCGTTTTCATGGGCGCCGCCGGATGGGGTTGGGATTCCGTTGACGAAGGAGAGAACCGATTCGTCGGTCGACTCGGTCCAGACCAGGACCAGTTCGGCTTTGAATCCGTCGCTGCGTTCGGCGTTGAAGATTTCGCCGACTTGCACCAGATTGCGCTGCTTGACGATCTTTTCGATCCAAGCGGCGATGCCTTGGTCGTGCTGGAACTCCTCGGTGGTCTTGGCGACGTCGTTTTGAAACGTCAGCAAGAGGCCGCGGTGGAGATACGAGCGCGACTCGAGGCGATCGCGAATCAGCGCCGGGTCGAAGTCGGTTTTCGGGAAGATCTTAGGGTCGGGTGTGAAGGTGATGCTCGTGCCTGTGCCTCGGGCGGCGCCTTTCTTTTTGATCGGACCGGTGGCTCGGCCGCGCGAAAAGCTCTGTTCCCAGTTTGCACCGCTGCGCTTGATTTGCGCGGTCATTGTAGTTGATAGGGCCGTTACCACCGACGCGCCGACTCCGTGCAAGCCGCCGGCGTGGAAGTAGTTGCGATTCTCGAATTTGCCACCTGCATGCAGGGTGGTGAGGATTAGCTCCAGCGCTGACCGTTTGTGTTTCGGGTGCTTGTCTACCGGGATCCCGCGGCCGTTGTCAGAAACCGTCAGAGTCTTGCCGTCTTTGTGCAGCCGCACGGAGATCTTGTCGCAATGGCCATTCATGGCCTCGTCGACGGAATTGTCGAGCAATTCCCACACGAGGTGATGCAGTCCCGTTTTGTCGACGCCGCCAATGTACATGCCGGGGCGTTTGCGCACCGGCTCGAGCCCTTCGAGGACCGTGATGTCCTTGGCCGTATAGTCGTTCTTCGTAACCATCCCTCACCACCTCTCCAACTTGGCGAATCTGCCACATGGAATCGGCCTTGGAAAGTTGTGTGGGAAAAAGGGTCAGAGGCTGACGCGGGACGCCTCGTCGCGAAAGTGGTTGCACCATTCGAACGCGACCGGTACGGCCTGATAGAGATGAGAGTTGCGAACCCAGCACTGGTGAAGCCGTGCACCTAGGATTAATGCTCGGCTACTGGACCTATGGTCCGGAGGATCCGATTGAGTTGGTACTCGAGGCCGAACGCCTCGGCTTCGATTCGGTATGGACTTCCGAGGCCTATGGATCGGATGCCATTTCTCCCTTGTGCTGGTTGGGCGCGCGCACGTCACGGATCCGTCTCGGAACGGCGATCTTGCAGATCTCGGCTCGGACTCCTGCCTGTGTCGCGATGACCGCCGCGACGGTAGATCACTTGTCGAACGGTCGTCTGATTTTGGGCATCGGCGTATCGGGCCCCCAGATAGTCGAGGGTTGGTACGGTCAGCCGTTTCCCAAGCCGATGGGGCGGACGCGCGAGTTTGTTGCGTTGGTGCGGCAGATCATGGAACGCGAGAGCCCGGTTGAGTTCTCGGGCGAACACTACCAACTACCGTGCAATGATGGGGCGGGCGCCGGTCGGCCCCTGCGCTTGACCATCCCCACCCAGCGTCCGCACATCCCCATCTATTTGGGGGCGGAGGGGCCGCGCAACGTCTCACTCGCCAAGGAGATCGGCGACGGCTGGCTGCCGCTCTTCGTGTCGCCGTACCATCCGGAGTCGTTTGCCGACGCGCTGCAGGACGCGCGCCCGGGCTTTGAGATCGCATGCCCGGTGACCGTCGTGCTCAACGACGATTTGCGCCAGGCCATGACCTCGGTGAAGTGGTCTCTCGGCTTCTATATCGGTGCGATGGGAGTGCGCCGACGCAACTTCCATATCGATATGATTTGCAGCATGGGGTACGAAGGCGCGGTTGAAAAGATTCAGAAGCTGTTCGCCGAAGGGCGGCGCGAAGAAGCGGCGTCGGCGGTCCCTGACGAACTCGCCGATGAGCTGGCCCTGGTAGGCTCCGCCGACCGTATCCGCGACCGTGTGCAGGCGTGGAAGGACAGCCCGGTGACCAGTCTGCTTGCCGGAACCCGCGATCCGAAGGCGTTGAGGGTTCTCGCCGAAGCCGTCGGCTGAGCCGCGAGGCTCGACGAGTCTGAGCTAAGGTTGGCTTGAGCCTCCCGAGAAGAATCGGTGGGCAAAAGAAAAAGCCCGGCACCTTACGGTGCCGGGCTTTTCGATCTACATGTCGTCCATGCCCATGTCGGGGCTGTCTGACTTTTCGTCTGGCTTCTCGGTGACGGCTGCTTCTGTCGTGATCAGCAGACCGGCCACGGAGTTGGCGTTTTGCAGGGCGGTTCGTACGACCTTTGTGGGGTCGATGATGCCCATCTTGATCATGTCGCCGAACTCTTCGGTGCGGGCGTTGAATCCGAAGTTTGCCTTGCCGTTGACGATTTTGTCGAGGACGACCGAGCCTTCGTGTCCGGCATTCTCGGCGATCCGTCGTGCCGGCTCTTCCATCGCTCGGCGGATGATGTCGATACCGACGCGGTCTGCAGCGCTCGCCTTGAGCTCTGCCAGCTTGGCCGCTGCCCGTACCAACGCGACACCCCCGCCCGGTACGATTCCTTCTTCGACTGCGGCGCGTGTAGCGTGCATGGCGTCTTCGACGCGCGCCTTCTTTTCCTTCATTTCGATCTCAGTAGCGGCGCCAACGCGAATGACCGCAACGCCACCGACTAGCTTGGCGAGGCGCTCTTGGAGCTTTTCGCGGTCGTAGTCCGAAGTCGTTTCTTCGATCTGATTGCGGATCTGGCCAACACGTCCCTCGATCTCGTTCTTCTTTCCTGCGCCGTCGATGATCGTCGTGTTGTCCTTGTCGATGACGACGCGTTTGCATCGGCCGAGGTCTTTCAGGCCAACGCTCTCGAGCTTGATGCCGAGCTCTTCGGCGACCATGGTCCCGCCGGTCAACGTGGCGACGTCTTCCAGCATTGCTTTGCGGCGATCGCCGAAGCCCGGGGCTTTGACTGCCGCGCCCGCCAAGGTGCCACGGATCTTGTTGACGACCAACGTGGCGAGAGCCTCGCCGTCGATGTCCTCTGCGATCAGCAAGAACGGCTTGCCCGACTTGGCGATCTGTTCGAGGATCGGCAGCAGGTCCTTCATGGCGCTGATCTTCTTTTCGTGCAGCAGGATGTACGGATCTTCGAGTACGACTTCCATACGGTCCTGGTCGGTGCAGAAGTAGGGCGATAGGTAGCCGCGGTCGAACTGCATACCTTCGACGACTTCGAGGGAGGTCTCGAGGCTCTTCGCCTCTTCGACGGTGATGACGCCCTCTTTTCCGACCTTGTCCATGGCCTCGGCGATGATGTCGCCGATGGTCTCGTCACCGTTGGAGGAGACGGTCCCGACTTGAGCGATCTCGTCGCGTCCCTTGGTAGACTTGGACAGGCTCTTGAGTTCGTCGATCGCTGCGGCGACCGCCTTGTCCATGCCTCGCTTGAGGGTCATCGGGTCGTGACCGGCCGCGACCAACTTCGAGCCTTCATTGAAGATCGCGCGTGCGAGCACCGTAGCGGTGGTCGTACCGTCTCCCGCGACGTCTGAGGTCTTGGAGGCGACTTCCTTGACCATCTGGGCGCCCATGTTTTCGAACCTGTCGGTCAGCTCGACCTCTTTGGCGACGGTGACACCGTCCTTGGTTACAGTCGGAGCGCCCCACGACTTCTCGATGAGTACGTTGCGGCCCTTGGGGCCGAGGGTGACGGTGACGGCATCGGCGAGGATGTTGATACCCTTGGCCATGCGCGACCGCGCGTCTGTGCTGAACTTGACGACTTTGACAGCCATTCCTGATTCTCCCTTGCTCAGCCTTCGATCACGCCGAGGATATCGTCCTCGCGCATGATGATGTGCTCTTCGCCGTCAATGGTGACCTCGGTTCCGGAATACTTACCGAAAAGGATCTTGTCGCCCTTCTTGACGTCCATTTTCACGGTCTTGCCGTCTTCTGTACGGCCTGGGCCTACGGCGACGACCTTACCTTCCTGTGGCTTTTCCTTGGCGGAGTCGGGAATGATGATTCCGCCGGCGGTGGTTTCTTCTTCGTCGAGCCGTTTTACGACGACGCGGTCGCCCAGTGGGCGCATCTTGATGGCCATGTACCTTCCTCCTGCAGCGTTCTAAGTTACTGATTATGTGAAACAAATTGATGATTACCGCGACGAACGAGGCCCTTTCGGCAATCTCTGCCGGTGTCGAACGGCAACCCACGCCTGCTAAGCATTGGTGCCGGAAGTGTCAAGGGGGAGGTTGCCAAAAACTTCTTCGGGCGGGCCTACGGTAGGCCCGCGAGAAGCTCGTCGAGTCGGATTTGCGCGGCTGCGAGGTGGGGCGCAGATGGCGGGTCGTCGCTCAGACTTTCCAGCTCGAACGGGTCGGCGCTGAGGTCGTAGAGTTCCTCAAATCCGTTCTGTTGGCGAACGTACTTTGTGTCCTCAGTGCGCAGAGCATCCCATGGGGTCGAGACAATCTGTGAGGTCAGTTGCTGGATTAGTAGATCCTCGCGCCATGGTCCGGTGCCTTCGAGGATGTCGAGGAGGCTTTGGCCGTCGACGACATGTCCCGGTGTGACGCCCGCGAGATCGGCCAAGGTGGGAGCGAGATCGAGGTTGGCAACGATTTCCGATCTCTGGCTGACGCGCGTGCTCATCAGCGGGTAGCGCAGGATCATCGGAATGCGGATCGATTCTTCGTAGGGGGTGTGCTTTGTAAACCAGCGGTGTTCGCCCCAATGCGTGCCGTGATCGGCGGTGAACACGACGACGGTATTGTCGGTCAGCCCCTGGGCCTCGACTTCGGCGAGTATCGCTGCGATGGCTTCGTCCGCGGCTTGCAGAGTTTCGATCTGGCGCTGTCGCACGATGTCGCGAGACGGCAACACGGCCAGTGGAATGGAGAAGAACTTGAGCCACCCAGGCTTGTCCGAAATATCGGCTTCTCCCCAATTCGGTGGTCGCCACGGAGCGATCCCGTCAAAGCTGTCGTGGTGTCGCACAGCCGGCTCGCTCGGCAGGTGCGGGGCGAAGGGGCTGAAGTGGAGGAAAAACGGCTGGTTGCTGTTTGAGCGAACGAAGTTGACGGCGTGGTCCCTGAGCACGTCGGTCGAGTAGTCGAAGGGCAACCCGCCATAGGCGACTTCGGTACCGTTCTCGTTGAGTGTGTAGTCGCTGAAGGCGTCGGTTTCGTCGACGATCGCACGCCAATCAGTCCAACCGCTGGGCACCGTCGGTGAGATCGTACCGTAAAGGTTGAGGTACTTGCCGATCAAAGCGGTGCGGTAGCTCGCGGCTTGCAGCCAGGTTGCCAACGTGGACGAGTCGTCGAGGAGCTCCTGGTTTGAGATGACTCCGTGGCGATTGGGGTGCTGGCCGGTGAGGATACCGGCGCGGCTCGGTGCGCAGACCGGCGTGGTTGTGAACGCATTGTCGAAGGAGATGCCGCGGTTTGCTATCTCCGACAATACGGTCGGCATGAATTGTACCGCCATGGGATGCTGGTCGTCGGTAATTACGAGAACGATATTTGGCGCCAGAGGGGCAAGCCCATCGATAGCGCCGAGCACCGCTTCAGCGTTCGGTCGAATGCACGCCGCGATTTGCGCGTCCGTGGGGTTGGTTGGTAAGTCAGCGCAGGCGACCCCGAGTGCGGGTGTTGCTTGCGACGCTTCGCAGCGAAGCGATCGGAAAGCGTCGAGCGACCGATCCTGCCGACGCATTCCGTCGCCTCGTTCGCCGAGCCGACGTTGGACGAACTTGCGTATCGACCGGTAGATCGACTTCTGGCATCGCCGACCGAATCGATCGGCGGGAGAATTGGGCATGCCGCCCGAGACTTCGAGGAGGGTGTCGAGGGCTTGCTGGCCGCAGGGCGCTGCGGTGGCGACGCAGGAACTTTCCCTTCGCAGCTTCCGCTTTGCGCACTGTAAAGTCCGCGCAAGTGCGGTCTTGAACGACCGTTGATCGGCAGCCGTAACGCACTGGGCTCGTGCGGGGCTGGGAATCGTCAGGCCGAGGAACACTACCCCACAGACAGTCGCCAGTAGAATCCGCCTCATGGGTCAGCCTAGTCTTTGCGGCTATAGCTAGCAACCCGACAAGCGGTTACCCGACAAGCGGTCAGGATCCTCTATATGATCGCGGTACCAGATCCACCGCCTTGAAGCGTTTGAGAATCTTACGGCCTTTCTGGGCGCGCTTGCCGACCTCTGGGCGCTGGAAGCGTCGTTCGTTTCCGTCGGCATCGACCGCGATTGGCGGTTCTTCGCCAGGGTGGCACTGCGCGCCGATGAGGCGATCCTTGTCGTCGAGTCGCATCAAGATTACGCCGCGGCCTACGCCGGTCAGTTCGGCGAGCTCGTCGCTGTCAAACGAGAGTACCTTGCCGTCCCTCGTCGCGGCCGTGACCGTATCTCCATCGGCTGGGTTGGCGACGACGATTTCATCGCCCTCTTTGACGCGGGCAAAGCGCCTGCCGCTGCGTGTCGTATCGCTGAGGTCGGGCTGGCAGAAGAAGCCCATGCCACCGCCGCTGGCGACCAACCACCGTTCGACGGTGCGAGGTTTCTCTTCGCCCGCAACGAGGATGCTCACAGCGGGTCCTTCTGCGGGCCCGTCGCCGAAGCTCAGCTGCTGTTGACCGGGCTCGCTGGGTTTTGTCGCCGCACCGGCTTCAGCGGGAGTGACCAGAACGGCGTTGACGATCTTCTCGCCGTCGGCGAACTTGCACAGCGACTGTACTGGCTCTCCGTAGCCGCTGGTCGCCGGGATCCCGCTCGTCTTGAGCACATAGGTGACTCCGCGGCTCGACCAAAGCGCGACGGAATCACGGGTGCTGCCGCGCAGGATCCATTTGGCGGCGTCGCCTTCGCGGACCCGGGTGGCGCCCTTGTCTTTGAGCTCGCCGACTCGCTTCAGCCACCCGTCGCGCGTGATCACGACGTGCGTGTCCTCGTGGACCACGTAAGCTTCGGCGTCGTACTCGAGCTCGGCTCCGGCGCGCACTACAGTGCAGCGCTTGTCGCCGTACTTGTCGGCCAATTCGCGCAGCTCATCGGCGATCATCTTCCAAAGGGCCTTCTTCGAACGCAACAGTTTTTGGATTTCGTCGGCGCGTTTTTTCTTTTCCCGCTGCTCTTTGCGGATCTTATCGATTTCGAGCTGGGCGAGTTTGTAAAGACGCGTGTCGAGGACAGCGTTTGCCTGATCTTCGTCGAGCTTGAACGCCTTGATGAGCGCGTTGCACGCGTCTTCGCGCGATTTGGATTGGCGGATGATCTTGATGGCTCGGTCGAGTCCATTGAAGATCTTTAGGAAGCCCGCAAGGATGTGCAGACGCGCTTCCAGCTCGCGCAGCTCGTGGGCCAGGCGTCTGCTGACCACTTCCATTCGGAAATCGAGGAAGTGCTGGCAGATGTCGCGCAGGCCCAGGCGTGCTGGCTGACTAGCCGCACCTTCGGTTCCAGGCACCAAGGCCGTCATGTTGACGTGGAAGTTGATTTGCAGGCTGGTGTGCTTGAAGAGGTAGGCCATGACCTGGTCGGCCGATGCATCGGCTTTGATCTCGACGACGATGCGCACGATGTCGGTGGACTCGTCGCGAACGTCGAGTGCCTGCGGCAGCTTGCGGGCAATAATGTGCTGGGCAATTTCTTCGACGATACTGGCTTTGTTGGTCGCGTAGGGGATGGAGGAGATGACGACGTTCGATTTGCGGCCGTCCTTCTCGGTCTTGAACTGGGAGCGCACGCGCACCGGGCCGTGCCCGTTTTCGTAGATCTCGCGCAGCTCGCTCTTGGTGTTGAGGATCTCACCGCCGGTCGGGAAGTCTGGACCTTTGATGTACTTACACAGGTCTTTTCCCTGCAGCTTCGGCTGCTCTATGAGGGCGACCAGGGCGTCGATGACCTCGCCCAAATTGTGTGGCGGTATGTTGGTTGCCATGCCGACGGCGATACCGGTGCTGCCGTTCATCAAGAGCTGGGGCAGGGCGGCCGGAAGAACCTCGGGCTCGCGCAGGGTCGCGTCGTAGTTGTCGCGAAACTCCACAGTGTCTTGCCCGACATCGCGCAGTAGTTCTTCGGCGATCGCGGTTAGCTTTGCTTCCGTGTAACGCATGGCCGCGGGACTGTCGCCGTCGAGCGAGCCGAAATTACCTTCACCGTGGACCAGCGGGTATCGCAGTGAGAAGGACTGGGCCATACGCACCATGGCCTCGTACGCAGCGACATCACCGTGCGGATGGTACTTGCCGAGCACGTCGCCGACGACGGCGGCGGACTTGCGCGGCTTCGAGCCTGCGGTGAGACGTAAGCTGCGGAACATCGCGTAGAGGATACGTCGCTGCACCGGCTTGAGGCCGTCGCGAACGTCGGGCAGCGCACGGGCTGTAATGACGCTCAACGCATAGTTGAGGTAGCGCTCCTCGGCCGCGTTCCCCAGCTCAACACTGTCAATGGGCGCTTGTTTACGTCCCGCCATACCACCTCACCTCCACCGGTCGTTGTGTAACAGATCACTTCCCGCGCTACCACTCTGGGCGGTGAGTGGATAGGCCGGGAAGACTGCGTTCTGGTGGGCTTCCAGGGCGGTGCGACCCGGGTGCTCTAGGTGATCGGTGGATGGGAGGTGTTGCGGGGGTCGGGCGTGGGGTTTAGTGATCCTATCCGCAGATGACTCAGATGGCCGCAGATCGATGTGAAACGTATCCCGAGAGGCGCCGACGCCCGATCCGGATCCGGCGCATCGTCGCGTGTTGTTTGGTGGTGTTGGTGGTTGGCTGCAGGACAGAGCCTCCGCCGATGAATGTGCTGCTCATCTCGATCGATTCGCTGCGCGCTGATCATCTCGGCACCTACGGGTACGACAAGGATACCAGCCCGGTCATCGACGAACTTGCGCGCGGGGGAGTCAAGTTTGCGCACGCTGTGAGTCCGACTTCGTGGACGCTTCCCGCGCATGTGACGCTTCTAACCGGTCGGTTGCAAGCAAGTCACGGTACCCTGCGACCCGAAGACCGAATCGCGGATTCCGAGACCTTGCTAACTGAGATCTTCGAGCGCGACGATTACGCAACTGTCGGCTTCTATTCGGGGCCGTTTATGGATCGCAGCTTCGGCTTCGACCGTGGCTTCGATCGCTATGTCTCGTGCATGTCAAAGAAGACGACCGAGCAGACGGGCGTCCTCCGCCTCAATAGCTCGCACGAAGACACGACCAATCCTTGTTTGGCAGAGAAGTTCGAGGCCTGGCTCGCGGAGCACGATGATACGCCGTTTTTTGCGTTGGTTCATATGTGGGACGTGCACTACGACTACTTGCCGCCCGAACCGTATCGCAAGATGTTCGCGACGAATTACACGGGCAAGCTAACTGGCCGACGCATCGTTCGCGAGGGCTTCCCACTGCGCGCTTCCGCCGCCGACCTTGCGCACTTGAGGTCGCTGTACGACGGCGAGGTTCGCTATACTGACGCGACGGTGGGGCGGTTGCTGGCGATGCTCGACGAGCACGGGCTCAGGGGAAATACGCTGGTCGTTCTCACGGCCGACCACGGCGAAGAGTTTCTCGAGCACGGTGGCAAGGGGCACCGTGCGACGCTGTACGACGAGGTGATCCGCGTCCCGCTGATCCTCAACGGTCCTGGAGTTCCGGTCGGCAGAGTCGTAGATACTCCAGTTTCGCTGGCTGACGTGGCACCGACTGTCTTGCAGGTGACGAGTCTTCCGAGTCTCGAGAACATCGACGGCCGCACCCTGGTGCCACTGATCCAATCCGAGTCGAGCGAATCGCGCCCGGTCTTTGGAGCACTGTATCTCCCCTCGAAGCAGAAGAAGGGGACGTATGTTCCGCGCATCACGATGGCGCGCCAAGATAACCTGAAGCTCTTGTACAACTATGAGACCAAAATCTGGGAGCAGTACGACCTCTCTCGCGATCCGGCCGAAGCGAAGCGGCTGCCGCCGAACGAAGCGCTGCGCCAATCGTTGATACAGTTCATTGCGAAGGCGGAGCGCGCGCTCGAGGGGGACGCTGACGGCAAGGGCAGTGACGTTCCTGCGCAGGTGAGCGAAAGACTTCGTGCCTTGGGCTATATTGAGTGACCGGCGGCGACTACTTGGCTGCCGGGTCGGGATTTCGCAGGTAGAGCTTCGTCCCCGCGACCTCGGAAGCGAATTGGTAGTTCTTCTCGAGGTAGGCGAGGACTTCGGGATGCCGCCGGGCGTTGGAGATATTGTCGATCTCTGACAGGTACGTGGCAATTGGCCCTTGTGATTCAAACACCACGAGCTTTGGTTTCTTGTTTTCGAGAGTCTCGACCAGTTCTCGATTCATCGCGGGCGTGGCTGCGAAGACGACCTGGTGGTAGGGCCAGGGGCTGCGTCGGTCGGCGAGGAAGTAGAGCGAACCCTGGTTGGTGAAGTCGAAAATATAATCGTCGTCGTCAGTCATTTCTTGAATACGGCGAACGGTCGCACGCAAGTCCGCGACCATCTGCGCCGGCTCGGCGATGCGGCCGATGCGATCCGTACTTGGCGGCAGTGACGGTCGCCGCGTCTTCCCGGAAACCACTTTCCTGTAGTGGTCTCGGAGACTCGTGGGAAAGCCGTAGCCGACCTGCAAAATCCACCCAGCGGTGGTGAGCAGGGCGACAAAGGAGACGCCGAAAAGTGTGGCTCTTGCGGTTGTCGCCGATCGATTGTGGGACCCGGCGAGCGCGGATCGTAGAGTGGGGCGCACCGACCCGAGGAGCGACTCGAGATAGAACAGCAGAATCACCCACAGGAAGGGGATGCCCTGGTGCAGGTGAAATGGATCGTGGCGACCTAGAGTCGTGCGGAACCACGCCAGGGCCGCGAGGGTAAGGATAAGGAGCGTTTGCGTCGATCGTTTCGCCCAGAGTTCGCTGCGGGTTACACGGAACGCCAAAGTGCCGCACGCCGCTAGATAGATTGCGGGAGGGAAGTAGGCGAGGAAGGCTCGGCTGTTGACGAAACGCGGCAGGCTGCTCCACGGATTGGTAGCGTCACTCAGCGAGGTGTAGGGGAGTCCCCACGAGTTGGCTTGGTAGGTGCACTGCACGTAGATGTTGTAGGCGAAATCGATCAACACGCCCTTGAAGGCGAAGTAGGCAAGGAAAGGGAACGCGGTGGCGGCTGCTCCTGCGCAGTAGCGGAGAATTGGTGCGAGGTTTAGGTGACCTTGTACCTGTCTGTCCAGGACCGCCTTGAGGAGGACGAAGCCGCCGCAGGATGCGGCGGAGTAGAGCCCGATTTCGGTACTGTAGAAGAAACCGAGCGTCGTGCAGGCCCCGGCGGCGAGGTAGTAGCGCTTTGCGAGGTTCGGGGCGCCAGATTCTCGCCGGGCTGATGGTTCGAGCTCGTGCCTCAGAGCGAAGCCGATCATCGCGACACTCAGAATTCCGAAAGTTTGGCGGTCGGATACCGACATCGATGGGCTGGTGAAGAGCGCCGCTAGCACTACCGCGGTCAGTGGGGATCGAAAGACGGCCAGGCCCAGGACGAAGAGTGCGACATAGGAGGTCGGCGCGAAGATCGCGTCGACGGCGCGGTGTGCCGTAAGGGACGTTTCGAATAGAGAAGCCATGAGTGGCTTGCCGAGGGTGTGAAAGAGTCCGTGTTGTAGGTAGCTGTCGCGATATACGGTGCCGCCGCGCAGCGCTTCTTGTAGGGGCGCGAGCCCGCTGCCGTCCTCGAAGAGGTTGAGTAGTCCGAGAATTCTTTGGTTGTCGTAGTAGAAGGCGTACGTCGCGATGGCGCCGACGATCGCAAACCCAAATCGAAAGGTTGTGTCGGCACAATGTCTGGCAGGCGTCGCTGTCTCGCCCAGGCCGCTGGCGAGCGCGAGTGCGGCGAGTATGGCGGCGGTTAGCGCGAACGGGGCAAGCACCGACCACGCCGGTCCCGCGATCAGCGGTGTCATGCTAAGTAGCGCAACTAGTGCCAGGGCGGTGTGTTGCAACGCCCGGACGGTGGAGCATCGGGTTGTGCGACGGTACGTGGCGGCGAGGGCCGTCCAGACGGGGCTGCTCAGCAGAACGCCAACCAGAACGCTCCCGATCGCCGTCAGGTAGGCCGCGGTTTCCTGGTGTTTGGGGTAGTGGTTTGCCCACACCCAGCCGCGAACCTCGGCGGGGTTCGCGTACGTAAATTCCCACTCCCACCAAATGCGCAGGCCGAGAGCGCATGCCACGGTCGCGCAAGAAACGGCCGCCAGCGCGGCAAACGGGAGCATCTCGCGCCTCGCGGCCACTGCCGAGGGATGCGCGTCGGGAACGGTCATTGCACGAGGGGAGTGCATGTCACGGCCGGGCATCAGCTGGTTCGCTTCGTGGCTCGTCTTGATCTCGGCGGGAGCTGCTCTGCGTCTGTGGTGCCGATTTGGCGGACCAAGGACTCCAGACCGTTTACCTTGATCTCGTAGAGTAACCCGAGGAGCTGTCCCAGCCGTCCACTGGGCATGCCTTGTTGGTGAAACCAGACTACGTACGGCTCCGGCAGATCGATTAGGAGGCACCCTTTGTATCGACCGAACGGCATTTCCATTTGGGCGAGGGCTTTGAGCATGGAAGGGTCGCCGACTACTTCAGTGGCCTCGAGTTGGGCCCGATCACGGTTGTTCGTGGTCATTGCGAAGGAGGTTAGAGATACTCTCCACAGATGGCCACCGATCGTCGCAGATTGTGAGATCCATGGTCGGTCGCAAGCGTGGATCGCGAGGTCAACAGCATGCAAAAGTTCGCCTCTCGTATCTGAGTAGGCGCCATGGCACTTTGGATGGGTGAAGGGAAAGAAGAAGAATCACCGGCGAAGATCCTTGGGGATCTTTGAAGCTGAGGCGCGTTTTTTGATCGCGATCGTCATTGGACCCATCATTCTTGGTCTTCTTGTCGCGATGCTTGCCCCGAAGCTGGCCTGGGCTAGGGGGCTCGAGCCGGCTACGATTGTTTTCTTGGTCCTTGTCGCAGCTTCGGAAACGGTCGCGATCGTATGCGTGCTCTGGTTGTGGCGCCATGATTCGCGCTGGATGGCGCGTATCGGCTGGCCGTTGGTTCTGATCATCCCCTTCCTCGGCCCGACTCTGTATGGCGCCCTCTATGGTCGCGCTGGCGACGACAAGTTTCCGGAAGCCCCAAGGGACACCTGGCACCCCCCGGGGCATGATAGCGATTGGGGCCAGTAGCGCGCCGGCACGCGACGCCGGTGCCTTGGCCGTTTAGCCCTAGCGGATCAGTGGGTCGCGAGTTTCGGGGCGTGCTGTACAAAGAGCTGCGGCGACCTCTACGAGAGAGACCGCCGCGGTCGGTCGCTCTACAGGCAGAGCGTCTCTTCGAGCTTAGCTGGGTCCATTCGTGTGGCGATGTAGAACTCGCCGAACTCGCCGTAGATGGCGCTGGCTGGGTCGAATCGCATTTCGTAGACGACGTCGCGAATGCTTTTTAGATCGTGTGAGAAGAGCGTCACTCCCCATTCCCAGTCGTCGAGTCCGGTGCAGGTGGTGATCAGCTGCAGGACGCGACCGGCGAAGGTGCGGCCGGTCTTGGCGTGATCTCCCATCAAACGCTTTCGCTCGGTGACGTCGAGCGAGTACCAGTTCTGAAACTCGCCGCGTCGCTTGGCCATCGGGTAGAAGCAGACGATGTCCATGTCGGTCGGCAACTGCGGATGCACGCGGGCCTCTGCGTATTTTTCGATGCGCTGACGATAGCGCTCCATGGCCTCGGCGAATTCGGGTGAATCCGGCGCGACGCCCTGGTCTTCGATGATCTGCTTGGCCCAATCGCTCGGTCCGCTCATGTAGTCGCTGATCTCGGACATCGACAAGAACGAGTAGATGGGCTCCAGGCAGGTGCCGAACTCGGTCGCTGCGAGCTGCTGGCTCAGGCGTTGGATGCGCGAGAGGTCTGGATGGACAGCCATGAATGCGAAGTCGGACTTTGCGACGCCGGCCATGGGGACGAACTGCATCCCCTCTTCGCTGCCGCACTGTGCGAGCGCCGAGCGAAATTCTTCGATTGCAGCCTTCCGGCTAGCGGTGTCGAGTTCGCGCCAGCTGGCGCGGTCGATGCGGAAGTACTGGTGCAATACCGGCCAGCCCGAAGTGTCGTTCTCTTTTTTCATTGTCGGTTTCGCGTCCCGTTGAGATTGCTTGAATCGTAGCCTAGGCGGAGGGTGAAAAACAGGGAGTGTCCCATAGGGCGAGGGCGGCAGGATTGCGGTGGCCCTGCCGTGGATGGAATGGGGCCATGCCGTGGATGGAATTACGACACTCGTCAAACTAAGGTTCGACTATGGCTGTTCTGGGACAATCGACGGTTCCTCCTACGCAGGGCCGGGCTTTCCTTGCCGACGGCGTCGTTGGTGAATCATCCTCTCGGACGACGAGCTATTCGCAGGCGTATTTGGTCCTGGGGACGGGCCTGGGTCTCGGACTGCTCACTAGCTCGATCAACTATGCCTACTTGCGGTCGCTACCGAGCGCGACGTATCACTTCGCGACGGCGTTTCTCTATTCCTTGCTGACACTCTTCTTGTGGCGATCGGTACTGCCGCGATTTGCGAACTATTCGACCAGCGCCCGGCTGTTCGCCCAATCGGCGGTCTCGATTGTGTCTTTTGCGATCTTGTCGCTGATTGTGGTCGAGGCTCAGTACTCCGTTTTCGGGCTGGGGGCAGGATCATTTATTTATCCCTACGGCGGGGGGGATATCGAGCTTACGATCTCCGAGGAAGCGATCCGGTTGAGTCCATGGCTTGGTGTACTGATCCCGGTCGTGCCCGTCACGATCCTCGGTATCGTCGGGTTCAACCAGGGCTGGTGGCGCATTTTCAAGTTGGAAGGTGAGCAAGAAGAGCTGCGCGCGATGGCTTTGGCTGCCCAACTCGCTGCGTTGCGTGCTCAGCTCAACCCGCACTTTCTGTTCAACAGTCTCAACTCGATCGCGGAGTTGGTTCGGACCGATCCGGAGCAAGCCGAGGAGTGCGTCGAGAGACTCGCCGAGATCTTGCGCTTCGTGCTTCAACAGACGCAGATCGACCTCGTGCCTTTGTCCGAAGAACTGCGCATCGCGCAATCGTATCTGGAAATCGAGCAAGCGCGTTTCGGTGATTCTCTTAGCGTTCGCCTCGATGTGGACCCGCGAGCGCGAACTGTGCTGGTTCCAGGGCTGATGTTGCAGCCGTTGGTCGAGAACGCAGTCAAACACGGCATCTCCAAAAAACTCGGAGGCGGTGAAATTGTGATCGAAGCCGGCTTGGACGGCGACGAGTTGCTGGTCGCCGTGCGCGACTCGGGTGGCGGGATGACTGGCGAAAATAAGCCGTTTGATAGCGGCTTTGGGCTGCGCAATCTGCGCGAACGCCTGACCCGGCGTTTTGGCCAGCGCTACGAGCCAGTGATTGAAACCTCTTTAGAGGGGACCGCGATTCTTGTTCGCATCCCGCGCAAGGTCGCAGCGTGAGTGCGAGCGCGGTCAAGGTCGTCATCATCGACGACGAGAAGCTGGCTCGCTCTCGCTTGCGCAGAATGTTGGACAAGCACGACGCGGTCGAGATCGTCGGCGAAGCCGCAAGTGGGCGAGATGCGATTGCGTTGTTGGATCGAGAGAAGCCCGATGTGGCGTTTCTCGACGTGCAAATGCCGGAGATCGACGGTTTCGGAGTTCTCGACGAGGCTGAGCATAGCCCGCATGTGGTCTTTGCTACGGCTCACGACGCCTATGCGATCAAAGCGTTCGAGATTCACGCAATCGACTATTTGTTGAAGCCTGTGTCGCGCGCACGTCTCGACGAAGCCCTGAGCCGCGTGCTCGATCGTGTCGATTCGCCGACACCTGATTGGAGCGAAGTTGCCGAGGTCGTACGCGGCGAGGCAAAGCGCTATCCCGAGCAGTTGCCCGTCCACAAGGGGCGGCAGATTTTGGTCCTGCCCGTCGACGAAATCTATTGGTTCGAGGTCGAGTTTCGCCTGGTCTACGCGCACACGATCAACGATCGCTTCATGACCAACTTCACCCTCAAGGACCTCGAGGAACGTCTCGATCCGGAAGTGTTCTTCCGTGCCCACAAGTCGCGCATCGTCAACCTACGCCAAGTGCGGGCGATCGTGCCGTGGTTTGGCGGTCGCTACAAGCTGTCGATGCGCGATGAGAAGGCGAGTGAGCTCGAGTTGAGTCGCGCGCAGGCACGCGTGCTGCGCCGTCGCATGCAGTGGTAGACGCGGGTTTTCTGTTGACCCTGCGCGCCAAGCTGCTTTTTCATTCAATCTCGTACGCCGACGGACAGCGTTGACGTAAACCATTAAAGCGCATACGCTGCGGCGTTCGCAAAAGGATGTTATACGTGCGCCGAATTTGGTCGTGTCGCGAGGGCGACAACTTGAGAGATCGACTGCCGTTGGGTTCGGTGACGCGTCGCGTCGGCGCTCTGTGCCTATTGACACTGAGTCTGTTGGCCGTTGCTGCGAGCGCGACGCCGGTATCTCTGCCGGGTGACGCGAACTGCGATCAACAGCTCGACGCCGCCGACTTTGACGCGCTCGTAAGCACACTTTTTGACGCACCGGGCGAATGCCCGGATGCAGACGTGAACGAGGACGGGTTGTTTTCAGCTCCCGATCTGACGGCGCTGATCGAGCTCCTTCCAGAGCTCCCAACTCCGAGGCCGACCTCGACCTCGACGCCGGATACGGTACCGACTCCGACTCCGACTCCGACTCCGACGGTGGTCGATGGCACGCCGCCGACCGCAACGAATACTCCGACACCTTCGAATACTCCGACGGCTAGCGAGACACCCACGATCACCGAGACGCCGACCGTGACGAACACCGCGACGATCACCACGACTCCGACGATCACCGATACCCCGACCCGTACGGGGACATTTACACGCACCGGTACCAATACGCGGACTTTCACGAGGACGCGCACTTTCACGAGGACGCGGACCTTTACGAAGACCCGAACGAATACGCGGACTGCGACCGCGTCGCGCACCCCAACCGATTCGCGGACCCCAACAGGGACGCGAACCGAGACGCGGACGCGGACGCCATCGCGCACCAAGACACCGACGAATACGCGCCGTCCATCGCGGACATCGACGGAGACACGGACGCCGTCTCAGACCAAGACGCCAACCGAGACGCGAACGCCGACGGAGACACGAACCCCAAGTCGGACGCGGACTCCGCGACCAACGTCGACGGAGACGCGGACTCGCACACACACCCGCACAAAGACAGAAACCAGGACGCCCACCGAGACGAGGACACCTACTGAGACGAGGACCCCTTCGCATACGCGGACTCCGTCTCTGACGCCCACATTTACGTTGACCAGGACTCCGTCCCTGACCCCCTCTCCGAGTCCCACCCGTCCTGTAGGACCAGAAGTCACGGAGTTGCTGCTTGCTACGGCCGATAACCACCCGCGAGATCCGATTGGTTTTGCCAATGATGGCACCCCGATCTATGATTTTCCGAACAGCTTCGGTTTCTTGATCGTCGTCGAGGGGCGCAATGGCACGGGTTCTGCGGTTCCAGGCCAATGCGGCACTGCCGAGTTCGGGTTGTGTGGACCGCGCGCCGACATACAGATCCAAGTGGACCGGGCCCTTGGCAATGGGAGTGCGACTGTTTGCGACGTGGCGTCTGCGGGGCCCAATCCGATTCCACCCGGCGGAGTGCCGGCGATCAATCCGCCGGATTTTTCCAACAATCCGACAATCGACGATACGATCAACGATCTGGCGTGCCGGTTCGATACCCACAGAACCAACGAAACGGCGTGTACGCTCGATGAGCTGGGTAACTTTGCGTTTGTGAATCGACTCTCGCTGATTCAGTATTGTTCGGCGCCTGTCATCGGCTCGGAAGCGGCCTTTCCCCAAGGGGACACGCGCGTATCAGTCCGGCTGAATGCCGGCGGCTTGGTCAGCGCAACGCGATCGATCATCGTCCGCGTCAATTGAGACGAATTTCCTGTTGCTCTGGACGTCGTATACTCGACGCGGTAGCAGTCGGCGATTGAGCACCGTCGGGTGGGCCGTCTCGTTTGGGCCCAATGGAGGAATAGATGCGACATCGGAAGCTGCAAGGGATTGGCAAACGAATAGCGGTCGGGATGGTCGCGGGTACTTTGGCTGCGGGGACTGCTTGGGCCGGCGAGCTTGGCTCGGCGGTGATTGAGCGCCTGGGCAAGGTCAAGCCGACACCGTTGCCGTCGCCCGTACCCGAAGACAAGATTCGACTGATCTCGTCGCTGACCCTGCAGAACAAACCAAGCGGGGAGACTCTCGTTTCGTTTGAGGCAGCTGACTTTGGAGAGAAGAAGAACGGGACCTTCCGCATTATTGCGATTGAGCAGTATTCTCTCATCGAGCCGCAGGCGGACGCCTTGCAGCTGCGCGATGAGATCGTTCGCAAGCTGCGAGCACTCGAAAAAGATCTACTGGCGTATGTCGAGATCGTTGGTCCGCCGCGACCGCCGCAAAAAATCTACGAAACCGCCGGCGCCGGAGGCCAACCGCTGCGCTAAGTTGTTTGGCTCGGCCTGAAACCGGCCCTCGCTTGTGGGGGTGAGGTGGGCCCCGCGGCCGACGTGTGCTCGAGCGCTACGAAGGGCAACCGTTGAGCAGGGCTCGGACGCTGGCGATGAGCTCGTTGATCGCTACGACTCCGTTGCCGTTTACGTCGGCTGCTTCACAAACGGAAACGGGAAGCTGGTTGAGCGCGATATTGACGGCGCGCACCAACTCGCTGATGGTCAATATTCCATTGCCGTTGCAGTCGCTGGGGCAGGCGGTTGTCGGTGTCGCGGTGTCGGTCGCTGTAGGTGTGTCCGTGGGTGTTGCGGTCGGGACAGTTGCTGTTTGGGTCGGCGTGGCCGTGGCGAGTCCCGTCTCGGTCGCTGTCGGGGTATTGGTTGGCGTTGCTGTCAGGCCAGGTGTTTGGGCCAGGCCGTTGAAGAAGGGCGCGTAGCGCAGCAGGTTGCGCAGTGGCTGTCCCTGTGAAGGTGCGGAGCCGGGGCTGCAGAAATTGATCGTTGTGACGATGATTCGGCCGCTACCGTGGGTGTACTCGGCCCACGAGGGTCCGGCATCGTTGCGCAGGACAATCGTTGCTCCGGAGGGCAGGTCGATCAATGAGCCGCCGTCTGTCGTTTCCCAAAGGTCGAAGTCTGCCGAGCTGAGTCGCTCGCCACCGTAGCCGATCCCGCTCGAAAACGGATGGGAGTTGAGCGTAATGGTTTCCCGGTCGTGCGTCGCCGAGCCATCGTAGCCGGCGCCGCCCGGGACGAGTCCTGACTGGAGCGTGCTTTCCCCCGAAATATTGATCACCGCGACGCCGCCTAGGGCTACGAACTCGTTGAGGAACCCGTCGCTCTGGGAGATGTCGCGCAGGAAGCCGTAGTCGTCGAGACTCAGGTTGGGGGCGACGTAGACCACGGAAAAGTCGCTCAGGACATCGGCTGGGTCCTCCAAATCGAAAGCTAGGCTTTCGAGGGTGATGACACGACTCGCGAAGAGCAAGTCGAGCGCAGCGTCATTGCTGCACTCCCATTCATTGTCGCCCGCAGCGAAAATGAATTCACCAAGGCGCGGCGGAAACGTCGGTTCCGGTGTAGGCGAAATGGTCGGGCTCGGTGTAGTCGTGGGCGGCTCGGGAGTGGCCGTCGGCGTTGTTGTCTCGGTGAACGTCGCCGTAGCCGATGCGGTTGGTGTTTGCGTGGCGGTCGGTAACGTCGGCGTCTGAGTCGGCGTGGCGCTTGGTGGCGGGGTGCCGGTTGGCGTATCCGATGGTGTCGGCGTGGGCGGACTGGTGTTCGTCGCCGTCGCCGTGGGGGCCGTCGTTGGGGTATTGGAGGGTGTGAAGCTCGGAGTCCTTGTCGAGGTCGGCGTGCGTGTTGGGGTGCTGACTTGTGTCGACGTGTGCGTTGCTGTGTTCGTAGGGGTCGCGGTCGGGACGAGAGTCGCAGTTGGAGTATTCGTTGGGGTAGGCGTGGCCGGTGCGTCACTATCCAAGACGACCTCGACCAGAGCCTGGGTAACGAAGGCTACATTGGGTGAGGCCGGATGCCGAATACCGATCTCGGTAGCGTTGAGATCGGCTATCGTCCATTGCTGGGACGTAGCCGGACTGATTTCGTCGATGCGAGCGTACCCGGAAGTCGTCAATGCGATGTCATGCTCGACCCCCGGCTGTTGATCGACGCCGGCGACCGTTGCGCAGAGCCCTGTGCGGAAGAAGAGCTCCGCACCCTCGATGACGTCGGGCGATTCGCGTGCCTCGATTAGCGTCTTGACAGCGAGAATGGGTGAGTCGATTTTCTCCTGGGGGTCCCCAAGGCAGAAAGAAATCGCACTACTCGGTGTGGCCGACACCAGCGCAGAACTCGATGGCGGTCGATCCGAGATGCAGGCGCTCCTGTCGGGCAGGCACCCTTGCGGCGCCCAGTCTCTGTGGAACCCGTCCCGGTCCGGTGCGACGGCGATGATGGCGATATCCCCGGGCCAGCGCGCTTGGGTTGATATCGTGTGATCGTCCCAGCGTAACCGCGGTGACTCGCCGAGGGCGTCTGCACCGATGGTTGTGCGCCGCATCTGATTGAACGACGAAATGGTTTCGTCGACCTCGGCAATGCCGTCGATCCGGAGCTCAACACGACCGCCTGCGGTGGTGTTGAGCCATTGTAGCTCGATGCGTGTGTATGCCGGACAGAAGGCTACTGCGGAAGCGCTGACACCGACGGTGTTGCCGTTCGAGCGCACCGTGAGGCGCCGGTCGGCGCGGAGAAGAAGATCGGCGGCTTGCAGGTCTGGGTCACTGAGGTACCAATTGCGGACCCGGCGAGCGTTGACCGTCGTAGAGACGACACAAGCGCGGATCCCGTCGGTGAACATCGGGCTGGATGCGGGGACTTCGGCTTCGATGAATTGAGCTCCTTGCGCTGCCCCTGATTCGAAATAGAAGTCGCCGGATGGGGCTCCGCTCCCGACGACAGGCGTCGCAGCGTCGGGAAACACAGAGTAGTCGCCGGTTGTTCCACCCTCAAAGCCGTTGAGCTGATCGAGGAACAGATTGAAGGGTGTTTGGGTGGGAGTTGCCGTCGCCGTTGGTGTGTCTGTTGGGGTTTCGGTGGGCGTGTCCGTATGTGTGCGGGTTTGCGTCGGGGTCCTGGTAAACGTCGGGGTCCTGGTTGCTGTTGGGGTGTCGGTCCGTGTCGGCGTTTCGGTAGGAGTGTGTGTAGGAGTTTGTGTCGGTGTTTGGGTCGGCGTGTTGGTCGGCGTCCGGGTTGGCGTTGCACTCGGGGTATTGGAAGGAGTTGCAGTCGGGGTGCCGGTCGGGGTCGCGGTCGGAGTCAAGGTGGGCGAGGGTGTAGGGAAACCGTCTGCCTCGAAAGCGACTTCGCGGATCACCTGTGCGACCTCGGCGTTTGAACCCGAAGCTAAGTGCACGCGCACTTCAGTGTTGTCCAGCGTAGGAATGGTCCACGAGCTCCCGGTTGCGGGATTCGTTGCGTCGCTGCGGCCAACGCCCGCGAAGGCTGAGCCGAGCGTAGTGACAGGGCCGTTGGACGTCGCGCCAGACGAACCCCCGCAGGCTAGGGCGTTGGTCCTGAGACTGAGGTCGAGGCCGGACCCGGCCGGTGTAGAACGGCCATGTGCGAGACTCTTCACAGCGAGAATTTCTCCGAACACCCCGCTTGCTTCGGCATTTCCGAAGCAGAAGGATTCGCGCTGCGCCGGCGCTGATGCAGACACGACCGTGCTGCTGTCGGGCGGTCTGTCGGCGACACAACTCTCGGGGTCGCTGCAACTCTCCGATACCGCCCACTCGCGGCGGAACTGCGGGTCGCCAGGGTTCTGCGCCGCGGCGACCGGTACGCCAACGATTCTGAGATCGACCGGAAAGTTGTCCCTTTGGACCAGTGCGAGCGCGTGGTCATCCCAGGTGATCGAAACACTACCGGGTGCTGCCTGGTCAGGGCCGATCCTCGTCGTGTCAATGTCAGCTTGGCTGCTGTGCGGCCCCGACGCGGTCACGCCGTCGACTTCGACGCTGGCCGTGCCACCAGAGCCTACGGCGCGATACTCGACGATGATCTTCGAAAAAGTCGGGCAGGCAGAAACGGTTGCCGATGCTGGGCTGGTGGTCACGGTGATGAGATCCGTACGCAGTTCGAGTCGGCGATCGAAACGGAGCAGCAGCTGAAGCGAGGGGGTATTGCCGGACAACCAGGTGCGAATACGGCGGCTTCCGGCGGGCACGGTGTCGACACACGCCCAGATGCCGTCCGTGAAGATCGACCCGGGCCCAGTCAACTCGGTCTCGACGTATTGAGCGACACCGGTCGCTGCGGTGGTCTCGAGGCCGAAATCGCCGGCTTCCGGTCGATGAATATCCGACGGGGTGGGTGCCCCGACCACCAAGTAGTCGCCCGGCCCACCACCCTCAAATCCGGTGAATCGGTCCAGATTGACCGAGGGCTGAGCCGAAATCGCCGAGATCGAGGTCAGCAGCCACGCGATTGTGAGTGCGCAAAGGTGCCCGCCGGCCGACCCGAATACGTGCGGCAGCGGCGCTGATTCAAGCCGTAGGCCGATCATTCCGTCTTTTTCGTCAGATTTCGCGGAGAGTAGGCCAAAGCCTGTTTCTACGAAAGTTGCGGCCACGTTGACATCAGCCTGTTTGCTTTGTAGCTAGAACGGCTAACTCGCGCAAGCGCCGCCTTTATGAAAATCCCCTCGGTGAAAGGGTTTCACGACGTTCTCCCTGGGGAGAGTGCCCGCTGGTCGCGGCTCGAAGCGACTGCGCGCGAGGTTTTCTTGCGTTACAACTTCGCCGAGGTGCGGCTGCCGATCGTGGAGAGGGCCGAATTGTTCCGCCGTTCCGTAGGCGAGACAACCGATATCGTCGAAAAGGAGATGTACGCCTTCGAGGATCGCGACGGTACCGAGGTTACGCTGCGTCCGGAGGGGACCGCGTCTGCGGTGCGCTCCTACGTCGAGCACACCATGCAGGCGGCGGAGCCGGTGACCAAGCTCTTCTATTTCGGGCCGATGTTTCGCCGCGAGCGCCCGCAGCGCGGTCGGTTGCGTCAATTCTCGCAGATCGGCGTTGAGGTTTTTGGCCGGGACGATCCCGGCATCGATGCAGAAGTCCTGCTGCTCATGTCGGATTTGCTGCGCGCCTTCGAGATCGAGTCGGGTGAGATCGGCGTCAACACTCTTGGCTGTTCGGAGTGTCGCCCGGGGTTTCGCAGTGCCCTGGTCGCCTGGGGGGAATCGAAGCGCGACGCGATCTGCGGGGACTGTCAGAGACGGCTCGAGCAGAATCCGCTGCGTCTTCTCGATTGCAAGCAGCCCGGGTGTGAAGCGCTGCGTGAGACAGCGCCGAAGATGTTGGACCACACTTGTCTTGCTTGTGGTGAGCACTTTGCGCGTGTGCGGCAGCTTTGCGAGTTTCAAGGAGTCGAGCTGGCGTTGCGTCCGTACATGGTTCGAGGGCTCGACTACTACTGCCGGACCGCTTTTGAAGTCACTGCCCAAGGGCTTGGTTCGCAGAACGCGATCGGCGGTGGCGGTCGGTATGACGGGTTGGTGCGCTCACTCGGCGGGCCGGCCGTCGGCGGCATCGGCTTCGCCCTCGGTGTCGAACGCTTGGCCCTAGTGCTGGAAGCGCAGGGGGTCGAGCCGCCCTCAACGACGCCGGAGTTCTTCGTCGCACCGCTCGGCTCTGCGGCCGAGGAGCATGCCTTTGCCCTGGCCCACCGACTGCGCTCGGCTGGCACCGGCGTCGAAGTCGATGCGGGAGGCAAGAGCCTGAAGAGTCAGATGCGCCGCGCTGGCAAGACCGGGGCGCCGTACGTGATCATCTTGGGTGAAGACGAGGTCGCACAGCAGACGATCACGGTTCGTGATATGGAAGCACGAGCTGATCGGCGCAACGTCGTTGGATTGGATACGAACTTGGAAGACCTGCGCGCTGCTTTGCAAGCGGCGCGTTCGACAGAGGAGCAAGCGTGAAGTTGGACGAGCAAGGAGATTGGCAGCGATCGTGTGAGTGCGGAACGCTGCGGCGGTCGGATATCGGTCGCGAGGTGGTTGTCATGGGCTGGGTCCACAACCGCCGCGACCACGGTGGCGTCGTGTTCATCGATTTGCGCGATCGCACCGGCATTCTGCAGGTCGTCTTCAACCCTGAAGAGAGTCTTTCCGCACACGAAGCGGCTGGCGATGTGCGCGGCGAATTCGTGATCGCCGTGCGCGGTGAAATCCGCGAGCGTCCCCCGGAAACGCTCAATCCGAACCTCGCGACCGGCGAAGTCGAGGTGATGGTCGAAGAAGTGCGCGTCTTGAACCGCGCCGAGACGCCGCCCTTCGTGATTGACGACGAGGCCCATGTCGCGGAAAGCACGCGGCTCAAATACCGCTACCTCGATCTGCGACGACCGGCGGTGCAGGAAAAGCTGATGTTTCGTCACCGCTTGACCAAGTGCATCCGCGACTATCTCGACCAGTCTGGCTACATTGAGGTCGAGACGCCGATCCTGACCAAGAGCACTCCAGAGGGCGCGCGCGACTACCTTGTTCCGAGTCGGGTGAACGTGGGCAATTTTTTTGCGCTGCCGCAGTCGCCGCAGCTCTTCAAGCAGCTGTTGATGGTGGCTGGCTTCGATCGTTATTTCCAGATCGTCAAGTGCTTTCGCGATGAAGATCTGCGCGCCGATCGTCAACCCGAGTTCACCCAGGTCGATATCGAGGCGTCGTTCATCACTCCGGAGACGATGTACGAGCTGGTCGAGGGTTTGCTCGAGGCCGTGTTCGCCCTGAGTGGGAAGTCGCTCGAACGACCGTTCCCCCGTCTGACCTATGCCGACGCCATCAGTCGCTACGGAATTGACCGTCCTGACACTCGTTTCGGTTTAGAGTTGGCGGACGTCACGGATGTGCTGCGCACCGCCGAGTTGCGGGTTTTTCGCGATGTCGCCGAGAAGGGCGGATTGATCAAGGCATTGGCTGTTCCCGAGGGGAGCCGGTTGTCCCGCAAGGATCTCGACACGCTGCCCGACGAAGTTTCTCAGTTCGGGGCCAAGGGAGTGGCCTGGGCGCGTCTGACTGCCGAGGGATGGCAATCGCCGATCGCGAAGTTTCTCAGCGAGGAGCAGAAAAAAGGGGTCGAGGTCGCGACCGGTGCCGAAGAGGGCAGTGTCGTCCTGTTCTTGGCCGACAAGGCACGAGTGGTGAACGATTCGTTGGCTCATTTACGCATCGTGCTGGGCGACCGGCTGGGGATGATTCCGCACGATCAGAACGCGCTCGTTTGGGTGACAGATTTCCCGCTCTTTGATTACTCCGAGGACGAGAAGCGAGCGGTGGCGATCCATCACCCGTTCACGGCTCCGTTCGACGAAGATCTCGAGCGCCTGGAGAGCGATCCGCTGAGTGTGCGGTCGCGGGCGTATGACGTCGTGTGGAACGGTACCGAGCTTGGCGGCGGGAGCATTCGTATTCACCGCACGGATGTCCAGCAGCGAGTTTTCAAACAGCTCGGGATCGATGAAGAGGAAGCGCGAGAAAAGTTCGGCTTTCTCTTGGACGCCTTGTCGTATGGAGCCCCGCCGCACGGGGGGATCGCGCTGGGTCTCGATCGGCTGGCGATGTTGCTGACGGGCGGGACCTCGATCCGCGACGTGATCGCGTTTCCGAAGACGCAGCGGGCAGCCTGTTCGTTGACGGAGGCGCCGAGTGAAGTCGATCCGAAGCAGCTCCGCGAGCTCGGCCTGAAAATTAATGTTTAGAGTGGTCCGCGTTTTCGTAGTGCTGGGGTCGGCATGGTCGATCGCAGCTTGCTCGTTGATCAGCGGTGGCGGCGATGGTCCCGGATCCGGCCTCGGGCGTTTGGCGGTGATGCCGTTGCGGGAATCGCCTGAGTCACGTGGTGGCGATCGCCCGACGTTGGAAAGTCATGCGGGCAGGGCGGTGACGGCTCAGATTTATGGTGCGTTGTCCGAACAAACTCGCTTTCGTTTCGTGCCGGACCTGGAGGTTGAGTCGTACGTCGGGCGGATCGATCGCAGTGACCAGCTTGCGGCAGCGCGTCAGCTTGCGGAGCTGTCCGGTGCAGACGGTGTCTTGTTCGGAACGGTCTACAGATTCCAGGATCGTATCGGCCCGCGTTATGCTGCGTCGGCGCCGGCGAGTGTATCTCTTGCGCTGAGCCTCTACTCGGTGAACGAGGACAAGATCGTGTGGGAAGGTCAGTTTGATGAGACGCAGGAGCCCTTGAGCAGCAACATTTTGAATGCCTGGATGTTCTGGCGTGGTGGAGCACACTGGTTTACGGCGCGCGAACTCTCCCGTCTCGGGATCGAGGACCTGATTGGTGAGATCAGTCGCTGACCGTTTCCGGCTGTTTCTTCAGCGCCGCGTTGATCTCGGTGAAGCGGATACCTGCAAACGGAAATGCGACCAATCCTTGCAAGATAATCGTCAGTAGCTGGATCGAATTGAGCACGATCCCGTAGGCGAGTGCCTCGGCGCGGGGCACTCCGAAGAGGTCCAGCGCTAACACACAGGCGTATTGGTATGGGCCGATCATGCCGGGCAGGTTTGGCAGGGCAGTACCGAAGCCGATAAAGATGAACACCACGACGGCAGCGGTGTACGGTACCTGCATGTCGAATGCTTGCAGCATGACCCAACTCGACAGGATGGGTAGAAACCACAGGCCCAGTGAGACGAGGAACACTGCGAGCAGGAGGCGGCGATTCGGCAGGATGCTCATGCCGGCGATGATGCTCTTGACGATACGCATGACCGCGTCACGAAAGCGCTCGGGCAGGTAGCCGAGGATCCAGCGGTCTACAAACTCCTCACCGCGCCACCACAAGAGCAGAACCAGCGTGACTAGGACGGCTGCTGCAGTGGCCGGGAACTTCGCCCCCTGCCGTACCCAGTCGGGCAGTGTGTCGACCAACAGGAGTCCACTCAACATGAAGAGCAGGATGACGATCGAATCGAGAGTCTTCTCGATGACCAGATTGCCGACGACGTTGGAGATCGTGACCGAGGACTTGCGCGACAACAGCCACGGGCGTACCGCTTCGCCGAGTCGAAATGGCAGGACGTTGATGGCCATGTACGACACCGCGGTGATGACCCAAAGCCGACCGAAGGGGATGTGCTCGAGGGGGCGAAGCTCGAGTTGCCAGCGCCAGGCTCGGAACGCCATCAGCAGGAAAGAGATGCCGACGGCTGCGACGATCCAAAGGGGTCGGACGTTGGTCAGGGCGGCGCGGAGCTCGTCGAGGGAAACGCCGCGTGCGGCGAAATACAGCGAAACGACGCAGACCAGGACGCTGAGGGTGAGGTTGATTACGCGGCTTCTCTCCATGGGCTGCAGCTTGCCAGACCGCGCGACGGTAGCAAGCCGGGCGCCGCGCGAGAGTTCTAGACACCCGGCGTTTCGCAGCCCGGTTCTTTCGGCTAATGTCCGTCTCTCGTTGAGAGGTGGGTCGGATGGGCGCGAGGAAACAGGACGGGCGGAGCATTGATCAACGAGTGATTCATCGCAATGGCGGCCAGCTGGTTGTGGTGAGTAATCGGTTGCCGTTTACGTCCGAGCGCACGAAAGGGCGGATTCGCTTCAAGCGGTCCCCAGGTGGTCTAGTCGCCGCGCTCGACCCCGCGATGGCACGTCGGGGCGGTGTATGGGTCGGCTGGCCGGGTGCCGAGACCGAGGACGCTGCGTCAGCTGCCGAAATGATGCCTCCGGCCCGGCGCTCGGACAAGGTGCGTTACCGACCGGTTCCGCTGTCGCGTCGCGAAGTGGCGAGTTACTACGGCGCCTTTTCTAATCGTACGCTGTGGCCTCTTTTGCACTACTTCTTGGCACGCACGGAGATCGATAGCTCGAGCTGGGAAGTTTACGAGCGGGTCAACGAACGCTTCGCTGAAGCGACGGCAGAAGAGAGCACCGACGACGATTTGGTCTGGGTGCACGACTACCAACTGATGCGCCTGCCGAGATACTTGCGGCGCATGGCGCCGAAGCGGCGCGTCGCTTTCTTTTTGCATATTCCATTTCCTTCCTACGATGTGTTTCGCATCTTGCCGTGGGCTCGCCACCTGATGCGCGGACTGTTGTCCTGCGACTTGGTCGGTTGCCAGTCTCAAGAACACGCCGACCACATGACGAGCTGCGCCGAGCAGTTGCTCGGGGCGACGGTCGATCGCAGCCGGGGCGTGGTTTACTTCGAAGGCAAGCCGACGGCAATTCAGGCGCACCCGATCGGCATCGACTACTCGCTCTTTGAAGGGATGGCGCAGAAGATCGGGATTCCGCAGGTTGAGGCGGAGGCGCAGGTGGAGGTTCTGAGTGTCGACCGGATGGACTACACCAAGGGGATCCTAGAGCGGTTGCGGGCCATCGAGGTTTTCTTCGAGCGCTACCCTACGTACCGTCGGCGCACGGTATTCACCCAGTTGTGTGTTCCGACGAGGACGTCGGTGCAGGAGTACCAAGATCTCAAACGTCAAGTCGACGAGATGGTCGGTCGGGTCAACGGGCGGTTCTCGGACCCCACCTGGTCGCCGATCCGTTATTTGTTTCGCTCGGTTAATCAGCGCGAGCTGGTGTCCATGTACCGGACCGCGCGGGTCGGCCTGATCACGCCCTTGCGCGACGGAATGAATCTGGTGGCCAAGGAATACGTAGCGGCCCAAACAGAGCAGCAAGGAGTGCTGATCTTGTCTGAGCTCGCCGGTGCCGCTGAGGAGATGAAGGAAGCGGTGTTGGTCAACCCCTACGATGTCGATCACGTCGCGGACGCCATTCATCGTGCCCTGGTGATGCCAGAGGCTGAGCGGCGCTCGCGCATGGTAGCGCTCCGGCATCGCGTGATGACGCGCAACGTGCAGAGTTGGGTGCAGCGCTTCGTCGAAAGCGCCGAGGCTGCCGCCGATGCCGCTACCGGTTCTCGTCATGCGAAGAGCCGCACCGACATCGTACGTCGCCGCCTGCAGCCGTGGTTGGCGAAGCGACAGACGGTGGTTCTCTTTTTCGACTACGACGGCACCTTGACTCCCATCGTGGCGCGCCCCGAAAACGCGGTCCTCTCGTCGACGGCAAAGCGCCTGTTGCGTCGCGCCAGTCGCACGCCGAATCTCGACGTCGTCATCGTGTCCGGCCGCGCGTTGGCCGACGTGAAAGAAATGGTCGGGATTCCGGGGCTGACGTATGTCGGCAATCACGGCTTCGAAATCGAGGGCCCGGGGATCGAGTTTCGCCACGACGCATTGCGCGAATATCAGGCCGAGGTCGAGGCGGCGTCGAAAGAGTTGCGCACGATTGACGTCGAAGGTCTGTGGGTCGAGCGCAAGGGCGCGACGGTCACGGTCCATGTTCGCGAGGTGGCCGAAAAAGAGCGAAATTCGAGCGAGCGCCGCGCCGCGGCGATTCTGCGGCGGCACAAATTGCGGGTGACGACAGGAAAACGCATCGTCGAGGGCCGGCCGCCAATTGATTGGAACAAGGGGTATGCCGTCCTGCACGTCCTCGCCCAGCGCCACGGAGTGGACTGGATTTCGCGCGCCCGCGCTCTTTATGTAGGTGACGATGTGACGGACGAAGACGCGTTCCGATCGTTGCGCGGTATGGGGCGATCCATTCGCGTCGGTCCGGCGACCCAGACCGAAGCCGACTTCTCCGTGCCCGACCCGGAAGCGGTCGTCGAACTCCTCCGCTGGCTAGCCAGCGGAGCCTTCGAAGCCGACGAGGTCTAGCAGTTCTGTAGGGTGCCTCCCTCTACCTTCCCGCCGCCAACCTTTGTAAGGTGCTGGCGATGTCAGAAGAACTTCTTGAGCGGCAAGAGCTGAATTTCGAGAACGATGGCGGTGGGTGCTTTGGCTGTTCGGCTAAAAATGAGCACGGGCTGCAGCTGAAGTTTCACCGCGACGGCAATGCCGTGCTCTGCCGCTACTCGATTCCGGATCGCTTTCACGGCGCGCCGAACGTGGCACATGGCGGTATCGTTGCCACTTTGCTCGACGAAGTGAGCTGCGCCGTGTCGTATCACATCCATGGCACCTATGTCGTAACCGGCGAGTTGTCGGTTCGATACGAGAAGCCGTGCCCGGTTGAAAAACCGCTGATGATTCGAGCAGTGGTTCTCGAAGAGCGTCCGCGCTACCTCGTCGTCGAGGGACGTGTCGAGTGCGACGGCGAGCTGCTCGCACGGTCGGAAGGTCGATTCTTTCCGGTCGAGCCGCCAGCCTCGTAGGAGAGTGCGCAGATGAGAGTAGCAGTCGTAGGAGCGGGTCCCGCCGGTGTCGCGATTTCTTATCTGTTGGCGTCGCGGGGCATCGAGGTGACGTTGCTCGAACGCCACTCCGATTTCGCGCGGGTGTTTCGCGGCGAAGCTTTGATGCCTTCCGGTGTCGAAGCTTTGCGGACGATGGGTTTGGAATCGGTTTTGGGATCGATTCTCGGGCGGCGTCTGAACGGATGGCAGATGTTCATCGATGGTCAGTCGATCATGGAAGTTCCGGAGCCGCTCGATGAACTCGGGCCGCTCGCGCCGCGAATCATCCCGCAGCCGGCGTTTCTGCAGAAGGTAGTGGACGAAGCGGCGGCTACATCACACTGCACTTTTCAGGCCGGGGCGACGGTGCGTGATCTCGTTTGGGCCGGCGACCGAGTTGTCGGGTTGAAGGTGGACGGCTCGGACGGATCGAGGGAGATCCCGGCGGATTTGGTGATTGCTTGCGACGGCCGAGCCTCCGTGGTTCGCAAGCGACTCGGTGCGGAGCTCGAACTGATCCCGGAGCACTACGATGTGTTGTGGTTCAAGTTGCCCGCGCCCGAGCAACTCCTGGCGAGTTCGAATGTGTTGCTCATGGTAAACCGGACCCACCAGGCCATCGCCTATGTTTCGTGGGACGGACGAATGAACGTCGGCCTGTTGCGTCGCAAGGGAACATACGCGGCGCGCGAGTCGGCCGAATGGGCGGTGGAGCTGGCTGCGCCGGCCCCGGGATGGCTCGCCCAGCATATCCGATCGGTCGCCGACGGAATCGCCGATCCGGTCTTGCTCGACGTGATCGTCGGCCGCTGTCGTCACTGGAGTTTCCCGGGTGCGCTTCTGATCGGCGATGCGGCGCATCCGATGTCGCCGGTACGTGCGCAAGGTATCAACGCCGCTCTGCGCGACGCGATTGTCGCGGCGAATCACCTGGTACCGGCACTGCGCAGCGGTGATGCCGCAGCGGTCGATGCGGCGTGTAAAGCGGTGCAAAACGAGCGCGAACCGGAGATTCGCCGAGTTCAGAAATTGCAGTACGATGATGTTCGCGGCTTGAACACTCGCGCAGCGCCATTGTTCCTGTGGCTCGGCCGCACCCTGGGTTCTCGCCTCGGCCGCTACGCATGGGCACAGCGCGCCTGGTTGGCATCGCAGAAAGAACTGCGCTTCGGTGTAACCAAGGTCGAGCTCACCGTTTGAAGCCCGCTTGCGTGGAGGGCGAGGCTCCTGCCGAGCCGGGCAAAATCACAATGCCCAAGCCTCCCCTCCGTGGAGTTTGGCCGAGCGGGTTGAAGCCGCGGATTGAATGATCATCACCGCCTGGAGCGCGCCGAACCCAACACCGATCGAGCTCCACTCACAACTCGCCGATCAATACCCCGGGATTGAGAATGTTGGATGGGTCGAGCTCGCGTTTCGTCGCGGTCAATGCGCGCGCGAAAACATCCGGGCGTTGCCGGTCGTACCAAGGTCTGTGGTCGCGGCCGACCGCGTGATGGTGAGTGATCGTGCCGCCATTTGCGATGATCGCCTCGCCTGCGGCTTGTTTGATCTCGGCCCAATGTTCGAGCTGTGAATCGGCGCGACTCGGCGCAATCACCGAGTAGTAGGGTGCCGGGCCGTCGGGGTAGGCATGGGTGAAGCGACAGGTGACGCTGCCACTGCCACAGATCTCCTTGACCGCGTACTCGGTTGCCCGCATCACCGCGGCGTGAAACTCGGGGAACCGATCCCACGTGATTGCCGTCTCGAAGGTTTCAACGACTAGTCCCATCGCCACCATTGCGTCGCGGAGGTAGGGGGCGCCGACGAACGTGTTGCGCCAGGCACCGGCCGCGCCACCGCGCGCGCCCTCCGCCTTTTCGACTGTCTTGATCGCGTCGTCCGGAACGTTGCCCCCGTGGTCTCGACAGCATTCCACCGCCCGCTTCATCCACGCATCGAGCGAGTGATCGGCCGATTCGAAGGCGACCAAGAGGACCGCGGACGAACCGTCACCGGCGCCGGCCGTCTGCGCTTCGCCGGCATCGAGTAGGCGACAATTCGAAGGGAAAAGACCGGCTTGAGAGATCGTACGCACAGCTTCCGCGCCGGCTAGAAACGTATCGAAGGTTATAGCCGTACTTGCCCGGAAACGTGGCCTTTCTTGGAGTCGCATCCAGGCTTCGGTGACGATCCCGAGAATGCCCTCTGAGCCGACGAACATTCGATCGGGGCTCGGTCCGGCGCCCGAGCCCGGCAGCCGCCGCGACTCCACCGTACCCGTGGGCGTGACGATCCGCATCGACTCGAGAAAATCCTCGATGTGGGTGTAGAGCGTTGCGTAGTGACCGCCCGAACGGGTGGCGATCCAGCCGCCGAGCGTCGAGAATTCGAATGACTGCGGAAAGTGGCGCAGGGTGTAGCCGTGGGGGCGGAGTTGGTCTTCGAGGGCCGGTCCGAAGATGCCGGCCTGGATTCGTGCCGCTCGCGAAGTCTTGTCGATTTCGAGCACTTGGTCGAGCCCGCCGAGATCGATCGAGACGACCGGACGATACTCGTTTGGCGAGGCTTCCGTGCCACCGACGACGCTCGATCCACCGCCGTAGGGTATGGCGACGATGTTGTCGCGCGAGCACCAATCGAGCAGGTCGATGATCTGATCTTCCGTGCGCGGAAAGGCCACCAAGTCTGGCGGGTGGTCGTAGGACCGGCGAAAGGCGCGCACGATGTCGCGGTAAGACTTACCATAGGTATGTCCAGCGCGGTCGTAAGTTTTGGTCGAACAGAGTGCTGCCAGCGAGTCTGGGGGTTTGATGCGGGACTCGGGGAGGTTTAGCTCGTCTTCCGTCGGCGGCTTGCGGACATCGATTCCCTTCATCGCGAAGCGCTGCTTCAGAATGTCGGCGATTGCGCCCTGCTGCTCGGCATCGGGGCCTTCGTCTTCCCAACCCCATCCCCAAAACTTGCGTCGTCGCTCGGCCATAGAGAACGTCATACTAGACCCTAGGCTGAGAATCCAAGTCGGTATGGGCCCCTTGGCGTCGAGCCAGCTTTCAGACAGATTGAGGTGGATGGAGCCGCAACGCGACGACGCTGGAGTTTTTGTCTCGAGGCCTCTGCCGAGTTCCCGCGCGTGGTTGGCTCTGATCTTTCTCGGCACGACGTTGCTGTCGATCGGTGGGACGATTGAGTACCTAACCGGCAGCCCAATGATTGAAGGGCAGGGCGTCGGCCGGTACTTTGCTACGGTGTTCGGCTTTCACGCAGCGGCGTTCGGTGGCTCCGCTCTCATCGGAGCGCTTCCCGCGCTGGCTGTGCGCAGCGTCAAAATTGGCTGGCTGTTTGTGGTCGTGGCGCTGTACATCGGAGCCTTCTTTACGTGGCTCGACCATCCGAATGCGGGTTCGGCGGCTGACTGGCTGCGCTTGTCGATTCACTATGTTCCGGCTTTGTTGCCGATTGCCGCCGGTTGTCTGTGGGGCAACAACGCCGTCCTCGAAGAGGTAGAGGAAACGCAGTAGCCGAGCCGCAACAAATCGCTACGACAACGTCGCCATCACGAAAAGCCTGGAGGGCGAGGCTCCTGCCGAGCCGCGTTCGGTACGATGGAGAGGCAGAACGATTTTGGCGTCGCCGCGGCGATGAATCTCGACCCCAAGAATTCCTTGATTGAGGCGCGGCTCGGCTGGTGCCTCGCCCTCGATGGGGTTTGGCCGGGTAGTAGGGTAGCGCCGCGTCGTCGCAACTAGCCGGCGTTGCGGCGCTTGCTCTGCGCCTTGCGACGCACGGGCGGCTTGCGGGCCTTGGCTTTGGCCTTGGTTTTGCGACCACCCGCGGCTCTCGGGTGCGCCTTGCCGAATGCTGTCGCGATCTGCCACGGGATTGTGTACCAGTTCCAAATGCCCGGGTAGATCATCGGTTTGCCGCTGGTCATGAGGGCACCGGTGATTTGGCGCTCGGGATCGGCCCAGCCCATGATGTTGGTCAGGCCCAGGTGTCCGAAGACTTTATCGGTGTCGGGGCCGAAGACGCTGACACAGTCGGCTCCGAGCATAAAACCCTGCGAGTAGCGGATCGGCGCAAACAGTTTCATGTCGGGCTCCATCCAGGACTGTTCGGCAGTCGCCCTTCGAACGGTTCTCTTCTCCAGCAGTCGGACGCCGTCGAGCTCACCGCCGTTCAGGAGCATCTGGTAGAAGCGCGACAGCTCGTCCGCCGTCGCGATGACGTTGGCCGAAGGAATGATCGCGGTCAGGAAGCGCGGGTCGTTCGACATCTCCGTGACTTCGTGAAGCTGCATGCCGAGCAGGCGATGGATCATCCTGGTCATCGGAGGAACGATACGCGCGCCCGTGAAGTAACTGTCGGCGACTTTCGCGACGTCGCGATTGGGCACACCGTAGTTCATCCAGCGAAAACCGAGCGGCTTGACGATCTCCTCGTTCATCACGGTGCGGATACTCTTCCCGGCTGCCCGCTGCACGACTTCTGCGAGCACGAAACCCCCGGTGATGGCGTGATAGGCGAGGCGCCCCCCAGCTCGCGTGTCCGGCTCGAGGTCACACAAGAGCTCGAGCAGCGCCGCCGGATCGCTCAGTACGTCCAGTTTCATCGCGGCACTTGGGATCGACGAGATCCCGGCTCGGTGATTGAGTAGGTGCTTGATCGTAATCGACTCTTTACCGTGGCGGGCGAAGTCGGGGATGTAGTGGCAAACCGGGTCGTCGACGTGCAGGACGCCGCGCTCGTCGAGCAGATGGATCAAGGTTGCAGTGTTCGCCTTCGATGACGAGAAAATGTTGAAAGGCGTGTCCGGAGTGACCATCGTCTTCGGCGTGTTCGGAGAGTCCTTGGGGCCGTTGCCCTTGGTATAGCCGATCGATCGATTCATCACGATCTCGCCGTGGCGGCGGATGCAGATCTGTATGGCGGGTTGGATTCCCGATTCGTACAGGCTGAGCACGAGATCCCAGACCTTCTCCAACTCGTCGGGGTCTCCTCCGAGTTGCTTGGCAGGTACCTCGTCGTCGTGTCGGATCGTGGTAACGGAATCGATGTCTTCTGGGACCTGCGAACGAAAATAGAAAGCCATCGTACTGGCTTAGTAAGAGGGAGCCCGAAACACAACGAAGACTAGTTTGGCGTCGTGGGTCAATTTGATTGAAGCGGACGGGAGCAGCCGGGTGCCGGGAGGGCGGGGCGCCCCCGCGCCCCGGACAACGCCCGCGGGGGGGGGTTGCGACCCCACACGACCCCC
>JAJCZJ010000046.1 GCA_029262455.1 Deltaproteobacteria bacterium | reverse complement strand
TCGCCGAGGACCTCGAGCGAATCGTCGAAGGGCCATTTGACCGCGTCTACCATCTGGCTGCGTCGTTCGCCAATGAGCTCTCGATGGAACATCCGACCATCGATATGCGCTCGAATATCGAAGGTACGCTGAATACTCTGGCGATGGCGCGACGGGTCGGATGTGGGCTGTTCGTCTATGCCGGATCCTCATCGTCGTACGGTGATGTGCCAGTGCCGTTCGACGAAGACGGTCCGACCCGGCCTTATACGCCCTATGCGATCTCGAAGCAGGTCGGCGAGACCTACGTGCGCTCTTCGGGGCTACCCTACGCGACGTTCCGGTTCTTCAACGTCTACGGTCCTGGCGATCCGCCCGGCCGCTACCGCAACGCGGTTCCGAACATGATGCAAGCGCTCGACCGCGACGAGGGTGGTATCCGCATCTTTGGCGATGATGCGACGCGCGACTTCACCTACATCGACGACGTCGTGCGCGTCTTGCTCGATGCGCCAAAGGTCACGGGGCAGGTCGTCAACGTCGGTACCGGGGTCGAGATCAAAGTCGTCGATCTGGCGAGACAGATCTTGGCTTTATTCGACATGCCGGAGAGTCGTATGCATTTCGAGGAAGCCCGCTCGTGGGATCGCGTCGTGCGTCGCTGTGCATCCGTCGATCGTCTGGAGTCTCTTTGTGGCTACGTTCCCTCCACCCCGATGTCTGAAGGGCTCCGGCTGACGGCCGAGTGGATGCATGCCGCGGGTCATATTCGACGGAAGCCCGTGTGAGACTGCCGGAACGGATTTTATTCGTCGGGGCCCACTGCGACGACATCGAGCTCTTTGGCGGCGGATTGTTGGCGCGAGCCTGTTTTGCCGGTTGTTCGGTTGGGGTGCTGGTGTTTAGCGATCACCGCGGCGTCGTAGACGATCGTGCGGCAGACCAGGCCAGGACTGAGTTCCGGTCGAATCTGGACTGGTTGAGTAACGAGACAGGCAACGCGATCCGAGTTCACAGCGGGGAGATGCTACCGGCCTGCCGAGGCGCCTTCGAAGAGCATCGAGGTTCTCTCTATTCAGCGATGGAGGGGCTGCGCGACGACTATGATCTGGTGGTCAGCCATGCCCCGAGCGACACCAATCAGGACCATCGCCAGGTCGCGGTCGAGGCAGCTCGAGTCTTCAAGGCGCACGCGACATTGCTCGGCGGCGAGTTTCCGAACAACGACCTGGGTGGCTTCGAGCCGCAGGTATACTTCAAATTGTCAGAACCGGAGCTCGACGCAAAGGCGGCGATGGTTGAGCGCTATGCGTCGCAAGACTTTGGCGGGCGGCCTTACCTCGATGGTACGGTCGTTCGAGCCCTGGCGACATTGCGTGGCTCGCAGATCCGCGAGCCGGCGGCTGAAGCCTATACCGTGGTGGGCCGGCTCGTCTTGCGCTAAAGAGACAGGCGTATGACTGTCAATGGGGAGCAGCAATCACCTTCGGTGACTGTGTTAGTGGCCGCCTACAACGAGGCGCCGGTGATTGGGGACGTGATCCGAGCCGCGCTGACATCCGTGCCGACGTGTGAAGTGTTGGTTGTGGACGATGGTTCGACCGATGATACCGGCAGAGTGTCCGCGGAAGCTGGGGCGCGGGTCGTGCGAATGCCGACTAACGTCGGCAAAGGCGCGGCGATTCGGTACGGACTCGGACAGGGGTGCGGCGACGTCATCGTCTTGATTGATGGCGACGGCCAGGATGACGCATCGGAGATCCCAGTGCTGCTCGAAGCGCTCCGCCCTGGTGTCGATCTCGTCGTCGGGTCACGATTTCTCGGCAATATGGAGCCCGGAGCAATTACGCCGCTCAACGAGTGGGGCAATCGCTTCTTGACGTCCATTGTCAATCTTCTCTTTTCGACATCGCTCACCGATACCCAGGCGGGCTTCAAGTCGGTGCGCAGTGAGGCGCTCGAGCGAGTAAACCTCAGCGCGCACCGCTTTGATATCGAGGTCGATGTATTGCTGGGGGTGTTGCGGACAGGCGGCGAAGTCGTCGAGGTGCCGGTGCGACGTTCGCCCCGCTTTCACGACAAGAGCCGTCTCAGTAGCTTTCCTGACGGGGCGAGGATTCTCCGTCGCATCGTGTCGCGGCGCTTTTCTGCGGTTTGACGAATCACCAGCCTGCGGTGACTCGCAGGCTGAGGATGACCGCGACCATCAGGATTGCCAGGGCGCCGAGCCGCTGTGGCGCACGCGCCGCCGCCTGCTTCACTTCGGCCGGCAGGACTGAAGTGCCGGCGTCGTTGGAGAGCAGCCGGTTCCAGGGGATTGCAACGACAGTGGCAAAGAGCATCGGCGACAAGAACAGGATGTGGCTGGTGAGATAGATCCCTGCGTGGAAGGCAACGATGAGGACGGCCCACAGTCGCCGAGCCCGTGGACCGAGCACGAGCATCACGGCGCCGAGCTGGATGATGATCGTTCCGACCTCCAACGCCATGCAGACGTAAGGACTATTGGCTGTCCACTGTGGGATCGTCGTCGACCATGCGTTGCCCTCGACCTCGCCGTGCGACAGCAGCATCAACCGCAGAGCCGATGAAGTCGTCCAACTGAGACCACCACCGAGGAGCTTGCTGGTGCCGGCAGCAACGTACGAGCCGGCGAGCATTCCGAGGGCGCCGGTCATGCCGAAGCGGCGTGCCTCGAGCGCCTCGGCTGCACTGTTGGCAGGGCGTACTCCTATGGTGCGCGCGTATAGTTCGCCGATGACCGCGCCGGTGAGCAGCGCGCCTCCCTGATAGAAGTCCTGGTGATGGACGGCAAACACCCGCTCGAACGTCTCCCCTGAGAGCTTCATGCCCAATAGGGCGACGATTCCGGCGCCGACCGAGGCCGTCGGACGGAGAAACCGTGCGAGCGCAAAGAGGGTTGTGCCGACGAGGATGACGACGGCAGGCAGGTTGCGTGCGATGAGGCCGTACACGCCCGAGATCTCAGGTCGGAACTGTCCCTGCCAGTACGCGGTGCCGTTGAGAATGCAGCACTCGGCGACCGTGATGAACAGCAGGGTGCCGCGCCAAATCTTCAGAGACGTGGGATCCAAAACCCGGTCCTTCGGCGTGCATTGCACTGTACGAGCGGGCAATCCTCAATTTCGAGCGGCCCGCCTGGTTCGGGAATGTGGAAGATCCTGCGCGTGATTTGCAGCGTTTCGCGGTAGGTGGAAGTGCTCGCGTCTGCCGCGTGCGACTGAATGTGGTCGCGCACGATCTCATCGTATGCGGAGTAGGGGGCCTCCGGGCAGGAGGGAGGCGCCTTGAAATCGATCGGACCGTCGCAGGTCCAAGCGTCGTAGAAACCGATTTCCTTGTCCTCGCCGTTGGCGTCGCGGACGAATAGCCGGCTCGCGGTGGTCGTGGCTGCGTCAAACATCCCCAGCGGGCTGAACGGATAAAACTCGCCGATCAGGTGTCCGCTCAGCCAGAAGGCGAGCATGCAGGAGAGGCCCAGAGTGCGTTGTGCGTTCACTGGCTCAACCGCGATTCGGTGCGCCGCCCGCTGCTGGCAAAGCGGGGCTGCTGGCTACAAGTGGCTATCGGCATCAACTCTCGTCGGTCAGGTGAACTGAGTGAAATTCTTCATCGCCGTGTAGCGCGAGGTAGGCTTTGGGAATGCCCATGCAGAACTCAGCGACATCGCAGTCGTTGCATGCTTCGACGCGAGCGACCCACTCCGACTCCCAGCGATGGAATCGCGGCTTGATGCGTTGCGACGCAATCTGGCCGAGAGCGCTCTGATCGAGGCCGACGACGCACAACGCTGGAATCCCGGTGGGGTCCTGAAGATCCTGCGCGAAGTAACCGAGTTCACGAGCTCGCTCGATGGTTTGGCAAAGTTGCGGAGCGTACTCCGAATAGCGGGCGATGTGTTGCCGTGCGTGCTCGACACGCGCGAACTCGTTGAGCGGCGAGTGGAACTGCAGGATTAGATTGCTCTTGTGGTGTCCCCACAATCGCTCGACCATGTCGAGATATTCACTGAGTAGGCTGGCGTTGTCGCGAAAGATCAGATGATTGAGCAGCACGCGTACGCCGACATCCAGGAGGTTCGTAATGCCGTCGAGTGTGCGATCGTGTGTTCCGGGTGCCGCGGTGAGCCGGTCGCTAACTTCCGCATCTGGTCCGTGTAGGGAGACTTGTGCGTGCGTTAGCCCGGCGTCGCGTAACTCGACGGCGCGCTCGGGTCTATCCAGCAGCGTGGCGTTGGTTTGCAGCTCGACCGTGCTGAAACCGTTGGCTCGTGCGTAGCGCACGTAGTCGACCAGATGACCGCACATCGTAGGCTCACCACCGGTGAAGATGACGCGTTCCGCTCCGCGCTCACGACTTGCGTCGAGGCCGGCATAGATTCGCGCCGGAGGAATATGAGTGTTCATCTCTGCCAGTTGGCAGAACGTGCACCACTGATTGCACTGGTAAATGATGCCAATACGGCAGGTTGGCGGCTGGTGAACGTCGGCGTCTTCTTCGTACTCGTAGTCGACGTGGAAGAATCGCTCGACGTCATCTGGCCCGAGAATGTAAGGCCGCGCATACGGTTTTGCCGGGTCCGCAGGTGGCTCGACGTCGATCGCTTCCGCGTTGATCTGCAAGGGGATCTCGGGTGAGGTGCTGGTACCCACCGAAGCCTCGGTGTCAGTCGCGGGGCCAGTCGAAGGCGACTTACTTGGCGGGGCGACTGTGTGTTCGGGAAACTCGTCGGCCATTCCGTCCAGGATGGGCGAAGAAAGTAGCTTCGTGGTGACCTTGAGGAGGGGAGTAATCCACCGCGGATCATCGCCACTGTGGTCTTCGTGGCGTTGATACCAAACCCCCAAAGTGCCAGTGCGGTCGTAGTACTGACCGTCCGCCCTAGCGGCTTCGACCAGCAGCGAGATGCCCAAACCGTTCGAATCGGCCAACTCGACGCACATCCGACTCGGCTCGGCCCGGCCGATGGCGGCGTTGAGCTGGAGCTTCTTGCCGAGGCGCTCGATGGCAACAAAAGCCTTGGCCCGCAGGGATCCCGGCGGTAGCGATGGTGGAGGCGTTTCTTCGGCGGGAGCGGGTTCTGAGGAATTTTGGCGAGCAGCAGCGTCGGGTGCCGGATGCTCAGGCTTCGTTAGTGGCGGGTCGTCCGCCAGCCACTGGCGCTGCGTCATACTCGTAGCGCTAACACCCTGTGTCGCGCCCGGTCAACCGGCGTTTTGACGACGAGTTGGCACGCGTCAGATCAGTGCCGGATAGCGAAGCGCGTTAGGTACGGCATTCAGCGCTCGCCACCCTGGTAGTTCCGGACGCAGAGACGAAACCGCTCGTGGGCTTCGAACGGCCACTTTTGTTACACGCGCTTGGCTTTGCACTTGGGACGATTCGTGGCTAGTTTCGCAGCCCTCACGTATTGTCTCTACTGGAAGGTAGTGCTCCCGTGATCGAACCTTCGACGAAGTGTGCTCCGCTTCCTCCGCTCGAGTTGCGATCGCTCTTCGTCCTCGCAACTGTAGAGTTCGGCTTGTGCCTCGTCGCCAACGGACCGGCGGCCTATGGGTACATGACGGACGAGCTCTACTACCTCGATTGCGCGAGCAGGCTCGCGTGGGGCTACGTCGACCACCCTCCGCTATCCGTCGCAGTGCTGGCAGCCTGGCGAGCGCTCGTGGGCGACGCCATTTGGGCTATTCGAATGGTCCCAGCGTTGGCCTGCTGCGCGGTGATCTTCCTTACGGGGATGTTGGCCCGCGAGATGGGCGGTCGACACCGAGCTCAAGTTCTCGCGGGATTCGGTATCCTTTGCGCCCCACTCGTCCACGCCCTCGGGAACTTCTACTCGATGAACGCGCTCGAGCTCTTGCTGTGGACGGCCGCGATGCTTCTCGTCCTCAAGCTGATCAATGGTGCTTCTCCCAGTAGGTGGCTCATGCTGGGCACGATCATCGGAATCGGCCTTCTGAACAAGCTCAGCATGTCATGGTTCGTCTTCGGCATGGGGGTCGGGCTGATCGCTACGCCGCATCGGCGTTGGTTGCTGACGCCCTGGCCGTGGCTCGCCGGGGCGCTTGCGCTCGCGATGTACTCCCCCAATCTCTTTTGGCAAATGTACAACGACTGGGCGATGTTCGAGTTCATGCGCAACTCTGCCGCGCAGAAGGAGATCACGCTTTCTTCGCCGTTGGGATTCGCAGTTGGACAGCTGGGCGTCATGGGGTGGCCGGTTTGGATCGAAGGACTGTATTGGCTGCTGGGCACCGCTGAAGGCAAGCGCTTTCGCTGGGCCGGTTGGTTATTCGCCAGTGTCTTCCTGCTGCTCATGTTGAGCGGCACGGCCAAGATCTACTACCTCGCCCCGGCGTATCCCATCGTCTTCGCTGCCGCCGGTGTTCGTCTCGAGTCTGTCAGATCCAATAGGTGGCGAGCTGCGGTCGCAGCCTGGGCGATTGGCGGAATCGTCTCTCTGCCGTTTACCATGTCGCTCGTACCCGTTGACGTGTTCGTCGGATTTCAGAAAGCTCTCGGGATGGGTGGGATCGCGGTGGACGCGGATGACGCTTCCCCATTCTTGCAGCAGGGTCACGCCCAGATGTTGCATGGCCAGGCCGTAACCGAGGCCGTGGCGTCTGCCTATGCGAGGCTCTCTGCCGACGATCGCGCTCGTGTCGGAATCCTAACGGATCATTTCGGAGAGGCGGGAGGCCTCAACTTTTACGGTCCGGCTCGGGGGCTACCCCGTGCCATCGGGACCCATGTCAGCTACTGGCTCTGGGGACCCGGCGATGTGCAGGGGGACTTCATGCTCATTCTGTCGGACGACGAGGCCGACTTGCGGCGCCGCTACCGTGAGGTCGAGCAGGTCTCTACGATCGAGTGCCCCTACTGCATGACGTCGCTGACCCGGAAATCAGTGTACCTGTGTCGCCGGCCCGTGCGTCCTCTGGCGGCGGAGTGGCCAAGCCTCAAGCGATACTTCTGATCGATGTGACCTGCTCCCCGAGGATTGGTTTGATACCTTGTATTTTGTACCGTGGTAGCGCTTTGTACGAGGTATGGTGGGGCGATGGATGGAGACCCGGCTGCGAGAAAGCCTTTCGGAAGTGCCGGCTGTGGCTCTCCTCGGGGCGCGTCAGGTGGGCAAAACCACACTTGCGAAAGCCATCGCCGCCGACACTCCTTCGATCTATCTCGACCTCGAGGCTCCCGGAGACCTGCTCAAGCTCAGTGACCCCATGTCTACGGCGGAGAGGACACATTTCCTGTCAGCAAAGACGTCATGGTCATCTCGCTTCCCAAGCTCATGCAGAAAGTGGCGTCTTTTAGGTAGGATGCACCCTGGATCTCGAGAACGAACCGGTCGTAGTTTAGTCAGTCGGGTGTTGTTCCGTGCTGGGCGACTTTGAGGGTCGACTGGCGGCAACCTCCGCGATCGCAGAGCGGGTGGCGTGGATCTCGGCGCCGTAGGTTTGAGCGCTCTCGTTTGCCCACTCGGCCATAGAGTCCAACGAGGCCAAGACGCGGGCTACCTGATCTTCGTCGTTGTAGAAGTCGAGCTCCTCGACTCCTTCGATGCTCAAGGGCATGAGGCGAATTGGCAAATTGCGTGTGCGGGCGATCTCGCCGAACTCGATCAGGGTCGTGTGATTGGCCGGTTGTACGACGTAGCTCAGGACCACGGGAAAGTCTGCCCCCTGGCGCCGGCGCAGCTCGAGCAGGGCGTCGATGTTGGCCAAGACCTCTTGGAGCGGGGCGCCGCGCTGAACCTGGGCGTAGGCTTCGGGTGTTCCGGCGTTGAGGCTTATGGTGACGTTGGCGAAGTTACATCGCTCCAAATGGGCCAACGTGGTTGCGCCGAGGAGGCTGCCGTTGGTGACGATCGAAACGGCTGCGTCGGGGTACGCGGCGCGGTCCCAGGAACGCAGGAACTTCATCGCCAAGGGGTTCGCCAGGGGCTCACCGCCGAGCAAGGTGAGGACTCTCGTCGTCGGCAGCAGTGAGAGCAACTCTTGCCAGATGTCTTCCGAAAGCTCCCGGCGCGGAGTTCGGCCGTGCAGGCACATGATGCAGTCGTAGTTGCAGTAGGTGCTCGGACAGACCGCGATATAGAGAGGTTTGGCGCGGACTACCTCGCGCCGCGCCGCGACGTCCTCGATCAACATTCTCTGATTCGCGACGAAGGCGTCGGCGCCGGGGATGATGGAGAGCTCTGACTCGGCGAACTTCGCGTCGTAAAGACGCGGGCAGATCTTGTGGCAGAGGCTGCTGAGGTCCTTTCCGCTCATGACCCTTCGCGCCATGCGGTAGCCGCTTCCGTTCCACGCGTCCGCCAACGATTGCTCGTGTAGGTTGCCACGGTCGCCGACCGTCCAGTCTCCGCAGCACTGCCGGATGCGCCCATCTGGATCGACGATCTCGAGTGTCGTCCAGGGCGCGGTGCAGATGACTCCCGAGATAGACTGCGCCGGCTTGGACGGTGCAGCTTCGGGCCGGGGGGAGGCGGGTTCTTCGCTGTCGCCGTTGTGGAGTGTCCCGGCTGGTAGCAGGCGCGCCAGCGCTCCCAGGACTCTTCTTTCGATCTCTGAAGGTTCGTGTTCTGGAATGAGATCGATGGCCCAGGGGCCTCGCCGGGACAGTGCTTTTCGGGACGAATCCCACGGCCGCAAGTGTACGCGGATGGGATCTGGTTGACGGGCCAACAGCGTTACTACGAATCCTTGGTCGCCGTCTGATTGCGTGCTCCTGACGACAGAGTCGCCGACCTGTGTTCGCCGCGGTAGAGCCTCTGGGATGCCGAGCTCTGGGTTCGCGACGGATGTGACTTGACCTGTATCGGGAGTGGCGGCTCGTGTCGGTGCGGTCCTTGCGCGCAGAGCCTTTAGAACGGGTGCCGCGATTGGATGGCCCGGTTCGACGATGATTGGGCCCGGCGCCGGGAGCGTGTGGTCGCCTTGCCCCCTGGTTTCGAGAATCACGCTGTCTTCGCCGATTCGGATCGCCTGAATCTCTGCCGGATCGACTTCGAGATCCGCGCGCGCCGAGGGGTGCAGGGATTGGACGATATAGCGCTCGCCCTCCCAATGCCCTTCGAGAATCGCGGCGCGCCGGTAGTCGAGGCGCAGCACTGGTGAAGTCAAGTGGTCGGCGATGCGCGCGGCTGCTTCGGAATCGACTTCGCGGATGGCGGCGAGTCTCTTGGCGGCAAGCGCGACCGATGGTTCGCACTTGGGTGTGCACAGTGTGTGGGAAGTGAGCGACAACGCCGCAAAGCGGTTCACCAGCGGGTCGAGCGGAAGCTCGGGGTGCGCCAGGAACGGCGCCTTCTCGAGACTCATGTTGTCTCCGTGAGAGCCCAAGGCCGTGAAAGCGTCGGTGCAGCACGATGGGTATCCCATCAACTCGCCCATTGCTTGGATGTGCGAGCGCTCGCCGCGTTCGACCGCTTGTTGATGTTCGACGACCGCTGCGAGTGTCTCATTGTTCTGGGCCACGGCGACGATCGCGTGGGTGTCGCCGCGCTGGTGTCGTCCGTCGGCTCGACCGCGCTGATGTGTCGAGACGACGGTGGCTGCGAGTCCCATCGTCTGGTAGGCGCGGATCAGCGAATCGGTTTCTTCGCTCGGGACGCTCTCTTTGAGACACGCCTGCTTGTCTCCTGCGGCAACCGCCTCAACCTCTCGATCGAAGCCGGCTACCGTCGTGCCGCCATACTCGACGACGTCGCCGGGCCAACCGCCCCAGCAAAACAGTGCATGAAGAATCGGGAACGCGGCGAGGTCGGGTTCGGTTGCAAACGCCGGCCAGCGCATCACGAAGTGCGTGACGATTTCGAGTACGTCGGGCTCGGATAGAGCCGGCATTGCTTCGGCGACATGATTTGCCGCCCGAAAGACGGTCTCGGCTAGGGGGTTGGCAAACTTCCACGGCACGCTAGCGTCGTACCCCTGCTCGATAGCGCGGTCGCTGCGGCCGTCGTCGAAGTGTTCGACCAGTAAATCGGCTCGTTCGGCAAGGGCGTGGAGCGGTACGGATGCGTACAGACGTAGCCGCGTCTTCAACGTCTGCGAGCGCAGCTCGTGAAATCCCACTTCGCGCATCACGCGCGCGTTGTCGAGTAGAGATTCTGGGGTTGTCCACGGGTGAAATAGGACGATCCCGTGGGCTCGATGCTTGCGGAACTCGAACGACCGTGGGTGTCTCTCTTCGAGTCGCTTCAGCGTGGTGATGGCTCGGACGTTGTCGGCGACTGTCACGGCCTTGTTGAATAGATCCAGATCGGCTTGGTGAAAGCTTTCGAAACCGACCAGGTAGATGTGCAGGACCGAGCCACTTTTCTCGGCGAGGTCGCAGGCCTCGCGCAACGCGGTATCGGCGAATTCCTCGAGCCAATCGACCCGGGTTTTGATGAGGAGCTCGATGCCGTGGAGCGCGGTATCGGCGAGAATCGCCGCCATCAAGGCGGGCAGATTGGGATGCGGACGCTCGTCGGTCAGCAAGACCTCGCGCAGGTCGGGCCTCTCGGCGCGCAGCGTGCGCAGCTGCGACAACCAGGTTTCGACGGTGACCTCGGGCGGAAACGCGGCGAAGGCGCCGATGTTATCGAGGCAGAACGAGCAACCCTTCGTCTGAACCTTGTCGAAGTCGATGTCGGCATCGCGGTAGGCAGGCGAAGTGCGGACGTCGGCGAGAAACGGGCATCCTTTGGCCGGGCCGGAAATTGTTGGTCGCGCGTCACCGCTCGAGGTTGGCGTCGGCACCGGGGTTCTGAGCTCGTCGCGCGTGAAGCGCCACTGCGGCGTCGAAATGTTCTCGATCCCCTCGAGCAAGGATTGGATTCCCTCGAGGTCGACCATCGAATCGAAGCTGGCGTCGACCGGGCTGGGTGCGCCGTGTGAGTAGCGCACGATGCGTGCCTGGGGGCCGCTGGCGAGGCGGATTGCTTCGACGAGTTGTTCGCTCCAGGCGCGTGAGACGACGACCAGCTCCGGGCGATTTCCGTGTAGCACGGCTTCGGCGTCTTCGATCGCTTTACCGGCGCCGGGCTCATCGCGCACCACTTCGATCAGTTTGGCGTGCGTGTTTTCGCTTTCGAGCTCGTTGGCGAGCGAGCGGAATGTCGTGTCGCGAATGAAAGAGCGCTCGTTTACATAGCAGTCGATCAGAACGACCCGGAGCGAAGCGCTATCGGACTGGTTTTTCGACATTGGGATGATCCGCGCCACGCTGGTGCAGCGTCGGTGTTTAGTTTGTGATCAATCGGGTGAGCACGGCCGTGTGTGTACCGACCGGAGCGAGCGACGGATCGGTGGTAGACAGCTGACGGGTCAATGCCGGGAGCAGATAGGATGGCATACTGGGATATCTGTGGTGCGTGGCGTGGTCGGTGAAGCCGTAGGTACCGAAGATTATCCAGTCGAGCCGATTGTGGGTGAAGTTGCGAAGGGCGGCGGTGCCTTCGACGGTCTCGACCTCGCCGGTCGTGCGGTGCTCGGCAATGCCGCGCAGCGTTGCGACTAAAACCGTAAGAGCCGCGACGCCGTAGAGATAGACGAAGAGGTAGGCCACAGCGGCTGATACAGCGGTCGATTGCCAGCTCTCGGGGTGGCCGAGGCGCGCGGCGATGATCACGGACAGGACGAAGATCGGCTGTACTACGAGCGTACGGAGGGCGGCGGTACGTGTCGAATCCGAGCTGGCGCCGCTTTTTTCCCCGACTTGCAGGAACGCTTTGCGGATTGCGCCGGACATCGTCAGCATGGAGAGCAGAAGTCCGATGAATCGGCCGCCGCGAATGTCCGTTCGGTAGGTGTACTTCGGATCGGCGTCATAGCCGAGATCTCGGTGGTGCGCGAAGTGCCGATGCCGGAAAGCGTCGAAGTCGGCGAGGTATAGTGGGGCCACGAGCCAGTGGGCCAGTGCTTCGTTGAGCTTTACGTTCCGGAAGGTCAGCTTGTGGGCACATTCGTGGAGCAGCTGGTGGAAACCGTGGCCGAGGATGCCGAACCACAGCCAACAGGCGACCGTGGACCACCCGGGCCCGGTCCAGGCGGCGAAATAGACCGCGCCGAAGACAATTGCGAAGTGACTGGTTGCCATCACCGCCGATACGGCGTCCGAGCGTCTCTCCGACGCCGGTGTGACACCGATTTTACGGTTGATTTGCATGTCCATTAGTCGCAGCGGTCCAAGACTCAAGTTACGCGCGCTTGTCCAAGAGAGTCAATAAGGACCTGGTGGGCCGCTTCGATTGAGACGAGAGAGTGGTGGTTCTGGTTGACTCTCTAAACACAGGCCTTGTACTGTCCGTACCTGATGGAATTCGAGGGAAATTCGGCTTTCGGCGAGGCTCCAGAAGCTGGCCGACCGCTCCGATTGTTGTTGGTCAACCCGACAATCGTGGATAAGCGCGAACATGTCCACATTGGGCTGGGAACGGTGGGGACCTACGTCAAGCAGCGCAGTGTTCACGATGCCCGGATCCTCGACTTCATGGCCTTCAGTCGAACCTGGAAGGAGCACCTGAAAAAGGTCCTCGACGAGTACCAACCAGATTTGGTTGGGATGTACATCTCGTCGCCGTACTATTCGGCGGCCTGTGATGTCGCGCGTGAGATCAAACGTCAGGCTCCCGATTTGCCGGTCCTTGCTGGCGGGCATCACGCGACGCTGTCTCCGGCAGAAACCATGGTCGAGCCTGCCTTCGATATGCTGATCGTTGGCGAGGGCGAAAAGCCGATGGTGCAGTTGCTCGACACGATGGCTGCCCGGGGATCGCTCGACGAAGTGGCAGGGCTGTGGTGGCGCGACGGAGCAGAGATCCGCAAGGTACCAAAGGCGACTCTGCTCGAAGCCGAGTCGATGCCGGCGGTAGATTGGTCGCTGCACGACGAAGAGACTCTGCGCGCCAACTTCTACTTTTGGGGCGTGTTGCCGGTGATGGCGAGTCGGGGGTGTCCGGCGCGCTGTTCTTTTTGTTCGATTACCAATGTGCAGCGTTTATACGCGGGCGAGAAGTTCCTGCGCTTCCGCGATCCAATCGAAGTCGTCGACGAGGTTGAGCGACATTACGAGCAGTATCGCGATTGGGGTCTGCGGATCATTTACTTTTACGACCTGAACTTCTTGGTCAATCCGCGCTGGTTGCGCGACTTCACCGATGAGTACAAACGCCGTGGGCTCAACCGCAAGCTCCAGTGGAGTGCGTACACGCGCGCGGACCATGTGAACGCGAGCAATCTGGAATCGCTGCGGGACAGTGGTTGCGTGAATCTCCGAGTCGGCATCGAAGCGGCGAATCCGTACATGCGCAACGTGCTGTACGAGAAGGACGTGCCGCAAGAAGTGTTGGTCGATTCGGTGCGGCAGATCAAAGCGCTGGGAATCTCGGTCACGGGGTACTTCATGGCTGGTGGACCTGGTGAACGCCCCGAGTGGTTGATGGAGTCGCTCGAGTTGTGTCGCAAAGAGGGCGTCGAGTACCCGGTCTTCTTTCTCTACAAGCCGCTTGCGGGCACCGATATTCTCGATCGAGCGGAAGAGTTGGGTTCGCACGTCATGGTCGATTCGATGAGTGCGAACGCCGATTTCCTGCACGGCGTGAACATGACCCACGAACACATCAAATCGTGGCAGCTCAAATCATACATTTACTTCACGCAGCTGTTGTTTGGACCCAAGCTGGTATGGGCGCAGGCACGTCGAGCCGGGTGGCGATACCTGCCGCGCTTCGCGAAGTACATGACCAAGGCCATCGCTGCGGGGTTCTCTCCGTATGGGGCTCTGACTTTCTTCATCTTTTATGGCTATGACCACTTCAACACGCCTCTCAGGACGAAAGCCGATCCGAAGCCAGGGCTGTGGTGGCGTTCGCTGATGGCGATCACGCGTCTGTGGATGGGCCACTCGGGGCAGCCGGAACCGGAGATCGTACCGGTCGTACCGCGCCCGATGTGGGCAGGTGCCGAGGTCGTGGAAAGCATTATTCCGGCTACGAGCCTGGTCGCCGAACCGGCAGAAGTGGCGCACGCAGAAGCCCCGAGCTGATCGCTTGGGCGCGGGCGATATGGTCTCGGCTTCGTTGGTTGCAGCGTCTCCGGCGCAAGAGTCTGCTGCCTCGAACGACGCGATCGTTCCGTACAGCCGGTGGCATGGTGAAGCCGATCGGCTGAGGCAGCGATACACCGTTGGGTCGCCTACGCCGCACCTGGTTCTCGACGACTTTTTGAGTCCCGCTGCGGCCGAGCGCATCGTGGCGGAGTTCCCGGGTCCTGGCGACGGGTGGACACACTATGTCCACTACAACGAGCGGACGCTGGGAATGACCGACCGTAGGGCGTTGCCGACGTCCATCGTCGAGGTCATCGATGAGCTCAACTCCGAGGCGTTTCTCGACCTTTTGAATCGATTGACGGGGCTGTCGTTGCTTGCCGACTCCTCGCTCGAGGGCGGTGGGCTGCACGAGAGTGGCCGCGACGGCTACGTGAATCTGCATGCCGATTTCACGGTTCATCCGCATCGGCCGGCATGGCGCCGCGATCTCAATCTGCTGATCTATCTCAACCCTGCTTGGGACGACGCTTGGGGCGGCGCCCTCCAGCTATGGGATCCAAGTGTTCGGGAGTGCGTCCAGAGCATTGCGCCGCGGTTTAATCGGGCGGTGCTGTTTCACACCCATGCCCAGTCGTTTCACGGCTATCCCGACCCACTGCGCTGTCCGGCGGATGTGTCGCGCAAGGCGTTGGCCCTATACTACTTCAGCGAGGAATCGACACGGCCCCGTCCGGCGTCGACCCGGTACCGCGGGCGCCCCGGTGATCCGTTGTGGCATCGAGCCTTGATCCGGCTCGATACGATCGTCCTGCGCGGTTACGATCGGGCCAAGCGAATGTTTGGCTTCAATGATGCGGTGGCGGATCGATTGTTACGAGCCGTCGCGCGTTTCCGCGATCGGTAGCAAATCGATCCCGAGTTTGCGTCGTAGCCGATCCGTCGGCCACTCGTCTCCTACGAAACATCGAGGGCGATGCTGCCGCCCTGCCACGGCTAAGCTCAGCGGACGATGGGGAGCTGTTCGGTGCTCGAGGCTTTTGGCGCGGCGACTGTCTCGTCCGGGTTGACCGGCTGCGGCATTCGACCCGACAGGATCTTGCGCACCACCGCCCAACCCTCGCTGCGATACTTCCAGACGAAGCTAGCGAACTCGCGCCATCGATGATTGCCGACGAAGACTTTTACGTAGGCCAGCATTTGCAGGGTTTCGAGCTGACGCCGGCTCAGGTTATCGAATGCCAGGGCGTCGCCGATCTGCTTGGCGTAGTCGTTCCAATCCGTCGAAAGCAGCTTGTACCCGCCTTCGCCGCGCGCGGCCATCGCGGCGACCTGGGTGCCTGGGTAGGGCACCATGACACCGATGATCGGCCGGTCGGGGTTGAGCTTGACGGCGAAGTCGATGGTGCGCATCGCGGTTTCCCAGGTCTCGTGTGGGTGCCCGATGATCATCAGCCCTTCGATCGGAAGTTTGGCTTCGCGAGCGGCGTTGCGCGCGGTCATGACCCGGTCGATCGTCGATCCCTTTTGCATCCGCTTCATGATGTCGGGATCGCCGGTTTCGATACCGAGGCCGCAAATGAACGATCCGGCCGCTTTCATCTTTTCGAAGAGCTCGCGATCGACGGTGTTGACGTGTGTCTGGGCGGACCACCGGAGCTTGCTGCCGATATCCGCTGCGATCATGGCGTCGAGCAGGCGATGGGTTCGCTTCGGCTCGGCGGTGAACAGTTCATCGCCGATGTAGAGTTCTTTGCCGCCGCGCGCGATGATTTGTTCGAGCTCGGCCATGACGTGATCGACCGAACGCGTCCGAACCAGTCTGCCGTTTGGGTTCGCGCAGAAGTTGCAGTTATAAGCGCAGCCGCGTTGGGTCATGAACAGGTAGCGCTCGGAGTGGGGTAGTAGATCCCAAGCCGGCAGCGGGAACTCATCGAGATCGACGGTCTGCTGTCGCGGCGCGGTTCGCTTCGTGCCGCCGTCCTCGCGCAGGCACAACCCGTCGACGTCTCCGAGCGCTGAGCCGGATGCCAAGGCGTTGGCGAGCCCGACCATGGTCCACTCCCCTTCGCCGATTGCGACGATGTCGAAGGCGGGGAACTCGTCGAGAGTTTGCTCCGGTAACACGCCGGCGTGAACTCCACCGACCACGGTCTTGATCGTCGGCGACAGTTCTTTGGCAATCGCCGCCACTTGTGCCGCTGGTTTGATTTCGTTTGTGAACGCCGTCAGACCGACGAGATCCGGCGAAAACGCTTGGATCCTGTCGCGCACCGCATCGTATCCGAGACGCTCGAACTTGGCGTCGACGATCTCGACGGTCGCGTCGCTCTTTGCCCGCAGAGCCCCTGCCAAACACGCCAAACCGAGGCGTGTGAAGTTCGGCGTGTCGTACTCGTCGACGTGCTGATACGGGGGAGGATTGACCAAGAGAACGCGCACCCGGGCATTCTCCTCAGAAACGGTCTTTTGGTGCAAGGGAATTGATTGATTCGGCGAGTCGATTCGAAATCGACGGTCAGAGGTTTTGGGGTTTAATCTAGCCGGCAACGGCGGCTTTATCGTTGTCTAGATTGGCCAATACGTCAGCCAAGCGCTGCGCAGAAGCGCCGTCCCAGAGGGGCGGCCGTCGTGGGGCCGGGATGTCGCCGTCGAGGACACGCTCGATCTCTTGGCGAACCCGCGCGGGTCGGGTGCCGACGACCTGATTCGTCCCGTCGGTGACGGTAGCTGGTCGCTCGGTGTTGTCGCGCAGCGTCAGGCACGGCAAGCCGAGATACGTCGACTCTTCCTGCAGGCCGCCGGAATCGGTTAGCAGGACTGTGGCGCGTTCGAGCAAAGCGACCATGTCGAGATATCCGAGCGGTTCGGTGCAATGCAGTCCGGAAATCGCCGCTAGTGCGCTTCCGAGACCAGATGCTTCGAGTCGATTGCGGGTCCGCGGGTGAATCGGGAAGACGATAGGAAGGTGTTGGGAAACTTCGCCGATGGCTCGCAGCAGTGGGCCCAGGGCAGCGGCGCTGTCGACGTTGGATGGTCGGTGCAACGTGAGCACTCCGTACCGACCGGAAACTCCCAGCGCTGCGGCGGGGTTGCGCAGTGCCGCCTTTGACCGAAAACGGACGAGCGTGTCGATCATGACATTGCCGATCAAGTGGATCCCCGCCTCGGGACGACCCTCGCGGCGCAGATTGGTGACGCCACTCTCCTCGGACACGAACAGGAGGTTGCTGACCGCGTCGACGACGACTCGATTGAGTTCTTCTGGCATCGTATCGTCGAACGACCGCAGTCCGGCCTCGACGTGCGCGACCGGAATACCGAGCATCGAAGCAGCGAGGGCGCCGGCGGCGGTTGAGTTCACGTCGCCCACCACGACAACTAGATCGGGACGCAGTTGAGGCAGCGCGTGCTCTAGCTCGGCCATCATGAGACCGATCTGTTCGGCCTGCCCCTTGCCGTCGACTGCCAAGGTGACGTCGGGTGCGGGAAGCTCTAGCTCGGCGAACAGCCGTTCCGACATCGCCGGATCGCGGTGCTGTCCCGTGTGGAGCAGGAACGGTTCGAAAACCTCAGGTCTGGCGCGTTGTGCCTCGAGAACCGCCGCCATCTTGACCAGGTTCGGGCGCGTGCCAACGATATTCACGACCCGGATCATTCGTCGGTGTCCCCCTAGCTAACTTACACGAAGACCCGCCGGTCGGTGACACACGGCGGGCGGTGTGACGACCAGCGCTGCAGGATATCCTTGGTCCCGGCGTCGGTGTCCGTGGCCAGGATTTCGAACAATTGAGTGCAGAGAGCGTCGAGCAACTTAGACTCGACGGAGTAACGATGTTGGCCGAAAAGATCCCCTTGCGCCAGGTAGTTTCTCACCGGATTGAGACCGCAGTATGGCTTGTTCCAGCGGCTTCCGTAGAAAGGGTGGGAATCGAGCAGCGAGGCGGCGGAGATCGCCCGGACAGAGGGGTGGTTGGCGATCTCCGATACTGAGAGTTCGCCGACAGGGCCGAGCGCGAAAGTCGGGTCCTGCCTTGCCGCGCTGAGAAACCTGGCTTCCTCGCAAGGAAACGTCAGTCCGTCGGGAGCGTACGCAATCTGAGAGCCGCCAGCACCATTCGGTGACTGCAGGTCGACGACACCGAGATCCTCAGTCGTGAGAATCTTGGCGAGTAGACTCGCAGCGAGACCGTCTGCAATGTCGCTGCCGCTCAGGTTCTTCTCGAGGATGTAGTCGAGAGCCTGGGCGGAGCCTCTGAGAAAGTCGGCGTCACTGTAACCGATCTTGCCCCATGCCTCGGATTCGAAGCGAAAGCGGTCGAGCGGCACGATGTGGATCGTGCGAATGCCTCGTGTGATGTACTCGTCGACGACACTCGGAAGCGCGGCGAGAGACTGCTTCGTCACGGTCGGGCGCGCCGCGACGTGCCACTCGCCGGCGTCGCGCTCGAGCTCCGTGTATCGACGCGTGAAGTAGTCGATCCAGCGGACGACATCGGCGTGTGATGCAGCGCCCGTCGATTCGCGATTGGCGTCGTGGAGAGCGGCTGGGCCGTCGAGCGCCGCAACGACGCGAACCTCGTTGGCGATGAGAAATTCGGCGATCTCCTCGGTCATGGCGCTCAGATTGGTGAGAACGAAGAATCGAAGCTCCTTGCCGGTGGTATCCCGGTTGCGAGCCTTCGCCGACTCGACGAAGCTCTGGAGCGTCGCGAAGTTGCGCAGGGGCTCTCCGTCGTCGCTGCGCAGATCGAAGGTCATCGCTGGCGAGGTCCCTTGCAGTGCGAACTCGGCCGTCTTTTCGGCGGTTTCGCGGTTCATCTCCAGACCATTGCGGTCTTTCAAGGTGACAATGTGCAGGTAGGGCCCGCGTCTGACGTGGCGATTGCGTTCTGCGATCTTAGTAGCCAAGGCGTCGAGGTCGAGCCCGTCGCGAACAAATCCTCGCGTTTGGAACTCTTCGAAGCGGGGATGGTCTTTTGCGACCTTCCCGGCAAGCAGCTCGTCGAACTCGGAGGGCGTCAGCAGAGACCATTCTCCAGCATCGTTGGTGGCGACGACCTTGTCGCCGACCGAACCCCAGCGAAAGAAACCGAGATTGTCAGCATCGAGCGATGGGGTGGTAACGTCGAGAGTGCGCGACTCCACTAGGATGCCTCGAGTGCCGACTGCCGGCGACGCACGATCGTCTCGTGCAGCGCGTGGTTTGAAAATGCGTTGACCAGCTCGGCCATCTCGTACTCGCCGCCGTCTTCAATCACTGCCTCAGTCGCACCATCCGTGGAGTTGATGGCGATCTTGGCGTAGTCGGCGTAGGCGGTCGCGGTGGCCTCGACGGCCTCGGGTGAATAGAGCGAGGAGTCGAAGGTAATCCGTTCAGCCATCTTTGGATTCCGAGCCGTCGCCCTGCTTTTCCTCCCATGGAACCATGATCTCGAGCGGATCCTCGAGGAGTTCCTCGGACTCGAGCTCGGCCAGCAGGTCGTCCACCGATGGAGCGGACGTCGCGGCCCTTAGCGCAGCGGCAGTGTAATACTCGCGGATCCGTGCCGTTGACTGGGAAAGCTTGGCTCGCAGGGCCTGAGCGAGCAGCTCGTTGGCAAATTCGCCCGCAAGGCTGTCGAGAGCCTCGGTATCAGCTGACTCCTGCGACGTCAGTCGAACCGAAACCGACTCCGCCTTCGGTCGGGTCAGATAAACGTAACAGCGGTCGAGAAAGAGGTAACAGGCGCCGTAAATCGCTTCGAGCGGGTACACGCTCTCGTCGAGTTCGAACGAAACCTGGTCCGACCCAAGGGTGAATCCGAGGCGCGATTGCTCAGCGCCTTTTTTTGCGGCCACTGCTTAGCGTAGCCTGCAGTCGGTCGGCCCGCACATGCTCTCGCGCTCGGCGTGTGGCATGAGCTCGCTGACAAGGCTCTGCTGGTTGCGTTCGTTTGACGCAAGAACGTGCGCGACCTCAGCCACTGCTTGGCCGAAGCTCTCTTCCGTCGGCAGATCGCCCTTGCCGCCGTTCATCACGACCAAGTCGAAGTGCTTGGTGTACACCAAGCCCTGCGGCTTCCCGTCATTGCGGCACACGTGGATACGATTCTGTCGGCCACGCTCGTTTTCGAGCGTCACCACGCAAGATCCGTCGACGGCTCCGGTGAGCCCCGAAAGGCGCCAACCGTGCGCGACACTTACTCCAACCGCTAGCGGCTGAAGGATATCCCACGGCGCTTCCGCCGTGATCGTCGCGGGTGGATTGTCTTCCGTCGGGATCGAGCCCGGAAGCTGGGTCGAGGCGAAGCCATCCGAAGCGACTTCCTCTGGAATGACTCCCTCGGCGGAGGTTGTCAGAGCCTCAGACGGGACGAAAGCGGCCCGCGCTGCCCCAGTTGCCAACACAACGGCCGCACCGGCCGCCACTTTTTCGCCTAATTGTCGTCGCGAAAGCATGTTGTTACCTCCTCAAGTGGTACACCTGCGCTACCACAGCTGTGCGGCAGGGTGCAACGGGAAAGGTGCCATCCGGAAATGGCGGATTTAGCTTTTTTGGGTTGACAAGAGTGGATGAACGGCTCACGCCGAGACTCCGAAGAGGTCGTTCACGTCCTGATCGATGGCTTTCTCGATATCGTCGAGGATTGCGCGGCGCGCTCGCGCTCGGGTTTCGACGAAGGGGCCACGCGGTAGCGTGGCCAGGCGATCGGCTTCGGCGGTGGCGACAGCGATCACTTGATCCGGCTCGACCAGGCGATCGAGGAACCCCGCGTCGATGGCGCTGGCCGAATCGTAGACGTGAGATTGGACGGTCGCGCGTTGAAAGTGGCGCTTGGAGAGGCGCTCGCGCGCTTGTTCGAGGAGGAATAGGGGGGTCGCGGTTCCGATGGCGACTTCATTGAATGCAATCTTGGCCGGGCCCGAAGAGCCGATCCGGAGGTCGGCGGACAATAGGAGTAGGGCGCCCATCGCCATCGCGTGGCCGGTGCATGCGACGACGACCGGGCCCGGATGTCTGCCGAGTCGCAGAGATAGTCGTCCGCCGGCCCGGACCATGGCCGAGGCCGCGGCGCCGCCAGCGCCCATGATATTGAGATCAAATCCGCCCGAAAACTTGCCCTCACGCCCGGCGAGAACGATTGCGAGTCGATCTTTCTCGGCCTCGTTGATGGCGGCATCGATCGCCGCGATCACGTCGGGCCCGAGTGCATTGGCTTTTCCATCATCCATCCGGATGATCGCTGTCGTCGAGGACTTTTCGAGGGTGACTGGATCGGACATTCGCAATACCTCCGTGATTCCTCGACGCTATACAGGCTGAGGTGACGTGTCGAGAAGCTAGCAGCCCGTCCTACTTGGTCAACGGACTGCGAGCCGCGCCGGATCCTCGTCAGCCGTACTCGGACGCGCAATCGTCAGCGGCGCTGACAAGACTCCTGCCTTTCGGTTTGTCTTTGCGACTGATGAAGGCCGGCGCTGGTCCTTTTGACCGGACGTGTTTGAAGTGGGGACCGGACTCGAACTATGGATGCGGGTAGAGACGCAGAAACCAATCCGAAGTGAAGCTGGGAGGGGGCACGAAATGTTGATCAAAACGCAGAGTTTGAAATCGCGCGACGATGATCGCGAGGACGGGCTGCAGCCGATTCCGACGAGCATTGTCTCGAATGGTGAGTTCATGCCCTTTCCTCAGACGCGCGAGCAAAAGCGGGTCGAGCGGCTTGTTGAGGAGATGGCGGCAGTCCGAGCCAAAGCTCTGGGCATGAGCAGAAGATCGTTCTTACGAAGCAGCGCCGGGATGGCGACGGCGCTGTCAGCGCTCAACATCGTTCATGGATGCGGCGACGATGACGGCGGTGGCGGCTTTCAGATCGATGAGTGCGCGACGCTCGATCCTGACTCGGCACGTGAGGCGCTGTCCGGCGACTTTTTCATCATGGACGTGCAAACCCACCACGCCGAGGTTGATTTTCACGAACAGGCTGGGCTCGAGCCACTCTTCCGATTCTTTCGCGGTTGTCCCAGTGAGGCGGTCCGACAGTTCGTCCCATCGGGCTATGAGTGCACGCGCGGAGAGCTGCAGGAGCTGTCGCGCGCCAATTACATCAAGGAAGTCTTGGTCGATAGTGAGACTTCGATCGCCGTCATGAGTGGAATCCCTTCGCCAACCGAGGGGACGCGCTTCATCAGCAATGCAGAGATGGCTGCGACTCGTGCGCTCGCCAATGGGCTGGGGATTTCGGAACGTTGTATCTCGCAGGGAATGATCACGCCCAATATCCCGGAGTCGGAAAATGGCGACACCTCCGTGGCCAATATGCAGTATCTGGTCGAGGAGGTTGGGATTCGCGCGCTCAAGACCTATACGGCGGCCGGGGGGGCGGCTTTTTCGACTCCGAACGCCCCGTGGTGGATGGACGACGAAGCTGTCGCCTATCCGATGCTCGAGGAAGCGACACGTCTCGGAATCTCCACGATCGCGACCCACAAGGGGCTGAACATCTCGTTTTTCGATGCTGAGTTCCTCAGTGCGCGAGATATTCCGAAGGCGGCAACCGACTGGCCTGATCTGAACTTTGTCATCTACCACTCGGCGCTCGATGTCGGCTTCCCGCACGAGAACAACTTCGACCAGTTCCTGCGAATGGCCGACGAGGGAATGCTCCCGAAAAATGTCTATCCTGAGTTGGGCTCTTCCTTCGGGTCAAAAGTCGTCGAAGGTCCGATGGCTCTCGGGCACTTTCTCGGACGACTTCTGCTTGCCTTCGGTGAGGACAACATCGTGTGGGGCACGGATGCGATCTTCAACGGTACGCCGCAGTGGCAAATCAATGCGATGAAGGCGTTCCAAATGCCGGAAGTGCTACGGCAAGACTTTGGCTACCCGGAGATCACGGACGAGATCAAAGCGAAGATCTTCGGTCTCAACTCGGCGGCCTTGTACGGCGTCGACGCCAATGAGGCGCGGTGTACGATTCCAGATGATTTGATCACACAAGCGAAGGCCGACAACGCCGAACTCGGAATTCTCGAGCCGAGTCTTCGAACCTACGGCCCGAAGACTCGCAGGGAGTTTTTGCGACTCAAGAAGCGCGAGGGGATTATCGCCTAGCACGTACGAAGCTGGTGCACCCCGTTTGGCGTCTGATTCTGTAGCGCGTTGGCCGGTGTCCCGAAGCAACGGAGGAATAGAATGATGAACTTTCGAGTTTCAGCTGTCTTGGTCCTTCTTGTCTGGTTGATCGGGGCGACCTTCCCAGCTCTCGTGAGGGCGCAGTGCGCTCGATGCCAAATGGGTGGAGTGCCTTGTCCACCGGGTGAAGTGGCCTGTACGACCGCCGACACCCTGCAATTTGGGACGACTGAATGCTCGCAGGTGCCTGGGTGTGGCGCTGAGCGGTCCTCTGACGGTGGTGCAACCTGTGGTCTGGGAGCCTTTGCCGATTGTGCACCGCTTGGGGCCTGTTGTCGTCCAGACGGAAGCTGTTCCGAAGCTTCGCAGAATTTGTGCGAGGTCGATGGTTTCTTCGCCGGTGAGGGGACAACTTGCAACGGCTTCGTTTGTCCGGTGGTTGGAGGTGCGTGCTGTAGCCGTTTCTCCGGATCGTGCGAGCGCGCGACGGAGCCGTTTTGCGTGGCGTTCGGTTCGTTTGGCGGCAACTTCTATCTCGGCGATGGAAGTGAATGCAGTGACGGTGCTTGCGGCTGCTGCCAGTGCGATTGCCCGGCCGGAGGGTCGTGCATCCAAGCGATGGAGATTGGTGGTTGTGTGACCGCGTGCCAGGACGCCGGCTGCTCGTTCCCGGCCGGAGCGACCGGGGACGTTTGCGTTGGGCCGGAAGTTTGTGCGCGGAATACGCCGGTCCCGAGCCCGGTCGTAGCGCCGACAGCTTCGAATTCTGGGTTGGCGGTGATCGTTGCGCTTCTGGTGGTTGCCGGTAGCTTCTCGATTGTTCGACGGCACAGAACGTAGACTGTCTGAAAACTGAACGCAGGCCATGGCACATCGCGTTGAGCCGGAACGGTACCGTCAGCTAGACTTGCGCGCGCATGAGTTCCTGTCCGACGTGCCGCTGCACGATGTGTGGCACGTCGACCTCCCCGGCGGAGGTCGCGGGCGTACCGTGTCCGATGTGCGTGCGATGATGAGCATGGATCGTCTGTCTCGAATCAACGTTGTCGTGCGAGCCTTGTTTAGTTTGCGCGGTCTGCTGGGTCGCCTCTTTGGGTGGGACGATGAGACTTCGTCCGTCATTGATGAGTCGGGAAGCTATCGTTCTCGCCTCAGCGATGACGACCGCGCCCGCTCGGCCGAGGCTCCGGGAGCCTCGGATGGTTCGTTCAAGGCGGTCTACGTCTTTCCCAACGAAGCGCTGAGCGAGATACGCAATCGAACCGTGCATGCGTTTCTGCTGCTTGCGCTCTTCGAAGACGCGGGCGGCGGCCACGACCTCTATTGGGCCGTCTACGTCGCGCCGGTCGGACGAATTACCGGGTTCTACATGGCACTGATCGACCCGTTCCGGCGATTCCTCGTCTACCCGGCGATCCTTCGCCATTTGCAGCGGGAATGGACGTCGACCTACGGCGAAGCTCGGGGCGCGATTCCGTAAGCTCCGTAGCGCTACTTCTTTGTCGGGATGCCCTCTGCCTTTTCCCAGAAGAGACTCTCATCGACGGACCGACGCGAAGGTTTCGCATAGCGACCCTTGGGCCAGCCGATTGGGATCATTGCGCAGCTTGGACAGTTCTCGGGAAGACCGAGGTACTGGTCGATTTCGCGGCCGACTGCGAGGTGAATCTGTGTCAGGCATGCGCCGAGCCCGACCGCCCTGCAGGCGAGAAGGATGTTCTGGATCGCCGGCATGAGTGCCTGTAGCTGAGGGCGACCGGCGCGCGTCCAACCGGCGACAAACAAGATGACCGGCGCCTCGTGCAAGTGGTCGGCGAGATGAATCGCCGCTTGCATGTTTTTTCTTTGGCTGTCTGAGTACGCAGGATCGCGCGCGGCTTCGACGGCCGGTGCGATGTATTGGTGAAACAGAGGCCGATAACGGTCGGCGATCCACGTCTTGCGCTCGGGTTCGGTGACCGCCACGAAAAACCACGGTTGGCGGTTGCCTCCGCTCGGCGCGAAAGTGCCGGCCTCGCAAACTTTTCGAATCAAAGCTTTCGGGACAGGGTCTTTCTCGAGCCGTCTGAGTGAACGCGTGGTGCGGATTCCCGCGAGCAGTGGAACATCTTCACCGATAGCCGCGATGTCGATCTCGTCGTTCATGACGGCGAGATAACCACAGATCGCGCAGCGACAGAAAGTGCACCGGTGGCGTATCGAGGGTGAGCTTGCTGAAGAGAGGGCGGGCGACTGATGAGCCCTCTTGCACGTAGCTTATCTCTTCGGCTGATAGCGAAGGGTGAGCAGAAAAAGTGCTGCGAGCATGGCCCAATTGAAGTGGGCGCCAGTTGACTTGTTCGGGACTGCGCAGCTGCCGCTGTCTGGTTGTTGTGTTTCAGCGGCGCCATCGAAGACGGTGCCGTGGGACTCTCTAGAGCCGATGCCGTGTCGCGGATGCGGCAATCCTCGCAACTTCGCGCTACCCGTTGGCTTCGTACCAGATCGGCGACGTCCAGGCGCGCTCCTGAATGAGTGGCGAATAGAATGGTTCATCCGCTTCCTGCAAGCAGCACTTGCCGTAGACGTCGTTTTTGGCGCCGCGCTCGTGGGCGTTGGCGGTCTGGGCCGCGGCCTGCTCGGCGCAATTGCTGGAGAAGGGATCAATGCCTGCGGCTTTGCACTGTAGCGTGCTCCAACGGCAGGTCGGATTCTCGAGCACGCGCAGGTAGTAGAAGGCCGGCTGCTGCGGGTCGAAGGTTGGATCTTCCCAGACTGTGCACAGCGAAGTGAATCCCGGACCGGTTGGGTTGCAGGTTGCTCGATCTACGGAAGCGCCGTTGTTTGCGTCGCCGGCGACCTCGAACACATGTTCGTGCGTTTGCCCGTTCGCATCCACCCAGCCCTTGATGATCTGGGCCCGTTGCAGGTTCGTGCCGGGATGGCCCGCGATTCCGGGATCTTTGAGCGCGCTGACTAGGAAGCGCAGCGGAGCGTCCGATTTTGCAACCTTGCCGCCCATCGGCGTTGCGAGTGTGTAGGCTCGTTCGAAAATGTTGGTTGCGCTGCACAGGTCGAACGGCAGCTCCGTGCCGCCGAAAAATCGGACCACGGGTCGCGTGCCGCTGGTTGCGTAGGATTCCTTGCGGCGCAGGGCCGTGAAGATCGAGTCGCGCGAGTTTTCCTCGGCCCAGACGACGGCGTGCCCGCCGGGGTTCGAGAAGAAGTGGTCCTGGACGTTGCGGTAGCCGGCATCTTTGCGCCCGAGGTGGCCGACGTAGTTGTCCTCTTCGGCGGAGCCCGGTGTTGCACTGTGACTGTCGGTGCTGCCGATGAATCCCATCGTGAAGGGGTTGGTACCCGATGCCTGACCCAGGGCGAGACCGTCTTTGAGGACGTTGCGCAGCATGTTGCGGCGGGCGAACCGGTCAATCGGTACCGGTGCCGCCTGCTCGGTCATGACTTTCCCGTGCAGGGAGCCGAGCATTGTCAGGTTGTCTGCGACGACCTGCTCGAAGGTGCAGAGCTCGTCTTTGGTGTCGACGCCGCGCCCGGCGAGTCGATCGAATCTGCATTCCGACGCGGCCTTGTGCTGGGTGAGCTCGATCACCGGCTCGAAGAAGAGCCGGTCCTTTGCTTCTTGGGGCGTTGTCGGGTCGCGGAACATCAAGCCGCCGGAGAGGTTTGAGTTGTGTGGGATCGCGAGAACGTCGCACCCGGTGTCTGCGTCGATACATTGCTCGCGCAGTCCCTCCCACAAGCGGGGGAAGTTGCCGGCGCCGGTGTCGTAGGCCGAGATTGCGTTCTCAGTGACCCGCTCGTTCCGAAAGATCACGTTGCGGTGCATGTTGAAGGCGTTGGGGGCGTCGGTGTACTCGTAGCCTACAAACGTCGTAAACTTGCAGCTCGGGCTGCGATCGTAAGCCGCCTCGGCCGCCTGCTGGATCATCGCCCAGGTGTCGGCGCGTGCTGTGTCGCAATTCGAGAGAGCGCAAGCGAAGGACCGCCGGTGGTCGCTTCCTCCCATGACTCCCAGCTTGGTCCACCAACTCGCCGCGAGGAGCTGCGTGAAAAAGTGCGAGGAGCGTGTCATCACACAGTGCGGCCACCAATAGCCGAGTCTCCACGCGTCCGCGGTGCAGACGTTGATCTGGCCGAGGAACTCGGCGTGATCGGTCACGGAGGCGAAATCGAGCGGACGCTGAATGCGGGCGACGACGGTCTGTTCGCCGTCTTCATCGGGGAGCGGTATCGACTCGCCCTGGGCGTAGCGATAGGCCGCCGCGGGGTCGTTGCGCTGACTCGAGATGTACGAGTCGAAGGAGTAGCTGCTGTGCACGTGTAGGTCGCCGAACAGCGGCCGCCGCAGCGGCTCGTACCGTGCACAGGGCGCACGCGTTTCGGTGCGCTCAAAGGCCAGTTGAGCGTTTGCGTTCGACCAGGTCATGGAGATTGCAAGGGCGATGATCGCCACCGTCGTTTTGTTGCATGTTCTCTTCGGTGCCACGCGCAGTACCATACACAGAATCAGGCAACGCGGAACTCGCGCAGGGGGCCGTCGGTGTCGAGGAGCTGTTCGAAACGCGAATCGAACGGCGGGGGATGGGTTGACCGACTGGCGAGCGCGACTAAGGGTGGGTCCGGGAGGAACACCTTTATGCTTTATTTTCGCAGGGCTGTCGTCGCGGCGTCCGTATTCATTGCTCTTGGACCGCTGTCGGCGTTGGCAGCGATCCTGACCGTTGATACCAATCTCGATGTCGTCAACGCAGGCGACGGGGTCTTGTCGTTGCGTGAGGCTCTGGCTGATTCGTTGGCCGGGGACGAGATCCAATTTGACGCGAGTCTCAACGGGCTGTCGATTGTACTCGGCGGGAGTGAGCTCTTCGTAGGCAAGGACCTGACCATCACCGGGCCTGGCGCTGACTTGCTGGCAATCGATGCCAACCTTCAGAGCCGCGTCATACGCGTCAACACGGCGGTGAACTTGATGATGTCCGGGCTGACGATCACTGGCGGGGGGCCGAGCTTGAGCGGTGCGGGTATCGTTAGCTTCGGAAACTTGACCATTGTCGACTCAGTCGTTCGCGACAACGACGGCACGTCTTCTTCCGGCGGCGGGATCAACAGTTCCGGAACTCTCGTGATCACGCGCTGCGCTATCACCGACAATTTGGGTGAGGGGATTCGCGTACAGTCCGGCATGGCGACGATTACCGACTCGACGATTAGTGGCAGTACAGCGACCGGCATCGTGTCGGCGAGCGGTGGCGCGCCGATCAATATTTTTGGCAGTACCCTTACCAACAACTCGGGTGCAGTGGGCGGTGCCATCAACAACTCTTCGCTTTCGGTGCCGATTACGCTCACGGATTGCACGGTGAGTGGAAACGTGGCCACGAACTTTGGTGGCGGAATCCGCACTGGCGGCGGTTTGCTTACCCTGATTCACACGACGGTCACGAACAATACGGCGACCAACAGCGGCGGCGGGATCTCGGCCGGTTTGTCGTGTTGTGGCGGAGGTGATGACGTCGTCCTGCACAACAGTATCGTCGCCGGCAACACGGCGCCGTCTGACGCCGACTGCTCGCTGACCGGTTCCGGCGGTCAGTACGTCACCGACGACTTCAACTTGCTCGGCTCTTCGACCGGGTGTCCGGTCGGGGCGAGCGATCTCACGACGTCGGACATCTCGACGGTTCTCCTGCCGTTGGCGGACAACTTCGGTCCGACGGAAACGCACGCGTTGTTGGCGACCAGTGCCGCAGTGGATACGGCCAATCCAGCTGGATGTACGGCCTTCGATCAGCGCGGACTCCCTCGCCAAGCGGCTTGCGACATTGGCGCGTTCGAACAGCTGTGCGGCGATGGCACGGTTCACGTCAACGAGGAGTGCGACGATTCGAATACGGCGGACGGGGACTGTTGCTCGTCCGCGTGCACGTTCGATGCTCCGGGTGCAGCCTGCGCCGACGGCGACGTCTGCAACGGTGACGAAACCTGTGACGGATCCGGGACCTGCGATTCCGGCGTCGTCTTGGATTGTGACGACGGAGATCTTTGCACGCAGGACTCCTGCGACGCACTTGCCGGTTGTGCGAACGCCGCGGAGCCTGCGACCGGTTGTGATGGCACATGGGCCAAGGCGCTGTTGCTGGTGAAGGAGAACGTCCCGGGCAAGGAAAAGTTCCTGGTGAAGATGGTCAAGGGACCAGCGATCACGCAGGCCGACCTCGGCGATCCGTTGCTGCCTGGTGGCACGGCCTACGGCGTGTGCGTCTACGACAGTGCGGGCGCTCTCGCCGGTCGCTTCGACGTCGATCAGGCTGGTGAAACGTGTGCCGGCAAGGATTGCTGGAAGAGTATCGGCAAGGATCCGCCGGATGGGAAGGGATTTACCTACAAGGACAAGGACACGACTTCCGACGGCATCAAGATCCTGAAGATGAAGGGCGGAGACTCAGGTAAGACGGTGATTCTCGCCAAGGGCGCGAACAACGCGAGCAAGGGGCAGAACAATTTGCCGCTCGGTATCGCGTTGGGCTTGCAAGCCGCCACCAGTGCGACGGTGCAGTTGATAGGGGGCCCTGAGTGCTACGAGGTCACGGTTTCCGACATCAAGAAACAGGAGTTGGATTTCTTCAAAGCAAAGTAGGTTTCCTTCTCGAGGTTGCGGTCTGTGCGTAGAGCGATCGTAGCGTTGGCGGTTCTATTTCTCGTACTGCTCGCTGGGGTTTGCTGGCCGCGGACCCCTGGCAGTGCGGGTCTTAGAGTCTTCCTGGCTGCTAAGATCATTACGATTGATGAGGATCGGCCGGTAGCCGCGGCCGTAGCTGTCGAAGCCGGTCGGATCGTTGCTGTTGGTTCGCTACAGGAAGTGGAAGAAGCGCTGGGTGATCGGCGCTTCGAGCTAGATTCGTCGTTCGCGGGCAAGGTGTTGATCGCGGGGTTCGTCGATCCGCACATTCATCCAATGTTGGCGGCGACGTTGTTGTCTGTCGATATCGTATCGGCCGTTGAGTGGTCGACACCGTCTGGGCGCACACGGGCGGTGCGTGGGCGCGAAGGTTTTCTTCGGCGTCTACGCGAACTTCACGACGAACACGGTTCAGCGGATTGGCTGATGGTCTGGGGCTATCACGCGCCTTACCACGGAGCTCTGTCGAAGGCGGACCTCGACGCCATCGCGAACAACCGCCCGATCTTTGTGTGGCAACGGTCGGTTCACGAGATGTACTTCAATTCTGCTGCGCTCGAGGAGCTTGGTTTGAACCGCAAGGCGATGGACGCGCATCCGCAAGCGGATTGGCAGGCCGGGCGTCTGTGGGAGCGTGGTGCCGTCGATCTCGGGCAGCCGATGATGCGGATCTTGAGTAGCCCGACACGGATTCTCAGCGGCCTCAGCAAAATGAATACGATGCTGCATCGCGGCGGCCTGACGACCGTTGCCGAGCAGGGATTTCCGCAAGTGAGCGCCGCTGCTGAGCTGGCAGTGCTGCGCTTCATGATGTGGTGGGAAGGTGCACCCTATCGTTTCGTGTTGGTGCCGAATGCGATGTACTACTTTTTCGAGAGCGGTAACGCCGATGCGGCGCAGGCCGAGGCGGCTGGCTTGCTCGATTGGTCGTCGGAGCGGGTACGCATCGTTAAACACGCCAAGTACTTCGCCGATGGCGCAATCTACAGTCTGTTGATGCAGATGTCGGAACCGTATCTCGACGGACACCACGGTGAGTGGTTGATGACTCCAGATGAGCAGAAGTCGGTACTCGACGTCTTCTGGGAGAGTGGTTGGGACTTGCATGTTCACGTCAATGGCGATGCCGGGCTCGACGTAGTCCTCGACCAAGTCGAGTTGCAGCGTCGATCTGATCCCGGGTCGGACCGGCGGGTCGTGCTCGAACATTACGGCTATGCGCGTGACGACCAGCACCAGCGGGTCAAGGATCTAGGCATCGCTGTGTCGAACAACTCCTACTATGTGCACGAGCTTGCGCCGGTCTATTCCGAGCACGGTCTGGGTCCCGAGCGGGCGTCGAACATCTCACCTCTCGGTGGACTTGCGCGTGCCGGTGTCCCGATTTCGTTCCACTCGGACTATCTCATGGCACCCGCCGAACCCCTGACCCTCGTTTGGGCCGCGGTCAATCGCATTGGCAGCGATGGCGAGGTGTGGGGGCGAGATCAGCGCTTGGGTTTGGATCTCGCCTTGCGTGCCGTGACTCTGGAAGCCGCGGCGAGTGTCGGGATGGAGGGCGAGATCGGCTCGATCGAGGTCGGCAAGCGCGCCGATTTCACCGTGTTGGGGCAGGATCCGTACGCCGTCGCACCTGAGACGTTGCGTGACATCGAAATTTTCGCGACGGTGCTCGACGGTGTCGTTCATCCTCTGGCATCGCCGTAGGTGCTCTGACTGGCGAAAGGAATTCTCGTGCTCCGAATGCATCGATTCGTTACTGGTTGTCTCCTCCCAATGTTGCTGGCGGTGCCCGCGGCGCAAGCCGGTGAGAAGACCCTCCTTTGGGGAGATACGCACCTGCACTCGAGTAACTCGTTCGATGCGTTCCTCAATCGCAACATGAGTGCCGACCCGGCGACGGCCTATCGCTATGCCAAGGGACTGCCTGTCGTGCACCCTTTTCATCGGGCTCGTGTGCAGATCGATACGCCCTTGGATTTTTTGGTGGTCGCCGATCATGCCGAACTTCTCGGTGTGATGCGGTTTATCAATGACCGAGGGATTCCGCGCGATGGTCTGGGGATTACCAAGCGCTTCTCCGCTTGGATGACCGAGCGTTGGGTGCGGGGTGTCATCAAGGATGATGAGGGGATGAGCGCGTTCACCTCTTTTCTACCGGACGACAACGATGTCGCGGCCGCGGCTGCGCGGGAGTCCGATGTCTCGATCCCGAACGCGGACTTGATGTCTCGAACCATCTGGGAAGAGGCGATCGCCATCGCTGATGAGCACAACGAACCGGGCGTGTTCACGACGCTGATCGGCTGGGAGTGGAGCTCGATCCCTGCAGGCGCGAATCTTCACCGCGTGGTGTTTACCAGTGCCGATGCGTCCGTGGCGGCAACCTTTCGGCCGTGGAGCTCGATCGACAGCGCCTATCCGGAGGATCTCTGGGGATGGCTCGAGAAAACTTCGAAAGAGACGGGCGCAGAGTTTGTCGCGATCCCCCACAACTCGAACATTTCTAAAGGGTATATGTTCGACGATAAGTCATTGCGCGGTGTAGCGATGACCGAAGAGTACGCGCGCTTGCGTCTGCGCTGGGAGCCCGTAGCTGAGATCACGCAGATCAAGGGTGACTCGGAGACCCATCCGGATCTGTCGCCAAACGACCCGTTCGCCGACTTCGAGACCTATCCGCACTACATTCAGCGCAACGCGCCACCGTACAAAGCGAACGTTGGCGACTACATTCGAAGTGCATTGCAGCGTGGGCTTACGATCGAGGAGCGGATTGGCTTCAATCCGTACCGCTTTGGACTGATCGGCGCCACGGACTCGCACACGGGGATGGCGTCGGCGGAGGAGCCGAACTTTTGGGGCAAGCTCGCGCGTGACTCGGTTCCCGAGAACAAGCAGACGGGCTGGCGCACGGGCCCTGGCCCAACTGGCTGGTCGATGGCAGCGTCGGGGCTCGCGGGGGTTTGGAGCGAAGAAAACTCGAGGGATGCAATTCTCGACGCGTTTCGCCGCAAAGAGGTCTATGCCACGACAGGACCTAGGTTGGTCGTTCGTGTGTTCGCCGGTTGGGACTATGCCGATCAGGATGCTGACAATGCATCGATCGCGGATTTGGCGGGACGCGGTGTCCCCATGGGCGGGGTCCTCGTGAGCGGTGTCCTCGGGGGCGGCGGGACTGGCAAGGCCCCGCGTCTGGTCGTGCGAGTCCTCAAGGACCCGGTGGGCGCCAACCTCGACCGGGTGCAGATCGTCAAGGGCTGGATCGATCGCAGCGGACAGCCGCGCGAACGAATCTACAACGCAGCGTGGGCCGGCGACCGCCGGTTGGCCGCTGACGGCTCGTTACCGGATGTTGGCAACACCGTCGATGCGGCGGCCGGAACCTACACTAACGATATCGGCGCCGCACAGCTCGACGTCGTGTGGGAGGATGCGGACTTCGACTCTTCGGCGGCGTCCTTCTACTACGTGCGTGTCTTGCAGATCCCGACGCCGCGCCATTCGACACTCGACGCGATCGCGCTTGGGCTCGATCCGACCGCGACAGGCGTGCCGTGGTTTATCCAGGAGCGCGCTTACACGTCTCCGATTTGGTATGCGCCGTAGATTGAGTTTGTTTGCGAAACCGGCGTGTAAAAGTAGGGCCGGAAAGCTGCCCGCAAAGGGTGGTGACTAGTCTTAGGGCTTGGGCTACAGCTGAGTTTAAGGAGGACCAAAATGCCAAAAGCATCCGCACGACACATTCTCGTAAAATCCGAAGGATTCTGTCAGGGACTCAAGACACAGATCGACGAAGGGGCTGACTTTGCAGCCCTCGCGAAAGAACACTCGGAGTGCCCGTCGGGCAAGGAGGGTGGCGATCTCGGTCACTTCTCCCGGGGCCAGATGGTCAAGGAGTTCGACGAAGTCGTCTTCAGCGCCGACGTAGGAACCTTGCAGGGGCCGGTCAAGACGCAGTTCGGTTACCACCTCATCGAGGTGACCGCGCGCACGGAGTAGGCCGTGGACGCCGCTCGCCCTTTCGCAGGAAAGTGCGAGCGGCGCTGCTGATTCTCAGAGATTTATTCGGTGGAATTCGATTTCACCGCTTCGCACCGCACTCCTTACGCGCGAATCCGTGCATTGGTCGAGCAGTCGTGGCGGCTCGGTTGTGCGGTCAAAGCAAAAGCGTCGCGGTAGGTCTGTATACAGTGATCGCGGCGGTGGACAGTCGGACAACCCCTTGAGTCGGTTGCCTCCATCGAACGTGTGGTAGTAGATCCGTCGCACTCCGATCTCGTCGTGGAGAAACCAAATTGCAGCACTGAGCATCGCCTCCGCCCAGTGGCGCGCGTGAAACGGTAATACATGCGCTGCGTACTCGCGGATTCCCTTCAAGCCGATCGGGGCGTAGCAGTTGGTTAGGAATCGGCGCCGGACTTGGTCCGATGGCAAACAGCGCAGCGTGCGAATTAGATTGTGGACCTCTCGCACCCAGTCACTTTGGATTTCTTCGATCAACGCCTCGCCGCTTGCGAGATCGATATCGAGGCGCGCCCAGGCGAGGGTGTTTCGGTCGGGGCAAGCGACCGGATGATCCTTGAGGACGAACGGATGTGTCGGGTCGGCCTTACCGATCCAGCCGGATGAAGGTCGCTCGTGGTGCGAGCTGAAGTTGAGTTGCAAGACGAGGTTTACGCCCGGCCTCGAAGTCTGATGATAGTTGGCGCGGGTCAGGCGTTTGCCGTCGATCCCCCATGAAGTCAGCCCCAATAGGTATGGTTCGGCGGGTTGCGCCCAAGCGGTGTTGAAGAGATCCGGTGTTACGCGGCCGTCGCCGCAGCGGCCGAGCAAATCGGCGATGATCGGTTTTGAGAGTAATCGTCCGAATCGCGAGCGCTTGACCTGCCCCAGTTGTGCCTTCTCCTTGAATGCACGCGCGAGCAGCAAGGCAGCGTATCGGTCGCGAAAATAGTGAAACACGGTCTTGCCGCGTGGCAGGCAAGAAACGATCTCTTGGACTTCTTCGGATTTCATGGTTCGTCCCCGGTGCGTGTTGCCGACGATCAGCCGACGGGCGCCGAAGGATGAACCTTCACCAATGGGGGCGGGGCCTTCTGGGCGTCCCCGGCGCGGCGGAACTGGCTGCTTGATGGTTGTGTTTCAGCATGACCGCAATATTCGCAACAGAGCGCCGGAAGGAAAGGAAATTCTACGTTCGTCGGAATGGCGGCTGCCCGACGTCCCGTGTGTGATCGAGGCGCGTGTGTTGGTGACGATGGCCGCCCCCGTTGGAGCGGTGAGGTTGGCTGGGGTCCTGAGAGGGGTGTTGTCGTGCCCTTGGCCGATTCTTTAAGACGATCCTGACAGCGCTAGGAATTGGTCCTGCAGTCGCCGCATGCCACGCAGCCAGCGGTTGCGGTCGGCTACCTTCCGTTCTTGGTATTTCTGCACTTCCGGGTGGGGCAGGATTAGAAAAGTCTCGTCTCTGACGCCGTCGAGCACCGCTTGCGCGACGGCTTCGGGTTCGATCATTCCGTCGACACCCGCAACGCCGCCTTCGTCGGTGCCGGCTGTCATCTTGGTTCGCACAGCTTGTGGGCAGAGTACGGATACTTTGATGCCGCGGCTGCCGTAGGTAATCGAGAGCCATTCTGCGAACGCCACTGCCCCGCTCTTTGTTACCGAGTACGGAGCCGATCCGATCTGTGAGAGTAGCCCGGCGGCCGAAGCGGTGTTGAGGAGATACCCGTCACCTCGAGCGAGCATACTCGGCAGGACCGCGCGCGCAGCCCAGACATGGGCCATGACGTTGACCTCCCAGATCCGTTGCCAATTCTCATCGACGACTTCCTCTCCACCCTCGACGAAGATGCCGGCGTTCGAGCACAGCAGATCGATGGGACCATTGTCGTTCTCGCAGCGATTGACCAGATCAGTGATGGCCTTGGCGTTGCTGACGTCGAGTTTGGCTGCGACTCCGCCGATATCATCGGCGACGTTCTTTGCGCCGGCTTCGTCGATGTCTGCCACGACAACCGTACCAGCCTTCGCCGCAGCGAAGCTCTCGCAGAGAGCCTTGCCAATACCGCTTGCTCCGCCCGTGACGAGGACATGCTTTCGTTCAACCTTCATCGATTCTCCGAGTTAGTCGACCCAGCGCCAGGTCGAGATCAGGTCGGTGGTTCCTACTCCAGTGTCGACATCAAGGGTTGGAGCGGAGAAGACGAGTGTGCCCGGGCTGTTCTCTCCGGTCCATCGGTCGCAATCAAACGGCACGCCGGCGCTCTGCGTTTCGAGAACTTCCCCAGCGCCCCGGTTTACGTCGTCTAGGCGAGCGCTGGCGACTCCGGTTGTCAAGGTGATGGGCGTGGTCATTCCCGGGGCGTCTGGTTCGTCGCCGCACGGGAGCGAGGTTTCAGTGACGATCTGAACCGGCAGCCCGACGATTCGTCCGGCGACGGGGTCTGGCGAGATGAGAGCTGAACCTGCTTCCGAGGTCTCGTCGCGGAGAGTGCCGACGATTGGGCCGATGCAAACGCCGGCTCCGATCGATGGTTCAATTGTGCCGCCGAGTTCGTTGCAGTCGGCGCTTCCGAAGCAAATGCCGGTTGCACAGTCGCTGTCGGCGGTACAGGCCAGACCATCGTCTTGGCAAGCGGCGATCACGCCGGCTATCCGGTCTTGGTTCAGCGCTAGACCGACGCGGTTGCCGGGCGCGCAGTAGAGCACGCCGGCGTTTAGCACTGGGAATTCCTCGCGGATGGGCCGAACGCATAGAGCGCTGCCGACCGTGGGTATGTCGACGGAGAGATACTCCGAGGATCCGACGACATCGAGAAAGAACGTGTTGGACTGGAATACTCGTCGGGCGCGGAGGTCGAGGTATCCAGTGAATCCGGGTGTGGGGAAGTCCCCGGCTGCCGGGAGTGTCGAGATCAGCTCGCTGCGTCGAGTATCGAGCGAGAAGCGCCGTATGCCGGGCGGTGGACCGCCTTTGATCGCTTCGCACCCTTCGAGGGCGGCGCGCACGCATCCGATCAGTTCGTTCACTGCGACGGTGTCGTTGCCGTTTCGGTCGGCCGATGGACAGGCGTCGAGGCTTGTGGAGCCAGTGGCGATTCGTACTGATGTTACGAGCTCGGCGACCCGAACCGCCTCGTCTTGGTTGCAGTCACATGGGCAGTCTTGAGCGAACGCTGCTGAAGCCGTTGCCCACGCCAATGCAGAAACGATTCGAGCGAATAGTTTGAATTGCGGCTGCATGCGTTCTTCTCCTCGGCTGACCTGTGGACAGGGGCGAGCCTATTGCTACTCCGCGCGCGCGATGGATGCCACAGAAAGAGCGTCACCTGCTCCGCAGCGTGCTGACCGGTCCCGTGAGCATGAATACTTGTTGAGGTCATCGTTCGGTGGCCGACCCGACTCCATTGAGCAAGCGTCCCAGATCGGGATATCAACTGGTGATTCGTTTCGCCTACAGGGACCGGGCATGCCGTGCGCTGTGCTGGGAGGGAGATTGATCGGTGAAGTTTGTGTTGTTTTACGAAATTCCGGTTGCGCGCCCGAGGATCAAGAAAAGTGAGTGAGGGCCCGCAGAGCCGTGGCCAGGGATTCGGGGAACAGCTGATTGCACTGATCGAGGACGCCTTCGCCGAGGTGCAGTATCCCGGCGACGACCGGCTGACCGACAGCACTTATGGTGAAGAGCCGGCTGCCTTGGCCGAAGACTTTCGCGGAAGGACTGACTGGCGCGAGCTCGATGTTGCGTTCCTCAATCAGGCACCCGATGGCTGGGGCACGGCGCTGTCGTTCTTTTCAGCTGCAGCGCTGCGATTCTATTTGCCGGCTTACTTGATCGCCGATATTCGCGGAGAGTTGGAATGTGGTGGACCGGAGTCACGGCTGTGCACGTTTCTGACGCCGCAGGCTGAGGGACAGAAGGTCGCCAAGGTCTGGGGGGGTGGAACGATGGGCGAGCACAGCCGCGCAGATTTTGCAGACTACAACGCGAAGCAGGTTTGCGCGGTGGTGGCGTATCTCTGGTGGAAGCTCGATGCGAGTGGCGGTCTCGATCCCACGATCGAGCAGGCGCTGGAGCACTATTGGCTCGTGCGCGAGCAGCCGCAGCGCGACGGGGGCAAGTCATGACCGAGGCCTGGGAGGCGTCATTGCGCAGAAAATCGGGTCCATCGCTCGGCGCGCTCGAGTCGCCCGATGAGGGCTTGCTGGAGCACGCGTCGCGTTCGCGACGGGTTTAGGACCGGAGTAAGCGCGAGTAGCGCTTTCGCGGATTCGCCGACCTTTCCCTTACCGGCGATATCTTGGAGGAGCGCTCTTGCAGCGACGCTGGTGACCGCTTCGTGCTGGTCAACTAGAAGCTCGCGCAGCAGTGGCAAGAGAGGCAGCCACTGTTTCTTGGCGGCGGAGGTTTGGGGTTGCAGAGCACTTTCGATGAGTCGACGAACGACGAATGCGTGAAGCGCCGAGGCCGACGCCACGATCGACAAATTCTTGGCCAGGCGATTCGTCATCAGTAGGGGCGATTCAACGAGTCTGGCGACGCAGTCGCCCAGCTCAGGTCCTGTGACGCGACCGTCCTCGATGCAGGCAGTCAAGGCGTCGACCGCCAGCGTATGCTGATCGGTTGCTTTGGCGCAGAGCCCAAAAACCAGCGTCAGCTCGGCCATCGGGAGGAGCGGCACGTCCGCATCGAGTAGTGGCTCGATGTAGATCTCGTCATTGCTGATGTGGCCGTAGCGGGCGTTGTTGGACAACCGCTGGGCGCCGCGCGCGAACCACGATTCACGGGCGAGCGGCCAAACGCCTGGGTACAGTGGCCCTTCGTCGCTTGGCGATTCGTACATATCCAGGTGTCCTAGCGACCAGCGGCGATGTTCCAGGACTGTTGGGAAATTCTCCGAGATCGACTCGGGTCGATAGGATTCGCTGTCGTCCTCGGCGGCGGGTACTCTTGGCTGGACCTCGATTCGGAGCGCGTACGAGGTTTCTGGATCGTCGTAGTGATCGAGAAACTTGGTCGCGTCTGCCCACCAGCGATAGCGAGCTGCGAGTGCGCCGTCAGGGCCGAGTCCGGAGTGTGCTCGGTCGACATGGAAATCGTCGGACCACGGTGCCCGCGCCCGCGCGGCTGCGACCCAGAGGGGCGCGGTCGGCCCGATCTCCTGGCTGGCGCCAAAGGCGTAGCGGAGCGCGCAGCCGTACTCGCCGTCGACTCGAGCGGCCGCGGGCAACGCCTCGTTGCGGCGATCAGGTGCCAGACGCAAGAGCGAATACACCTGGTCTAGCAGGACGACTTCGTCTGCCTGGTCATTCCAGCGGATCGCTCGTTGTACGAGGATCCGGGGATCGATCCAGTAGCCACGGTGTGTGGGCGTACACAGCCGGGCGGGCCGCAGGTGCTCGTCGCCCTCGACGACGTCAGAGTCTCGGTTGTGTCCAAGCCAGTGCGCAAGTGCCTGTCGAAGCAAAGCGATCTGGGGTCCAGTGGCATTCGTGCCGCTGACCCGTTTGAGCAGTGGGGCGGTGCGCTTTGCGAAGTCTGCAGGGCGCAGTAAACGGAGTCGGGCAACTCCGTCGAGGGCGCGCTCGATCTCTTCGGGGTCGAGCGCGCCCTCGATCGCGGCGGCACAGACTTCGATCAGTTCGTCGAGGGTCGCGATCGGGACGATCTCCTTGTCGGGGTCGAGTCGCGGTACTTCGGTGCCGTCGAATTCGATTGATTCGAGATCGTTCGTGGGGTGGTCTGAGATTCCGGAGCGCACTTTGGCAATACCGCAGACCTCAACGTATTTCGCATCGAGTGCGGCGATACGTTTGTCGAAATCTGGGAGATCGATGGCCTCGCTGGAAGCTTCGGCAACGGGGGAACTCTCGCCGAGCCAGTCGAGAAGCGATGGTCGAACCACCGCTGTTGTCCCGTCTACTAGGGACGTCACACGATCACGGAGCGACGGATCTGATGGGTCGCCGTATTTTCTGATCAGTCCTGCCGCTCTGGACTGAACTTCTTCGGCGCCATGAGCCAATCCCTGGCAAGCCGCTTCGGCGGCCTGTCTTGCGATCTTCTGGTTTCGACGGCTGACTCGATCGAGGACAGCGAGTGCTTTCATTGCGGCGGTCTTTGTTCGCCCACTCAGGGCCGACCCCAGGCGCGGAATCACTTCCTTACCTTCGAGCGTTCCGTCGGCGACCAGCGACGCGACGGATGTGGTGGCGAACGACACAATCGGTGGGATCGAGCTGTCGAGGAGTCGGAGATAGCACTGCGCACGTTGAGCACGCTCTTCGCTGCTGGGCTCGAGCGCATCGTGAAGGCGTCGGAACCAAGTCGCCTGCTTCTCGGGAAAGTCGCTCTGCAGCGCGTGGAGAATGGAGTCCAGCATTCGTTGGCGCGGCATTGTTCCGTCGCGTGCGAGCTCGACCATTGCCTCGCTCCATCCCCAGTACGGATCCCTGCCAGCGAGATTCATTGCCATCGGGCCAGGAATCTCGAACAGGCCCCAGATATCGTTCTTCAGGAGGTCGGGGTCGTCGCGTAGGCACCTGAGAAGGAGTTTGCCACCCGGCGCGCGGCGCTCTTCTGCGGTCGGGTATCGTCGATTCGCCAGAGTCTGGCGCAGCAGAAATGCATCCCATACGCCGCCGACAATGCTAGTAGTTGTTTCGGGTTTATCGGGCATCTCACACACGCCCATGCGCGATAGAACCCGAACCACGGCCCAATTGTCCGTGATATATCGTTCCATCCTGCCCAAGGAGATGGTCCATTCGGCCCATGCGTCGATCCATTTGGGCCGCCGGTCAGCGAGGATGCGTACGGTGTAGTGAGTCCGCAACGGCAACGCGTACTGACCGAGCTTCTTGATCTGTCCGAGCGAACACGTCGCAAGAGCGACGCAGGACACCGCTTGTGAGTAGCCGTCATTTCGCTCTCTGCGCGCGCACTCGAATACGAAAGACGAGACTTCTTTTCGCTGTGCCTCGGAGGCACCTTCGAACAAAGGGATCAGCGTCTCCGGAACCTCCCAAGTGTCGAGCTTTGACCTCATCTGCTCCGAGACTTCCAAGCCGTGGAGGATGAGTTCTTCGGAAAGCGACGGTTTCACAACTCCGCCTCGTTCTGGTCGATGTAGAGTTTCGCTGCCAGGACGTGTTTGCAGGGGCCGCGCTCGCCGTGATGCTTGGCGTACCAGGGGCACGAGCAACGTTCGTCGTCGCCGTTGATGACGACGCGGTGTTCGACGTCGCTCGACGCGACGTAGGCTTCGGCGCTGGTACCGGTGCGGCTGACGATCGACACCTTCCGCTCGTCGACCAGCTTGCGTGCGTTCTTGAGTCGCGGTTGGAGTGCCTCGATCAGGGACAAGTCAAACGGCAGCTCGCGGTGGAAGTAGGCGTTGTCGACGAGATCGTATCCGACCAAGCCACGCGCCCCGAGTCTTGCTAGTGTCGGGCCGATATCGCTGTCGCCGAATCCCGAATCTTGTGAGAGTCTTTCTGGGTCGATGACCGTGCTCCATTGCAGGGCGGCCCGGACGCGCTGTAGTTTCTCGGGCGCGTCGGTTGCGAGATCGGCGAGAACTTGTCCTTCGCCTGAGAAGCCACGCCACACGTCTGGGCTGAGAACGATACTGAAGCGGGCATCGTCAAAGTCCAGGACCCAGGCGCTGGCGGTGGAAGCGGGGTCGCGAAAGACTTGCAGCTGTTTTGCGTGCAGGGCTAGGCTCTCGATCGGCCGCAGGCGCTCGATCCCACCGACGCGCACGTGTGCGCCGCGTGGAACCTGACTCATGCGAAGTCCGCGGCCGGCGACGACGACGCAGCATCCGCGTCTACCGGTACGCGAACGGGGGATCGAACGCAGAAACCGATGCGCTTCCGTTCCGGAAGTCGAAAAGACCGGTTCCATGCGGGCCTGGTACGCCTGTACTTCGACGAAGCTCTTGAGCCAGCGCGTCGGCAACCGGACCTTCTTCTCGACGATTGAATCCGCTCCGTACTGCAGTCTGACTTCGTCCGAACCGACCGACAAGCTGACATCGTCGCCATCGCGAATGCGGCCAAGTGCGGCGACCATCGGTGGATTGAAATCGACGTTCGTGGTGCCGTGGTTGGAGAGCTCGCCGTCGATGGCGGTCGCCAACAGGTCGACGCGCGCGTAGACGCTCGCGCAGCCGGCGAATCCCTCGAAGCGCAGCCTTTCGCTGCCAGCGGTGACGACTGGATCGGATTCCAGCAGAATTCTCGTCAGCATTGCCGGGGGGACGTGATACCGTGCTTGCACGACACTCATGAGTCCACGCAGTAACGTCGCGTCGCGCTGTGGTCGCAGGAGCCGGCCGTTGAAGAAGTGCGGGTTCGGAGCGACGCCGCCGCTCGTTGCCAGCCGGAGACGGTGCCGTTTGCCAGCTTCGTCCAGCTCCGATGGGTAGAGGTACCGGTAGTGGTGGGCGACTGCGATTTGAGACATGTTTTGGTCCGTGGCGACGTTGGCTTCGAAGAGAGATTGTTCAATCGCTCGTAGCCGTTGCGCGGCGATCTTGCCAGCGACGAACGCGGACAATCCGACCGCTCAGGAGAACTCCCATTACCTCTTCGACGATCCGCGGATGGGTCATTCCTTTCAAGGCGAGCAGTGCCCGCGCCTGCGTCCCGGTCTTGCCGCCGCAGTCGAGGGCTGTGATGAAGGCGCGGGTGGCCGGATGGTCAACGCCAAGCTTGAGATCTGTCAGGAGCTCGAGCAGGAGGTCGAGATAGGGTTTCATCTCGCGCTTCACCCACTTGGCTTCTGGAGGTTCCCCTTGCAGTGCACCGAGCAGGGCGTGGCTGACAACGTAGCTGTGCGCCCTTGATGCAGCGGCGACGAACGATAGGCTGGCGGCGAGCCGATTGGGTAAGAATACGCCCGCCCGCAGAAGACTCCCAAGATACGCTGCGAGACTTTGGTGGCCCAAACGTCCGTCCTCGATGGCAGCACTGGCCGCGTCCACCGCTGCCTGCCGTGCCATCGAGTCCTTGACGCCGAGGCTTAAGAGCAAGGTGTGCATTGTCATCGGCCGGAGTGGAACGTCCTGATCCAGTAGAGGTGGGAGGTCCGAAGCAACTTGGGCGCGATCGTCGAGTTGGAGGGAGTAATTTAGTTGCTGAAAAGACTTCGCAAAATATGGCTCCAGTACGAGAGGCCACAGAGTTGGGCCGGCTGGGCCGCCGCGGGTGTGGAGCGCCACCGGTAGGGGCTTGTCTTGATCCCAATGGCCGCATCGCGGCGTTGCCTCGGTGAGTGTCCGGGGTGAAGTATCCCCGAGTGTATTGAGCGGAAACGGCAGCTGCGTGTATTGAACCCAGCCCGCAAATGGCTCCGCAGCATCGAAGTTGATTCCGTGGTAGTGCCAGCACGGCTCGATGCACTCGTAGTGATTCGACTCGGGCGAAAACTTGTAGCGTGCGGCCAGCCCGGCGTCGGGACCGAGGTCTGGATGCCGCTGATCGACAGCGGGATCATCGTCCCATGGTGAACGCGTCCGTGCGGCGGCTGCCCAGAGTTCGGCACTGTCGCCGACCTCGGCATCTCCGCCGAGGCAGTACCGCATGGCGTCGCCGATTTCTCCTCGCAATGGTTGTGCCAATTTTAAGGCATCGGATCTGTGTTCGGGAGCAAGTCGAAGAAAGGCGAGTGCACACTCCGCCGTTGTTGGAGTTTGTTCTGCGGTTTGCCAGGCGATTAGGCGCTCGACCAAGACCGGCGGATCAATCCATCCTGGCTTGTGGGTAGGCAGCGCCGGTAGCGGTAGTGATATTGATTTGGTGATCAGCGGGCATAGGTCCATGACCCGTTGGACTTCAAAGGTTAGATCTTCGCCAATCGAGCCCGTAAGTCTCTCTTCCGGCAACGGCAAGATCAGATCTTCGCCTTCGTGCACCGGTTCGACGCCACGTAGCCAAGCGACCAGTGCAAGTTGAAGATTGATTCCGCGACGCAGCTGGATCAGTTCCATTAGGCGCTTGCGGAGCGGACTAGTTCGTCGTTCAAAATCGGTGGGCCTCAGGTGGGTCATGCGTAGAATTCCGTCCAGGCAGCGCTCGATGTCGTCCTCGTCTTTTGGTTCGGCCTCGATTCTCGCAGCGCATGCCTCGATCAATTCATCGAGGTCGGCGATTGGTTCGAGCCGGTCCGATGCCTCGAGGCGCGGGATGTCGGTACCGTCACTGCGCACTTCGGGGGTTGCGATCCTGCCTTGGGCGAGAGCAGTGAGCAGGTCGGGGATCGCGGCGAGTTCGGCGAGTGGGGGATCTAGCTGATTTGCCATTTCGACCAAGTTCTCGATCTCAGGGCCCCCTGGTTCGTGAGCGTGTCGCGAGCCGTTTGCAGCCAGCCATTCGTCGACCCGATGGCGCACCGTAGGCGCTACGTTGTCTCGCAGGTCGGAAACGCGTTGGACGAGTTCGCTCGATGCGCTCGGCGCCCAGTTTTCGAGGCGTTCAATGGTAGCCGAATGAAGGTCGGGGGAAGGGTGTGCGAGTCCATCAGCCGCAATCATCGACAGCTCAGAAGGATCCTCATCTTTGGTTGAAAAGGCGTAGTCGAGGAGCTTTACGGCATCCTTTGCCGGAGCCTTCGCACGCTGTGCCAGCAGGCCGGGAACGTATGCCAGGGTGTCTCTTGCTTTGAGGTGGCCTCCTTTGACCAAAGCGGAGACGATCTTTCGTGCGAACGTGGACAACTCGGGGATTGGGCTGGGCAGCAGGCTCAAGTAGTGCGCGCTTCGCTCGGTGAGGTCGGCAGTCGTGGGCAGGAGCTCGTCGTGTAGCGCGCGATAGGGACGAGCTCGATCGCGATTCGACTCCGCGACCAGCGTGGTCAGGCAGCAGTCGAGCAACCGCTTGCGTGCAAGCTTGCCACTCTTCGAGAGCTCCGCGAGCGACCAGCTCCAGAGGTTTGGTCCGAGGTCATAGGTTACGCGCGAGTATCGATGATGGGAGCGGGCCATTGAGTCGTGGCCTCCTAGACTGAACTCACTCGTGCCGGTGATTTCGAAGATCTTCCAGAGGTCGCGATCGAGAAGATCAGGGTCGTCCTGTAGCGCGTCGACAAGAGTGATGTCGTCGAGGGAAACGTTCTTCAAGTCATCGGGGTCGAGATCGCGTTGCAGGAGGTAGGAATGTTTGATGCCGGTGGTGAGACCCATTGTGTACTCGGGAACTTCGGGCGTCGCACAGCGTCCGGCTCGAATGAGAAGACGAACTGCTGGCCAGATCGCCGGCGAGGTGCGGAGTGCATTGCCCGCCCAAACGTCGAGCCACTCGGAATTGCGATCCGAGAGAACCTTGAGAGCGGCGTAGGAGCGCGGCAATCCACGCTTGCCGAGCCGCTTGAGCTGCGTGAGCGTACAACACCCTAAAGCGGCTGCGGCCGCCGCCTCGGTCTGTAGCGACCTGCCGTAGATGAACGACGGCAGGAACGACAACCGGTCCGCGGTCCAATCCACGTGCGCCAGTTGTATTGCGATTTTCGACGATGCCTGGCGCTCTTCGGGCGAGAGCTTCGAAAGGAGTCCGGTCAGGCCGTTCAGGTCTCCGTCGCGGATGAGTTCTTCGAGGTCCTTCTTCATGTCTCTGTGGGTTGCCCGGTCTCGCTAGGCCGAGTCGAGTTTGAATAGCGTAGCCCGCGAAACCCGTGTTGTCGCGGGCCGAATACAGCGCCGTAGCGCGATCGGCTGGCCTCGTGGATTGAGATCCAATAAGGAAGCGGGCGACCGGGCTTGTCCCGCGACGTCGAGGCGGGTGACAGCTCGTAGCCGGGGATTGAAGCCCGGGTTGAGGTGCGCCCGACGCGATCTTCACTTGGGAGGGGGGGACAGAGGAAACTCGGAGCGAACGCCTGGGTACGGGGGTTGCTCGCCCTGGGGTTGCGACTAGCTAACTCAGATCTGCCTTACGTTGGGTCAGGAGCACTGCTGCCCCGAGTGACACGCCGATCGCGACGGTGGCGTAGATGGCGGTGAAGACCAGGCTGTTGTCGACTCCCGGTGGTTTGCGAAAGGTCCAAAGGACGAGGTTGAGGAAGACGTAAACCGCATAGGCGTGGCCCATCGGCATCGCGAAGCGTTTCATGTTCCAGATGCCGTAGGCGTAGATCGCCAGGAAGATTCCGAACAACGGCCCGAGGATGAGGTTGGCCATACCGCTGGTGCGGGTGCCGAAGAAGACGAACGCCGTCTGGTCACCGAACAGCTGCAAAGGCTTCAAGAGATTGGAAAGCGCCATCACCCCGAAGAGAATTGCAAAGATTGTGAGTACAGTCCCTCGTTCTCGTACTGCCATGGTGTGTTCCTCCTGTTTCGGTTGGATGGTCGCGATCACGGATGCGATTCGAAAGTAGCCGGCGACGAGTCTTGCACGAGCCGTCGGCGCCCGCGGCGCTCGCGCCGACGCATCGCGCGTCGCCACGGCTCAGTTCAGTGCGCCGCCGGTCGTACGTTGGCCGGGATGGCGCTTTGCAGTGCCAGTCCTGTGTCGGGGTCGCAGTGATAGTCAGCTGGAATCAGGCGCTGTACGTTCGACCCCTTCTCGCGCATCGATCTCGGGTCGGATGGATCGCCCCAGCCAAACGCAAACGCGATGGTCTTTTCCCCGACCGTGTCGCTCGACTCGACGATTCCTTCGACCATGCCGTGGTGGTTCTCGACAACCACAGTGTCCCCGTCGGATAGCCCGAGCTCGTTCATCGAGCTCGCATGCATCAAGACAGGGTTGTACGAACGCTTGTTGGCGAGCGACGGAAGGTTTTGACCTTGCGAGCAATACACTTCCTTCATTCGGTAGGTAATGATGCGAAACTGGAAGTCCTCGTCGGTGTCGTAGCCGCCGCCAGCCATCACAGGCTCGGCGCGAACCTCGGCGAGCTCCGCGATGATAGCGGGATGCCCAACGGCCATTCTCTTGTCGGGGTGGGCGATCATGTTTGGGATAACGCCCCCGGCGGCGGTGTGCCGCTCGCCGAACGCGTATCCGCTCGGATGCTTGCGCAGCTCGTCGATCGACACCTGACCGTGTCGGTTTTGCGCATCGAGCAGCTCGTCCGCGGTTGGAATCGCGTCCGTTGTCAGACCGCCGACCCGCAGGGGCAGCCCCATCCGCATCGCCAGTTCCCAGAAGATCTGCCACTCTTCGATGGTTTCGGGCGGGGCTTCGACCACCGCTTTGGTGTAGTGGCCAAACGGGAACGGGTAACTCGAGTCCATCAGCTTCGAAACATCGACGCGCTCGAACGGATGGCGAGCGGCGAATATATAGTCGGCGTGTTCCGCCGTAGCGTTCCGGAAGAGATCGAAAGCCACCAAGAGATCGAGGCTCTTGAGGGCCTCCGCCGTTCTCGCTTCGTCCGAAAACACCAAGGCTGGGTTGCCGCCGTTGACGATCAGTGCGCGAATCTGGCCCTCACCTGGAGTCAGGATCTCGTCGGTGATGGTGTTGGTCGGCATGTCGAAATACGAGCCGAACAATCCTTGCTGCGCCGGAATGTTGCGGATGCGTGACCGCGGTGGCTCCGGCAGCGCTTGGCCATCGAGCTCCGGTCCAAAGGTCCGACCGAGCGCGCCCTCGCAACGATTCATCCCACCAGGGCGATCGTAGTTTCCGCACAGCGCGTTGAGCGTCATGGCGAGGTGAGTGGTGAGGTTGTGATGCACGGCCATATGCAGACCGGTGCCGGTTTGCGCGCCGCCGTTGCCGGCGGTGGCAAACGTCACTGCGGCTTTTTCGATGAGATCTGCAGGTACGTCACTGCGTCGCGCAGCGTAGTCGAGATCGAACGAGCCGACGGCGGCGCGGAGCTCTTCGAGTCCACTGACGTATTGATTGACGAAATCGTGGTCGATCAGATCTCGATCGAGGATCACCTTGACCATGGCTGCCAGAACGGTTGCATCTTCGCCTGGTTTGACTTGCAGGTGGATGTCGGCGCGCCGCGCTGCATCGGAGAGGCGCGGGTCGAGAACCATCAGTTTCATGCCGCGGCGTTGCGCACGATTGATTCGAGCCGACGGGCTCGACTGCGCGATCGTGAGCTGATGCGAGGCCCCGGGGTTGGTGCCGATGAATAGCGCTACGTCAGCGCGATCGACATCGAGTAGGTTGACCGGCAACATGCAGCCGAAGAATCGCTTGCCAGCAACCGCCAAGCTCGGCGAGTCGATCGTGAACGATGTGTACAAGCGGTTCGAGCCGAGAGCGTCGAGCCAGCGCCGCACGAACCACGGACCGCCGGCAGAAGTGCGATGGCCACCGCATCCGGTGTACACGGCGACTGAATTGGGGCCGTGTTGTTCGACGATCTCGCTCAAACGCTGAGCGACTTCGTCGAGAGCTTGTGCTCGACCGATAGACGACCAGCCGTTCTCGGTGCGTTTCTGCGGGGACAGCAGCCGATCCGGATGATGGATGCGCTCGGTCTCGGCGCGACCCTTCTGGCACGTGTATCCTTCCGTGACCTCATTGTCGCGATCCCCGCGGACTGCCACGACCCGGTCACCGTCGACGTCGACCTCCATGCCACAGAACACGTGGCAGAAGCGGCAGAAAGTTTTCTTCGTCTCGATCATCGGACCGATACTGTTATGTCTGGTGCGTTGGGGTCAAGGACCCGGTGGGGGCGGAGACGCTCCGCAGACGACCTATCGCGTGCCATTCTCTCAGCCCAAGGAGCGCTGACAACATTGTCACGGCGATCCCGTAGAAGAGGATTTGTCCTCAGATGAAGCAGATTTCGCATACCGGCCAACGGCCGGAACCAAACCGCTGATGAACATCGGTGAACGCTGATCGAAAAGCTAAGGCTCGCGCTCGCGGAGGTCGTTATTGATGTCGGTGGAGTGCATCGAGATAAATGGAGGGCGAGGCTCCGCCCGAGCCGCATAGCGGATCTGGTTTTCTGGGTCGTATCTGCCCGGTTTTGGTATTGCTCCCGTACGCGCAGCGAGGTCAGCGGAGCGTGAAGGGTTGTGCGAAGCATCTGCGAAATCTACGTCACCCTTGGCAAAAGAAGAGCGGTCAAAGATCCGCGCCTGTGCCGTTGGTCGAGTCCTGAATCCGGAGCCACGGTTGCTCGCTTTCGATCTCGTAGGCGAGCTCGAGCAATGTGCGTTCGCCACCGCGGCCTGCGGAAAATTGTACCGCAACCGGTAGACCTTCTTCGCTTTGTGAGACCGGCAAAGAGATCGCCGGGTCTCCAGTGATGTTGGCCAGTGGTGTGAACGATGCGTAGCGCGTCAGCCGAACGATCAACTCCTCAAATGGGATTGCTGGGCTGAGGTATCCGAGCTTTGGCGTCGTGTGGGCCAAGACGGGAGTGAGCAGAGCATCGTAAGTTTTAAAAAGATCGGCGGTTTCGCGACGGCTCTTGTTCAATCGGTAGAGCGCGGTCGGGAGTCGGAAAAAATTCCTTTTGAAACTCGTCCCGAGGCCGTTGGTCAGGCCGTCCAGGCGCGAAGCGTCGAAGCTTGGGTCGATGATTCGCTTGCCTCCGGAACGCAATGCGAAGGCGAGTAGGCCCCAGTAGAGAAGAAAGTCGGTTTCGAAGCGGCTGGAAGCGGGTATCGGAATGGCTTCGACTGCGTGCCCCGATTTGGAGAGCATCTCGGCCGTCTTCTCGACCGCAGCTCTGGTGTCGGCGTCGGTTGCAGATCCGGTGATCGAATCAATGACGACGCCGATGCGAAGGCGTTTCTCGTTTGGACCTTCGACCAGGCCGAGGGGCGGAAGCTTCGGGTTTTGGTAGTACTTTTCAGCTTCGGCGTGAAAGGTAGCGGTGTCCCGCACACTGCGCGTGACGACACCCTCGCTAATGATGTCGATCGGCATCGCCTGCGCGGACTCAGGTACGATGTGTCGACCGCGGCTCGGTTTGAGACCAACCAACCCGCAGCAGGCGGCTGGAATACGAATCGAACCACCACCATCGTTGGCGTGAGCGATTGGAACGACTCCAGCGGCGACAAGCGCCGCTGAACCTCCGGAAGACGCGCCGCAGGAGTATTCGGTGTGCCAGGGGTTGTGAGTCGGTTCGTCGTCAGCGAACTCGGTGCTGGCGTTCAGTCCGAACTCTGGCAGAGAGCTCTTTCCCAAACAGACGAATCCTTGCGCCATGTATTGCTTGGTGTAGACCCCGGATTTTTGCGCCGGTTTCGAGTGTACGGCAGCGGAACCGTGATTGGTGGTCGTCCCGGCGAGGGGGGTGTTGTCCTTGACGAAGGTAGGGACTCCGGCGAACACGCCGCCGGCGAGATTCGCTGCGTCGAGTCGGGCTTGCACGAAGCGCTCCGACGCGATCGCGTTGAGCGCCGGATCCAAGCGCTCGGCGCGAGCGATGGCAGCGTCGGCGACCTCGGGGGCACTGACTTTCTTGCTCGCAATGAGGCGGGCCAGATCGACTGCGTCATAGTCGCCGAGCAGGTCGTCGCAGAATGCGTGAATTCTCTTGTCGCTCATGGGTTTGCCTTCCTAGTCTGACAGCCGGACAGACTCCCTCATGCCCGCCGACGAAATTCAAACGCCGGAGATATCGAAACCGAGTTAGGTGGCGCCGTCTTGTTGTCCGCCCTACATGAAGCGCTTGGTTTGGGGCCAGATTTCGCGCAGCGGCCGTTTCGGCCGCCTACAGATATAGATCGGCAGGTCCGTTTCGTATGCCATCGCGTAGCGCGATACGATGGTCTCTGCATGCGTCAGTTCATCGAAAACCTCAGATAGCTCGGTGTATGTTGGCCCAATCGCGATGACGATATCGCCGATCTGGTCCCCGGGGCCCCACAGCCAGTAGTTGTTGTGACCGCTGGTCGCACGAGGGAGGCCGAGCTTCTTGCCGAAGAAGTCGATTGCACCGGCTTCGCCGTAGTTCCGGGTGTAGATCGTCGAGCGCTGCTGTTCCTCGGGTGTGAGCGATCGGTACACGCGTGCCACTGTCTCCACCATGTTTTGCCAGCCAAAGCGGTCGGCAAAATGTTGTGGCAGCGCGGCCGGCTGGTTGCGCTCCTCCTTCGGGGCTTCGACCCCGATCCATTTCGCATAGCGTGCAAGCGTGTCAGGTGTGAGGAGCGGGACGGCCATTGGAGCCGTCAAGAAGCCGCCGGCTAGTACGGCCGCGACGACCATGGGCCGCAGGGCTCGTAGTTGCCGGCGTCGTGTTAGGCGTTCGACTGCGACACCGCCGGCCGCGAGCAGCATGGGGTACGCGGGGGCCAGGTAGTAGGCCTTGCCCTGCTGCGCGACCACCAAGACCAGCATGACCAGATACCCAACGCCGATCATTCGGTAGGGTTTGCCGGCTGAAGTTGCAACCAAGGATAGCAAGCCGGCGATCCAGATCGGCGCGGCGGCGGGTCCGGCGTAGACAATCTGCGCCGAAAGAAAGCTCGCCAGCGGCATGTGGACGATCTTCTGTTCGCTCGCGACGCGGATGAACTCGGCCGTAGGGAACCCGTAGCTGATCTGCCACAGCAGGTGCGGGAGGAAGAGCAGGAGCGCTGTGACCCCGCCGAGCCACAGCCAAGGGGTCCAGACGTCGCTGCGGCGCTGTGTTGTGAGGATGCCGACAACGATCCCGACGACGAAGATTCCGGTGCTGATCTTGTTGACAATGCCGAAGCCGACGATTGCGCCGAAGAGGAGCCACAGCTTCGGATTGTCGGTGTTGACGATACGCGCGACGACCAGTGCGCCGCATATCCAGACCAGAGGTTCGAACGCATTCATCGAGTAGAACGTTGAAACTCCGAGCAGGAATGGTGAGGTGAGGCTGGCAAGCGCGGCGAGGAATTGAGCGAATCGCCCGCCGCCCAGCTCGCGAGCGAGGATACCGCTCACAAACACGGTGGCACTACCTGCGAGCACGACGGGTAGGCGAATGGCGAAGATGGAATCTCCTAAGGTCGCCCGGACGAGGCTAAGAATGGCGATCGATAGCGGTGGATGGTCGACATATCCCCAGGCGAGATGATCGCTGCACGCGATGTAGTAGAACTCGTCGCGGAAGTATCCGTAGTTGCCGTTGGTCGCGAAGTGCAGGAGGATTTTGAAGAGCGCGATCCAGGCGAGGATCGCGTTGTCGCTCCACCACGACGGCCGATCGGGGGACATACGCCTGACTACGCCGCGACTGGTCTCGCCGCAACTCGATTGCTTCGGCGAGTCTTGAAGGATTCCGCTATCTCTACGGCGTGTTTGTGAGGATGTAGCGATTGGTGGTCGAAAGGCTGTTTGCAGGGCGCGTTCCGTTGGTCAACGGGCTGTTAGGGCTCAGCCCTTGAAACAGTCCAGTACTGGGACTAGCGAATGTTTATTGTGGTGGGCGGTGGCAGCCGTTCAACTGACGTTGGCGTCGCGAGCGTAGGAGGTCCAATGTGTAGGAACATCAAGACTCTGTTCAACTTCGAGCCGCCGGCGACCGACGATGAGATTCGCGCAGCGTCGCTGCAGTTCGTGCGCAAGCTCAGTGGGTTCAACAAGCCGTCGCAGGCGAACCAGGAGTGCTTTGACCGGGCGATCGAGGAGGTTGCACACGTCGCACACGATCTTCTCGACTCTCTGGTGACCAATTCCCCGGCCCGCGATCGTGATATCGAGGCGGCCAAGGCACGGGAGCGGACCGCACGAAGGTTCGGTACAGCGCCTCAATAGCGCCTCTGCCCCAAGACCGGAGCAGTTGGCTCTCGATCCGGCCGTAGAATCGGAGCGCAGACGTGCGTTTCGGTTTGCTGCGTCCGCTTCTGCTGGTATGGAGTTCCGATGAGTGGATACTTGCATGGAACGAGATTCGGCTCCGCGGGCAAAGTATGTGCGATTATGTTTGTGCTCGCCCTGGTGTTCGTCGCTTGCGGTGACGACGATGATGGCGTGGCTGGGGCGCCTGCGAGCTTTCTGGATGCAACAGATGTCAGCGAGCTTGCGAGTGACCGCTTCACCGGCCGCGACAACGACACGGCGGGGTCGCAATTGTCGCAAGACTACCTGATCGGCGTGTTGCGTCAGTTTTCGGTTGGTCTAGACGGATCTGCTTCTGGCGACGACGCCTTCAAGCAGCACTTTCCGCAGGGGACGAATATTCTTTCCGTCATCCCCGGGGGCGATCTCGCTGACGAGTATGTGATGGTGGGTGCGCACTACGATCACATTTCTGGGGCCGAGTGTGATATTGTGCAGGCGAACGACTCGATCTGCAATGGTGCGACGGACAACGCTACGGGTGTTGCGGCCGTGTTGGCGATCGGGCGGGCCGTCGATGCCTTGCCCAGTCCACCTCGTCGTTCGGTCGTTCTCGCGCTTTGGGATCGAGAAGAAGACGGTTTGCTAGGATCCGCGTACTACGTCGGCAATCCGCTCGTCTCCTTGGCCGATACGGTCGGTTACCTCAACTTTGACATTCTGGGGAACAATATTGCGCCCAGCCTGCGCTCGTTTAGTTTTGCGATCGGGGCTGAAACCGGTGGGGCTGAGTTTAGTGGCATGTTGGATCGTGCTCTCGCCGAGGAGCCTTTGAACGTTGAGTCGTTGAGTTTCATTTTCGGTCAACTGCGCAGCGACTATGTGAACCTGGTCAATGCGGGCGTTCCCACGGTGTTCTTTTCCGACGCCAACGGGCCGTGCTACCACACCAACGGGGACGAGCTTGAGATCGTCGACTTCGGCAAGCTCGAGATGCAGACACGCATCGGCACCGACCTGGCGATGCAGCTGATCATGGCGGACGAAGCGCCGCCGTTCACGCCGTTGTCGAACCTACCGACTGCGACGTTCGCTGATGCCCAGGCGATCGCTCGGGCTGTGAATGCCGGGGCCGCCGATGCGGATCGCTTCCAGCCTGCGGATCGAGATCAGCTGCTGCAGTTTCAGTCGGATCTCAACGCCTTGATCGCTGCGGGCGAGGCGAACTTTGGCAACGACGATATAGGCCCGTTGCTTACAGGCACCGCCGACATCATCAATGTGCTGAGGCGGGTCGAGTGTGACGGGTTTCTCGAATAGCTTGGCGTCAGGAGCTCGTTGAGGGATCAGCTCTGCGCCGGCAGGAGCTCGTTGTGGGGGCGAAGCTCGGTGGAGCCCGGCGTGTCGCTAGCGGGCGACTTCGCGGAAGCGGTGGACCCAGACCCGATGCTCCGGATCCCATTCCATCCCCTTGTGCATCCGCACGATGAGGGATTTGTATTGTTCGAAACTCTCGAATCCCTCCGAGCGCGCCTCGGTCTCGCCGATATCACCGAGGCGGTCGTGAGTAAGCGAGACGATCTCAAAAATTCGCCCCTCGAGTTCGAAACTCTCGCCAGGGTAGCCGTAGACCCCGTCGCGGCGCTGTTCGGTCTTCTGTCCTGACAAGACAGCCTCGACGAGGCGCTTCTGTCGCACCAGACGATCGAGCGTGCATGTTTTCTCTGGAAACTCCGTTGATTCCCCCACGGCTTGTTTGCTCCCGTTCTTACGGCTGAACCTACTCGTGGACGACCGGCAGTGCCAGTAGAGCCCGTTTCGTCCAAGCGGACTGCTAAGACTCGAGCTCCATCCCGCCAGCGCTTTTGATGAGGAGTACACGCGGTAAGTTGCCGACCGTCTTTTCGATAGAAGCGAAAAACTTCTCTTCGGTGCCGTCTTCCGGGGGTTCGAAGCCGAGGATCGTGATGGAGGCGGCGGCAGACACTGTCTGGATCGTCTGCGGCACATCGTTAGAGACGATTGCGACCGGCGTGGCCTCGATCCTGGAAGTCGCCGCCAGGTCGGTGAGATGCTTGCGCACGTCGTCTCGAGCCGCCTCGTTTTCGACCATGCGAATCAGGCGGATCTGATTGTCTCTCCATGCTGGATTCTGCCGCAAGAGGTGTCCGAGCAGTAACATCAACGAACCATTGTCGCGTCCGCGCCACCAGATATCGATGCTGCCGGCGGGCACCTCCCAGGGGTCGGCGTTGTCGTCCGACGTTTCTGCAAAGCGAGCGACGACCAGGCTACGGCGCAGCTGTTGCACGAGTCGCAGCGAGGTGCCAAACGCCTCGGCTCGTTCGGACGAGCTCGGCCAGCCCATGAGCACCGTGTTCGGCCGAATGCCGCCGAGGCCGTGGCACTGAATCAGTGCCTCGATCCCCGTGCCGAGGTCATCCGAAACCACGACAGCGGGAAACGCCTCTAAGTCTTCTCGCGCGATGAACGTGCGCAGGGCGCGCTCGTAGTCGTTTTGTCGATCGGCGTGGTCATCCATCTCGCCGGTTACGACCTGAGCGATGCTGAGGATTCCGTGTCCGGCGGTGAGCCAGTGGCCGAGGACGGGAATGTGAGGCCGCGTCCAGCCGACGCCGGAGAGAGCGAGCAGAATCGGGCGCCAGTTTTTTGGGTGAACCAACTCGCCGTCGAGGCGTAGCAGGCTGAGACGTAGTCTTTCGAAGATCACGCCAGAGCGTGTATCCCCCCAGCGCGCTTCGATCTCGCGAAAGCCGATGTACCAACGCAACAGAGCCATGAGGATGATTGAGACGATCGCCCACAGCGGGTCGATGAGAAACATGACGGCGAGACAGCTAACAGCGCCGAGCAACGAGACCGACCAGTGGCAGTAGCGGAACGTCGGCCGGTAGCTCGGGTTCTTTGAGATCGATTCGGAGAAGGTTGCGAGATTGAGCGTGCCGTACGTGATCATGAAGAACATGGTGATAATCGGAGCGATGGCGTTGAGGTCGGCGAGCAGTACGCATGTTTGTGCAATCAGGAAGGTGAGCATCGTCGCCCGCCGCGGCTCGTTGTTGGCGCCGCCGCTAACGGAGAAAAAGCTCAGAAACTGAAACACGCCGTCACGCGCGAACGCTTGCAAGATGCGCGGCGCTCCCATCATCGACCCGAGCGCGGAGGATAGGGTGGCTGCTAGGACGCCCGCGGTGACGAGTAGCGGTACGATCGCGATGTCTTTGAGAATCAGAGGATTGGCAATCAACTCGACGCGATCACGCGACCCCGCCATGAGGACCGCCTGGGACACGTAGATCAGAGCGGTGAACGCAACCGCGCCAAGCGTCCCGCGGGGAATCGATTTGGCGGGATCTTTGAGGTCTCCCGACATGTTGGCCCCGGCCATGATCCCGGTGACTGCCGGGAAGAAGAGGGCGAAGTTCGAGAACAAATCCTCTCCCGGCGTGAATGAGGGCTGCAAGTTGGCCGCGAGGATGGATGAGTCGAACGCTTGTGCCGCGCCGATAAAAGACACGCTCACCGCCAGCAGCAAGACGACCAGGATTCCGTACTGGAGTCGGATCGTCCACCCGGCACCGATGTACACGCAGGTAAAGGTGGCGAGGTTGACGATGCTAGCAACTTCGACTGAGTAAGGCCGCAGCAATGGTACCGAGTGGAGCACCGCTTCCGTGAAGCCGATGACGTACATCGCCACCGAGATTGCCTGCGCGAGAAAGAAGAACACGCCGATGGCCCCACCGAATTCGACGCCTAGGCTGCGGCTGATCAGATAGTAGGCGCCGCCACCTTTGACCCGCGTGTTGGTGGCGATCGCGGACAGCGATAGCGACGTCATGGTCGTGATCGCCTTGGCCGCGGCGATGATCAACAAGGCGTAGAGTAGCCCGGATTGCCCGACGACCTGGCCGAAGCGCAGGAACATGATGACGCCGAGGATCGTCAGCGTGCAGGGTGTGAAGACACCGCCGAAGGTTCCGAACAGCTCTCGTTCCGTGGGTTCGTTTTTCGTCATGGCCGGCGTTGCGACTTGCGATTCGTAGGACGGTTCGTTGGCGCGCTCAACTCAGTCCGATCCGAGGCGATAAGCCACGACTTCGCCTGGATTCCCGCCGCCGATTGGAAAGATCACCGTGTCGCCAGCCACAGCGGGCCAGCCGTTGATCAGCTTGCCGGTCTCGTCGGTCCACAAGGTTTCGCCGTCGGACCGGCGCAGTGCATAAATGGTACCGTCGTAAGTGGAGGTGAAGACGAGGTCGTTGACTACTGTGGCGCCACCGAAAGCGGCGGCCGGCATCGACCGGGTCCACAGGATCGCGCCGTCTTTTCCGTCGATGGCAACGATCTCTCCGGTTGCCGTTTCCAGTCGGCCGGAAAATGCGAACGGGTTTGTAGTATCCGCTTCGTAGGGCGTGGGCATGTTGAGCACAGCGACGTAGATGATGCCGTCGGCCATCGCCGGCGGCGTGAGCACGCCGCCGAATAGACCAGGGCTCACCAGAATCTCCTCGCCGAGCGGAAGTGCTTCGAGTTCGTCGTTGGAGTGTAGACCGACCGATGTTTTCCAGAGTTGCTGACCGTCGCTGGGGTCGAACGCGTGCACGGTCCCCGTCTTGCCCGTGCCAATGACCGTGTCTTGTTGCTCGCCGCCGACGTCGAGCTTGCCAAACATGGTGAGCTGAAAGTCGTGATCAAATAAGTCGTGTGGCTTGACCTGGTTGTACCATGCGAGTTCGCCGCTCCGCGCCCTGAGTGCGACAGTCGAGGTCATGTAAAGGTTTGGTCCCAGGCGACTGGATCCGTTCGGAAAACCGTCGGTGCCTGGGAACGGCGCGGCGTTTCCAATACCCCAGAAGATCGTGCCGCTGTTGACGTCGACGGCTGGCGGATACCAGGCGCCGCCGCCGCTGTTGATCTCTGGGTGTCCCCACAAGTCGTCGGAAGCCACCGTATCGAACGACCAAACGATCGCGCCCGTTTCTGCGTCGAGCGCGTGGATGATCCCGCGATCGCCGGGGATGAACTGCCCTGCGATGGTGACAGGGACGGTGCTTACGTAAACTTTTCCGTCGACCAGGACGGGTTGGATATCAATACCCTCGGTCGCGGTACGGCCGAGAGAGGTGGACCAGATTCGTTCACCGGTGTCGGCGTCTAGGGCGACGACTTGGGCGTTGCCAGTCGTTGCGAATACGCGTCCGTAGCCGACCACTGGACCGTTTGGGCCAGGGGTGAGTCCGTCTAGTCCCTGTCGCCAGAGAACTTCGCCGGTGGCGAAGTCGATCGCGAACACGGCCGCGCTCAGCGCTTGTACGTAGACAGTATCGCCGAGAATCAGCGGGGTCGTGGCGAGGTTGCCGAATATACCCGACTCCGGGATCGAAGTGCGCCAGGCGACCTCGAGGTTTGTCACATTGTCGGAGTCGATGGTCGCGTCGAACGTCGCGCGAGTGCCGCCGTAGTCGCGGTTCGGCAGCGGCCAGTCCGCCCTGTGCTGTGTGACTTCGGGAGGAATCTGCAACGCGATCGTAGCGACTGCCGTGGGAGAGCTGGTCGGAACAGCCGTTGGCTCGATTGCCGTGGGTGAGCTGGTGGAAACAGCCGTTGGCTCGACTGCCGTGGGAGAGCTGGTCGGAACAGCCGTTGGCTCGATCGGCGTGGGCGAGCTGGTGGAAACCTCGGTTGGCTCGACGGGCGTCGGCGTCTCCGATGCCGACCCCGAGGTTGCGGTAGACTTTGGTGTCGGAGTGGCGTCCGCGAGTGCCCCGCTATCGTCGTTCCCGCAGCCGGCGGCGACGACAGCAATAGCGAAGACTAAGAGCGAGGAATACGACCGCAGGCCCCGAGCCGAGGAACGATCTGCTGCGAGCGAAGCGTCGAGTTGGGCAAAGTCACTAGAATGCATCCTGTCGCCGTATAGCCGAACACTCGCTTGGTCAAGAATCCTGCCCAGAGTCCCAGCTGCCCCGGAACCCCGCTTCGCGCGTCCCGGGAGGGGACAGAGAGAACGCAGCCGGCGGCAACGGGAAGCGACACCGGCCGCCCCGAGTGCTCCCCAAACGCGCGTGCCAGAACATGCGGACGTACGGGTGCAGTGCAGCAGACTCGGCACTAGAGCAACGGGAATTGGCGTTGCCAGCATCGCCGTGCGTGTGTAGCGTCCCCCTTGATGCGGCGTACGTACATTAGAGATGAATCGAGCAACCACTGACAACGATGATGAATATTTTCGCGCGCCTTGTAGATTCCCTGATAGCCGCCGTTGCAGCGTCGGTCTTGGTCGTTTGGACGGTAAATTCGAGCTTCGGCGGCGTCGGTTCATCGGATGTCGACCTACAGCTGCTGGCGACCGTAGACGATCAGGTCGTGCACATTGCCAACACCGGTGTAGCCGGAGACAACCGGCTGTTTCTCGTGCGCAAGATCGGCGTCATTGAGGTCTTCGACGGCGCGAGCGTACTCGGGACAGCGTTTCTCGACATCGGGACGCTCGTCTTCGGCGACGTCCTCTCAACCGGCGACGAGCGCGGCTTGCTCAGCATGGCCTTCCACCCCGACTACGACACCAACGGCTTTTTTTACGTTAACTATATCGACAACAGCGGAAATACCGTCGTCGCGCGGTACCTGGTGTCTGGGAACCCGAACATCGCCAATACCGTTGGTACGCCGGTGATCGACATCGATCAGACTGCCGGCAATCACAATGGCGGTCAGATTGTCTTCGGTTCAGACGAGTATCTCTACATCGGCATGGGCGACGGCGGAGGCGGCTGCGATTCTTCTGGGTCCGGGTGCAATGCGCAGAAGACCAACTCCCTTCTCGGTGCGATGTTGCGAATCGATGTAGATGGTGACGACTTCCCGATGGACGCCACACGCAACTATGCAATCCCCGGGACGAACCCGTTCATCCTCGATGGTGCGGTCGAAAATGAGATCTGGGCCTACGGCCTGCGCAACCCGTGGCGCTTTTCCTTTGATCGTGCCAACGGCGATATGTACATCGGCGACGTCGGCCAAAGCGGCGCCTCGAGACGTGAGGAGATCAACTTCCAAGCGGCCGCAAGCACCGGTGGCGAGAACTACGGTTGGCCTGTGGCAGAAGGGGATCAATGCGATCCGGGTACGTGCGCACTCGGCAACTGTCCGACGCCCATTCCAGCGTGCGACAGCTTCACCTATCCTCTTTACGACTACAACGGTGGCTGTGCCGTCACCGGTGGTTTCGTGTACCGCGGCGCCGATATCCCCGAGCTGATCGGGCGCTACGTATTCGGCGACTACTGCTCCGGCGACATCGTCGCCCTCGACGTCGGTACGCTGGACGATCCGGTCGTCGCTGACGCCGGCACCGAACTGACCACCTTCGGCGAAGACGTCAACGGCGAACTCTATGTTGCCGTCGGTGACGACATGTATCGGCTGGTATCCGCCGGTACTCCGACCGAAACGCCCACCAGTGCACCGACCGACACCCCGACCGCGACTCCGACAGCCACTCCTACGAACACACCAACCGCGACGTTCACTTCGAGCTCGACGAACACGCCGAGCAGTACCCCGACGCAGACGCCGACAGACCTGCCGACACAAACCCCGACCGAGACGGCGACAACCGCCCCGACCCCAACCGTCCTCGGTGGCGGTACCCTCGATGTTGACGGGAACGGCCAGGTCCTTGCCTCGACGGATGGAGTTTACGTATTTCGCGCGCTCGGCGGGCTCCAGCTGATCGTTCCTGCGGCCTTCCGGTTGTTGGACCCGTCGATACCGCCCGATGGCGAAATCTCTTCGGCGGTTTCCTTTCTTGGCGAAGGGCTCGACGTGGACGGCGACGGCGCAGTCGTAGCGGCCACCGATGGCGTCTATATCTTTCGTCACCTCGCCGGACTGCAGCTCATCGTTCCGCCAGCATTTCGGGTCATTGATCCGAGTATCCCGTCTGACGCTGTGATCGCAGCCAATGTCGATGCCTTGGTCCCCAGCTAGCGGTGTATGGTGGCTGCCGGGTGGGCGACAAGTCCAAGGGAGCGAAGACTCGGGTTCCCTGCTTCCGCCTATCAGGTAGCACTTCCCTGATTCACCCGCGCCTTCTGCACGGAGGCGCGAACCAACGGGATCTCCGACTGCGCCAATGACGGCATCGTCCGTTTGCGGCTTAGCGCGGCTTCGAGAAATGGAGCCAGTTGTTCGGCCTTGCGCGCTTCGCGTTGTTCTCGCCCCTCGGCGAGAACAGGCAACACGGTCTTCGCGAACAGCTCGAGCCCTTCGCAGATGTCTTCGTGCCGGTTTCGCCCAGCCTGCTGCATCAGAATCACCTGATCGACGCCGGCGTTCTGCAGCTCACTCAGGTGCCTTGTAAGATCCTCGGGGGTCCCGATGCCGGGCGCGTGGGCGAATTGGCTGGGATCTCCTGTTGCTGCCAACCGCAGTAGTTCGTCGTCGTCGTGTTGTCGCTCGGCCTGAAACTTCTCCCAGATCTGCGAGTGACCGGGAATCGTATCGCGGGTCACCAGCGACTGCAGGGCGTAGCCGAAAAATTCGAAACCCTCTTGGCCGCGTCGAATTGCTTCGAGCCGATCCGAGTGAATCGAAAACGAAGAGACGACCGCGAGGTTGGCGTTGACGCTGTGCCCCAACGGGACACATTCTTCGCTGCGGATGATGTCGTAGTACACATCGCTCCAGGTTTTCGCTTCTTCCGGATCGATGAAGGAAAAAGCCAGGGCGCCAAGACCGTTGCGGGCGGCGACTTTGATTGTGTCGCGATTGGTACAGGCCATCCACATCGGCGGGTGCGGTTTCTGCATCGGCTTGGGCAACACGTTGCGACAGGGCATCGAGAACGACTCCCCATCGAAGCCTGGATAAGGCTCCATCACCATCATGTTCGCGATTTGTTCTGCCGCCTCGAGGGACATCGCCCGTTTGCGCTTGGCGGGAATGTCGAAGCCACCGAGCTCGAGGCGCGTCGCGCCCTCGCCGATTCCGAAGTCCACTCTGCCGTCGGAAATCAGGTCCAGGGTTGCCACTGTCTCGGCCGTGCGCGCGGGATGATTGTAGTTGGCGATGACCTGCCGGATCCCGTGAGCCAAGCGGATGTTCGTGGTTCGCGCGGCTGCCGCCGCCAGGAACACCTCAGGTGCCGACGAGTGTGAGTACTCTTCCAAGAAGTGATGCTCGACCTCCCAGGCGTAGTCGATCCCCAGCTTGTCGGCCAACACGACCTGGTCGAGAGCTTCGTGAAACAAGCGATGCTCTGCCCCCTCTTCCCAGGGCCGCGGCAGTTGCAACTCGTAGAAGACACCAAACCTCATGCCAGCCCTATACCCCGATCCGTTGACGCTGCGCGAGTGTGTGGTGGACGCGTCGTATGAATCGATGCGCCCCAAGCAATGTGAAGGCGCGGTAGTCGGCCAGGTTCCCGACGGGTCCCCCAAAATTGAAAGCACAAAACCCTAGGGGCAATTGAGCCAGGCGGGCTCGTTGTAGACAAAGTATTTGACAGCCCGGCCGGTAGGTGTCCACGATTTCCCTCCACAACCTCCGCGTGGGGAGAAAATGGCGAGATTTTTTTGCAAGCGTATTCCTATGATAGCTGTATTCGCTGGAGTTGTGGCGTTCAACGGTGGACCCGACAAAGAGGTTCTCAAGCTGAGGCTCCGGTAGTACTGCCCCTGCCCCGGGGAGGTCGATGTCGATGGAGAACCGATGGCTGCGGGGTCTGTATCGTTTCTGGTCCGAGAGCGGGATTCGCAACGAGCGAGGTGCCACGGCCGAGGAGTTCGCGGCCTTTGAGCAGCGTTACCGTGTGGCGTTGCCGGCAGATCTGAGGGCCTACTTCCGGTGGGTGAACGGAACCGCCGGCGGCTCTCTGGGCATGGATGACGACGATCTATTCGGCTGGTGGCATCTCGATCAGGTGCGAACCTTTGCCGAGGAAAAGGTGAAGGCCGGTCCGGATCCACGTCAGTGCTACGTTTTCGCCGACTACAGCATTTGGGGATACGCGTTTGCTGTTCACCTTGCCCAGCCAGACTCGTCGCCGGTAGTGGTGTCGTACGGTGATCGCCATCGCTACGTCGCTGCATCGTTTCATGAGTTCATCGAGCACTACCTCTCAGATCCGCGGTCGGTACTCTATCCGCCCGAAGAGTGACGCGTGGCGGGACATGCCCGATCGGATGCAGCAAACGAGTGATCGTTGGCATCCGAAGTGGTAGGGGGCGGAGATGGGTAGAGCGGTCGCGGTCGTGTTTTTGATATTGTTTCTTCCGGCGCCAGAGTCGGCCGTGGCGCGATGTCGATGCGACTGTGACGGCGATGGGCGCGTCCAAGTGGCCGAGCTTGTGCGGGCCGCTCGGATCGCGATGGCATTCTCGCCACGAAGCATATGTGAGGCGGCGTTAGATGACGCCTGCCAGAATTGCCCACTGCGGGTAGACGACCTTGTGGGGTGTGTGCGAAACGCTCTCGAGGGTTGTCCCGACACGGAAGAGTGCGCGTCTCCGAGCCCAACCCCTACGTCGGCTGGCTGCTTCACCCCTAAAGCCTGTCCGACCTCGCAGCACCTCGTTTCGCCTGTTGATGGCTGTTCGTTTTGCGCAACGGTTACGCCGGTCGCGACCTCCGAGCCGACGCCGACGCAAGTCGCTTCTCCGTCTGTGACACCGCCAGGGCCCTTCTACATTTGCGGACGCGCGGCGATGAAACCCGGTGTGCCCGGTGAAGATGGCGGCGTAGCTCACGGTGTAAATGTTCGTCTCTCGACCCTACCTGCGCGAATGACGATGGTGCCGGAGGACATTCGACTGCGGGCCACTTTCTGTTTTTTCAATGTAGCCGTCGGGGAATACACACTGACCGCAGATGCGCGCAGGAGCCCTTGCAACCAGTTTGGTTGTTGGGATTCTGTGGTGGTTACAGTCGAGGATGCGCCTGTTCTCGTGGATATCCCGATGGTCGCGTTTACTCCGACGCCGACTGGCCCAACGCATACAGCGACTCGGACTCGCACCAGAACAGCAACCAGAAACAAGACGCGCACGCGCACGCGAACGCGCACGAGTCCCCCGACTCCAACTCCGACACCCTGTGGTCCGTTCAAGTGCACGCCGATTCGCTGCGGATCCAACGAGATTGAGTGGCCGGGAGGGCGCTGCGAGTGCTCGACATGCGTCACGCGCATTCCGACGAAGACAAACACCCCGACGAGAACAAAGACACCGACGGTCACGGCGACAGTGACTCCGACTTCGTGCGCGCCGCGAGCCTGTACGCCGACCGCGACGCCGTTGGGGGTGCGCGCCTTCTCGATCAGGCGTCCCGCGAGTCAGCTGATCGCGAGCTTGCGGGGAGAAGCGGACGTGTCCGCCAATCCTTGGCTCAACTCAACTCTCGAGATCGAAGCCGGCAGCGTCGACGCAAACGGGGTTGCTCCCCTGCGTTTACTTGGGGATGTCTTTATCGGCGGAAAGCTCGAGGACGGTTCGACCTTCTGCTTTCGATTGGAAGCACGTTCTTCTGAGGGGAGCATCGATTGCGATGGCGGAAGCGGCCACGATGTCGAGCTCGACCTGCCGCCCTTCGCTTCGTTTGGAGCGATCCGCTCCGGTTTGGGGGTCGATTCAGGGCCGGGAGCAATCACCCTGCGTGTTGGCATGAACGGCATCGGATTGGGAACCAACTCGGAACTGTCGGACTGCTTTGATGTCCTTGGTGGGCAGCGGAATTTTCTGCCGACCGTTCTTTCCTCAGCCACCCTAACAGCGAGTATCGCGGAGCCCAGGCCCCCTGGGCCGCCGATCCTGTTCGCGACGAGCGGCCAGAATTTCGATTGTGATCATTGGACTACGAGTAACAGGGGTGCACTGGTGCTGGGGTTCTCCGGCTTTGATCCGGCGGCGGGCAGCCTGATCTCAGCCTTGCGTTTGGCAGAGAGTCGCGCCGCCTCGGCGACACGGACGCCAACACCGAGGGAACGGTAGAGTGTAGTCGTTCTCGTTGAAGGTGACCAAACTTGCTGTTGGAGGCGTGCGGAACCGCTTGCGGCGGGGATGCTGCCTCTTGAACGAGCCGCGCCTCCGTTTCGGGCGATGTTGAGGATTCGCCAACGCCGCATCTACGGCGCGCAGCTGGTCGGCGGATTTGATTTCGATGCCCTGAACTTGACCGTGCGATCGACCCCGTTGGTGGACTGGTCGTCGCGGATGTCGCCGCCGAATTCGGTGCAAACTCGCTCGCCGTTTGCCAGGTGCAGTCGGACAGAGATCGTGCCCTGGGACGGCTCGTCGAGCGTGAAGCGCAAGCCGAGTCCCTTGCATTTCGCCTTGAGCTTGCCGGCGCTGTAGCGAACCTTCTTGCACGGTCCTTCGGCCGGTGCGCGGCTGCGATACTGATAGCCTTTCGACCCATCGCTGAGACCGCCAACTGCTTCCCACGAGCCTGCGACCAAGTTCGTGTAGGCGCGCTCTCCGGTGATTGGGTTGTGAACTTCGAGCACAGCGCCGCCGATCCGCGGATCGCCCGGGGAGCCCCCCGGGGGCGGCATGAGCAGCGGATCCCTGGACTGAAACGATAGGCTGCGAACTCTCGCCTTCGCGGCCCGATCTTTGACTTTCACCTTGTTGCCGGAGCACATGACGGACGTATCCACTGCCGTGACCTCAAACAGATCGTCTGCCGCGCTGCAGCCGGGATCGGCGCCGAAGTCGATGAGGCCGTCGCCGTCGTTGTCGATCCCGTCAGCGCATGCTGGACGGAAGGGATCGGCGCCATCGACCCGTCTGCCGTCTTCGGCGAGCATCGTCACGAGGAAATCGGAATGACTCTCCTCGGGGTAGATCGGGTTGCGGTTCCAGATCACACCAGCCGCCGCGACCTGGCCGTCGGCATCGAGGTCGAGGCTGTAGAGTTCGTCGTAATCGTCGTCGCTGCCGCCCTTGCCCTTGTAGCGCCGCTCCCAAGCAATGCGCGCGTCATAGGAGGGCGCGGGCTCTTCACAATTGTCCTCGTCGAAGTGACATGGGTGAATCTTCACGAGGATTCCGTCGGTGGTGCCTTCTTCGGAAGTCTCGATGCGGCCCGCTACGAGAACGTCACCCCTCGAATCCACCGCTACACTGTTGGCGGTGCCATAGCCTTGGCTGCCTGGGATCAAGATACGCCATTCCGTCGAGCCGGTCGTGCCGTTGAATTCCGCAACGTTAAAAGCCGCGTTGTGTTCTTGGCGCTCGGCCCAGCCGGCGGCTACGACGTTGCCGCTCGGTGTCAGTGCGAGCGCCTCGACTCCGCCCCTGTCGTTGCCGCAGCACATGCCCTTTTCCCACACGACTGCGCCGTCGCCTCCGGCCAGCTTGATCAGGCCGAAGTCACCCGATACCCCGTCGTCGAGCCGGCCTGACACGAAGGCATCGCCAGCGTTGTCGACCACGACAACCTCTGCCCACTCGAAGGCGGCGCGGGCGATCTCGGTGCGCCAGATCGTCGCGCCGGTGGCGTTCGCCAGCTTGACGATGAGGGGGTCGGTGTTGGTGCCGGCGTTGGTAATGCGGCCGACGGCCACGATGTCGTTCGAAGGATCAACGGCGACTGCGAATCCAAAGTCAGCCCCACCGATTTCGGAGCCGTTGAGGACGCGTTTCCACAGCTCGCTGCCGTCACTTGCCGATAGTTTCACGACGACGATATCGCGGCCTGATATGTCGTTGTCTTCGGTTCCGATGACAATGACATCCCCGTTCGCGTCGACCGCTGCGTCTCGCGCGGAGTCCCAGCCAGAAGGGGTGGAGCCGGCCATCGAGTAGCGCCAGATTTCCGCTCCCGTCGTCCCGCGCACTTTGATCACGGCGAGTTCGGTGTCGCTGCTGCTATTGCCGCCGAGGCGGCCCATCGCGATGACGTCGTTGTTCGCATCGACGATCACGTTGTCTGCGGCTTCGGTGCCGAAGGTCTTCTCGCTGACAACAGTGCGCCAGAGCTCGGTGCCGCTGCCACCGCCGAGCTTGACCACCAACCAGTCGTCGTAGTCTGCGGTCCCCGCCGCGATCACATCGCCCCTCGAGTCGAAAGCGATGGCGAAGGCTTCGTCGTCTTGGCTTTCGCCAAACTCGGTGTCGATCTCGACTTGCCAAGCGAACAGCGGCGTAGCCAACGCCAGCGAGGCGATCAACGTGAGGTTTGCAGCTCTGTCACAGAACCGGCTGAGTTTGCGCATGTCCGTCCTCCAGTTGAAGCCGCAGTAGCGAGCCCGTGGAGATCGGTCAAACCATGATGGTACATGCGTTTCACCCACGTTTTTCGGGGGGAAGCGGATTTGTCTATAGGTTTCTTGGTGTTGTTCTGCGGGTAGTCCGAGTTCGGGAGATTCGCTTGGCCGGACGAGTCAATTCTTTGGCCCGTTGGAGCGTCTCTGCGGGTACTTTTTCGTCTTCGCCGAAGCTCGTTGTAGTGCGGCTAGCTTCGGAACGCCGTGTCGCGATCGCAATGACAAATCCTAGTCCATGGGACAACTAGGGGATTTACCTAACTTGACACACCTGGTGATGGGGTGAGTTAGTCAGGATCACGGCGCTACACTTCGTCATTTCAACTGGTCGAATCTCGAAAAGGGGGATGCATGAAGAGGGTTACGCGTTCGCTAATTCACAGCTGTATCATCGTGCTTGGGTTGTGGGGCTGCGGATCGGACGATGATCTCAATCTCGTGGCAACCGAAGCTGTCTGTGAAGGCGATGGCTCGACGCTGGAGCTGGGCTGTCCGGCGCTGCCGAATACTTTTCCTCAGGCCCAGCCCGACTGGGACTATTTTGCTTGGAACAGTTTCATCGCTCTCAATTGGCCGGCGCTAGACGCAGCGACCAACAACAATCAGCGCGGTTTCCCGGACCTGACCAAGAGTTTCGCGGATGCGGCCCATGACGACGAGACCGTTTGGGAGAGTTTCAAAGAGAAGCGAGAGGTCTTCTACAACGGCGAAACCGGTGACAGCGCAAATCCTGGTCCGTGGAACAAGGCGGTGCAGTACGGTCCGCCCGGAGATGAGCCACCGGTTTGTCCCGATGCGCCCGCTGACCTGCCCGACAAACTGCTGGTGCAGGTGGGAAAGAGCTTTGCCGATAGCCTCGATGAGACGATCGAAGTCGCCAGCGAGGCACTCGAGAGCGGCGACGAGCTTTGCCAGGGATATTCGGACGACCCGATGTGTGGCACGTCCGACCAAGCCGACTGCTGCTTGGTGCAAAACAAGGTGGTCGGCCCGCGGGTCTGGAAAGGCCAACCGACGCCGGACCAGAGCCGGCCGGTGCTCTACGAAGTGAAGGTCAACTATGACTTCTATGACTACGTTCTGAACAACCAATACTACCTGGACACCAACACGCGCGCGGCGGCAGAGAAGGGTGAAATCACTCTGCCTTGGCGAACGAGCTCGATGCAGGGCCCCGGTGGGCCCAATCCGGGTGTGACAATGTACTCGGCACAGGCCTGTGTCGATGACTTTTATGAGGTGGTCTCGCCGACCACCTCGCTGACGCCGTGTCCGCAGGGTTCGGTGCATCTCAAGTCGGCTTGGATTCTGCTCGAGGACGAGGATCCGGCGGACTATCACACGGCCGAGGCACTTTACTTCAAAACCGAAACGGATGGTGAGACCACTTGCATGACTAGTGGAACCTTCGGACTGGTCGGCTTTCACATCATCCAACGCGTACATCAGAGCGTCGAAGGACAGGACAAGGCCAACCAATTGGGCGGAACGTTCATCTTTGCGACCTGGGAGCACACCGACAACGACAGCGCCGGCTTCACCTTTGCCAATGATTATCGAGGTGACGGCTTGGAGCCGCCGCCGTTGCCAGGATTTTACCCTCGACCCGAGGAAGCGCTGTCGGTTGAACGCAAGTTCCCGATCCTTCCCGGTACGGTGGCCGCCAACACACAGGTGCAAGACATGCTGAAGTGCGGTGAGTCCCCCGCCTCGGTGTGGTGCAACTACGAGCTCGTCGGCGTCCAATTCCAGTCCATGGACGTCGATCCGACAGCGACCGATCCGAACGATCCCACAGGTATCGGTCAGCCGATCTACCTTGCCAACACCGTGATCGAGACCAACGCCGGATTGCAGGAATTCCAGGGGCAGCCGCCTCTGACGTCGGTCGTCTCGAAATTCTCGAGTGTCCCAAGTAACGGCGCAAATGCCTTCGCGCGCGACAATAAGAACATGCAGTTCATGGGCAGCGCGCACAATATGGGCGGCTGCATGGGTTGCCACGGCGTCGCCCAGACGAAGGGTTTCTCCTTCAGTTTCGTACTCCTCGGCGGCCAGGAAGGGGCAGCGATCGACACCGAATCCCACTTCGAGATCCCACCACCGACGCTACCGTGATCGGTTGAAGGATCGAGTGTTGCGGTAAAGGTTGTGCCGACCCGGGTGGAGCTTTCGGAAATGTTCGGCTCCCGCAACGAGGGCGTCTGGCGCCCCAAGTTCGGCCAGCGGGTCGGGCCCTCTATGCGGTCCAAAGTATTGTCGTATGATCTTCTGTTTCGGTAGCTGCCAGCTCGATGATCAGCGTCGCGAGCTTCGACGCGATTCCCAGATCCTGGCAATGCCACCGAAAGAGTTTGAGCTGCTGCTGTTCTTGATACGCCATCGTGATCGAGTCGTGACAAAGGACGAACTCCTGGACGCGATCTGGCCGGACGTGGTGGTTAGTGAGAGTTCTTTGACTCGAGCGATCAGCTCGATCCGGCGGGCGATTGGTGGATCGCGCCGTTCGAACCCTGCGATCACGACCCATCCTCGCGTTGGTTATCGATTCGGAGTGCCGGTCGTAATCGAAGATGGTGACGATTCAGCGCAGGTTGAATCGGTGGGGGAAGTTGACGAGACCGTTGATCGTCGACCTGCAGCCGTACTGCTACTTGATATTGTGGGATTCAGCCGTCACATGGCGAAGTCGGAGGAGCGCACAATCCGCATCTTGAGCCTGATGCGCCAGTTGATCGCGGAACTCGCGCAAGAGAATAGCGGTTGTGTTGTCAACGCAGTGGGCGACTCTGTGTTGGTCGAATTCCCAGACGTTGCCTCTGCGATACGGTGCGCACAGCGGATCCAGCAGTCCTCGGCGAGTCGAAATCAAGGGCTTCCAGAGCAGGAGCAGTTGTGGTTCCGGGCTGGGGTCAACGCCGGCGATGTGTTCACGGACGGAGATCAGATCTACGGTGATGTGGTGAATGTGGCTGCGCGCATCCAAGCGCTTGGCGATCCCGGCGGTTTGAGTATCTCGGAAGCAGCGTTGGATCAGATCGAACAAGCCGAGTTCGAGTTGGAGTGGTTTGACACTGGGGAGCAGCGACTCAAGAACATCCCTCGCTTGGTTCGTGTTCTGCACGCTCGTGGGATTTTCCCCGCGGTACGGAGACGGGCCATTAGCTTGTCGCTCGGGCCATTCTCCGTCGAATCGATCGCGCCGCGAGGCGCGTTCTCGCTCCACGGCCGCGATCAGGAACTTTCGCGGCTGCGACAACTTTGGGAGGAGTCGGCAGCGGGGCAGCGTCAGGTCGTTTTCCTTGGGGGTGAGCCCGGTGTGGGTAAGACAAGGTTGGGCTTCGAGTTTGCAACTGAAGTGAAAGCCGCTTGCAACGCCTTGTTCGGTCGGTGCGATGACGATCTGGGAGTACCGTTTCAACCGTTCACGGAAGCCCTGCGACACTTTGCCGCTCAGCTAGGGGCAGAGGGTTCCGAGGAGTGGCCGACCGATGGCGGCGGTGAGCTCCTGCGCCTCGTCCCTGAATTGAGGCATTCTTTCCCGGGCCTTTCGGGCCCAAGTGAGGCTGACGCGAGCACCGAGCAATATCGCCTCTTCGAGGCGTATTCGGCGTGGCTAGTCGCGCTGTCCCTACAACGCCCACTTCTATTGTTGCTCGACGACCTTCAATGGGCAACGCCGCCGACGGTTCAGTTGTTGCGCCACATCATCCAAGTGACACCGTCGTCGGCCCTCATGGTAATTGCCGGGTATCGCGATACTGAAATTACTAGCGCGACCCCGTTGTTCGAGCTGTTGGCCGACTTGCGTGGTGAAGCGAGCGTGCATCGCGTCGATCTACCCGGCCTTTCAGTCCCAGCCGTCGAATCGATTCTCGGCGAAGCTACGGGGGCCGATTGGGGCGATCAACGCGCGCGTGCCGAGAGCTTGGTTCAGAGGACCAACGGCAATGCTCTATTCGTTGGTGAGATTGCACGTTTCTATTCCGAGTCACCCGAAGCATCGCGGTCCGATACTTCGATCGACGCTTCGAACACTTCTCCGGGGATCGCCGAGATTGTCGAGCGTCGGCTCTCGTCCCTGCCGACTGCCGCAGTCGACTTGCTACCGGTCGCAGCTGTGCTTGGCCTGGACTTCGAGGCCGATGTCTTGTCGGTAGTCGTCGAGCGGGAAGACGGAGAGTTGTTAGATCTGCTTGCCGAGATTGTTCGGGCTCGTCTAGTCGATGAGACGGGGGTGGGACGCTACCGCTTTGCACATGGTCTGGTGCGCGAGACACTGTATGGGCAGCTCGGTGTGACCCGACGAGCACGGCTTCATCTGGCGGTCGCTCGTGCCATCGAAGTGCAACGACCACAGGATAGCGACCAGAAGACTCGAGACCTGGCACATCATTACTCACGCGCTGCGCCGCTCGGCGACCCACGCGACGCAATCAGCTATGCTGTTCGTGCAGCGGAAGGCGCATCGTCCTCGCTGGCTTACGCTGAGGCTTGCTCATTTTACGAAAAGGCCTTGACGCTCGTTGACGCGGAACGGGCGGCTCGACGAAGCGAGCGGCTCCGGCTTCTAGTCGGGTTGGGTGAAGTGCAACGCGATGCGGGGGATCCGGGCTATAGACAGACCCTTCTCGATGCGGCCCGGCAAGCGGAGCAAGAGGGAAACGCTGAGATCCTTGGCCGAGCGGCACTGGCCAACTCTCGTGGTTACGTCAGCTTACTGGGCGCCGTCGACAACGAAAGAGTCGCGATGCTCGAAAGCGCCCTGCGCTTGGGTGATGCCACGGACCGAGTGACTCAGGTGCGTCTCAAGGCATCCCTGCTCGTCGAGCTTACTTATACGGCGGACAGGGAGCGACTGGATCGCCTCGGTGTTGAGGTTCTTCGCGATTCTCGGGCGCTGAACGATGCGAGTGTTGAGGTTGAGGCGCTTCGGGCGTCCTACCTGGCGATGTGGACCCCGGAGACGCTCGTCGCGCGTCGACGGAATGCCCAGCGGCACAGGGCGCTGGCCGAGCGCCTCGACACCCTTGACGAACGTTGGTGGGTCGCCACGTGGGAGGCCTATCCTGCCCTCGAGAGCGGTGACATCGAGACCTTCGACGAGTGTTTGGCCGAAATGGTCGAGCTGGCCGCGCAGATGAATCGGCCCGGCCCGCGCTGGGTGCTTGCCCGCCGGCGGGCGGTTCGCGCCCTTGTCGCTAACCGCCCCGACGAAGCGGAAGCCTTCGCTCTTGAATCCCTGGCTGCAGGCCGCTCGATGGGGCAGCCCGATGTTGAGCTCTACTATTCGACTCAGATGTTCGGCGTACGTCGGGCTCAGGGGAAACTCCAAGAATGCTCGGAGCTGCTTGAATCGTTGGAGCGCCACCCCTCGGCGTCTACTCGTGTGATGAGTGCGACGATTCGGTGGGCGCAAGGGCAGGTCGAGAACGCCAGGGAGGCGTTAGCCTCCGAAGCAAATGGCGGTTTCCTTCAGGTGCCCCGCATTGGTGGTTGGCTCACGACGATGACCAACTATGCGTGGCTGGCGGCGCGGCTTGGTGACTGTGATGCGGCGGAGCGATTGTACGATCTACTTGCGCCGTGGGGTGATCAAGTCGTTGTTGACTGGGTGTCGTTCAACGGGCCGGTAGCCGATTTGTTAGGGCAGCTGGCGACTGTCATGGGTCGAGAGCAAGACGCGGCGATACATTTCGAGGACTCCCGACGGGCTACCCGGCAACTCAGGGGGCAACCTTGATCGGTTGGGAATTCCGTTCGGCCATTTCTTGGCGATAGTTCGACCTTCGCGCTCTCGCGGAACCTCCGGGAACTTGATCAGAATAGCGTAAGAACTGCGTAAGGACTCTTTCCCGGGCCCCGCGTAGATTTCCCGCCATGCACGAGGCAGCGCGGAGAAATCGGATGATCTTCGGGATCATCAGCGACGAGTTCGACGAGAGTCAACGCGAGCTTCCACAGAGCCGGACTGTCGTTGAGTCCCAGCGGTGGCGAGTTGGCCTGTCGGTCTCTTCAGGTCGCTGTCGCGGCCTGGTGGGTGCGGTGCGCGGGGCTCGATGGATCGTGTCGGCGAATCGTCGGGTAGAGACTCGTCGCCCCGACTCCCGATGCGTTGCTTCTATTCGGGTGCGAACAGGGCGGCGAGCCGAGGGCCGGGCCGAAGATCATCGGGCCAATCATGGGAAGTCTCCTGCGCAGTCGCCACTTCCCATTCGCCCCTCCGCGCGTGATCCGCCTCAGAACCATGGCAGGGGACCGCCCGCCCCGAGCCAGATGAAGTCGAATCGAAGATCGTAAACCCAGAACCGCGCGCGAGAGCGCGCAAAAAGAGGAGAAGGAACAATGACGATTACCATCCGTAACTTTACTGTGGCCGGTCTTTTTGCCGTCGCCTCCATGTTTTCTACCGCAACGGCGTACGCGTCCTGTGCGGCACCAGGCGGTGCAGACTACTGTGGGGGGCAAGGCGCTGGTGGATGCTACTGTGACGCCGCCTGCGCCGGCTTTGGCGATTGCTGTTCTGACTACATCCCGATCTGTTTGCCCGTCGAACCGCCGAATACGGGCGGGGTCTGTGATCTGGAATGCGACACCCAGTCGAAGAAGAAGACTCTTCCTGCCTATGGAGCCCTGGACTACGAGGTGCAGTGTCCGTCGGGCTACTTGGCAACGGGCGGATCTGCTTGGGTTGAGAACGGTACGGCCCAATCCCAGACCCGTGCGCAAGGGAAGGCTTGGCTTTGCGGGTTTTATAACTCGGGAAGCTTCCCGGTCGAAGTCACGTGCAGTGTGAAGTGCTGCCGGACGAAGTAGGTCACTGCGCCTGGAACGCAGGAGGGGCCGCGGAATCTGGATACCGTGAGGAGGTGGCAAGGGATACCTAGGAGCTCCTGGCCGCGGCGCCGTTCGCGAAATCGCGAACGGCGCCTCTTCGTTGCGGCTCTAACTAGGTCGGTCTTCTCGTTTCGTACATCCCCTGTTCTGGCGGATCGATGCTGATGCTAAGGAAGGAACAATCGCTCTAGCTTTTTGGTCGCGTCGCGGAGGATTCTTGACAAGTTTCCGTTTTTGAAGTTCTTGGGTGCACACCGTAATCTGCGAGGGAGCTGGCTATGCTACGCACGACATGTTCGCCTCACGAACGAACGCTCCTCGTGGCGTTGGTGCGACTCGACCGGGCGCGATTGAGCAAGAAGGTCGCAATCCCCGCGTTCGTCGCGGCAACCGCACTGCTCACACAATCCGCACTGGCGCAGGATGTGAACATCTCGGGCAGGGTCCACACGGTCAAGCCCTCGAAGTTGGTGAAATTCGTCTCGAAGTCCAAGCAGCAGCCCGGCCAGGCAGTCTTCGCGTTACCTGCCCCCGGTGGCGGCTCAGATCCAACGATAGGCGGCGCTACGCTCAGCTTCGAAGATGTCGGCAATGCCGCCAACGGCGCGTCCTACATTCTCGACGCCACGGGTTGGACGGGGCTTGGTAATCCAGCGGGGTCGAAGGGCTACAGGTACAAAGGGAAGGACGACGCAGTTGACCCCAACCCAAAAGGGACCTGCCGTGTGGTTTTGGTGAAAGAGAAGGTCATCAAGGCGGTATGCAAGGACGATGGTTTCGGCAACGTGCCGCTGACGACACCGTTTGTCGGCGCGGACTCAATCGTTCTCGCACTACCTGTCGGTTCGGCTGCGTCGCGCTACTGCGCAGAGTTTGGTGGTGACGAGGCTAAGAACACCGACAAGCTGATGAAGCGCAAGAACGCACCGGCTCCTTCGGGTTGTCCAGAAGACCCGACCCCAAGTGCTACTGCAACTCCAACTGTTCCAACGACCGGTACTGCAACCCCAGCCGCTTCAACCGAAAAGCTTGTGTTCGTCACGAACGCTGAGTTCACGGGCGCTCTGGGAGGGCTGTCTGGCGCCGACGCCAAATGCCAGGCCGCGGCGTTCAATGCGGGGCCGAGCCTCACGGGGACCTACAAGGCTTGGCTATCGGATACCAGTGACTCACCGAGTACGAGGTTCGTTCAGGCGACGGTACCCTACAAATTGGTCGACGGCACCGTGATTGCGAACAACTGGGCCGACCTCATCGATGGAACCCTACTAGCAGCGATCAACGTCGACGAGAACGGAGATCCTGGTTCGAATGGGGTCGCCGTTTGGACGGCCACCGAGACGGACGGAACACTCATCTCGGGCGCGACGACCGCACTGACGTGCGACAACTGGACGCTGACGACAGCGCAGGCCGACGGCGGGCGTCGCGACTTCAGCAGCTTCGCATGGACGGATGCGGGCGCGCCCAATGCCTGCACCGGGTTGGACCATCTCTACTGCTTCGAGCAGTGATTCCTGCCAGGTGGTCAGCAACAACGTCTTCAAGATCACGGCAGAGGGCACGATCACCGAGATCATCGACAGCACCGGCGGACGGCGTCCACTTTAGAACTCAATACTCGATCTGACAGGGCTCGCTCTTTTTAGCTGCCCTCGGCGATTTCGGGCTCTTGTGTAGCTTGTACGGGTGAGTCTGGAGGTCGGGTATGTCCCTGGTTCGCTCGAGTCCGAACGACGACTATCTTCAACAGTGTCCCTACCGGTAACTTTGCAAGTTCACGGCAGCAACAGTCCGGCCCGAAAAGCCGCATTGGCACGGCCACCTGTCGAACCAGCCCCATTGCGGAGCAGGCCAACTTCGCCGATGATGAACTCGCTGTTGAGCCCAACAACAAGAGCGCCCGGTAGGGCCGTGTTGATCGTCGTCCTGAACCTGCCTTTGCCTTTGTCGATTGTGAGGCACGAAGCGCCGAGGGCGAGATCGGCCGTCGAAACTGTAGTGCAGGGCCCACCACTGGCGCAGGTATCATACGATGCAGAAAGTCCAGCGACTGCGCAGAGCGTTTCACCGTTGCAAGCCGCATCTACTTTGGTGAGCTTCGCTTGCACTGTGCCGAGAGACAAAGGGGGCAGAAGCGCAGGGGTTTTGCGCAGAATTGAGAGGATCTCTTGTTCTGTCATCCACAATTTCCGGAATTCGTGGATTCTCTCGTTCGAGAAAACTGGCTTATTTCGGAAATTGCGTACCCTCGGACTCAGTTCTCATTCCGTCCAGGCAGGGGCCTCGGCACCATAGCTCTCAATGAGATCGCTTGACCACAGCCGTCTTTCTCCGTTCGTTCGCTGCAGTGCCGGGGGCCTATGTTCCGCACTGGCATGGTCTCGCGAAGCTTGCTCGATTCGATGCGCCGGCGGATCGCGCGCCGCGTTGATCGAGATATGTTTGCAACGCCCAGTTCTTGACCCACCGCAACGCCTAAGAAATGACCCACCCCCAGCACAGTTGTGGATATGGAAATTGACGATCTGCGGCGACGACCCGCTCACCGGCACCAACTTCGACCATCGCCAACAGTGGTTGGTGGACCGCATGAAGACCCTGGCTGCAGTTTTCGCCGTGGACATCTGTTCGTACTCGATGCTCAGCACCCCGATTTGAGTGGATGTCCCGCTTATTTGGTTCGCTTATTTGTTTAGGGTTTCTGCGTGACTTCCCGGTCGTTGCGATCGTAGGGTCGCGGCGATTGCCCACCTGAGGCAACGCCTGTTGGCTGTTCGTTCACGCCCAACTGCTCAATGGAGGCAACGATGACGATGACTAGAATCGGTGAGGCGGATCAGGACGCTTTTTTCATGGATGTGAACGCCGCGGCCACTAAGGCGGTGTGGTGCGCGTTGGCGACCGTCGCTAACGGAAGGCCCCGCGTCAGGACCGTGCACCCCACGTGGGAAGGCGATGTTCTGTGGATTGCCACGGCTACCAACTCTGCCAAAGCCCGGCAGATCGCCGCGAATCCCTGGGTCGATGTGCAATGGCAGGTCGCACCGCCGAACTTCGTGCACGTCGTGATGCGCGGCCGGGCACATCTGTGCAACGACGACGTGAGCAAGCGTCGCGCTTGGGACGTAATAGACTACGACCTGCAAGACTTCTTCTCGGGTGGACCGACCGACCCCAACTATGTTGCAGTAAAGGTTGTGCCGACCCGGGTGGAGCTTTCGGAAATGTTCGGCTCCCTCAATAAGCGCGTCTGGCGCACCAAGACGGATTTGTGAGTGACTGCACTGGCTGATTCACCTACGTCCCGTCGCTCCCCCGCGATTCTGGACATGATGAACATACTTCCCCTCGCCCCCTGCCGACGGAATGGATCTTTAAAAATAGGAGGCAGTATACTATTTTTCAGCGCGGAGCCCGTGGTTCATGCGCGTTTTGCCCGCCGCGGCTGCTTGACGCCACTCGTTGTGAGCGCTGCGCGCAAGGACTCCAGTCGCTCCGGTACCACTCGGTAGTAAACCCAGGCCCCGCGTTTTTCGCGCCCCAGCAGGCCGGCTTCGTGCAGGAGCTTTAAGTGGTGACTGACAGTTGGCTGACTCAGCTCCACCGGCGCCGTGAGGTGGCACACGCAGGCTTCCCCGTTTCGTTGCGATGCGATGAGGCTCAAGAGGCGAAGCCGCACGGGGTCCGCGAGCGCCTTGAGCCCAGCCGCTAGCTCCTCGGCCTCGTTTTTCCCGAGCAGGGATTGGAGCACGGGAGCGCAACAAGGCGAAGGGTGAGAGGTTCGAGCCATGAGAGGTATATTGACATCCTTCGATGTCCATTACCATATCGAAGAGTGTCTATATCTGTCCTGCTCCCGCTTCAAAGAAGAGATCGAAAGGGTTTGTACGATGGGAATATTTGAACGCTTCCTTTCTGTCTGGGTCGCAATCGCCATCGCGGTTGGTGTGAGCCTGGGATTGGCTGCTCCGAGCCTGTTCGAATTCGTTGCGCGCCTCGAGTGGGCGCGGGTCAACCTCGTGGTGGCGGTGCTCATTTGGCTGATGATTTACCCGATGATGCTCAAAGTGGAGCCGAATTGCCTAAAGGACGTAGGTCGAAAGCCCAAGGGATTGGTGCTCACGTTGGTGGTGAATTGGCTAATCAAACCCTTCACCATGGCCGCCCTCGGTTTTTTCTTCTTCAACATCGTTTTCGCCGGACTGCTGCCTGTCGAGGACGCGCAGCAGTACATCGCCGGAATGATTCTACTCGGCGTGGCCCCCTGCACCGCCATGGTCTTCGTCTGGAGTCATCTGACCGATGGCGACGCGAACTACACGCTCGTCCAGGTCTCGGTAAACGACATCATTCTAGTCTTCGCCTTCGCCCCGATTGCGGGGTTGCTCCTGGGTGTGACCGACCTGCATGTGCCGTGGGAGACGCTGGTGGCATCCGTCATCATCTTCGTCGTCATCCCACTTGGCGCGGGGATGGTTACGCACCAACGCCTGACAAAGTCGGGCGGGCCGGAGGCAGTCGAACGATTGGCTGCTAAGCTCAAACCTACGTCGATCGTCGGGCTCCTTCTCACCGTCGTTCTCCTCTTCGGATTCCAGGCAGAGACCATCGTCGAGCAGCCGGGCCGGGTCGTCCTCATAGCGATTCCGCTTCTCATTCAGAGCTACGGCATCTTCGCCATCGCCTACGGCGCGGCAAAAGCGCTCAACCTGCCATTCGAAGTGGCGGCACCAGCGGCGATGATAGGCACTTCGAACTTCTTCGAGCTAGCCGTCGCGGTAGCCATCAGCCTCTTTGGGCTGTCCTCGGGAGCCGCACTCGCGACAGTCGTCGGAGTCCTCATCGAGGTTCCCGTGATGCTCTCTCTCGTTGCCTTCGCCAACAGGACGCGGGGTTGGTTTCCCGCTCTTGCTCCGAGCTGAAGAGCCATGCCCGGTCTTCATTTCGAGAGAGTACTTCTCCTTTGCGTAGCAAACTCAGCGCTGTGCGACGACGACGTGAGCAAGCGTCGCGCTTGGGACGTAATAGACTACAGAAATTGGCGTGACACCCACACAAAGTTGCCCGTAGGCCCAGCGTTTTTATGTGGGTGTCACGCCAATTTCCGTCGCTCCCCCGCGATTCTGGACGTGATGAACATACTTCCCGTCGCCTCCTGCCGACGGAATGGATCTTGAAAAATAGGAGGTAGTATACTATTTTTCATTAATGACTCTCGATCGGCCCCGGCAACTTGCGATCGTGCGGGGACATCTGCGTGATTTCCCTGTTGTTGCTATTGTGGGGCCGCGCCAAGTCGGCAAGACCACTCTTGCGGCACGTGTGGCGCGGGAGTCGCGCGGCGTGGGGAGCACTTTCTTCGACCTTGAGTCGCCGGCCGATTTAGCGCGGCTGGATGACCCTCTGGGGGCGCTGCAAGACCTTCGCGGTCTTGTGGTTCTCGACGAGGTACAGCGGTTGCCGGAAGTGTTTCCGGTTTTGCGGGTGCTCGCGGATCGTCCGCGTCGCCCGGCGCGATTCCTGGTGCTGGGCATCGCGTCTCCGGATCTCCTTCGGCAGAGCTCCGAGTCATTGGCGGGGCGCATCGCCTATCACGAGTTGAGTGGCTTCCGGCTTACCGAGGTTGGCGACGGGAATCTGGGTCGTCTTTGGCTGAGAGGCGGGTTTCCACGCGCTTATTTGGCGGCATCGAATACGAGGTCGATGAAATGGCGAGAAGAGTTCATCCGCGCCTTCCTCGAGCGTGATCTTCCTCAGCTGGGAATACGAATACCCTCAGCCACATTGCGCCGATTCTGGACGATGTTGGCGCACTATCATGGCCAGATCTGGAACGCGTCTGAGTTGGCGCGATCGCTCGACGCGAATTACAAGACAGTCCAACGCTATTTAGATGTTCTAGCCTCGACGTTCGTCGTTCGCGTGCTGCGGCCTTTTCACGCCAACATCAAGAAGCGGCAGGTCAAGGCTCCCAAAGTGTACGTTGTAGACTCAGGGATCCTGCATTCGTTGCTAGGCTTAGCGAATCATCGCGATCTCGATGGGCATCCGAAGGTCGGTGCGTCTTGGGAAGGCTTCATGTTGGATCAGGTTTGTTGGAACCTCGGGGTGCCGCATGACCAGACGTACTTCTGGTCGACGCATTCGGGTGCTGAGATCGACTTGCTCATTGTGCGTGGGCGGAAGCTCCACGGATTTGAGTTCAAGAGGAGTGTCAGCCCGGCGGTAACTTCGTCGATGCACTCGGCGTTGGATGAGCTTGGGCTGGCGAGCATGACGATCATCCACGCTGGCCGCGAGACCTTCACCCTCCGCCGCGGCGTCCGCGCCGTCGCAGCATCACGGCTGGCCAGTGACCTCCCGAAGATTTGAAGATCCCGGGAGAAGCGGGACAGCCACACGGGAGAAGCGAAAAGTTGGTGGACACCCACACTTGGCTTCAAAAAAAACGGCTAGTTACGGGCGATCTCGCGGCGACTCACGTGTGGGTGTTCAAGCAAGTCCGTGATTCTCAGTGGATGTCTCGCGTGTGTGATTTGAGTGGATGTCCCGCTTATTCGCTTATTTCCGCTTGTCTCCTGCGCTGGTCCGTCCCCATGGAAATGCGTCACCGTGGGCCAGGCGTTCCTGCGACCTAGATGAACGCTACAACTCGGGCGTGAATGGTGACTCGTGATTGGTGAACGGTGCCCGTCTCCCCGGAGTGGCGGGTTGGCGGCTACCCCGATCGTCGCCGACTGTCCGGAGGCGAAGCTTACTCCTGCGAATCGTCGGAGAGGTCTTCCAATCTCTCGATATCGGCCAAGTCCTGTGTCCGCCCCGCCGCTCGCTTGTTCTGTATCGTGTGCTCTCTGGATAAGACGGCCACTGGTACATCGCCGAACTCGGTGTGGATTCGGTCTGGCCACGCTTCCTCGAACGAGACACCATCGATTGCCGTAAGCACGTCGATCCGCAACGGAGCGACTCCGATCTGGACGACGACGCCTGGGGTTGAAAGGTCCGATGCGGTCAGGTCTTGAAGCGGTGCCCCAAAGGCGCGGAGTGCCTCGAGTGTACGCTTGGCGTTCGCTGAGTCCGCACGGATCCAGACATCGAGATCCTTTGTTGCGCGGATGTGCCCATGAGCCGCTAGTGCGTGGGCGCCCACCACCAGGTACTCAACCAGATGGGCGTTGAACTCGGCCAACAGATCTCTGAAGTCGCGGTTCACTGTCTCGCCCCTTCTGCCAAGCCAGGCATTGCAAGGTCAGCTCCCATACCAAGTTGATTCGCTCAGCAGCCGTTGTACTGTCCGCAGTCCGTTCGCTAACGGGTTCGTTTGGGCGTATCACGCGCACCGTAACGTCCGGCCGTGGGGTCTGTCGTTGCACTGCTTCAGCCTAGCGGAAAAACTCCACGGCGTCTGCCTTTCATCGACGAAATGACCCGGCCTCCTGAGTCTAGCCGTTTTGCGACGGCGATGACGAAGGGATGGGCGGCAAGGCAAACCGAACTTTCTCGGATTCACTCGCACCTGCTCGAAGACGAGGAGAACTGTGTGATTCGGGGTAAGAAATTCCCGCCGTGTGCCTTTGGCAACGGTTCTGATCGACCGGCGATACAAGTTGAGAATTCCGAAGCCGCGTTCTTTGGCGAACCCATCCGAGCACAGTCATGATGTAGGGAAGTTTCGGGCGAGTTGCGTCTGGTGCCGCTAATAGAAGGAGTACGAAGATGCCGAGGTGGCTACATTATCGTGTTGCGGGACAGCTTCGTGCAGTGGTGGCAGGATGGGCTCATTCGGATCCCGCTGACGCGAAAGTTCATGCCCTGCTCAGCGCCCCGCAAACAGGTGAGGTGGCAAGCTCTTGAGATCCTGTACTTTCCCTATTCAGAGTCGCCGGTAGTACCGCTTGAGATCTGAAGGCCGTGGGGTGAAACAAAAGAGTGGCCTCGGGGAGACTTGAACTCCCACGCCCTTGCGAGCAACAGATTTTGAGTCTGTTGCGTTCCGGTATTCCGCATTGCGCTCGAGTACGCTCAGAATCCCTAAATGTCTGTTTTCCAAAGATAATTGTTGACAGTGGGTGGTCGCTCGAATAGCTCAAGTTCGTTGGAATTTGCTTCCCCGTGCTTCCCCGGAGCTTCCCCGGAAGCACAACAGACTCTGGAGGTGGGCGATGGGAACCGTAGCGAAGTTGAGGGAATTTCGCAGTGCGCGCGAATCCGCCTCAGAGAAGAGGGTTAAACTTACCAAGCGGGTAATTGATGGCGCCGAGCCGGGCGACAAGGAGATCTGGATCTGGGATAGCGAGCTGCGTGGGTTTGGTGCCCGGATAAAGCCGAGCGGTGCGCGATCCTATCTGATCCAGTACCGCGACGAGGGAGGCCGCACGCGTCGCTACACGATCGGCAGGCACGGCGTGTTGACGGCCGATCAAGCGCGCAGAGTGGCTCTTGGACTCTTGGCCGATGTCGAGCGAGGCGCCAATCCTTCGGTTGAGAGGAAGTCGGCTCGAAATGCGAAGTCCATGGACCAGCTTTGCGTGCGTTACCTGGCCGAACACGCGGAGGTCCACAAGAAGGCGTCGAGCGCTAAGGAAGATCGGCGACTGATCGACAAACGAATTCGGCCAGCAATAGGCAAGATGAAGATCGATGCGGTCCTTCGACAAGATATCGTCAAGATCCATTCGTCGCTTTCCGCAACACCGTACGAGGCGAACCGGACGCTGGCCCTGATCAGCAAGGTGTTCAACTTGGCGGAGATCTGGGGGCTGCGCGAGGAAGGTACGAACCCTTGCCGGTTGATCAAGCGATTTCCTGAGACTGCACGGACACGGTTCCTGTCTGAGGATGAGCTTGCGAGGGTCGGCACCGCCCTTGCCGAAGTAGACGCGACGTCGAGCAGCTCCTCCGGAGTGACGCTGACCATTCGCCTTCTTGCGCTGACCGGATGCCGTCTAGGTGAGATTCTCGACCTTCGATGGGAAGATGTGGACTTAGAAAAAGGAGTGTTGATGCTGCCAGACAGCAAAACTGGGGCAAAGGTCGTGCCGCTCGGTGACCCGGCGATCAACTTGCTTCGGCGCTCTGTGAGAGAAGGTATCCGGGTCGTTTTCGGCAAGACCGCCACGGACCGACTTTCAGACAGTACTGTCGAGAGCGCGTGGCGCAGGATTCGGAAGATTGCGGGTACCGATGCCCGCCTTCATGACTTTCGTCACACGGTCGGAACGATTGCTGGCCAGATGGGAATGAATGCGTTCGCGGTGCGAGATTTGCTTGGTCACCGTACCCTAGCCATGACTTCACGGTATGTTGGACAGGACTTGAATCCTATGAGGAAGAGTGCCGATGATGTATCGAAGCGCATCGCCGCGGCTATGGAGCGGACGGATCCTTCTGCGGGCTGAACCGCGGGGGCTCGCTGCGACAGTCACCCCATACGGCGCGAAGGAAGCCGGACCAAAGTTGCGGCTTCTGCCCGTCCGTTGAGACGATCGTGTTGTGGCCGCTGTCGTCCACATGAAACGGGACGAAATCCAATCTTTGATTTTCCAACCCTCATACAGAGCGCTGATCGATGGGCTGCCTCACTCGGCGTGGGGGAGAGAAGTCGGTGAATTGGGGGCGGGCCGTGGATTCGGTTTTGATGCCAAGCTAGCCACGGGCGAAGTCTTTGCCGTAGTATATGAGGTCAGCGTACGACGATGAGGGCGGCGGATCCCGGCTGGCTGAGATCTATGAAACTCGGTGTGGGCCGGTTCGGGCCTTGTCGGCCCCTGCCCTACCTCTCGCCCGTCGAGCTTAGGCAACAATAGCGGTTGATTGCTTGACAACGAATAGTGGGTGGGGTGAAGGTAGGCGATGGCGCAGACCAACTCGTCTAGGCAGCGACTGACCGATGGTTCTCGTGAGAATGGCGGAGATCGAGTAGACTTTGCACTATTTGCCCATTGGGATAGCGCGCGGGAAGAATCCCAGATGACGCGTCTGCTCGATGGTAAGACAGAGCTCGAGAGACTTCTTGAGCCCGAGTCAGGTCCTCAGGGCGTCCTGTTTCTTTGGGTGGATATTGGCTGGGTCCACACAATCGAGGGAGTCGTGGAGACGCAGGATGAGCGAGACGATATACGCATGGTTTCCCATGAGATTCCTCGAGCTCTCGGAAACCTATCAAGAAGGCTGAGGCTGATTACGGCACCAGACCTTAGGAGTTTGCTAAACTACTTGCGCACGAGAGTAGGTGAGCAGGTATTTCGCTGGTTTGTCGGCGAGGAGGGTAGGCCTAAGTACGATAGCCCCAAAGTCGTCGAAGCCTTCATCCGAATCCGCGCGCTGGGAGGTGGGACGCCTCTTTTTCGGCTCGACCACGACGTTCTTCTGCCTCCCGAAAGCCCGGGGTCCACAGGGGTTACCAATAGCGATGTAAACCTAATGCTTGAGCACTACAGTAAACGCCGTCTCGACCCTCGCTCCAGAAACTGGGTATTTTCCGCCGGATATGAACAGAATCTTGCTACAGCAGCAGGTACTTTTGAGGACTGGTCGCGGGCGTTTGCGACTCGGGTACAGCCAGCGTTGGTCGCGACGGAAGATCTCTGCGGATTGATTCGAGGACATGCGTGGGATTTGCTTTCGCCTGGCGGGGATCTGATACCTTCCAATTCGAGTGTTGACGCCCAATCGATCATCGAGACTGCGTTCGTTGATTCTCGAGACGCTGGCCTGGTCCATGCCTATTATGGACTGGACCAGCAATCTGCAGATCTCAGGCTGTCGTCCCCCCCTTGTGGGATTGCACGGGTCGGTGCGGATCCGCTCCATTCGGTCATCTCCGGTGCCCTGCTCCACCTCTCGACCGGCGCGATATATGATCTACCGCCATTCAGCAACTTCGCTAACGCGGTGATGTGGGTGGATGATCACTTGAAGTATGAGCTTCACCGCGCGATGGGCCACTTCTATGGCACGGAAGAACTTCCGGGCCGCGTAGAGGACCTGCCGGTGAAGAAGGGGCGTTCACTGATTGGCCAGAACGCTGCCGCCTACATCTGGTGTTCGTACTTACCGACTCTGACCCTCGGGATTGTGATGGACTATTGGATCCGAGGAGACGAGGGAGATGCCGGAAGTGGTGAGCTTGCAGAGTTGTTGAGCTGGGCATTGGGGAGGCAGGGGAAGCGTGGGCCCCACTCGGGCCTAACAGCGCGCGAGGCTCTCAAGCGGCAGTCCGACCTACGCGCAGCAGCTGTGCGTCGCTTGCGCGTCCTGCATTGTGAATGGACGTCGCTAAATGCGAACGGACGGGAGACGATGGCTTGTGTCTGGGCGCGCGGGGGGGTTGATGAAGCGATTGAGAAATGTGGAGCCATTGCGACTGACCGGCTCAACGGTGAGTCTACTGGAATGGGGCTCTTCGAAAATAGCGTGGATACGCCGGTCAGTAGCGGTGACCTCGAGTTTCATCACCTACGCAAGCCTATGCAGAGAGCGATTCAGGATTTGATTGTGGACGCGATCGACTATGTTCATCTAGCCCTTGAATGGCCGGACATCATCCAGACGGTCAGGAACCACAAGAAGCCGGGAGAGTTGAAGGTAGATCTGCAAATCACGCCGTATTGAGGGGTCCAAGCGTGCGACGATTAGGCCCGCGGTCCACTCGGCAAGTAGTCCAGATCCAAAATCTCAGTGCGGCCATCTTCGAGCACATCGACAGTCTTCTCGAATAGGTCGGATTCGATGGTCCCGCCAACTACGATCGACGAGTCGACTGTCACGCCGCTGCGCACTTGATGTCGATCTATCATCTTGCGTGCACTCGCCGACATCGAGGAGGTCTCGCCGAAGTAGTCATACCTTTTCCACAGAACGCTGCTTCTGATTGAAGCGTTGCGCTCGACGATCCAACCGTCACCTATCACGGCGTACGGGCCAAGGACTGCTCCAGGCTCGATGATGGCGTCGTGACCGATGATCACCGGTGGAATAATCTTCACCTGAGAAAAATCGATCGTGACGTTCGTTCCCAAGTATCCCCAAGGGAGTTTCTCGTACGGTATCTCAAGTTCGAAATCTCCATCCAAGAAAGAGCTATTCACTTGGAGGTAGTCGCGTTTCCTCCCAACGTCGAACCACAAGCCGTCGTACTGAATCCCCCACAAGGAGAAGTCCCGTGGTAGTTTGATGTGCTCTAGCTGGCCCAACATCGCGGGAAATACGTGCTTTCCGAAGTCATAAAAGGGCTCGGCAAGAGAGGGGTCGGCCGCGGTTCGGAGGGGGTCGAGGAATTCTAACAGCTCCCGCTCAATCATGTAGATTGATGCGTTGTTTAGATTACTTGGAGAGTTGGGATCCTTCTCTCGGAACTCAGAGATGCGACCGGCGCACGGCAAAGTTCCCGACAGCTGTTGCTCGTTCTCCAGGACAACAGTTCCAAGTTCTCCACGTTTCGAGTCCGGAATTGGCGTAAGCACCATGGAAAGAGCAGCTCCGTTCTTGCGGTGAATGGAGTACATCTCCTCCAAGAGTCCGGCGCTGAAGTTGGTTACAATGTCGCCACTTGGAACGATCAGAGTATTGCCTTTGAATGGTGCGATTGTTGGAGGCTGCTCTCCCGAAATGACGCTCTTTGCACGTTTTCCCAGGGCCAGTTTGCAAACTCCGCCTAGAGTTCCCGACGGTGTCGCCTCCTCGACGTATGAAACGTCGGCGGCAAACTTCGCGCCATCTTGGAAGTGCGCTTTTATGGTTTCGCTTAGTACGCACAGATTCATTGCCACATCCGTGATTCCGGACGAGACCGCGCGGCGCACCCAGAGTTCGAGCATCGGCACATGCCCGCCTAGTGGGAACATCGGCTTGGGAATGTGGTGGGCTGTCAGCGGATCCATCCGTCGCCCTAGCCCGGCGGCTAGGATAGCGACTCGCATCTCGCTGTTCGACTTCTGGGCCCATGTATCTTTAAGAATTGTTTCGCGCTCGATCGGCATTTCTTGTGGTTCTCCGCGAAGAAAAGGTAGGAAGCCGGAGGGCCGCTACAGGTGTTGGTGAAGGAATCGGTCTATCTCGTCGGAATGTGTCTTCGCAACTGAGTTGCTGCGCCATGTCTTGCGGGGGCCCGTGGGGCGGAAGTGAAAATCCGCGATCGCGAGCTGGTTGCTAGCGAGAGCGAGGGTTGCGGTGAGTCTGCCCATTTCGACCAATTCTGAGCGGTAGTCATCATCTCGGTAGATCTGATCGTGGAGCGACTCGTCCAAATGTAAACAGGCGATGGCGTCGATACTCGCAGTTCCGCTCTGCTTCAGCCGCGCCAGGACCATTTGTAACGAACGGCTGTAGTAGCGGCGATTCTGGATCATCCAATCACCGTTCGGGTCGTTGGACTCGGACGTGAACGAGATCCGCCCGAGGTCCCGGACAATGTCGATGCTTGCGCTACTGTACGAGAACCCCGGATGAGGCTTCACTTCGATTTCGACCCCGGGTAACCAGTCGGTCGCTTTTGCCGTTTGAATCATAGAAGCCCCGAAGATACTCGACGAGATCTGGGTTGTCTATTGACTTCCGCTCGATCGTCTCTGGGACGTCGCAGCGGTAGAACCTAGCAGCAACCTCGTATCGGAAGTTCGGTGGCGAGTCTCGATTCAGCTGCTATGAGTTCATCGTTGGTCTAGGTGGATCCTTGCCAGGAAAAGGAGCTGGCCAAGGACTTTGCGCGTACGGATTTCTTTCACTTGTGCTTGCGGATACCCAGATCGAGGGCGATACCGAGATTTTCCCTCACTTGCTTTGGTAGTTTCGTGTTCTTCCACAGTCTTCGAGCCTCGACTTCGTGGCTTGAATCCAACCACCGAATCAGCGTGTTGGCACAGTTGACACGGAGATGTAGATCCCATTGCTCGTTCCCGTGGGCCGATTGGGCAGTTGGCCCAGTGTCCAGTATGGTGTCGATACAGGCTTGCGAGACTTTCTTTTGGAGTTCTGCGTCGATCTGGGTCCCGATGTTGGGGGCGAAGCGATGTTGACGGCCTACCGACCGACCCTTGCCGTGGCGATACCCGACGACGACATACGGTGCTTCCTCCCGCTCTAAGTGATTCCACTTCGCGAACCGCTCCACTTTCCCGTGCTCGTCCCAGTCCGAAACGTACTCGAAGTAGGGTCTAGGCGCGTTGGGGTGAACCCGCTCAAGCGCACGCGCCGCGTTGTACCGAAGGCATGGGTGGACCGCAGCCATTCCGAGCAAACGAGTGAGGACGTCCACGAGCTTCTTGAGGGCCGGACCTTCGCTGCTCGATATCATGCCTGTGAACTCGATGATGTTCCTGAGGGTTCGGGTGTGGGATTCTTTAGCGTCGCATCGATGCCAGCCCCTCTTCCCCCTCGCTAAGTCGCGGCGCAGAACTTCGATCAGGCGCGATTCGAGGAGGCCTGGACGCGGGAGGCGCGACGTTAGAGACTCCGAAAGGAATCCGTAGACGGAGGAATACAGGTAGTCCAACTCTGCCTTCCCGAGCTGGGGCACGGAGGAATGCCTACCTGGAGTATTGATCAACTTCTCGATATCCATCGACAGCGCTTTCGCGACGAAGAATTCTAAGAACGAATGATGCGCGAACTTGTGCCTTCCGTTTTCGTCTTTTACCAAAATGCCAAGAGTCGCTGACTCAACCTCATCCGGTGCCAAATCTGATTGCACTGAATAGAGGTTTACGTATTTTTCTCTGCGAGCTAGCATTTCCATCGCGACGTGACCCAGCAACTCGAGCAATGCAGTCGCCGTGGCTCGTGTGCGGCCCGCTTCACGAGAGCTGTAGTGCAACGCCCATTCCTCGAACAGCGTGGTGCGATCGACTACTCGCTTTCGCCAGCCTTGAGACTTGCCCGTTCCCAGCTCACGGAGGAACCGCAACAGCAATGGATTCAATACCCAAGGGGCGAGGGCGTGACTTCCACCCCCCAACAAGACACCTTTCGGAAGCCTTACGTTGGCGAGCAGTCTGCGCGCTTGGTCCTGATCGAAGCGATCGATCTCCCAGCGGTTCATCCAATCCGCGAAATCCGACGGGACGTGTGTGGCCCAGAAGAGGGTTCTGCACGTAAGGATGACGTTGATTTTGTTGAGGGCAAGATGCTCGAGGCTCTCGGTTAACCTAACCGCTTCTTCTTTCCTTGAGACACCAATCTCGTCAAGTGCATCGACTAGAAGCCACACTTGGCCGTGATCGGCGAGCAGGTCTACATAGCCGAGAGTGTCGGCGGTTCTTCGGAGCGTCGGTGTAAGTTTTTCTAGGATTCGGGCACGTAGGCCGGCCCAGGGGTCCTCGACGGCGAGTGCGCGCCTAGCTTTCTTGTCGCCTGCCTCGATCAGGCAAATCAGTGGTACTCCGCGATTGGAAAAATCCCCCTCTGGCACAGAGCGGAGCCGTTGCCTGCTCTTGGCGAAGCGGTGGAGGAGCAATGACTTTCCGAATCCCTCAGAAGATACGATTGCGATGCGGGCGGCGGTGTCAGAAGTGTCCTGCCAGTTATCAAATACTGCGTGCTCTAGTTTGCCTGGTGGAGACACTGACCTTCCGTGATGTTTGATTCTAGGGTCGATCACGTTTGGCGGGTGGTCCTCATGGATCGTCCTCAGTAGGATTTGGTTGGCTTCAGTCGTCCACGCGTTCAACCGATTCTGAAGAGTTGCGTAGAGTTTTCCAGGACCTTGGTGTGGTCCTGCCGTGCGGAGGAAGAATAGACAAAGATGGTGATATAGCTTCGCGCTCAGATCAGCCGCACTCGTGTACTGACTATAAAGAACTCTGTCTCCCCACGAAGACTGCAGTTGCGCTAGCCTGGGATGTTGCGAGGCCCCGGACTTGAAGTAGAGAAGCACTCTCGGTTTCCCGGACGCGGCCCAAGCTTCCAGGGCAGTGTCCACTTCATGCTGGGAGCCTGTTTTTCCGGTATACCTTGCTCCTGCCAACCTGGTTCCGGCGGATCTGTTGAAGATGCCGATAGCGATGTCGCATTTGTCCGGCTGCAGATAGTCGTCAATGGTCGCCTGGGGGCCACGCATGTCAGCTTCGGGGGCCACGTCCTCCCACATCCGTCTCTCGATGTGCAATTGAAGGTGCGAGCCGAGAGATTGTTGCAGACGATCAAGAACTTCGAACGCCACCTTTGCGCGCTCGCCGCGGACGTCGCTGGGCGAAGAAACAGCTATCCTTACGATCTCCATTTTGGTTCTCCCTCGACGGAGCATGCGCACAAGCCGAGGGGAGTGTCATTAGAATGCGTTGACGGAGCAGTACGAGAGAGTGTCGAGCGGTTCCACGACTGCGCGGGCAGTTCCGGGCATCCGAAGAGTACTTGGCCGTGAAGTCCCCTGGCTCGCTCGTAAGGTGAAGGTTCGGAGAACGGGAAAACTAATCTGATCTCTGGGCCTTTCATCGTCGTTCTGAGTAATCTCGCGAAATGGGAGAACAAGAAACGTGGCTTGGCGAGTGGCTGAAGAGTACGCTGAAAGACGCCGAACGCCGGCTTGAAAGGCTCGGGCGCGTATCCTCGGCTTGGGAATGCCTGACGGCGTACCTAGGCGGCGGTCTGCCGGCAGCCTTTGGGTACAACCCCAACTTGGCCGAGGCACTTATTGGGCGCGACTTCCGTGTTGCACCACGTCCGACCGGGGGCGGCGCGCGCCGATCACCGGCTTGGGACAAGCTTCAGCGTCACAAGCGGAAGATCCAGAAGAAGTACGGCCTCGATGAGGGAATTTGCTTCTCGATAGCAGTGGAGCGTCACCCGGAACTCTATCGGCAGCTCAAGAAGGAATGGGGAGGATTGGACCCGTTCGTTTATACTACCCGGGCGAGGTCCGAGGCTGAGCGGGCGGCGGTGGCTGCTGCGGCGATCGAGCTTTTGTCCGGTATCGATCAAGATTCGGAGGAAGGGCAGAAAACTGCCGAGCTTTTCCAAATGGCGTTCACGGCGGGATTCTCACTTCGTGACTACCAGCTCCGGCAAAGGTTCCCCGAATTGAGCCGGAAGAACCTGATTGATCGGACTATCCGGCGAAATCGAAAAGCTGGTAAAGCGAAGGCCGGGAGCCTGGCTCCTCACAATGATCTATTGAGCCGTGTTGTCCGGCATCTTGAAGCTCGCGGAGGTGTCTTTCCCGGTATTGATGATGTGCTTGATGCTCTTGGCGACGAGGTCCTAGTTGAAGACCTTGTGGCAGGTAGCGACGCGGGCCGGCCGTTGCCGATTCGCCGTGTTCTCGTCGAGGGGGAAGAGGGTGCCGTCGACTTTGCCTACGCTGATGGGAGCGAAAAACTCGTAAAACTCAGCACGATTCGAAATACGCTGTCGATTCTGAAAAAACGCCGCTGAACTTCACGGGATACTCGGTATCCCGTGAAGACGCATTTCTATGCTGTGCCTCGAATTCAAGCGCTGGTTATCCAGCAGAATGAGAGGAACATCATGGAGCAACTTCTTAAGCCCGAGGCAGCGGCAACACTTCTGGGTCTGAGCGCCAAGACTTTGGCACGATGGCGATGGGCCGGCCGTGGACCGCGATATCGAAAGATAGGCGGCGCCGTCCGCTATTCCGAATCAGACCTTCAGGCGTTCCTGGATGGGACGCAGCGCCAGAGTACTTCCGACTCTGGTACCTGCGACTGACGATGGTCCAGTTCCGGAATTATTACACGCGGTGGGATCGGTGATGGGCCGACGGCATCCGAATCCACGGCTGGTCAAGATTCATCGCAACTACACAGTGGACGAGGCTGCGGTGACGCTCGGCGTTCACAAGAACACTGTGCGCAACTGGCAGAAGCTGGGCCTCGAATCGATCGACGCCGTCAAGCCGGGTGTCATTCTCGGCTGGGTGTTGCGGGAGTTCTTGGAGAGGCGGCGCGTGGCCTCAAAACGGCCCTGCGCGCCCGGTCATCTCTATTGTATGCGTTGCCGAAGTCCCCGTGAGCCGGCGCTTGGGATGGTCGATTTGGTCGTACTGTCGCCGACGCAGGGCAACCTGACAGGGATCTGTCCCGACTGCGAGAGCGTCATGAATCAGCGCGTTCGCCTAGCGACTATCGATTCGGTTCGGGGTGGTTTGGAGATTCAGATTAGGCAAGCGGAATCACGCATAGCCGACAGCGCTGTTCCCAGCGTGAACTGTGACTCCAAAGGAGATAGAAAATCATGAGAAGATTCAGTGCCGAGAACGAACGCCTCAAAAGGCGATACTTTACGTTCTTGAAGGAGGCCAAGCGTCAAAGCGAAGACTCGATCGACGTCGTCGCGAAAGCCCTCAGTCGATTCGAGGCCTTCACAAAGTACCGTGATTTTAAAGCGTTCAGGGTCGAGCAGGCGGTTGCCTTCAAGCGTTGGCTAGCGGAGCAAGAGAGCGAGCGGACAGGTGGGCCACTGTCGAAGGCGACGCTTCGATCTACCCAGAACGCCTTGCGCAACTTCTTTCAGTGGCTCGCCCAACAGCCTGGTTTCAGGTCGCGACTGAGCTATTCGGACGCCGAGTATTTTAATCTGTCGGCGAAGGAGATGCGCATCGCGAATGCGCGTCGCGAGGGGCCAGTTCCAACGATCGAGCAGATCAATCGTGCGATCACTGCGATGCCCTCAGCATCCGAGATTGAGCAGCGGGATCGTGCGATTGTATCGTTGACGATTCTGACCGGTGCTCGCGATGGTGCGATGGCATCGTTCAAACTCAAGCATATCGATGTTGCCGAGGGCGTGGTGAGGCAAGACGCACGAGAGGTGAAAACCAAGGCATCGAAGACATTTAATACTTGGTTCTTCCCAGTTCAGGGGCCGGCTCGGCAGATTGTGGCTGATTGGGTCAACTATCTGCGGATCGAGAAATGCTGGGGACTCGACGATCCGTTGTTCCCGATGACCGAGGTTCGCCAAGGTCCCAACCACCAATTCCGGGCCGTGGGGGTTGCGCGCAGACATTGGTCGAACGCTGGTCCGATCCGATCGATTTTTCGGCGAGCCTTTGAGGGAGCCGGGCTCCCGTATTTCAATCCCCACAGCTTCCGCAAGACGTTGGCGCGCCTCGGGGAGCAGATGGCTCCGAATCCAGAGCAGTTCAAGGCGTGGAGTCAAAATCTGGGTCATGACCAGGTGACGACAACTTTGACGAGCTATGGCTCAGTTGATGAGCACCGCCAGGCCGAAATAATCCGCGCGCTCTGGTGCCCGCAGGAGACTGAGACGAACCGAGTCCTGGAGGGCATCGAGGACCTGCGGCGAGAGATCAAAGGGCTCAAAAAGGTGAAGTGATGGAACAAAAACCAAACGGATATCTCTCGTATGAAGAGGCTGAGGCCAACAGGAACGACCCGCAGTGGGGAGATCCCGTCATGCATTTGCTAGTGCACGCCAGTCACTGGCTCGAGAGCGCGACCGCGTTGCACCCAGACTTGGAAAAGGAGATGGACGAGCTGGCGGATCGGTTGTCAGTCGCGGCGGGCGAACTGGCGGCTAAAGACGATGACCCGAGGTGGATATCGAGAGGCGGCGCGACCACCGGTGAAGTAGTTCTGGCGCTCGCGGAGATTGTCGAGGTCATGCTGATTCTGGCGCCACTTGTGAGCAATCCTGAGGTGGGCCACTAAGAAGGCCGGTTGGCGTACCGATATTCCTACTCGCAGCCGGGCGGCGGAGCTCGTGTGCGGGCCCTGTCTGGTGAGATTCCGCCGAGTATGTGTTTGCTCACCAAACAAAGCCGAGGGTGCGGCACCATTGGCGCACAAGGAAGGACCCATTTGAGGTGGTCTGGCCGAGACTACGAGCTTGGGTCGATGCAGAGCCCCACAGGACCGGAAAAGAACTGTTCCAGCGCCTCCGAGCAGAGTACCCGAATCAGGTCCCGGATTCCCAGCTGCGAACTCTCCAGCGCCCGCTCAAGGAGTGGCGAACCGGAACAGCACGCGGACTCCTGTTTGCAACCGACACCCACGACGACGCATCCGTCACCAACGACGATCAAGCTCTCGTTTCGTACGACCGCCGCTTGGTAGGGGTGGAGACCGCCGGGTGGACGACGTCTACGGTCGGCCTTCGGCCTCCCTTCGCTACACACCAAACCGTCGGGTCTCCGTGGCACCGTTCGGAATACTAGATGTTCGTCGTGAATCCGCGGTTGCCCGCAGACGAGCGTCCGCGAGTGTTGCCGTGACGGGTGCGATTCCGTATGAGGCAAGCAGGTAAGATCTTTGACTGAGGCAAACGGTGGGGAATTCTAGTTGACGTCAGGCACCGAAATAGTTGGATGGTGAGCAGGGCTACATGTCGACGATTTGCCTGAAATGCATCGGAGACGAGTTCCTTAGGGCGATGCTCAAGGACGGGAGCGCCAGGCGCACCTGTGATTACTGTGAGAAGGCGCGGAATGGAGTGGACCTTGAGAGATTGACGGAATCGGTTGACGGGCCGATACGGCAATTCTGTCAGCAGGGGGAGGTCATTTACGGGCCGGATTACTTTCAAGAGGGGGACTCTCTTGTTGACATGCTCCAGGCCGAGCTTGAGATTGATTACGAGCCCGCCGCAGACATCGCGAGGCAGTTGATTGACTCCGACCCGGCATGGATCCCGGATGGGGAGCAACCGTTTTTCGAGGCTGACCAGAACTATCATCGCCGTGTCGCGCCACTCTTCGAGTACCCGTTTCTTTGGGAAGAGTTTTGTGAACGGCTCAAGCACCGGTCTCGGTTTTTTGACGCGGAATGTTACGAGTCGCTCGCTCAGATCCTGGGTGAATCAGGTAGCGAGCGCGCCAGCGAACTTCCGACGCTGAAAGTTGGTCCCCGAACGCGAGTGGAGTCTGTGTTTAGGGCCAGGCGCGTGGACTCGGAGTCGGAAGCGGAAGGGATCGCGAGAAGTCCGCGGTTGCAACTAGGAGCGCCCCCCAAGCACCTGGCCACTGCTGGCCGACTGAACCCTTTCGGTATCCCAATCTTCTACGGTGCAGTATCAGGTGACACCGCGTTGTCGGAAGTTCGTCCGTCTGTAGGAGGGTTGGTTGTGGTTGGGGCCTTCAAGATCAACCGTGTTCTGACCGTGCTCGATCTTTCTCGGCTTGGAGTAGGTTTCACGGGCAGTATCTTCGCTCCCGACTATGCGGACCGGGCCGAGCGACTTCGTTTCCTCGAAGTTTTTCAGGCTCTTGTCGCCCGACCGATTCAGCCGAACCATGAGCCTCTTGAGTACCTGCCGACACAGGCCTTTGCTGAGTATGTGCAGAACGTGTTGGGATTTGATGGGATTTTGTATGCGTCTGCGCAGCTTGGGACCATTCCTGAGTCTCGTGAATCAGCATTGTACGTTCGCAACTTGGAGCTGTCCGATGCTGAGCTATCCCACTACAATTTGGCGGTTCTTCGCAACCTCGACAATTCTTCAAGTAAACGTAAGGGGAGACCCCTCCTGTCGGTTAGTAAAAGCTCTATCGAGATCCGTACCGTTTCCGCGATTAGCTACGAACATGAGCTGGTTACTCGTCCCAACACTGCTCGGAGACGGAAACATCAATGAGGGGGGCACCCTCGATTCTCTCTCGCAAGCGCACTGGCCGAGGCTCGATGGTTGATCCTACTCTCGGCTGTGTTAGCGACGCTTGAGGATGGCGAGCTCCTTTTCGAGGCTGCCCAGCGAGATCAATGTGACCCAGCTACTGTGTGGAGATGGCGTCTAGCCGACTCTGAGTTTGACGCAGCTGTGGGCGAACACTGTGAGGGGAACGAGTCAGCTCGTGTCGCAGCGGTTGTGGAAACCCTGTATCGGCAATCATTGAGGGCCGGGGGGCAATTTCTCAGGGTGAATGGGTCTCTTTTCTAGCGCCGCGTACAGGAGCCGCGCTCGAACTTCCCCCTGGCGCAGCTACCCCTTTATCTGACTTTCAAAGGTATGCCCCGGTGCGATACAGTTTTCGGCACTCCATCGGGGATTGTTGACGTTCTCAGCACAATACCTCAAACAATCCCTGGAGAGCATGTCAGGTGGCCTCATGATTTGCGTGGCTAGCCTTAAAACAGTCCGCCAAGATGGAGGGGCCGATGATGGAAAATCAACTGGGTCGCCGCGCATCCGAAGCCCTACTATCGTTGTGGGACGCCGATTCGTGTCGCGCGTGGCGAACATCGGGGGACTTTCATCGGGACCCGGATCGACCGGGCTTGTATCCCGCCGCGACATTCCAAACGGTACTCGCGTTATGCGAGCTAGACCTCCTCGAAAAGAGCGTTCCTCCAGGTGCCGGCCGCGAGCGAACCGCCGCCGCGCAGCACCTACTCAGGTCCTTCCTGAACGGGAAGTCTTCAAGTTCGTGGGTAGATCATTGGCTGAAGGCCTCAAGTCACACTGATCTGGGGGAACAGTTGATCCTCGCCCCTTTGATGATCGACGCACTAGCCTGTCTGATCAGGACCGGCGACGCGAACTCTGATTCTGCCGATTGGACAACCCTGTTCTCCAGCCCCGAGAAAAAGGCGATTACCGGTGGCCTCCGGGCTCTCGCGGAACTAATGCTCACTCCGTTGCGGTCCAAGGGCCGGAACAGACAAGTTGGATCAGCCTTGGACTTGAAGAGATCGGAGTCCTTCTCGACACACGGGGCGCTAAGCTTGGCGCAAGCCCTCAAGTCCCTGACTTTCCTCACCGAAATTGGTGCCCTTCCTAAAGGAGGCAATCGCGCTCTCCAAAGGGAACTCTCAGATGCGAGGGCGGCGCTTAAGGAATACTTCGGCTTGCAGCTGAACCACTTTCTGGCTCGCCGCGATGTCGGCGCACATCGTGGGTTCGATCCGTCCTCAATGATTTTCGCCGCACATGGAGCCCGGATCCTCGCTGCGGAGATTCCCGAGGAACTCCTAGTTTCGGCAGTTGAAGCGGCCACTAAGGCGCAATTGCGTGATGGATGTTGGCCGGCGGTGTCACTTCTCACGAGCATGACCCACCCGGATTCTCACGGGATGACCCAGGGTCCGAGACGCTGTTGGCTATAGCATAAGTCGGGTAAGCATCGTCAATTGGCCGTGGATGAGCGGCGGCGTTTGCGGCGTGGGGGTGCGG
>JAJCZJ010000045.1 GCA_029262455.1 Deltaproteobacteria bacterium | reverse complement strand
GTCGGGACGCACGAGACGATGGCCGTGTCGAAGACCCATCACCCAAACCGTCTTGCGCTCGTCATCAACCGTGAACAGCAGTAGATGACTGCCCACGACGAGTTCGCGCACCTCGTATTCAACGTATGAGTCTTCCTCGGCCTTTGCTCCACGCCGGGGATTGCCTTCGAGGGAGTCGATCGCGTCCCAGACCTTGTCGAGCCAGCGTTCTGCATTCAGCGGCTCTTTACGCTCGACAGCGATATAGAGCGCCTGCTCTTTGATCGCGGCAAAGGCTGCATCGGTCAGCTCGACCGCGTAGCGTGTCATCGGTCGAGCTTGAGTCCGAGTTCCTGCGCAATCTTTCTGAGCGCCGGCTTCGCCGGTTGAGTACGCCCGTTTTGGATGTCGTCCATGCTTCGGTCGATCATCGCTAGACTTTCGGCAAGCTCCGCCTTGTCTGCGAGCGCATCATAGGCTTGCGGACTGAGGACCACCGCGTCGGTCTCGCCGTTGGTGGTGACGTAGAGCGGGCGACCCGTCTTCTGACACTGCGTTAGGTGATCCCGAAGACGCTTGCGGTGTTCGGTAAAGCTGGTGATGTCGCTGCTCCGAATCATCGAAACCTCCACGTACAGAATTACGTACATCGTCGCATGGGAATGAGCCCTGGTCAAACTTCCAGTGAATTGGCGTGACACCCAAATAAAAACGCTGGGCCCACAGGCAACTTTGCGTGGGTGTCACGCCAATCTACCCGTGGAATGTGGGGCGGGTGGGGATTGGAAGATCAAATTTCGGGTGAACGTTGGGCGACGTGCCAGACGCGGACGATCTCGAGTGGCTTCGTGTCGGGCAGATAGATGACGAGCCAGGACTAGATCGGCCAGACGCGGTAACGTGGATCGAGGTTGAGGTCTTCGCGGGTGTGGCCGCCGAACGGAGTGTCGGCGATCGTCACGAACAGATCTTCAATCTCGTCAACGACGCGGAACGCCGTGTCGATGTCGTCGTCAGCGATTTAGGTGAGGATGTAGAAGAGATCCTGTTTCGCACGAGGCGAAACGGTTATCTTCTTCCTCATCCAGTTTGACGACGTTGCTGAAGCATCTCCCGTAGCTCGGCGAACACCTGCTCACCCGGAATGCCTTTGCCGGCGTCGAGCTCGGCCTGGCCTTCGGCGATCGCTGCACGGATCGCTTCCGTCTCCTCGTCATGGTCGAGGAGTGCAGTGAGGTACTCTTCGGCCGACGCGTAGCGACCAGCCTTGACTGGCGCTGCGATGCGGTCTTCGAGTGTCTTGTTGAGCTTCATTTAGGGAGAAGTCTACACCAGCTTCGAAAATCTGAAAAGTGCTGTGTTTTGGTGAAGGACCCAGGACCCGACACCCTGAATTGGCAACTACCGTTCGCGCAGCCGCCGTGTCTACGACGTGGTCTGTTGATCGGGTCCCGGATCGGCGATTGGATATGTTGTCTAATTGAGGATCTGAACCTCGACGGTGCGCCGACCCCACTTTCGGGCGTTGCGATGGGAGTCGTAGTACAGGTCGAGTCGTTTGGCTCCTTTGATCGCGCCGCCTCGGTCTTGCACGACTCCGTAGCCGTAGCCGGGGACGTACATGCGCGTTCCAAACGGGTAGTGTCGCGTGTCGGCCGCGATGGTTCCGTCTTTTGCGAACCACAGCCATGGGAACACGAGCCGGAACGGTAGAACCCACGGCCGCTTGACGGTGTCGAATGAGAGCAGTCCCGGGTGTGGTTCGCGTGGATCGGAGCCGTCCGCGGTTTGGCCGGTGTAGGGCTTGCCGCGGCGCGGTCCCGTGCTTACGTAGCGGTTCCAGAAGTCGAGCTTCAGGTACCACCAACTGCCGCGTTCCCATTCGGTGCACTGCGAGCACGCGCAGTAGGCGGTCACTTCGATCGACCTGGTGCGGGTCGCGCTGCAACCGACGGTCAAGGTCGCTGTGATTGCGATCACGGCGAGCGCCGCGACGATGTTGCGGGGAAGTCCAGGTTGGTTCTTTGCGCTCATCATTAAGACTCGGCGGTCTGCGCCGCTCTCTCGACGTGGTGCGCTGTCTACAATACGCTGATGCGGGTCCAGTTCAAATCTCTGGGCGGCTAGAGGTGCTCGTGAAGCTATCGGTCAATTTGAACAAGGTCGCGCTGCTGCGCAACTCGCGCGGTGGTGGCAATCCTTCTCCGCTGCGGGCGGCGCGTACGTGCGTCGACGCCGGCGCCGATGGCCTGACCCTGCATTGGCGCGAAGACAATCGACACACTCTCGCGAGTGATGTGCGCGACCTGCGAACCTTTGCCGCGGATGCCGGCGTTGAGTTCAATCTGGAAGGCGACTTGCGCCAGGAATTGCTCGACCTCGCAGTCGAGCTCGCCGTCACCCAGCTCACTCTCGTGCCTGTTACGCCCGGCGAAGTGACCAGCGATCACGGCTGGCGTCTGCCGCATGACGCCGATCTGTTGGCCCCTGTTTTGGCGCGCGCCAAGGCGGCTGGACTGCGCACGTCGATCTTCGTCGATGCGCGCCCGGACTTGATGCGGGCGGCGGCGCAGGCCGGGGCCGATCGGGTCGAGATCTACACGGAACCCTACGCTTCCGCCTACGCGACCGCTGGTGAGGACGCCGCCTTCGAGATGGTCGCGGCGACGGCGCGAGCGGCGGTCGCGGCCGGCATGGGTGTCAACGCCGGGCACGATCTGAGTCTCATCAACCTGCCGAGGCTGGCGAACGAAGTTCCCGAGATCGCTGAAGTATCGATCGGGCATGCGTTGGTATGCGATGCCCTCTATGTGGGACTCGACGCCGCCGTGCGGGCGTTTGCTCGCGCCGTGCGGGGTGAGGCTGTCGCCGGCCCGAAGACGGATTGAAGACCGAGCGGGCAAAGAAACTCGACCTGCTCGGACCGGCTGCCGGCGCCCAGACGGGGACCGGACGGAGCCTTAAGCTGTCAGATTTTCCTGTTGTTCGCTGCGCAAGTTTGGCCCCTGTCAACTGTTGCATTAACTCTGGCCGCGACGTAGCGCTGGGCGTGTATGGGGGGTGGACGCATCAAGCTGCTCGATGCGGCTGAAGTATTGTTCGCGACGCGTGGCATCGACGCCACGTCGGCTCGCGCGATCAACGCTGCCGCGGGTCTGAGTCCTGCGGCGCTGCACTACCACTTCGGCTCGAAGGACAATCTCGTCGACGAGCTGCTGTACCGCCGGATGGACGAGATTAACCGCGTCCGCAAAGAGGTGGCGCGGCATCTGAGCAAGTCACGCGACCCGAGCGATGCGTACCCGCTCGCCGAAATCTTGGTGTTGCCGGAAGCCGAGCTCGTTTTCCGCGGCAATCAGGAGCGCTGCTACCTTCGCTTCTTTGCCAGACTCTTCGCCGAGAAGCCGACTCTGATTCAAGACTACTCCGAGAGGACGTTTGGCCCTGAAATCTTGATCTTCGAGGAGATGATCCGGGCGACTGCCCCCGAGATGGATCTGGCCGAATCGAGACGCCGACGCCGTGTGGCAGTCCAAACCTGCGCGTCGAGTCTCGCCCAGATCGCCTCGGAACTCGGAGAGGGCCATGCCGACCGGCAACATGTCGAACCCCTGATTCTATCCCTCGTTGAGTTCATCGCCGGTGGTATGTCGGCGCCGCTGCGGTCGCGCTTCGATCGACCACCGGCAGCGGTCCTCGCCGCCCGCTGAGGGTTCCGTACGGTTCGCTTGGCACCGCTGTTGCGTTCACTTCTACCCGCCGTTGGCGCGTTGATGGACCCAGGATGGCGTGTTACGGCTCGCCTTGGAGAAGGGATATGGCGGAGATTATTGACGGCAAGGCTGAAGCGCAGCGAGTGAAAGACGAAACCGCTGTCGCGGTGGAGAAATTTCGCGCCGACTTTGGGGTCGCACCCGGCCTGGCTACAGTCCTGGTCGGCGACGATGCCGCGTCGGCGACTTATGTTCGCAACAAGCGCAGGTCGTGCGCGAAAGTCGGCATCGAGTCGCTGCACCACGAGTTGCCGGCATCGACCGGACAGGGCGAGATCATGCGTCTGGTCCGCGAGCTGAACAGCCGGAGTGACGCGCACGGTATTCTCGTGCAATTGCCGCTGCCGGATTCCATCGACAGTCGCGAAGTGTTGAACGCGATCTCGCCGGACAAGGATGTGGACGGGTTGCACCCGGTCAATCAAGGGCGTCTCCTGGCTGGTGAGGACGGCATGCGCCCGTGCACGCCGCTCGGCGTCATGCGGTTGCTCGAGCGCTGTGGGGTCGAGCTCAAGGGCGCTCGCGCGGTGGTCGTCGGACGCAGTTTGCTCGTCGGCAAACCGGTCGCGATGATGCTCCTCGAGCAGCACGCGACGGTGACGCTGTGTCACTCACGGACCCGGGACCTCGCCGACGAGATCGGCCGAGCCGATGTGCTGGTTGCTGCTGTCGGTATCCCCGAATTCGTCAAGGGCGAGTGGGTGAGACCGGGGAGCACGGTGATCGATGTTGGGATCAACCGCCTCGACAGCGGCAAGTTGGTCGGTGATGTCGCGTTCGCCGAGGCGAGCGAGCGAGCTGCGTTCATCACGCCGGTACCCGGAGGGGTAGGGCCGATGACGGTTGCGATGCTGCTGGCGAATACCCTTACCGCGGCGCGCAGGCAGGAATCGAACGCCGGTGGAGGTGGTCGATGAGGGCTCCGATGGCAGAGTCGCTCGCGTGAGCTTGCTGCGCACGCCACTCTTCGAGGCGCATCGGGCGGCCGGTGCTCGCCTGGTGGAATTTGCCGGCTGGGAAATGCCGGTGCAGTACGAGGGCATCATGGCGGAACACGCCATGGTGCGTGAACGCGCCGGGTTGTTCGATGTGAGTCACATGGGCCAGGTGGAGGTTCGCGGGCCGCGGGCGCTCGAGCGGCTGCAGTGGGTGACGGCCAACGATGTCTCGCTGCTCGCCGATGGGCGGGCTCAGTACAGCCTGTTGCTGGCTCCGGACGGTGGGATCGTCGACGACATCATCATCTATCGACAGCAGGCGGATCGCTTTTTGGTTTGCGTCAATGCCTCCAATCGCGAAGCCGACGTCGCCCACATGCGCGAGCACTGTGCCGGCGCCGATCTGGTCGACCGTAGCGACGAGTTCGCGTTGTTGGCTCTACAGGGTCCGCGGGCGACCGAGGTCTTGGGCGAGTTGACGGACACCGAACTCTCCGAAGTTTCGTCTTTTGCCTTCGTCGATGCGACGGTCGCCGGTGTTTCCTGTTTGGCGGCGCGAACCGGATATACCGGCGAGGATGGTTGGGAACTCTATTGTTCCGCCGCATCGGGGCCCGCCTTGTGGGCAGCGATCCTCGACGCAGGTCGGGATCAGGGTGTCGGCCCAGCCGGCCTCGGGGCCCGCGATACCCTTCGTCTGGAAGCGGCTCTGCCGCTCTACGGTCACGAGCTGAGCTTGGAAGTGCAGCCCTTCGAGGCACGTCTTGGATGGGTGGTTAAGCTGGACAAGGGCGACTCGATTGCCAGCGCGGCGCTGCGCCAGGCGCGCGAGCGTGGTCCCGAGCGCAAGCTGGTCGGGATCGAGGTCCCCAAGGGCGGAATCGCGCGCCAGGACCATGCTCTCTTGGATGGCGATCGACGAATCGGAACCGTCACCAGCGGGACCCGATCCCCCTCCCTTGGCAAGGCTATCGGTCTCGGCTATGTGGAGCCGCAGTTGAGTCGGGTTGGTTCTGAGATCGCGGTCGAGATTCGGGGCCGAAAAGTGCCGGCTCGTGTTGTGGCGTTGCCTTTTTACCGCAGACCAGATTAGGGCGGGAGAGGGCGGAAGGAGGTTCGCGGATGGAGTTCCCAGACGATCTAAAATACTCGAAAGAGCACGAATGGGTGTTGGTCGAGGAAAACGTCGCTACGATTGGGATCTCCGCCTTTGCCGAACACCAACTCGGTGATGTCGTATTCGTCGAGCTTCCCGCCACCGGAGACGAGGTGGCGAAGGACGAGGCGATGGGCGTAGTCGAGTCCGTCAAGGCGGTTTCGGACGTATATTCACCGGTTAGCGGCGAGGTCGTGGAGGTCAACGACGACCTGCCGGAGAACACCGAGTTGGTCAATGACGATCCCTACGGCGACGGTTGGATGGTCAAAATCGAAATGACGGATCCGACCGATCTGGACGATCTGATGGACTGCGAAGAGTACCAAAAGTTCTGCGCGGAGACGTCGGGTTGAGGCGACCGGGATTCTTGCCGTCTTGTAGCACCAGTGTGCCTGGCGCTGATCTAAACCACCGTAGGGATTGCACGATCTTCCCGATCCGACAACATCACTCTAGCTGATGCGATTCCTGCCACAGACTGACGATTCGGTTCGCCGGATGCTCGAGGTTGTCGGTGTCGGCAGCTTGGAGGAACTGTTCACGGATGTTCCTGCGGAGCTCAGAGCGACCGCGGGCGTGGATCTGGCCGACGGGCTGTCCGAGAGCGACACGCTGCGCCGGCTCGGCGACCTCGCCGACCGCAACAGCGCTGCGCGAACACTGTCTTTCCTGGGAGCCGGCGCCTATCAGCATTTCGTACCGGCGGCGGTGGACAACCTCCTGCAGCGCGCCGAGTTCTACTCGGCCTATACGCCGTACCAGCCGGAAGTGAGCCAGGGCACGCTGCAGGCGATCTTCGAGTTTCAGTCGATGATCGCTATGATCCTCGGGCTGGATGTGGCGAACGCGAGCATGTACGACGGCGCGTCGGCCACGGCGGAAGCCGCATTGATGGCGTTGCGCGTGCAGCGCAACCGGCAGCGTTTGGTCGTCGCCAGATCGCTCCATCCCGAGTACCGGCAGGTGCTGAACACGTATCTTCAGGGCGTCCGCGACGTCGATCTCGTCGAGGTCGGTTTTGGGCCCGATGGGCGAGTCGACGGCGCTGCTCTCGAGAAGTTCGTCGATGACGGCGCCGCGGCTGTGATCATCGGAACTCCCAACTTCTTCGGCGTCATTGAAGACGTTGCGGCGGTGAGTCGCCTGGCGGCGGCGCACGGGGTGCTGACGATCACAGCGACCGCCGAGGCAATGGCCTTGGCCGCAGTGCGGGCGCCGGGGGATCTGGGAGCGGACATCGCGGTCGCTGAAGGGCAGAGTCTCGGTGTGCCGTTGTCGTACGGCGGACCGGGGGTTGGGCTTTTTGCGGCCCGTGATCGCCATGTGCGCTCGATGCCGGGCCGGCTGGTCGGCGAGGCTTACGACGAGGATGGACGGCGCGGCTACGTGTTGACGTTGGCGACGCGCGAGCAGCACATCCGCCGCGAGCGAGCGACGTCCAACATCTGTACGAATCAGGGCCTGATCGCTCTCGCCGTGACGGTCTATCTCAGTTTGGTGGGTAAGGAAGGTCTGCGCCGACTCGGTCGGCTCAATCTTCAGCGCGCACACCGTGCCCGCGATCTGATCTGTCGCGGCGGCCGGCAACAGGTATTCGAGGCGCCGTTCTTCAATGAGTTCGCGGTGCGGGGATCGAATGTCGAGAAAACGCTGAAGCGTGCGCGCGACGCCGGCGTCGTGGCGGGTGTGCCGCTCGGGCGTTGGTATCCCGAGCTCGATGACGCGATGTTGGTCGCTGTCACTGAAGTGCACAGCGAGGCCGAGGTCGAGCGACTTGCCGAGGTACTGAACGGATGAGCGACAGTATGCGAGACAAGCAGGCGGGTTTGTTGCTCGATGAGCCGCTGATCTTCGAGCGCAGCCGCAGTGGCCAGATGGGTTTTGACGCGCCCGAGTTGGAAGAGGCGGACGAGTTGCTTCCTCCAGAACTGCTGCGCGATGCGATCGAGGGCATGCCCGAGGTCAGCGAACCTGAAGTCGTGCGGCATTTCCTGCGCTTGTCGCAGTGGAATCTCAGCGCGGCGACGACATTCTATCCGCTCGGGTCGTGCACGATGAAGTACAACCCGATTGCGAACGAAGCGGCGGCTCGCATGGCGGGGTTTGCCGGCCTGCACCCGATGGCGCCCGACGAGCTCGCGCAGGGCGCGCTCGAGCTGATGGCCGAGCTGCAGGATATGCTCGCCGAGGTCAGCGGCATGGACGCGGTGTCGTTGCAGCCGGCGGCCGGGGCCCAGGGCGAGCTCACGGGCATGAAGATGGTGCGTGCCTACCACAGCGACCGCGGCGACGCGCGGCGCACGGTGCTGATCCCGGCCAGCGCGCACGGTACCAATCCGGCCAGCGCTGCGCTGTGCGGTTACGAAGTGCAGCAGCTCGAAGGCAACGCACTGGGAGTCGTCGAGGCGGACGCTGTACGCAAGGCGATTGGTCCACACGTGGCGGCGTTGATGATTACCAACCCCAACACGCTGGGCATCTTCGAGCGCGAGATCGCGCAGGTCGCGGAGGTCGTGCATCAGGCCGGTGGACTGGTCTACCTCGACGGCGCGAACTTCAACGCGTTGATGGGTGTCGCCAAGCCGGGGCACATGGGCGCGGACGTGTTGCAGTTCAATCTGCACAAGACGTTTTCGACACCGCATGGCGGCGGTGGACCGGGGGCAGGGCCGGTCGGGGTTCGCCAGGTCTTGGCTGACTATCTGCCGAACCCGCGCATCGTGCGCGACGGGGAAGTGTGGCGCTGGTCGGACGCGGCGCCGAAGTCGATCGGCAGGGTGCGCAGCTTTCACGGTAACTTCGGGATGTTCGTGCGAGCCTACGCCTTCATCCAGGCACTCGGCGGCAATGGTCTGATGCGGGCCACGCAAATGGCGGTGCTCAACGCTAACTACGTTCGCGCCCGACTAGAAGAGATCTACCACTTGGCGGTGCCGGGCCTCTGCATGCACGAGTGTGTCCTCACCGACAAGCACCTCGAACCAACCGGCATCAGCACCCTCGACGTCGCCAAGAGGCTCCTCGACTACGGTTTCTACGCTCCGACGATTTACTTTCCGTTGGTCGTCAGCGGGGCCCTGATGATCGAGCCGACGGAGTCCGAGAGCCTCGAGACCCTGGACGAGTTCATCGCCGCGATGATCGCCATCTCCGAGGAGGCGGCGAGCGACCCGAACGCGATCCACGCCGCGCCGACACTGACGCCCGTAGGGCGCCTCGACGAAGCCCGCGCAGCCCGCAAGCCCGTGCTGCGTTGGAAGGCGGACTAGTCTCAACTGATTTCATCGTGGCTCCGATGGTTCTGGCCAGGGAGGTATACCCTTCGCCGCGCCCGGCTTCAGGCCTCACACATGACGGTTGACGAACCGTAGTTGGAAAAACTCTATGGTTTTCAGGCGATTTCGCCAACTGTTTGTTCGGGTGGCGCGGGACTGATGTCGGCGCTATCATGCTAGCGTGGCTCAACTGATCGTTCGAAACCTCGAAGACGACATTCGCGACAAACTCCGGGCGCTCGCCGCGGAACATGGGCGGAGTATGGAAGAAGAGATCCGTGAGATTCTCCGTGAGGCTGCTCTCCGTGCGTCGTTTGGTCCTGAGGCATTGCTGGGTACGCGCATGGCCGCGCGCTTCGAGGATTGCGGGATCAACGAGGGCGAGGTCGAGGAGTTGAGAGGACAACCCGCAAAGCCGGCTGTATTCGGGTCGTGATACTACTCGACACCAACGTTCTCTCGGCCATCATGCGAAACGAGCCGCCTGAGGTGGTCGTTACCTGGCTCAATCGACAGCCTGCGAGTTCGGTTTGGATAACGGCCATCACGGTCTTCGAGATCCAATACGGCCTCCGCCGTCTGCCGGAAGGTAAGCGACGCACAGCGCTTCAGGACGCATTTCAATCTGTCCTCTCCGAAGAGCTTGGGGGAAGGGTGGTGTCGTTCGATGTGCAAGCAGCGGTAGCTGCCGGAGCGATCTCGGCTGCGCTTGAGGCAGAGGGCAGAACAGTCGAGATCCGAGACGTACAAATCGCCGGCATCGCCCAGGCTCGCAAGGCCAGCGTCGCGACGCGGAACGTAAGGCACTTCGAACACTGTTGCACCGTCGTCAACCCGTGGGAAGACGCATGAGCTCTGACCAGAGGTGGACGGACATCCACCTACAGCTCCGTCCAGAGGTGGCGGACATCCGCCAGCCGCGAGAGACGCAGAGTCAAAGAGTGTCCTTCTTGTTCTTGCTGCGAAACTGTACTGAGTCAAAGCGTCAGCGGATGCCTGAGATTTGGTATGCACTAATTTGCCAAACCGAGGAGGGACAATGAGGGACATCCACACCATACTCTGCCCAGAGTTGGCGGATATCTGTCGACAACTGCGATCCCGAATGAAAAAGCGCCGCCAGGTCCGCTTTGCCCACGAGGCTGCGTCGGGAGGGTACTTGCGGAGATACCAGCGGAGGTTTACCGGCACCTAATCGTCTGGAAAGGGAAGTACTACCTTTTCTTCGCCAGGCCTTAGGCCGCCGAGATGGCGCAGAACGTCTTGGTATTCGGGATCGCCTCGGCGGTACAAGACCTCACTGCCGCCTGTCTTTCCGTCGCCTTCGGCGCGCAAAGTGAGGATGATTGTTCCATCCTTGTCCATCTTCGCGCTACCCACTGGCCGCTCCTCAGTTGTCAAGTTTGGCCTCCTCTGCATGTGTGACCATCGCCAACGACAACACCTTTAGTCCGAGTCGGCAACTCCTCACCGGCATGGCCTGCTAGCGTGCATCTGGTATGAATCGATTAACACGTCAGGAGTAGGTTGGGCTATAGCAAGCCGACGCCGAAGTAGGCGCTGAGGCCGACGTTGCGGCGGCCGGTGCTGGGGTAGGTTTGGACGATCGTCTGCATCACAAAGTGGATATTGCCGTCGTCTCCGATGGCGCCCGGGGGTGGGTTTCGGTCGAAGAAGGCCTCGCTGCAGGCTTCCTGTAGGACGCGGTCGAGGCCGATCGACAACGAGCTGGGTCGTTTTGTGATTTTCAGGCCGATCATGCGACCTTCCGGACTCATGATGGCTTCGGCTTCTAACTGTTCGCTCATGCCGGGGCGCATCGATGGGCCGGCTCTCTTTAGGAGAATCAGCATGTTCTGGAAGACGCGTGTCATGACTCTTCGAACAAACGGTGCGAAGAGATCGGCCTTGGTGTTGAGTAGCGTTACGTTGCCGGGTTGTACGTCGGGCAGGTAGTCGAGGGTTCCGCGCAGGGTGGTGCTGGGTTCCCATGCGACGTTGCTGCGGCGCCGGTCCTGGCGCGCCTTGGTTCCGCCGGACGAACCCTCCTCTGGTCCGCCGCCTCGCTTTGCTTGTTCGGCGGCTAGTGCGAGAGCGTTCGGCATCAGGCTGGCGACATCAAGTCGGCGGTTCTCGGCTTTTGGCACAGCGTGGAAGCGGTCGGCCTCAGCCTGGCCGCTCTTGACTGGGGCTTGGTCGCTGGCGCCGCTTCCGGTCTCGGCGTCCGCGCCGTTGCTTAGTCCTTGAAGATCGTTTGCTCCGGCTGCGTCGTTGGGGTCGAGCTCTGCGAGCTTTGCGTCGGGGGCGGTGGGACGCATGTCGTCGCCGTCGATGTCGTCTGAGGGCTGCGGCTCGCCTTTCTTGACGGTTTGCTCTTCGACCGTGTTGTCGCGATCACTGCGGAAACGGGTGTCCTCCGGCGGCTTTTCCTTTCCAGCGTCCGGCAAAGCAACGATCTGCTGTTCCGGTATCGGAATTTCGAGCTCGGGCGCCGCTTCTTCGGGTGCGGGTTCGGGTGGCGGTGGCTGAGCTGGCTCGGGCGCGACGTCGAGTGGCTCGGCGATAGGTCGAGGCGGATTCGCACGAGCGGCCGGCGGTGGTTGCTGCGGCGGGGGCGGTGCCTGGCGGGGAGGGGGAGGCGCGGCTTGAGCTGGTTTGGACGGTGGTGCGAGGGAGACAACGACTCGGTCCAATGGGGCTTCTTCCGCTCCCGGTTGAGTGACTGTCCAGCTTGCTACGAGCCAAAGTAGCCCGGCATGTAAGAGGAGAGACAGTGTTGCGGATCCCGACCGCACGCGCCAGGAGGCCATCCGTCAATAGTACAGATCTACGATCGCTCTGCCCAGCCGTTGCGCACCCGAATACTTCGGTGTACGAACCGAATCATGTTCGGACTTGGTGTTGGCGAGTTGCTCGTCATTCTCGTAATCGTCATGATCATCTTCGGCGCGGGCAAGTTGCCGGAGATCGGCGAAGGCTTGGGTCGCGGAATTCGCAGTTTTCGCCGCGAGATCAAGAAGCCGGAAGAGATCGATATTACGCCGGAAGATGAAGACGGAGAGCCGGTGGAAGAGTCTACCAAATCCGATTCATGAGGCGCGGCGTGCCTGCAGCACTTCGCCGGAGAAGTCCGAGACGGTTTCGGGAATGTCGAGGAAGATGCTGACCAGGGGGCAGTCTTTCCCCGGGTGAACAACTGAATCCTCGGGCGGCTTGAAGCCCCAGCCGCGTAGGATCGCCACTTGCTGGATTGTGAGATCGCGGACTAGTTCGGGACGCATTGCGTTGCCGCAGGTTGTCGACTGCTGAGCCACTTCGGTACCACCTTGATCGAGTAGTTTGAAAGCGATGCGGATGCCGCGCACGGGCTCGTCGTCCTGGTTGCGCGCGTTTCCGGTGATCAAGAAGATCAGTTTTCCTTCTTTCGTTCGTTCATAGCGACCACGCAAGCCAGTGAGCTCGATGTTGCGGCTCAGACGATGCGCCTTGATCTCGCTACCGACGATCGGGATCTGCTGCGCCAGACTCCGAGCCCAATCGGGGTTTGAGCGCATCGTCCATGCCAGGATCCCGTATCCGGTGACGACGAGTGCGAGAAACATGAGGATTGGCTTGACCTGAAGAGAGCGGTTCACTTGTGGTTGATGCCCTTCGTCTTCGTATTGGGGAGAGTCGGCGGCAGTGGCGTTCTTGTCCTCGGCCGGTTCGTCGATCCAAGAATCGTCGTCCAGGGCACTGTCCGCACCTTGGTCGTCGAACAGGCTCGGGCCCGCGTCGGAGAAGAGTTGCTGCTGTTGCGAGGGCTCGTCGTCTTCTCGGGATGTCGGCGGCGGCACCGGAGGGGATACGGGAAAAGAGAACTGCTCGGATTCAGATGCCTCGGGCTCCTCTTCCGCCTGCCATTCTTCCTCTTCGTCGTATTCGAACGACACGTTCGGCGTGCCTCCGACACCGGGCAGGGGAAACGTTCGTTGGCACTGTGAGCAGCGCAGCGTCGGGCGGCGATCGCCGAGATTCCTGCGGTCGAGGTGAAACCGGGTCTCGCAATACGGGCACTCGATGATCATGAGTTCTCGGCCGACTACTCTCCTGTGCTTTGAATATCTTGGCGAAGTTTGAACAGCTCGCTGAACGCCCGCAGGATCACGGAGAGGTTGGCCCCGCTCTGTTCGCCAGCCGTACGCGGATAGTGGTGGACGCCGACTTGCGCGATCGACAGTCCCTTTTTGCGCGCTTTTGCGAGCATCTCCGTATCGATCAGCGCTCCGGTGCTATGAATTTCAGTCTGTTCGATAAAGGTACGGGGATAAATCTTAAAGGCACAGTCGATGTCGCGGAGCCTGATATCGAAAAGGGCGTTCACCAGAGTCGTCCAACAGAATGCGTTGATCTTCCGGACCATCGGATCTTTTCTGTCGAGCCGGAAACACGAGACCGCGTCGTGGTCTTCGAGCAGCGGCATCAGGCCCGGCAGCTCTTCTAGATCGAATTGTCCGTCGCCGTCGGTATAAAAGATCCAGTTCTTGGTCGCCTCGGAGAAGCCGCGTTGCAGGGCGCCTCCGTAGCCTCGGTTGGGATTGTTGTGAAGGGCGCGTACCTCGGGGATCTCGGCGTCGAGCCTGTCAGCGATTTCCGCGGTGCGGTCGGTGCTCCCGTCGTCGACGATGAGCACTTCGAGATCATCCGCCACTCTACGGCCGACATCTACGGCCAGTCGGGTGACTCGCTCGACGTTGTCTTCCTCGTTGTGACACGGGAAAAAGATCGTCAGGGACATCGGTTTTAGGGGCGGACGTTCCACGGAATCTCCAATCGTTCGAATTGTGGGATCGTAATCGTCGCCTCTGAGACATGCAACGAAGGCCTAGAAGGAGCGCAGTATTTCCATGAAAATTGCAAAATTTGCCAATCCGAGATAGACCGGCCGGGTTGCGTGTTTGTGAGGGTGTGGCGGCGGGTGCTGCAGCAAACAGTTGATCGGTGGCATCAACAAGTGCTGGAGGGGGCATGAAATACTCACTTTGGACATTGTGTGCGGCGGTTGTCTTCATTCTCGGTGGTTGTGGTGATGATGTCAGAACCATTACCGCGACACCGGCGCCTACCGGCACAGCCCCGGTCGATGCGACGGCCACCGTCGGCGTGACCGAGGGCCGGCCGCCAACGGAGACGGCGACACCGGTTGAGCCCTTGGCGACGGAGACGGCGACACCGGTTGACACGGTAGCGTCGGAGACGGCGACACCAGTTATTACGATGTCGGTACCAACTGCGACGCCGCTTCAACCGACGATGATTCCGTCTGCGACCCCTGCGGGGACGGCTACGGGACCCGAGATTACTCACTTTGGGATCACCACCGCTGACGACCGTCCAATCGCGAGCAGTGGGACCGACGCCGAGGGACGCTTGATCTACAGGCGAGAACTCGGCAGCGGGCTAAACATTGTTGTCGAAGGTGCGCCGGGAAGTGATCTTCGACCCTTGGGCCGCGAAGCGTTCAACCAAGCGGGGCTACCCGATCTACAGCTTCTGGTCTCACGTCCACTGGGTGACGGAAGTCTCGAAGTATGCGATGTCCAAATCGACGGGCCAAACGGCGGTGTGCCGGCGACTGATCCACCGGTTTTTTCGGATTCGAGAGCGACCGTGGATGCAATCAACGATCTCGGTTGTCGAGTCAACAACGGCGCCGGTGAAGCGGTCTTGCGAGCCCCTAGTGGGCAGGCATGCACGCGCTTCGAATCGGGCGACTTTACCTTCGTCAACGAAGTCTCAAGCGGACAATTCTGCTTGCCGATCGCCCTGGCGTGGGCGTTTCCGCAAGGAGATACGATCGTTTCGGCGCGGTTGCGTAGCTCGTCGGGTTCGCTCGGCAGGCCGCAGCAGATTGTCGTTCGAATTCTGGGCGGTCCGATCCCAACCGTTCCAACGACCCCAACTCGCACGCCTATCCCTCCCGTGATCACGTATTTCGGGGTGGCCTCAGCGGACGACTCGGTAGTCCAGCCGGTCGAGACTGACGCTGCGGGGCGCAGCGTCTTCTCGAGGCTGATCGGTCACGGAATGTCGTTGATTATCGAGGCGACCGCGGGGCCAGGCGGGCTTCCGGTAGGGAACGATGCCTTTTCGGCCATTGACGAGCTCCCCTCGCTGCAGGTTCTGGTGTCGCGCGACTTAGGGGATGGTGCCCCCGCGGTCTGCGACGTCGACCCGGACAACCAAATATTTGGCGGGGTACCCGGCATCGATCCGCTCTTGTTTTCGATGAACGGGGCGGTCGTGGATGCCATCAACGATCTCGGTTGCCGCGTCAATGACGGGACCGGCGAGGCACTGGGGCGGGATATCTCAACTCCCTGTACGCGCGATGACTTTGGCAACTTTGCCTTCGTTGACCCGAGCACGACGATTCAGTTTTGTTTGCCGATCGCACGGGCGTGGCGCTTTGCGCCTGGCGAGACCACGGTGGCAGCCAGGGTGCGTAGCGTCAATGGTGGGACGAGTGTTCCCGAGGAACTGGTGGTCCGTGTCGCTGGCGATGACAGCGAGGGCTGTCAGCCGGGCGGCCCTGGCTTGCGTACGTTCTCGATCAACCGGGCCAGCAGCAGCTTTGAGGTCGAGCCCTTGGGGGGCGACGGCAGCACCGAATGGAGTGCAGACCTCATTAATCTCTGTGCTGAACCTTCTGAAAATGACGTGTATCCGTTGCGTCTGCTGGAGGATGCGACGCTGGGTTTTGGAATCGTTGACGGAAGCGTACTGTGCATGCGGCTCGCCGCAGAGGGTAGCGGCGGGATTCTGGACTGTGCGGGCTTGGTGTCCCACGATATGCTCAGTCGGATCGATGTCGAGAACAGCGGGGGAGTGTTGGAGCACACCTCTGGGCTCGGCTTACCGTCCGGTACCGGTAGTGCGAGTATCGCGCTGCAGGTTTCGTTTCGAACACTCCCGATCGGCAGTTCTATCGCTGATTGTGACACCGCTCGCTTTGGTTCTTTTGCCAGGCTGGGGCTCACGACCGGAGTCGCGACAGCAGAAGTCACGAACACCGAAGGTATGTTCGATCTCAGCATTGCCGGCAGCAATTTCGATTGCGACCGTTGGACGGTTGAAGACAGTCGCGGAACTTTGGTGATGCCGCTTGCTTCCGAACTCCCGACCGAGCTCGGTGGCACGGCCAACGTCTTCGTCCTGGACGATTGAGGTGAGAAGCTGCAGCGCCGGAGACTCTCCGGCGCTGCAGCCGTCGTAGGCCGTGCGGGGCTAGGGGCGTTGCGGCTGGCCAAGCTGATTGACGCGGCTGGCCAAGCCGATTGAGCGAATCGGTACAATTCTGCTTGTGTTTCCTTGGACGAAACAGTTATTGTTTGGTTTCATGGGGATGGGGCAAATGAAAACGAACACATCATCGTCGCGGTGCCTGCGTATTCTCGTTCGGGCCGCAGAGCGACTCGGGTATGATCCGAAAAGTCTGGGTCGCGAACTCGGGGTAAATTCCTCGGTGCCGAGTGAATCCGAATGGAGGGTGTCGCATGAGGTGGTTGATGCCAATTGGGGACGACTCGCCGAGGTGACGGCTGATCCGCTGATCGGCGTTCGCTTGGGCCAGCATGTCGAACTCGACGACTTCGACGTCATTGGGTACGTGTTGCGCAATTGCCGGACGATGCGCGAGGTGAGCGAGCGTTACGCGAAATATCACCGGTTGCTGAGTGACAACACGATGTTTGACGTTTGCGAGAATGACTCTGGTTGGGTGCTGCGGCACCGTTCGCACACTTGCTCGAGTTTCAACACGATCCGGACCGAGTACGTCTTGTCAGCGCTTGCGCACGTCGGAGAGCTTGCCTTCGGAGATTACTGGAGGTTGCGCGAGGTTCGGTTTTCGCACTCGAGGTTGAAAATGGGGGCAGAGTACGAGGGCCTCTTTGGTGTGCCGGTACGCTTTGAAAGTGGAGAGAATTCCCTCGTTGTCGAAGTCGATCTGGACCGTCCCTTCGTCGGAATCGATCCGGCTCTAGGTAGGATCCTCGAGCAACACGCAGATGCGTTGTTGGAGCGGTTGCCGTGCCGTCGAACGCTCGATGAGAGGGTTCGCGTTCTAATCGAGCGATCGCTGCCGACAGGCCCGCCGGTGGTCGACGAGATGGCGTCGTCGATGGGGATGAGTCCGCGTTCGCTGCGACGCCACTTGGCGGACCTCGGCACCAGTGTCTCGCGGATTGTTGCCGAAGTGCGTCGCGACCAAGCCTTCGCGCTGCTCAATAGCTCGGAGAAGTCGGTTGGTGAGATCGCTTACGAGATCGGATTCTCCGAGCCGAGTGCCTTCAATCGTGCTTTCAAGCGTTGGACCGGGCGAACCCCTCTAGACCATCGCCGTTGTGTGCGCGACGAATTGGCACCGCCGCTTGGCAGCCCACTGGGGTAGGTCCAGTGGCGCACGCGACTCGGGTCGCATAGGTCCCCGAGAGGACGCCCCGCGGGGTGTCCTCTCGTCTTGGCTACTGCTCTACTTGTTCAGCGGGCTGGTCGAATTGCAGCTTCTTGACCGAGTGGTTGAACGTGTCGGCGACGTAGACTTGTCCACTCGGCGCCACGGCGATGCCGATCGGCCGATTGAAGAACTGGGTTGTCCCCCACGATCCCTCGAGCTCGCCGTCACGGTAACGGGCGAAGCGGTGGTTGTGCGAATCGGTGACGTAGATCGCGTTGTCGATCACGGCGATGTACGGCTCTGAGTAGAACTCTTCCCATCCGAAGACTTTGAGCTCACTTTGGAAACCCCCGTCGCCGTCGAAGAACTGCAGACGGCGATTGCCGGTATCTGCGACTACGACCATTCCGGATGACATGACGGCGATGCCCACCGGCTCGATGAGCTGTCCTGGGCCCGAGCCGTCTCCGCCCCAGGAGTCGATTTGAATTCCTTCGTCGGAGAAGTATACGACACGCTTGTTGCCGGTATCGGAAACGTAAACCCGGCCGCTGGGCGAGACGGCGATGGCGCGCGGGCCCCAAAAACTCTGACCGGTGGCGGGCCACTCTCGGAGGAACGTGCCATTCGCATCGAATTTCTGCACGCGGTGGTTCCATGTGTCAGCCACATAGACCGCCCCATCTGGTCCGACCGCGATACCATGTGGGTCCTTGAACTGACCCGGTTCCGAACCCTGTCCGCCCCAGTGTTTGATGAACTTGCCGTCGGGGCTGAGCTTTTGAATGCGGTGGTTGCCTTTGTCGACGACCAGAATATTGCCCTGTTTGTCGATAGCGAGAGCACGCGGCTCTTTGAACTGCTCGTTTCCCGTTCCCTCGCTGCCCCAGGAGGCGAGAACCTCCATCGCCTGCGGCGGCTTTGGATATCCGCGAGCGGGCGGCGGCGGATTGACCTCGAGTGCTGCGTAGGTGGTCTTTCCGGGTTCGACGTTCTTTCGCAGATAGAGAATCGCATCGCTCGAGCCGAGGGGGCTCCAAGCGTGGCGGTAGATCAACCAATCGAAGAGCTGTCTGAAAGTCGGCTTGGTCGGCAGTTGCATGGGGGGTTCCCACCACCCGCGCACCTGAAATGGGATCTTCTCGTACTCCCCAAGCAGCGCCTCGTCGTGCGTCTTAGCGAGCTTCTTGTCGACGATGAGTACGGGTTGGTCGATCTTGCGTAAGTTGGCTGACCAGTTGACGGGATAGTGCCGGACGTACCAACTGAACGGCCACGTGGCGTCGCCCGAGATCGCCAGGCGAGTTTTTGTACCGGTTCCGATCTCCGCGGCGACGCCCTCGATCCGCTTCATGATGTTCTCGGTGACGTCGTAGGTGGACTGCACGTAGGACAACATCGTCTCGCGACGCTTGTCCTTCGGTTGATCGGTGCGCGGCGCGTCGTAGAGGAAGTTGGCGGCGATGAGGGACCACACGGTTAGGACGCTCACCAAGCCGAGAGGTAGAGCCACTTGTGGCTTCTTGAGACCGCCGCGCTCGATGACTCGGCCGAAATAGCGGCCGGCCAAGACGGTGATCGGCAGGAGCTGCGGGATCAGCAGCCAAGGAACCTTTTCCTGGGCCCATGCGTAAATGGCGAGGGTTCCGATCGACCACAGGACTACGAAGCGTGTGAAGCGGTCCGGTACCGGTCGCTGAATCACAGCGAGGACGATCGCCGCTAGAGCAGTGATGAAAATAAGAGGTTCGTACAGGATTAGCTCTGGCAGGTAGTAGTGCCAGGGGCCGCCGATGCGCTTTACCTTCTGCTGCCCGTACCAGTACTCGATGGCCTGGTCGACGGCCAACCACTCTTCTGGGTGGTAGCCAAACGATGTGTAGAAGACGACCCAGATAGTACAAAAGATCACCAGCGACGTGATGATCGGCACCGCGCTAGCCTTGAGGAAATCTCTTGTCTCCGCGAAAACCTCGCCGAACTTCTCTTCGCGCCAGATCACTGGCCAGAGCATCATTCCCAGCAGCGCGATGAGAAAGATTGGACCAGTGAGGTACATGTCCTCTTTGTTGCAAAAGGCGAGCGATATGAAGGCGGCACTGAGATAGAGTTTTGTTGCCTTGCGGGTTGCTCCGAACTGGAACGCAAAGTAAACCGCCGCCATGTTGAGCGCAGCCAGGTAGATGTCGTGCCGAATGAAGCGCGTGAAGTACGTCCACGATGGCGAGAAGACCATGAGCGCGAGAAAACAAATGGCGCCCCATCTGCCGAGGTAGCGTCGCATTGGCCACGCCAATGCCATGAGGCCGAATCCGAAGAGCACGGCACTCAGACGGCCGGTGAAATCGTTGTCACCGAAGATGAGCATGACTAGCGCCGACGAGAAATATAGAACCGGTCCGTGATAGACCGGATCGTAGGCGTAGCTCGTCAAACCCTCTTTCAGGATCTTCCATGAGAACACCGCATGGATCGATTCGTCGTGGTGGTACGGACGGATGCCGAGATCGTACAGCCGAAGAAAGATCCCGATTGCGAAGAGTGCCAGAAAAATCCACTTTTCGACGCTCAGGCCGCCGATCCACTCTCGATCTAGCGCAGAGGGCCCAGTCTGGACCGGTGCCGGCTTTTCGATTGCTGCTTCGGTTTTAGGGGTCGCTTCTGTCTTATCCGCCATTATGAACCTGCCTGGGACGCGGCGTTGGTAACCGCGAGTTTGTACTGGCGCGGAAACTCGCGCCAAATCCCGAAATACCTATCGGCGCCCCTATTCCCTGTCAATGTTCGGAGGCAACGTTGAACCCCGCGGCGGTTGGATGCCCGATCTGCTGGAGGCCGAGCTGGGGACTTGATCAGCCCGTTTGAACAAATAGGCCGGGCTGCGGATGGGTCTCTCTATACGTAGACGGGCCAAACCCATATTTTCTCCTGCCTCACTCGTTCAAAGGACTGGCCGCTCAAAGGCCTTCCTCGAAGACATATTCCCAGTCGAGTCCGGGCACTTTGAGGCCGTCTGCTCCCGCTAGGCGGAAGTAAAAGCGCCAGGCCCCTGAAAGATCGCAGGTTTTGACCGCTATTCTGTTGCGGCCCTCGTTCAGGTTGATGGTGGCATGCTGGGTGTCGATCCAGGTGTTGAAGGCATTCTCGGTGCCAATCAGCGGTATCCTCGAGCCGTTCACCCAAATCTCTCCTTCATCGTCGAATCCGGCGAAAACCGAGACCTGCTGACTTTTTGGGCTGTAGGCGAAGTTGATGGCCCATGCACACGCGTTGTCGGTCTCTTCGCCGTACAGCCGATCGAGATACACGGGTGCCTTGCGCAATTGGTAGCGTTGCCAGTCCCTGCCCCCGGGGGCCTTTTGAGGTGGGCGGGCGGGGTCGAAGTCGGGCAACGGTGGCGTCTCGTGCGGCGGGTATGGACCGGCCATGATCCACACCGCGGCGAAGTCCTTTGGTTCGTGGACCTCGGTCAGTACGAACGCGGGGCTTCCGTCGGGCGCAGTGACCTTAGCAACGATGTCGTAGTCAGCGAAGTAGAGCAGATCTCGCGGCACGACCGCGAAGAGCAGGCGCTCGTCGGGATCGTAAAGGTGTAGCTCTTCCGGAGTGCCGCGGTTCATCTTGGGTGGCATCTCGAAAGGCGGCGCCGACGACTGTGGCGGTTGCTTGAGGCCGGCGAAGAATCGCAAGAATATCTCCGGCTGATTGCTCCAGGTTGTCGTGAGTAGGACGCGGTCGTATTCGTCGTAGTGGTCGAGTAGGTAGTCGACGGCTTGTTCGTGACCGTACTGGAATCCGACGAAGTACTTCGCCGCGTAGGCGGCATAGTCTTCCGAATAGAGAGTCCAGTAGCGCGCCGCTTCGGAGCCGAGCATGATGAGGAGAGATCCCAGCGCCACTGTCCTTAGCGTGCCGACGCTAATCTTTTCTGTTGCGACGCGGCGGCATGCTCGCCACACCCAATCCGCGCCCAGGGCGGCGAGCAAACAAAACGCGGGCGCGCCAATGATGCCGCGCGACGCGCTAGGGATCTCGCGCCGAATAAAGGAAGCTGCCAGCGGGTAGAGTGCGAGCCAAACGAGAACCAGTGCGGTTGTTCTCGACCGCGATCGGATCAGGGCGACCAAGCCGAGGAGGAGCAGGGGCGCCAGCACGGTGTAGAGCTCGCCGTGGTCGAGTACGGCGTGACGTACGATGCGGTCACCGCGCTCGAATAGAAAGATCGGCGAAAAGAAATGCGCGTAGTTCTCTGCAAGCTGTTGAGCCGCATCGAGGACCGAGATGTCGGGCGTTAAGAAGGTCGTGTCGCGAAAATATCGGCTCGATCTGTCGTTGGTCAGGTCGAAAACCACGACCGGTGCGACGGTGATTGCGAGCATCATTGCGGCTGCGATTGTTTCTTGGCGGCGTGCCCAGAGCTGATCGCGAAAACCGATGGCGAAGAGGCCGGCGAACAACGGGACAAACATCTTTGCGGGTACGTAGGTGTAGAGCGATAGGCCAAGGAGGAATGCGGCGATGGAGAGGCTGCGGCGGCCCTTGGTGAACAGCACGAGCGCGAGTGCGGCGTAGATGAAGAGCGTTGGGAAGGTGATCAGTTCGAACGCGATACGGCTAAAGTGGACATGCCAGGGAAGGACCGCCAGGAAGAGCGCCGCGAACAATCCGACGGTCGTGCTCACCATGGCGCGCCCGAGTAGGAAGAGACCGGCGACGGCTGCGATGCCGAACAGAGCGGACGTCAAGCGTGCGGCAAACGGAGTCGGTCCAAAGATCGCGATCGGAATGGTGGATGCATAGATGAAGAGCGGATTCTTGTAGCTGGTGTCGAATGACCAGACATACAGCGGCAGGAATGCACCGGTTTCATCTCGGCCGGTCTCGAGAATTGATGCAGCGTTGTAGGCATTGCCAGCCTCGTCGCAATAGAATCCCGCCGGCAGTTCTTCGAGGCGAGTGATCCGCAGCCAGCTCGCGAGTACGAGGATTGCGAGTAGTGCGAGGCCGACGATCCAGCGCGGCAGTGCTGCATCTTCGACCGCAGGGCCTGCTGGGCTACCCGTGGCTGGTTGGGGAAACGAAGGCGCCGGGAGGCGCGGCGACCGCGCCCGTTGGCGCCCTGCCGCCGCCGCGGCGAGTAGGCCGATGAGCCCGATCAGCGCAAGCCAAGGGATGGCCCGGTCGATTCTCGCGTAGGCCTTTCGCGGCGTCGCTGTGGTGGCGGAAGCCTGGGCGGGACGAAGACCGTAGAAGATCACCCGATCATGGCCGTCGCGCACAGGCTCGCTTTGCAAGTCGGCGAAGCGTGTCTGGAGCCGCGCAACGATATCTTCTCCGCCTGGCGTTACGATAAAACGGCTGCGGCGCGGCGATACGTTTTCGTTTTCGAAGAAGGCCTCGATGTCTCTGACGTCTTCGCGCGCGTACTGACCGGCGATAAAGTTGATGGTTCCGTTGTTGAGAGTGCGGAAGTGTTGCGGGTCGAGGAGGTAGGTTTTGACCCCTCGACCTTCGCCGACGATCCATTCGGCCATTTGGCGCGTTGATGAGTGAAGGTGATTGGGCGCGTAGTGGTTGAAGTAGCTGTGACTGTTGTAGGCAACGGCACTCGTCAGCAGCAGCGCGGTCAAGGCGAGTGTCCATCGCTCTCGGCGAGCGTCAACGGCCATTGCCGCTAGGGTTGCGGCGATGCGGCTGGCGCCGATCGCCATGACCAGTGCAACGATCGGTAGAATTCCGCTGATGCGCGGGAAAAAGGGTGTGTCGATGGTGAGTATTGAGCCGAGTAGGAGCGGAATTGTGATCCAGATGATGGCGATGACGTTAACCAGTCGAGTCGGATACGCCAGCACGGTGCCAATGCCGGCGATGAAAAAGATTCCGCTGAGTGGATCCAGGAGGGCGGCCTTGTAGCCGTATTGGACCGAGTTGTCGCCGACCAGGTGAAAGAGCGAGGCGGCTTGGGCGACTTGGATCCAGAGCTGCCGCAGCATTGAATCGGTGCCGTAGCCGAAGGCGAGGTGCCGGCGCGACTCGGCGGCGAAGAAGCTGGTCTCCTGCAACCTCCCTGTTAGCTCGTCCGGGTGTTGGAAATAGTGTGCAAAGAGAGGCGCCGCGATCGCGACTGCCACAGTCGCAGTGATTGCCAGCTGCGCCAGGTAGTGCATGCGATCGGCGCGCTTCGGTGCGCCGATCGCGACGCCGACGGTGGTCGCAGCGAGGAGTATCGGTACGATCTGTGACGCATAGTAGGTTTGGACGCCGAGGCCGAGGGCGATACCACTCCAAATCGCTGCGCTCGGCCGCCGGTCCTGCCACAAGCGCACCGCGAGGAGGAGGATGAGGACACTGAGAAAGGGTGTGTCGATGTAGTGATAGCCGGATCGCCCGAGGTGGATGAAAAATCGTTGGCTGGAGAGAAGGAGTGCGGCGCAGAAAGCGGGGCCGGTGCCGAGTAGGCGGCGCACCAAAGCGAACAAGAGGAAGACGGTTGCCATCGCGATCAGAGCGCTGGTCATCCGCACGCCGAAGAGGTCGGCCCCAAAGAGAAGCATTCCGAGTGCAGCGGGAGCGGAGTGAAGGATCGGTAGCGCGAACCACCCGGTCGAGAAGATTCCTCGGTGCGGATCTTCCAGTAGGTGGAGAGCGTCTATCGCGGTCTCGACCTCGTCGCCGTGGACAATGGGCGGGGTGTCGGTGAGTTTGGCGAAAAAGAGTGCCGCACTGATCACCCCGAGTACGGAGATTGCGACCCAATCGACCGTCTCGAAGCGAGCCGCTGGCGCGCTGGTGGTCGTGCAAGCCGCGGCTGCGAATGCGAGGAGAGCGATCGCCCACGGAGTGTGCTGTGCTGCTTGGCCCAGACCGAGTCCGACCCCAGCGCTCGCAACGAGACTGGACAGAAGGCCGATGCCTACGAGGGTTTTGGTCAGTCCGGACCATGCCAAGCCGCTCGGTACCGGTCGTGCGTCAGGTGCGCTCGTCTGGGCGCGTTCGGCGGCGAGGAAGAGGGCGATGGCGGCAAGGAAGCCTGCTGCGGTCGGGATGCTCCCCGATGTCGCGACGATTCCGACGCAGGCGGCGATCGAAAGCCCGATAGCGCGCAGGGCGGTTGCTCGATCATACATCGTCGACTTCCCTACTTCGATCGGCTGGGTGCCCAAAGGGTGATGGCATGAATTCAGGTCGAGCTGTCAGGTGAGCAATGGAGCGAAAGCGAACTAGGGGTGTCGTGGGGTGTAGCAAGGCTCGAAATCAGAGGCAAAGATCACGCTCCATTTCTGGTGTGACGCCCTTGGGACGGATGCAGGGCAGCTGATTCAACTTGCGGCGATCACCGTGTGCCTTGGTGCTAAATCATGGTAAAGGTGGTGGTTTAGGCGGTATTTGGTGGCGCAGCGCATTTCATGATTCCGGCACAGAGTATTCAGCGGTGGGCGACACACTTGGCGCCGAGCGACTTGGGGTCCGCTATTCTGGTCGTTGGGGCTGTAGCGGCAATTGCGTTTGGAGCCGCGCGGGGTCGGGGTGACCTCAGAACGTCTCTGCCGATTCTGCTCTATATAGTCCTGGGTGCCGTGTCGCTGGTCGTCTGGGATGGTCAGGCGAGTGGCGTTCGCGTTGCCCTGGGTCTGGCGTTGGCCATTTTGCTCGTCGCTCACTACCGGCTCCGCGGTGCGGTGGCGGATCGGACCGTCGACGTAGTGGCTGTGGAGACGGTGTCAGAGGCCGCTGAAGTTGGGGAAAGGGCGTACGCGCCGAGTATCGAGGATCCGTTCTGGCCTGTCGGTCCGCCACCGATCGTGATCAGAGGTGCGGCACAGGGATCGCCCGGAGGATCGCAGAATCGACTCTGGCTGGCGTTCCTCGCGGTTGGGTTCATCCTGATGGCGACCTTGCTCTTCGATGACCTGAACGACTACGCAGGGGCACTGTTGGCCTGGGAAAGCCCGGTCGTGCAGCACGGCCTGACCGGAGCGATGGAGCAAGACATTGGCCTCGGGCGATTCACCGCCGACCGGTTTCTTTGGGACAACGGCGTGCTCAGCGCGGGAGACACGAGCTTATACTTCGGACCTCCAGCATTGGCGGCGCTACGCCATCTTGGTACGACACCCTGGAGTCTGCGCCTAGCGTCGGTTGTCGCTACTTTGATGACTTTCTGGGTGCTGTACTACTTTGTCCGGCGCTACTTCGATGCGACGGTGGCGGGTGTAGCCACCCTGTGTTTCGCCGTTAATACCCCCGTCTTGTTCTACGGGCGTTACGGAAGTTCCATCGCTGGGACCTTGCTCGCCGTGGTCGTCGCGTTTTTTGCGACCTGGTTCTTTCTCGAACGGAGAAGGTGGGCTTGGTTGAGGGCGATTCCCTGTGCCGTTGCGCTCTATCTGGCAACGCTACAATATGCGCCGGCGAGGCTGGCGGTGCTGTTCTTGCTGGGACTGATACCTTACTCGTTGGTGACAGATCGGCGCCGGGTGTCATGGTCTCATTTGGTGGGCTGTGTCCTCATCGCCGCGGCCTGCGCCGGCGTTTGGCAATTCGAGACGAGTCACAAGCGGCAACATTTCTTCGTTCACGCTAGGGGCGAGCAGGTCTTCTCTCTGATGCGCAACCCGCAGTCGATCTCGTCGCTGGTTGGCACGACCGCCAAATTCAAGCCCGGACAACTGGACGACGCCCAGCGGATCGAGCTCGTCAGAATGCTGGTGGCGAAGACTCTGCGTGAGTTACAAAATTTCGTATCACCAACGCGAATCCCGCGATCACGCGGGGCGGTCGTGCGCTATGACCCGCCGCCGATGGCGCTGTATTTTGCGCCGCTCGGAATTTTGGCACTGGTCGGGTTGGCGCGGGCATTGGTTGGAGGGCGTTCTTGGCGCTACGCGGCGACCTGGCTGTTCGCGCTCTCGTATATGGTGGTGCTCCTGTTTACCAACCGGGTCGATGCACATCGCGGTATTCTTCTGGTGATTCCTTTTGCCATCTGGGTAGGTCTGGGGATCCGTGAGATCGGTACCGTAGCGAGTCGCCTAGGGGTTCCGCGTGTTCTATTGAGCGGCCTGGGTGGCGCGCTGATCGTAGCCTCGCTGTACTCGGACGTTCTGATTCGCTACCGGCCTCACGCCGCGATCTCACCGGCGGTTCAGGCCTTAGCCAAGACGATTGCCGGTCTGCCGGGGCGGACGGTTTATTGGTTTGGTCGAGATCATCGCGAGGTGGCGTGGCTGCAGCTCACTTTGCTTGGCAAAGGCGAGCGGTTGGGGATCAGTGCTGGCGGGCAGATGCCGGACGGTATGGTCAACGGATTGCGCAAAGACAAGGGAGGCCCGAAACGCTTGGCGGTTCGGCAAGCAACCCAACTAGCCCGCCGCAACACGCTGTTGTTGGGGCCTCGTTCGAACTTCAAGGATACAGCTGGCCTGTTGCAGAGGAACGGGTTGCGCGTAGCCGAATCTACCGCGAAGGGGTTTCCCTACTATCGAATTGACGGCGGTTCGAAGCTCACGGGCGTTCCCGACGAAGAGGTTCGGCCGTTGGATCCGATCCCCCCTGCTCCGACACCAGTTCCGATCGTGTTGAGCGAGGGGCGCCGGGTCTACTTGTCCGATCTCAAAGCCACTGACGTCGAGTTCGGATTTCGTCCGCCGCGCATGGATGCCACCTGGGGAGGAGGGCAAGTCCGCATGGACGGGAATGCGTACCCGAAGGCGATCGGGACCCACGCCTGGACGAAGATGACCTTCGTAGTGCCGCGCGGAGCGCGCAAATTTCAGGCTGTGGTAGGAATTTCTGACGAGATACGCGGCTGTGAGTCGGCTAGTGTGGAGTTCGTCGTCAAGGGTGGGAAGGGCGAAATCCTTTGGAGCAGTGGTGTGGTTGACGCAACGATGTCTGCGAGGGCTGTAGAGATACCGGTATTGGGGCAGAAAAAGATTACCCTGGAGACAACGGATGCGGGCGATGGGAGGGACTGTGATCATTGCAACTGGGGACGGGCGGCGTTCCTTCTTTCGGGCAAAAAACCGGCCAAGAGACCGGTGAGATAGCGTCTCTTGCATCGTTGGGCTGAGAGCGGAATATTGTGGCCTTGGGGACGGTTGTTGTGATGGAGGGATGTGTTGACTTCGGTTTCGTTCGATCCTGACACTCTGGAACGCTTGGTTCCGGATGAGTTGACTAGCGACGAGCTGGCGCGTGCGACGCTGGAGCTTCATCTTGAGCGCTATCGTTTCGCAGCCGAGCACTGCAACTCTGGCGCTCTCCTCGATATTGCGTGTGGGGTGGGGTACGGCTCGCGCTTGTTGGGTGACTTGCGACCGGACGATTTGCGCGTCGTTGGTGTCGACGTCTCTGCGGAAGCGGTTCGCTACGCTGGCGAGCGCTACGCCGACGACCGAGTGGCGTTCATCGAGGCCGACGCAATGACGTTCGAAACGAACGAGATGTTCGACAATATTGTCTCGCTGGAGACTATTGAGCATTTACCGAACCCCAAGGGCTTCGTGGACAATGTTCTACGGTTTTTACGTCCTGGTGGGATCTTTGTTTCCTCAGTCCCGACAACGCCGTCCGTCGATGCGAACCCGCACCACTTGCACGACTTCACGCGTGCGAAGTTGGACGGATTGGTCGCAGATCACGGGTTGCAGGAATTGGCATCACTGCCGCAGGTCCAACCTTTTGCATTGCGCTCAGCGATCACCCAGCAAGATTCGCGCTTTAAGAACGTTCGTCCAAACTTGCCGGCTTACTATCTTCGCCATCCGGGCAGTTTGGTGAAGCGAATCGTTAGTACGCTTCGGCATGGTTTCGCCAACCACTACGTGACAGTTGCTTGGCGATCGCCGGATGCGTGAATGACTGAAGTAGCTCGGATTGTTCATGGATTCGGCGATTCTGATTGGCAATCTAACAACGCCGATCTGAGTTGTCGGGCACAGCCGCATCTTTTTCGATGTTCTATGACCTTCGCGTGTACATTGGTTCTGTCTCATGTCCTCTGAAGGCCCCAGGCTAGAGGGGAAGGGGGTCGTTGTGATCCCCGCCTACAATGAAGCTTCGCGCATCGGGGCGGTCTTGCAGCAACTTTGGGAGGCCGATCTAGGCGTCGATGTCGTTGTGATCGACGATGGTTCTGCCGACGACACTGCCGCGGTCGCTCGTCGTGCGGGGTCCTATGTGGTGCAGCATCCGATCAATCTCGGCTATGGCAGTGCCCTCCAGACTGGGTACAAATTCGCGATCGTCGAGGGGTATTCGTACTTGGTTCAGATGGATGCCGACGGGCAACACCTGGCCAGCGAAGTCGGGAAGCTAATCGAGCCTGTACGTGCGGGGGAGGCCGACCTTGTGTTGGGTTCGCGTTTTCTCGAACCTGGGACCTATGACATGGAGCCCCTCAAGAAGCTTGGGAGCGAGTTCTTCCGGATGATCGCGAGTTGGTCGGGGTTGCTTACCACCGATCCTACTTCTGGGTTTCAAGCGATGAATCGAAGTGTTCTCGATCTCTACGCGACCGACTTTTATCCCGTGGATTTCCCGGATGTGGACGTGTTGCTCACCGCACATCGATCGGGGATGCGAATCGTCGAGCGACCGGTTCGCATGCTTGCAGGCGAGCGCGAGTCTTCACTGCACTCTGGATGGAAGCCGATCTACTACGTGTATCGAACGCTGTTGGCGATTTGGGTCGCCTCCGGGGTGCGTCGTAAGAACAGGGTCGTGACATGACAGATATCGATCAATTGCGGGCGTTATTCTTGTCGGCGCCGGAATCTGCCGCGACCCGAACGCTGGCCGCATTGATCGGTGTTTCGGTTGTCTGCCTGATCCTTTGGTTAGTCCGAACGCGGCGCCTGCGCGAGGAATTTACACCGCTATGGATGCTCGGCGCGGCGGGATTGGCTTTGTTAAGCCTGAGCTTTGACCTGCTGAGGATCCTGACGCGGGCGATTGGTGCGTGGACCCCGAGTGCGACCATTTTTTTCTTGGGATTGGCCTTTCTCGGTTTGGTCTCATTGGCCTACGCGGTTCGCCTCTCTCGCATGGTCGTGGCGCAGAAGAATCTTGCGCAAGAAGTTGCCCTTCTGCGGGCGGAGCTGGACAAACGGATCCCCGCGGCAGGGGCCCGTGATACCTATTCGGAGTGATGCCGCGGAGCCTGTTGGCTGATGTTCGCGATAGGTTGGAGATTCCAATGTGCCGCTGCTGTAGTGGTTCCGTCTTCCGGACAGTGATATAGTCTTTTGCTTTTGCCGGTTCGGAGCTAAAGATGTCGGAAACCTCACCTGCTCGCTTGAGAGCGACCGATCATCTGCGCGTTTTGGGAGTCTTCGTGACTGCTGGTTGCGCCGCGGCTGCCCTCTATCCGTTTCCGGTCTCCGCCGATCCGCAGGCGCGTCAATGGTGGTGGCTGTTTGCCGCATTCGTGTCTGCCTTGGCTTGGCAAATCGGACTTGGCATCGATACCCCGAAGCCGCGCAAGGTCGTGCGCCCGGTCGGCACCGGCCGTCGCTTAACCGGCGCTCTTGTTGCGTTGGCCGGTGCTGCTCTTTGGGTCTGGGCGACGCGCGAGCTCTATTTGGACTGGAACGGCGCGTTTGATCGGGCCTGGCTGGGGTGGCTCTCGGGTACGGTGTTGCTGGCGATCGGGTTGGATGCCGCGAGCGGCTATTGGGACGAGGCTTCCGGGTTGTCACTTCTTCCGAGGATCCTCTTGGCGATGGCTGTCGTGTTGATCGTTGCGGGAGCGGTGCGCTTGGCGAACATCACGACGTTTCCGGGGCCGCACGGCATCACCCAAATTGAGGACCTTCAGTTTGGGAAGTGGGGGAATGATTTTCTCGAAGGGAGTCGCCGGCGTTGGGAGTTCATCGGACACGCTTGGGTGTCGGCGCTTTCGATCAAGTTTGGCAGCGCGAATCTGGCATCGATGCGGGCTGGTTACGCCGTCGTCGGGACGTTGACAGTCGGCGCTGTGTTTCTGTGGATTCGATGGTCGGCGGGCTGGGTCGCGGCGATTGTCGGATCAGCGTTCATGGCGGTTTCCTCTTGGGATGCCATCGTGTCGAGGACCGGATTCAACCCCAACGTGTTGACGGTCGGACTCGTCTATTTGCTCTTGATGGGTCCCGCACGACGCGGGCGTCCCTCGGCTTTTGCGGCGATGGGGATGCTTTGTGGCTACATTCTTTGGGAGTACATCGCCTACAGGCCAATCGCGGTGTTCGCACTAGCCGGCGGAGCATTCTATTCTCTCCGGGACAAGGATGCGGGTTGGATGCTTCGCCTGGGGCGTCCTGTGCTGATGGTCGCGTTGATCGCATGCATGTCGCTCCCCCTGTTTGGAACGCGCCTCAAGGGGCGTGTCATGGACGAGTATTTAAACGGATTGAACAGGGCCCGCGCGGTAAAGTCGTACTACAACGAGTCGCACGGCTGGCGGCAGGTACTCGATCTGCGGATCAACCGTTCCTACAACACGATCGGGCTCCTCTACTTTCAGGGCGATCGTTCTCCGGCGCGCAATCTTGGTTACAGACCCTTGGTGGATCAGGTGTCGGCGGTACTCGCATTGGTCGGCTTCGCATTCTGTTTGGCGAATCCCCATGTCCCGATTTTCGGGCTCTTCGCTGCCGGCTTCGTGTTGACGATGATCGGCGCCATGGTGATCACTTCCGACTTTAATGTGCTGCGAATGTCGGTCACGATTCCGTACGTTTACTTTTTCGTCGGAATCGCCGGTGCCAGCGTTCTTCGGGTGTTGGGCCGCGCCTGGGGACGCTTTGGTCTAGTCTTCGGAGTCGCCGTCTTATTGGCCGGTTTCGGGTGGGCAACCTATTCGAATCTAACATTCCTGCGTTCTTACTGGAGTTCACCGCAGGTCAAGAAAGCGGTGCACAGCGACCTTGCTCTGGTGAGCGGCTGGCTGGGGAGATCGGTACCTCCAGGGGACCAGGTCATTGGCGCGGGCAACCGCAACAACAACGCGCTAGCCGGCAGCGATGCCTCCTGGTTGCGCGGTCGGAAGATCCCTGGGGCACTCGAGTGGGATATCGGGACAGCTCTCCGAAAGTGGCACGAGGATCGACCGACCACGCTCGTCGTTTTCACGGGGCCGGATACGGCCGACACGCAGAAGTTTCTCGAGTATTCCTTTCCTTCGCTGTCGATGACTTTCGAAGAAGAACCGTTCCGGGGAGCCCATCTCGCCTACGCTCATCTTGACGGCATCCCAGAAAATTTGACGCAGGTGTTGGAGAACCTCGACTGTCGCGGAGTATCCGTTGAGTACGTTTACACGGACAAGGCGGGGAAGGTCGTCAAGCGGCTGAAAAGAGTCGAGCCGATGGTGGGGTTGAGTACCTGGGCGACGGAAGCTTATCTCTGGGTGCACCGGGGAATTGGCGCCGAGCGTATTCGGGTCGAGTACAACGCGGATATCCGAATCCGGAAGGGCGGTCGATACGAGTTTCACCTCAAGGTCTATGCGGGGACAGCGCAGATCACGGTTGACGGTCGAACGTACGGCGGCCGCAAGGCAATAGTCTCGCTCAAACCCGGAGTTCATCAGTTGAGCGCGATGGCCGACCTGAAAGCGACGTCGGGCGGTATCGAATCCCGCCTTTTATGGAAAGGCCCGGATTCCGCCGGCAAGCAAGAGCTGGTGCCGTTCTATCGAATTGCTGTGCCGCTGGAAGGCTGCAAAGAAGAGCCCGAGAACGAGGCTGCTTCTGCAGCGCGGTCCGGCGGAGATGGCCAGAGGCCTGTGCTTACGGATGCGGACAGTGGTTTAGTCGCAGATCAAGGTGGTCCGGAGGGGACTGGCCATGTGTTGTTCGCGCCTTTTAGTTCTGAGCTGCGCCGCGGACAGGTTCAGCGCAGGCGCGAGACCCCGATGACTGCGGAGAACGTGACCTTCCTCCGAGACGATGGCGGTGTCGAGGTCGGAGTGGATGCGCGGTTAGAGTTTTTTGCGATCGGGAACATCAACCCGGGGCAAGGGACGGTTAGCTTTGTGATCGAGCCGGATTGGGATGGTTCGGATGAGACGAGCCACTCGTTCTTCGTGGTTGGCGAACGTAATGTTTGGAACAACAGAATGTGGCTCGTGAAACAGGGGGAGCATCTCCGCCTCATGTTGTTTGACGACGTTGGTGCGGAGAGGGGCCTCGGGGGTAGGATCGGAGACTGGGTGGCTGGCGAACGCCATCAAGTCCAGGCTGCATGGAGCAGCGATCGGCTGGCGCTCTACATCGATGGGGAGTTAGTCGATGAACGCCCCAACGGCGGCAAGATCGTGCTAAACGGCAACAGCCGAATCGAGGTCGGATCGCGGTACACTGATAAACACGGCGGGGCGGCGGGCAGGTTGTTCGAGTTCACGATCGAAGACCGGATGTTCGAGGCTGATGGTGGTTGAGTGCTGTGATGGGATCGATAGGCTAGGGGTGGTTCCGCGCACTCCAGCATGTTGAGACGGCTCAGCCGATCTGGAGACTTGCGCTGGGTTGCTCACCGGCGGGGCCTGGATGCTGAGTGCCCTGAACCGCTCCTTCGCCACAAATCCCGTCGGCCCGCGACGCACCTGGCGGCGTTACTCCGCCTCGAAATACGCCTGATATGTCTTCGTCGTCGCGCATTGGCACAAGGGTCGATTCTCTACGGCGATTGCAACGAACGAATGGTCCGGGACACTAGTGGTTGACGAAGTCGCGGTGCGCGCGGATAATTTCCGGATATGAGTCGAGCGGTTATTGTTTGTGCGGCGTTTTTTCTTGCTGCCGCTGGCCTTGTCGGGATGCGCTGGTTTAGTGGCGGTGCAGATGAACCCTGGCCTACTGACGAGTATCGGTACGTTGGTCGCGATCGTGATGGGCGTCGGCGGGTTGCGGAACGCGATCCGAGCGGCGGCGTGGCGGGTCGCGATAGCCGCGGCAGCGGGGGTGCGGCCGCCGCGCGTGAGTCGGATGCCGACAATCGCTTCGGCCGTTCGGCCACTGCGCGGAGATCGGGCACGAGCGAACGTCGGGGCAGCCGCTCCGGTTCGGCGGGGATGGTGGCCTCAGGGTCCCGTCGAGCCAAGTCGGGAGGGTGGCGGGCGGAGGGGCGTCGTTCCGAGACCAGCCGCAGGAGCTCTGGAGATGGTTCTCTGAGCAACCGGCCATCTGCGTCAGAGAAGTTGACGACCGAGCGAAACGGCGCCCGCGCCGATCGCTTGACCGCCCTGCGGTCGCGAGGTCGCAAGCCAGCTGATGGCGGCGGCCTTGGCGACGCAGGTGAGGTTGTGGCTGATCTGGCCGGTGAGGCCGAGAAGGACGGCACGTTATTCGACCCGTTTGCCCCGGAGGTTCTAACCGACAAAGTGGATCGTGGGCGGGGTGAGGATCCCTTCAATGTGCAGAACGTCGATTTCCTCGAAGAGGAAGGCGGTGTCGAGGTCGGTGACGATTCTCAGTTGAAGTATCCTGCACTCGGCAACATCAATCCGGTTCAGGGGTCGGTCGACTTCGTGATCGAACCGGATTGGAATGGCGCCGACCGCACCAGCCACTCTCTATTCGTGGTGGGCGAGACCAATCAGTGGAACAACAGGATGCGCATCGTGAAGGAAAACGATTACATTCGCTTCATGTCCTTTGACAACAGTGGCGTCGAGAGGAATCTCCGTTACAAGATCGGCGACTGGGTTGCTGGCGAGCGCCACCAAGTGAGAGCCTCTTGGGACACCGATCAACTCGTGCTCGAAATTGACGGGCAAGTTGTGGATCAGCGCCCCAACGGAGGAGAGCTGATCTTGGGTGATGCGAGCCAGATTGAGGTCGGGTCGCATTACACTGATGCGTACACCGGCACGCCCGGCAAGATTTTCGACCTCATTATCAAGTGAGAAGCGACAACAGCTGCTAGCGGATCCGGGCCGCAACCCACCACCCGCCGACGGTCTCAATGGACTTGATGAGGATGGTATTGGCGCCGGTTTCTAGTTGTACCGGGAGTTCGAGGGCTTTGTTGGGCATTGCGACCGTGCGATCTTGTACGAGGCGATTGCCGTTGACCCAGACAACGACCTCGTCGCTCGATCCGTAGATTTCTAGCACTCCCTCGCGGGCTTCCTCTTGGGTGATCGTTTTGCGCAGGTAGGCGATCTGGAATTCGGCGTTGCGCACCGGTGGATCCAGACGTTGGCCCTGAAAAAGATTCAAGTTGATGTTGCCGTTGGGTGACGGCACGTCCGCCCACTCGGCTGATGGATCCTCCGCTGCGCCGCTACTGGCGCTCAGTGGATCGATGTACTCCTGGGTTCGATTGGCGTTTTGCGGGTTGGGGAATGGCTTTGTGACGCGCCATTTATCGAAGAAAGTTTTTGGGACCGGGTTTCGAAGGATCGCGAAAGAGAGATGGTCCCCTGGGGCGATAATGTCGTGCCGTTCGTCCCAAGTATCGAACATGTAGAGATCGAGCTGATGTACCGCGAACAGCAGTTGCTGGTCGGGTCTGTACCATCGGTCGATCTCTTTCACTTGTACAAACTTGTAGTCCTGTTGCGGGGTTCCCCATTGGCGGATCTCTTCCGGCGTGCGGTTCAAGTAGAACAACCGAAAGATGTACGGCTGGTTTACGTCTGTCAGCGAGATCCGTATTGCCTCTACCCTGGATCGATTTTGTTCCAGATATGCGAACATTTCTCGCCAACCGTGCTGGAAGCCGTACAACCCGAAGGCGGTGTATTTGGGATACTCTTTGAAGTAGTGCTCGAAGTAGCGGAGCGTGTTTGGTGCCATGACTTGTAGCGTTGCCGCGCATGCGACTGTTACAGCGATCCCGGCCGCGTTTGTCCCGAGGAGTCGACGTAGGCCGTGATATGCATAGCCAACGCCGAGCCCGGCGCTGATCGGGAACAGCAAAGCGCCCGTAATCGACCGCGTTGCCGCCGGGGTCTCGCGAACCAGAGCGGCGGCAACGGGATATAGAAGCAGCCAGATTAAGATGATCTTGGGGCGGCGATTCCATGTCAGCAGGCTGCCGACGAGGCCGAGCCCTATCCAAGGGGCCATCGCCTCGTACAGCATTCCGAACCCTCTGGCACTGTGCCGCAGGACCGGGTCGCCGTGGGTAAACAGAAACGCCTCTGAGTAGTATTGAAGCCAGTTGTTGCCCGCCAACTGGAGAGACTCTTCGGTGGTCCGGTTGTCGGTGAAGACCGAGATCATTGACGCGTACTTTGTCTGCTGATCGAGGGTGGTCCAGAAGAAGTGAACGAACGGACCGACCACGATTGCGAAGGCCAACAGGCCGAACAATGCCGATAAGCGGTTCTTCCAGACGATATCGATGTGGAGGAGGAACACGATCGCCAGGAATGGCGGAAGCATGACCTGGGCAGGGGTGTAGGAATACGGCGTGAGCGCGAGAAATACACCGGCCAGGATCCAGTCTCGGCGCTGTCCCGTCGGCGAAAGGCAACGGAGGAGAAAATACAATCCGAGGCCGAACCAGAATGGGAGACCGATGAGCGAGAATGCGACGCGGCTAAAATGGTGGTGCCACGGGATGACCGCTAGGCATGCCGCGGCTGCGACTCCTGCGGCGTTGCCAGCAAGTTGGCGCGCGACTAGGAATGCGACCGGGATTGTGGCGATACCGTAGAGAGCTGCTTGCAGACGCGTTGTGAACTCGTCGAGCCCGAAGAGGCCCGTCCACAGTGCCGTTGGGTAGACGTAGAGGGGGTA